>JAISVX010000002.1 GCA_031271345.1 Lactobacillaceae bacterium
GTCGTTGCCAGATCATTTAACCACTGTAATAAAAGTTCCTATTCCAGGCGAAAACACTGTTGATCTTATCAACAGTGTTTTTTTTACATAACTTACAAAAAATCTAAAAAAAACTCTTGGCTTTTTTTGTGTTTGATTCTTTTTACTTTATATTACATAATCTTAATGAAAACATTTTATTGGGAGAGTGCCATGAAGAAAATTATTTTATCACTTAGCAGTTTTTTGCTGCTGTTCTCAACATATTCAAATGCGCAAACCGGCGATACGGAGGTGTATGAAGAAGAGAGTTATTTTCTTGAAAAGTTAAAGACCTGCGATGAATACGAATCAAAAGAAAGACGCCCGTTCGATGACAGCGAGCCGGCTACGGTTATTGTCGGCTGGGAAAACGATAAGTGTATTATAAAAACTATTTCTATGCTTGGCACTCCGTTAAAATGTGGATTTAACCAAGAAAAATTGTCAGAAATAGTAAGCGCGTATGCTAAAATGCTTGGCAATGAAAATATTGATTTAAACGATAATGCGATTCTTAAAGCTTTATCAGATGAAACAATTTGTTCGACAGATTTTCCAGATGGGCCAGATTATTTCAGCGAAGATGTTTTGAGCGAAATGTCGAACAATATAATAACATGCAGCCCTGTTGTTATAGACAATGTAAACCCATTGACAGGCACAATAACGCAAAGAATTATTAAAGGCGTTGAAAATGACAAATGTATTTACATCGAAACATTCCCCGGCGATTTGAAGCTGGTTTGTAGCTATGGCATGGACAGCTTGCAGTCTTTATCGGATGCTTATATGGAAAGAGCTAAAGAAAAAGCAAAGACAGGAAAAATTACAATAAGCGCTGATAATCCCAGCATAATAGATAAGCTAAACAACGACAGTTCCGTATGTATTATTGAAATCCCGGAGGTTTTAGCGGCTGAAGAAAACAAAGCGCCAGCGTCTGTTGAAGATAATTCGGCTTCTGCGGTTTTAGAAGAGCCGTCAACTGTAAGCGGCAGAGAAGAAGCCACTGTTGCGGAAGAAAACAGCGAAGCTTCCGAGTAAAAATCCTTGATTGACAAAGACGGTAAATAATCTATTATGCGAAAAATGTTTCAATGAGGTTTTTATGATTTGGTTTGAAGTTTTTTTACTGGCTGTCGCGCTGTCTATAGATGCGTTTATCGTATCGTTTTCCTGTGGTTTGGTAGTAAATAAAAATAAAAAGAAAAATGGCTATAAAATGGCTGCGGCAAATGGTTTTGCTCAGTTTGCAATGCCTCTTTTGGGGTGGTTGGGAACTAAAACGATAAGCGGATATGTTCAGGCATTTGACCACTGGATAGTCTTTTTTGTATTTTTAATCTTAGGTCTAAAGTTTATAAAAGATGCAATGGAAGAAAAAGCTTCGACATGCGAGCTGCCAAGAAAAAATATCACATTTAAAGTTTTGCTGATAGCGGCGTTTGCAACAAGTATAGACGCTTTTGTTTCCGGCGTTACTTTATATTTTATGCCGGTGTCGATTATATTCGCCGCAATGATGATTGGTATTGTAACATTTATAAACTCCCTCATAGGCTTTAGGCTAACCCATATTTTTCGAAAAATCCCGACAAAATATATTGAGATATTCGCCGGCGTCATTCTCATAACATTAGGTTCAAAGGTTTTGATAGAACATATACTTAATCATGGCTATGAAGATTTGCTGAAATTGTTTTAAGGTTTTTAATTGCTTTCTTGCCTGATTGCTGATAATATCACTCCAATAAAGAATTATTGGGTAAATTATGAGCTTTGCGCATAAGTGTTCCCAACAAACTGTTTTAGAAACTTAATCTCTAATACTTAAAGCTTATGGATGACAACACTTTACTGCAAATTGTATTGCCAGCAGCAGTGCTTTTTGTGCTTTTAATTCTGTATGTCGCGCATATTTACCACATTCTTTGGAAAAAGCTTTTAACTCCGAGTGTGAAAAATGTGAGAGACTACGTTTATTTTCGCACAAACCCTCAAAAAATCTTTGAAGATTTGCTTCGCATCGGCAGAGACAAACGTGACAAGCTTATTGAACGCTTGGACAAACCGGCTTTCTCCGCTTTTTCCAGCAACAGATTGTCTGAAAAAGGGATTAGACGTTTGAAAAAAGCAATCGATGAGAGGATTATGTACGACAAGTTGTTCTTTGAAGACGCCGCGCTTATTAAGCATGCGTCGATAAAAGAAGAATGGGCTGCCTTGACCGAAAGCGATTTCGCAAGCCTCAAGCGCGATTTCATGTCTAACGGGCAAATGGACTACCTCGCGTACTATCTTTGGACAAGGGAGCTGGGCATAGACGTTTCTTGGATATATCTTTATCTTCCTCTAAAAGAACGCCAGTATCTTTATCGGTCTTTACGGGATAAATCCTGGCAGCTTGCTCAAAAAGAGCGGCAGGACGAAAAAATGGAGCGGGATAGGGATCATCTGTGGACAAAGACATGGGTAAATAAGAGCTAGTGGTCTATTGTAAAAACAAAAAAAGAAGTCCTTCAATATGAGGGACTTCTTTTTTATTTGTTATTTCTAAAATTGTTTCCAGATAATCCTTGCCCTTGAAAGCTCTCTGCCATCTTCCTTGCATTTTACCGAGTGTAAAGAAGTTTCGGCGTTCATGGTTGTTTCAACGGAGATTGTTTCTCCAAGCAGCCCTTCTTTTTTAAATTCTATTTCAAGCTCCGCGATAGAATGGTCTGCATGAAAACCAATATCAACTCCTTCGGATGCCCATAAAGGGTATACGGCGTTATTGACATGATTATTTATATCAATGTCGTCATATCTGACCCTAAAATCTACAGATTTTTCAGCATTGATAATTTCAGGAATTTTAGGAAATTCTGTTTGCAAAGATCTGACTTTATGAATGGAAAAATAAGGCAGGTTTTCGCTTAACGGTACAGGGCGTCTTCTTTCAATGTTTATTAAGACCCACAAGCTTGAAGCTGATATAATCTCGTTCTCATCTTTGTCTACTACCGCAAAATCGCGCACCGCGCCGAATTTCTGTTGCTCGGATGGCCAGGTTTTAATTTTTATTTTCTCATGTATTTTAGGCAGGCGGTTGATTTTTATATGATACCTTGAACCGACCCAGGCAAAACCAGTTTTTAGGCAAAACGTAAGCCCGACGCCAAGCTTTTCAGCATGTTCGTCCGCCATATCCTGAAAGATATTGAATAAGGTAATTATTCTTAAATCGCCATTTTTATCAACTTCGTAAGTTCTAATAATATACTCTTTTGAGTGCGTAAGATTATTCATAGCTTTTTTGCCTTATGTCTTTAATCAAAACCTGAAAGAAAACTTGTTTGCAATTTTTTCTTTTAGAGATTTTTTCGCCAATTTATTTTTGCCCGGCTGAATGTTGTCGCCTTCGAAAAGCTTGGTATTCAGGCTTAGTTTAACCTCTTCGTAAGTAGCGTTTATTTTTCTTTCATACGCTTTTGCTTTTGCGGGTCTTTTTGAATGATAATTAGTTGCGGCTTTCATCCAGTCATCTTTTGTTTTTGAATGCAGGTTTTTCAAAAATTTTGCGCCATATTCAACGTTTTTATATGGGTCAAAAGCGTCTTCCAGACTTTCAAAAGCATTTTTATGATAAACCATGTTAATCTGCATGCAGCCGATGTCAATGCTTTTTATTCCTTTTGCCTGAAGCTCTTTAACTTTGGCAATAGCCTGTTCTTTAGAATCAAAGTGCATGCCTTTTCCGCGGACATTAATTGTCCATGGCCAAGTAGTGCGGCGGTTTAATTTCGCATCCCATTTTCCTGATTCAATATTTGAAATTGTTGAAAGCAAATGTTCTTTAATTTCATATTCTTTCTCAAACTTTGTTGTCGCATCCAAACAAATATATTTATCATCAATAGCAACATCAACAGTTTCAGCGTTTACTGGCTGACTAAACATCAGCATCAATAAAAAAAACATCAATTTTTTTGATACGCGGGGCGTATCCCTCTATTACCTCAAATTGACCACAAAAATCCCAAAACACCAAGTGCTTATTTCAAATTGCTTAAAGGTCGGTTGTTCTATAAATAGATTTGAGGCTGGTTAAATAAAACTCCTTAAAAACTGTATAAATTCTGACAGTAACTAAGTATAAAAATTAAATTAAATAAAAATTCAAAACGGAAACTAACATATAATTTGTTTAAAATCCAGCAAAAAATCACCCAACCCTATGATGGAAGCGCTAATATCGGTACTAACATCCTGAAATTTATCGCTTTTTTTATACACAGTTTCATCCATATAAAGGCTTTTATTTATCTCCAAATGCAGGGTATAAAGGTTTTGCCTTGGCTGGCAATAGTTAAAAGTGATAAAAGCGCCGGTATAAGGGCGGTTTAGTTCTACTCTGTAGTCTTTAATCTCTAGCTCTTCCTTAAGAAAAGAAGAGACTTTTTCTGAGCAGCTTTCTCCAAAGAGGTTGCCTATGCAAAAGTCTACCGTTTTGGTTTCGTTCATAACGCTGCATATCTTTGAAGGCATTGAGTGACAGTCGATTAAGAGGCAGAAGCCAAACTTTCTTTTAACTTTGTCGATAAGCTGTTTGAGTTTTTTGTGATATTCGTCATATACGTTTTTGAAGCGTTCTTCCACTTCGTTATAAGAAAGAAGACCGTCGTATATTTCCTTATTTTGGGAAACAATTCGGTGTATAACCCCAAGCCCGTATCGGCAGCGTCTCGGGTTTATCTGCGTATCGTTTTGGGATTTGTTAAAATACATAGACTCATCTACTTCGATTTTATCCCGATTAACGTCGACGAAGGTTCTGTGAATGTTTAATGAGACCAAAGGAATGCCCGCGTTGGAAGCCGGCATAATTAATTCCGTGGCGTAAACGTCTTCGGAATCTCTAAGCTCATCAATAGAAAGGCTGGTATTGTCTAAAAATTCCTGCGGAAAAACAGTTCCGGCATGGGGAGAGGATAATACAATAGGATATTTTATATCCAGAGTATTAAACTCGTCTAATATATTTAGTTTTTTGTAATCAACTTTAAAGTCTAGGTTCTTTTTACTCAAAGCTTTACCTCCAACTATGGAAAAATATCCTACCATATAAGTATTAACTTTTTAATAATGTAAATTTAGTGTTGCAATTCAGTATTTAATATTTTATAACATGATATTGAATTTGTAGCACAGGGAGCTATGCTCTCTGGTGTTTACATGTTTTTTTGGGTGTGTAGCTCAGGGGTATGGCTAAGCAAAAATGACCTCTAAATGTCATTTTTGTCTGTAACATCTTGACTACCTTAGGGAGTAAGGGAGCAATAGCGACCGCAGCGAACTTAGGTACTCAAGGCACTGTGCTCTTTGAACGGAACTAAATTTTGGGTGTGTAGCTCAGGGGTAGAGCACTACGTTGACATCGTAGGGGTCACAAGTTCGAAACTTGTCATACCCACCAATAACCAAAACCTCCTCTTTATGAGGAGGTTTTGGTTATTGGAAGGTGTTGCTGGTTTAGGACCTGTGAGGAAACAAGTTCGACTACCAGCGAGAGGCAGACGGGAGTATGCCGGCGCTCTGTAAGAGCGCGAGCGCCAGTGCAACTCAAGCGCAGCGCGGAGTAAACTTGTCATACCCACCAATGAAATGAAGGACTTGCGAGATTTTACTCCAAGTCCTTTTTGCTATCTGGGTACCCCATGGGTACCAAATGAAGAAAATTCTTCAAAGTATTTTATGTAATTGATGGAAAAACTTTACTTAACTCTGCAACAGCATAGCTAAACCGACTCATTTGCTCTAATGTTCTAACCATCCTTATTGTCTCTTTTAGCTTTGCAACCTTGTCTTGCTTCCACTGAGCTGCATAATAGCTTATTTCTAGATATTCTTCAATAAATTGGAAGAGAGAATTTTTAATGTTTGCATTTTGAGATATTCCCCAAAACATGTTTGAATTTTGGTATGCTTTTAGTACCATTTTTTCTAATTCAAAAGATTGGAAAACTTTTTGATTTAAAGTATTCCAGTATTTCATAAGCTTAATAACTTTTTTTACCATATAATTATTTCTTTTAACCCCATTTTGCAACATTATTCGTTGTCTCTTTTTTTAGCTTATATGTTGCTATAGCTCCTATAAAAGACAAAATCATTATGCATATCCATAAAATGATTAAGGATTCTAAAGTTAGTCCACAAGCTTCATTTTGCCAGATAGTATTTAGATATGTAGGGCTTGAATAATGACAAGAACTTTCCATTGTGTTTGTACCAAGCAAACCAAGGCTTTCAGCATTTATAACTAAAAATCCTATAGCTGCTGCAATGAATGAATATATAATTATATATAAAACTAAATGTTTTGCTCTCATCATTATTCACATCTAAAAATAAAATATGTAATAAAGGCTTAGGGCAATAAGAATAAAGCCCCCAAAATATCTATAGTTTTCTCCAACATCTTGTGCTGACATATACCATTTTTTTCCAAGTATTTGAGGAATAATAAACATATATGAAGCAAGAGCAATATCATAAAGAATAAAAAACCAATTCATCGGTAGTCTGAATTGAAGATTTATCATAATTAATGCAGAATAACATACAGATATATAAAATATTAAATCAAATATGATATATAAAACATATACAAAGTTTTTTAACATTCTTACCTCCGAAAATATTTATCACTATAAATGGTACTAACAATAATTAACAGACTTATTTTTCTCTTTTCTTAAATGTAGCTTCAATAAGATTGTTTGTGCTTAAATCGACAGCACTATTAATAAAAACTCTACTTGTTGCCCTTTCGGCTCCCCTCCCATATAATCTATTTCCAATATTTTTACCAATAATTCCTCCTGCAACACCCATTCCTATATTTATAGCATAGTCACTATCTTCTTCACTGACACCAACGCCATATATACCTCCTGTTACAGTAGCTTCAATTAAGTTTTTTCTGCTCTTTATCTCTAGTGGAGCTGTTTTAGCAGTTTTACTAAGTTTAACAGGGCTAAATACTGCGCCTAATGTTTCTGCAGCTGTTGAAATTATAGGAGCTTTTTCTTTTCCTTCTTTCAGATGAGCTCTCCTTTCATCTCTTTGGGATTTATATCCTTCTTTAAAAGCGTCAACAAATCCTCTTTCTGGATTATAAATATTCTTAGGTAAATCAGGATATTTTTCTGCTAAATGAGGTTGAATCTTGGTATAAATTTTATCACTGCCTTTTGCTATAACATGACCAGCGCCATTAAGCAATCCCTCAATCTCATCAGAGAAGCCTAAAGAATATCCCTGAGATGCAGCTGCTAGCCCATAAACAGCTTTATCATAATTGCTTACTTCTACCTTTGCTGGAGGTTCATAAGGTTCTGCTGTGCATCGGCAATTAAAGTGACCATTGCCTCTTTCTGCAGGAAATACCCATTTATTATCTTTGCGTTCAGTCTTTAATTCATTGAGTAATTTAAGAGCGCCTTTGCCAAAAGGTCTAATCTGTTTGCCAGTTTTTGTTTCTTCAAATCTGAAACATTGATTTGTAAAATCTATACTACCTGCTGTTAAAAGGTTTACTGATACATAAAATACTAAATCAAAAATCCTCTTGCCCCATACTTGATTTATTAAACAATTAAAAGGTGGATTTTTGTTTTTCATGCGTATATTATAAATCATTAATAAAATAGGTGGCGATATGAAGACAGGTTTGGTTTTAGAAGGCGGCGCGAAGCGCGGAATATATACGGCGGGAGTTCTTGATGTTCTTCTCGAAAACGAAATTATGCCGGATGGCGTAATCGGTGTTTCCGCGGGAGCAATACATGGGGCTTCTTATGTTTCAAAGCAGGCGGGAAGAAGCATTCGCTATAATATGAAATATGGCAACGACTACCGCTTTATGAGCTGGCGTTCGTGGTTTGAAACCGGCGATATGGTCGATGAAAAATTCAGCTATCATGAGCTTCCCGAAAAACTTGACCCGTTTGACAATGAAACCTTTATGGAATCTAAAACCAAGTTTTATGTCACCTGTTCAAACCTGGAAACAGGCAGGGCAGAACATATACACTGTACGGATTTGTTTAAGCAGATTGATTATTTAAGAGCCTCGGCTTCAATGCCGTTTGTCTCAAGAATAGTCGATGTCGGAGGAAAAAAACTCCTTGACGGCGGAATATCCGACGGTATTCCTCTAAAAGCTTTCATCGATATGGGTTACGACAGGTGCATCGTCGTCCAGACCCGCATGGCTGGTTATCGCAAAGAGCCAAACAAAATAATGAATTTTTTGGCAAAAATTAAATATCGCAAATATCCCAAATTTGTTGAAGCAATAAAAACAAGATACAAAAATTATAATGACGAGCTTGATTATATTGATGATATGAATAAAAAAGGGCTGGCTTTTGTCATTAGACCAAGCAAATATGTCAAAGTTAAAAGAATGGAACAGGATCTTGGCAAAGTAAAAGAGATGTACGAGCTTGGAAGAAGCGACGCTTTGAGAGAGTTAAACAATATAAGAAAGTTTTTCGGAGCATAATCTAAACGTTGCTCAACCCTTTATCGCTCATTTGTTTCAAGAACATGGTGTTTTCTTTTTTGGTGTTTCCGATAACGCTTTTTTGAAAATCTTTCAGCATAGAGATTACATCTTTATCATAAAGAGTGTTTATTCCCTCATAGTCGTCTTGCAGTCTTTCCAAACTCGCCGCGCTTTTTATCAGTCCCGCCATTGTCAGATATATATACGGCGAAATAGTTTCGCTTTGCTCGTCTGGAAACATAAAATTTGCGGAATTTCCCTCGTTAATAAAAGTAATGTCTGGTCTTTTGGCAAAGAAATCCTGAGGCGGCAGTTTCCCAAAATTAAATTCGTCTTCCGCCGAGGTGCAGGAAGAAAGATATGCCCCGTGTTTGATGAAAGCCAGGCTTTGGATGTCTATAGAGCCGTTGCCGGTCGCGCATATCAAAACATCGGATTTTCTTAAGACGGATTCTTTGGTTATCTGAGCGTCTAATCCTCTAAATATGGCTATCTTATTAGAATTGCGGTTGTAATCAAATGTTAAAACCTCTAAATCTTCATTGTTTTGCAAAAAGTTTATTGCTCCTCTGCCGACCTTGCCAAGCCCCAATACGCCGAAGGTCATTCCTTTATAGTCCTTGCCTTCGTTTTTGAGATATTTTAAAGTACTTTCTGCGATTGACCTGCCGATTAAATAATCTTCAAAATCTTTTATTTTGCTGCGGGCGATGGAGGTTAGGGGAATTGTGTTTTCTGGAAATTCTTCCACCGCTTTTTCATATTTTTGCAAGCCGTTTTCGGTGTCTTCAACAATGCCGATTATATTCAGTTCGCTGTTGTTAAGTCCACGCAGTATTGGGGCAAAATATCCGCCCATGTCGATAATTATGGCTTTTTTATCTTTAAGAACCGGCGATAATTTGTTTTTTATAAAGTCATTGTCTTTTATGTCTTGTTTTTTTATATCTAAAAGGTTTATATTTCGGTTTTCGAGGGCTTTTAATGATTTCACGTCTTGTTTTGTGCCTTTAGGGATAACCCCGATAATCTCGCCGTGTTTTTTTAATACGTCTATAAGCGGGACGACATTTTGAACAACATGGGAAACTATTAAAAAAGACCTGTCTAACCCTGCTTCAAAGTCCAAAGCAGAATGTTCCATAAAATCTATAGATTTTTGCAGTAATGATTTTTTCATAGAAAGAATTTATCACAAATCACGGTTTTAATCAACAGCAAAACAAAATCAAGACGTTTTGGTTAAAGTAAAACCATGGTGCGCCAAAATTTTGCCGCTGTCCACATAGTCAACCCAGTCGCCCAATGTCTGCATTAAGTCATAAGCGGCGTTGTCAATGGCGGCGCGGTTTTTGGTTTTTGGATACACTTCAAGTTCTTTTGATATAATGCCGAGTTTTTTCGCAATTCTAAGCAAATCCCTAATCTGTTCATTTGGAAGAACGCTCATGTTTGAGTCTTTATATAAAAGATTGGTTATCTGGTTTTTATATCCTTTGAGTGTTTCGGCGAGTTCAGGTTTGATTTTCATGTTTTTTCTTATATCTTTTTTTTCCATATCAAGGAACTGTTCCAGATTATCCTCGTTTAATTCTTCGGTAATGCTCATACTGTTTTTTACGTCGTTTATTATGTCGATAATAAAATAGTTTAGTTCAAAAACGAGCTGGGAAAGCAGAGTATTTTTGAGGTTTCTGTTGCATATTTCGTCAACAACTTCATAGCATATAAAAACAAGCGGCACGCTGACCAATCCTGATGCGACATTTATAATTAAGTTGTTCAGTCCGTCGTCTTTAACAATATATTGCGCGCATAAATATATTACAATTCCTGCAAACAAGGCAATTACATAAGGCGTTACCCTGAGTATAAATGTTTTCATTTTAAGTTCCTAAGTTGTTTACGACCTCTACTTTTCAAAATAATAGTTATTTTGATATAATCAATAGGAATTCTAAAACAGTTTTTTGAATATTCTGCTTATGAAAGAGCTTTTTTCAGACTTTCCAGAAATGGCATTTATCATGCTTTCATGGAAACCGTTAATCTTTAAAGCATAACGCGTGACATCTGGTCTTAAAAATATGCTTCTGACCATCAGAAACAATTCGTGTTTGGAAATTGACTTCATAAATTTGTCGTTATATTCTTTTATAATCGGCTGCAAAGTAGGAGAACTGTGGTAAAAGACCCAAAACAAATGATTCGCCTTAAAAACATAATATGCCGACATTACTTCAGGAGGGAAAGGCGGATTCTTTTCAAAATATTCCTCGCATTCCTCAAAAGCCTTCGGTGCCAGTATACGAAGCTTATCGTTTGGTTTGGACAGCACGGAATTAAACGTGCAGTATCTTAGCAAAGCGCCTTCCTTTATATGAATTTTTTGCGCGGAGCAAAGCGCCCTGATATGAATCGGAATATCTTCATGACTGCGCTCATTAAGGAACCTGATATTGTTTTCAATCAAAAAATCGCGCCTGAAAAGTTTATTCCATACGAGGTGTGAAGTTGTTAAAATGTCGGGATAATCTCTTGCCGTAAAATCTGTTTTTGGAGCGTTGCGATATATGAAAGCATCCATTTTATGCATGCTTTCAGGCTTTAATTTTGGGTCCGGCAGGTGTTCGTAGTCAAAAATTATTATGTCGATATTTTGGTTTAATAATTCTGGCGTAATATTTTGCGCTGCGCTTTCTGGAACAATGTCGTCAGCGTCGACAAACCAGATATATTTGCCTTTGGCTTCAATCAGCCCTTTGTTTCTGGTTGGTCCCAAACCGGCGTTTTCGTGAAAAACAGTTCTCACAAAAGAATGTTTTTTGACATACTGCTCCAAAATCTCCGCTGTGCGGTCGGTCGAGCCGTCATTAACTATCAGCAGCTCATGGCTTACTTTTCCGCCATATCTGAAACTTTCCAGCAGCGAGTCCAGCATTTTTTCAACGGTTTTTTCGCCGTTGTAAACGGCCATGACAATGCTTAAGTCCACGTTTTAGAATACTTTTCTTAAAGACAGGTGAGCTGTCCAGCCTTTGCGGAGTCCTACATATCCTTGTCCGCCGACATCGAAAGTCAAACCTTTGAGAGGCGTATTCATCATAACTCCGGCTTCAAATATGCCGGTATCGCCTTTTAGTGTCGGGCTGTCCTCTTTTATACCGTTGACGCGGATTTCGGCTTTGCCTTTGTATTCATGTTCCCATGCCGCGCCGATATACGGGCTGTAGTAACTGCATGGTTGGTAATAGCTAAGCCGCATTCCCAGACGGCTGCGCAGCGAATCAATATCGTCAAATTTTATTCTGTTGCTGTTAACTGCGATTTTGTCGCCTTCCTGATGTGTCCAGATTAATTTGGCATAACTGTTTAATTCCCAGTTTGGTTTTAACTGATGACGATAGCCTGCGCCTCCAGCCGCTCCATAATATAGGCTGTCAGTATCGTAGGAAGCTGGCTGACCGTTTATGTTTGCGCTTGAAAAATCTGTTTCCGTATATCCGGCTCTGACTGACGCTTCAGTATATATGCCGCTGGCAAGCTCATAGCTGCCCATGACGCCGCCGCCATAATACTCCGTATCGCCCCCGCCGTATACGGAAGGTGCGTTGTTAAAACTGTTGAAAGTATCAAAATCTCCTAATCCTGCTTCCGCAAAAGCCGCCGCGACCAGAGTATTTCCATTGCTGAGGTTAAACCCTTTTGCCACGCCGCCGACAAATGAAAAGCCGTCGACGTCTATATGAGAGCCGGTATTATATTTCGAGCTGCCGCCGTTTGTCGCTGCAAAGGCAGATAAAGCGCCGCTGTCCAAGGAGCTTTTGGCTTCAAACATGCCGTAGTCGATAAGCGTGTCATAGCCTTGGTTTAAGCTTACGATGCCGGTAAGCATGCCTTCCGCGTAAGGTTTAAAGAATAAGGCGCCATCATCGCCGCCGAAGCCGCCGCTTCCCCCGAAGCTCTCGCTGCCGCTCAGACCTTTATTAACTCCTCCGACAATATATAAATCATCGGCGGAAGCATTGAAAAACGACAAAAGATAAGAAATCAACACCAATGTGGAAGATAGAATTCTTGATAATATTTTTTTAATCATAAGCAAAACCTTTATAAGTTAGAATAATACATTCAGAACATAATATAAAATTTTTAATATAAAGTCTACAATAATTAAAAATAAATGGTTGAAAACTCTTTGTTAAATAGTACTATTGGGCATTAAATAAAATAAGAGGAATAATGTTATAAAGTGAAAATAGGCGTTTTTGATTCAGGGTTGGGCGGTTTGATAATTACTAAGTCGTTTTTACGGGAGCTTGGCGATTATGATTATTTGTATTTTGGCGATACGAAAAATCTTCCTTATGGGGATAAAATATCCTCAGAGGTTTTAATGCTTTCTATCAGAGCGGTGGAGTTTTTGATAAAAAACAACTGCAAAATAATAATATTTGCCTGTAATACGGCGTCTTCAATCGCCCTCAGATACGTTCAACAGATATATATTCCTCAATATTATCCAAATATAAAAGTGTTGGGCGTCATTGTTCCGACGGTGGAAGAGGCGATAGCTTCTTCAAAAAAGAAAATTGGGGTGACGGCTACAAATTCAACTATAAATTCTCATATTTATAATATTGAGATAAAAAAAATAAACCCCGATATTAAAGTTCAGGAACTTGCGACGCCAAAACTGGTTCCCGCAATAGAAAACGATGATTTTATTCTGGCGGACAGCCTGGTCCAAGATTATGTAAAATCTTTTTCAAACATTGACAGCATAATCCTTGGCTGTACTCATTATCCTCTGCTCAAAGAATGTTTTCGCAAATATCTTCCAGAAAAAGTACAGGTAATTTCACAGGATGAGTTTATGGGAGAAAAACTTAAGAAATATTTGCACAACCACCCGGAAATAGAGACAAAACTTACGAAAAACGCAGAAAGAGAATTTCTGGTGAGTCAAAAAAACAAATATTATGAAGCTGTTGCCGGCAAAATAATTTCAGGCATAAAGATTAAAGAAGTTAAGATATAAAAAAAGCCTGCCGTAAGGGCAGGCTTTAAAAGATTTTATCTTACTGCATAAAAACATAGTAGCAGATACAATATAAAACTCCTCCGGCAAGCAGTCCGGCAATGACGTCATCAAGCATAACGCCCCAGGCATTTTTCATCTTGTCAAAATATTTTACAGGTCCGAATTTGACAATGTCAAAAAATCTGAACAGCACAAATCCTGCCAGATAAATCCACCAGTTATGCATTGTGTGGTTAAGATACGGAGTGACAAAAGAAAAAGTAGTCAGCACGCCGACAGTTTCGTCAATCACAACTTCTGAAGGGTCTTTCTCATCACTGTCTTTGATAACTTCGTTTGTTGCCCATACGCCGACAAAAAACAGCAGCGCGGCAGCGGCAACAAGACCATAAATTCCAGAAAAATACGCTAAAAGAATAGCAAGAGGAATTGTTCCTGTCGAACCGAAAGTTCCTGGTGCTTTTGCAGCTAATCCTGATCCAAACCATGTTGCTATAATATTGCTAAATTTCATTTTTTTCTTCCTTAATTATTATTAGAATTCTTGTTTAAGTTCTCGAGAGAACATTGACTTAATAGTTTCTTTTATATCGGCTTTTTCATAAATAACT
The DNA here is from genome assembly GCA_031271345.1 of Lactobacillaceae bacterium. GTDB lineage: Bacteria > Pseudomonadota > Alphaproteobacteria > RF32 > CAG-239 > JAQWBS01. Next base: position 14,234 of record JAISVX010000002.1, read on the forward strand.
TTATATAAAGCCTGAGATATTGGCATATCAATATTTTCTTTGTCAGCAATGTCTTTTACCGCTTTCAAGGTATATACGCCCTCAGCCAGTTTTTCAAACTTTTCTCCTTTGACAAAAAGCTCGCCAAACGTTCTATTTTGGCTGTGTTTAGAAAATAAAGTCGCCTCATAATCGCCTAAATGGGACAATCCATAGGCAGTTTGTTGGTTTCCTCCAAAATGAGCAATGAATCTGCCGACTTCAATCGGCGCTCTCGCCATAAGCGCTCCCTTAAGTCCATACCAGTTTAATCCGTCCAATATGCCGGCCGCCAGACCGATGATATTTTTCATTGCGGAGCCGATTTGGTTGCCCATCATGTCTGAACCGTAATAAAAACGAATTAAATCGCTTTGAAGCAAGTTAATAAGCTTTGCGGTTGTATCAATGTTATAACTGTCAATAACCGCGCAGGACGGAACGCCTTTAAGATAGTCTTGAACATGTCCTGGACCAGCTAAGACAGCAACTTCCACGCCGTTTTGCTTAACTTCTTCAGTGAAAATTTGCTCGATGGTTTTCGCGCTGTTTTCTTCCAAGCCTTTAATAGCGAGCAAAAATGTTTTTCCGCTTAGGTTATATCCGTTAAGCTGTTTTGCTAATCCTCTAAGGTGTTGACAGCCGATTGAAACAATTATGATGTCGTTTTCAAGAATTTTTTCCAGGTTGTCATAAAGTTCCATATTATCTGTCAGGGTAAGATAAGAATTTTTTCTAGTTTTCTGCATTTCAATAAACGCTGGAGAATCTTTTAGATCATAGAGATAAACTTTATCGCATTTCGCATAGTTTGCCGCATACCAGCCTAAAAAGGTTCCCCATCTGCCGCATCCTATAACTGAAACTTTTTTCATAAATAACTCCTGTAGTTCTTGCTTAATATATCTCTATTATATCAAAATAAGTAAAATTGCAATTTAGATTGCTCAAAAATTAACATTTAACTTCAACCGTCGTTCTTTACGTGCTGTCGGTTTAATATCGCATTTATGTAGTCAAACGCTTCGAAAGATTTATATGCATGGTCAAATCTTTTGTTTTCGTGTTTAAAAAAGACCTGATGGGCGATAGTTTCTATTGCATTGTCTATTTGTTTAAATGCCGCGTTATAATCTTCGTTATAACTGCTGTTTTTAGCTTTTTTGCCGACCAGAGAATGATATGCGGTTATAACCTTTACAGTTTCGTCTGCAGAGTTTTGATAACCTTTATCTTCAAGCTCGCGCATTATGCTTGAGACAGTTTGATAAAAACACTTGTTGGCGATTATGCCTGTCTGCGTTTTATTATTGCCATCTATTATCACAGTTAACATCCAAATTATTATGCGAAAGTGAAAAGAATACTATCATAAAGCAGGCGTAAAATCAACATCTTTTGTGCCGCGCTTTCATGTGTCAAACTGGGGGGATTTGAATTATTTATCTTTATGCTTAGCTGCGAAAAATGGTCATCCATAACAAAGTGCAGGACGCTTTTGTTCTGCGAACCCTTGTAACCACTTTCTGAACAACTCTTTTTGTCGCTCTTTTAGCTATTCTTCTTTTTGCTCTTATTCTCATTGTTTAAAACTTTTTACAATTTAAAATAGACACTCAACTTATATAAAAATTTTTTAAAATCAACCGCAAATGAAAAAATGATTTGCCTAAAAAGTCTAAAGCCCCGAAAAATCAGGGCTTTAGGAATGCATGGTTTTGGGGATTAAACCGCGCCGAAAGGATTTATTTTATCTTCTTCCTGAGTTTTTCTTAAATCAAACAGATTTAAGATTAAAGACGAAGTGAAAATAGACGAATAAATGCCTACCAAAATACCAAATGTTAAGACAAAAGAGAAACTTCTTAAGGTGTCTCCGCCAAGAACCAACAAAATGGACGCGGCGCCGATAGTTGATATGCCTGTTAAAAATGTTCTTGACAACACGTCGTTCACACTTTTATTGATAAGGTCATACTGCGGCATCTTCTTATATTTGCCAAGATTCTCTCGAACCCTGTCGTAAGTAACTACTTTGTCATTAACAGAATAACCGATTAAGGTCAGTAACGCCGCGACTGTTGTTAAGCTGAAATCCATATCAAACAATGAAAGCAGACCGGCGGCGACAATTCCGTCCTGCGCCAGCCCAATCATTGTACCTATGGCAAACTGCCACTCAAACCTGACCCAAACGTAAATTGAAATAGCCGCAAGAGCAAGAACTGCGGCGATTATGCCGTCTCTTTTAAGCTCGTCCCCTACTTGAGGTCCGACAAGTTCTACTTTGCGGTAGTCAACATCGTCGCCGATTATCTGCTTGATTTTATTAACTGCGTCCATTTGCTCTTTTTCATCAAGGTTAGACGCCTGCGCTCTAATCATCAGCTCATCCCCGGTATTGCCTATTGTTTGCAGATTTACCTCGCCAATATCAATATCGGATAATTTTTCTCTGATTTCCTGCATATCAATTACTTCAGGGCTTTTAATTTCAATTAAAATACCGCCTGAAAAGTCAATGCCGTAATTGAATCCTTTTAACGCAATAAGCGCAATAGACGCGGCAACCATAAGAATGGATAAGGCATAAGTTGGTTTTCTCATGCTCATAAAGTCGATATTTGTATCTTTTATAATCCAACTAAAAATTTTCATTCTCTTAATCCTATAAATTAAATTGGCAGCTTAGTTGGTTTGCATTTCGCAATCCAAGTAGCAATAATTAATCTTGTAACTGTAACTGATGTGAAAATTGATGTCATAATACCAATTGTCAATGTTACGGCAAAACCTCTAATTGGACCTGTTCCAAAGAAAAACAGAACAATGCCTGCGATTAATGTTGTAAGGTTGGAGTCGACAATTGTTCTCCACGCCTCGGTAAAACCGACATCCGCGCCGTCTCTAACGGAACGACCAGCCTTGATTTCTTCACGCATGCGCTCAAAAATAAGAACGTTTGCGTCAACCGCCATAGCAATTGTCAAAATTATACCGGCGATACCCGGAAGCGTTAACGTAGCCCCGATAAAACCTAATGCCGCTATCAGCAGGAATAGGTTTGTGATAATCGCGACTGTTGTAAATGCGCCGAACAGACCGTAAGCGGCAACCATAAATACGACAATAAATAAAATGCCGTATAAAGATGCTAAAACGCCGGCTTTAATTGAGTCTGCGCCCAAACCTGCACCGACAGTTCTTTCTTCCAAAACCTCCAGCGGAGCGGGAAGCGCGCCTGCGCGAAGCATCATGGCAAGCTCGTTAGCCGACTGCATGGTGAAGTTGCCGGTAATTTGTCCGTTTGTTGTAATCATCGAATTAATCGCGGGAGCGGTGATAACTTCATTGTCAAGAACAACGGCAAGCCTCTCGCCGATATTGTTTTTTGTAACTTCACCAAACTTTCTTCCGCCCATGCTGTCAAACTTAAAGGATACGACAGCTTCTCCGTCTTCGCCGAAGGAAGGCTGGGCATCGATTAGATGTTCGCCGGTAACTGCCGGTCTGCGGTCGATTACATAAGTGGCGCCGTCTTGTCCTTTGACCACTTTTGCATTAGGATTTTTACCGCTTCTTGCCTGTGCTGCGGTTGTCGTGCCGTCAACCAAATGGAAAGACATTTTTGCGGTTTTGCCAAGCAAAACTTTTACATATTCTGGATTCTCCAATCCAGGCAGCTGCACGAGGATTCTGTCGGAACCTTGTCTTTGAATTACAGGCTCTTTTGTTCCAAGCTCGTCAATACGTCTTCTGACAATTTCAATTGACTGGTTGACAATCTTAATTTTTAATTCGTTTAGAGCTATCTCCGTATATTTTAACTCAAGAGAGCCGTCAACAAGCTCTTTAACCTCAATTCCGTTATCCGCATCCAGTTTTTTTAAAACATTAACCGCTTTGCTTTTTACGTTATAATCATCAATTTTTATGCTGATGGCATCAGCTGTTGATGAAATTTTCTGGAAGCGTATTTTGTTTTCTCTGAGAGCTTTTCTGGTTTCATCTTCAATTGAAGACAATCTTTCCTTGATAACGTCGTCTGTCTTAACTTCAAGCAGCAGATAAGAACCGCCCTGAAGGTCGAGACCTAGGTTTACGGGATGCCACCATGAAGGCATAAAGCTGTTATTTTTTATAAAGTTCGGAACAGCATACAAAATGCCGGCTACGCAAACAGAGATAATAAAAAATACTTTAAGTTTTGATAAATTATACATCTTTTTTACCTTCTATTTCTTTTTGCTGTCTTTTTTAGCGATTGTTTTAGATTTTGTGTTTTCTTCTTCAACAACGTCTCTGATTGTCACGCGGTTGACCACAACTTGAACGCCGGCAGCTATTTCAACCGTGATATTAGCGCCGTCAGATTTAACAACCTTGCCGTATATGCCGCCGCCGGTGACAATTTTGTCTCCCGGTTTTATCGCCATAAGCATTTCGTTGTGTTGTTTTACCTTTACCTGCTGTGGACGGATTAGCAGAAGATAAAAAATAACAAAGATTAATCCAAGCTGGATAACCGTTGCCATAATATCTTGACCGCTGAAGCCGCCGCCACTTGCAAAAGCTTCTGATATAAACATTTTTTTCTCCTAGTTTTATTATTTTTGATGAATATACACCAATATTGCTGAGAAACAACAATAAAAAGACAAATCGTCAACAAATTTTTTATTGAAGATAAGGCATTGGATTTATCGGTTTTTTATTTACATGGATTTCAAAGTGAAGCTGCGGCGCGTTTACCCCGCCTGTTCTTCCCACGGAAGACACTTTTTCTCCCTTTCTGACGCTTTGTCCTTTGCGGACAAAAATCTTGTCATTGTGAGCATAGGCGGTTATCCATCCGTCTGGATGTTTAATAAGTATTAAATTGCCAAACCCTTTCAGCTCGTTTCCCGCATAGACGACAACGCCTTTATCCGCGGCATTCACAGAGGCTCCGAGCGGCGCTTTAATGTTTATGCCGTCGTTTTTTCTGCCTTTGCCAATGGTGCCGTAATTAGATATTATAGGTCCTTTTACCGGCCATGCAAATTTTGCCGTCCTGTTTGTGGATACGGGTTTTATATAAGCAGTTCGTGTTCTTGCCGTCACTGCCCGGGTTTTTTTAGCGGTTTGAACTTTTTGGGTCGTTCTTGAGGTCGTTGTCGTCTTTTTTGGAGCGTTTCTTATCTTTATGCCAAAGAAGCTTCTGGTATCCGCTTTTTTTGCGGATGTATTGTTTGAGCCGATAGTTCCGGGCAAAACCAGCTTGTCTCCGACGGATATAGTATACGGAGCTTTAAGATTATTAATTCTGCTGAGGGACGTTACATCGACATTATATCTTTTTGAGATGTTGTAAATAGTGTCGCCCTTGGTCACGGTATGATATTGATTGGAAGGAATTTGCAGATTCTGCCCGACAACAAGACTGTAAGGAGGAGTTAGGCTGTTGGTCCCTATTAAATTCCTTAAAGGAACATTATACTTCTTTGCTATGCTGTATAAAGTGTCTCCTTTGCTGATTTTGTGAAATGTTCTGCCGGCTTCGTTCGGCGTATTTTTATGAACTGACAGGATTATTGTCTGTCCTGCCGCCAGACTGTAAGGAGGAGACAGGTTATTCATCTCGGCAAGGGTTTGGAGCGGAATATCATATTTTCTGGAAATGCCGTATAAAGTGTCGCCTTTTGCAACTTCAATGCTTTCCTTCCGCCCGAAAAAATATCCGCCTGTTTGACATCCAGACGTGAAAAATAAAACTAAAATTAATATTTTTAGTATCTTTCGCATTAACAACCCGCTATATAAATAACTTCTTAATTTTAAAATATAATCATACTAGTTTAATTTTTTACTAAGGTTTTTTTATATACAACAGAAAGAAGATGTGATATTTACATTTAGTGAACTTAAAAGCCGGACACGCAAAAAGATTTAGGAAGAAGTAAACAGCATGTCATCTAATGAAAAGCCGGAAATTGAAGATCTCAGCGGAGATAAATATAAGTATGGCTTTGTAACGGATATTGAAACCGAAACGGCGCCCAAAGGGCTTAACGAAGATATAATTAAATTTATATCTCAAAAAAAGCGCGAACCTGAATGGCTGCTGGAATTTAGGCTAAAAGCGTTTGAACATTGGAAAACGCTGACGGAACCTTCGTGGGCTAAATTAGACTATAAAAAAATAGATTACCAAGACCTTTATTACTACTCTGCACCAAAACAAAAAGCTGCCCCAAAGAGTCTGGAAGAGGTTGATAAAGAGCTTTTAAGGACTTATGAAAAGTTAGGGATTCCCTTAAAAGAACAGGAGGCGCTGGCTGGCGTTGTCGCTGTGGATGCCGTGTTTGACAGCGTTTCGGTCGCGACGACCTACAGGGCGAAACTTGCGGAACAGGGCATTATTTTCTGTTCCATTACAGAAGCGGTGAGAGACCATCCGGAGTTGATAAAAAAATATATTGGCTCCGTGGTTCCGTATACCGATAATTTTTTTGCTTGTCTTAACAGTGCGGTTTTTACCGACGGCTCGTTTGTTTTTATTCCCAAAAACGTGAAAAGCCCTTTAGAGCTTTCAACATATTTTAGAATTAATGCAAAAAATACCGGGCAGTTCGAGCGGACTCTTATTGTCGCGGAAGACAACAGTTATGTGAGTTATTTGGAAGGGTGTACGGCTCCCCAAAGAGATGAAAACCAGCTTCACGCAGCGATAGTCGAGATTGTGGTTTTAGATAATGCCGAGGTTAAATATTCAACGGTTCAAAACTGGTATCCCGGCGATTCCGAAGGCAGAGGCGGCATATATAATTTTGTGACCAAAAGAGCCGCATGCAGAGGCATAAACTCAAAAGTTTCGTGGACGCAGGTGGAAACAGGCTCGGCGGTTACGTGGAAATATCCTTCGTGTATTTTGCAGGGCGACGGCTCGAGCGGGGAGTTTTATTCGGTTGCGATAACAAATAATAAACAGCAGGCGGATACAGGCACAAAAATGATACATATCGGGAAAAACACCACGTCGAAGATTATTTCCAAAGGTATCTCGGCAGGGTTTTCTAATCAGACGTATCGAGGGCTGGTAAAAGTTTTGCCAGGCGCGAATAAAGCCAGAAATTATTCGCAGTGCGACAGCTTATTAATTGGCAGAAACTGTGGTTCTCACACCATTCCATATATGGAAAACAGAAATAAAACCGCAATAATAGAACATGAGGCGACAACGTCAAAAATCAGTGAGGAACAGTTGTTTTACTGCCTGCAGAGAGGTATCGGCGAAGAAGATGCGGTCGGTTTGATAGTAAACGGCTTCTGCAAAGAAGTTATGCAGCATCTGCCTATGGAATTTGCGATAGAAGCGGCTAAATTAATAAATATAAGTCTGGAAGGGACTGTCGGATAATGAAAGACGAATTTAAGAAAATCTGCAAAGAAGCTTTAGAAACCTGGGGAGAACAGGCTCAACTGCTTATGGTGGTTGAAGAAATGGCGGAGCTTCAAAAAGAAATTCTTAAAAACATTAACCGCAAACAAAATAATATTGAAAATATTATAGGCGAGACCGCGGATGTCTATATAATGCTGGAGCAGCTTAAGCAAAACTATAATATTGAAAAAGCGGTTGAAGAACAGATAGAAAAAAAGCTAAAAGAAGTTGTTAAAATAAGATTGGCAGAATGGAATAAGAAATAATGGTTTTACTAGAAATTGAAGATTTGCATGCATCAGTAAACGGCAAAGAGATTATCAAAGGTCTTAACCTTGTTATAAATGAGGGCGAGGTTCATGCAATAATGGGTCCAAACGGCGCCGGCAAATCTACTTTATCTTATGTGCTGACAGGTCGCGAGGGTTATGAAATAACCGGCGGCAGGATAAAATTTAAAGGCAGAGATATAAACGATATGCCGATTGAAGAAAGAGCAAACGAAGGCTTGTTCCTGTCAATGCAGTATCCTGTCGAGATACCGGGAGTATCAATAACCACTTTTTTAAAACATGCGGTAAATGCCAATAGAAAATATCATAATCTTCCTGAGCTTGATACTTTCGAGTTTATTAAGCAGGTTCGTCAGGACGGCAAACTTCTGGGCATTGATAACGATATGCTTAAGCGTCATGTAAACGTCGGCTTTTCGGGAGGCGAGAAAAAAAGACTGGAAGCTTTGCAGATGACTGTTCTAAAGCCGAGCCTGGCTATTTTGGACGAAGCGGATTCTGGTCTTGACATCGACGCGATGAAAGTTGTCGCAAACGGAGTTAACGCGCTTCGCGACGGCAGGCGTTCGCTGCTGATTATTACCCATTATCAAAGGCTTTTGAACTATATTGAGCCGGATTTTGTTCATATTTATGCGGATGGAAAGATTGTAAAATCTGGAGATAAAAGCCTGGCAGAAAAGCTCGAAAAGCTGGGATACTCTAATTTTGTTTGTGGAAATGGATAGTAATGGCGGGGTTGTTTGACAGATTTGCTGTTGTAAAAGGAGCTGCTTATTTCAAACTCTTGGCTTCAAGAGCTAGAGAAATTTTTGACTCTCGTGGAATCCCAACGGCAAAAACGGAAGAATGGAAATATACCAAACCAAGAGGTTTAGACGTAGATAATTATGAAAAATCAGCCGTGCAGTTTATGTATGATTTTGAAGAAATCCCAATAGATGCGTATAGATTAGAATTTATAAATGGCAGGTTAAACCAAAATTTTGATATGCCGGAAGAAATTAGAGTGGAGTCAATATTCATGGCGCCGGAGGAGCTTTTCGGACATCTTGCCGATATAAATAAAAATCCTTTTGTCGCTCTTAACACCGCAAATATTGAAGAAGGCGTGTTTATTAGAATTACGTCAACTCTTAAAAAACCTCTTCTGATTACTTATAAAACCAGCGTAAATAATACCAATCTTTTTTCTAATATCAGAAATTTAATTTTAGTTGAAGAAGGCGTTTCTTCTGAAATCGTCGAATATTTTACTTATGCCGGGAATGAAAAATCTGAATATTTCAATAATATTGTAAATGAAATTTGTATAAAAGATAATGCCAGACTAAGTCATTATAAAATTCAGGAGGAAGCGTTTAAGGCAAATCACATAGCATATAACGCGGCATTGGTCGGCTATAAGTCATATTACAAAAGCCTTTGCGTGCAGAAAGGCGCGAACCTTGCCCGTAATGAAACAGAAGTAAGGCTTGCCGATGAAAATGCGGCAACGGATGTTGACGCAGCATATATCATGAATGGCTGGGCGACAATTGACACAACTACATGGATAGAACATTTATATCCCCGCACATATTCAAACCAATTGGTAAAAGGCGTTGTCGGCGGACAGGCAAAAGGCGTGTTTCAAGGCAGAATTTCTATACCAAGAGATATGGTTGGAGTCGAGGGAAACCAGCTTCATAAGGCGCTGCTTCTTTCGGATATGGCGGAAGTAGACGTTAAGCCCGAGCTTGAAATATATGCGGATGATGTAAAATGCTCCCATGGCGCGGCAACCGGCGTTTTGGATGAAAGGCAGTTGTTTTATATGCGTATCCGTGGTATAAGCGAAGAAGAAGCAAAACAAATGTTAATAGATGCATATTTAGATGACGTTTTAAGTAAAATAGATAATAATGCCCTATATTCTTGGGTAAGAGACAGGATAAAATAAGAATGCAGGAAAAAGTATATTTTAAGAACTCCAAAGGACAAAGATTAGTAGGGATTATTGACAGAGATGAAACAAAGGCAACCCAAAAGCTGGCGATGATTTTTGGCAATTTTAATTCGTATAAAGATTCCGCAAAGCAGATAAGTTTGTCCGAGTTCTTCGTTTCTTTGGGCTTTGCCACTTTTCGTTTTGACTATAGAGGCAGAGGCGAAAGCGAGGGCGATATTTCCTATGCGACATTTACTTCAGGTGTTGAGGATACGAGAGCAGCTTTGGAGTTTATGAAAAATCAGCTGTGGGTGGATATAAATAAAATCGGGCTTTTCGGTTCCGGTTTGGGAGCCGCGTTTGCCGTTCTTGAAGCCGCAAGAAACAGCAATTATAAGTTTTTGGTTTTGGGCGCGCCAAGAGCGGAGATTAGAAGCCTTTATAAAAATGCGGATATTGACGATTGGCGCGAAAATGATTTTTATCATGCAAAAGGCGTGAACTATCATATAAGCATACATGACGACAGCTTACAGTACGATATTTATAAAGACGCAAAAAAAGTCGAGGTTCCGACATTGATTGTCAGCGGCGACGGCGAAGATATTCATCTTGACGGGCAGGATAAAAAACTTAAAAAAGCAATTAAGGGGTCGGACCTGATTGTGGTTGAAGAGTGTAACAATATGTATTGCGCGGTATCAAAAGACGACGCTTTAGAAATTTTAAAAACATGGCTGATAGAAAAACATATAATATATCTGGAATCAGAATGGATTTCCCAATTTTAGGGAAACTGATTAACGGTAAGAGAAATACATTCTTAGATACCGCGGCTTCCGCTCAAAAGCCGTTGGTTGTTGTCGATGCGATGAAAGAGATTTATTTGGAAGAATATGCAAACGTCCATAGAGGCACATATTCTTTATCCGAGCAGATTACATATAAATATGAAGAGGCTCGCAAAAAAGTTCAAAGCTTTATAAATGCGGAAAGCAAAAACGAGATAATCTTTACAAGAGGAGCTACGGAATCAATAAATCTTGTTGCCTCAACCTGGGGCAGAAAAAACCTAAAAAAAGGCGATGAAGTTTTAATCTCAGAAGCCGAACATCATGCTAATCTTGTTCCATGGCAGGCTTTGAAAGAAGAGCTTGGATTTGAGTTGAGGATATTTCAAATCGGAGATGACGGAAGCTTTATCTGGGAAAGTTTTGTTAAAAATTTGAATAAAAAAACCAAGCTGGTTTCCGTAACCGCAATGTCAAATGTTCTGGGCGTGATTTTTCCGATTAAAAAACTTTGCGCGGAAGCTCATAAGTTTGGGGCAAAGGTCTTGATTGACGCATGCCAGTTTGCCGTTCATTATAAAATTGACGTCAGAGATATTGACTGTGATTTTTTAGTCTTTTCTGGTCATAAACTCTATGGTCCCACAGGCATAGGCGTTTTATACGGAAAATATGATATAATAGAAAAAATGCCTCCGTATCAGTTTGGCGGAGATATGATTGAAAAAGTATCTTTTGATTTTTCCACTTATGCGGAACCGCCTGCCAGATTTGAAGCGGGAACGCCCGCGATTGTAGAGGCTATCGGTTTGGCAAAAGCATTGGAATATGTGGAGAATATCGGATTTGAAAATATCGAAGCCCATGAAAAAAGTCTGATTAATTATACAAATGAAAAATTATCAAAAGTTGCCGGTTTGAGGGAGCTTTGCAGAATAAAAGATAAAGGCGGAGTTTTTTCATTTGTTATTGACGGGGTTAATTCTCAGGATATTGCTTTTGTTCTCGACAAAGAAGGCGTCGCGGTCAGAACGGGTCATCATTGCGCGGAGCCGCTGGTTGCAAGAATGGGTTATCACTCGGTAATCAGAGCGTCATTAGGGCTTTATTCAAACGAAGAAGATATAGATTGTTTAATTGACGCTCTAATCAAAGCAAAAACGTTTTTTTAATGAGGACATAAGTAATGATATGGTGGATGGTAGCCCTTTTAAGCAGTATGATAACCGCGGTTTACATATACAGCAACCAAATCCTGCGGCTTCCGGCTTCGCTTCTTATGGTTTATCGCGGGTTGGTTTTGTTTGCGGTTATGTACGCCGTATCAATTCCTTTTGGTATTTCTCTTTCAAATAAATTTTATTATCTTGCGTTGATTCAAGGACTTTTAATCGGATATGGCGATAATGCTTTTTTTCGTTCGTCAAAAGCTTTTGGTGCGGAAATAACTGGAGTTATCCAGCCCTTGAGTATAGGCGTTACATTTTTTGCCTGGCTTATTATAAGTCCGCTGAAGTTTAACGAGCTTTTTTCAAATTCGCTGGATTTTCCAATAATTGTTTTGTGTTTAATAGGCGTGGTTGCCGCAACTTTGGTTTTGCGGAAAGTAAAAACCAACAAAAAAGCGTTAAGATACATGTTTCCAGTTTTATTCGTAATGTCGGCGATAGATATTTTAAACAAAACAATAATGAGCCTCCCGGAAGATGTTTCGATATTTGAGCATGTTTATTCTTATACGATGTGGACAGCGCTTTCCGCCGGTATTTACAATCTGTTTTTGTATATGAGAAGCAGGCATGAGGTAAAAGCTTTGTTTGAAAGAAAAACTGTTGCAAAAGCCCTTGTTCTTCTGGTTATCGTTATCTTAAACACAAGCGTTAAAGCTTATGCCATGTCTCTTACTCCCAACCCCGCATATACGGCGTCAATAATATTTTTGTTTCCGGTCTGGATAATATTCGCAAATAAAATATATTATAGAATAAATAAAGATAAAACTTATGTTAGAATCAATATAAAAGCCCTTGTTTTGCTTTTAACTTCAATAATAATACTTATATTGATGACAAGGTAAAGAGATATGTCGGATACGAAAGATACAGAAAAAACATTGTTTGAAGCTCTTGCAAGACAGGAAGCCGCTTTAAATCAAATAGACGCGCTTGCGGATTTGAAAAAAGACTATGTCGCTTATGCCGGCGAGGAGCTTGAAGAGGGCGCAGTACGCGCTTCAAAAGAAGAAATAATCGAAGCCTTAAAAACAGTTCAAGATCCTGAGATTATGATAAATATTTATGATTTGGGTCTGGTATATGATTTGCGCCAAAAAGATAGCGGCAATGTCGAAATTGATATGACGGTTACGACGCCGATGTGTCCTGTAGCGGGGGTTCTGCCTCAGCAGGCGGCAGATGCGGTAGCTGATTTAAGCGGGGTTGGCAGAGTTGAGGTAAAAATAGTTTGGGAACCGGCATGGACGCCCGAGTTTATGAGCGACGACGCTAAAATGATGTTTGAATTGTTTTAATCTAAGCCCCTCAAGCAGCGTTTATCTTATAGCGCAAAAAACTAAAAAAGTAAGGGATTATATTCTTGTTGAACTATAATAATCTCCAACCCCGTAAAAACCTGGTTTTTGCTTTGTCAGCCATACGGCTTCAATAACTGCGCTTTCTGCGAAAAGTTTGCGGTTATGAGCTATATGTGACAGCCTGATTTCTTCAAACGGAGTTTCAAACACAACTTCATGCGTGCCGACAATTTCACCCTCGCGCAAACTTATAATCTTATCATAAGGAAAATCTATTAAGCCCGCCAAAGTTTTCGCCGTGCCGGAAGGCGCGTCTTTTTTATGAATATGGTGTGCTTCCCGCATGGCGGCATCATAATCTTTATAAAGCTCTTTGGCAAATTGGATGAGTTTGCCGAAATAAAACACTCCTAGGCTTGCGTTAGCCGCATAAAAAACGGGAATGGATTTTTCAGACTTTATTTTATTTAAAAACTCGTCGCTTAAGCCGGTTACGCCGGTGAAATATGCTTTTTTTCTTTTTTTTGCCAGCTCAAAGGCTTTTTCAACCGCGCTTGGCACAGAAAAATCGATTATAATGTCAAACTCTCCATCGGCGTCAGGGTTAGCCAAAGTTCTTTCAACCGAAACCTCCAAATCGTATTCCGGGTTGTTTCTGATAATATCCGCTATCATCGCTCCCATTTTTCCATCAGCGCCGTTTAATAAAACTTTATGCATCAGACCATTCCTTTCTTTATTAAATATTCGATAATCTGTGCGCCGTTTAATGCCGCGCCTTTTAATATGTTATCCATAACTAAAAAGAAATGAATAATCTTAGGATTTTCTATATCCTGGCGCAGGCGGCAGACAAAAACTTCGTCTTTGCCGTCGCCGTCTTTCGGTGTTATGACTTCATTCGTATAAACCAGACCTTCAAAAGAGCTGAGAAGATTTCTTACTTTTTCCATATCAAATTTTTCTGCCGCGCGCAAAGTAACTCCCAAACTGTGGGCGTTTTCAACAAACACGCGCACGGTATGGGGATAAACTTTGATGTTTGGCAAGCTTAAAATTTTGCGGGTTTCATAAATAGATTTCATTTCTTCGCTTGAAAAGCCGTTTTCTAAAATGCCGCCAATTTGCGGAACGCAGTTTTTATGATAAACAGATTTCGGATTTGCGGTTTCTTCCAGAAGTTTTTTGCCGCCGCCGCTGATTGCCTGATACGAGCAGAAAAAAACCTCATCTAAAGTATAGGCGGGTTTTAATGCCGCCAAAGCCATGACCAACGCGGTCGTTGTGCAGTTTGGACTGGCGATGAGCCGGGTTTTTTTAGTAATTGCTTCTGGATTAATCTCGGGAATAACCAGCGGAACATCCTCTTTTAACCGAAATTCACTCGACATATCAATAATATATTTTGCGTAATCCTCAAATTTTTCGACCAGAATTTTGCTGTCGGGGTTATCCGTGCATAAAACCGCAATATCAACGTCTTCAGTCGGCGTTTCTCTGCCAAATTCTTTAATTTCGACATTTTTGACATTTTGCAGACATATTTTCATTGTCTGTCCGACAATTCCTTTAATGCCGACAATGCCGACTTTAACCATTGAACTCTCCAAACAAAAAGCTTCTTTCATAGCCGGCTAAAACGCTGTCGATTTTCTTTTTATTCTCAATATCAACCAATCCTAAAGGCAGGCGTACATATTCCTGGCAAAATCCGAGTTTGCTTAAGATATATTTCGAACAGGTCGGGTTAACTTCATGATAGCATGCTTTAATTAGAGGAAAAGCTTTTGTAAAAATTTCAAAAGATTTTGTTTTGTATAGCTCGACAAATACATGCGGCAGAACATTTGCCGCGGCGCTGATAATGCCTTTTCCGCCCAGAGACATCAGTTGTAAAAGCATGTCGTCATTGCCGGATAAAATGCTGATTTTATCCGCAAGTCTTGTTGTCAGCTCTAAGGTGTGGGCAGGGTCATAGTCCGCTTCTTTTACCGCCTTAATCCCAGGAGCTTTTTTAACCAGCTCTTCAATCAAATCGACCGAAAGCTTTTGACCAGTGCGTCCCGGAATGTGGTATAAAACAATGTCTATACCCAAATCGGATATTTGCCTAA
Source organism: Lactobacillaceae bacterium (assembly GCA_031271345.1). Classification (GTDB taxonomy): domain Bacteria; phylum Pseudomonadota; class Alphaproteobacteria; order RF32; family CAG-239; genus JAQWBS01. Next base: position 29,336 of record JAISVX010000002.1, read on the forward strand.
AATGTTCTATCATGCCGGATTTATTTGGCTTATTATAATATGGAGTAACCACTAAAAACGCGTCCGGCTCATATTTCAAATAGCTTTTTGCCTGCAGAACAGTCGTTTTTGTGCAGTTGCCGCCGGCTCCGATAATTAATTTGCATTTGCCCTTAATCTTTTGTTTTATAAAAGATATAATCTCATGCTTTTCCTCGTCTGTAAGGCATGGGGTTTCGGCGGTTGTTCCTAAAGCGACAATTCCGTCAACCTTATTGTCCAGCTGGAGCTTTATCAATCTGTCAAGCGCGGCAAAATCAATTTTGTCATCTTTTGTAAAAGGCGTAATTAACGCAGGGTAAACACCGGTAATCATTTTTTTCTCCTAATGTTAATAAGACCAGGGTCAAAGAAGTTCATCTGAGCGGCTTTTAAGGCGGCGGTTTCATCGTCAAGTCCGGCAAGGGTATGCAGAATCTGCAGAGCTTGGTTCAAATCATCGGGGTTGTCCAGCAAAACGGTCGAACTCGTTTTATCAAACTCGGTTTTAAACTCGCGGGCTTTAATATTATTTTGTTTTAGCGCTTCGACAATCTTTTTATTTTCAATTTCGCCGATAACCGAAATAGTAATTAAATCTTTTTCATGCTGCCAATATGTGATTCCGACAATTTTTTTCTTTTTTGTATTTTTCGAAATAACAGTTCCTTTGCTGTCTGCAAAACTCGGCAGTACGCGGATTGTCATATCGTATTTAATCGCGGCTTCCAAGGCTCTCGGGTGCAGAATTCTGGCGCCCAGCTCAGAAAAAGTCAACATGCTTTCAGTATCAATCTCACTCATAATTTTTGCGGAGGGAACGCGTCTGGGGTTGGCGGTAAACACGCCGGAAACGTCTTTATAAAGCCGGCATTCATCAACGCCGAGATAGCCGGCGACAAAAGCGGCGGTTGTGTCCGAGCCGTCCAAGCCGAGCGTTGTTGTTTCGCCTTCTAAAGTCAGTCCGATAAATCCTGGAATAACTGTTACCAGACCTCTGTTTAGGCATGATTTGACAGCATTGGTATCGATGTCGATAATCTTTGCGTCGCCATGATTATTGTCGGTAAAAATCGGCAATTTGGCGCCGACTAATGAAGCCGCGGGGATTTTTGCCGCGTTGTTTAAATAGTTTGTAAGAACAACGGAAGATTTTTGTTCTCCCATGGCAAGGATATAATCCGCATAGCAGGTATTCGGCTCTATCCCGAAGCTTTGATATGTATCTCTAAGTTCTCTGGTCTCCCCTGAAAAAGCGGAAACGACGACAACGACCTGATGCCCTTTATCGACATATTGCTTAATATTCGCCGCAATTTTAGGCAGAGCCGACATCACATCAGATTCTTTGCCGAGAGTTGAACCGCCGAATTTTAGAATGAAAACGCTCATAAAGACCAGTACTCCATATCTTGATATTAGTTAAACCTTTTTCGAGAATCTTTCATTATTTGACAATTATATTATGTTGCAGTAATTTGTCACCAATTAATGTTTTTTATAAAGAGCAAGAGAATGAATATCGGTGAATTAGTTGAAAATTTTGAGCTTCTGGACAACTGGGAAGATAAGTATCGCTATATAATTGAGCTTGGCGAAAAACTTGAGCCGTTGGATGATGAATTTAAAACTGACGATTGGAAGGTCCAGGGCTGTACATCGCAGGTTTGGCTGGTTCCGAAAAAGCACGGTGATAAAATAACCTTCAAGGCAGACAGCGACGCCATGATAGTAAGAGGCTTGCTGGCTATTGTTCTTCTGATTTTTTCAAATAACTCTGCAAAAGACATTAAAGCTGTTGAAGCGGAAGATATTTTTGTTAAACTTGGATTGAAAGAACATTTGACGCCGAGCCGAAGAAACGGTTTGTTTTCAATGGTCGAAAAAATAAAACGGTACGCAGATAAACTTTAAGAGACTTTTAGAATGAATATTCACGAGTATCAGGCTAAACAAATACTTAGCAAGTATGGCATAAAAGTTCCAAAGGGGAAAGTCGCTTACACACCTTTGGAGGCTAAAACTATTGCCGGTGAAATTTCTCTTAAAGGTCCGTGGATGATAAAATCTCAAATTCATTCAGGCGCAAGAAATAAAGGATATTTTCTCGAAAAGAAAGCTGGCAAAGACGGCGGTATCAGACAGGTAAAAACGCGGCGTTCCATCGCTAAAGAAGCCGATGAAATGCTTGGCTCTACTTTGGTTACGGTTCAAACAGGGCATAAAGGAAAAGTTGTCCATAAAGTTTATGTTGAAGAGTATGTCAAAATTGACCAGACATTCTATTGCGGCATGGTAATCGACAGAATGACGCCGGCAATCACCCTTTTGGTCTGTGATTCAAATTTTGACGATGATATAATAAGGGTCGCCTTGTCAAGCCCCGATAAAATATTGAGAACGGCTCTAAATTTAGAAAACGGCGCGACTGTCGCGCAGGTTCGCAATGTTTTGAACTTCTTAAATCTGCCAGCAAACAGTTTTAAGAATTTGAAGAAATTTATTGACGGGCTGCACAAAGCTTTTGTTGATAATGATGCGACGATGATAGAAGTAAATCCTGTCGGGGTTACAAAACGCGGAGAACTAATGGCGCTGGACGCAAAAATGTCATTTGATGATTCCGCAATGTTTCGTCATAAAGATATAAGCATGCTTCGCGATGAAAGCGAATATATTGAAAGAAAGCTTAAAGCCTTAAAATATGGTTTTAACTATGGGGAATTTGACGGCAGTGTCGGTTTGATTGTTAACGGCGACGGAATATCTCTGGCTTTGATAGACCTGCTGCGCCAGAAAGATTTTGACGCCGCGTGTTTCTTAAATGTCAAAGGCGGGGTTGATAAAGATAAAATTGCGGCGGGAATAAAACTGATTATGACAAACCCAAGGGTTGAGGGAATATTAATAAATATTCTCGGCGGTTTTCTTCGCTGCAACTTAATCGCGGAGGGAATTGTCGCAAGCGCGTCCGAAGTCGGTCTAAACGTTCCTTTGGTGGTTAGATTTGAGGGCATAAATAAAGAATATGCGAAAGAAATATTGGTAAAATCGTCTCTGCCGCTGAAAATATCCGATGAAATGGAAACATCGGTTAATGACCTGCTTGAGTTGATGAGGGAGGGGGATTAATGTCAATCCTGATTAACAAAAACACAAAAATTATCGTTCAGGGTATTACCGGTACTCAGGCGTCGTTTCACGCCCGCCGCTCGATGGAATATGGCACGAATATAGTCGCGGGTGTAACTCCGGGAAAATCCGGGCTTTCACATTTAGGCGTTCCAGTTTTTAATACTGCCGTTGAGGCGGTAAAAGAAACAGGAGCAACGGCGTCCGTTATGTTTGTTCCTGCAAAAGCGGTGGTCTCCGCAACTAAAGACGCGATTGCCGCGGGTATGGAAACATTAGTATGCATAACTGATAAAGTCCCCATAAAAGACATGATGTATGTACGGGAAATGTTAAAAGACAGCAAAACAAGGTTTATCGGTCCCAATACTCCCGGCGTTATAACTCCTGGGGAAGCAAGAATGGGAATTTTTCCTGAAAATATTCATCAGCCGGGAAATATCGGGGTTGTTTCCCGTTCTTCGACGCTGACTTATGAGGCGGTGCTTGAGATAAAGAGAGCCGGACTTGGTCAGTCTACGGTTGTAGGTCTTGGCGATGATATGGTCGTCGGTTCTGATTTTATTGATATTATCGACCAGTTTATGAAAGACGACGAGACCAAAGCGGTGGTCGCGATTGGCACTTTGGGCGGGAGATATGAAGAAAAATTAGCGGAATATTACAGCGGCTTGAAAGAGAAAAAGCATATTATCGGTTTTGTTGCGGGAAATAATTCCGCATATAGATATAATGTCGGCTATGCCGGGGATATTATCACCAGAGGGCATATAACCATGCAGGATAAAAGAGATGCTTTGTCGGAAGCCGGAATACTGACGATCAACCGTATAAACTATTTGCATGAAGAACTAAAAAATATAATGAAATGATGAATATATTATCTAAAATTCTGGATGTAATCCTGCCTCCGCGCTGTATAAGCTGCGGCAAAGTTTTAAATGCAAAAGACGGCGTCTGCGAAGAATGTTTTAATAATATAAATTTCATTTCAAAACCGCATTGTCATAAATGCGGCATGCCGTTTGAGAACGTCGTTTCCAATAAGGAAATAATGTGCGGCTTATGTATTAAAGACAAAAAGCCGATTTTTAGATATGGGCGTTCCGCCTTAAGGTATGACGATTTTTCTAAAAATATGATTTTGGCATTTAAGTTTATGGATAAAACGGAAAATGCTTCAACTTTGTCAAAATGGATGTTTGCCGCGGGTAAAGACATTTTCTCAAGCGGGGTTGATTTGATAATTCCGATTCCTTTGCATTATACGAGATTGTTGAAAAGAAAATATAACCAGTCGGCGTTATTGGCGAAAAAACTTGGAAAGCTGGCAAGCATTAAAGTTGATTATTCTTCGGTAATAAGGGCGAAAAAGACCAAGCCGCAAGTTGAGTTTTCAGGAAAAGCGAGGTTGAAAAACGTTAAAAATGCTTTTGGGGTTAAACATCAAAATAAGATAAAAGGAAAGAGAATTTTGTTGGTTGATGATGTCTATACAACGGGTTCGACTTTAAAAGAATGCGCCAAAGTGTTATTAAAATCCGGCGCCGCTTCCGTAGACTTTATCACCGCGGCGAGAACTTGTTAAAATTGGGATGTCTTATTCTTCGCAGTTTGGCTCTTTCTCAAGCTTTTTTCTTTCTTCCAGTTGTTTTTTTCTTTTTTCAATGTTTTTTTGCAAAGCTTTTGCCTCGCGTTCAAAACGAATTTCTTTTGGCGATTTTTTTGTTGTAGTCATTTATTGTTCCTATGCCGCGTCATAATCATATAGCTGCTTCAGCTGGATTCCCATGCTTTGCATGAGAATAACGTATGTAAAATTTTATACATAAGCATAAATCATGCTTGCAAATATGTAAATGTTTTTGTATGTTTGGTTTTACGCCGCCGTAGCTCAGTGGTAGAGCACACCCTTGGTAAGGGTGGGGTCGGAAGTCCGATTCTTCTCGGCGGCACCATTTATAAAACCACCCTTTAAGGGTGGTTTTATAAATGGTGTTATGGATAATCGGGCTTCCGGGGGTAACGGAAGTGCGATTAACAAGCCTCGCGACAGTCGAGGCGACGTTGGACATCGAGCTTGCGAGATGGTCTGAGCAAAGCGAAGCTGCGCAGTGTGAAACGCGCGCGCATTCTTCTCAGCGGTACTGGTTTCACAAAATCGCCCTTTGGGGCTTTTTGCATTTGTGGGGTTAGACCCTGTGAGTCTGAAACTTCTCTTAGGTTTGCGAGGCGAAGCCGCTGCAAGCCTTAGTTGTTCCCGCAAGTAGGAAAGCTCTTGCTTTCCGTAGCGGCGGATTATTTGATTTCGGAGAAACATCTTTTTTGACGAGTTATCGGACTATTGCTTGAAACCTTTGCAAACCCTAGACTTTTAAGCTTCAAACTTTAGTTCAATCAAATTTAGTTGTTTTGCTTTTTTTCTTGATACATTTTCAGAGTATTGAAGTCAATTCCTGATAGATTTTGTGATTTGTAGGGAGCTTTAAAAGCCTTTGGAATTTCTTTGTTATCAGCAATTCTTTCTCTTAAATTTTTGATACGCTCTGAAGCTGATTTTGGGTTCTCTTTCCCCGTCCTGTCTAAATAATCAAAATGCCTTTCTTCATATCTGTTTCCTTCATCAACCTTATAACAAATGGCAGAGGAACGTATCATCTTTTCCTCACGCATTTTATTAATAAAATCAGTTTTTTCTTTCTCGTTGGGATTGAAAGAAACCAGAGAACCATCGGCAGAATCGTAAATATAAATAGGCAGTGTCTTTCCTGTTTGTTGTTTGTAATATTCTTGTGCCAGCATAATTTGAGCTTTGGGTCTGTCAGACATAGCTTTGTTGACAAAAAGACCAACATAAGCTTCCTCTGAATTTATGTTTATATTGACTTCGTTCATACTTCTTAAATGTTCATTACGAGTCTTTTCAGCGAGTTCTGAAAGAGTATGAATATCAGACTTGTTAGCAACAAAATTTCCATCTTTTGTATTTCCACTGCTTCCGCTGTCCATTTCAGCAATGTGATGAACTTCGGCTAAATCACTATTTATAAGGAATCCCATATTTTTATAAGTAGGTATTTTCTCGCCAGATACCAGTAGTGTCGTGGAAAGACTGTAAAGTCCCTCATTCTTAGCGCTATCAACTTCCATTGCCCAAACGGAAAAATCATACGCAGATTTGTCGGCTGCCCATTCAGGAGTACCCATAGCTCGCACTAATAGCTTATCTCTTCCGATAAGATCCTGTACTTGATCTTCTGCCATTTTTTCCTCGCTTTTATTTATTTTATCATATTCTAAGCCTATTTTCATTAATTTTTTATGACAAAAAAATAATTTTCTTTGAAAACTTCAGTCTTTCTCGAAAGCTCAGCTCAATCAACTTTTGTAAAATAATAGAAGAATAGTTGGTAAAAACACTGGTATTTTTATAATTAGCCTCTATATTAAATCTGTTATAAAAAAATAAATGGAGAAATTTGATGAGAAAGATTTTAGCTATATTCATAGGAGTCTTTATGTTAATGGGATGCGGCGAGCAGCAGACAACTTTTAAAGGATATGAGTATAAAATGTTAAATACGCCAAATGACGTTAATGTAACAATCTCTTTTGATGCTGAAGAAAACAGATATTTTGGCAAAGTTGTAAATAACTTTTTCGGCTTATATATGGCGGAAGGCAATGATATTGCTTTTGCTCCAGCCGCGTCAACTATGATGATGGGGATAGGAGAAGCAATGGATGTAGAGCGCGAAGTGCTGCAAAACCTGCTTGAAATCAGAAGCTACAAGTTTGACGGCGGCAAGTTAATATTTAATCTTGAAGGCGGAAGAACTTTAGAGTTCAAAAAAATTGGGGAAGTAAAAAAAGTCAGCGAAGCGGAAACGCCCGCTGAGGATTAAAAAAAAAGGAAGCGGTCGCTTCCTTTTTTCATCTTCCAAAAACGGCGTTTTTAAGCCTTTTAAGGGTTTCTTTTGCAACTGGTCTGGCTCTTTCCGCACCTTTGGCAAGCATTTCCTCAACAAGGTGGAAATTGTTCATATAGTAGTTATACTTTTCTCTGGCTTCTCCAATTTCGGCAATAACGGCGTCGAGAAGCATATTTTTTATATGACCGTAACCAAGTTTTCCGTCTTTTAGACCGGCAGCCATTTCCTGCAGCTGCGCTGGGGTTGCGATAGCTTTGTATATTTGATAAATCATAACGCTTTCCGGATCTTTAGGTTCTTCGATGGGTCTGGAGTCTGTTTGAACGGAAAATACGGCTTTTTTAATCGCTTTGTCGTCTTCAAATAACGGTATGACATTTCCATAAGATTTGCTCATTTTTCTGCCGTCGGTTCCAGGAACAATAGCCACGCGTTCTTCAATGTGAAATTTTGGCAGTTTCAAAAGCTCTTTTCCATAATGCGCGTTTATTGCTCCCGCAATATCGCGGGCAATTTCGACATGCTGAACCTGATCCTTGCCGACAGGCACAATATCGGAGTTGAAAGTTAATATATCAGCCGCCATTAAAGTCGGATAAGTGTACAGCCCCATATTAATGCCGTCGTCATCAGGTTTGCCGGCTTCTCTGTTTTTATCGACAAAAGCTTTATATGCGTGAGATTTGTTCATCAGACCCTTGGGAGTATACGCGTATAAAATTGTTGTAATCTCAGGAATTTCTGGAATATCAGACTGGCGGTAAAAAATCGTATGCTCTGGGTTCATGCCGAAAGCAAGATATACGCATGCGATTTCTTTAAGCTTTTGGTTTAAAACACCAGGGTCTTTTTCCGCGTTTATAGCGTGATAGTCGGCAATAAACATATAATGCGAAGGAGCTTTGTTTCCTAAGTTTATGACAGGCTTAATCGCGCCCAGATAATTTCCGAGGTGAGGCGTACCTGTTGGTTTAACTCCTGTTAATACTACTTTTCCTTCTAACATTTTGCTCAAATCCTCAATTTTCTTGTTGTAATTCTTAATAAAAAGAAATACTCTGTTTCACGGGTAAAATCAATAAAAAATAAGGTTTATAAAGATGTTAGATATTAAGTTTATTTTAGAAAATAAAGAAAAAGTTGAAGAAGGCTTAAAGAAAAAAGGCATGACCAATATTGATGTCGTCGGTTTGATTTCTTTATATTTGGAAATAAATAAGCTTAAAACATCGTCGCAGACTAAAGCCGAAGAGAAAAACCGTCTGAGCAATTTGATTAAAAACGCGCCCGCAGAGGACCGTCAATCAATAATAGATGACAGCAAGGCTTTAGGCGAAAAAATCAAAGAAGAACAAGAACGGCTTACTGAATTTCAGAAACGATTTGACGACATTATGCTTCGTATGCCCAATATTCCGAGCGAAAAAGCGCCGGTCGGCAAAAGCGAGGAGGAAAATGTCGTTGTCAGAAAATGGGGCGAACCACGCAAATTTAATTTTGAGCCAAAAGACCATATTGAATTAATGGATATTAACAATTGGGGAGAAATGGAGCGTATCGCAAAGGTTTCCGGCTCCCGCACTTATGCCATAAAAAACGAATTGGCGCGCCTTGAGCTGGCTCTTCATTTGTTCGTTTTGGATAAGTTGTCGGACAATGGATTTAATGTGATAAATGTTCCGTCTCTTTCCAAAGAAAAACCTCTTTATGGCATGGGGTATCTTCCATTTGCCAGTGACGAAATTTATTATCTGCCTGCGGATGAAACATATTTGTCCGGCACCGCGGAGCTGATTCTAAACTCTTTGCATGCCGATGAAATTTTAACCGAAAACGATCTTCCTGTTTTATATGCGGGATTTTCTCCATGTTTTAGGAGAGAGGCGGGAGCTGCGGGAAAAGATACAAGAGGCTTGGTCCGCGTTCATCAGTTTATGAAAACCGAGCAGTTTGTTATCTGTAAAAATGATTATGCCGAAAGCGAAAAATGGCATTTGAAATTGTTGGAAATTTCTGAATCCGTATTAAAGGATTTAGAGCTTCCATATCAGGTTCTTGATATTTGCACAGGCGATATGGGCGCTCCAAAGTATCGTCAGTATGACTTGGAGGCATGGGTTCCATCGCAAAATGTTTACCGCGAGACTCACAGCTGCTCAAATATCACCGAATGGCAGGCGCGCAGAACAAACCTGCGTTATCGTGCGAACGAAGACGGCAAGGTAAAATTTGTTCATACGCTGAACAATACGGGTATTGCGACGCCGAGAATTCTTGTCCCGATTATGGAAAATCATCAGGAGAAAGACGGAAGTATCAGGATTCCTGAAAAATTAAGACCATACATGAACGGGAAAGAATATATCGGCGGCAGAAAATAAATGAATAAAGTTCGGGATATAATTAACTTTATGGGCATAGTTGAAAAACTATGCCTTGTTAATAGAGATAATTATCTTTCCAAAGGTGGATTTGAAAGTGATTCCGATCATATTTTTAAGCTGACATTTTTGATAATGCTGGTTTATCCTTATCTGCGGGGACAAGCGGATTATGCAAAAATGCTCGAATTAGCGTTAGTTCATGATTTGGCTGAGGCGGAAACCGGCGATATATCTTTAATTGACCACGCTTCCAATCCTGATTTAAAAAAACAAAAACAAATTAAAGAATTTGCCGCGATGGAAAAATATAAAAACCTTCTTCCGCCTCCGCTAAATGAAAAAATTTATGATTTGTTTTTAGAATATGAACAAAGGCAGACCAGAGAGGCAAAGCTTGTAAAAGCTCTCGATTTGATAGATGCGAACATTCAGGCAAACTCTTATAACGGCGGCGATATTAAATATTGGAACCAGTATGGCGATGGAGACTGGTACTATAAATATGCTTTGGAAAAAAGAGATATAATAAAAGAGCTTGGCGAGGAAATATTGTCGGAGCTGGAAGAAGCGATGATCGAGCTTACAAAGGAAAATATGAAAAAATGCAAAATTTCAATTTAGATAAAGCGGAATATATCTTGTTTGACTGGGACGGCACTTTGGCGGATACCAGAGATTGTCATGTCGACAGTATTAACGAGGTTCTGGCGGAATATAATCTTCCAGACTGGAGCGAAGCGCGGAAACTCAGAGACACTTCCTTATCATTGAAAAATAATTTTCCTAATATTTTTGGAGATAACGCCAAGGAAGCTTTCGAAAAATATGCCGCGATTTATGAAAAAAAAGCTCCAGCGGGCGTTCATAAATTTCCTTATATTGAAGAGTTGATTAATCTTTTAAGAGCCAAAAACAAAAAGCTTATGGTCATTTCAAACAAAGACAGAAAGCTTTTGGACATCGACTGCGAAAGGTTGTTTCCGAAGGGAACGTTTGTTAAAGTTGTCGCTGGAAATGAAGCCCTGAAAAACAAGCCATACCCCGAGCATGCGTATTATACTTTGGACGAGTATCTTGAGCCGTCTGAAATTACGCCGGAAAAAGTCTGGATTATCGGTGACAGTAGTTTTGACGTCGAATGCGCTATTTTTGCCAATGCGCTTCCAATATTGGTGGGCAAACCTCTTGATAAAGCAAATATTGTATATTTCAAAAATTTTGAAGATTTTTATAAAGCTCTCAGTTCGTAAACTAAGTAGTAGAAAATTTGAAATATATGGATATAATGATTAAATCTTAAATATGGTTATAAGGTTGGGTTTTGTTATGACTAGAAGTCCGCGTATAAAAAGCAAAAAAACAGAAACAGAGATTGATAGAAAAAAAATGGTTTATGCGGTTATAATCGGTATATTTCTAATATTTCTTGTTGTCTTAAACTATTTCAGCATGAGCAAAATGCTTGATACCAATAATGCTGACATAACTGATTTTGAAAAACCAGAGGAGGATAATATGTCTAGAGATCCAGCGGTTGCAGGGTTGTTTTATTCTTCTGACAGAGAGCGGTTGGATAAGGATGTCGAACATTATCTGAAAGACGGCGAAAAAAAATCTTCTGAACAGCCGAAAATTTTAATAGTTCCCCACGCGGGATACCAATATTCCGGCTCTGTCGCCGCTAAAGCATATTCTTTATTGCGGTCTTATGCGGATAAAATAAAAAAAGTTATAATTGTTGGACCGTCTCATTACGAACACTTGTATGGCGCGGCAGTTCCAAGTTATGGCAGTTTTCGAACCCCGCTTGGCAGTATTAATATTGATAAAAACCTATTGAAGCAATTGGTTGAAAAAAACGAGCTTATCAAAATTTTAGATACGGCGCATAAAAGAGAGCATTCAATAGAAGTGCAGCTTCCGTTTCTTCAAAGGGTTTTAAAGAGTTTTTCTATTGTCCCAATCGCTTATGGAGATATTGATTCTGAACAATTGGCAGAAGCTTTAAGACCAATGCTGGAAAGAAAAGATACTCTGATTATAATATCTGCCGACCTGTCTCATTATTACAGTTATAACCGTGCGAAAGAGCTTGACGAACATACGGCTGGTCAGATTTTAAACAATGACGCCGATATTCATGAAGAACTGTCATGCGGTTCAATCGGCATAAATGCCGCGCTGATTTTATCGAAAGAAAATAATTTATATCCTGAAACTTTAGATTTAAGAAATTCTGGAGACGTAACAGGCGATAAATCCCAAGTTGTCGGCTATGGTTCATGGAGCTTTACCGAAAACACAAAAAACGAGCTTGTCGGAATTGAGAGGGAGTTAAAAAGCTTGGAAGAATTTGCCGGTCTTTATAAAAACGAGCTGAGGGAGATAGTTCAGATAAGCTTGGAAGAAGCTGTTCGGAACAAGCGGTTTAAACCTTCCCGAAATGATTATTCGGACAATCTTTTTGATAAAGGCGCAAGCTTTGTAACCCTGCTCAAAAACAGCGAGCTAAGAGGCTGCATAGGAACGGTTATACCAAAAGAAGCGGTTGCGCTGGATGTCGCAAACGCCGCGTATGGCGCCGCTATGCAGGATAAAAGATTTGAAAAACTCACAAATGACGAAATAAACGGTTTAGACTATTATATCTCTTTATTGACAAATTTGGAGAGAGTAAGGTTTTTAAGCGAGGATGATTTGCTTTCAAAAATTGAAGAAGGAAAAGATGGCATAGTTATTGTTGATGGAAACAGGCAGGGGCTGTTTCTTCCATCTGTATGGAAAGAGCTTCCGAATAAAAAAGAATTTATGCAGCATCTGAAAATAAAAGCCGGTCTAAGCCCGGCGTATTGGTCAAACAAGATATATGTATACCGCTTTAGGGCGGTGGAGATAAATAAAAATGATAATTAACGGACACAGAATAGCTCTGACCGAGCAGGATTTAAATAAAATGCTTGGTGAAGAAACTCAGGTTTTTAATTTAATATCTCCAGAGTTTGAAGGATATAAAAAACTTAAAAAAGGCGATAAAGACGCTTTGGTTTTTTTGGTAAAAGCCGCAAAAATAATTAATGATGTTTCCCTAAAGCAAGATCATCCTTTAAATATGGAGCTTAAAAAAGCTTTGGAAGAAGCCGCGAAAAACAATAATATCGCGGCAAAAGCGTTGGAGCTTTTTAACAGTCTGAACGGTGTTGAAGGCAGCAACGGCATTGATAAAGAGCCGGTTAAAATATTTGAGGACGTCAACGGATATATTGGTCGCAACTTTTATCCCATAGATTTAAGCGTGGAAGAATTTCATGAGATTCTTGCTGAAATGTTTAATGAAAATAAAATTGCCGAGATAAGAAAAATTCTCAGCGCAAGAACCATGGTCAGAAGAGATGGAAACGGCATTAAAGCCATCGATTATACCGAATATTTTAAGGACGAGTTTGCAAAAATAGCCTTGGCTTTGGATAAAGCTTCTAACTTGGTTACCAATGATAATTTTGCAGAATATTTGGATTTGCAGGCAAAAGCGCTCCTTAAAAATGATGAAAAACTTGATATGCTGGCAGATATGAAATGGGCGGAGCTTCAATATACCGATTTGGAGTTTACATTAAGCCGAGAAAATTATGACGATGGAATGACTCCGACGGTTTTGGAAAATAAATCGCTTAAAAAGCTTATTGAAGAGCATAATATTGAGGTCGTTTCAAAAGATATGCTCGGAATTAGAGTCGGCATTGTTAATAAAAAAGGCACGGAGCTTATACTTAGGTTTAAGGACTATATGAAAGAGCTGGCGAAGCTTATGCCGCTTTCCGACAAATATGAACAGCTGGTGGCGCAAAACGGTGATGTAAAACAGGCGATGGTCGACGCGGATTTGATAGAGCTGAAAGGCGACTATGCGCAATGCCGAGGAGGAATTACGACGGCTCAAAACCTTCCTAACAATGACAAGCTTTCCGTAAAAAAAGGCGGCGGCAGAAGAAATGTTTATCATCGGCAAATCCGTATGGCTTCAGATGCTGAAAAAAGAAAGAAAATATTAGAAAACTTAGTGTCGGCAGAGCTTCATAAATATTATAATGACGAAGCGGACCATTTATTTGTAATTGGGCATGAAAACGGTCACTCGCTGGGTCCAGACAGCAGCTATCAAAATGCTCTGGGAAAATATAAACATATTATAGAAGAACACAAAGCCGACGTAATATCTATTGCAATGATGCCGGAATATGTTAATTCTAGAGTTATTGATGAAAAAACTCTGAAAGAAGTTTATGTTACCTGGGTAGTTAAAAGACTGTTTCTGGTCGCGGAGGCAAAGTTTGACCATCCGCACCGCATGGCGGATTCAATACAGTTTAACTATCTCTTTGAGAACAAAGTTATTTCTTTTGATAAAGAAGCGAAGTTGATTGTTAATTTTGATGTTTTTGACAAAGTAATGAAGCGGCTGCTGCATGACACAATTGAAGTCCAAATATCAAAATCCCCGGAAAAGGCAAAAGAGTTTATTGACAAATATGTCATTTGGGGTAAAGAATCTGTTCGAATATCAAAATTCCTTAAGAGTTTAGGATTAAAACCATATAAGAAAATTAGGACGTATTTTTAAAATGTATTACAGTTTTTTTGAGATTTTTTCTATTGGTGTCGGACCTTCAAGTTCTCACACGGTTGGTCCAATGCGCGCCGCAAAAAGATATGTTGACAACCTTCATGAAAAAGGGCTGTTTGACGGAACCGAAAAGATAAATGTAACAATTTACGGTTCGTTGGCTTTGACAGGGTTCGGACACGGAACCGTTAAAGCGATTGTGTACGGCTTAATGGGCTTGGTTGCCGATGCCATAAACCCCGAAATGCCTTATGTTAACTCTGTTGACAGAGACAAAATTCTCCACTTGGCGCAGGAAAAACCTATAGAGTTTGACTTGGAAAAAAATATAATAATGAGAAAAGATATTTTCCTCCCGGAGCATTCGAACGGCATGAAATTTGAAGCCTATGATAAAGACGGCAAACTGCTTTTGGAAGAAATTTATTTTTCAGTCGGCGGCGGCACCATTGCCCGCCAGGACGAAGTTCATAGAAGGGTCGGGCGCGAGCCTCTTAAAGTTCCGCATGATTTTAACAGCGCTAAAGAACTTTTGGAAATATGTGAAAAAGAAAACAAGGATATATCGGATATTATCTTGGAAAACGAATGCGCATTAATGCCTTATGAAGAAGTCAAAGCCGGAATTTTTAAGATTAGAGACGTAATGCAGAACTCGATTGACAGAGGAATGAAAGCGTCAGGAATTCTGCCCGGAGGATTAAACCTTCCAAGGAAGGCAAAGGATATATACGAACGTTTGGAAGAAAAATTTAAGAGCAACGATTATGACCCGCTCTTGATGATTGACTGGCTGAACCTTTGGGGTTTTGCGGTTGCGGAAGAAAATGCGGCGGGCGGACAGGTTGTTACTGCACCGACCATGGGTTCTGCCGGCGTTATCCCGTCAGTTCTAAGATACTATGAGCGTTTTGCCGCTCCCAAATCTCCATATACCGTGGAAGAAGGCGTGATAAAGCTTTTGCTCACAGCTTCCGGTATTGGAAGCCTTTATCGCAGCAACGCATCTATTTCTGGCGCGGAAGTTGGTTGTCAGGGAGAGATAGGAGTGGCGTGTTCGATGGCTGCCGGCGCTCTTGCCGCGGTTATGGGCGGAAACAACAAACAGGCGGAAAATGCCGCGGAAATTGCTATGGAGCATAATCTGGGTTTGACATGCGACCCGATTGCCGGACTTGTTCAGGCGCCATGTATTGAAAGAAACGCGATGGGTGCGGTAAAAGCGGTAAACTCTGCGAGAATAGCGCTTAAAGGAACCGGCAATAACATTATTTCTTTGGACAGCGTTATAAAAACCATGTTGAACACCGGCATGGATATGAATAATAAGTACAAAGAGACATCGCTGGGCGGTTTGGCTGTTAATGTCGCGACTTGCTAAAAAAAAGAAAATTATTTAAAATCACTGGATTTTCAATAATTTTGATGATATTTATATGTTTAGAAGTAACTTTTTAGAAAGGTATAAAAATGAAAAAAGTTTTGCTGCTTGTTGTCTTGTTTGTGCTTGCTGGCTGCGCTGCCGGGGAGTTTGAGGGCAGAGATAAATTTTATGGAAATGAAACAAGCGCCGGTATGTGCGCAGCAAATCCTGATTTATGCTCTGATGATACAGATTGGTAAGAAAAGCTCCTCTTTGAGGAGCTTTTTTATTGCTGCTTATTGATTGCGTTTAGAGGATTTATATATTTCTTTGAAGCTGAACTTTGTCTAAGAAGGTTTTTTATATATCATAAAACATGCAAAATATCAAGGATAATATTCCTATGGTAGCTATTCGTTTTCAACAATAACAGATTTGCCAAGTATAAACTTAGGAGTTTTTCCGCCAAAGCTGTTATATTTTTTTGATAAGTTAAGAGCCTCGCTGTCAATGCCGTTGTTTTGAGACCTTGCCTGGTTTTTTTCTTTATACTCTTCTTTTGCCTCTCTAGGTTTATAAGGGGTTTCTTTTGCAGCGGGAGCGGCTTCTTCGGCTTCCTGCTCTTTAGCTTTATCAACCTTAATCTCTTCCGGGGCTTTTAATATTCTATCAAGAATATCCTGAGTTTCTTTTGAGCGTCGGTTTGTATAAACGACATTTTGTTTATCCGCAGGGAGAATATCAAGAATTTTCTCTAAATTTTCCAGCTGTTTGTTTTTCTTAATGAGGTTTATATCATCAACAACAAGAATATTGATATTCGATAAATCAAGTTTTCCCTCTTCAACAATTTCAATAAGCAAATCTGGAGAGCCGATAATTACATTGGCTTCGTCATCAATGTTTTCGTCGGTGTCTTTAATCGTTGCCTCGTTGATATTATGATACCTGTTAAAAACTGAAAGACGGTCGGAAACCACGACAGATTCTTCGGATGACGGGGTAATTATAAGAATGTTTTGCTTATTATGCTTGCTTATAATATCAACCAATGGAAAAACATAAGATGTAGTTTTTCCACATTTTTGCGGCGCAATGGTAAAAACATCTTTTCCCTGCAAGATTGAAGGAATAACGTCAGACTGAACGGTGGTTGGTTTTTCAATTCCGTTTTCTCTTATGGCTTTTATTGTTTTATCGCTTAATCCTAATTCTTTAAAACTCATCTTTTTTCTCTTTTCTTTTAATTATTGAAAAGCATATTAGCTTTTTTGCTTTTTTAGTCAAGGGTTTCTCTATCAAACTCTTCCGTAAGTGTCTTCAAATCTGACGATGTCGTTTTCATCCAAGGTTTCGCCCGTCTGAATTTCGATAAATTCCATGTCTTTATTTGTATCATTTTGAATTCTATGTTTTGTTTCAACGGGGATATAAATAGATTCGTTTGCTTTCTTTACAATTTTATTTTCGCCTAAAGTAACCAAAGCTTCGCCTTTGACAATAATCCAATGTTCGGCTCTGTGGTGGTGCAGCTGAAGCGATAAGATGTTTCCCGGAGTTACCATAATTCTTTTAACGCAAAAACCGTCTCCGCTGTCTAGAACTTCCCATGTTCCCCAAGGTCTTGTATCTTTATCGCCTCTTCTGTAATTGTTGCCCATTTTTTTATCCTTATAACTGTGTTATGAAAGTTGATTTCTAACTTGATGAGAACTAATATAGGCGATATGAGCAAAATCGCAAGGCAAAAAATAGGACAGAGGATGAAATCACCTTCTTTAGAAAAAGCGTTTAATATTATGAAATCAATGCGGGAAGTGGCGGAAAACACGAAAATAAGTGTTTCTGAAAAGTTTGCGCGCCTGGTCAAAATAATTGCTTTAGCTTTAAATGCCGACGCTTCTTCATGCTATGTCGGAATTGACAACAGCCATCTTGAGCTTTTTGCAACCGAGGGTCTGAACGCTAAAATGGTTAATAAAATTACCTTAAGATACGGCGAAGGCATTGTCGGCGATGTCGCAAAATTTAAACGTCCGATAAATACTTCGGACGCTTGGCAGTATCCGAATTTTTCATATAAATCCGACCTCGGGGAAGAAGATTTCAGAGCTTTTTTGGGCGTTCCGCTAATCCGTTGGGACAAGGCTGTAGGCGTGTTGGCTATTCAAAGAAGAGCCAAGGTTGATTTTAATGATGAAGAGGTTTCGCTTTTGGAAACTCTGGCAATGATTTTATCAGAGTATGTGGCTTCAAACGAGGTTCTTGACTATGTCCGCAAGTTTGGCGAAGAAAAAGGTCTGGCATTAAAAGACAAAATAAAAGGCGTAAGCCTGAGCAAAGGATACGGGCTGGGAAATGCGGTTGTTCATAAAAGGGGCGGTATTATTACAAAAATCTTTGCCGAAAACAAAGAATTTGAACTTGAGAGACTGAAATTTGCCCACGAAAGAATGAACAAAGATTTGGATGAAAAATTCAAAAATACGCAGCTGGGAATTGGCGAACATCTGGATATTTTAGACGCGTACAAAATGTTTGCAAATGATAAGGGCTGGTACAAAAAAATTGAGAACAATGTCGAAAACGGCTTAACTGCCGAAGCCGCGGTTGAGCGCGCTTATGAAGACATGTGGAACAGGTTGTCATCGACATCCGACGCTTATCTGAAAGAGCGCCTGCACGATTTGCGCGATGTCGCGGACAGGCTTCAGTCTTACATAAGCGGAGATATAACCTATGAGGATAACATTGACAGCAATGATATAATAATTGTCGCAAAAGTAATGGGTCCGGCAGATTTAATGGATTATAACCATAGCAAAATCAGAGGTCTGATTATTGAAGACGGCACTCCGACAATGCATGTTTCAATAGTTGCGAAGGCTCTGAATATACCGGTTATCGCCAAAACCAAAGGGATATTCGACGAGGTGAAAAACGGAGAACTGCTTGCCGTTGACGGCGAGGATGGTTATGTTTATATTAATCCGTCGACGGAAGTTCAGGCAAAAATAAAAAATAAAATCGCCGAGAAAAAAGAGCAGTCCGCAAAACTGGAAGAGTTAAAGAAATTTCCATCGACAAGCATTGACGGCAAAAAGTTCAATATGTATATAAACGTAGGTCTTTCATTTGACTTTGATTATCTTGATACGACAAATTGCGACGGCGTCGGGCTGTATAGGACAGAGATTCCTTTTATGACCGCGTCTTCAATGCCGAGCGTGGAAGAGCAGCTGCCGTTTTATAAAGAGCTGATGGGCAAAGCCGGCAGAAAAAAAGTTATTTTCCGAAGCTTAGACGTGGGATCTGACAAGCTTCTTCCCTATTGGTCGGGAGTATCGGAAGAAAACCCGGCAATAGGCTGGCGTTCGATTCGCATAACCCTTGACAGGCGCGCGATTTTGCGTAAACAGCTTCGCGCTTTTATTATTGCAGCCGCGGGAAAAGAGCTGAACGTGATGTTTCCGATGATTTCGGATTTGGAAGAATTTGAAGAAGCAAAAGAAACTCTGATGATTGAGCTGGAAAAAGAACAAAAGAAGGGTTTCGATATTCCTAAAAAAATTAATATCGGTATTATGGTTGAAGTTCCGTCAATTATTTTTCTGCTTGACGAGGTTTTGGAAAAAGCCGATTTTATTTCTATAGGAACTAACGATTTGTCGCAGTTTATTTTTGCCTGCGACAGAGGAAATGCCAGACTCAATGACAGGTACGACGTCTTATCGGTGCCGTTTCTTCGGGTTATGAAAGAGATTTTAGATAAAGCAAACAAAGCGGGCGTGCAGTGTTCGGTTTGCGGAGAGATGGCGAGCAACCCTATAGAAGCTCTTGCTTTGGTTGGACTTGGATATAGAAACCTTTCAATGTCAGGGGCGTCTTTCGGTCGTGTTAAGAGCATGATAAAATCTGTAAAGGTTGCGGAAATAGAAGATTATATAAACGAGCTTTTAAAGACATCGCAAAAGACAATAAGACCGCAGTTAATTTCATTTGCTTATGATCATGGTATTGATATTTATTAGCAAACGTGGTAAAAAATTCTGGATATAAAAAAATTTGGGGAACAAAAGTGGAAGAATTAGACAGCAAGACTGAGGCAATGGAAAAATCGGAAACAAAAAATAACAAAAGAACAGAAGTTTCTGTTGAGGAAACCGCCGTTGAAAAAGTTGGCGACATGATTCGCAATGCAAGAATTAAAAAGAAAGTTGACATCAGCGAAGTCTCGGAAGATTTGCGCATTAGAAGAGTCTTTTTAGAAGCTATTGAAACCAGTAATTATAATGTCTTGCCAGGGTTCCCGTATAATGTCGGGTTTATCCGCTCTTATGCCGACTATTTAGGCTTAAGCGGCTCTCGCATGGCAGATTTATACAGGACGGAGCTTGATATAAAAGATGGAAATAATAAAGGTTTCTCCCAGGAAAATATTGAAACAGAGTCGAGCATTCCGTGTAAAAAATGTATAATAATAAGCGTTATTGCCGCGTCTTTGCTGTATTTTGCGTGGTTTGCCTTTAACAAATATAACAGCGAATATGCAAATGTCGAAGCCTTAGAAACGGTTGGGGAGGTTTCTGAAGATTTTGCCCTCCAGATAGAAGACTTGTCTTCCGAGATTGTTGAAAACGGCGGAGTTATTGAGATTATTGATTTAACGGATACTGAAGAAGCGGAAGTCGAAGGAGATCAGATAACCGTTGAAGACGGCGTTTATTTGGTTGACGATGCCGAGAATACAAGTGTTTCGGAAGACGTTCAGGCTAAAGGCGTTGAAGTTAAGATGATAAAAAGGATTTGGTTTGAAGCCAAAGATGATAAAAAACTTTATGTCAGCAAAATCTTTGAAGAAGGCAGCGCATATAAAATCCCGAAAAAACCCGGCATGATTATATCTGTCGGAGACCCTGACGCCGTAGAGGTTTATGTTGACGGCGGTTTAGTAGCGGATGTGTTTACCCGCCGTAAGAAAACTAATGTAAATTTAGACAGCTTTATTGACAAAGCTCGACATTAACGGACCTTATATTTTGGAAAATAGCAGGTTTAATTTACTTGCTGTTTTCTTTTGTTTTTATAAAGTAAAAAAAGAAGATTAGAAAAAGGTAAAAAAAATGGAAAAGTTGCAAGCGGTTAGAGGAACAAGAGATTTATATGGTCAAGACAAGCTCAAAATGAAAAAGGTTATTGAAGTTGGCTCGAAAGTTGTTGAGAGATACGGCTTTGAAGAAATAGAAACTCCAGTGTTTGAGTTTACGGAAGTTTTCGCCAGAAACATCGGCGAAACAACGGATATTGTTACAAAAGAAATGTACAGCTTTGAAAAAGGCGGCGACCATTTGACTCTTCGTCCGGAAGGAACCGCCGGCGTAGTCAGAGCGTTTGTGTCAAACGGCATGCATAGGCAGCTTCCGTTAAAAGCTTACTATTATGGCCCGATGTTTAGATATGAGCGTCCGCAAAAGGGTCGATACCGCCAGCTTACCCAATTTGGAGCCGAGCTTTTGGGCGTTGAAAGCCCGCAGGTTGACGTTGAAGTTATTGCGATGGCTTATAACTTTTTAGAAGATTTAGGACTGACTGGAAAAGTTACCGTTGAGATAAATTCTCTGGGAGACGAAGAAAGCCGCAAAGCTTATCGCGAGAAGCTGGTTTCTTATTTGCGGGGCTATTATGACAAGCTTTCGGAAGACAGCAAAAACCGTTTGGAAAAAAACCCTCTCCGCGTTCTCGATTCTAAAGAAGAATGCGATAAAGAGATTGTTGCCAATGCTCCTCTATATAGAGACAGCTGGAATGAAAGCTCGCGCGGTTTTTTTGAGGAAGTTATAAAAGGATTGGATAATTTAGGCATTAAATATGTAATTAATGATCGCCTGGTTAGGGGTTTGGATTATTATAATCATACGGTTTTTGAACTGACGACTGATAAACTTGGTTCTCAGGGTACGGTTCTTGCCGGCGGTCGTTATAACGGGCTGGTTCAGCAAATGGGCGGCGGCGATGTCGCGGGCATAGGCTGGGCGGGCGGCGTAGACAGGCTTGCTATGCTTATTGACGAAGATGTTTTTGTTGAAAGACCCGTTGCCTTAATTCCAACCGGCGACGATGTTGATGCCAAAGCTCTTGTGATTGCGTATAACCTTCGTAAGGCAGGGATTAAAGTTGAGCATTCTTACAGCGGCAGCTTCAAAAAAAGATTTGAAAAAGCCAATAAGGTCAACGCCTGTAAAGCAATAATTTTGGGTTCTGATGAATTAAGGAATAATGAGGTTGTAATAAAAGATTTGGACAGCGGCGAGCAGAAGACGGTTGCTCTCGACAAGTTGATTGAGGAATTAAGATAATGAGTTTTATTGAGAAGTTATCAAACGTAGTAAACAGATATGAAGAGATAAACGCGCTTTTGTCGTCTCCAAATGTAAACCCGGACGATTTGGTTAAGATGAATAAAGAGCTTTCAAATCTTACGCCGATTGTTGAGGCTATACAAAACTATAAACGTATGGAAAAAAATATGAAAGACGCGGAAGCAATGATGGGCGACGCTTCTTTGGACAAGGATATGAAAGAGTTGGCGGAGGCGGAATATTATGAGCTGAAAGACCAGCTTCCCGAGTTGGAAAAGGCGATAAAGATTTTGCTTTTGCCAAAGGATGAAGAAGATGAGAAGAATGCCATACTTGAAGTCCGCGCGGGGACAGGCGGTGACGAAGCCGCTCTCTTTGCGACAGTTTTGTTTGAGATGTATAAGCGTTACGCTGGTCTTCAAGGCTGGAAATTCGAAGAAATGGATGTCAGCGAAAACGGTCTTGGCGGATATAAAGAAGCCTCAGCCAGCATTACTGGAAAAGATGTGTTCTCAAAGCTCAAATTTGAGTCCGGAGCGCACCGCGTGCAGCGCGTTCCAGTAACGGAATCTCAGGGACGCGTTCATACGTCGGCGGCAACCGTTGCCGTGCTGCCGGAAGTTGAGGAGGTTGATTTATACATCAATCCGACAGATTTGAAAATTGATGTGTATCGCGCGAGCGGTGCCGGTGGACAGCACGTAAATAAAACAGAATCTGCCGTGCGTATCACACATCTGCCGACAAACACAGTTGTTCAGTGTCAGGACGGGCGCTCGCAATTCAAAAATAAAGAGCAGGCTATGCGCCAATTGCGCGCCAAACTTTATGATGTTCAGAGAGAGACAAAAGACGCAGAATATTCAGAACGCAGAAAACTTCAAGTCGGCAGCGGCGACAGAAGCGAAAGAATTAGAACCTACAACTATCCTCAAGGCCGTGTAACGGACCATAGAATCAACTTGACTTTATATAAGCTTGACGAAGTTGTCAGTGGAGACGCTTTAGGCGAAATAATCGACGCTTTGGTTTCGGAAGACCAGGCGCAAAGACTGGCAGAGTTGGATTAAAATGCCAAGAGGCTCTAATTCTTTTCGAATTAGAGCCTCTTTAGTAAAGTGTTACGACGGTTGTTGTTTAAAGTCGTAAATGGTGTTTTCTCCCTTGGTCATGAAAGCCCAGTATTTGTCGCCGTACGACCAATGCCACCACCAGACGGGATAGTTTACAAAGCCGGCTTCTTTCATGGCTTTTGCCAGTTTGTTGCGGTTAATCCTTGCCTTTCTGCTAATATACTTAGCGTCGGTAAAGGTGTCCGTCTCCGACATCGTCAGCGGTTTTCCTGTTTTCTCATCAGCCAGAGTCAGGTTGACAGCGGCGCCGGTAACATAAGGAGCGACATTTACGGGGGCGATAAACCTGGAGCATCTTTCAAACAGTTCCTCATCGGTTTGTTTGGGAAAGCTCTTTTTCAGGTCTTTCATTCTTGCGTCCCATAACGCTTTTTGCTTGTCCAGAGGTCTATGACACTCTCTAATCAGAAACTTAACCCCGGAAGGCAGCAAATCTTGAGCATGAACAAGCATCTCGCCGATTCTTCTTCGCCCGAAATGTCTTTTCTCATAGATGGCTTCTTCCGTAAAGGTGAGTTCTGGAAACTCGGTAAGGAAATTAACTAGCGAACTGCCGTCTTCCTTAGAGGGAATGCTAGATATTCTATCATCTCCCATAAAAACGATTTTCTGTTCCATAATAAATGTTTTTAATTTGAATTTGGTTAGAGGGTATCATTGTTTCAAATTTAAAACAAGGAGTTTGTTTGAAAACCAAGACTTAAGATTTTTCTGAAGAAGGTTTTTTGCTGATGAATTTGTTATTTTTTATCATAAAACGCCAAGGTTTGTCTTTATACTCTTTTGCATAGTCAATCCCTATTCTTTTATCTGCGATGACTTCTACGTTTTCTGATTTAGGGGAAATCCAGAGCGTATTTCCAGTTAAATCAAGAGCGTTATGCTCGCGGGTTATTGCTAAAGCTTTGCACAGTTTTCCAGGTCCAGTTGTCAGGTTTAAAATATTGTCCGTCTTCCTGCGCTCTTTCATTATCTCTATTCCGAAAACAGGTTCCAGGGAGCGGATTAAAATTGCGTTGGCAGTGTTTTTTGGGCTTGTTACGACATTGAACTGATTGTGCATTCCGTATACGAAAAATACATAAGATTTTCCGCCCGCTTCAAACATAACCTCGTTTCTGGGCGTTTTTTTGTTTGGATAAGCATGGCTCGCCTTATCCTCGGCTCCAATATAAACTTCAAGCTCCGTAATTTTTCCAACCGTAAATTTATTATCAATGCTGCTGCACAGATAAGCCCCAAGCAAAAGCTCTTTTGCGACATAAAAAACATCTTTAAGATATTCTTCTTTTTTTATTTTATCTGCAAATGTTTCCACCCAGGAAAAACTCCGCATAAATGTCTCTGGTGCCATAAGATATGAAGCCGACAAGCACATAAATTCCTAAAAACAGGGATAGTTTAAGCCATTTTCCTTTGACTTTATTTTTAAGGAGCAGATAGATTGCCAAAGCTGTTCCGAGCAAAGTGCCGTTAAGAACCAGAATTTCCTGGCGGTTCATCTCAAAACTTGTACACATATAGTAGGCGGAATATACGTTTAAGTATATGGCGGCGCAGATAAGCGCGACAATTTTTATTGTTTTAAACAAAAAAACAAAAAACTTTTTCATCTGTTTCCCCTTTTATTCCAGTTAATGACCAGATTGTAATTGTTTAATTATAATAATCAATAAATAACTATCTTAAAACTCCTTTTTTAAAGT
Source organism: Lactobacillaceae bacterium (assembly GCA_031271345.1). Classification (GTDB taxonomy): domain Bacteria; phylum Pseudomonadota; class Alphaproteobacteria; order RF32; family CAG-239; genus JAQWBS01. The sequence goes on from JAISVX010000002.1 coordinate 53,984, forward strand.
TGTATGAACAGTCTTTAGTAGTTATTATATTTTCAGTTTAAGAGGGAATAATGCCAGAAACAAAATTTGTACATTTAAGAGTCCACACAGCTTTTTCGTTATCTGAAGGCGCTATGAAAATAAAAGCTTTGCTGCCAAGGGCAAAAGCTATGGGCTTTTCTGCGCTCGCAATTACTGATACGGCTAATATGTTCGGCGTTAAAGAGTTTTCCGCCTCTGCTCCCAAAGAAGGCATAAAGCCCATTGTCGGCTGCCAGTTTTATATCAGAAACACCGATGCCGACGATATGTTTAAATCTAAAGGACGCACAATCGAGCCTGATAAAATTATTCTTCTTGTGAAAGACGAAGATGGTTATCAAAACATCTTAAAGCTTATGAAAACTTCATATCTGGATAATATGCAGCCAACTGAAAAGGCTCAAATATCTTTGGAAGACGTTAAAGCAAATGGAAAAGGTCTGATTGCTCTGACTGGAGGATTCGAAGGTCCGATAGGAAGACTTTATCTTGAAAACAGAGTGGAAGAAGCGGAAGAGTTTTTGCTGAAATTAAAAGATATTTTTGGCGACAGATTATATATGGAAGTTTCCCGCATTGGGTTTGACGACGAGCAAAAAACCGAAGATTTTTTTATCAGTCAGGCATATAAACACAATATCCCTTTGGTCGCGACCAACGAAGCGTTCTTTTTTGACGCCGATATGTACGAGGCGCATGACGCGCTGGTTTGTATTGCCGCCGGCGAATATGTTGCGAACGAGAATAGAAAAAAGTTTTCTCCCAATAACCGCCTGCGCAGCGCGGAAGAAATGGAAGCTTTGTTTTCCGACCTTCCCGAAGCTTTGCAAAATACGGTAAACATTGCGCGCCGCTGCAACTATCTTTCGGAGTTCGTTCATCCTTTGCTGCCGGTTTTTGAGTGCGGCGATAAAACTGCCGACGAGTTTATCAGGGAAGAGTCGTTAAAAGGCTTGGCAAAAAGAATGAACGATCATGTTTATACTGAAAACATGACGGAAGACGATAAAAATGCAAAAGACGAAATATATTATTCGCGCTTGGATTATGAACTGAGCGTCATCAAAAGAATGGGTTTCGCCGGCTACTTTTTAATCGTGTCAGATTTTATCCGCTGGTCAAAAAACAATGGTGTTCCCGTAGGTCCCGGGCGCGGTTCCGGCGCGGGTTCGATAGTCGCCTGGTCTTTGGAGGTCACAGACTTGGATCCTATACATTATGATTTGCTTTTTGAAAGATTTTTAAACCCCGACCGTATTTCAATGCCTGACTTCGATGTGGACTTTTGCCAGGAAAACCGCGAAAAAACCATTGAGTATGTAAAATCAAAATACGGCGCCGACAGGGTAGCCCAAATTATAACTTACGGTAAACTGCAGTCAAAAGCGGTTATCAGAGACGTTGCGCGCGTTTTGCAAATGCCTTATTCACAGGCGGACAGAATTTCTAAGATGATACCCATGGGAGTTCAGGGCAAAAACCCAACGTTGAAGGAAGCTCTTGAACAGGTTCCAGAGCTGGAAGATATGAGAGTTAACGATCCCCAGATTAACAAATTGTTTGATATAGCGATGAAGCTTGAAGGCTTATACCGCCATTCAGGCGTGCATGCCGCGGGCGTTGTTATCGGCGACAGACCTTTATTAGAGCTTGTTCCTTTGTATAAAGATCCGCGCGCTGAAATGCCCGTTACGCAGTTTGATATGAAGTTTATTGAGGAAACGGGGCTTATTAAATTTGACTTTTTAGGCTTAAAAACCTTAACCGTAATCAAAAAAGCGATAGACTTAATCGAAGAAGATTATGGTATTAAAATTGATATAGATAAAATACCGATGAATGATAAGGCGACTTATGAACTGCTGCAAAGAGGCGATACTGCCGCCGTGTTCCAGTTTGAGTCTTCGGGTATGAAAGATGTTCATAAACAGATTAAGCCCGACCGTTTTGAAGACCTAATCGCGATAGTTTCTTTATACCGTCCTGGTCCTATGGACAATATTCCGAGCTATATCAAAAGAAAGCACGGTCAGGAAGAGGTTGCATATCTTCATCCGATGTTAGAATCAATTTTGGCTGAAACTTACGGCATTATGATTTATCAAGAGCAGGTTATGCGAATTTCTCAAAAACTTGCGAACTATACTCAGGGCGAAGCGGATAATCTTCGTAAAATTATGGGTAAAAAACAAATTGATAAAATGCCCGCGCAGAAAGAAAAATTTATTTCTGGAGCCGTAAAAAACGGTATAGAAGAAAGTGTTGCGGACACTATTTTTGAGCAAATGGCAAAATTTGCGTCCTATGGTTTTAATAAATCCCACGCCGCGGCATATTCATTAATTTCATACCAGACGGCGTACTTGAAAGCGCATTATCCAGTTGAGTTTATGTGCGCGGTTATGTCTCTTGATATAACCAATACGGACAAACTTTTGTTTTTTAAAGACGAAATTAAGAAAATGGGATATGAGGTTTTAACTCCCGATATTAATAAATCTAAGGCAGAGTTTTCGGTCGAGGACGGAAAAATCCGTTATGCTCTGGCGGCAATAAAAGGCGTTGGCGACGCAAATATGAGGGCTATTGTCGAAGAACGCGAGAAAAACGGCAAATTTAAAAACCTTTCGGATTTTATCCACCGTATAGACGCAAAGCAAATGAACCGCCGCCAGCTTGAGCAGTTGATAAAATCCGGAGCGTTTGACAGTCTCGATTCAAACAGGGCAAAACTCTTTGATAATATAGATATAATTATCAAGCATATCAGCACGGCGACAGAGGTTAAAACAAGTTCTCAGGCAACTTTATTTGGAGCGGAAGAACTTAAGTCAGAAGTTAAGCTCTCGGATAAAGCGGACTGGCCGGAACTCGACAGACTGAAAAACGAAGCCGACGCGATAGGTTTTTATTTATCGGCGCATCCTTTGGACATATATGGTCCCGGGATGGATAAGCTTGGAGTTAAAGCCAGTTCCGAGGTGTTTAGAAATGTTAGGACTGGCGATAACATCAAAGCAAAGCTGGCGGGCTGCGTTAACTCTCTCCAAAAACGCTTAAGCAAAAGCGGCAATAAATATGCCTTTTTGGATATGTCTGATGCAACGGGAAGTTTTGAGGGTTTGATATTTTCGGAAGGGCTGGGAAGATATGAAGACGTGATAAATTCAGGGCTGCCTCTTTTAGTCGGTGTGACTATTGATAAACAAAATGAAGACGGCGCTCCAAGAGTGATGATAAATACGGTTGAGATACTTGATAAAGCAATTTCAGAAGTTGCCAACGGGTTGATTATATCAATTTCAAATGTCAGCGCCGTCAGGAAGTTAAAAGAAATTTTGTTGCAAGATAAAAAAGGAAGAAATAAAGTATATATAAAACCAGAGGACGCCGATTGGGATGTCAGGATAGAACTTATGGACGGGTTTGCTTTTGCCAATGATGATATTTTAAGCAAAATCAGAAATATTTCGGGTGTTGCCTCAGTAAAGGAGATATAAGATATGAAGAAAAGCTTTTTAGAGAAAATGTTCGAGATTGACGCTTATATTAATCAAAAATATATGCAGAGAAAAGAAGAGAAAAAGCCGTTTAGAATGCCTTTTGGAAGATTGATTTTTTCGCCTTTTTCATATTTAATCGACTACTTTAAAAATATAGCTGTGCTTATGGGTGCGTATTCTGCGGTAATAACTGTTTTTTCGTTGCTTGCCGGGCTTACATTTATGTGCATATTTCCCGAAGCCGTCGCGGCAGGCATGTACTGCTCTTCATCGCTTACGGTATATTTTTTCTACATACTTTTAAAACTGGTGATTTTTTCCGGCTTTATCTTAAGCTATTATAATATTGTTTCGGGAAAAGAGTTTAGCTTTAGAAGTATTTTTAATATTGGCTTGCATAATTTAAAAGTTTTGGGCGGCTTTTTTGTATTTATACTTCTTAACCTGGTTCCGTTTTTTTCCATGTATGCCTTGATAAAAAGAGTACCTAACCCAAATTGGATAATTGAAAGCGTATTTTTTGGCTGTATGTTTATCGGATTTATCGTTCCTTTTATTGTGCTGCGTTTTTACGGAGTGTTCGGTTACTTCATTGAGACCGGGAAAGTCTATTCTCTCAGAACTATTTTGAGATTGACCAGAGGAAATGGTTTAAGATTGCTCTTAAGTCTTTTCTTTATTGTTTTATTTTCTGTTCTTTTTATCGCAAACTATTTTGCAAATTTCAGAGTTATCTTTGATTCAAGTTCAATATGGATTTCCGCCGCGGCATCCGAATTTGTATATAATATAATCATTCTTATAGCTATTGGATTGATGGTTGGAAATATGCGCGTACAAAGAAGCATTTTAATAACTGATGAAGAAGACACGGCAGAAGATGACAAAAAATAAGGTTTCTATCCCTTTTGGGGAGATGCTGGCAAGGTCTCTGATTTATACGGCGGAGAATATGAAACTTCTATTTAAAGGGAGCGGCTTCTGGCTTTCTTCCGCTCTCTTGTTGTCATGGTTGGGAGTTATAAGTGCTTATGGCGATGAAAACTCTTGTTTTTTTACAGTAATATGGGTTGGTTTAACATTGTCGTCGCTCAGTGTTTATTGTTTTAGATATATTCTTCTTAATGAGAAAAAGCTGCTGGTTAATGTGTCTTTGGGGAAAAGAGAATTTAAATTTTTTGCGGTGTTTTTAATATTAATCGGGGTACTTAGTCTTCCGATATTTTTTGGCTTGATACGAGTATTTTTTATTTATCGGGACAATATGGAAGGTATCGGCGAAATATTTTACTGGCTTATCTTTACAGCGGTTTTTTATGCCGTGGTTATCCGCTCGTCATTTATTCTTCCCTCTATTGCCGTCTGTGATAAGGGTATTGGGCTTAAAGAAGTTATAAGACTGACAAAAGGCAGTTCGTTTAAGATTTTTTGTTTGTTTGCCGCCGAAATAATAATTGCTTATATTTTATATCTGACGGCGCTTAATATGGTTAATGTTTTTTCTTTTAATGAAAATGCCCGCGTTATATTAAACACGGCTTTATGCTATTTAACCATATATTTTACCGCCTATATGCTGACTATACTTTACGCGCATGTTTATCAGTATTTGCGTTTTCAAAAGCAGTTGAAGGCTTTATAGAAAAGCGCCTTTTCAGGCGCTTTTTCTTACATCTTTTTAATTAAGCCGGAGACTAAATCAAGTTTGTAAAAATCCTTATCTTTCATTTTTTCATTATATACGCCTGCAGCTTCCAAAGCAAAAATGTTTGGCTGATGGGATGAAAAGTTTCTGGGGAAAGAAACAGAATCGATATTTTTCATCAAATATTCTTTTGTCGTTTTCGCATCTTTAACCGTATTTTTTATCAAGCCGTTTCTATTTGAAAACATATTTGTAAAAGCGAAGATTGCGTATATTGCGGCAATAATCAGCAGTGCCGACAAAGTGTTTAAGACGCTTAGAAGTATTGCGAATGCGAATATTATGAGTAAGATGGCAAATGTTCTGTAGAGATATTTAATCCATCTTTGGCTGAACCTTTTAGTCAAGAGCCAAATAGATAAGGCAATTGCGATGTCGGAAAAAACCATAATAGCCATATTATAAGGCGGACTGTATGCGAGCATTGCTATTCCAACCTGAGACAACAACAGCATAGCCGCGCTGAAAATAATATATCCAAAGTTTATTTTTAACAGAAAATTTCTGACTCTGTCTTTGGTGTCTTTTTCAATCAGCGCATAAGCTCTGTTTATTTTTAAGGCGTTTGCCCTGTCGAAAACGATTACGGATTCTTTGTTTACAAATAAATTATTTACCGCAAGCCTTTCATTTTTGCTCAAACTTCCAAGGCTGTCCGTAAGTTTTATGAGCGAGTTTTCTTTTATATCGATGATATTTCTTTTATAAAGCTCTAAAATAAAAGAGCCGAAAGATATTTTATCAAAAATATTTTTAGTTAAATATCTTAATATCGGTCCGTTTCTTTGGATTGAATATTTAGAGTTTGTTTTGTTATCGGATATAAATATCCAAGATACGAAATATGCGCCGACAATCGCCAGAAGTCCTAAAATTGTTAAAATTATGTCGCCGTAATCATCAATAATCCAGTCAATTTTTTTATTTACGTCAACAGGAATAAAGTTTTTGCTGTCAATGGATACGATTATATCCATGCTTTCGCCGACAAAAACGGGTCTTGTGCTTATAAAGCCCAAAATATTTTCGTTGTCTCTGATATATCTGGCGCTGCTCATGTCAATGCCGTTTGTGCTGTTGATAAAAGCCGTTCTGCCCAAATCAGGAACATTTCCGGGCATTCGCAGAATTGCTCCGACGCGGGCAACAATAAGGTTCCAGTTTTTGCCGGTTATATTCCAGTAAAACTCGCGGAAAGTATCATAATCAACAACTTGTCTGTCAACGATATATTCAAAATCATAAGTATAAACTCCCGGCTCCAAAACATAATCATTTTTGGGTGATAAGATTAACAAGTTTCCCACTTCATCAATTTTATACTCAATCTCGCTGCCGTTAATTTTAACGCTCACAAGATTGACATTTAGGTTGTATTTATCTCCCGCGCGCGAATATGAATATCTTGGAAGAGATTTTGATAAGCCGTTTTTTAACTTTTCTCCGTTTGCGACCACAACGATTTTTTCGCTGACCTTGGTTAAGCCGGTGGGAAGGATTTCAATTTCGCTCATTAAATAAGGTATATGCTCAATTGCGGGGACGAGAACTTTTGTTCCTCCGGGCAGGGTTGCATTGACAGTTTGATAGTCTGGCTTTATCCATTGTTCCTGCTGGACGGATACGTTGGCGGGCTGGCTGTCCGTGCTTAATTTGTTTTGACTCTGAGTTTGAGGTTTTCCGCTGACGCGCGCAAGGGCATTTTCATAAACCTGCTGGAAAAATCCTTTCTCTTCCCGCTTCATCATCTCTATATATTCGTCGCTGGCGACAACATCGGTAGAGCTTACTTCTTTAGCCTCGTCCAAGGCTATTTCTGTTACAACCGCGCGTTTAATTCTTTTTTCCACATAGCTGTCATATTCGTCGGGCGTTTCAAATTCAGGCTCTTTGACTTTGCGTTTTCCTTGTTCTTTTTGTTTTCTCGCCTGATTAACCTGCATTTCCTGCAGCCCCGTAACGCTTCTTACGGCGCTATAGGAATTTGTGACAAAAAAGAATGTGGAAATGAAACAAAGTGTAAAAAAAAGTTTTCTCATAAAATCCATGCCTTGTTAACAAATAAGATATACTATTATATTTATATAATTCATTAGTATAAACTACGAGTATTAAAAAAAGATTATAAAAGGAGCATAATATGAAAAACTCAGTTGCGGCAGTTATTTTAGCGGCAGGAAAAGGAACAAGAATGAAATCTGATTTGCCAAAGGCGTTAATGCCTATTTGCGGCAAGCCGATGATTCGTCATATAATAAACACTTTTGAAGGCATGGGTATAAAAGAAATCATACCCGTTATTGCTCCAGACCAAGAGATTATAGCAGAAGAAGTTGCTCCTTATAAAACTGCGGTTCAGGAAAAACAATTGGGAACTGGTCACGCTGTTTTAAGCGCCAGAGAAATGTTGAAAGGTTTTGCCGGCAAGATAATAGTTGCTTATGGAGATCATCCTATTATTACTGGAAAAACTTTTCAAAAAGTTTTAGATAAGCTCGATGATGGTTATGCCGTCGTGTTTGTAGGTTTTAGACCGGAAGACAGTTTGAGATACGGTCGCCTTAAAATGCAGGGCGACGAGCTTGTCGACATTATCGAATTTAAAGATGCGACTGACGAAGAAAAGCAGATAAACTTCTGCAATTCTGGAGTTGTCGCTTTTAACGGTTCTAAAATGTTTGAGCTTCTTGACGGCGTTGGCAATGAAAATGCGGCGGGAGAATATTATCTTACGGATGTTGTAAAAGTCGCTCGCAAAAAAGGGCTAAAGAGCAGTGCGATTGAATGCGGCACAGAAGAAGTCGCGGGAGCAAATACTTTGGAAGAGCTTGCCGCTCTTGAAGGATATTTAAAGAAAAGACAAGGTAAATAATATATTGAAAGGTTTCTAGATGCAGTTTATCAAAAGGCATTGGTTTGGGCTGATAGTTAGTATTGTAGTTTTTGTTTACATATTTTTATTTATAATAGTATTAACTTCCCCAAGACAGGATTTGCAGAAAAGAGGGTTCATTCCTTGTACGGAACAGTTCATTGCGGACGCGGAAAGCTGTAAGGGCAGCTGGTGCATGTTTAAGGCGGTTGGAAAAAACAGCCTTTGCGATTTTGGAGTGGTCGGCGATGGTTTTGCTGGCTGGATTAAAGGAGAGCAGTCAACGCCTTGGAACGGTTATATTTTTGAGCCGGAGATTGAGGTTATGGATGACGAACTGCGGGATTTTTATGATTCCAATCCCAACATATATAAAGACTTGGAAAAACTCCGCGAACTTAATCAAGAGCTTCAAAATGAGATTGATATAGAAGATGAAGCAGATTTTTCTGAAGATGCCGACATTGAGTTGGTTGAAGAAATTTTATTGGAAGAGGAGCCTGAAATTGAAGAGCAATAAACTTCCTTCTTGGGATTTATCCGATTTATACAAAGGTACAAACGACGCCGGAATCAACAAAGATTTAGAAAAGTTTCGCAAGCTAAATAAAGATTTGGAAAAAAAATATAAAGGGAAAATTGCCGGGCTTAAAGCCGAAGAGTTTTTCGGAGCCGTTAAAATATACGAAGAAATGTCAATCATTTCTCATGTTCTTGGGGCTTTTGCATATTTGAATATGGCAACCCAGATGAATAATCCCGAGGCGACGGCATTTTATCAGGATATTAGCGAGAAGCTGACTGATTACAGCATGCCGTCGGTCTTTTTCAGTCTGGAAATAAACCAGCTTCCAGATAGCAAAATAAAAGAATTTTTATCTAATAAAGATGTAAAAACGTATTCTCCATGGGTTAAGAGAATAAGAATGTTCAAAAAACATGAGTTGTCCGAGGAAGCGGAAAGTATTTTTTTAGAAAAAAACGTTACCTCGGGCAGCGCATGGGTTCGTTTGTATGATGAAAAATCCGTTGAATTAAAGTATATTGTCAATGGCAAAGAATATAATGATTCGGAAATTTATCTTTTGGTTCAAGACAAAAACAAAGAAATAAGACATAAGGCTGGAGCCGAGATAAATAAGGTTTGTAAAGAAAACGCCAGCCTTTTTGCTTTTATATATAATATGATAATAAAAGATAAAGCGATTGAAAATAACAAGCGCAGCTTTAAAACGCCTATGTCTTCGATGTGTTTGGCAAATAATGTCGAAGATGATGTCGTGAATATTTTGGCAGATTCGGTTAAGGATAATTACGCTAAAATTGCGCATCGTTTTTATAAGCTTAAAGCCAAATGGCTTGGCGTTAAGAAAATAAGCTACTGGGATAGAAACGCGCCGCTGCCGTTTGAAGAAGATACAAAATATTCTTGGGAGCAGTCCGTTCAAATAGTTCTTGACGCGTATAAAAAGTTTTCGCCAAAACTGTATAATCTGGCTCTGGATTTTTTTGATAAAGATTGGGTTGATGCGCCGACAAGAAACGGCAAAAGAAGCGGGGCTTTCGCGCACCCCGTATCATCTTCCAAGCATCCGTACCTGTTTTTAAATTTTACCGGCCGCCAGAGGGATGTCCTTACTCTGGCTCACGAGCTTGGTCATGGCTGCCACATGAGATTGAGCCATAAACAGGGCGAGCTTCAGGATGACACGCCGTTAACTTTGGCGGAAGTCGCTTCGGTGTTCGCAGAGTCGTTGACCTTTAAGAAACTTCTCGGCGATACGGATAATGATAAATTGAAACTTTGTTTAATTGCGGCAAAAGTAAATGATATGATTAATACGGCAATAAGACAAATATCGTTTCATTTTTTTGAAAAAAAAGCGCACGACGAAAGGAAGAACGGGGAGCTTTCAATCGAAAAACTATCTCAAATCTGGCAGGAGGAGTTAAAGGCAAGCTTGGGAGAATGCGTTGAGATTGATAATGCGGAATATGTCTGGTCAGAAGTCAGCCACTTTTTCCATGTACCTTTTTATGTTTACGCCTATTCTTTTGCGGACTGCGTTGTAAACTCTTTATACAGCGTTTATCAGGAAGGCGGCGTAAAAGGTTTTGAAGATAAATATTTAACGCTTTTATCTGAAACGGGGGTTAAAAAATATGACGTGCTTCTTAAACCTTTTGGTTTGGACGCAAAAGATAAAGACTTTTGGAATAAAGGATTGAGCGTAATATCTGGTTATATTGATGAGCTTGAAAGGCTTGATAAAAAGCTCAAACTCTAAAAATAAAGCCCCTTTCAAAGGGGCTTTATTTATTAAAATCTTCTATAATCGTTGAGCATTCTGGCTTTAATATTTTCCATATAGCTTGCGCTGCTTCCGGGTTTACCCTGGTATCCGAGAGAAAAGTTTGTAACCGTAAATCCGTAAGGATTAATAAGAGCGGTGTTTTTTCTTTTCAGCTTCATATCAATGAAAGAAACGCGCATATTTGCCCTCCAAATATTTATATCCGGCTCTTTCCTTCCGGGAATATAGTCAAGAGTTTTAAACTGCGCCTGCCACAGCCATCGACCTGTCGGACGTATCCAGTCAATTTCGACATTGCGTTTGAGCTTGTTTTGCCTGAACATCATAATATTGAATTTGACATCGTTTTCCGCAAAATTTTGATAAACCTGCGGAGTTGAGTACCAATATACCAGACCGCCTCTTCCCCATCTTGTCATAAGTTCGTCGTAGTCTGACGAAACAAGGTATCTGAACAAAATATATTCGGTAACATACTGTTCAATAATCAAATCCGTAACAGGAATGTTTAATTCGTCGGGTTCAAGTCTTTCCAGCTCGCTGAAATATTTATTAATTCCAAAAAACTGCGGAGCCACGTTTCTTTGCGGCAGCATAAGATATATTGTGCTGGCGAGCATCATGTTAATACAGATGCCCACGCAGGCTATAATTATCAAAATTCGCGATGTCCAAAGGTATCTGCGCTCAGGCATGGCTGATACGTGTACTAATTCCGGGTAGCGACCCAAAACATCCGGGCTTTGTTTTTCCCGATATTTAAAAATTGTTCGAAATATACCAAACATAATAAAGAATTGACCTTTTGTTATAATATTTGCTATATAGTATATAGCACGAATCTTGCATAAAAGTAAATAAATACTATCAATATTTGAAAATATTGTTATATATTATAAAATATGAGTTCATAAAAAAGGGTCTTTATAATGAAAAGAATATTGTTATCTTGCGCAGCTATACTACTTCTCCTTAGTGCATGTAATTCTAACAAAGAAGTGGAAACAGACGTTGTCAGAGTCACTCCGTCTACGTCAGCATATTACTCAGACTGGGATAGGGCTATCAGAGCCGATGTCGATATGCAAAACATGTTTGTTGCAACACCGCGTAAAATAGAAAAGCCGATTGATATGTACATGGCTATGGCTTTGGCTGTTAAATACAACTTCTCGCGCAGAATGGTCAGCTATGAGCAGGCTATTGTCGAAGCGGGAAATGTTCCTGTCAATAAGCTGCCGGAAGTAATAACCAAAGCGGGTTATATAAATGGAGACAATTTGTCGGATATGAGTTCGGAGTTGAAAGCAACTTGGAATATATTGGATATGTCGACTATGTACTACCAAAGCACAGATGCGGATTATCAAAAAGATATAGCTTACGAGCAGAGTCGTAAGGTTATTCATAACATCCTGCAGGAAGCAAGAGTCCTTTACTGGAAATCATTGATGGCTCAAAAACTTCTTCCTGTTATGAACAACATGATTGAGTATATGACCTTAGAAGTTGACGAAATGAACATTAGAGCCAAAGAATATGCAAAACAGGGCAGAAATGTTTCAACTGCTGAACTTGTTAAGAAAAGAGAATATATGGAAGCGATTAAAGAGTTGTCGGCTTTGAAAAGAGATGTCGAAACATCTGAAGCAAGACTTGCCGGCTTAATGGGTTTCCATCCTTCGACAGAGTTTAAACTGGTTGGCAAGGAATATGGCAACTTTGCTCTTCCAGAGCTTAAGAGCGACTTATCGACTCTTGAATGGCTGGCTCTTACAAACCGCCCGGAAATCAGAGTTCATGATACGTTTATAAAAAGCCAGGATTTGAAAATCGCGGTAAAAGAATTTAAAGATCCAAAGGAAAAAGAATATAAAAACGACCCTAGATATTATAACAGACTTTGGGCTGAAAAAGGTAAAGAAGTTGGTTTAAGCGTATTTGAAGATATTAAAAAACCTACTATGAGAGGCATGGAAGATTTGCGCCGCCAAAGAATGTCTATGCTGGTGTTGAGTCAGGTTTATGTATCCTGGGCAAGACACGTCTCAGCGGTTGAAGATTATCAGATAAATATGGAAATTGCCGATATATCTGAAGATATTGCCGAAGATGTAGCTTATGCTTTGGGAACAAAAGATTCTAAAAGCCATTTGGAAGCTGCAAGAGCTATTCAGGATGAAGCAAAAGCATATAGAGCATATATCGAATTGCAGGATTCATTGGGCAACTTGTATTCAACAGTCGGTTTAGACGCTCTTCCATATTATATGGTTGGGGAAAAACCGTCAAAAGTTGCTTTCGCTTTAAGAGAATCTTTGGAAAGATGGCGCAAAGGCGAGTTTTTGCCGGATAACAGACCATATCTGCTGGATATTCCGACAAAACGTCCTCCAATAAATTTAAGCTCCGCTAAACTGCTGCCGGATATTGAAGTGCAGGCAGGCGACAGAATAAATATTTCCATACCTCAGGAAGTTTTTGATAAGGTGGATTTCAAAGGCAAAATCACTACTAAAGCGGGTTTGATAGATGATACCCCGCTGCCAAGCTGGCTGAGATATGATGAAAAAACTTATACTCTTTCTGGCGTGGCTATGCCGACGGAAGCGGGTACTTACGCGATAAAGATATATATAATGGACGAGCGCAGCAATGTCGGCTACCTGACATTTAAGATAATTGTTGTGGAACACTATGTTCCATCGATTCGCCTTCGCGGTCTTACAGACGGAAGAAGGGCTACAATTCTTAAAAGATGTATAGGCGACACATGCAAAGATGAATATATTGAGCAGACTTCTGTCGGCAAAGAGGTGGAAGCGAGATCAAAATAATCGGGCAGCTTAAAAATAAAAAGAGGCAGGAGTTTTCCTGTCTCTTTTTTTGTATTTTTAAGGATTTTTAGTCACTTTGGCGATTCGCCGGCATATTATTCGCGTTTTATGTAAAAACAATGGCTTAGTTGAAGATGTGATTTTTGTTAACCTTTTGTTTACTTTCATTAATGGTTTTATCCACTTTTTATAACTGAAAAAATTATAAGGTTTCTAACGGGTTGAGGCATAAATGCAAAAAAATCTGGTTTTTTGTGTTGAGATAATGCGTCTTATGAATCATATTTAATTTAGTGATTTTTTCATCAAGAAACACAATATATAGTGTTTTTAATTTTTTATTAAACAATATATAGTATATAGTGGTTAGTTAGAGACAACTGCAAAAGTTAAGGAGCATAGAGATATGTCAGAGACCAACATAAACATTGCGCATTTTGATATTGGCGCTAATCCTGTAGAAAATGTTTTAAAAAGAGACGGCACGTTAGCTCCTTTTGATAGTACAAAAATTTTTAACGCTATCCTAAAAGCCGGGACGACGACTTCAGAGTTTGGAGAAAATGAATCATGGCTCTTAACCGCTCAGGTTCTTAAGGTTATGAGGCATAAGTTTTCAGAAGCTCTCCCGTCAATTGAGCAGATACAGGATATTGTCGAGCAGGTTTTAATCTCTGCAAACCATTTTCAAACAGCTAAGTCATATATATTGTATCGCGAGCAAAGAAAGCGCAACCGAGCGGACAGAAAAGTGCTGGTTGATGTCGAAAGCTCGATTAATGAATATTTGGAAAGATTAGACTGGCGCGTTAATGCCAATGCCAACCAGGGATACTCTAACGGAGGCTTAATCCTTAATGTGTCGGGAAAGGTTACGGCGAACTATTGGCTGAGCCATGTTTATCCAGCCGAAGTCGGTGAGGCTCACAGAAACGGCGACATCCATATCCACGACTTGGATATGCTGGCGGCATATTGCGCAGGCTGGTCATTGAAGAATCTGCTTCATGAAGGTTTTAACGGCGTTCCTGGCAAGACGGAAGCCGGTCCGGCAAAACATCTTTCCGCGGCAGTCGGTCAAATGGTCAATTTTATGGGTACGCTGCAAAATGAATGGGCTGGCGCTCAAGCTTTTTCTTCGGTCGACACATATCTAGCTCCGTTTATCAGGAAAGATAATCTTTCTTACAGGCAGGTCGAGCAGCAGATGCAGGAGTTGATTTATAACTTAAACGTTCCTTCCCGTTGGGGTTCGCAAACACCTTTTACAAACTTTACTTTTGACTGGGTCTGCCCGGAAGACTTAAGAGAGACTTATCCGATGATTGCGGGCGTCGAGCAGGAGTTTACTTATGGCGATTTGCAAAAAGAAATGGATATGATTAATAAAGCTTATATCACCGTTATGATGAAAGGCGATACGAAAGGACGTCCGTTTACTTTTCCGATTCCAACTTATAATATGACGCCGGATTTCCCCTGGGAAGATGAAAATACCGAACTTTTATTTGAGATGACCGCTAAATATGGTCTGCCTTATTTTCAAAACTTTATCAACTCGGTATTAAAACCGGGGCAGATTCGCTCAATGTGCTGTCGTTTGCAGCTGGATTTACGCGAGCTTTTGGCAAAAGGCAATGGATTGTTTGGTTCTGCGGAACAGACAGGTTCCGTAGGCGTTGTAACATTTAACTGCGCGCGTCTTGGCTATGTTTATAAAGATAACGAGGCAGGTTTGTTTGGACGCGTTGACGAGCTGATGAATATTGCAAGGGTAAGTCTGGAGCTGAAACGCAAAGTCATTTCAAGGCTGATAGACAATGGTTTGTTTCCATATACGAAGCGTTATCTCGGAACCTTGCGCAACCACTTCTCAACAATAGGCGTAAACGGTATCAACGAAATGATAATGAACTACACTGACGGCAAAGAAAATATTTCTACGGAAAAAGGGCTTAAGTTTGCGGAGAAATTTTTGGATTATATCCGCGCAAAGTTAGTTAAAATTCAGGAAGAAACCGGCAATATGTATAATCTTGAAGCAACGCCTGCCGAGAGCGCGACGTATAGATTTGCCCGCGAAGATAAAAAAAGATTCAAAGACATTATTCAGGCAGGCTCTAAAGAAGACCCGTACTATACCAACTCTTCGCAGCTGCCGGCAGGGTATACGGACGACCCGTTTGAAGCGCTTGACCTTCAATCTTCGCTTCAAAGCAGATATACTGGCGGAACAGTGCTTCACTTATATATGAACCAAAGAATTTCATCCGCAAAAGTCTGCCGCGATTTTGTCAGAAGAGTTTTGACGAATTATCGTCTGCCGTACATAACAATTACTCCGACTTTCTCCGTATGTCCGAAGCATGGGTATATAGCCGGAGAGCATAAATTCTGCCCGATTTGCGACGAAGAAAAAAAGGCTGAGAAATTAAAAGCGGCAATAGCTGGAAAAGAAGTTGCTTAGAACTATGTTTTATTAATTGAGTTAAGGGGATTAAAAATGACTGTTATCAATATGGAAAATATAAAATTGAAAGATGAAGAAAGGCAGCCTTGCGAGATTTGGACCAGAGTTATGGGGTATCACCGCCCTGTATCCGAGTTCAATAAAGGTAAAAAATCGGAGTACTATTCGCGAACCTGCTTTTGCGAAGGAAAAGCATTGGGAAGAATGAGTTCTGACGACGCGCTTTCCGTAGCGGCAGAATAAAAACAAAAATTTGTAGAGTTGTCGGATATGACGTCGAAATCAGAACAAAATTTTGTTTCCAATTCAGATAACATTTCTGGCGGCTCTATTTTTATCGGCGGCGTTGAAAATTTTTCTTTGGTGGATTTTCCCGGAAAAATCGCCGCCGTTTTATTTTTAAAAGGCTGCCCTTGGCGCTGCCATTTTTGTTATAATACACATTTGCAAAAAATGGACGGCAGGTCGGATTTTGACTGGGAGAATGTCAAAAACTTTCTTAAAAAACGCAAAGGCATGTTAGATGCGGTTGTTTTCAGCGGCGGCGAACCATTAATGCAAAAAGGCATTAACCGCGCTGTTAAAGAAGTTAAAGATATGGGATATATCGCAGCCATACACACTTGCGGCTGTTATCCAGAGAAGCTGAAGGAAGTTCTTCCCGACATCGGCTGGGTTGGGCTTGACATAAAAGCTCCTTTTAAGAAAGAGCATTATAAAAAAGCCGTCGGCGGAGTAGACAGTTTGGAGGAAGTTTCTCAAAGTCTGGATATTATAATAAAAAGCGGTATAGAATTTGAAACAAGAACAACTTGCGATCCGCGAATTTTAAGTGTAGAAGATATTTATGAAATTGCGGAGTTCTTAAAATCTAAAGGCGTTAAAAACTATAATTTGCAAAGATACCGACAGGTTCCCAGAGATAATACTCCCGATATGGAATGTGATAAATTTTTTAATGATGTAAAGTTAGAAAAGTTTCTAAAAGATAATTTTGATAATGTTGAACTGAGAAAGTAGCGGAACATGGGTTTTGAAGAAAATAAGATTCGGGTAATAGCCATAGCGGTTATCAGAAAAAAGAATACTATTCTTGCGGCAAGATGTTTTGACAGTAAAAAAAATGAAGTTTTTTACCGTCCTTTAGGCGGAGGGGTGGAATTTGGCGAGGAACCCGAAGATGCAGTAATAAGAGAGTTCAAAGAAGAGTTGGGTTTGGATATAAAAGTTAGTAAACTTCTTAAAGTATCTAACAACATTTTTACATTTGATGGTAAAAAAGGTCATGAAGTAGTATTTTTATTTGAAGCAGAATTTGCTTATAAGGATAATTATAATAAAAATAGCTTCGAGCAGACAGTTGATAATACTACAGAATTGAAAGTAGAGTGGTGTGACTTAAGTTCTGGCAGTATAATTTATCCTGAAAAAATCAGAGAGTATCTTTAAGATGAGAATAATCGAAACTTTTACGCTGGATGAAACAAGGTTTTTATCTAACTTTTACCCTCATAAAAAAGGCGGCGGTTTCTATCCTCATAAGATTAAAGTTATCTATAATGACATCGAATTTGACTGTGTCGAAAATGCGTATCAGGCGGCAAAAAGCCTTGATAAAACTATTCAGCTTAAAATAAAAGATATGACGCCTTATGAAGCAAAAAAGCTTTCCGAGGGCGGATATGAAATCAGACCTGATTGGAAAGATGTCCGCTATGATATAATGTATGATTTAGTGTGGCAGAAGTTTTCCCGACACCCAAAGCTCAAGAAGCTGCTGTTGGATACTAAAGACGCGGAGCTGCAGGAAGGCAACGACTGGGGAGATGTCTATTGGGGTGTCTGCGAGGGTAAGGGCGAAAATAATTTAGGCAAAATCCTCATGAAAATTCGTAATAATTTAATATATTAAGTTTATCCTAATATTTAGCTTGTAATAATTAATGAAATTGCTATTAGTAATAGTAAATATCAAAAGTTCCGAACATAATAAGGTGATTGATGGCTGGAAAAACAGGTACAAATATAAAAAGAGTAATAAAAAAGATAATATCATGGGCGGGGTTATTTTTCTTTGTCCTCGCGGCATATATGATATATCGTCAATTATCCATATATAAGCCCGAAGAAATTAAAGAGGCTTTGTTAAGCATACCGAATAATAATTTAATTTTAGCCTGCATAGCTTCGTTTCTGGGCTACATAGCGCTGGCGTGCTACGATTTTCTTTCAATTACATATATAAAAAAGAAACTAGAAGCATGGAAATGGATTTTAACAGGTTTTATCGGTTTTTCCGTAAGCAACAATGCGGGACACGCGGTTATTTCCGGCGGCGCGATAAGGTATCGTTTTTATACCCGCTGGCGGTTTAGAGCTACGGAAATTTTGCGTATGATAACGTTTTCTGGTTTTACCTATCTTTGGGGCTGCTGCTTTTTGATGGTTCTTGCCTATGCGATTATATATAACCACCCGGGAGACAAATCTTCTCTTTCTGGGATAACAACTTTGGCGGTTACCATCGTATCTGGGCTTTTGCTGCTTTTATATTTTCTAATGGTCATCTTTTATAGAAGACCGATATTTATAAAAGGCGTGGAGTTTTCAATGCCGAGTTTAAGAATGGCTTTTGCGCAAATATTTCTCGGTGCGACAGACACAGTTTTAGCGTCGTTGGTGCTTTATTCCGTGGTAATACCTTTTGTTGATGTTCCTTTTGTATCTTTTTTAGGGGTGTTTGTTATCGCTCAAATCCTTGGAATTTACAGCCAGGTTCCAGGAGGCTTGGGAGTATTTGAAGGTCTGTTTTTATACATGCTTCCAGGCGAGCATAACCAAGCCGTTTTGTTCGGTGCGCTGATAGCGTACAGAATTATATACTATCTTCTTCCGTTAGTCGTCTCTGGAATATTGCTTGTTGTTTATGAAAGATATTTGGTCAACTTACGCTTTAGAAGAAGACAAAAACCATCGGAAGGTTAATTATATCTTCTAATCAAGCCGGAAAGAATACCCTGTATTTTAACCTGGGAAGCATGAAGCTTTCTTGTATAATGCTCTTCATTTTTTGGAATTAGATATACATAATCGTCTTCCTGCTTAAACTCTTTAAGAGTTGCTTCGCTGTCGTCTACCAGAGCAACGACCGTATCGCCGTTTTTTGCAACGGCGCTTTTTTTGATAATGACGGTGTCGCCGTCAAATATGCCGGCATCAATCATTGAATCTCCTTCAATAGTGAGAGCGTAATACGAGCCTCTGCTGACCATTTCCAAAGGAACGGTAATTTGGTCGTTTTCGTTTGCGATTGCTTCAATCGGTGTGCCGGCGGCAATTTTTCCGTAAAGCGGAATTTGAACAGTGGCATTAAACAAAGCCTCTTCGCGTCTTTTTTCTTCCTCGACAATTACTGAAGGTTTAAGCTTGGGGAGCCTGATAACTTCAAGCGCTCTGGCTCTGTGAGGCAGCTTTTTTATATATCCGCGCTCAACCAGTGATTCTATTAAAGAATGTATTCCAGACTTGGACTTTAGACCGATAGCGTCTCTCATTTCGTCAAAAGAAGGGCAGCACCCGGTTTCTTTAATTACTTTGTTAATAAACAGCAATAGGTTGTATTGTCTTGGCGTCAGCATTTTTATTTCTCCTGAAATATCAAATCTATAATTTGTTCTATAAATGTTCTATATCGATTCTAATTAAATGTCAAGAAAATACTAGTTGAAAAAAATTTTGTATGGCGTTATATTCTAGACGAACAAAGAATTTTAACGGAATTTGAGAGATGACAGCAGAAACTAATATACATAGAGATTCAAGAATAGCTAAATTAAAAACTTTGCAAGAAAAAGGATACAATCCTTATCCATATCGTTTCAAGCCGACTGCTTTGGCGGCGGATTTGCAGGAAAAATATAAAGATCTTGAAGCGGGCATTGATACGGAAGACAGATATACTTTGGCTGGAAGAGCAATGTCTGTAAGAAACAGCGGTATGTTTATTGATTTGAAGGATGAAAGCGGAAAGATTCAAATTTTCTGCCATAAAAACCACCTTTCCGAAGAAGATTTGGAGCTTTTGAAATCTCTTGACGTCGGTGATATTGTCGGTGTAACGGGATATATTAGAAGAACTCCGAGAGGCGAGTTGTCTTTGGCGGCTGAAAGATTTGACATCATTGCGAAAGCTTTGCAGCCCTTGCCGGAAAAATTTCATGGCTTAACAGATATGGAAGCCCGCTACCGTCAGCGTTATGTGGATTTTATTGTTAATGAAGAAAGCAAAGAGATTTTCAAAAAGCGCAGCAAAGTTGTGTCATCCGTCCGCAGATATTTTGAAGAGAAGGGTTTTCTGGAGGTCGAAACTCCTATGCTTCAGCCGATTATGGGCGGAGCGAACGCAAGACCGTTTGTTACTCATCACAATGCTTTGGATATGGATTTATATCTTCGTATTGCTACGGAGCTTTATCTGAAAAGACTTGTGGTCGGCGGTTTTGATAAAGTATTTGAAATCGGTCGCAATTTTAGAAATGAAGGCATTGATAAAAGCCACAACCCTGAATTTACCGCATTAGAAGCATATCAGGCTTATGCGGATTATAATGATATGGCGGATTTAATAGAAGAACTGATACGTTATGTAACAAACAAGGTTCTTGGAACAACCATTATTGAGTTTAATGGAAATACAATAGATATTTCTAAACCTTTTGCCAAAAAATCAATTATAGATTTGGTTAAGGAACATACCGGCGTAGATTTTCTGGGTGTTGAAAAATTAGCGGATGCGAAAAAACTTGCAAAATCTGTTGGCGTTGACGCTGACGAATGTTCTTCCTGGGGCAAGGTAATTCAGGAAGTTTTTGACGAAAGAGTGGAGCATTTATTGGTTCAGCCGACATTCGTTATGGATATGCCGAGAGATATTTCTCCTCTGGCAAAAACCCATAGAACAAACCCGCGTTTGGTCGAACACTTTGACCTTTATATCGCGGCTATGGAAGTAGGCGTTGCGTATTCGGAATTATCAAATCCGTTGGAGCAGAGAGAAAGATTTGAATCTCAGGTTGCGGCGCGCGAAGCCGGTGATGAAGAAGCACAAATGATGGATGAAGATTTTATTGACGCTTTAGAGCAGGGCTTTCCTCCTTCCGGCGGTTTGGGAATGGGCATGGACAGGCTTGCCATTCTTTTAACAAACGCTCCGTCAATTAGAGATGTGATAGCGTTTCCGACATTGAGAAAAAGAGACTAGGACTAATTCATAAAGAGGCTTCGGGATGAAATCGTTTTTTTACAAACTTTGGGTTATAATCAGAAATATTGGAATTATGCTGTTCTTTGTGGCTTTAACATTCCTGCTTCTGGAAAGTATTAAATATTATCAAAATATGTCTGAAGAGGACAGGGAGCAAGCTGTTATCTTAGTTGATGAGGAGGTCTTTATTGATGAAGATACCGGGGAAGAAATAATCGCGATAATAAAAGGCGTTGAGATTGATGAAATTGTTGTTCAGGAAGAAGCCGTCTCTGTCGATGTTAAGGAAGAAAGCGTTATAGAAGAAACTATTATTGAAGAGGTTATGGAAGAGATTGTTCCTGAGCCTGTCGTTATAATAGAAGAAACTCCGGCTGTGGTTGAAGTTGAAGAAGAACATACAGTTGTCGAGGCAATTGCCGTTTCTTCAGATGCGGCGTCTTCAAGCCAGGATAAATTTGTTAACGACTATTTTTCTTTTATTGAAATTGCAAAGACGTATAAACTTCCCGAAGAAGCTATCTTTGAGGAAAGCAGCGGTGTCGAGGAAGACAATTACAGCCTCTATGAAGAAGATTTGCCCCAAGACATAATTGTTGAAAGCGGCATTCATAAGGATATAAAAGATATAAAAGTCGAGCCGTCTCACAAGCCTCCGTATTTTGGTGACAAGCCTGTTATCGCAATAGTTATTGATGACATGGGCGTGAGCAAAAAACGAACAAAAGACATAAACAGTTTAATGTTTCCATTAACGTCTTCATTCCTTACTTACGGCAATGACTTAAATGCTCAGGTTGAAGAATCTTTAAGAGCCGGACATGAAGTTATGGCTCATATCCCGATGGAAGCAAAAGGAAAAAAAGATGTTGCTCCCGATGTCTTAATGGTGTCAATGTCAGATCATGAAGTTATTGATAAGCTTGGCAGGATGATTGATAAATACCGCAATATCAAAGGCGTTAATAATCACATGGGAAGTAAGTTTACCGAAGATAAGTCTAAAATGTATGATGTTATGGAAGTGCTGCGCGAAAGAGGTTTGTTCTTTTTAGATTCCAGAACATCGGATAAATCTGCAGCCGAAGAAGCGGCGGATAAATATAAAGTTCCTTATGCAAACAGAAATGTATTTTTAGATAATGAAAATGATTTAAATTATATTTTGGGTCAGTTAAAAGCGGTGGAAAAACTGGCGGAGAAAAAAGGTTATGCGATAGCGATAGGACATCCAAAGTCTCAAACCTATCAGGCTCTTAAACAATGGCTTCCAACGCTTGAGGACAAAGACCTTAAGCTGGTTCATTTAAGCGAGATAGTCGACGTTTTGAATAAACACATAGAAAATAGTAGTAACTGACAAAAAAACGCTTGACCTAAATAATTTTTGCAGGTATACATTCGCATAGTTTTAGGGTCCCATCGTCTAGAGGCCTAGGACACGTCCCTTTCACGGATGAAACACGAGTTCGAATCTCGTTGGGATCACCATTAAAACAAAATGCCGCCGGAAAGGCGGCATTTTTCATTTTAAATTGGTGTTCCCATCAGAAAAATTTCAATCTTGCAGATTTTATTTTTCTGAAACGAGCGAGATTTTATTAAATTCAAAAGCTCTGCTGCCGCTATCGTTTTTTCATTAACTAAAATCCGTGATACGTAATAAAAGACTGACTAAATGTCAGTCTTTTATTACTATCCGTTAGGATTGTCTTAAGAAATTAAAAGCTCTTCACGGAGAAGAGCTTTAATGTTTATACGTAAATCAAAAATTGATTATTTGCAAGGAGCAACGATTTCAATAATTGAAATACCTAAGAAAGAGTGGTTTTCGCAAGTTTTTTGGCTGCCGATGTATCCACGAGAACCTGTGCAAGCTGCAAGAGCGAATAAAACTGCAAGAATAGCTAATTTTTTCATCTTTATTATCCTTTTTTATATTTATACATTGATGCGCTTTAATGCGCCACCAAAAAAATGATATAATGCGGTTGGGCAAAAATCAAATGAAAAAAACGGGATAAGCAAAAGCAGATTTTTCTGCGAATGAAACAATACGAATAATGCTCAGAAATTCCTGCATTAAACAATGATAAAGCATATCTGAGAATGCGGTTCATTGTTGTGTATAAAATGTGGGAAAGCTTTTGAATTTATAAAAGAACACACCCCGTTGCATACATAATGCGCCGGGGTGTGTTCTTTAGATTCGTGTTAAAGCTCAAGAGCTTTCCGAGGTGTTTGGAAACTGCCTTTTTTTAGCTCTTTCCTGATTTCTTCGTTGAAAATGTATTTTCCCGATTGGTCATACATTTTATCAACGGAGACAGCTTTGTAAGAGAACATCGGCATATCCAACAGTTCGTTGATGGTAATTTCATTTTCCCAGAGCAGGCGCAGCATGTAAAAATATTGCTTGGGTTCGCTGCCTGTTTTTCTAATCTCTCCTTTTGCGTCTTGGAGCAACAGCCATTCTCCTGCTTCTTCAAGATTCCCGTCATTTATTTTTTCCAGGAACGTTGAACGCAGAAAACCATATTTGCCCATTCTCATCGCCGCTAAGGTTACAACAGCCATTTGTTGTCTGGATAAAACGATTGCCGGCGACAGATTGTCGACAACAAGAGGTTTCCAATCCTGAGAAACAACAAACACCGCTTCGTCATAGGTCATGCCGTAGAAATTGTAGTCTTTTACAGGCTGGTCGTTGATAAACTTAAATCCAACCAAGGCTCTCGGACATTCGTTAGGTACTTCTTTCTGCACTCCGTCAAGGTAGGCTCTTCCGATTATGACGTTGTCGAATGAAAGCTCATATACCTGAACGGCTTGTTGTTTTTCTTCAGAACCGCAGCTTCTCCACAGTAGAGAGATGAGCAGTATAAGAGCCAGAAGCGGAAGGATAACCAGCCATATTCTTTTTCCTTTTTGCTTTTCACCCCTTTGCTGAGGTCTGACTTTTTTCCGCCTTTTCAGTTTGGATAAAAGTCTGCCCCACCATTTGTATGTCAGGGCGAGAAGAACTCCGGCGGCAGCGGCGCAGAGATACGGCCAAATTTTAGGCACGATGTACGTAATGCCTTCCCAGAGAAGGATAAGACCTTTTCCGACAAGGATAACGACGATAACTGCGACAGCCAGAATCAGCAGCAGAAGCAAAAGCTTCGTCAGCGTTTTTAAGTTATAACGCATTGAGATTTCGCCTTTCCACCATTTTCCGTTGATTGTCTTGGCTGAGAAAATGTTTTTGATTTTTGTTTTCATAAAAAAATTGATTTGTGTTTATTTAACTTATGATTAGCTCAAATAAAAAAAGCATATTATGAAAACAATATATTATATATAATTTCCACAATAATGCTTTTTGATGTGGAACAGTATAGCAGGAATTATATTTTCATGCAACAAAAAATAGACAAAATTTTTCCGAAGGTTTATTTGCCGTCTTTACAAGCTGTTTGGGTTTTGCTGAAAGTCTCTGCCGTTGAGCAAAGGATGGCTTCTTTTAACCTTTTTACTTATGTTTAAGCGCTCTCTGGCAATGTTTATACGAAGTTCCGGCGACTGTGGAAATTTTGTTTCGAGAAGCCCCCTGAAAGGAGAGTTCTTTTCTTGAGATACCATGTCAACAATGTTTAATCCGTCTTGTCCTTTGATGGATAAATCAGAATGCTGCAACAAATATCCAAACATTTCGATTTGATTGCTTTTATATGCGTGCATAATGGCTGTAAAACCTTTGTTGTCTTGTTCGTTGACAAAAGATTTTAAGCTTGCTTTTTTAGCTTTATTTTCTTGTTTTGTCTCGTTTGTCTGTTCATTTTCTTTGTCAGTGCATTCTTCAATAAAGAATTTAACGGTTTCAAGGCTTCCGGCTTTGACCGCTTTTGTTAAGACGTTTTCGCCGTCTTTATCTTTCATGCTTATATCGGCTTCATATTCGACTAACAATTTCGTAACGTCAAGGTGGTTATTTTCAACAGAAATCATGATTGCGGTTTTTTCTTCAATATTACGCAGGTTTACATCCGCTTTATTATCTAAATTATCTAATAAAAGTTTGGAGATGTCATGGCTTCCGTTTTTAGCGGAATACATAAGCGCGGTGTTGCCGTTAATATCTTTTTTGTTCAAATCCGCATTATGTTCAATAGCATATTTAACCGCGTCAATATTTCCGACGTCGGTACACATCATCAAGAGAGTTTGTTTTTGGTCGTTTACGGCATTTATGTCTCCGCCGGCTTCAATATAAGCTTTTAATGCTTCCACGCCGGTTTTGTCAGTTGCAAATACGCCCAGATTCGAATTTATGCCTTCGGCATCGCTAATGGCTAAAAGTTTTACCAAATTGGGATGAGATTTAACAAATTCCGGAGTGATGTGTAGACTGCTGACATCCGCGCCGCGTCCGATTAACATAATTACCAGCTCGTCATTGCCTTTTTCAATCGCTATGCTTAGGGGGGTGCGCCCGCTGTTGTCTCTGGCATTTACGTCATAACCGTCTTTTATAAGCTGCATTACGCGGTCATTTAAACCTTCTTCGCATGCTTTGTGCAAAGCAGTGCATCCTTTTTCATCCGTATAGCCTTTTTTAGCCATATCTTCTATTTTGTGTTTATTCAAACGTTTTTCAAAGTTGTCTGGATTATCTTGCATGCCGAATTTTCCTAATATTATTTAAACATTATTTTAAGCGTTAATTTCAATTTTGTCAAGTTATGCTTTATACTGGACAAAAACGAAGGCCGTCGGCGTTTAAAATGCAAAGCTCCGATTTTCATCGGAGCTTTTTTAAGATTAACTAATAAACTATTTTCTCTTTCCTTTGAAAAGGTTTTTTACCACATCGAAAGAGACGTATAAGTCAACTTCGAACTGCAGTTTCGATAACCCGAAACCGTTTTTGCTGGCAAATCCTTGAGCTACCCAGAACCCGCCGCTGAGATTTTTGCAGATGTTGAAAGGAATAAAAAAGCCCAAGCTCGCTTCCAAATTCGAATCTACAAAAAATATCGGCTGCAGATTTATCGGCTTGAGGTCGAAGTCGTGCCATATCATGGCAAGCCCGTAGAGTTGTCCCTGACTATAGCTTACCAAACCGCGGTAATAGGTGTTTTCTTTGAAAACACCGTCATAAGCCAGACCGCCGCCGAAAGACCAGTCTTTTTCGTACTCGTATGTTTCAACGAAGCCGTAAAATCCCCGGTATGCAAGCCCCGTTCTGAAAATGTGGCTTGCTCCTGGTCCTAAATATACCTCCGACAGCGATGTCAGCGGATAATTAGGCTTCTCCAGTATTATTCCAGGGTCTTCTTTTTTTTCAGCTTTGAAAGCTTCTTTGTTAGTTACTTGCTCTTGCGCGAAACCTGCCAAAGTGAAAAGGCAAAATACGGAGAAAAGGATAATTTTTTTCATCTGTGAAGTTTTATTTAGTTTTAACTTAGTTTCCAATAATACGCTAATGTGTAAAGTAGTGTATAAAGTATAGTATATTTATTTGTCCAATGCAAGAGCAATTTGGACAAAAGACGCGGTTTCTTATTTAAAATTCTTCTTCTTCGTCATTTATATGTATGTTGAGCTTTATAGAAAGAAATCCTATAAGAGCGATAAGTATGGTCAAAAACGCCATAAGATATTTTATATATTCAAGATTATTTATTATGCCGATGAAAAACAACAGAATAAAGCCGGAAATCCTGCCCATATTAAGAAAAGTTTCTCTTACCGCAAAGTATTCGATTTTAAATTTGTTTTTTATATGTTTATCGTTAGAGACATTAAATAAGTTTATGTCGGTAATGCTCAGCAATAATTGTACGGCGGTAATGTAGCAGAAATTATATAATATAAAAGATGTTTTTGTTGTAAAAAATATAAAAACAAAAGAACTCAAAATGGCAAGGCTGCCTGATACTGTGAGCAGTTTGGGAAAAGATTTTCTGGTTGCGAATCTGCCGAATATAAAGTTCATTACAACAGCGCAGAAAGTGAATATTGATGTTAAAATTCCCAAATTTAAATTGGTTTTAAACACATAAACAACATATAAAACCAAAGCGATTGGCAGGGTTCCGTTAATCGTTATTCCTTTTAGATATTCGACAATATATACTTTTCTAACGAGAGCGTTTTGTTTTAAATTTTTTAAATATTCCCATAACTCAAATTTTTTACTTGAAGTAATTTGAGATTTTATAAAAAGTGAAATTATAAACTCTATTGCCGCAATAATCGCAAGAACAAAAGCGGTTTCCGCAAATGAGCCAAAAGTTATGAACGCCCCCAAAGCAAGGGGTGCGCAAATGGCAACGCCACCGTTTATGGCGTTTGTATATCCATAAAACTTTGACATGGTTTTTTTATTAACTTTTTCCGAAATAATAACATTATAAGGCAGGGCATATAAGGTTACGGCAATTCCGTATAAGGCGCCGAGAAAAGAGACATAGTTTAATATTTTTTCCTGAAAAATCATAATGATTAATAAGTAGGCGAAATTTAAGATAAGACTTGTCCGAAATAAAATCATTTTGTTTCTGCGCTTTGCAAAATCTGCAAAAATAAGAAAACCAATGCCGACAAAAAAAGCATAAACAATTTGGTATAAAGAAATCGGAATAATATTGTTGTTGGCAATCTGCATTATATACGCGATTAAAAAGGTGTTGAAAAAAGCGTCGGAAACAGCTCTTACCGCTCTAAATGTCATTATAGTTTTTATGTCTTTGGTAATTTTATTCATTTATTTCTTCTTTTGCGGCGGTAAGAAAACTTTGGAGTATTTTGGTTCTCTTCTGCGCGATTTTTTTTGCTGTTTTGGTGTTCATTAAATCGGCAACGACTAAAAGTCTTTCGTAAAATAAATCTACCGCATAAGCTAACGATTCAGGTTTTCTGTTTTCGCAAAAAGGGTCGTTGGTGTTGTAAAACGCTTTGTTCATTGAGCCTGCGGATGCGAAAGTTCTCATTATTGCAATTGCGCCGGTCGCTTCTATTCTGTCGGCATCCTGTAAAATTGCGCTTTCAATTGAATGAGGTTTTTTCTTACTTGAGAAAGAACAGTTTTCTATACATAAAGCCGCTTCGTTTATTTTTTCTTTTGGATATTCAGAGATGGAAACTAAAACTTCTTTCGCTTTTTTTGCACTGTCAATGGCGCTTAATTTGCTTTTTGGAGAGTCTTTCGGGTAACAGATTATATCATGAAAAAGCGCGGCTGGAATTAGTATATCCAGGTCGGCTTTTTCTTTTTTGGCGATTTTTTTACATAGATTAAGGCACCTTAGCGCATGAGAGAAATCGTGTGAACAATCGTTTTTGATGTTTTCTCTTACATAATTAATTAAAAAATCTTCAGTTTTATTTTTCATTGCAACGCTCTATATAAGGTTTTCATCAAGGAGTTTTTTTATTGCGGTTTTGTTTGACGGCAGACCAAAATCATCGGGGTTTATTTTATCTTTTTCAATAAATATAACTTCTAAAACCTCGTTTATATCAATTTTCATTCTGCTCATATCTTTTATTCCGCACTTAAAGAAAAAATCCAGAGGGTATGAATTTACGGACTGATATAAATATGAGTTAGGTATGGAAAACAAATATTTTTCAACTTCAATATCAACGTTTATCTCTTCTTTGGTTTCTCTAATAAGAGCTTCTTCAATGGTTTCTTTGATGTCGACAAAGCCGCCCGGCAGTCCGAGCATGTTTTTGCCAGGCTCTTTTGCTCTTCTTATTGTTAAAAGCCTACCTTTTTCGTCCACGATTATCGGTCCTGCGCCAATCGCGGGGTTTTTATAAAATTCGAAACCGCAATTGCCGCATTTTTTTGCAATCGGGCTTTTTATTCCAAATTTATCCGAGCCGCATTTCGGACAATATTTAAAAGCGTCTAACGGGTGGGGCATTTTTTCTTCCTGATTAAGTCTGTTGTTGCTGGAGATACATTATAATAAATTTAAAAAAAATGAAACCGCTATTTCTAGCGGTTTCAAAATCGTTTGTAAGGATGTTCTTTATCTCCTTCTGCTGCTGCCGTTGTTAGAGCTTGAGCTGCGGCCTGAGCTTTCCGCGGATGAACGCGAACCGCCGCTTTGACTGCTGCTGACGCCCGAAGATTGGCGGCTTGTCGAAGTCGATGAACGACTGACGGATGATTCTGAAGAACCTCGACCGCCTTGGCTGTAGCCGGAGCCAGTTGAAGTTCTGGAACCTGTTTCCCTCAAAACCTCGCGGTTCCCGCCGGAGTTTCTTTGGTAAGAAGAGCTTCTTGACGATTGTCCAGAACTGCTTTGGACTTCCGTAGAAGTCGTGCTGGTGGTTCTTCTTGTTATGGTTCCTTCTCTGCTGACAGAAGTTGAACTTCTGTTGTCGTCAACATCGCGGGAGCCTGAATAACTCGTCGAACCTGAACTTCGTCCGTAGCTGGAGCCGGTGGCTTCATCGTTTCTGCCTGATGTTCTGCCGCTGCCCCCCAGATTGTCTCTGTAGGTCGAACTGGTTTGGTCTCTGTTCGAGCGGTAGGACGATTGGCGAGAATGGCTGGTTGTGCCGCTTTCTCTTGTCGAGGTCGAAGTTGACCTGCCGGTTTCGTAACCTCTCCTTGCAGTTTCAAACTCGCGTCTCAAAACATCTCGTCCAGTGTCCATACTTTCTCTCGAAACCCTTCTTTCATCGGAGTTCAGGGAGTTGTATGTTCTGCTCGGTCTTCCATTGGGCGCGTTCCTATGTCCATAACTGGAATTTCCATAGTATTGATAACGCCTTCCATCGCCGCGGCGATTATGGAAGTTTGCATAGTAGCTCGGTCTGTGGTTGTGTCTCCATGTCAGCTGAATATAGTTGTAGCTCCAATCGAAATACGAATACGCGTAAGGAATGGAATTACAGTAATGCCAGCTTAAATGGTTTCCGTAGTAATGAACCCTGGGATATGTGCGTCCGCCATAGATGTACTCATCATAGCTTAAGGACCATACCCAATGTCCGTTAACCAACAGAATGTGAACCGCCGCGAGACCAAATCTGTCTCTGCTCAAAACCATACGGTGCAGCGGGCGGAAGTCCATGTGCATGACCTCCCACTCGTAAAGACCGTTTCCAACAGGATACCCTACGAAGAAATCTCCGTCGCCATAGTAATGAATTTTCGTTCCTTGGGGACCGGAGAAATATCCGCTGGGGATGTAGCGTTCGTAGATGTCCCAGCAGTAATCCTCATCGTAGTAATAAGTTACGCTGGTTTGAGCGTTTGCGCTGATGTTGCATACCGCTAACATTGTCAGCACGATAAAAATCAGTTTTTTCATTTTTTTAAACGATTTAGGACCAGAATTTAAGCTTTAATTTTCTAAATTCCAGCGTTATTAATAATCTTATTTTGTTTGATGCCAATAATAAAAAGTGTCCTTATAGAATACGTTTTTTTCTAATTTTTGTCAACTTTTACTTTATAGCAAAATTTATTAAGCTTATCTCTGGAAGATTTTTTAATAGAGATTATCTAAATAGTCTGATATATTAAGCTTGTTGATAAAAACATTTTAGGAGGACAAATATGAAAAAGTTATTGTTGGCGGTTATTTCTATTATGGTTGCTAGCCCGGCATTTGCCGAGCAGGCAAAAGAAGGAAGGTATATGGGCGGTTTTACTGGTCCTTCGGCGAATGAAACAATAACGGTTGAAGAAGCGAAAAAGCTTAGCGACGATGCGGATGTTGTTTTGGTTGGAAACATTATAAGCCATGTAAAAGGCGAGAATTATATGTTCAAGGATGAAACGGGAACAATAGTTGTCGAAATTGATAAAAAAGACTGGAGAGGTCAGGATGTCGCTCCAGGGGATAAGGTGCAAATCATTGGAGAAGT
Source organism: Lactobacillaceae bacterium (assembly GCA_031271345.1). GTDB lineage: Bacteria > Pseudomonadota > Alphaproteobacteria > RF32 > CAG-239 > JAQWBS01. The sequence goes on from JAISVX010000002.1 coordinate 84,849, forward strand.
TGATAAAAGCTTGTTAAAAGACCCCAAAATAGACGTTGATCAAATTACTAAGCTGGCGAAGTAAAAAGAGTCTATGAAAAAGGCGTCGTTATTACATATAAGGCGCCTTTTTTATAAAAACTGCACATATAACAACCAAAATTGAAAAGGATTTATAATGAAAAAAATAATTTACTTTTTGTTTCTTGTTTCAGTTTCCTTTCCTGCCTTTGCGCAGACATCGTTGGATGTAACTGCTTCGCAGATTGAATATCTTGAATCTGGAGAAAATATCATTCTTACGGGAGATGTAATCCAGCATATAAAAGGCGATGAATATTTGTTTGCTGACCAAACCGGCAGAGTAATTATAAAAGTTAACGAAGCTTTATGGAAAGGTCGAACAATTCATGACAACGATGTTTTAAGGCTGTATGGAACAATAGAAAAAGATAGTTTTGACGGTTCTATCATTGTGTATATTCACCTGATTTTAAATGGAGAAGATGAAAAAATACCAGTAAGCAGACCTACTGGTATTTTCTAATTTTTGATTTTTGGTTTAATTTACTGTTTGCAGATAAATCCACCGTTAAGTTTGTTTTCAAACCACATTCCTTTTTTGCAGTCGTTCATGCAGTCGACTTTGCATTTTCCTGTGAATCTGTCGCAATATCCGCATAGCTTGTCACAGTCGAAACATGGTTTTCCGCCGAATTCTTTTCTTGGGCATGTTATTCTATCGGATGGATTCCTGTCATATAATCCGCCGTCAAAGCATGTTAAGGGTCTGCAGTCTTTGTAGCATGTATTTTCAAAATATTTTACTTCGCTGCATTTGTGGTTTTCAGGTATGCTGTCAATATATCCGCCATTCTCACAGCTGTTTGCAAAGCATCTTGAATATTTGACGACTCCATTTTCTTCGCGGCAAGTGCTGGCCGAGGCATCTGGTCCCTGATTGCAGGTTTTATAAAAAGACGCGCATTTGCAAGACTGATATTTTCCGCCGCAGGATTCTCCGACTCCGATCATTCCGCCTTGGCTGCATGTTTTATAAAATGTATACGGGCAAGAGCAGGTTTCATTTTTTCCGTTGCATGTTAAACCTGACAAGCCCTTAGGTGCCGGGCAGTTTTCTGTCGAATATTTATATTTTGCTTCACACCCGCATGCTTCAAACTTACCATCGCAGGATTCTCCAGAAAGCATTTTTGGATAAGGGCAGTTGTATATGTCATATTTATATCTGTTTGGACTGCACACGCAGCGTCTGAAAAAAGACTTATTGCTTGGACAGAAGTTTGCCGGAGTTTGATTTCCGAAACATTTTGTTAAAGGGAATCCAGAGGCAATACACGGATTCTTTCTATAGTTTTTTGATTTAATAGCTTCCGGGTCTTTTAAAAAATATACACCAGCGCTGCTTTGATGAACAAAAGCAACCGTGATTAAAACGATAGAGGTCAAAAGCCCTAAGAGTATGTTTCTAACTGGATTAGACATTAGATTTTCCTATCTGGATGTATAACATTTGAGTCAATATACAATAGTTCTTATCAAAAATCAACAAAAAATAAACAAAATATACAAAAAAGCGTCTTGAATATATTTAAACATTAAATTACAGTTATGGTAATAAAAATTAAATTTTTAAGCGTTAGTATAATATAGTGGAGAAATATATATGACCAAAGATAAGGAACTGCTGTATTTATATAATGAGATTTTTGTTGCGGGAAACGAATATGCGGGACCCGAAATGAAAAACTCTCTGGATTTTTCTGACTTTAATACAAAGGTTATAATTTCTGCGCCGCATTCCACTCGTTCAACGCTGAATAATAAATTAAAAGTTACGGATATGTATACCGGCGCAATAACAAAGTTTATTGGTGAGAAAAATAAGCTGTCTCACCTTGTCAGAACAAAGCACATTACAAAAGAAGAAAACATCTGGGATTATGTTTTGGAGAAAAAAATCGCCGGCAAATTTTTTCTGGACTTTCACGGCACCCGTATGGATAATGATTTCAACTTAGCGGTCGGGACAGGTTATTTTGGCGAAGATATGTACGAGGATGAATTAAATTATATAAAGGCGCTTGCGGGAAAAATGGATATAAAATTGGCGGTAAATCATCCAAATTATGAGGGAAAGGTTGGTTTGACAGGGCATTTGCAAAAAGCCGAAAGCAATAATAAAGCCTTGCAGTTTGAGTGGCGTCCCGATTATAGAAATATATATGAAAATATCGACAATGTGCTAAATAAAACTATTCCATTTATGGAAAGTATCGTAGAATTTTTAAATTATAAATAAATGTAAGCAATAGGTGTCTCAATGGTAAATGATAAAACAAAAAAAATAATTTTACTTATGACTGTAATTGTAATCGCAATTATGGCGTATCTTGTCCATTCTCCAAAATTTAGGCATTATTATAAAGGCACCCAGCCTAAATTGGTTGAGTTAAAGAATAGAGCCATTGCTGCGAAAGGGATAAAAATAAAGTCGGAAAAACGCGCTAAATCAGTTCAGCCAGCCTTGCCTGAGATAACCATCCAAAAAGTAAAAATCGGAATAAGCCTGCCGTTGACAGGAGAGGGGGCGATAATAGGCAATGCCGTAAAACAGTCTCTTGAGATGGCGCAGTCAGAAACTCCTCAGGATACAAAATACAAATATGAAATAATATTTAATGACAGTAATGGTCTGGGCAAATCTATAGAAGAAAACACCGCCGGTTTAATTACCTCAGATAAGGTCGACGTTATGCTGTCTTTAATGAACAAAGACGCCGAAATAGTCGGAAGAATGACGGACGGATACCAGATTCCTCATATAACATGCGCGTATGGCAGAGAGGCGGTAAAAGAATATAAATATACTTTCAATCATTTTCCAACGCCTGAAACCAAAGCGAAATCTTTTATAAAAAATCTTGAGGACAATAATATAAAAATATTTTCAATTGTTGCTCAAGACGTTCCTTATATAAATGAGATTCTTGACGCTGTAGAAAATGAAGCAAGAGAAAATAATTATCCGATATACAATAAAGTGATGGTAAAAAAAGGCACTTCTGATTTTTCAAAAGAGGTGGACAGTCTGGTCGCAAAAATGCCGGAAGCCGTGATGGTTATGCTGGAGCCTGATGAGATGGAGTTTTTTGCGGAACAGTTGGATAACGCCGCTGAAGATGTTTTCGTATATACATCAATTGATTTGCTGCACAATTTTTACAATAAGAAGCTGGTAGACGGCGCAATATACATTATTGCTTCTGACGGCGATTTTAGGTTTAAAACGGATTTTAGAAAAAGGTCGGTGCTTCAGGTTCCGTTATGCGCCGTAAATTTATATGACGCGTATAAAATGATTGTTCAGGCTTATGAAAAATCAGCGGGAAGCGTGAAACCAAAAAGCGATGTTATTTATGAAGAAATCTACACAATATCAGACTTTCCTTCGGCATCGGGCGCGGATATAAAGGTATCGTTGGATAGAACGATAGATTCGCCGATGATAGGCGTTAAGATAGAAAAAGGATTTCTAAAATATGAATAAAAAAAGCCTCCGTTTGGAGGCTCTTTTTTTATTTCTTGGAATCAACTGTTTTTTCACCCGAAACTCTTTCTCTGATAGTTTCAAATAAAACATACAGCATTGGAATTATAAGAACGCCGAGAACAGTTGCCAGAGCCATACCATAAACTGTCGTAACGCCGATTGCTCTACGGCTTTCAGCATTCGCGCCAGTCGCGGTAATAAGAGGTATGACGCCCAAAACGAAGGTGAGGGCGGTCATCCACAAAGCCCTATATCTTTCTTTGGTGCCGTTCATCGCAGCCTTGAGAGTTGTTGTCTTATTCTGCTCTTTGTCATCTTTGGCAAACTCTACAATCAAAATAGCGTTCTTTGCCGCAAGACCGACTAAAAGGATTAAACCTAACTGCGCATATATGCTTAATGATATTCTGTATAGAAACAATCCCAATAACGCGCCGATCATCGCAACGGTAACGGATGACAGCACGGGAATAGGAATTGTCCAGCTTTCATATTGAGCAACCAGAAACAAATATCCGAATATAAGCGCAAGCATAATCAAATATGACACTTCGCCCTCTGTATCGGCTTCCTGATATGTTATGCCGGACCAGGAATAAGTAAAGCCTTTAGGAAGAGCCTTGGCAAGACCTGCAATTTTGCTCATTGCGGTACCGCTCGGCACGCCTGCCATCGTCATTGCGGTTACTGCCGCGCTTGGATATTGGTTATATCTGGTGATGTTTCTAGGAGCCAAAATCTTTTTAGTTTCAACCAGGCTTCCCAGAGGAACCGCCTTTCCGCTGCTGCTGATTGCATATAGGTCTTCAATGCTCGATATGTTTTTTCTAAACTCAAAGTCGGATTGAATGACAACTTTATTAACCTGTGTGCCAAAGTTAACGTCATTGATGTATGTTGAGCCTAGATAATTTTGGAACACTCCGAAAACATCGCTTACAGGAATCCCCATCAACTCGGCTTTTTCTCTGTCTACGGTAATATAGATGTTTGGAGTTTGAGAAGTGTAGCTTGTAAACGCGTACATAATCTCAGGCAGCGCGTTGATTTGTCCAAGATAAGACTGCAAAGCGGCGTCGAGTTTCTGCGGGTCGGAAGTTTCCGTAGACTGCAGTTGGATGCTTAAACCGCTTGTCATGCCCATACCTGGAATAGCCGGAGGTTCAAATAAGTTAATAGCGGCGTTCGGTATGGAAGATATTTTTTGCGATATTTTGTTGCGTATGTTTGTCGAGTGTAAAGCGGCGTCGGATCTTTCTCCCCAGTCTTTAAGAATAAACACGCCCATAGCGCTGTTATCACTTGCGCCTCCCAGCATGCTGAAACCGTTAATGAACATTACATGGTCGACGCCGGCTTCTTCTTCCGCAATAGAAGAAATTTGCTCTGTAAGAGCGTTTGTCCTGCTTCTTGTCGCGCCTTCCGGCAGCCTGATGTCGACGAACACGGCGCCTTGATCCTCATCCGGGATAAAGCTTGTCTGAGTTATTCTCAAGAGCAGCACAACCGAAATTACAAGCAAAACAAGAACAAGGGCAATAACGCTAATCTTTCTTGCAAATATGGAAATAAGCGCGATATATCTGTCTCTGGTGCTTGTTACAAAATTATTGAACCAATGCAGCGGACCAGAAGTTCTTGCTTTGAAAGGTTTCAATATTGTAGCGCAGAGGGCGGGAGATAATGTAAGCGCATTAATTGCCGAGAATATTAATGCCGCCGAAATTGTAACCGCGAACTGCTGATAAATTTTACCCGTAATACCGCCTAAAAAGCCTACTGGAACGAAAATCGCCAAAAGCACGGCTGTTGTCGCGATAATCGCGCTGGAAATTTGCTCCATTGCTTTATAGCTGGCTTCTTTAGCCGTAATCTTTTCTGCTTCCATAAGGTGCAGCACTCTTTCGACCACCAGAATAGCGTCGTCCACCACCACGGCAATCGCCAGCACGAGGGCAAACAGCGTTAAGATGTTTAATGTATATCCCATGGCGGTTAGAACGGCAAAGGTCGTTACCAGAGATACGGGGATGGCAATTGCAGGAATTAAAGTAGCTCTCCAGTCTTGGAGGAAGACATAACACACGGCAACCACCAATAGACCTGTCAAAAGAATAGTAAAAGCAACCTCTTCGATGGAAGCTTTAATATATTTTGTTGAATCGTAACCAATGAACAAATCAAAATCTTCGGGAAAAATTGATCTTAGCCTCTCAATGGCTTTTTTTACGCCTTCCATAGTGTCTAAGGCATTGGCTCCAGATAACAGGTTAACCGCCATTGCCACGGAAGTTTTGCCGTCATATCTTGAGTTTGAAGTATATGATTCCTGTCCAACTTCGACTTTCGCAACATCTTTAAGTCTTAAAAGACCGCCGTTTTCATTTGTTCTGACAATGATATTTTTAAAATCTTCAACTTCGTTTAAACGCCCTTGTGTTTGAAGGGTATATACCATTGTTTGCCTGCTGTCGTCTGGCATGCCGCCGACTTTACCCAGAGACGGCTGATAGTTTTGGCTTGAGATAGCGCTTATGATTTCGTTTACAGACATGTTTAAAGAAGTAATTTTATCCGCATCCAGCCAAACCCTCATACTGAGTTTTGACGCAAACACCTGCACTTCGCCAACGCCTGGAACGCGGCTTATTTCATTTTTAATATTGTTTTGAATAAAGTTTGTCATAAATAATGCGTCATGCGTTCCGTTTGGCGATGTTGCCGCAAGAAATCCCAGTGTGTCGGAAGAACGTCTTTTAACGTTAACGCCCTGTCTTTGAACCTCCTGCGGAAGCAAAGGCATAGCCTGCTGCACGCGGTTTTGAACTTTTACCTGCGCCAAATCTGGGTCGGTGCCGACCGCGAATGTAACGGTTAAAGAATAGTTTCCTGAGTTATTTGATGTTGAAGACATGTAAAGCATATTTTCCACGCCGTTGACCGCTTCTTCAATAGGAATAGCCACGGTTTTTGAGATAACTTCGGCGCTTGCGCCAGGATAGTTTGCGGAAACAACCACGTCGGGAGGCGTAATCGGAGGGTATAATGCAATAGGCATTGAGAACAATGCCAGAGTACCCGCCAAGGTCATAACCAGGGCAATGACCATTGCAAAACGCGGTCTGTCAATAAAAAACTTAGAAAACATATTATTTTACCTCTTCTTTACCAATTAAAGTATATTTAACTTTTTGACCATTGGTTACTTTTTGCAAACCTTGTATGATAACATTGTCTGTTTCGGCTAACCCGGATTTAACTACTTGCTTTTCGCCAATAGTATCTCCAAGCACCAAACGTTTTTGTTCGGCAACGCCGTCTTGGTTAACAGCGTAAACATAGTTTCCAACTTCGTCTTGCGCCAGTGCGATTTGAGGAATGAGCAGCGCCTTAACTTCTTCTTTTGGTCTTATTATAACTCTGACATAGCTTCCGGGTATCAAGAGCTGGTTTTCGTTTCCAAACTCGGCATATACGGCTAATGTAGCGGTTTCAGAGTTTATTTCATTGTCGTTAAATCTGGAAATAAAATGATTATAAATTATAGAACCGTCGGGTAAAATCAACTCGGTTCTAAACTTTTCTGTTTTGTTTTCAATGTTTGCTCTCTTAAACGCAAGAAAGTCTTTGTCGGTCATTGAGAAGGAAACGCGTATAGGGTCCATCTGCACTATTCTGGCAAGCGTCTGGTTTGTCGCGGTGACAATGTTTCCTTCCGTAACCAGAGCCTTTCCGATATAGCCGGTTATCGGCGCTCTAACTTCGGTATATTCAAAATTTAATTTTGCCAGGTCTAAATTAGCCTTTGCCTGCTTAATATCAGCCTGAGCTTGCAGATACTTGCTTTCAGCCGTTTCTAAAGCTGCTTCTGACGCAAATTTTTGCTGGTTTAATGATTTTTGACGCTCATATTCTCTTGCAATCTGCTTTAATGCAGCCTGTGCTTTTGCAAGCTCTGCTTCGGCAAGGCTGAGGTTGGCTTTGTATTGGTCTTGGTCAATAGTAAACAAAACGTCGTTTTTGTTTACTAAGCTGCCTTCTTCAAAAGAAACTTTCACTATCGGTCCGGTAACCCTTGGTTTTATGTCGACGCTTTCAAGAGCTTCAACAATGCCGACAAAAGTCTTTGCCGGAGATATGTCCATAACCTCAACGCTTTGAATCAAAACGTAAGGATCTGGTCTCGCTCCCATTCCCATCGGCATTTGTGGAGATAATCTGGCTTTCAGATACCATCCGCAAGCGACTAAAAAAGCGCAGATTAAAGTGTTTTTTATAATTGTTCTTTTTTGAATATTAGGTAACTTCATTATCACAAGTCCTTCTTGTTAAATTTATGCTCATACAACATAGCAAAAAAAGCTCAAAAAGAAAGTAAAATATTGTTACGATGGCAAAAAATTGTAAGTTTAGAACAAAAGTCCCTGTTGGTTGTTTCCGAGTGAAATTATCGCTTCTTTGATAATGGGTATTGAAACAGCCCTTTTCTTTGAAATTGAAATGCTGTCAATTTCAACTACAAGCCTTTTAATATAAGCAAAAGAACGCTGGGCATTGTTGGTTATGTAATTAACGATTTCAGGAGAAACATTAAGCTGCCGATCGGAAAACAGCTTAATAATTAATGCTGAAAGCAAATCTCCATCCGGCTCTTTAATTTCAACGGCGGGAATACTGTTTAATCTTGACTGCAGGTCGGGAAGTTTAAAATCCATTCTTGCCGGCGGTTTTTTAGAGGTGAATAAAATGTATCCTCCTTCATTTTTATATAAATTATATAAATGAAATATGGCTTCTTCATTAATGTCTTCGCTTAAATTTTCAATAACCAGACATTTGTTTTCTTCCAAAAGACGATAAATGTTTTCAATTTTTATATCTTTTGCATGTATTTGAGGTATTTTATATGGAGAATTGGTTTTTTTATATACATTTTCCATAAAAATATGCGCCAAATGTGTTTTTCCGCTTCCTTCATGACCATAAATACAAACGGCAAAATTTGCCCAGTTAGGCCATTCGTCAATAATTTTAACCGCTTCTAAATTAGATTTTGCAACCAAAAAATCCTGCCGCTCATAAAACGGTTTGTGAGTAAATTCCATAGGAATTTGTTGAACTTTAGAAATCATGCCGCCCCTTAATCAGAATTTAGTATCTCAAAAACTTTTTTATTTAAATCGCCAAGACTGAAAGGCTTGGCCATAAATTCGAAATTGTCGCTGTTTGACAGCTCTCTTTTTGCCATTTCTTCAGAATATCCGGATGCTAAAATCACTTTCAACCCTTTAATGCGGGCTTTTGCAATATTCGCCAGTTCTGCGCCGTTCATACCGGGCATAACCATATCGGTTATGAGCAGGTTAAAATTATCATTAATATCAAGCTGCTCCAAAGCTGTTTCCGCGCTGTCGCAGGCAACGACATCATATCCTTTTTTCTTTAATGCCCTGATTGCGAAAGACCGAACAGAGTCTTCGTCCTCAACAAAGAGAATTCTTATTTTTGCCGCGTCAAAATCTTTACTGATGTCTCTTTTATCAATCGTTGAAACATTCAAACCTAAAATAACCTTTTGGCTTAAGTTGGCATTTGGCGTAATCTTTTCTTTAACGGTAAGAGCAGCGGAGCCTTCTTTATGTTCGGGCTTCAACTCCTGCTCGTCGCTTTGCTCATATCTTGGAAGATAGATGGAAAATGTCGTGCCTTCGCCGATTTTGCTCTTGACCTTGATAAAACCTCCTGTCTGGCGGACAATTCCATAAACCATGGAAAGTCCGAGACCTGTTCCAGAGCCGACAATGTTTTGTTTGGTCGAGAAGAACGGCTCGAAAATCCTGTTGATGTTTTCAGGAGCTATTCCGCTTCCGTTATCGCTTACATTAATCACGACAAACTCGCCTGGTCTTATTATGTCTTCGCCAAACTGATATTCGCTTTTCAGGTTTTCAACATTGGTTGCTATGCTTATTTTTCCAGATGTACCCATAGCATCTTTAGCATTAACCGCCAAATTAATTATTACCTGCGAAAACTGAACGGGGTCAACTTTTATAAACCCGAGGTTATCGCTGTGGTGGAATGCGACGTTTATATTTTCGCCCAATATTCTTTTCAACATGTGGTTGATTTCTAAAAAGTTTTCCGCGACGTCAATCAGTTTAGGCTTCAAAGGCTGTTTTCTTGAAAAAGCCAAAAGCTGTCTGACCAAGCCTGCGGCTCTATTTGCATTTTGCTTTATCTGAATAAGGTCTGCAAAAGAAGGGTCGCCGACGCCGTGCCTTTGCAGCAATAAATCGCAAAAGCCAATCATCGCGGTTAGAAGATTGTTGAAATCATGTGCGATTCCACCGGCAAGCTGTCCCATTGCCTGCATTTTCTGAGCCTGAGCAAACTGCATTTCCAAATCTTTTTGTTTGGTCGCGTCGGTTAAATATAAAACCCAGCCGTTATAATCTTCGTTTTTAGAGTTTTTGGTATCCTGCATAGGGATAATATAGATATAGGCAACCTTCTCCAGGCCGTCGGTATTTATTGTTATGTCGGTTTCTTTTTTATCGTTTTTAATGTCGATTATTTCATGAAGCTTTTTAAAATCTTCCTTATTGATAAACGATTTTAAGTCTTTTCCCTCAACGTCTTTGCCAAAAAAGTTTTTCGCCGCTTCGTTTGTTTTTACTATGGAAAAGCTTTTGTTGATAAATAACGTTCCTGTCGGAGAGTTGTCAAACAGCCAGCGGACTTTATTCAAAACTACGTCAAGCTTGTCCTGCAGTTCTTTTTCCGTCGGAAGATTTTCCGCAACAATCGCGCGGATTTTTATCTGACCTTTTTGCCGGAAACTTTCTTGAGAAACATAACAGCTTAAAGCCTCGTTATTGCCGTTAAATATTAATCTGCCTTTCCATGCAGAACTTTTTGCCGGAATTTCTGAGCCTTTGCTTAACAGTTCCTTTAAGTTTCTGCCGATTAGCTTTTCTCTTTCTATGGATATAAGTTTTGCAAAAGCAAAGTTGGCATATTCAATGTCATAGCTGCCGTTGCAAATATATAATCCAGCGGGAAGATAGTCTAAGGTGTCATGCAGGGCGTTTAGTTCTTCCTGAAGAATTGCGTCAATATCTTTTTTTGCCGTAATATTTGCCATTGTCCAGAAGATATACGTATCTTTGCGTATTTTTTCCACGGAAAACGGACGCTCGAATATATTGGTTTTTTTTAGGAATATCGGCTGAACAGAAATCTCGAACCATTCCTCATTTTCAAAAACCGTCTTATTGTCTTTGGTTAAATTGAAAGATAAGTTTACCGAGCCAGACAATAAATTTTCAATTAGATTTTCTAAGTTTTGAAACTCCAGCTTATTTGAAGGGTTGGATGATAAATTGTTTTTTATAAAATCTAAAATATTTTGGTCTTTTAAAAATTCTCTTGAAGCATTGTTTTGAATTACCGGCTCGCTGGAAGAGTTATCAATCCTTTTTATTTTATTGTCGTTTTTAAGGATTTCGTTGGCGAACCCTCCGTAGCTTATAGCTTCTTCGCCAGCCTTGATGGTTTTTATGCTGAAATATATGGAGGCTATAAGAATTATAAGAACTATTAAGATGAGCATTGAGAAGTTTTCTGGATATATGAAGAATAAAATTATAGAAACAGCCAATGCTACCAGCGAATATGACATCGCCAGCAGCATTTTATTTAAGTATTTATCAGGTCTTTTATTCTCAATCTTTAACATCAAACAACCCTATGTCATTACATCCGCTTTTTCTTTGCCTGTTCTTGCCGCGACCTCCGCGATGTCTGTCGCTATTTTTGCCAAACCGCCGACCATCTTCATCGGCTCTTCTTTTATGTTGGATTTTTCATATTTTTCAACATAAATTCTTAAGGTCGCTCCGACCGAACCTGTTCCGGAAAGCCTGTAAACAATGCGGGAACCATCCGAAAATGTTATGACATAACCATCCTGTGTTACGCTGTTATCTACTGGGTCGTTATATACGAAAGACCGGGCATTGTCTATTTTGTATTCTCCAAAGGTCTTGCCTTCTAGTGATGGAAGCTTGTTTTTCAAGTTTTCAATCAAGTCGTTTGCAACCTTGGTGTCTATTTCTTCAAAATCAAAACGCATATAATAGCTGCGACCGTATTTAGTCCAGTGAAGGTTCATAATTTCTTCAACGGATTTTCCTGTCGCGGCAATTATGTTCAGCCAGAAAAGAATTGCCCAAATGCCGTCTTTCTCTCTTATATGGTTAGAGCCGGCGCCAAAGCTTTCTTCTCCGCAGAAGGTAATGCGGTTTGAGTCCATTAAGTTTACAAAAAACTTCCAGCCAGTCGGAGTTTCATAATATCCGATTTTATGTTCTTTCGCTACTCGGCTTACAGCTGTGGAAGTAGCGGCGGATTTCGCCGCGCCGAAGATGCCTGATTTATAGCCCGGAATGAGTTTATAGTTATCGGTTAAAACAGCCAAACTGTCGCTTGGGGTAACAAAAAAGTTCGAACCCAAAATCATGTAGCGGTCGCCGTCGCCATCTGTTGCCGCGCCAAAATCCGGAGCATTTTTACCGTTCATGATGTCAAGAAGCTCTTTGGCATATTTTAAGTTTGGGTCTGGATGAAGCCCGCCAAAATCTGGAAGAGGAACGGCATTAATAACTGTTCCCTCCTCGGCGCCAAGAATTTCTTCAAATATCTTTTTCGCATAAGGACCAGTAACCGCGTTCATTGAATCAAACTTAATCTTAAAGCCGTTTTTGATTAATTTTTGAATTGCCGGAAAATCAAACAGCCCCATAACCATTTTCACGTAGTCTTTGATTGGGTCGACTATCTCAATTTTCATATCGCCGTATTTAACCGTACCGATTTTGGATAAATCAACACTGCCATTGTCAAATATGGTATATTGGGCAATTGTTTTGGTGTTTTTATAAATCTCATCCGTAACTTGCTGCGGAGCCTGTCCGCCGGAACTGTTCGAATATTTAATCCCTGCATCTCCATTCGGTCCGCCGGGGTTGTGAGAAGCGCTTAAAATAAAGCCGCCGTCGGTCTTGTTTTCAATAATTAGTTTTGAAGCAGCCGGCGTAGATAAAATGCCGTTCTGTCCGATAATTAATTTTGCCGCGCCGTTTCCCGCCGCCAGTTTTATTATTTTTTGAATAACAATATCATTAAAATAACGACCGTCGCCGCCGACAATATAAGTCTTTCCTTTAACTCCGCCGATACTGTTGAAAATACTCTGCACGAAGTTTTCGACATAATTTGGCTGTTCCCAAACTTTAGATTTTTTTCTTAATCCCGCAGTCCCCATTTTTTGGTCATCATAAGGGGCTGTTTTAATCGTTTTAAGCATAATTAAACCTTTCTAATAATTGAACTTTAAAAGATGCGGCAATTTTAACATTTATATTAATAAACTCAAGCTTATTTAGCTAAAGCTTCATAAGATTTTTTTATCATGGTTAAAAAATATGGGTTTATAATTTTCTTATTATCATAAAACGTTTTCAGGGTATTATACTTTTTTTCCATAATTTCTTTTATATTGCTTAAGTTAAGTTCGTATCCGGCTATTCCCAAAACTTTTAGCGCCTTCAGCTCTGTGTAAGTGCCGGCAAACTTTTTATCCAGAGTTTCCTGTTCTTTTATTTTGCGGTTAATGATTTTTAAAAACAGCGGATTAAGTAACGATTTTTCTTTTTCCAAAAAGTTTTTAAGAAAATATAAATAAATAATGTATGCGGATATTATAATCGTTGCGGTAAGAAATATAAAAGATGAGACAATGTCTTTGGATACCATTTTTCCATAAACAATAAAAAACAGCAGCCCCCATGCAACATTGAAAACAGACCTTGTCGGATAAAGAAAATAGCTTGAGTTTTCATTTTTTATAAGAAAAGAAACTATTGCCGTAACATATAAAATTATGGCGCCGGCAAATACAAAAATACTGAATATTTCCATTGTTATTCTCCAGAGTCAGCGGAAATAAGCTCTGCAAGTTTTCTAATTTCTCTTTTTGCGGCAATGTGGGAAATGCTCATCTTCATTTTCAGTCTGTCGTTGTTCATATCAAGAATAGTCAAGCCGTCTAAAAACAGCTCTTTATATATCGCCCTGTCTTTTATGCCGAAAAACAACTTAAATCCATATAGTTTTGACAGTCTTTCAAGATATTCCATAACTTTGGTTTTGTTTTTAGAGTTAAAAGAAGAAATCCTGTTGCCGGCAACGACCCAGTTCAGATAAGGCTTGTTTCTTGCCGCTAAATATTTTTTAACGTCCCATATATGGTTGGCATAATGCCCCGGCTTGCCGATTTTTTTAGTGTTAAAATCAATGTCGGCCATCACGTTTAAGTCAAGCAGACTATCGGAAATCGGCGTAATAAGAGTGTCGGCATATTTATGAGCTTCATCAAACAAATAGTTTTTTGTGCCTGGGGTGTCGATGATTATGGCATCATATTTTTTCGCCAAATCTTTAATATGTCTTCCTATAAGCTCGGGATTGCTGCCGTCTTCATCATCGATAGAAAAAGATAAGTGATAGGAAATCGGCAGGTTTATATAGCTTTTTTGATTATATTTTTTGCGGTTTTCGATATATTTCGTAAATGTGCCTTGGCGTCCATCCATATCAATGGTAGCCACGTTATATCCTTCGTATAAAAGAAGAGTAGCCAAATGCATTGAAATCGTGGATTTTCCTGTTCCGCCTTTTTCGTTGCTGACAACAATTATATGGGCTTTTTTAGTTCTGTTTTCACTCATTGTTTTGATATGCTAGATAAAGTTGTTTACTTGCGGTAACCATACAAGATTTGTTGGATTTTTTCAAACCATTACAAAAGTTATTAGCATCTTCTTTTGAAAAACCGACGATTTTTGGGTTATATACCAGAGCGGCGTTGACTTCTTCTATTTCTACTTCTATTTTTTTATCCGCGGCGTTTTTTAAGTTTTGTTTTTGAATGCTTTTCGCATAATTTTTTGCTTTGGCATAGTTGGAAAAAGAACCTATTTTTACATCCCATAAAGCGGTATTAATATTTTCTTCTTCAATTGCGGCGTTGTCAGCAATGACAGTTTCTTCAAGCTTTGAGCTTTGCGCAAGCATAACTTGTTCGTAGTCGGGCTTTGGAGTCAAGATTATCTCGGCAAGCATTGTTTCTTTATCTTTTATTCCCGCCAGCTCGTTTAATGATTTGTCCATCATCGCAATTACTTTTTTGTCCCTGTTATTTTGAGTGTCGTGTCCCATTGTAACGGCGATAACTCTTTTTCCATCTCTTTGAGCGGAAGTCGCGATATTGTATCCGGCTGCTGCTGTAAAACCGGTTTTAAGACCGTCGGATTCTTCAAATTTTTTCAAGGCGGTGTTGTGGGTTTTGTGGGTCAACCCATTGTAAGTAAAAGTTCTTAGCGAAAACAATTCGTAATATTGGGGAAAATGGTTATGAAGAGCCGCGGCTAATACAGCCATGTCTTTCGCGGTTGTTTTTTGTTTTCTGTTCGGCAGGCCTGAAGCGTTTTTAAATGTTGTATTTTTCATTCCCAGTTCTTGAGCGACGGTTGTCATCGCTTCGGCAAACTTTGCCTCATCTTTTCCAATTCCTTCGGCTAACACGGTAGCGCAGTCATTTGCAGATTTTACAATCAGAGCCTTGATGGCGTCTTCAACTTTAATCTTTGAACCTGGTTTTAACCCAAGTCTTGAAGGCGAGCGGTTTGCGGCGGTTCGAGATACCGTAAGCTCATCGTCAATCCCTATGCTTCCGTTTTCAATGGCGGTAAAGGCGATGTATAATGTCATCATTTTTGTGAGCGAGGCGGGGTATCTTAATTCGTCGGCATTATCTTCGAGCAAAACCTCTCCTGTTTCAATATCAAGAACAATTGAAGAGATTGTTCGGGCTTCTGCATTGTTGATGAAACAAAAGCCGATTATAAGAATTAATGAAAATATCCTGCTTAAACTGCTCATATCTTTCCTTATGATGGATTTTCTTTGTAAATATTAATTCTAATACTCAAAAGAAAACAAAAAGTTAAGAAAAGAATTATTATAAAAATTATCTTGACTTTATGTTATATTATTTGTAATAAACCAGTGTTACGGCGGAAGTAGCTCAGTTGGTAGAGCCCTGGTTTGTGGTACCAGTTGTCGCGGGTTCGAGCCCCGTCTTTCGCCCCATTAAAAAGCTCACCTTTACGGTGAGTTTTTTAATGGGGCGAAAGCCAATCAGACTTCGCGTAAGCCTGTCTTCTTGGAATGGGCTGCACAATAATTTCTAAGTTCATTTCAGTTGCTGCCGTTTTCTTCATTTACTAAGAATTTATTGCTCTTGCAGACAAAAAATTGACTGATTCAAATTTTTACTTGGCGAGCTTCTTTCGCCAATAAATCAATATGGAAGCGATAAGTTTTATCTGGACAATAGTTCAGTTTGGTGCTATTTGTAGCACTAACAAATTGAATTATAATGTAAATTAAAAAAACAAATTATATGTTGGTAAAAAATCGACTTAACTCTTTCTATGATTGCATAATTGTAGGAACGGGTCCCGCGGGATTAATATTGGCATATTCTTTATCGCAAAGCGGTAAGAGCATACTGATGGTTGACGCGGGTAAAGACAGGAAAAAGGATATATGTCCTTTAGAAAAAGAAGTTGGAAATCTCTACGAAAATCCTCTTAAAGGCTGGGAAAGCGTGTCTTTTGAAAAAGGGTGCAAATATGCGCCCAAATGCGGTGCTTGTCCAACAATAGCGGGTTTTGGAGGTTGTTTGGCTCCCTACGTCTCTGCAAAGCTTTGTTTTCCTCCCTCTGGTCAAAGGCTGTTGTCAATTCTGGGCGAAGAAAATGTGTATCTCTCGGCAAAGAAAGCCTGGAATATATACTGTCATTTTGCCGAGGTTAATCTGCCTTATCCCGAGTGTGACGAAAATAATGATGAAAAGCAGAGGATTAAGGAACTCTCCGAGCTTGCTGGCTTTCAGGTTTTTGAACACCCGGCGCATGTCGCGGGCGAAGATGAAATGAACAGATTCTCGAAAAACATTAAGAACTATTTGCTGAATAATGTCGATGTGGTGCTGGACTGCAAAATCGATTTGCTGTCGGACTTAAATTGGCGGGACAGTATTCTTAACGTTTGCGGAAACCTGGTAAGTTTTGACAAAGTTGTTTTGGCGACAGGCAGGTATGGGCATAAAGAAATGACCGGCTTTCTAAAAAGTATTGATATGCTTTCGGAAGAAGCGGATTATGCTTTTGGGGAGAGGATGATTATGCCGAAAAAATACCTTTGGCCTATCGGGAAACATTATCCCGATTTTAAGCTGAAGTGGGAGAACGAACATTTCAAGCTCAGAACCTTCTGTTTTAACGGAGACATTAACGGCGGCCGCTTGAAATATATGAACTATGGCGGCTACACGAATGTTGACGGCATCGTCGCAAAAGACTATCCCGGGGATAGCTTCTTCGGCGAAGGTTACGGCAATTTTGCTTTGCTCGCCAAATGTAAGAGCGACATGCCCGCGGAAATGGTTTACCGTCAGTTTCATGAAGTTATGTATAATCTCATTGCCGGCATCAATGGCGTTGAAGATTATGAAATAGCTGCGGAAACGATGCACAGCGCCGTAGAGGTCGAAGACGTCTGGGGAAAGATGAAAACGGACAACGGTTTTTGGGTTAAACACAATGTCGCGGTTATCGGGGATGCCAGCGGAATTGCAATGGGTATTGTATCGTCTATGATTATGGGTGTTTATATCGCGGAAGAAATGAAAGAAGCTTGAGGATAACTCGGGCTTCTTTTATTTTTAAAGTTGGCATAATTGTGTTTGACAGGGGGCGGTTCTTTGTTCTAATATGTTTATGAAAGGAAATTTTATGGAGTCTCACTCATTTCAATATTATAAAGAAAGAATAGAATTCTATAGAATTACTTTAACCTAAAACAGCCTCTATCTAGAGGCTTTTTTTATGCGCAAAATTTATGGAGAAAGCTTATGAGGGTATATGAATTTGTCATTACTGGCGGACCATGTGCGGGGAAAACAACTTGTCTGAGCGTCCTCGACCAAAATCTGAAAGATAAAGGGTTTAAGGTTATCGTTGTTCCAGAAACCGCGACAGAGGTTATTTCGTCTGGAATTGGAGTAACGGACATTCCAAGAAAAGATTTTCAGTCGCTGATATTGGACAGGTCTTTGAATAAAGAAGAAACAACAAGAAAAGCCGTAGAAATAATGGGGCAGGACACGGTCATTCTTTATGACAGGGGAGTTCTCGATTCCAAGGCGTATATGCCGAAAGGAGAGTTTTCGGAGCTTTTGAAAGAAAGAGGCTTGAGCGAGGTCGCGTTAAGAGATAATTATGACGCGGTATTTCATTTGGTTACGGCGGCGGACGGGGCGGAAGAGTTTTATACCTTGTCCAATAACAAGGCTCGGTCGGAAGACCCTGAGCTGGCAAGAACTCTTGATATAAGAACCCGTAATGCCTGGGTCGGGCATCCTCATTTGAGGGTCGTCGACAACTCAACATCTTTTAAGGAAAAAATCAGCAGGCTGTGCGGAGAGGTTTCGTCCGCCATGGGGCTTCCTGTTCCGATAGAGATTGAAAGAAAATACTTAATTGAAAGACCGGGCGAAGAGTTTTTAGCGGGTATCGGTGCGGTAAAGCAGAATATTTTGCAGACATACCTCTCTTCGGATGATCCTGCGGTTGAGAGAAGAATAAGACAAAGAGGAGACGGAAAAGATTTTTCTTATTATTATACGGAAAAGAAATATCATTCGGAACTTGGCAGAATAGAAACAGAAAGAAAAATCTCCGAAAAAGAATATTTGTCTCTGCTTCTTGAGGGCGAAAAATCTGTAAGGAAAGACAGATACTGCTTTATACATAAAAGCCAGTATTTTGAACTTGATATTTATCCGCAGTGGCAAAGTAAGGCTATATTGGAGATAGAGCTTACAAAAGAAAACCAGAAAACAGTTTTGCCTGAATGGGTTTCGTTAATTAAAGAAGTTACAAAAAGTCCGAAATATAAAAATTCGTCTTTGGCTGGAACAATAGGGCTTAAGCGGGAAAAGGAAATATAGTCTGATAAAAGACATATAATTGTTTGGATAACTTTTTCAGCCCGATTGAAATGAGCATATTTATCTGATAGTTTGTTTTCAGTACGAAATTTAAATGGAAATTGACTATGAGAAATTTAATTTTATTAATTTTGGCTGCTTTTTCGCTGTCTGCCTGCATAGCGACAACGGATGCAGGAATATCTACGCAAAGAGCGGTAACGACAACTGGTAAAAACATTACCTCTACGACAGAGACAACTACGGATGCGACAAAAGCTTCTTCAGGTGATAAAAAAGATAAAAACTGGGAGTATGATGAAGGTAACGCTCAATAAAAGTATTTTTTTACCGATACTTCTTTTTATTTTAATGCCTTTCTTTGTTAGCGCAAAGGAAGGTATTTCGTATGAAAACATAATAAAAATTGTCGATGATAAAAAACTTTATGAAGAAAAAGACTGGCTTTATCTTCTTCATTATGAAGGAAGCCGAAGCGTCGTTGATAAAAACAGCGAGTTTTTTCTTTCATCAAAAGGACATAAAGATCCGAAACTCGAGATGTCTGAAACTATAAGGGCTTTTTTTGACAGCAGCAAAAAAGGAGACGAACACGCAATATGTTCTTTTCCCGCAAGGTTTGAATATATTACGAAAAATGCTCGTTTGGATAAAAAACTTTTTCCGTCTCCAAAATGTGCCGGCTATGAAGAATTTGTGGAGAAAGCGCCGTTGGATACGGCGGCGATAGTCTTTGCTTCCGAAAACAATATGGTTCCAAGCTCGATTATGGGGCATATATTTGTAAAAATTTCTGGAGAGACAAACGGCGGGCTTAGAGAGCATGCGTTTAGCTATTTTGCCACAGATTTTGACGAAAGCTCTCCGAAGGTCTATCTGGATGTAATATTCTCAAGTATTGACGGGATTTATGCTTTAACGCCGTATAGCTCAAAAAAAGAAAACTATATTTTTTATGATCAGAGAGTCGTTTGGGAAATTGAGTTAAATCTTAATGATGAACAAAAATCATATTTTCATAAACATTTATGGGAACTGAAGGAAAAGAATGTCAGATATTCTTTTATCTTTCATAATTGCGGAACCGCATCGGTTAATCTATTTAAAATCGTTTATGGCGGCTTTAATATGAATAAGGTTTTCGAAACTCCGATAGACTATATTAAAAAACTTGAGTCTGACGGCAATATAAAAAGCGTTTCGTTAATCCCAAGCCCGGAATACTATTTAAAAATGGTGAGGGATAATTATGATTTGATTGATATTTATAAGATAAGAACAAAAAGCGGCAATCTTAATGATAAGCAAAAATATATGGCTAATCTTCTTCATAATTACCATGAAAGCATGGGAATGGCTCAAAATGATATATATAAAGACATTAATAAATCTGAGCTGGATATTAAAGAAGAAGTCAAAACGGTTTTGGATACAAATCCGTCGTCCCGTATTTATACAGGTTATAAAAATTATAATAAAGATGCGGTGGAAATAGAGTTTATGCCGTTGTATCAAAATTTTTATGATGTTTCGGCGGGGTATTTTGATGATTTTGAGACCAAAATAGCAAACATCAGGCTCGTTTATGATGATAAGGTCTATGTAGATAAAATTGATGTTTTTACCTCTCGCTCTATTATTGACAGTTCTTTGTCATGGGGAATGTTTTCCAAACATATAGGCTTTTCTTTTGAAAATGCGCTGGGAGTGGATGGTTTTAATTTGAAACCTGTTCTTGAAGCGGGCGGAGGTTATGCTTTTTCATTGTTTAATGAAGCTGTTAAACCTTATGTTTTGCCAAAACTTGGATATAGATACGACCATTATAACAATTTTTATGTTGTACCTGAAGCGGGGCTTATTATAAAACCTGTCGAAGATATTAAAGTAGTTCTGACTTATGAAAAATATTTTAATTCCAAAAAAAACAACAGAGGGTTTAATGAGCGGTTTACCGCAAACGCGGCATATCGGCTGCCAAAAAACTTTTCTCTTAATTTTAAGTATAACAAATATTCGGGTACAAGTTTGAAAGACGATGAAGAGTTTAACATCGGCATCGGTCTTAATTTTTAGGGATACATTTTATTCTCTTCCGCCTCTTCGTTGTCTGCGGTTTTGGTAAGTTCTTTTATTTTCGTTTAGAATGGCTTCTCTGTTCATGTCATCGTGCTGCTTGTTAGGCGTCGCTCGGTCGAAGTTTTGTTTTCTTGCTTCCATCCTTGCTTCTTCAAGCTCTTTTCTTCTGTCTTCTTCTTTTACTTTTTGCTTTTGTTCGACAATATAAGTATGGTATGCTTTCTTTCCATATCTGTCTAAAATCATGCCGAGTTTATCCATCTCGTTTAATGGATTTTCATTCTTAATTTTTTCAATTTCTTTTGTTTCGTCTTCTGTAAGTTCAAAATCCTTTATAAAATATCGGAAGCTGACAGTTTCGCCCTTCGGAGTTTTAATATCATATATGCGGTCCAATATTTTTTCGTACCTTTCTTCGGCGTCCAAAGATTCGAAAGTAACTTTGCCTTGTTTGAAATTTTTTCTCAGCATTTTAAAGTGGTCGTCTCTATATGTTTCGGAAAACTGTTTTTCCCACATATCCCTTACTCCTTCGCCGATAATCTTCGCTTCTCCAAGCGAGACGAACTCTGCTGAAGGGGTTATGTTGTTTTCTTTTATTTTATCAAGATAAAATTTAAATTTGCTGGTTATATATTTTTCATCGCCATTTAAGATGTAATTTTGCCGCTGCTTTAGTAGTTGTCTTATATTTGCGACAACTTCATCATGTTTTGACAGCTTAAAATCTCTTTCCGCGCCAAGACCAACGCGGGCGTTTATTCCTTTTTGATCGTTTTCATCATGTCCAAATTCGTGCGTTTCTGTTTCAATAAGCTTGGTGTCATATCTCTCGTCAATAGTTTTTTGCAGTTCTTGCTGCCGTTTAACAGACAACGTGCTGTCCGGGTGAAACCTGTTTACAACAATTTCTCTTCCTTTGCTTTGAAACCATCCCAAATCTTTTGATGAGTTTTTGTTTGTAAGCTTTTCGCTCATATAGCATACGACATTTGTCGTATCTCTTTTTAAGGTATCAATTTTGTATGACAAATAAACATCTTTATATCTTATAGTAAGAGAAATGTTTTTATTAAGATTGGCTTTTTGGTTGTTTAGGTATGTTTGGTCGACTCTGGTGTTTATGCCGTATCTTTCCTTGCTTTTTGAATTTGAATAAAACCATCTGCCGTCGTTGTTTTTATCTTCCAGGCTTCTGTAAAACTCTGCGGTGCTTAATCTGCTGTCACCGAGGATGACGGTGTTTTTTGTAACTGGTACGCTGATTTTTGACGTGTTGAAAACAAGGGAGTCGTCGGATTTAAAAGATACCGCCATAACTGCTGTTATGCTTATGCCGGCGAATATTCTTCCTTTGTTTTGATTTACTTTTTTTATAAACTTTCTTTTGTTTTCTTTTATCTTTTTCAGGATTTTGAGTTTTTTTATACGCTCAATTTTTTCAAGAAGCTTAGAGTTCTTGAGTCTGCCTATCTTGTCTTTAAATTTTTCATTGATAGCCATAAACTTTTGTCCCGATTATATGCAATAAAAATATTTTACCATATATTTTATAATAAACAACATCATTTTTGTCTAAAAAGTCTAAATCCTGCGTAACCCGATAAAAATGCTTGCAAAAAGAAGAGAAAAGAATATACCTAATCAAAGAAAATTTAGAAACTTAATATATGAGGAGAACAATATGCCTGTAGTATCAATGCGTCAGATCTTAGACCATGCGGCTGAAAATAACTATGGTGTTCCAGCTTTTAACTTTAATGATATGGAACAAATGCTTGCAATTTTGAATGCGGCTAGGAAGGTAAACGCTCCTGTCATTTTGCAAACATCAACCGGCGCGCGCAAGTTTTCTGGAGACCCGATGATTCGCCACATGTTTCACGCGGCTTTGGAGATGTATTCGGAGCTTCCGATTTGTCTTCACCAGGACCATGGAGCTTCTATTGATATATGCCAGTCTGCGATTGTTAACGGCTATTCTTCTGTAATGATGGACGGCTCTTTGGAGGCTGACGGCAAAACCCCGGCGTCTTTTGACTATAATGCGAACGTTACCAAAGAAGTTGTAAAAAGAGCGCATGCTGTCGGAGCTTCTGTCGAGGGTGAACTCGGCGTTATCGGTTCATTAGAAACAGGCAAGGGCGATAAAGAAGACGGTCACGGCGCGGAAGGTGTGATTGATAAGAAAAAATTGGTTACCGACCCGGATGAGGCGGTTCGATTCGTTGAATATACCAATGTAGACGCTTTGGCTGTCGCTGTCGGCACATCTCACGGCGCATACAAATTTACCCGCCCTCCGACCGAAGATATTCTGGCTATTGACGTTATTGAAAAAATTAATAAAAAGCTTCCCAATACCCACCTTGTTATGCACGGTTCTTCTACCGTTCCGCAAGAGCTGGTTAATATAATAAACGCTTATGGCGGGGCGATTCCAGAAACTTACGGCGTTCCTGTGGCGGAAATTGTAAAAGGCATTAAGTCAGGCGTCAGAAAGGTAAACGTTGACACGGACCTTCGTTTGGCTTTAACGGGCGCAATCCGCAAAGTTTTTGCAGAGAACCCAAAAGAGTTTGATCCTCGCAAATACTTAAAGCCTGGTATGGATGCAATCCAAAAGGAATGCGAGGCAAGATATATTGATTTTGGCGCCGCAGGTCATGCTTCGGGAATTAAGATTATCGGGCTTCCAGATATGGCAAAGCGCTATTCTTCCGGCGAAATCTAAGCAAAACAAACTAAGAAAAAGAGATGTTGAAGAAACATCTCTTTTTTTGTTTTTTCTACTGGACAAATTTAAAAAGTTTAGTTAACATACCCTCACTTTATTAAGCATTAGCATTTATTACCAAATATTACCCAATTGTTTCATTAATGTTTCATTAAAAACTTTTTTAAAAAATGAAAAAAAATCTTTTTTTCCTTCTCGTGACGATAGTCATGGCTGGAGTGTTCGTCGCGTGTGGTAACAAAAACCAGAAACCCGCAGAACCTGTGTACGAAACGGTGACCGTCGACAGCGAAACAAACTTCGAGGTGAGAATCCCCGCTGCCGCTGTCGCTTCAGGAACAACGTATTTCGTGGTCAAGGACGTCAAGGGCGAAACGGTAACGTATCACAACGATGGATCGGCGACAATCAAGGCCGGTGAAAAAAGCTATCGCGTCTATCCTCCCGAGGGATTCGAACTCGGTAACATGTATGCGAAACCCGCCGACAAAGTCAGAGACGCCGTTTACATCGGGACCAAGACAGGCAGCAAGAGCAAGCCTTACGTGATCCTCGCCGACTGTACCCGCACCAAAAAAATCAATGTCAGCAACGGTGCAATTACAAACTCGAGCGCGAATGTGAAGCCCGTGGTTCTGGACAACATCGTTCCCGTAAAAGTGACGAAACAGGTGCTGAAAGAACCCGCGCCCGCGAAGAAGTAAAAGACCCCGGCATTAACAACAATGCCCAAAACAGTAAACGCCTTGAGTTTTAACTCAGGGCGTTTACATTTTAAATTGATTCTATTATGTCCGTGCGTCAATAAGGTCAGTGTGCATACAAATTCTTTAGCCTTTTCAGGAGGTTATCCACAGCTGATTTTTCGCGGATAATGTGTTTTTTATAGACATCAAGCCGGAAAAATGTTATACTAACAGCTGAAATCAATAATTCAGATTTATTTTGTATATTCCCTCACATTCGCAGCGTTTTTGTCTATCTTGCTTTGCTTTTACGGCTGGGCGGCGTTTGTCGTAATGTATAGAAAATAGTGTAACTTTGGAGCGGTTTTACATGAAATATTCCCGCTTTTGCGGTTGGAAAAAAATTTTGTCTAAAGTGTATCTTTTTGTTGTACTTTAAAATTTTTTATGATATATTCATAGCAATAACCAAAATTAAGTTGTTTTATAAGTTTTTTTATAATTAGGTATGTGTAGTTTATTTTAGATGCGATTTCTCCTGTTAGGTCTAGTTACTAATTAACAGAGAATCTTTTCGTCTCTAAAGTTTTTAAGAATTTTTGAAATTACATTTACTGAATCTACTATATTGAAAATAGATTTCTGCCATCCGCGGATTATCTTTTTCTTCACCCTTTAAAAAATAACAAACAAAAAAAATAATAACAATAAAAATACAAAGACGATGAAGAATTTAAGCTTTTTCGCGGTACTAACCCGCGTTTTTGTTGCAGTAAGCTTTTTAGCTTTGTTTGCATCTTGCTCGAAAGACCTTTTCGAGGAGTATGACAACACGGAGCCGGTAGACCCTACTGGCGGGTATGAAATCCTCAACGACGACCTGAAACACAATCGCACAAATTTGTGCGAGGTGAATTTCGGTTATGCAAAGGACAATATGACGTCCACTGTTTACATCACAAGCGACGGCGCAACCACTCCGTATACTCAGTATCCGAAGTTCGAAGCAAATGCCAACAGAAACTTGGAAGGAATTCCGACGATCTCAAGCTACACTTTGAATCTTCATGATCTGAACATCACGGCTGGCGAACCCGACGTTGAAAATGATGGAACATACTACACGCGTACCGAAGACTGGAACGGCTCTTTCTTCGTTAACAATGAAGAAATTGACTTGGATGCAAAAAACATCGATTTTTCGAGGTTTTTCGCAGAAGAACTGCCTGTGCTTCAAATGCCTTATACGATTTTGGATTCGATGACTATCAATGGTTATACTATTGAGAACATCGGCGAGCAAGTTAACGGTTTCAAAGAGGTGACTTTCAAAATCATCCTCAATG
The DNA here is from genome assembly GCA_031271345.1 of Lactobacillaceae bacterium. Classification (GTDB taxonomy): domain Bacteria; phylum Pseudomonadota; class Alphaproteobacteria; order RF32; family CAG-239; genus JAQWBS01. The sequence goes on from JAISVX010000002.1 coordinate 110,392, forward strand.
CACACCGCACACGTGTTGGCTCTTCCAAGATTGTTGATGATGACGTACAAGGCGCTATCAAGTCTCGCAGCGCAGCTTCCACAAAGAGCGACGCCGCGACTTCCGATTTGATTGACGAAGTAGCTTATTTCTATGTGGCTAAGATTGCGGGTAATGTAGATCCTATTGATGAGTATACAGGTTACGGCAATGTTCGTCAGAACGTTGTTTATGACTTTGTAAATCAGGTTGTACGTGTTACGGTTCTTGCAGATGAGTATTATACCATCTCTGGAACTAAGACCGTTACAGTCAAGGAAGACGAACTTCCTTTCGGTTGGTCCGCATCTGGCGTTCACGAGTTTGAAAGCGCTTCCAAAAACGTATCTGCAGGCAACACCAGCAGTGACGAAAATTCTGAAGCTGAGGTTAATCTTTACCAAATTCACACTATGGTTAATACCTATGGCGTAAAAGGTACGGATTTTGATTGCAACAAGGAATTCACCTTCTGGTGGACGACTGGCGCAGTCATGTTCCATGGAGACCGCATCGATTATAACATTGCGACTCCGAAGCAGACACCTGCTGGAATATCTCAGGAAAGCGAAACTTCCAACAGCACCTACAAGACAATCACAACCTACAGCGTGAAAAACGCTATCACTTTTGGCACTGGCAGCAAAACCAATGACTCGAAGGTGATTGTGAAAGTTAAGAAGGACGAAACGAAACCCGTAACTGTTGAGAATGTAGAACTCTCTCAGAAAAAGGTTGAAGAACTCGCGAGGACGAAAATCACTGTAACTGCAAACATCACTTATAGCGATGGAACAACAGCAGTAAAAGACACGGTGGTATATCGTACTCACGGAGCAGACAACGCAGCGACCATTAACAGAACCAAGGCAGACAAAACGGTAAAATACGTTATCAATAACGTGTCTTCCGTTGCTTCTGGAAATCGTATTAACTATACGAACAGTGTTACCGTGAAATATTGCGATAATATTGAAGATGTAATGAATTTTGCATCTTTCCAAGAAGTAGGCGGTACCATCACTTTCTGGGGCAAATCTATCGAGCTTCAGGTTTCAACGATGGTTCCTTCGTATGTTTCTTTGGTTGAAGGCAGCACAATCGAAAGTGGCGACTACAACGTTACCACCTGGAATGTAAACGCTAAGTCTGTTATCGGTACTCAGACCTTGAATCAGAAGGGTCTCGTTAACGTATCAGTAGAAAAAGAACAGGAATACTTCCACCCCACCAAGGGTAAGCTTGTAAAAGCTTATGTTTCCTATTCCGCTTGTAATACTACAGCTAATAAACTGTGGGAAATCGTCGTAAAACAATGGGAAAACCAAAACGACGGTTCCATGGGTTATGAAATTGAAGTTGACGGCGTTCTCCAATCAAAGTTCTGGACTGCTTCTGAGTTGCACCCCTCAATGGTAGGGAACATTACTTCTGCAACCTCTAAAGGTCTGAACAATGATTGGATGCCTTCCGATCATAAGATTCATTCGGCTTCGAGTGAAGGATACTGGTCTTGGACAGGTAAAGACGCGAGCGGTAAAGAATATCGCTCTACGTTCCCTTACAAGCTCTACAAGTACGACTCCAGCTATTGCCAGCGTTCGGTAACCTGCAAATTTGTAGGCGACCAGATGCAGGTAATTGAAAACGGTCAGGTTATACGCAGCTATTCTCGCGTACAGTAATTCAGTAAATAAGTTTTTAACGGCTTGGGGCAGATTTATTTTGCCCCAAGCTATTTCCTAAAATTCAAAAAAACAAACGAGATGAAAAAGAATATCATAATTACAGTTATCGCAATCGCAGTTTTTTCACTGGTGTCGGCTTCCGCTTTCGCGCAGCATCCGACGAAACCGCGTCCTAAAATGGACAGCGAGCTTCAGGAGGCTATCAGAACCTTGGGTGTTTTCACTCAGGAGAGCGTGGAAGTAAAGTCAGACGGCAAGGGTTCTCTGGATTTCTGGAGGCTCACCGGCATAGGTTTTAACCTTTCCGGCAGTTGGGTGAAAGACGGTATGGATCTCAAGGCTGGTATGTTCTATCAGCTTCGCATTCCGAAAGCTCCTTGGACCCGAGGATTTATTCTCGGCGCCAATTTCGGTGGAACGCAAATTTCCATCGACGGAAATAAAAAGTTTGCTTTTAGCGGCGACGCTACATTGATGCTCGATTTGGTAACATGGATCGCCCCGAAATCACACTTTGTGTTTAATGTCGGCGGCGGAGCAAGTTTCCATCATGTCAGCTACAGTGCGCAAATTCCGACAGGCGAGAACAAAGGCTTCAACCACACTTACGGTGGTTCGGCGTGGGGTCCGATTGCAAAGGCTCAGATTGGTTACGATTTCGGTCGTCGCGTAAGTCTTATGGCAGAAGTGTCGTATACCGCGTTCAACTTAGAGCGGAAACCGCTTGAGACGATTAACTACAGCTCTTTCAGAGCTGGTGTAACTCTGGCCGTCAAGATCGGTCGCAAATAGGTAAATTTAACACAGAAGAATTAAGGTGGGAGTCTAGCGACTCTCACCTTTTCTTTTTTAAATTTTAGACTTCTGGATAACTTAAAGATATTAAGACAATTGCTTAAATTTTTCTTGAAGAAAAATTTTAACTGGTATAGTCTTTCACCGAGTTTAATTTTTAACCCACCACAAGGCGGGAAACTTTTTTTGTGGTGACAACCTTAATATTATAATAGGAGCTAAGACAACCATGAGTAAATGGGTATATACATTTGGCAATGGTCATGCGGAAGGCGATGCCAGCATGAAAAATCTTCTTGGCGGCAAAGGTGCTAACTTGGCAGAAATGAACAGAGTTGGTCTACCGGTTCCTCCAGGATTTACTGTAACTACAGAAGTTTGTACATACTACTATGCAAACGGCAAAAAATATCCTTCAGATTTAGAAAAACAAGTTAAAGACGGCGTTGCGCATGCGGAGAAAATTATGGGCAAAAAATTTGCTGACGCAAATGACCCGCTTCTTTTCTCAGTTCGTTCCGGCGCAAGAGTTTCAATGCCTGGCATGATGAACACAGTTCTTAACTTGGGTCTTAACGATCAAACAGTTAAAGCTCTGGCAAAAGCTGCCGGCGACGAAAGATTTGCTTATGACTCTTATCGTCGTTTCATTATGATGTATTCCGACGTGGTTTTGGAAGCGGACATCGACCTTTATGAACATGCTTTAGAAGCTATGAAAGAGAAAAAAGGCTACAAAGTTGATACAGAATTAACAGCCGCAGACCTTAAGACTCTTGTTGAAGAATACAAAGCTATCAGCGCAAAAATCGGCAAGGTTTTCCCACAAGACCCATGGGAGCAGTTAATGGGCGGTATTGGCGCCGTATTTAACTCTTGGATGGTTAAAAAAGCCGTTACTTACCGTAAATTAAACAACATTCCGGGCGACTGGGGTACAGCGGTAAACGTACAGGCAATGGTGTTTGGAAATGCCGGCGACGACTGTGCGACAGGCGTATGTTTCTCTCGCGACCCGTCAACAGGCGAAAACATGTTTTACGGCGAATATTTAACTAACGCTCAGGGCGAAGACGTGGTTGCCGGTATCAGAACTCCGCTTCCTATGGCGCATGTCGGCGGTCGTAAAGACAGTCTTGAAGATGTTATGCCTTCTTTATATAAAGAATTAAACGGCTACCGTCTGAAACTGGAACAGCACTATAAAGATATGCAGGATATGGAATTCACGATTGAGAACGGAAAACTTTACTTCCTGCAAACTCGTAACGGTAAAAGGACTGCGTTTGCCGCGCTTAAAATTGCCGTTGATATGGTTGAGGAAAAAGTTTTGTCAGACAAAGACGCGCTTCTTAAAATCGACCCGCGTTCTCTTGACGCGCTTCTGCACCCGACCTTTGTTCCCGCAGATTTGAAATCCGCAAAACATATTGCGGAAGGGTTGGCGGCATCACCCGGTGCTGCGTGCGGTAAAGTTGTCTTTACTGCATCACGCGCGGTAGAACTTAAAAACGCAAACCCGAAAGAAAAAATGATTTTGGTCAGACTTGAAACCTGCCCGGACGATATCGAAGGTATGGTTGTTTGCCAAGGTATTTTAACAGCTCGCGGTGGTATGACATCACACGCGGCTGTTGTTGCGCGCGGTATGGGAACTTGCTGTGTGGCGGGTTGTGGCGAACTCAAAATTAACGAAGACGCGAAATACTTTGAAGTTGGCGGAAAACGCTATACCGAGGGCGATGTAATTTCGATTGACGGATCGACCGGAAA
>JAISVX010000003.1 GCA_031271345.1 Lactobacillaceae bacterium
GTCGTTGCCAGATCATTTAACCACTGTAATAAAAGTTCCTATTCCAGGCGAAAACACTGTTGATCTTATCAACAGTGTTTTTTTTACATAACTTACAAAAAATCTAAAAAAAACTCTTGAAATTTATATATTTGAAAATATCTAATATGTATTATAAGTTGTGAATATTGCGGATGGTAACTATTTCGAGTTGAGAGGAAAAAATGAATAAGGGTACAGTTAAATGGTTTAATAATAAAAAAGGATATGGCTTTATTATACCAGAAGAAAGAAGCAGCGATAAAGATGTTTTTGTACATATATCGGCAATTCAAAAAGCGGGTCTGGATAGATTAGATGAAGGACAGCTTGTCAGTTACGATATACATAATGACAGAGGTCGTGAAGTAGCAGGAAATATAAGCGTACTTTCATAAAATCCAAAAGCTCCAAAAGGGGCTTTGATTTTTTCTATATTAGTGATATTTTATCTTCAGAAGAAATATCAAAAATTTGGATAAACAGTGTATGGATTTATATTTTGTAACGTCAAACAAAGGCAAATTTGAAACTCTGAAAAGAAATCTTGAGCTTAACGGTGCTAAAAATGTTAACCTCATAATGAAACCTTTAAACATCGTTGAGCCGCAGGCTGATTCTGCTTATGAGATTTCAAAATATAAAGCCGAACAGGCTTATAATATTCTAAAATCTCCCGTGGTTGTGGAAGATGGAGGCATGGAAATTGAGGTGCTAAACAAATTTCCGGGCGTTTATACAAGATATGTTTTGGAAACAATCGGAATAAAGGGTTTTCTAAAGCTTCTTGACGGGGAAGAAAACAGAACTCTTAAATTTGCCAGCATTACGACTTTTGTTGATGAAAAAGGCACGGTTCATCAGTTTGAAAGAGGTTTGATAGAATATGATTTTGCTCATGAAGCGAAAAATATTGACTCTCCGTTTGCATGGTCTGAGTTGTGGAAAGTTATTTATGTGAGGGAGTTTGGCAAAACATTGTGCGAATTTAGCGAAGAAGACCTAAGGAAGTATTATGATATGATTGATAAAATCGGCAGTCTGCAAAAGTTTGCCGCATGGTTTTCGAAAAATTATTGATTGACTTTGATTCCTTTATAAAGCTATAATGTTTTTGTTATGATGAATATGAATGGAAATATAAATATAGTAAATTTATGGTGGAGCTTCTCGTAAGAGGAGCCGCAATGTGTTTCTATTTTTTATATAGGTCGCGCGCTCCAAGAGGGGCAGGCGATTTTTTTATTTTATATCTCTATGCTCCTTATTGTTTGGGGTGCTTTTTATTTTTAAGGAGATTAAAATGAACAATAAAGAAATAAAAGACGGAGTTTATGGAAGTTTTGGCGGGGCTTTTTTAGATGACAGGTTCACGTCATATCTTAATGAAATCGAGCAGACTTTTAACAGGCTCAAAAAAGATAGAAAATTTATAAATGAACTAAAACGTTATCACAAAGAATATATCGGAAGGCAAACACCGTTGTATTTTGCGGAGAGATTAACCAATAAAATCGGCGGGGCAAAGATATATCTAAAAAGAGAAGATATGTGTCACACAGGCGCGCATAAACTCAACAACGCCATTGGGCAGATATTGTTTGCAAAATATATGGGTAAAAAAAGAATAATCGCCGAAACGGGAGCGGGGCAGCACGGAGTTGCGACAGCTACTGTCTGTGCGCTGTTTGGGCTTTCATGCGTTATTTATATGGGTGAAGAAGATATAAAAAGGCAGGAAATGAACGTTTTTCGGATGAAGCTTTTGGGTGCGGAAGTTGTTTCTGTAAAAAGCGGTTCGCAAACTTTGTCCGATGCAGTTGATGCTGCGTTTGAAGATTTGACAAACAATTTGGACGATACGTTTTATTTATTAGGTTCGGCTGTTGGTCCGCACCCATATCCTGAAATTGTAAAATATTTTCAATCCGTAATTGGCAGGGAAGCAAAACGGCAGATTTTGAAGAAAGAAGGCAGACTGCCTGATTATGTTGTCGCTTGTGTCGGGGGCGGTTCAAACGCAATTGGGCTGTTTGGCGCGTTTCTTGACGAAGATGTAAATATTATCGCGGCGGAAGCCGGCGGAAAAGGGCTTGAAACAAAAGAACACTGCTCGACTTTAGAGCTTGGCAAAGAGGGGATTATTCATGGTTTTAAGTGCCTGCTTTTGAAGGATGAAGATGGCAAGGTCGCAAAAACTTACAGCATTTCGCCCGGTTTGGATTATCCTGGCGTAAGTCCGGAGATTTCATATTTGAAAGAAAAAGGCAGAATATCCTCTGTCAGTATAACAGATGAAGAAGCGTTAAAAGCGTTTGGCATGTTGTCAAAATATGAGGGAATAATCCCCGCGTTAGAAAGTTCGCATGCGGTTTTTGCCGCAGTTAATTTAGCAAAAAGATTGGATAAAGCTAAGGTTATTTTGGTTAACTTGTCCGGTCGCGGAGATAAAGATGTGGAGGTAGTTTACAAAAAACATTTCGCTGAAGTTTAAAAGTAAAAGGGCTTATGCTGCGGGTTGTTTTTCCTAATTTGTATAAGTCCTTTTATGCTTTTTATATTAAAATAAAAAAAGTATTGACAATGCTTTGAAAAGAGCGTAAAACGAGGTCGAAACGCAATTATCGCGGGGTGGAGCAGCCCGGTAGCTCGTCAGGCTCATAACCTGAAGGTCGTAGGTTCAAATCCTGCCCCCGCAACCAATAAATGATTGAAAACCCGTTGAATTTTATTCGGCGGGTTTTTTGTTTGAGGTGGTGGGGCGGAATCCGGAAGCATATAGGAAGCAGGGTGAGTTAAAAGTTTACATAGTCACATTGGAGGCAGGTGATGGCGGATGTTTTATTTTGATTGATTTTCCATCAAAAGTTGCTTAGACTTTCTTAAACTGGTTTGTAGCACGATAAGGGACGATAAAAATGGCTTTTGTAAAAGATGTTGAAATTGATTTAACAGAAAAAAATGTTGATTTACTTAATGGCAAATCTTATGCAGTGGCACTTAAAAATGCTATTTTGGAAGAATCGCCAAATAATGAGGCTTTCGTTATTGGGTTATTTGGAGAATGGGGTAGCGGAAAATCTTCAATTATAAGAACTGCTGAGTCTTTGATAAAGCAAAATAAGGGCAAGAAAATAAAGTTCATTACTTATGATGCCTGGAAATACGTCAAAGATAGTTTTAGGCGGATGTTTCTTTTGCAGGTACAACAATCATTGGGTTTCAATCGTGCACCACTTATGGAGCGATTTTATTCTAACAAATCGGAAGAAGTTGAAGTAAAGACAAGCCTTAACAAAATAAGGTTTAGGTGGACTTTGACAACGTTGCTTTTTATCGCTTTTGTTGTCTCCTTTTTTCCATTATTTGGATTTGTTGTTCCAAATTATATAACAAGTTTATTTGGTGCAACTGCTGGAATAACACTTATTTTTAACCTTTTTGCGAGTTGGTTGGACAACTTAAAAGTTTCATCGCAAACCCCTTTGATGTTTGCGGCTGAACAATTTGAGGAATGCTTCAATGAAATGATAGATTATGCCTTGAATAAGAAAAATGCTTTAGAAGTGGTCTTGCATTGGATTACAAGGGATGAGAGAGAAACAAATATCGATAAATTGGTAATAGTGATAGATAACATTGATAGGTGTGATTCTAAAACCACCTATGAGCTTTTAAGCAATCTCAAAAGTTTTCTGTTGAAAAATAAGAACCTAGTATTTGTTATCCCCACAGATGATAAATCTCTATGTAAGCATTTGATTTCTAGCTTCGACTGCTCACATACGGCCGCTGAGGAGTTTTTAAGAAAGGTATTCAATGTTGAAATTCGTATCAAACCGTTGGAAGAGATAGAATTATTTGATTTTGCGGATAAAATAAATAAAAAATATAAATTAGACTTTTCGGCAGATGCTGTGAATATTATTGCCAATGAATTTGCCACCAATCCGCGACGTATCATTCAATTCTTCAATAATGTATGCACAGAATTGGATATTATTGAGAATAACCTGACAAAAAGTGAATTGAAGAAAATTCATGACATTGTTTGTAAGTTGCTGATTATCCGTGAAGAATGGCCAGATTATTACAAGTTGATATTAAATGATAGCCGATTATTAAATGCAGAGCGTTTTGAAGATAAAGAGAAATTATATGAGAAAAAATCGCATGATTTGAAAATGCTTAATAAGTTTTTGCAAAAGACCCATGCTTTTCGATTTATCGGTGATGATGGATTATTGGAAAAGGTTATTTCAAATAGTTCTGTTTTCAGCAATCTTCCAGTTGATGTTCGCTCTGCAGTAAAAGACTTAAAAAAGGACAAATTGTCTGAATTTATTGAAGAAAATGAGCACAACTCTAATCTTCTAATAAATTACATTATTGAAGAGTTAAAGAAGAATTTGCTTCGCAAAACTTGGCAAACTGGTGTTCCTAACCTGTTTAAGGCCATCCTGCTCGTAAATTCCATTAAGCCGATAATTAACGCTATGAACTCAAGAATAGAAAGAGAATTGAAGGGAAATATTGCTGAGTTTATTGGAAATATAGGAGACTCTAAAAATGAATATTTGACCTTATTAGTATCTTATCTTAATGAACTAAATAATCAAAACAAAAAGTATTTTATTGAGGGGCTGTTAAGTTCATACTTAAATAAAAATATTTTGAATAATGAGGAAGAAGAGCCTAGTGATTACGATATATCACTATTTGAAAAACTTATTGTTGGAATAAAAGATAAATCTATATTTGCAGATTACAAAGAATTATTTGCTAACTGGTATAGATTAGCAAATACAACCATATCGTCAATAAAGTTATCAGGGTTAAAATATTTTATATCTGATGCTGTTATTAACGAAATCATTACTCATTTAGGAAAAGACGATAGTGATTATATGGAAGATTTTACCTATATTGCAACTCAACATGATTTATCAGAAGGGAATTTCAATAAATTTTTTGAAAAAATAAATCAATTATATCCTGCTTATACTGCCAATAATGGCGAGGTCGTCTTAGCTGGTATAGAGAAAGTTATTCCTGTCTTAAAGACTATGAACTCAAAATCAAATCAGACAGCCTTGCAGACTTATGTAAATGGTATATTTCAAGAAATAAGAGTGAATATAAATCATTACCAGTATAGGACGGGCTCGCTAATAGCCGACAATTTGACATCTGATGATAGGAAAATAATGGTAATAAATTTCTTAGCATATTTATATAAAGCAACAAACAATAATATTGACACTATCGTTTATTTTGAAAAGTTGATCGCTGTATATCCTAATATGAGAGCTAATGTAATGTCTGCTTTGCAAGAGTCAATATCTGGATTCGATAAAATAAATACAGCAGCATTAAAAAAGCTTATTTTTGGGCAGGGAATATTTACAGAAAGCTATGTCTATTGGATGAAACGATTTACTACTTTGATTTGGCTGAAGGATAAGACAAATGTTGTCAGCGATGATGAATTGGCTAAAGAAATTAAGCTTATTGTTCAAGGGATAGGTAATATCGATGATAGATCTGAAATAGATAGATTGAATGAGCTGTTGGAATTTATATTGGACAATAGAAAGAAAATATCAACAACAGCTACAATTATTGAAGCACTGGAAAATGCAAATAAAGATACCGTGATAAGACTGACGGATAATATGCGCACATTGGCATTGTCAAAAATATGTGAAACAATATCTGATTATTCGGATAATAGAGATATATTGGAGAATATAGCACAGTATGGAGATAAAGAAAATATACAAAAATTGATGGTATTTATACTAAGTGAAGCTCCCAAAAGCGATAAAAAAGAGAGTATGATCTCATTGTATCGTATGATAGCGCCAGAAAAAATAACAAAATCTCATAAAGAAAAAATGAAACCATATTTGACAGAGTTAGAAGAAGAGACTAGTGCGGCAGAATAAATTATTGTGCAATGCAATGGTTTTTTGTTTGGGTAGTGTTTGCATCTGGAAGTATATGAGAAACAGGCTGGGCTATTTTTCGAGAATAGCCCAGTTATCTTTGTATTTCCTCCATTTTTCTGCATGGTTGTTCTTTTTTCCCTTAAATTTCAGTTTTCGGAATGAGGTGGCTTTTCTTTCGATGCCATCTTTTCTTTTTTCTGACATCCAATTGTCATAGCTATCTTGTATTGCTTCATTAACTACATTTGTGGGGAGAATAAAGAATTCTTCAGCTCCATTTTCTTCTGAAACCCTTACTATAACAACAAAATCATTTTTACATTTGGGGTCGAACTGCAGAAATGGGGAGTTGCTATCTTTTTTGGTACTGTATTGGGCTCCTTGAGTTGATGACTTGAATGATTTTACTCGAATTTTTACTTCGTGATTACTTTTGGTAGCAAATAATTATTTAGGAATCAGCAATATTTTTTGTCACTTCGTAACAAAGCATAATTTTTTTTGATTTGCAATTTATATGCTTTACCGATTAAAACAGAAAAATATGAGAAAAATTTTTTAATGGGGTAAGCGCATGTGTGGTATTGTTGGATACATTGGCAGTAATACGGCTGTAAGTGTTTTAATTGACGGGCTGAAAAATCTTGAATACAGAGGTTATGATTCAGCCGGCATCGCAATGAATAATGACAGTAAAATCAACGTATATAGGGCAGAGGGAAAACTAAGCAACCTTTGCAACGTTTTAAGCAGTTCGTCTTTTGACGAATATACAAAAGGCATTGGTCACATCCGCTGGGCAACGCACGGCGCCGCGACGCTTGACAACGCCCATCCTCACAAATCTAACGATGGCAGCGTTGTTTTGGTTCACAACGGTATTATTGAAAACTTCAAAGAGCTGAAATCAGAGCTAACGGAAAAAGGCTATAACTTTTTTTCTCAGACAGATACGGAAGCAGCGGCAAATTATATAGATTATTGCTACAAGTCTTCAGTGTCTTTGGAAGAAGGTGTTATCAAAGCTGTAAACGGTCTAAAGGGTGCGTTTGCATTTTGCATTATGTCTGAAAACGAGCCGGATAAAATTATTGCGGTTCGTAAAAATGCGCCTCTTATCGTCGGCTTGGGTGAAAACGAAAACTTTATCGCCAGCGATATTCCTGCGATTATCGGCAAAGTCAGCAAAATCATTTATCTTGACGATGGCGACATTGCAACGGTAACAAAAGATAATATCAAAGTTAAAGATTTTGCGGGAAATGTCGTTAATAAAAAAGTCGAGACAATTGCTTTTGAAGCCGAGGCAATCAGCAAGCGCGGATACAAACATTTTATGCTGAAAGAGATTAGCGAACAGTCTGATATAATCCGCAATACTTTGGCTGAGAGATTGACGGGAACTAACTTGCCGATTAATTTGGCGGGCGTTAAAGTAGAAGAGATTTTATCAAAAACAAAAAGAATAGAAATCATCGCCTGCGGCACATCGCTTCATGCCGCGATGGTCGCAAAAAATATTATTGAAGCTTTCGCGGGTATTCCCGTAAGCATAGAAGCTGCCAGCGAATATATTTACCGCAAAAATATAACCGATGCCGAAACTTTGGTTATCGGCATTTCGCAAAGCGGCGAAACTGCGGATACAATAACCGCGATTAAGCAGGCAAAAGATAAAAATTCGCATATTATGGTTGTGACTAACAGGGAAGATTCGAGCATTGTCCGCTATGCCGACAGTCTGCTTCCTTTGCGCGCTGGCATAGAAGTAAGTGTCGCGGCGACAAAATCTTATACCGCCCAGCTGGTTTCTTTATATCTGTTTGCTCTTAAGCTTGCGGAAGCGAAAAAGACAGTTGATAATATTGATTTGCGTAAGTTTAAACAAGAACTCTTGGAAATTCCCGCAAAATTGGAGCAGATTTTAAGCGGCTCAAAGTCGATTAAGGAAATAGCGGACAAATATTATAAGATTAAAGATTTCTTCTACATTGCGCGCGGCGCCAATGTCGCTACAGCAATGGAAGGGGCTTTGAAGCTGAAAGAAATCAGCTATATCAACGCAAACGGTTATCCGGCGGGAGAGCTGAAACACGGACCGATTGCATTGTTGGATGAAAACGTGGTCGTGATGTCTGTTTTAATGCCAAATTCTTCAACTTATGACAAGATTATTTCCAACTGCGAAGAGGCAAAAGCCAGAAAAGCAAAGCTCATTGCGGTAACTTCTTCGAATGACGAATATCTAAATGTTCTTTTTGATGAAATAATAAAAATCCCGGAAATATCGGAAGAGCTTTCGCCGATATTGGCAAATATTCCGCTGCAATTGATGGCATATTATATTTCAGATAATCTGGGAAGAGAAATTGACCAGCCGCGAAATCTTGCGAAGTCGGTAACGGTTGAGTAGATTTAAGAAGGTTTTCTAAGCGCTTTTTGGATTATGTTTTCAAAGCTGTTTAAGAAGTTTGACCTGTCTTTTTGAGAAAACGGCGGATTAACGCCGCCTTTTTCGCCGATTTCTCTGAGAAAGCTGTTAAAATCTCTCATGCCTAAAGATGTTCCGATATTGTCCGAAGTAAACTCGCTGCCGTTTGGGCGAAGCGCGATGGCGCCAGCATTCAGACAGCGGGAAGCCAGTGGTATATCGTTGGTTACGGCAATGTCGTTTTTTTTGATGTTTTCCGCTATCCAGTTATCCGCGGCGTCGGGAGTTTTTGGAAGCATGACCTGATTTATCTCAACCGAGGTTTCTCCAAAACGAAGCCAGCCGTTGCTTGCGACATTTATTTTTAGGTTATGCCTTTCTGCAACCTTTATAATTTCACTTTTAACAGGGCAGGCGTCGCCGTCTATGTAAATCTCTATCAAAACTATCCCCTTTACAGCTTTTCGTTAAGGTCAAACCAAGCCTGCTCGGTTTCATCTATATGGTTTAATATTTGAGCCAAGTCTTTTTGCAGCGACACTATTTCGTTTGTATCTTTGACCTCGGCAAATTTATTTTCGACTTCCGCTTTTTTTATATTAAGCTTTTCAAGTTCTCTTTCCAGGCGCTTAATCTGCGAGTTGATTAATTTTATTTCCTGAAAATCTACTTTCTTTTTTTCAGTTTTTTCTTTTTTTGCGGTTTGTTTTTTATCGGAGTCAGTACTTAGAAGCATATTCCTGTAATCGTCTAAATCGCCATCATAAGGTTTGCATTTGCTGTCTTTAACCAGCCATAAATTATCCGCTATCAGCTCGATTAAATATAAATCGTGAGTAATAAGAATTATTGCGCCTTTATATTCGTTAAGAGCGGTAATTAATGCGTCTCTGGCATCCATATCCAGATGGTTGTTCGGCTCGTCCAGAATTAAAAGAGCGGGAGAATTATAGCTCATTGCCGCAAACAAAAGCTTGGCTTTTTCGCCGCCTGAAAGATTTTTAATAGTGGTCAGCGCTTTGTCTTTTTCCAGTCCAAATCTTGCGAGATGGGTTCTAACTTTAACTTCCAAGCGCTCATTCATCAATCTTGCCATAAACTCGGTCGGGGTTTGGTCAAGCGGAAGCTCTTCGGCTTGGTGCTGCGCAAAATATCCGACCTCAAGCTTATTGTTTCGGTGGATTTTTCCTTCCATCAGCTTAAGCCTGTGAGAAATTAGTTTGGCAAGGGTTGATTTGCCGTTGCCGTTTGCGCCGAGCAATGCAATTCTATCGTCTTCGGCAATGCTGAAATTTAAGTTTCTGAGAACAATTTTTTCACCATAGCCGACCGCGCCGTTTTCAATGGTAACCAATGGCGGAGCCAGTTCAAGCGGCTCGGGAAAATCGAACCTGATCGCGGGGTTGTCCTCAATAAGCGCAATGTCTTCCATCTTTTCCAGCATTTTGATACGGCTTTGCGCCTGTTTAGCTTTTGTCGCTTTATATCTGAATCTGTCGACAAAAGACTGCAAATGCTGTCTTTTCTTTTCCTGCTTTATCGCTTGCTTTTCCAAAAGAACTTTCTGCATATCGCGGGTTCTTTTGAATATGTCATAGTTGCCGGTATAGCTTACAAGCCTGGTGTTATCCAAATGCAGGATATAATTGCATATTGAATTTAAGATATGTTTGTCATGGCTTATGAGCAGGAGTGTTCCGCGGTATTTTTGCAGATGACTCTCAAGCCAGATACTTGCCTCTAAATCCAAATGGTTTGTAGGCTCGTCGAGAAGCAAAATTTCTGACGGCTGAAATAATGCCGCCGCCAAAGCCATTCTCATCTGCCAGCCGCCGGAAAACTCTTTTATCGGCTTGTTCAAATCGGAGTTGCCGAACCCAAGCCCGTTTAAAATACTTGCCGCACGGGCTTCCGCAGAAGCCGCTTCAATAGCGTTGAGCCTTTCATGAATTTCCGCCAGCTCAAATTCTGAGGCGGTTTTAAGTTTTTGCAAAAGTTCTTTTCGCTCAATATCTTTGTTTAAAACAAAATCCATTAATGATGTTTCAAAATTATCGAATTCCTGCTCGACAAAAGAAATTCTGCTTGCGGGCGGAATATAAACAGAGCCTGCTTCGGTTTCCATCTCATTTTTTATAACTTTGAATAATGTAGATTTTCCAGAGCCGTTGGGACCGATAACGCCGACTTTCTGCCCATCGGAAATATGGGCGGAGGAGTTTTGGATTAATATTTTTGTTCCAATCCTAACGGTTATGTTGTTAATATCTATCATTTTCAAGCCTTTATTATCAATTATGCCTCTTATATCATTTATTTTGATTGTATCAAGTGCATATTTTGTAATATAAAGGCTGTAAGGAGAAAAATTATGACTGAAAATGAAGAGCGATTAATAAATATAGAAGTGTCTTTGGCTAATTGTGAAAAAACGATAGAGGAGCTAAACTCTGTTGTAATCGAGCAGGGAAAAATCATTAACAGCTTGATAAATCAATATAAAAAGATTGTCGACAGCTTATCTTCGGAAGGAGTTAAGCCTTTGGGAGAAGAAACTCCGCCGCCGCACTATTGATCTTCAAAAAGTTAAGCAAAAGTTTATGAAAAAAAATAAAAATATGGGGTTGTTTTTTTATAATATTATATTATTAATTACGCCATATATTAACAGCAATAAATTTCAGGATTTGGTATGGACGTTTTAAAAAGTAAGTTTAACGCGGTGAGAGCTATTGTTTCTCCTCTTTCGGCATTTTTTATCGGAACAGGTTTAACCTGCTGTGCGTACGCTTTGATGACATCGGTGTCGTCATTAAGATTAGAGGCTATGGGTGTTCCGACATCTAAAGCGGGTTTGGTTTTGTCATTGTATTATCTGGGATATGTTTTAGCATCGTTAAAAGCATATAGAATAATCAATAAAGTTGGGCATATCAGAGCGTTTACCGCTTATGTTTCAATATTTTCCGCTTTATCAATACTGCACTTTTTCAACTCCAGCATATTTTTCTGGGGGGTAATGAGGCTTGCGGAAGGTTATTGTATCGGCGCCGCGACATTATGTTTGGAAAGCTGGCTGAATACCAGGGCAAACAACAGAAACCGCGGAGTTGTCATGTCTTTATATATGGTAACGACATACCTCGGTTCGTCTCTGGCTCAGGTAATGCTGAACATTCCTGACAAAGGCGAAGTAACGTTTTATATCATAATCTCTGTTTTGTTTTCGATTGCGCTTGTGCCAATTTCTTTAACCGCTTTGCCAACGCCGGAGATTTCTGTTCATGAAAGCATGCCTTTATCAAAGCTTTATAAAAAAACGCCGGTTGGCGTGGTTGCCTGCTTTGTGAGCGGTTTTTTGGTCGGCTCGTTTTATGTTTTGGGTACGATCTTTTGTAAAAAAATGGGTTTGAGTATGGCGGAAACATCCATGTTTATGTTTTTTGGCGTGCTGGGAGGCATGGTCGCGCAAATTCCAGTCGGCAGAATTTCTGATAAAATGGATAGGCGCTACGTAATCTTAGCTTCCAGCATAGTACTATGCGTATTGTCTCCTATAATATATTTTGTCATAACAAAAGGCGGCTGGTATTTGGGCGCGAGCGCGTTCATACTTGGCGCAAGCCTGTTTGTAATTTATCCTGTCTGCGTTTCTCACATCAATGACTTGGTTGAAGATAAAGAAAGAGTGCAGGCAAGCGGAAGACTAATTCTGCTGCAGGGCAGCGGGTTAATCGCTGGACCGGTCGTCGTGTCATTTTTTATGGAGCATATAGGAAACGTCAGTTTTTGCATCAGCTTGTCAGCGATAACTTTGGCTTTGATTATATTTATTAAAAAGCACATGAAAATAAAGCCGGATATTGGCTATGTTCAAGTTACTCCGACAACGCCTATACCTGTTTCGACATCCGCTATTTTTGAAGAGCTTGCTACAGACGATACTGCTGCGGACAGGGTTAAAAAGGTTCTGGCAAAAAAGAACAAAGATATCTAAAATAAAAAAGCTGCTCTTTTTGGAGCGGCTTTTTTTCTGTTTAATTAAAATTAGATAAAAAACACTTGTATAATCTTAGAATATTCTCTATTCTAAACGGCATAAATATAGCTATGAAAGGATTTTAACATGACAGCTCCATTGATGCCTAAAGCTACTGCCGTATGGTTGGTTGAAAACACAACTTTAACATTCAGACAAATAGCTTTTTTCTGCGAACTGCACGAGCTTGAAGTGCAGGCAATTGCGGATGGTGATATTGCGTATAATATCGTAGGTATGAACCCTATTACAACAGGTCAGTTAACATGGGAAGAAATTAGAAGATGCGAAGCTAATCCAAGAGAGCTTTTGCAGGCTTCGGAGATGGAAAGAAATGTTAAAGCCAGAAACTTAAAAACTAAAAAAGTTCTTTCCCCATCGCAGAGAGCTGATAAACCGGCGGCGATTTTGTGGGTTCTTAAAAACTATCCTGAGATTATTGACAGCCAGATTTGCAAGCTTATCGGCACGACAAAATCGACCATTGATAAAATTAGAAACGGCGAATATAAGGACGCTGCAAATCTGCGTCCGAAAAACCCAGTGGCAGTTGGTTTGTGCAGCGAGAAAGATTTGGAAAATGCTCTTAAAATTTCCCGTGCATATAATGAGCCTAAGCCTAAGAAGAAAAAAACCAAAAAGACCGCAAAGAAAGCCGTTAAAAAGGTTGTTGCAAAAAAAGCTAAAGCAGAGAAGGCGCCAGCGAAAAAAAACGCTGTAAAGAAAACTCCCGCTAAAAAGAAACCGGCAAAAGCAAAGACTAAAGCAAAAGCGGAGGCCGTAAAGAAAGAAGCGAAAAAAACCGCGGATAAACCTGCGGCTAAAAAAGCAGTTGCTAAAAAGGCTGAATCAAAAGTTAAGAAAGCAGCTGTTAAAAAAGCTCCAGCCAAAAAAGCTGCCGTGAAAAAAGCGGAGCCAAAAGCTAAAAAAACAGTTAAAGCTCCAGCTAAAGCAAAGGCTGTAAAGAAAACCACAGTAAAAACTGTTAAAACAGCCAAAGCCACTGCTAAAGTTAAAGCGGAAAAAGCTCCTAAGGCTGAGAAAAAAGCCGCTGTAAAGAAACCAGTCGCAAAGAAGCCGGTAACAAAAAAAGCTTCAGCCAAGAAACCGGCTGTTAAAAAAACTGCGGCGAAAAAGCCTGCGGCAAAAAAAGCAAAGTAATTTTTGTCAAGAAATGAAAAAGCCCGCGTATGTGAGCGGGCTTTTTTGTTATTTGGTTTTTGCGTATATATTTGAATTTCTATATTTTCCGTACGCGAATGTATCTTTAACGGCGGTTCCTTCAAAATTATAACCGTTTCTTTTTGCGACATTATTAGACGCTGTGTTTTCTTCGTCGCATTTTATAACTAGTCTGACCATGCCTTTTTCAAACAGCATTTTCTCAAGAATTTGTATCATCTCGCTGACGTAGCCTTTTCTATTCGCATTTTCGGCAAGCCAGTAGCCGAATTCTCCGCTGTGGTTCTTATAATCTATATTATGAAAGTCAATCACTCCCACAGCATTATTTTTCTTATCTGTAATTATATACGCGTAGTTTTCTGCTTTATCCCAGATTTCCATAAACATTTTTGTTGATTCTTGAACGTCTTTTATGCTTTTTGTTCCATCAACCCAAAATAAATATTTTCGCAAAAAATTTCTGCTGCTCTCAATTACGGAAAAAAGCTGGTTATCAAAACTATGGTTTCGCCGCGCTGCGTTTCCAACTTTTCCTTCAATAGTTTCTGGAAGATTAAGAATGTACCGCACTTGCCGCTCCTTTAACAAAAATTAAAAATTTATCTTTTACCGGCATGATGTTTTCTTCTTGTTTTTCGTACCAGACAATAGATTTACTTTCTTTATCCCATTTTCCGCCCACCATTGTTTCAGACAGTTTGCACATTTTATTAAACAGGACGGGAGCGTTTTTATGAATATCGCTGCCGAGAGAAAGTTTATATCCGTTGTTGTAATCTATATTTTTTACCGGCGTTCCATCAATGCTTTTCTGCAGATATAAAACTTGCGCGCTGTCGTCCGGGTCTTCGCTGACTTTCGTAATTTCCATTCCGTGCTTCATTGCGTTTATCCAGCTTGCGGGATTATCGGCTGCAATTTGTATAATCGCCAGCTTTCTTTCCTTAACTTCGTCAAGGGTCTCAAAATATTCCAGCATGTGTTTCATCAAGCCGTGTTTTCTATACTCAGGGTCAACGATTATGGTTTTATATATGGCTATTTCCGAGTTGCTGTAATCACCTGCAAACTCGCTTAAATCTCTTTTTTCATTATCTTTGGGAAGTCCCAATGTTGACTGCGCGACAAGCTTCTCGCCATCAAAAACCCCGGCTATAAAGTAGTTGTCATTTTTCAGCGCTTTGTAAAACTCTTGTCTTGATTTGGGCAGAATAAAGTGCTTTTCATCTTCGGCAAGGTTGTCGTTAATTTTCTTTTGAAGGACAACCATGCTGTCTAAATCATTTATATTTAACTTTTTTATTTTTAATTCTTTCATTAAAACCAACTCCAGTGAAATTTGCAAAAAAAAATAGGGGTTTTATTCTACACCCCTACGACGAAACTTATTTAAGCACAAGTTATCGTCGCAGTCCGATACCGCGGCGGTCAAATTTGCGTACTAAAGCTGAGTTTGATAAATTCATTAAAAATCTCCTTAATCTGCAACAATTTTGCAGGAAAATAAAAAAATGTCAAATAAAAAGTGGTGGTTTTTTTATTTTATTCCAAAATCGTCATCAACGACAATCTTCAAATTTGAATCCATGGCGGCTAAATCTGCGGTTAAGTTGTTGTTTTCGGGTATAGTTTTCGTTTCACCGATGATTTTCAAGTCGTCGGTATATTCATCGTACTTTTGCTTATATAAAGGAAGCTCCCTTAGGTCATATTCTTCAAGCAGGTGGATATAGCTATTTGCGGCTAAAGAATTTTCTTCGACAGTTTCTTCATTATCATTTTCATCTAAAACTTCTACCTCCGGCTCAATTTCTTGAACAACAACTTGTTTAATGACGTCAGGTTTCACAGGATTTGTCTTCTCTGGCTGGTCGAGCATGTAAAAATCTGGCAGCTGCTCCGGCTTATCGCGCGCGGAGTTAGGGATAAAAAAATCGGGCTGGACTTTTTTTCTTTGATAACTGCCAGGACGCTGTGCATTTACGCCAGAAATCCACAAAATTGAAATGATTAAAAATATAACTGTAAAAATTTTCTTTTTCATCTTATTATCAATCCATAATCAACACTGCTATATAGTATACATCAAGGTGATAAATATGAAAAAGGTTTTTTTTATATTAACAGTTATTTTAGTTTGTTCGGCGCTGTCGGCGCGCGCTTGGTCTCAGGAAGTTTCTGGGGCTGAGGTTGATACAGATGTCGTCTGCGGCAATATGGAAATTAGCCCAGAAGTCGTTTTTACGACATCTTACGGCAAACTTGCGTATGATTATGGCAGCACGACCAGAGCCTTGACCAGTATCGGAAAGAGGTATGGCATTGTTGAGAAGGGACTTTTTGCCGCAGGTCTGGCAACGGTCGGCGTTAATTGGGAAATCTCTGTGGATACAATAAGCAGAATAATAAGCGAAGACAATATATGCGTTATCCCTGTGAAAGTTGATATTTTTATCGGTTATGAAGACCCCGTAATTTATGTGTCAAAAGACCTGAAGCCCGAAAGCTGTGAATATAACGTCGTTTTGAGGCATGAGCAGACGCACCAGCAGATAAATAAGCTTGCGCTGGATTATTTCATTCCCAAATTGAAAGCAGCAGTTGAGCAAATATCAAAGGATGTCCGACCAACGGAGATTCAAAATCTGAACCAAATCGACAATGCGGCGGAAAATATAAGCAATGAATATGTCGGGCATATATCTCCTCTTGTCGAACATTTCAAGAAAGAACTGCTGTCAGAACATTCAAAATTGGACAACCCTGAAAACTATAAGCATGAGGGCGATATCTGTAAATAAAATTAAGAAGCTTGTTCTTTCTTAATGTTGTTTTTTAGCATATAATCTTCAAGAAAAGCAAAAATGCCGTTATAGGCGTGGTCAATATATGTTTTGTCTTTTGAAGAGTTGGTGTTATAAAACAGCCTTACGGTTGTCATGCCGGCTTCTTTTGCAAATTCAAGGTTTGAGTAGCTGTCGTCGACAAAAATGCAGTCTTTAGGCAAATGCTTGATTTTTTTGCATAAATCATAATATACGTCGGAGCTTTCGTTTTTCTTGTAATGACCAAAATCTTCGACAGAGTAAAATCTGCCGTTAAAAATTTCAAACAGCCCAAGTTTTTTCAATATTTTTTCTGCCAAAGAGCGGCTGCTGTATGTAAATATGTACTGCTCAACGGGAAGATTCTTCAAAATGTCGTAAAGACCTTCGTAAGGAACAATATCCTCATAAGGCACATGCTCGTGGTACGCCCTGTAGAAATCTTCTATGCTGACATGATGGTCGCGATAGAAAAGCTCTCCGCCGTCACGGTATTTTGCAAAACCTTCTTTTACTTTTTCTAATGCGGTTTTAAAATCTAAATCCAAGCCAAGTTTTTCTATAATTACTCTCGCCATTGTTTCATCTAATTTATGACTAAATTCAGGAGTAATCCTGTACAAAGTATTATCTAAATCCCAGATTATAACATTTTTATCCAACATTCATATTTTCCCACATAGCAATATAACGACACACCGCCGCCGATTTTAACAAATAAAATGATTTCGTCAATAAAATTTAGTATGTATCAAGAGAGTAAATTTCTTTTACCGCCCATTCGCCCTTTGCGTCGCTTATCACATATATTATATTTCCATTGCACAGCCCGAACCATGTTCCGTCGCAAGTGCTTTTGGTCTGTATTTCCACGGTGTGCATATCTATAGGATGAGTTTTGATAATTGAGTAATCTATTTTCTTTGGTCGTCCTAAATATTCGTCTTCCATGAAAATGAAGCGAGGCAGTTTGGTTTTATCGCAAAAATTTAGTTTTGGGTTAATTGTGCATTTTACCGCTAGCTCAACAACGCACAGCGCGTCGTTGTCTTCGCATTCTAAGCCGGCATTGGAGACGTCGACATTGTGCAAAGCGTTGGTGAAATCAACTTTTGGAGGAACCACTACGGTTTCGCCTTCCTCAAGAACTTCAATGACATGCTCATAATCCGTATCGATGAGTTCTCCATTTGTCGTTGCGTAATAAAAAACAGCCCCGGCGAAAATTAGCGTTAAAATAAGCATGATTTTTTTCATGTTGTTTCCCCTTAAAATATTATACATATTTTCCAGCAATAAAACCGCTTGACCATGCCCATTGTAAATTGTAGCCGCCAAGCTGTCCAGTTACATCTAAAACTTCTCCAATGAAAAAAAGTTTAGGTTCTTTTCTTGCTTCAAAATTTTCATTAATCTCTTCAATATCAATGCCCCCGGAGGTCACTTCCGCAAGCTTAAAACCCTGTGTTCCCGCGGGAGTTATTTCCCATCCGTTTACTTTGTTTGCAATGCTTTCAATTAGTTTATTGGAGGCTTCAGTAATAAAGCAGTCGTTGTTTCCGATAATATAGCCGGCAAGTTTGCCCGGAATGTATTTTGCGAGAATATTGCTTATTTTTTTGCCTTTTGACGAGTTTCTTAGTTCTTTTAGCTCTTTGTTCAAATCTATTTTCGGCAGCAGATTAATTTTTATTTTGCTGCCTTTCTGCCAATATAGGGAAGCCTGTAAAATTGCCGGACCAGAAAGACCAAAATGCGTGAACAAAATGTTGTCGTTAAATAGTCTTCCGCTGCATTCGACGTCGGCTTCTAGGGAAATGCCCTTAAGTTTTATGGTTTCTTTCATTGTTTCGTTATCCAGGTTTAACGGAACAAGAGCCGGTTTATGAGGAATTATTTTTATGCCGAACTGCTTGGCGATTTTAGAGCCTAAATCAGTCGCCCCTATATTAGGATAAGATAATCCTCCTGTCGCGACTACCAAAGAACTTGAGAGAAAAACGGCTTTGTTTGTCTCAACATAAAACAATTCGTTTTTTTTGTTTACGGATTTTATATTTATATCAAAATAAGTATTTGCTTTCGCGGCTTCGGACATCAGCATATCAATTATTTTTTGCGAAGCCGCGGATGTAAACAGTTGCCCCTTAGCCTTTTCCGCAAAGCCGATTTTATGCTTGTTTATTAATCTTAAAAATTCCTGCGGCGAAAACTTGTCTAAAGCGTTTTTTATAAAATTTGGCTGGTTGGAACTTGTGACATAATTAACCGCTCCGATGTTCAGATTTGTAAAGTTGCACCTCCCGCCGCCGGAGATTTTTACTTTTTTCAAAGGAGAGTTGTTATGTTCCAAAATACATACGGTTTTATTTTGCGCCAATGCCGATATTGCGCAGCTGTATCCAGATGCTCCGGCACCGATTATTATTACGTCAAAGTTTTTTTTCATCTTTTTTACCTAGCATTTAAAATGAAAAAAAGGAAGATTTTTCTTCCTTTTTTCAAGTATAACTTTCTTTTTAGAAAGAATATCTAAGACCGAGAGAATATTCAATCGCGTGGTCGTTGCCATCAATTTTATCAAACTCAATATAACGCACTAAACCTCTTACCGACATATTTGAGTTTAAATCATACATGGCGCCTGCGCCGATACGGTATCCGTCTCCATGGTCGCGGAGAGTTCCGTGCGCGCCGCCAAATTTGCTGTCAAATCTATATTGACCGTATCCTACGGTGCCAATAAAGTTATATACGTCGCAATATGGAAGATAGCCCATCAGGTCAATGCCATAAGCTTGAAAATCTGATTTTAGCCTTCCATCGCCTGATGCGTCCACCAGTTTTCTGTATTCCGCAGAATATTGATAGAAAAGTTCTGTGCCAAAATATTTGTTGTACATAGAGCCGACATTGATAGATGCCGAATTATAATATGGTCTGACATGCTTCACATTATCTCTTACATGGTTATAATCAATACCGACATAAGGTTTAAACTCCATATTATTTGCGTTTGCATTTGCGGCAAAGGCAGCAGCAGAAACTGCAATCATTAAAGCGCTAACGGTTTTCTTCATTTTTTTACTCCTTTTATTATTTTATTTAAAGTCTAATATAAAAAGACTTCATAAAGTAATATATGTATGAATATGGGAAATAAAAGTATTGTTTTGCTTTTTTTTTGGTGTTATATCTAAATTAATAAATTTATAGGCTTTAAATTCGTTAATTTTTATGGATAAAAGAAATGAAGAAAAATAATGAATTAGGTAGAACGATGATAGAAACAGTCCTGTACCTAAGTATAATAGCGGTTTTGGCTGTTGGACTTATACAGATTGTCAATAGTATGCACGACAAGTTCAAACTAAGCAAAGTCGGCGAGCAGATTTCCATGATAAGCAAAGGCATAACCGCAAGGTATATGTCCGCCGGAAGATATACGAGCCTGGATGTCGAAAAGCTTGTCGATGAAAAAGTTATTCCGCAAAATATGTCTCAAGGCGGCGATGTTCTTTATCATGCGTATGGCGGACGCGTTAGAATTAAAGGCGAGAAAAATGTTTATCTGGTAACGTTTAACAACATTCCTTTGGCGCCGTGCATTGAGCTTGCATTGTTAAACTGGACCATAAATGACGCTACAAGCCTGGTTTCTTTGACCATAAACAATGATAAATATATCTGGATAGACAAATCGTCGGCCGTGTCGTCCAAGGCTCTTCCCGTCAGCGTTACAGATGCTTCTGAGTCTTGCGAGACAGGAGAAGATAATACAATAATTTGGGAATTTGAATAATATCTTATAAGATTTTATATAAAAAAGAAAAACAGCCGCTTTGTCGGCTGTTTTTTAATACTTTATTATATAAAATAAACTAATCTGGTAAAATAATGTTAAGTCATTATATATTCAAAGAATTAGGATAAGTGTATTTTTTTCTTGAAGTTACATTTGTAACAGTTTATTTTCCTATGAATATAGTGTATAATGACCAATGGTCAATTGTTTTAAGGAGAGCAGATATGACAATTATTCTTCCACCGGATTATGTTCCATCAGACGATGAAGAATATATGAATGAAAACCAATTGGAATACTTCCGCCAAAAGCTGGAGAATTGGAAAAAATCTTTAATCGTTCAGTCTGAGGATACTTTAGAGGATTTGCGTCAGGGCGGTCTTAACCAGCCGGATCAAAATGACAGGGCGTCATTGGAAACAGATAAAGCTCTGGAACTTAGAACAAGAGACAGAGCAAGAAAACTGATTTCTAAAATAGATTCAGCGCTAAAAAGAATTGAAGACGGCGAGTATGGCTACTGTGAAGATACGGGAGAACCTATCGGTCTGGCAAGGCTTGAGGCAAGACCTGTCGCTACTCTTTCTGTTGAAGCTCAGGAACGTCATGAAAGAATGGAAAAAACTTACGACGATGAAGTATAATTAGTATTGTAAATACTATGGAAACAAAAGACTTTATATTAGCTTCAGGCTCGCCGCAGAGAAAAAAACTTCTTGAGCAGATTGGGTTTGTTCCCAAAAAAATAGAAGTTGCCGATATAGACGAGAGCGTAAAAAAAGGCGAGCAGGCAACTGCTTATGTCAAACGGCTGGCGCTTGAAAAAGCTGAAAAAGTTTCCAAAAATAATGCCGGCGAAATAGTTCTGGGAAGCGATACGGTTGTTGTCGTCGGCAAAAAGATTCTCCACAAAGCAAAAGATGATGAAGAACAGACAAGGGTAATGGAACTTCTTTCAGGTCGTTCTCATAGGGTTATAACAGCGGTTTGCGTTATAAATAAAAAAGGCGTAAAATCGCTGAAAGTTGTCACAACAAAAATTTTAATGAAAAAACTCACCCCAAAAGAAATATCTGATTATGTTGCCGCCGGAAGATGGGTCGGATGCTGCGGTTTTCGCATAGAAGATATAGAGGCTTTTGTAAGAAAAATAATCGGCTCATACTCTGGAGTTGTCGGACTACCTTTATATGAAGCAAAAAATATGTTAATAGGCGCAGGAGTAAAATAGATGATAGATACTTTGGTTTATGAAAATAAAGATTCTTTGTCTGCAATAGCATTATTGGAAAAAAAGGAACTGAAAGAAATAGAGTTTTCTGACAGCAACGGCGTTTCCGAAGAAAGCGTTTATCTCGGAAAAGTAACGCACAAGCTGGATTTGGCAAACGGTAAGACCGGCTTTTTTATCAATATCGGCGATACGCAGGACGCTTTTCTGAATACGGACGAGCAGGGGCTTGATGACGACAAAATTACCGAGGGTCAAAGTCTGGTTGTTCAGGTCTCATCTGAAAGAAGAGCGGAAAAAGGCGCGAAAGTAATCAGAAGTATAAAGCTTGCGGGAAGAAATTTAGTATACTGCCCATATATGATGGGCGTTCAGGTTTCATCAAAAATCAGGCAGCACCCCGGCGTTGAAGACTATAGGCAGCTTGTGTCCGATAATATAACTGGTCAGGAAGGCTGGATTTTAAGAACATCAAGCGTTGAGGTCGAGCCGGAAGTCATATTGGATGAAATGGTTGAGCTTCGTAATTTGTATGAAGACATTAGAAAAAAAGCGCGTGTTCAAAAAGCGCCAAGCCTGCTGTATACAAAGGGCAGTCCGCTGCAAAAATACATAAACATTTATAAAAGCAGTATCAATACGATTGTTGTAAACTCTCACAATGTTGAAAAAGAACTCAAAGAGGAATACGGCGGTGAGTTTGATATTGTATATTCAAAAAATCCTTTTGACGATTATGGTTTGGACGAAGCAATAAACGACGCTTTATATAAAGAAGTAAAGTTAAAAAACGGCGGTAGAATAACCATTGAAGAAACTAAGGCTTTTGTAGCTATCGACGTTGACAGCGGAGACGGGAACGGTGCAGGCTCTATTTCATCGCTTAACTCTGACGCCGCTAGAGAAATTGTAAAACAAATTCGTCTGAGGAACTTATCTGGCAAAATTATAATAGATTTCGCAGGTTCCGGCGAATATAAATATATGAAGCCGGTTCTTGATATATTGGCGGAAGAATTGGAAAATGATGCGAACAAATCTTATCTTGTCGGTTTAAGCAAAGCGGGAAATGTCGAAATTGTCAGAACCCGTCATCGCCCAAGTCTTCAAGAACTGCTGACTGTTGAATGCGAAACATGTTTAGGTACGGGAAGAGTATCAAGATGAGTAAATGTCCTATATGCAAAAAAGCTGAAGCTGTTGAGGAATATAAACCGTTTTGCTCAAAAAGATGCGCGGATGTAGATTTGGGAAACTGGCTCAATGAAAAGTATACGGTTGAGGCTGTAGACCTTGATGAGCAGGAGGTTGAAGAGCTTGCAGGCGTAATATCCTCAGAATTAGATAATTAATATTAAATTGCTTGTTTTAAAACCATAAAATAGCTACATTAAATGTAGCTATTTTTTTGTATTATGGAGATTCTCATGGGTAAAAAATCATCAAAAGAGAAAACTAAATCAGGGTTTTTCGCAAAAATAAAAACTTTTTTCAAAAATAAAAAAATTCTCTGGACGCTTCTGGTTATTGGCGTTTTGGTCATGATTTCTGCTGGTATAGGCATATATCTTTATTTAAATAGGGGCTATTTAATATCTAAGAAAGCGGAAAAAACAACAGCATACGCAACAATTTACGAGCCGGAAAACTCATACATATCTTACAGCAATGTCAGCCCTGGCAGCCTCAGAATATACTATGGCGAGCCTGTTGCCAAAGGCGAGCTGGTAAGCTCCGAGGTAACAAGCGGAGTATCAATTCACCCGGATATTCGCGGCAAATGGTATTTTTCCGGTGATAAAAATTTATATTTCACTCCTGAAAAAGATTGGATTCCCAATACAAAATATACAGTAAAGCTTGACGGTTCTATTTTTAGCCCGGAGGTGATTGTAAAAGATAAAGATTTTACGTTTAACTCTCCGACATTCAGCGCTTATACAGACAGTTCTGATTTTTATGAAGACCCGACAGATACGAAAAAGAAGCAGGCTGTAGCCACATTTAGTTTTAACTATCCGATTGACGCGGCAGATTTGGAAAAGAATGTTTCCGTAAAAACTATTGGCGGAGATAAATATGGTTTTACGGTTAAACGCGATGACAACGATATAAACAAAATCCATGTCATGTCTGACCCCGTAAAAATTAAGGCGGAGGAAGATTTCGTAGAGATTAAGGTTTTTGGCGTAAGAAACGCGTATAATAATGAAAAAATAGCGAAGGAAGCCGCGGCAAAAATTAAAATCCCTAGTTCGTCCACTTTCTTCAAGATAACATCGGTATCAACGAATATTGTGAACAATGAAAATAATAATAACGAGCCGGAACAGATTCTTTTTATGAATTTTTCTACAGCCGTTGATAATGCGGAACTTCTGGATTATACGGATTTTTATTACAAAGACGACTCTTGTTATAACTTTAGAGACCGACTGACAAAAGTTTCAAGTCCTTTGGAAATATCCGGCGTAAAAAAGCTTGAAGTTCAAAAATTAAATGATGATTCTGGCAAAACCCACCTATTTAAATATGACATTGAAAGCAGAAACGCCTGCGTAGTTGTAAAAATCAAAAAGGGCTTAGGTTCTAAAGACGGTTTTATTTTGGCAAACGACGAAGTTTTAAATTTTTCGGCGGCAAATTATCCTATGGAAGCAAAAATAGCTTTTGAGGGTTCCATTCTTTCTCTCAAAGGCGATAAAAAACTGGCTTTATCTTCAAGGGCGTCAGACAGGCTTGATATACAGGTGGCAAGAATCAGCAGCAAGGATATAAACCATTTGGTAAGCCAGACAGCGGGAGATTTTTCGCATCCTTATTTTAGAGGATATACTTTTGATGAAACAAACATTTCAGAAATCTTTGATGTTAAGCAAAATATAAATATGGAACACCCCGCAAAACTTAACTATTCTTCGGTTGATTTGAATCAATATTTCAAAGAGAAAAAAGGAATTTTCTTAATAAGAGTAAACGGTTCGTACCAGAACAGCGCATATACTTCGGAAGACAGAAGGCTGGTTGTTATTACGGACATGGGCATAATAACCAAAGACAATCTTGATAAAACGCATGATGTCTTTGTTTCGTCTTTTTCAAACGGTTATCCTGTACCTGGCGCCAAAGTTGAGGTCTTGGGCAAAAACGGCATAGCTGTTCTCGAAGGTTATACCAACGGACAGGGCATGGTAACTTTTCCAGATTTTACAGATTTTAGAAAAGATAAAGAGCCTGTCGCATATCTGATTACAAACGGCGGCGATATTTCGTACATGCCGATTGATAAATATGATAGAAGGCTTGACTATTCTCGTTTTGAAGTGGACGGTATCTACGAAAGCAGAGAAGATAATAAAGTGGTTGGTTATGCTTTTAGCGATAGAGGGATTTACCGCCCGGGTGAAGAAGCCAGATTCGGCATTATGGTTAGAAGCAGCGATTTAACTGTTCCAAACAAACTGCCGATGAAGCTGACTATCAGAAATCCTAACGGCGATGAAGTTGCCAGCAAACAGCTGTGGGCAAATGAGGTTGGATATTTGGATTTTAGATACAACATAGCAGGAAACGCGCCGGTCGGAACATATACTTTAAGTTTGTATGACGAAAGCAAATCGTACAGTACATATATAACATCCGCATATTTTAAGGTTGAAGAATTTACGCCGGATAATATGAAGATAAAATTGAAACTTGAGAATATAAAATCAAAAGGCTGGTATAAACTGCCCGAGCTAAAAGCCGAGATAGATTTGCAAAACTTATACGGAAACCCGGCTGGCGGCAATAATATAAAAGCCGATTTATCTTTAGTTCCGACGTCTTTCTGGTTTAAAGAGTTTCAGGGATACAGTTTTAGAGACCCGTTAAGAGACATCTCAAACAGTTATATCAGAAGCCATCATGAAGAGCTTGATACTATTCAAACAAACGAGCGGGGCAGGGCAAACTACAGCATTAATCTTAATCAGTTTGACAGAGGCACTTATACTCTGAGACTGGCTGTTACGGGTTATGAGCTTGACAGCGGCAGGGGAGTGTCCGCGTCATCTTCAGCTTTAGTGTCTCCTCTTGATTATATTGTCGGCTATAAAGCGGATGGCGGACTTTCCGGCATAAAGAAAAATGCCGAACGCGGCGTTAGTTTTGTCGTGATTGACAATGAGCTGAACAGGCTGGAAAAAAATGACTTATTCTTAGAGCAGATTGCGATAAAATACGTTTCAAGTTT
The DNA here is from genome assembly GCA_031271345.1 of Lactobacillaceae bacterium. GTDB lineage: Bacteria > Pseudomonadota > Alphaproteobacteria > RF32 > CAG-239 > JAQWBS01. Next base: position 25,720 of record JAISVX010000003.1, read on the forward strand.
AATGCAAATGCCAAACGGCACGTACAGATACCAAATGGTTTCTAAAGAAGAAACGGTTAAATCCGAGGCGTTTCCAATTTCTGAAGCGGGTTCTAATTTAGCTTTAGACACTTCTGCCCCGGGTTCTTTTTATTATTTGGTAAAAGACAGCGAAGGCGGGGTTCTTTCAAGGGTTGACTACAGTGTTGAGGGCGCGGAAAACACTAATTTTGCATTGGATAAGGACGCAAACTTAAGCGTTGCTCTTGATAAGAAAGAATATAACCATGGAGACGAGATAAAAGTAAATATCACCGCTCCTTATGAAGGTTATGGTCTGATTACCATTGAAAGAGATAAAACATATACGTATAAATGGTTTAAGACAGATAGCAATAAAACAACAGAGACCATAAGGCTTCCTTATACTGTTGAAGGCAACGCTTATGTAAATGTGGCGTTTATAAGAGGAATTAATTCTAAAGAAATTTTTGTTCCGCCTTTAAGCTATGCAGTTGTTCCTTTCGGAATCAACAAAGAGGCAAGAACAGTTAAAATTGATTTGGATGTTCCAGAGGTTGTAAAGCCAGGCAAAGATTTGGTCGTTAAATATAAAGCGTCTAAACCTGGAAAAATAATTGTTTATGGCGTAAATCAGGGTATTTTGCAGGTTGCAAACTATAAAACGCCGGATCCGTTATCTGAATTTATGAAGAAAAAAGCCTTGAGAGTTTCGACATATCAGATTATGGATTTGATTATGCCGGAGATGAATCTTGTTCTTAATTACAAGGCGGCGGGCGGCGATGAGGAGATAAGCGAGAGCGATTTGCAAGCCCAGCAAAATCCATTTGCCAGAAAACAAAACGAAGTCGTGGCTTTTTGGAGCGGCGTAATTGATGCGACGGAAGAATATCAGGAATTTACATACAAAGTGCCGGAGATTTTTAACGGTCAGATAAAAGTCATGGCGGTTGCGGTTTCCGAAACAAGCTTCGGCGTTTCTGAAAAAGACGCCTATGTAAGGGGCGATTTTGCCCTTATTCCGTCTGGTCCTTTTAATGTAATTCCGGGGGATGTTTTTGAGGTAGGCACAAGCGTAGCCAACTTGGTAGAAAACAGCGGCGATAATTATGAGATAAGGGTTGTTTTGGATGTCGAGGACGGATTGGAAGTCTTTGGAGAGAAGGAGCAGGTTGTCAAGCTTCGGGAAAAAGGTGAAACAAGCATAAGGTTTAGGGTTCAGGCAGCGAACAAGCTTGGTTCCAGCGCTTTAAGATTTACAGCCGAGGCGGTTAAAGACAGCTCCAAGAGCTTCTCAATGCCTTATCATATAGGCATCAGACCAGCTACCCCATATTTAACGGCGTTAACGATGGGTTACGAGCCTTCAAAATTAAAACTTAAGGACTTCGTAATTCCGATGTTCAACGAATACCGCAGGCAGGAAGTTATGGCTTCAACTTCGCCGTTGGTATTGGCAGATGGTCTGGTAAGGTTTTTGGACAAGTTTCCTCACTGGTGTTCGGAGCAGACAATCAGCAAGGTATATCCTGCGATGGTGTTATTGTTTAAGCAGCCGGAACTGGTAAAAGATATTGATGTCTATAATTTGTTTGATACGGCTGTGGCAACGCTCAATGAACGTCAAAAACTTGACGGAGGTTTCAGCGGCTGGAGCGGAAGCTATTCTTCGGCAAATGAATATGTGTCGCTTTATGCTTATGACTTTTTAAGCCGGGCGAAAGAATATAACTTTAATGTGCCGAACGGAATGCTGACAAAGGCTGCGAACTATGCAAAATCTGTTGCAGGCAGAGATATGAGCGGCGAAAACGATTTAGACGTTGCTTATGCGATTTATCTGCTGACAAGAAACGGAGAGGTTACGACAAATTATCTTCTTAATGCGGAACGGTATTTGGAAGCTAATTATAAGAAAACCTGGAAAAATACTCTTGCTTCAACTTATATGGCGGCAAGCTATAAAATGCTCAAAAATGAGACAAAGGCAAGGGCGTTATTAGGCAGGTATAAGCTTGGTAAAGATAATATTGAGGACGCAAGATATATTTACTTAATGGCAGCTTACTTTAATGATGATTTCAAAGATTTAGGTCAAAAAGCTGTTCAAGCATTGCTTGATCCGCTAAAATCTGGAAATTTCACCACAAACTCAGCCGCATATTCATTGCTGGCTTTAACCGCGTATGACTTATCGGCTGACAAGGATATAGTGTTTGTCGGCAAAGAGCCTGTTTATACGCCTTTTGCGGAAGTCGGCGTTTCTTCTGAGGATAAGGTTTTAGAGATAAGCTCTCCAAAGTCGTTCTTCTATGTTGTAAGCGAGCAAGGTTTTGGAAGCAATTCCGTGACAAAAGCAAAAAGCAGCTTTATTGAGTTAAGCAAACAATATTTTAATAAAGCCGGCAAGGCGGTTGTAAAAGCAAATATCGGCGATGAAATTACGGTTAAGCTGACCGTTAGAACAACAGGTGGAAGAGATTATATCAATGATGTCGCGATAACAGATTTAATTCCCGGCTGTTTTGAGATAGTCAGAGATTCTATTTCAAGCTCTGGTTCTTTGGATAACAAAGAAGAAAGAGAAGACAGGGCTTTAATTTACTTAACCGCCGATAAATCTACTCGGGAGATTACATATAAAGTCAAAGTTATTGCAAAAGGAGAGTTCGTTTCTCCAGCCGCATTCGGCGAAGCTTTGTATGACAGCGATGTAAAAGCCAATACAGTTTCTTCAACTTTTATTGTTGAGGAATAAGTTGAAAAAGTCGAAAGTTAAGGTTTGGCGCGTAATTATCGGTATATTTCTGTTTTTCGCATTAATATACATAGTTACGCCCAAACCTAAACTTTTGGAAAAATATACATATTCTTCCGCTGTTTATGACAGCAGAGGCAAACTTCTTAAAATTGGTTTGAGCCTTGATGACAAGTATCGTTTGTATGTTCCTTTCGGAGAAATTCCTGAAAACTTAAAACATGCTCTGACTCTTTATGAGGACAGATGGTTTTATTATCACGCTGGTGTTAATCCTTTGAGCATATTCCGCGCCGCTGCCGCAATGGTTAACGGCGGAAGAACCCAGGGGGCTTCAACAATAACAATGCAGCTTGCCCGCATAATATATCATATCGACAGCAGAACAATTATGGGCAAGATTGAGCAGATGTTAAGAGCTGTTCAAATAGAGATGTTTTATTCCAAAGATGAAATTTTGGAAGCATATTTTAATCTTGCTCCTTATGGCGGAAATATTGAAGGCATTGGAGCGGCAAGTATAATTTATTTTGATACAAGAACCCAAAATCTAAATATTCAGCAGTCCATGGCGCTTGCCGTGGTTCCGCAAAACCCGGGTAAAAGGAATTTGGCTTTTGAATTAGGTCGCGAAGAAGTAAAAATCGCAATAGAACGTTTGAAAGAAATGTGGTTTGAAAAATTTGGAGACTCTGAAAGGGACAACCTCAGTCTGCCGTTATATGCCGAAAAGCGCCTTCCTTTTCGGGTTCCGCATTTTGTGCGGTATATGCAGAATAATTATCACGGCGAGGTTTTTACCACTTTGGATTTAGGATACCAGAACATGCTGGAAGATATTGTCGAAAGGTATCTTCAAAATAATAAATCCAAGGGCGCATATAATGCTTCCGCGATGATTGTCAATTATAAAACAATGGGTGTTCTGGCATATATTGGCTCAAGAGATTTTTTTGACGAGGAAATCCAGGGACAGGTAGACGGCACAAGGGCTTATCGTTCTCCCGGCTCAACCTTAAAGCCTTTTATATATGCGCTTGGAGTGGAGCAGGGGATAATCCATCCAATGTCAATGCTTAGAGATGTTCCGCGAAACTACGGCTTTTATACGCCAGAGAATTTTGATAAATCCTTTTTTGGGATTATGAGCGCGACCAATGCTTTAATTCATAGCAGAAATATTCCTGCAATTGAGCTTTTGGGAAGATTGGAGGAAGATTCTTTTTATAATCTTCTCAAAGCCGGCGGAGTTAAAAAGCTGAAGCCTTCAAACCACTATGGTCTTGCTTTGGCGCTGGGCGGTTTTGAGCTTACAATGCAGGATATTGCAAAAATGTATGCCATGCTTGGAAACCTTGGCGAAAGCAAAAAGCTGAAGTTTGTTCAAGGTCAGGAAGAAACAGGCTCCCAAAGACTTTTATCCCGCGAAGCGGCGTTTATAACCTTAAATATGTTATCGAAAAACCAGCCGATAGACAGGAGCGTAACGCCGTTTTCGGTAAAAAGGAAAGAATATGACGTTTATTGGAAAACCGGCACATCTTATGGTTACAGGGATTCCTGGACCGCAGGCATAGCGGGAGATTTTGTCGTTGTGGTGTGGGTAGGAAACTTTGATAATACCCCGAACAATCACTTCTTAGGTCGACAAATGGCGGGTCCGCTGTTTTTTCAAATTGTCAGGGCTTTGGCAAAAATAAAGACGATTGAAGACATTAAGCCTCCCTATGATTTAAACATTGCAAAGGTTGATGTCTGCCGTTCGACGGGAGATTTGGCTAATGAATATTGCAAAAAGACTGTTCAGACATATTTTATTCCCGGAGTTTCATCAATAAAGATGTCGGACATTACAAGAGTGATTCCGATTGATGTAAAGACCGGCAAAAGAGCCTGCCGCCACAGACCGCCGCACACCAGGCTTGAAGCTTATGATTTTTGGCCGTCAAACATCTTAAAGTCGTTTGAGCTTGCCGGGGTCAGCATTAAAAGACCTCCTGCTTTTATGGAAGACTGCGATACAATTGATACTTTTAATAAAGGCAAGCCTCCCGTAATTCATTATCCGACAAGCGGAAGCGTTTATATTGTCCGCTCTCATAATTTAGAAAATGAAAAAATAGCCTTAAAAGGCAGCCTTGATTCTGACAGCAATAAAATTTACTGGTATGTAAACGGCAAGCTTATCGGCGAAAGCAAGGCCGAAGAAACCATAGAAGTAAAAGCCGCAATCGGCGAAATGGAGATAGTCGCGACAGACAATATGGGCAGAAGCGCGAAGTCTGATATTGTTATAAAATTGATTGATTAATTAATTCCCAGTCTTTGCAGGACTGAGAATAACGCGCGTTATTAAATTAATTTGAATTTAAATATTTGCTGATATTTTCTTATAAAAGAAATTTGGAGAAATGTTATGAGTGTGGAAAAAGAAATAGAACTTATAAAAGAAAGAAACAAAAAAGTCGAGGCAGACAAAGCCTGGGAAACGAGCTGGACAAGAAAAATCCTGATAACCTTTTTGACCTATTTTATGATGATAATAGTTATGAAAGTTTTGGGGCTTGAGCGTCCTTTTATCGGAGCCATAATTCCTACACTGGGTTTTATGCTTTCTACGATAAGCGCAAACCTTGTAAAATCTTTATGGTTAAAAAAGTTTTATGGCAAATAGATAAAAAGCCCGGAAAATATCCGGGCTTTTTGTTTTATAAACAATCTTTATATATTTGTCTTACCATGGTTTCTGGAAGTTCTTCCTGAATGTTTTTCATTCTTGCCGCCTTCATTGTCAGTCTGACTAAAAGCTCGACATCCGGGTTGTTTATTCCAGCCTCTGCGAAAGTTGTGGGAGACTTTATTGATTTATACCATTCTCTTAATTTTTTTATGCCTTCTTCGGCGACAGGTTTATCATCTTTTCCTTCAACTCCGAAAACATTGCGCGCAAAACGTGCTATTCTCGGACATTTGTCCTGAAGATTAAATTTTAGCCATGACGGCGTAACAATAGAAAGACCCGCCCCGTGGGCAATGTCATAAACCGCGCTTATCGGATGCTCCAGCGTATGGCAAGCCATTATGAAAGGACCGACGCCCGCCGTGTTCAGACCGTTCCAAGCAAGGCTTCCCGCCCACATCATAGTCGCTCTTGCCTCGTTGTCTTCCGGGTTTTTGAGTATTCTTGCCGTCGCTTCAATAATTGTTTTTACCAATCCTTCAACATAACTTGCCTGTATCGGTGTCCATCCGCCATTGTGTGTAAAGTAGCTTTCGGTTAGGTGCGAAACCATATCGACAGAAGAAAATGACGTATAAGTCTCTGGTATTGTATATGTCAATATAGGGTCAAGAATAGAGAACTTGGGAAATAAATGAGGACTGCCTGCGCCGAGTTTTTCTTTTGTTTCAGTGTTTGTTATTACCATGCCCGCGTTCATTTCGCTTCCAGTCGCGGGGATTGTGAGTATTGTGCCTATGGGCAGAGCGGCTTTTACAGTTTCTTTGCCGGTAAATATATCCCATGCGTCAACATTTGAGCCGGCCGCGCCGGATATTGCTTTTGCCTCGTCCAAAACGCTTCCGCCGCCGACAGCGATAATGCAGTCTAAGTTATTTTCTTTAACTTTTTTTACGCCGTCGCGGGTATGCTCAAGAGTGGGGTTAGATTTAACTCCGCCGTGTTCTACAAAAGCGATGCCTTTATCATTCAGCTGTTTTACGACATTATCATATAATCCGGATTTTTTGATACTGTCTCTGCCATATATAAACAATGCTTTTTTCCCTAAATATTTTGCATTTTCTCCCAATTGTGACGAAGTATTGTTTCCAAAAATAATTTTTGTAGGATTATGGAATATAAAACTTTGCATTTTCTCTATCTTTCCTGTAAATGTTATATTTATATACTTTTATATAATATAAAACGAAAAAAGGAAATTAAAAGAATGAAAAAATTTTGCATTTTTGTTTCTGTATTAATATTGTCCGGCTGTGTGAGCTTTACCGGCGGCAACACCCCGAAGAAAGATTTTATCGAGGGAATAGGAAGCAGACCTAATATAAAACTGTCTCTTGATATATACTCCACGACAAATAATGAAAAAGACTCATGGAGAAGCTTTGAGTTAAAAAGAGAAATCGCTCCCGAAATAAAAAATATTTTTGACAGCAGCAATATGTTTGGCGAGGTTGGTTATAAGATAACAAATCCAGATTATGAGCTGGAGATAAAAATCAGGGATGTTTATACCGAATGCGCGCCTTGCAATTTATTAAACGCGGCTACATTGTCGATTATTCCGTCATGGACCAATGAAAAATTTCTTTATGAAGCAAAGCTTAAAAATGCTAAGACCAAAGAAACGGTGTCTTTTGAATATTTTGAAAAAAGCGAAAATGTAAGGCATATCCTGACATTATTTGCGTTGCCGTTTATGTATGAAAATGAGTTTAATATGCATAAGAATGTTGTAAACAATCTTGTGATTGATGTCTCAAGAGAAATGTCGAGGTAAATATGAATATGAGAGTAGCGCTAAAGGCTATCATTGAAAAAAAAGGCAAAATCTTGGTTTTAAAAAGAAGCGCCGAAGAAGAGGTTTATACCAGTCTTTGGGATATTCCCGGGGGAAAAATGGAATTTGGGGAGCAGCCCGTTGAGGCGCTTAAAAGAGAGATAATGGAAGAAACCGGTCTGGAGGTTGATATAAAAAAACCTTTTACGGTATGGTCTTTTATGGCAAAGCCGGATTTGCAGATTGTCGGCGTTACATTGATTGCGGAATATGTTTCTGGAGAGGTTAAGCTGTCTTCGGAACATACGGATTTTAAATGGATTGAGGCGAAAGAGTTTTCTTCTTTCGAGGCCGACAAGAGCTTAAAAAAAGAAATAGAAAAATATTCTAATAGTTTATAAAAGAATAAGTTTAATTATGTTGACGAAAAGGACAAAATAAGACTATAATAACGCATTGAAACCCTCATGCGTTTTTGGGCTTAGTTATGAACGATAAAACAACAATTCAATATAATAAAATCAAAAGCAATAGGGAAAATTATCGCTCTAAATCCGCTCGCTCGGGAAAAACCTTTAGGCGCGTTGCAAAGCTCGGCCTTAAAACAGCGGTTGTTTTAACTTTGCTTGGAACCGTAACAACCTTTAAGACAGACATTTTCAAAAAAATAGAGCAGGAATCTTATATTCCGTCTCCTCAGTGGGAAAAATATCGAAAATATGAAGACACAACATTCGCGGGACTGGCTCTTGTTGAAGGTTTTTCTAATTCTCCGTACATTTGCGGCGCTGGATATTGGACAATAGGTTACGGAAACAGAAATATAAACGGCGAAGAGGTCAACAGCAGCACTGTTCATATTGACAGAACTTTCGGCAGAGATTTTCTGGCGCAGGCGGATACAACAAAGCCATATAACAAAAATTATACCGAAGCGATGTATAAAAGAGGCAAGGAATATGTCGTCGCTCATCTTGATAAAGAAATATATCCTCTGCTTGACGAGCATGTTAAGGTTCCGTTAAACGAGTATGAGCATGCGGCGGTGGTGATGTTTATTTATAATATCGGCTCCAAAGCTTTTATTAATTCAGAATTTCTTAAAGGCTTGAATAATGGCGAAAAAGGTCTGGATTTAGCTAAAAAAATGACCGGCTTTCGGGCAATAATCAAAAAAGACCTGTTTGGAGACGAAGAAAAGCAGCTTGCGACGGGTCTTTTAAAAAGAGAATGGGTCATGATTAATATGTTTCTCAACCCGAATATTGAAACCGTTGACACAAACGGAAGAAAAGTTGTCCGCAGCTTTATGTCGTATCTGCCGGAAATGATACCAGAAAAATTTTATAAAGAAAAAGACATGAGTTTTTATTATCACGAAGAAATGCGGAGTGTAAAAGAAGATGAATATTATACTCCAAAACTTGATAATAAAACTTTGTCAAAATTCGTTGAGAAAAATACCCATCCAAAAAATAATGTCGGTTCCATTATCGACAGCAAGACCAGAGAATCTATTATGAAAAAAGGCACGCTGGATATAAGCCAGCTTCTTTGGCAGCAAAATTACAGATAATCATCATAGTTTTTGGGTTATAAAATGCAAAGTTTCCTTTATTTTTGCATATTAATGAATATATTGTTATGAGAAGCGATGATTTTGAGGAAAATTTCGATGAAAAAAGTTTTATATGCCCTTGTTTTATTATGCTCTTTATGCGTTTTTTCAAGTTCTTTCGCCGAGGACGCGTTAGTCGTTAATTATGACGAAATAAATAAAGATTTGGTAAAAACCGAAAGCAATTTGTTAAGCGGAAAGATAACGATTGATGATACCGTCGAATATATAAAATCTCTGAATAAAACTCAAAACAATGTGAGAGAGATAAAAAAACAGGACGAGCAGGAGTTAAGCGTTGTTCAAAAAAGAATAGAAGCATTAGGCGAAGCCCCTAAGGACGGTGAAAAAGAGATAAAAGAAATTTCTCAAAAAAGAGCCGAGTTTGGCAGCGAAATAACACGGTTGAGAGCAAAAATCGCGGAAGGCGACTTGATCATTACCAAAATTGATGAAATTGAAAGCCTGATTTTATCTATAAGAAATAAAGATTTATTGGTAAATATCTTAAATAAACAAGACATGTTCCTGCACCCTGGGCAGGTATGGAATGCGGCGGTTAATCTTGCGGATTTTATGTATGAAATTGTTAAATCTCCGGCCAACTGGTACAAAAACCTAAATCAGGAAGAAAAAAACGAGGTTAGGGAAAATATTTTATACGTTACTTTAATTATGGGCGTATCTCTAATCATCGGCATATATTTGAGCATATTTATAAGAAGAAAATTTGGTTATCGGGAGAATATTGATAATTTGGATTACATCAAAAAAGTTTTTGCCGCGGTCTGGACATTTATTGCTTACGGCGTTATTCCCGCGGCAATAATCGGGGGATTTTTGCTTTGGCTTAAAAACACGGCGGTTATTGATAAAGATTTCTTTAGCCTTATACTGCAGAATATAGCCTTGTATTTGTTGTATATTTTCTTATGTCTGGCGGTTGTTAAGGTCGTTTTTGTGCCTCAGAACGGAAAGTGGAGGCTCTTTGAGGTCGGCGATAAAAAGGCGGTGCTGTTAAGCCGCGCGCTATTTGCGTCTATTGTAAGCATTGGGCTTGTTTCATGGCTTGAGACCGTCGCCGCAGAATCTCACGCGACATCGGAGGTAATTTATCTTATTAAAATGATTTCGAATGTTGTAAAAATGCTTTGTATCGTTCTTCTTTCAAAAAGAGCGTTATATAATACGGAAGCTTTGACAGATGACGAGCTGATAAAAGATGAAAGCAGCGACGATGAAAGCATTGGCAAACTTAGCGTTTCTTCAAAAATCAGTTTGTTGATTTCTTTCTCTGCAATCGGTGTGTTTTGCCTGTCTTTGTTTGGTTATATAACCATGTCTGAGTATATTTTTGACCGATTTATTATCTCAATTTTGGTTTTGGGTTCTTTTTATATAGTAAATAAAGCGATAAATGTAATAGTCCATAGAATTTTACAGATGAGATTTTGGATACGAAATCTTAGAATAGGAAGAAAAAGCCTGATTAAAATAGACTTTTGGTTCGGTTTTATTTTAACTCCTGTTTTATTTGCCGTTGCCGCGCTCAGTTTATTAAGCCTGTGGGGCGTTTCGGTTGATATTTTAATGCAGAATGTAAAGAAGTTTCTTACGGAGTTTTATATTGGCGGAGTAAGAATATCCATAGTTTCTATCGCTCTCGGAGTATTTGTCTTCTTTATCTCGTTGACGGTTTTTAAGGCGTTGAAGCGCAGCTTGCTTACCGGAGTTCTCGCAAGTATTGAAATGGATGATGGAGTAAGAGGATCTCTGGCTGCCGGCTTTGGTTTTGTCGGCTTTATTGTTTCGATAGTTTTGGCAATTGCCGTTATGGGCGGAAACTTAACAAATCTGGCTCTCATCGCAGGCGCCTTATCCTTTGGCGTCGGTCTAGGTCTGCAAAACATTGTCAGCAACTTTGTTTCGGGTATTATAATTTTATTTGAGCGTCCGATGAAAATTGGCGACTGGGTCATAATAAACGGACAGGAAGGAATAGTGCAGCAGATAAATATCAGGGGAACAGAAATTGAGACTTTTGATAAATCCACGGTGATTATCCCCAACGCTACGATACTGTCCAGCAGTTTAACAAATCTGACGCACCACAGCAAGCTGGGAAGGGTTAAAGTTTCGGTCGGGGTTTCTTATGCCAGCGATACCAATAAGGTCAGAGATATTTTAATCGGTATTGCAAAAAGCCATAAAGAAGTTCTGCATAATCCCGAACCTTCCATAGTTCTTACAAATTTTGGCGACAATAGTCTGGATTACGAACTAAGATGTTTTGCCGGCGACATAAACAACAAAAGCACCATACAAGACGATATAAGGGAGACTATTGTTACGAAGTTTAGAGAAGCTGGTATCGACATCCCGTTCCCGCAGAGAGTTGTTCATTCGGTCGGCGGGAATTTGACGGAAGAGCAATTAGCTCAAGCCAGTGACTAAAATTATTTCTTTAGTTGACAGGTTACCTGTTATAGTCTATGAAAAAGCTTGGTAAACATAGCTCAAAAAGGTTGAGCGGTTAAGAGTTTGCAGGCGTTTTTGCAGAGTAGTTTGCTAAACTATAAGGGGTATAGCATGGGAAAAATATTAAGCATACTTAAACAAAGATCTTTTCTTTCAATTTTCATCACTCAGTTTCTCGGCGCGTTCAATGACAACTTGTTTAGAGCGGCTATGTCTGGATTTGTCACATATAAAATCACCTCGATTTTGCCGGAGCATAAACAAATTATCGTAACTTTAGCGGTCGGCTTATTTATGCTGCCGTTTTTTCTGTTTTCGGCGATGGCTGGCGAGATTGCCGATAAATATAGAAAAGATGTTATTTTCAAAATTACCAAATTTGCCGAAGTAATTATTGCACTGCTTGCAATTTATGGGTTTTATGCGGAAGACGCATATATGCTTCTCGGTGTTTTAGCGCTTATGGGGACGCAGTCGGCATTTTTTGGTCCTGCAAAATACAGCGTTCTGCCGGATGTTTTAAATAAAGACGAGCTGATTGCGGGCAACGGTTTATTTGAAGCAGGCAGCTATCTTGCCATCTTAAACGGCATTATAATCGGCGGTCTCATAATGTCTGGAGAAGGCTCCGGCATTGACAGCGCGGCGGTTTCTGTTATGTCCGTCTCAGTTATTGGTTTGATAGCGAGCTTGTTTATACCAGAAATTAAGCCGGCGTCTCCAGATACGAAAATCAATCCTAACTTTATCAAAAGCACATTTAAGAATATGAAGTTTGCGACTTATAAACGCAACATCTTTCTTTGTATTCTAGGCATTTCATGGTTTTGGATGATAGGTGCGGTATTAATATCGCAGATACCGAGCTATGCGGAAAATGTGCTGAATGCGGACGGCAGAGTTTATACTTGGCTGCTGACACTATTTTCATGCGGCGTTGGTATCGGCGCGATTACCTGCCAATATTTGTTAAAAGGCGAAATCACCGGTAAATATCTTCCTATAAGCTCTATTTTAATGACGGTGTTTTTGGCGGATTTAGCCTGGGCAAGTTCCGGCGTTAATTTTACCGGGGAAAGACAGACTTTAGCAGGTTTTATAACGTCTTTTGACGGGATAAGAATTTCTTTAGACCTTCTTTTGCTGGCTGCCTGTGGAGGCTTGTATATGGTTCCGCTCAACGCGATGCTGCAGGTTTTTTCAGGAGAGAGAATAAGATCGCGCGTGATTGCGACCAATAACATTATCAACGCGTTGTTTATGGTGGCTGGTTCCGTTATCTGCGTAATCCTGTTATCCAGCAACTGGTCAATTGCGGAGATATTTGCAATTATCGCAATATCAAATGCTTTTGTAACCGTGTATATATGCGGTCTTATGCCTGAACATATCGCAAAATCCATCGCAAAAAGCATTATCGGCATGTTTTATAAAATTGAAGTTAAGGGTTTGGAAAACGTCAAAGACCTTAAAGGCGAAGCCGTAATTGTCGCAAACCACACGTCCTTTCTTGACGGTATTTTGCTTTGGGCATATCTCCCCTCCGGCGTAATCTTTGCCATCAACACTTTCGTTGCTCAGGAATGGTGGGTAAGAATAATTCAGCCGTTTGTAAAATATTTTACATTGGACCCGACAAACCCGATGAGCGTTAAGCATATTATCGAAGAAGTAAAAAAGAAAAATAAGGTCGTTATTTTCCCTGAGGGTCGCATTACTACAACCGGAACTTTGATGAAAGTTTACCCGGGACCTGCCGTAATCGCCGATAAAAGCGACGCAAATCTGCTCCCGATATATATTGATGGTTCGCAATATTCTATGTTTGGCAGGTTTTCAGCCAAGTTAAAAAAATGTCCGAAAAGCAAAATCAGCATTAATGTTTTTCCTGCGAGAAAATTAAATGTTTCCGATGATTTACAGGGCAAAGACCGCCGTCTTGACGCCGCGACAAAACTATATGACATAATGTGCGAAATGAAGTTTGCGAGTAGAGATATTAATAAGCCGATTTTTGCAAGTTTGGTTGATGGGTATAACCTTGTAGGCGGCAAAAAAGAAATATTGGAAGATGTATCCCGCAAGAAGCTGACGTACAAAAAGTTTTTAATCGGAACATTTGCATTGGGCGGAAAAATTGCAAAAATTACCAAGAAAAAAGAGTTTTTAGGCTTAATGCTGCCAAATACCAATGCGGTTATGGTAACTTTTATGGGAATGCAGGCTTATGGGCGTATTCCTTGTATGATTAACTTTACAAGCGGTGTCAAAAGTATTTTGTCATCATGCAAAACGGCAAAAATAAAAACAATTTTTACTTCAAGGCAGTTTATTGAAAAAGCGGAGCTTCAGGATTTGGAAAAAGCCCTGATTGACGAAGGCTACAAGCTTGTCTATCTTGAAGATTTGGGTAAAAGCATTTCTCTTTATGAAAAATTAAGAGCCATGTATAAATCTTTTGCTCCTTCGAAACATATCCGCAGAATAGACCCGAACGGTCCGGCGGTGGTCTTGTTTACGTCTGGCTCGGAAGGAACCCCCAAGGGCGTTGTTTTGAGTCATAAGAACATTTTGGCGAATATCCAGCAGGCGTTTTCAGTAATTCCTATCGGCGTAACAGACAGCGTGTTCAGCGCTTTGCCGACATTCCACTCTTTCGGTTTGTCAACTGGCGCGATACTCCCGCTGGTTAACGGTATAAAGCTGTTCTTATATCCGTCTCCAATGCACTATAAGATTGTTCCAGAATTGGTTTATGATACTGAATCTACGGTTATGTTCGGTACGGATACATTTTATGCTGGTTATGCAAAATCGGCGCACCCTTATGATTTTCATACCATGAGGTTTGCGATTATCGGCGCGGAGAAACTTAAGGCGGAAACATATAATGCCTGGGTTGACAAATTCGGTATCAGGCTTTTGGAAGGTTATGGCGCGACGGAGACGGCTCCAGTGTTGTCATTAGATACTCCTATGCACTGCAGAAAAGGAACGGTTGGAAGATTGCTTCCGCAAATAGAACATAAGCTTTTAAAAGTTCCAGGCATAAAAGAAGGCGGCTCTTTAGTTGTTAAAGGTCCAAACGTTATGCTGGGATATTTAAAGGTAGACAAACCAGGCGTTATTCAGCCCCTTAAAGACGGGTGGTACGATACCGGAGACATCGTGACTATGGATGAAGACGGCTTTATCTCCATTCAGGGACGCGCGAAACGCTTTGCCAAAATCGCTGGCGAAATGATTAGCCTTACAGCGGTTGAAGGCGAAATCAAAGCCCTGTGGAAAGATACCGACCATGCGGTTGTAAGCGTCGCGGATGAAAAGAAGGGCGAGCAGCTTGTGCTGTTTACGACCAATGACAAAGCTAAACGCGATGAAATATCGGAATATTTCCAAAAATCTGGTATCAGCGAGCTTTCTGTGCCAAAAACCATAAGAATAGTCGAGGCAATTCCAATTATGGGAAGCGGAAAAGTCGACTACGTCAAAATAAACGAAATGGCAAAAGAACTAGCCTAATAAAAAGCCCCTTCGGGGGCTTTAAAAAATAAAAAATCATAATTAAATAATCAGTATAATCTTTTAGGAGAAAAATTATGAAAAATATGAAAAAAATAGAGAAGGAACTTGAGAAGATAGAGCCGAACGCAGGCGGTTTGTTTTTGGCAATCGGCATAATTATGGTATGTTTGGGCGTATATGTATGGTTTCACCCAGTTGATACATTAATTGCTCTGGCTTTATATTTGGGTGTGGTCTTTGTCGCTGCCGGTGCGTTATATTTGTATATCGCGTTTCAACATAACTCAAGCTGGCACTTGGCGCTTGGTTTGTTAGATCTGCTTGTCGGCGTAATATTCTTGTCTAATTTGGGCGTAACAGCGGCGTCGCTTCCAATTGTTTTTGCTCTTTGGACATTGTTTGTCGGCGTCATTCAGGTTGGCGAAGCATTTTACAGAAAATCTGTGTCTTATCCTTGGGGCTGGGAACTTGCATTCGGCATACTGGGTATTTTGTTTGCGTTCTTAATAATGGCGTATCCGGGGATTGGAGCGTTTACAATTACAATGCTTATGGGGTCATATATCATATTATATGGTTTATTGGGATTCATAGAATATGCGGCGCTTAAAAAAATGCGCAGAAAATAAAAAATCTTGGAGATATTAAATGCAGGACTTAGAAAAAGTATTGGAACATTATGGCATAAAAGGCAGGGTGATAAAAACCAATCGTGGACCTTTAATTACTCAAATAGAGTATCTGCCGGCTGCGGGAACAAAAGTGAAAAACATAACCAGTTATCTGGATGATATTGCCCGCGAGCTTGGCGTCAGTTCATTGAGGGTGGAACCGATTGAAAACTTGAACAATTTAGGTTTTGAAGTTCCGCGCGAAGATATGCAGACTGTGGATTTTAATGCAATCTTAAATTCTGGGGCTTTTAGAAATGCAAAAGGAACTCTGCCTATATGCCTTGGCGTTGACATAACGGGAACTCCGTTTTTTGCGGATTTGGCAAAAATGCCCCATCTTTTGATAGCGGGAACGACAGGTTCTGGAAAATCTGTCGGACTAAACACTTTTATCTTGTCTTTAATTAAACAAAAAACTCCAGATGAGCTGAAATTTGTTTTAATTGATCCGAAAAGAATAGAGTTTAGCGTTTATAACAACCAAAAATATATGCTTTTTCCAGTTGTCACTGATAATGCGCAGGCTGCGGAGACGCTAAAATATTTAGTAGGCGAAATGGAAAAAAGATATTCTCTTTTTGAACAGAGCTTTACAAAAAATATCGAGGAGTATAATGCCAAGGAAGGAGGTCTTTCTTATATTGTCTGCATTATTGATGAGTTTGCAGATTTAATGGTTTCTAATAAAAATGTCGAAAAATATATCCAGCTTTTAACGCAAAAAGCAAGAGCCTGCGGAATTCATATTATGCTGGCGACGCAGCGTCCTTCCGTTGATGTGGTCACCGGCGTTTTGAAGGCAAATTTCCCTACGCGCTTGTCATATAAAGTTGCGAGCGCGACAGATTCAAGAACAATTCTTGATACGTCAGGTGCCGAAAAGCTGATTGGCAGGGGAGACGCCCTATTTTTACAAAGCAATGGAGAGCTTAAGCGAATTCACGGCGCCTATATGCCGGATGAAAATATAGCAAAAATGCTTGAGCCATACAGGGCTGCGGTAAAGCCTTTTGCGCCGGTCAAAAACAAAGAAATCTCTGAAACTCCGACTTCAAAGCCCGAGGAAGAAAAATCTGTCTTTCGCAAAGGATTGGAGTGGTGGAGTTCTTTGCGGCGAAGAGAAAAGAAGACCATTATCTCTGGAGCAATAGTGGGAGCTGGTTATCTTCTTGGGAAGATAAAAAAGAAATAGTTAAGTTTTCGTTGCCAATTATTGATTTAATGAAAATTATTTTTACAAATACGTTGGTTTAATAACATGTGCAAAACAATAATTTTGCTTTAATAAATATAAAAATAGATAGTATATTTTCAAGATAGGATTAAACATTTGAAGGACTTTGATATGAGAAAATATATTGCTGAATTGTTGGGAACATTCGTTCTTGTTTTTGTGGGCTGCGGCACGGTAACTTTCGCAAGTAATGCCGCCGGTTCTGTGGGCGTGGTTCTCGCGTTTGGTTTGGGTCTTATGATTTCAATTTATACATTCGGACCGATTTCCGGCTCGCATGTTAACCCTGCCGTGACATTGGGAATGTTATGCTCGGGACGTATGTCTGGTAAAGAAGCGGGAAAATATATTGCCGCGCAATTTATCGGCGCAACCCTTGCCGCATTGGTCATTTTGCTTATAGCAAAAGGAATGGCTGGCGGATACAGCGCGACGAACGGCTTGGGACAAAACGGATACGGCGTTGGCTATATGAGAGGGTTTAACGTGTGGTCTGCAATTTTGTTTGAAGTTATTGCGACATATCTTTTTGTTAGACTCATTTTAGAAGTTACAGCTTCGGACATAAAAACAGGCGGGTTGATTATCGGCTTGGCTCTTTCTGCGCTTCTTATTTTAGGATTGTTTGTAACCGGCGGCTCTCTAAATCCGGCGAGAAGTTTTGGACCTGCGTTGGTAGTCGGTGGAAAAGCTTTGTCTCAAGTTTGGCTGTTTTTGGTTGCTCCATCCATAGGCGGAGCTTTAGCTGGATTATGCTATAAATATTCTCTTAAAAAATAAAAGAAACAATTGTTGAAAAAGAACGCCTTGTCTAATCAGGCGTTCTTTTTTTTATATTTTAGCATTATTCCCATTTAAAATGTCGTTTGGATGATTAGGTATATTTTATAAATAATATTTAATTAAACCATGGAGGATTAAATGGTTGATGATAAAAATAAGATTGGGCTTGTCCCCGCGACGCTGATGGTTGCGGGAAACATGATGGGTTCCGGCGTGTTTATGCTGCCTGCCAATTTAGCGGCGATAGGCAGCATCGCTATTTTTGGCTGGCTTATTACGATTGTCGGTTCAATCGCTTTAGCCTTAACATTTTCAAAACTAACGCAGATTTATCCGGCGGCCGGCGGTCCCTACGCATATACTAAAAGAGCATTCGGCGATTACATGGGTTATCAGACAAACTTGGTATACTGGCTGGCAAACGTTGTCGGCAACGTTGGTCTTGCCGTTGCGGGTTTGGGATATTTAAGCACGTTCTTTCCGGCGTTAAAAGACCCGTTAGTGGCGGCTCTGGGACAAATCAGCATTATTTGGCTCTTGACTTACGCAAATATTTTAGGTCCTAAAGTTGTTGCGCGGGTTCAATCGTTTACTACTACTTTGGCGCTTTTGCCGATTATCGGTATGGCAATTTTCGGCTGGCTGTGGTTTAAAAGAGAAACATATATGGGCGGCTGGAACGTTACGGGACAGCACCCAATGACCGCAATCGGCATGACATTAAACTTTACGCTATGGGCTTTTATCGGCGTTGAGAGTGCGTCGGTTTCTACGGCGGTTGTGAAAAATCCGACAAAAAACGTTCCGATAGCAACCGTAGCGGGAGTTATTCTTGCCGCAGTGTGCTATGTGTTGAGTTCGTCCGCAATTATGGGAATTATTCCAAATAAAGAATTAATCGCTTCATCCGCGCCGTTTTCTGACGCCATAAGAGTTGCGCTCGGCGAGGGACCGGCAAAAATAGTTGCCCTTTGCGCGGCGATAGGCTGTTTAGGCTCATTAGGCGGCTGGACGCTTTTGGTTGGACAGACGGCAAAAGCCGCGGCCGATGACGGTTTGTTTGGAAATATTTTTGCACGTGTAAATAAAAACGGCGTTCCCGCCGCGGGTCTTGCTCTTGTTGCGGCTATTATGACGCTGCAGGTGCTGGCGACAATGTCTCCGACCGCGTCCGCGCAGTTTGGCAAAATTGCGTCCATCGCGGTTATTATGACGCTGCTTCCTTATATATATTCGTCTGTCGCGATAAAAATATTGGGCAGAGACAAAATGCAGAGAGGGCAGCTTGCTTTTTATACGATAGTGGGTCTTATTGCGGCAATTTACAGCATGTGGGCGATGATTGGCTCGGATGGAGAGCAGACGCGCTGGGCATTGATGTTTGTAATCTCCACAATCATTTTCTATGAGTTATCGGTTAATAGAAAGCTGGATATAAAAGAACACCACATCAAGCCTGGCGGGTGTGTTCCGGGATGGGTGCGGCACCTTACATTAATAATTACAATCGCTGCGTTAATCGCGATGTTTTGGGTTAGTATTGGTAAGAATGAAAATACCCGGGTTCATCCGCGTGAGAGCTGGTTTCATTTAACTTCAGGAGAATAAATTATGTATGAGATTGATCCGTTTCAAATTAAAATACTTTTAGTTTTTGAAGATTTTGAGGCTAATACGGCTGCTGCCCGCGCGGTTAGAATGCTGGAAGCAGAACTTGAAGAAGAGGATGCGGTTATTGAAGTTGTGGAAAGCAACTGCGATGCGGAAGCGGTCATCGTTTCCGATCCTTCAATTCAGTGTGTGCTGTTAAATTATGACAGCATAGTTGATAAAGGCTGCAAAAAAGCGGGGGAGCTTTTGAAAATAATCCGCAAGCGTAATAATGATTTGCCTGTTTTTTTACTTTCAAGCAGGGCGGAAGCATCGGAAATTCCGACCAATATCTTGTCTCAAGTAAACGACTTTATCTGGTTGTTGGAAGATACTTCAGATTTTATCGCCGGTCGCATTATTGCTGCGACAGAGAGATACCGCGAGTTTATTCTGCCTCCGATGTTCAAGTCTTTGGCGGAGTTTGCCCAGATTCACGAATATTCGTGGCACACTCCGGGACATACCGGCGGAACGGCTTTTCTGCGTTCACCTGCCGGGCGCGCGTTTTTTAACTTTTTTGGCGAACCTGTGTTTCGCTCGGATTTATCAATTTCGGTTGGCGAGGTAGGCTCGCTTTTAGACCACTCTGGTCCGATTGGCGAAAGCGAAAAATATATAGCCCGCGTGTTTGGCGCAGACAGAAGCTATACGGTGACAAACGGTTCGTCAACGTCTAACCGAGTGATTTTGATGGCGTCTGTTACCAGAAATCAGGTTTGTTTATGCGACAGAAACTGTCATAAATCTGTTGAGCATGCGATGACAATGTCGGGCGCGGTTCCAACATATTTGGTGCCGGTACGCAACCAATACGGCATAATCGGTCCAATTCTACCCGAGCGCCTGACAAAAGAAGCGGTGAAGAAATCTATTAAAGATAACGCTTTATCAAAACGCGCTAAAGATACGAACCCGGTTCACGCAATCATAACAAACTCAACTTATGACGGCTTGTGTTATAATGTTAAGAGAGTTAACGAACTTTTGGGGCAGAGCGTCGACAGAATGCATTATGATGAAGCGTGGTACGGATACGCTAAGTTTAATACGATGTATAAAGATCGTTTTGCGATGAGCGAAGCAAAGAAAAATAATGGTCCGACCATTTTTGCAACCCAGTCTACGCATAAGCTTTTAGCAGCATTTTCGCAAGCTTCGATGATACATATACGCGATGGCAAAAATTCGATACCTCACGCGCGTTTTAACGAAGCGTTTATGATGCATGCGTCAACTTCTCCATTTTATCCGATTATTGCGTCAAACGATGTCAGCGCGGCGATGATGGATAAAGGCGGAGAGGTGTTAACGGAAGACAGCATTAAAGAAGCGGTTTCTTTCCGCCGCGCGGTTGCGCGCATTAATGCCGAATATGCTTCAAAGAAAGACTGGTTTTTTAATTGCTGGCAGCCGGATACGGTTATGGACCCTAAATCTAAGAAAAAAGTTCCATTTTACGAAGCTTCGGAAGAACTCTTGTCAACAAATCCAGACTGCTGGGTCTTAAAACCAAAAGCGGAATGGCATGGTTTTGGCGATATTGAAGATAAGTACTGCATGCTTGACCCGATTAAAGTTTCTGTGACCACTCCGGGTATTTTAACCAGGGGCGGTTTGGATAAATGGGGTATCCCGGCGTCAATCTTAACCGCTTATCTTGATAATAAGGGCATAGTGGTTGAGAAAACAACCGACTTTACTATTCTTTTCTTGTTCTCGCTTGGCGTTACCAAGGGTAAATGGGGTACATTAATTAATGCGTTGTTCGAGTTCAAAAAAGATTATGACAACAATACTCCGCTTGAGAGGGTTCTGCCTTCATTAATGTCTTCCAACCCGGAGCGCTATAATGGTATGGGCTTGAAAGATTTGGCAAATGAGATGTTTGCGGCAATGTCAAAACTTGGAACAACAAAAGCGCTGTCTGACGGTTTTTCCGTATTGCCATACCCTGATTACAGCCCGGTTGAGGCTTATGAAGAATTGGTAAAAGGCAATGTTGAATCGGTAAAATTAAAAGACATGGCAAATCGAACAGTCGCGACAGGCGTGGTTCCATACCCTCCGGGAATTCCGCTGATGATGCCGGGCGAAAATGCCGGCTCCGGAAAAGGTCCGCTTCTTGGGTATCTGAAAGCGCTGGAAGCATTTGACAATCTGTTTCCGGGATTTACGCATGATACGCATGGGGTTGAAGTAAAAGGCGGTGATTATGAAATCTTATGTATAAAAAAGAAAAAATAAAGGAGGCGGATTGATGAATAAAAATCTTTTATTAGGTCTGTCAGGTATATTGGCTTTGGGCTGCGCCAATGCAGCCCATGCAGATGTCTATCAGGATTTCAAAGACGACTTAGGCAAAAAAGGCATTATCTATGACGGCGCCGCAACTATTCTTGGTCAGAGAGGGGCGCCAAGCGGAAAAATTACGCCTTGGCAGGTTCAGTTTTATGGCGAAGCCAATTGGGATATGTTTAAATCGGATTACGGCAACGGCTCTCTTCAGGTATCTTATGACAAAGTAAGATATTGGGGAAGAACTGCGGATGAACTGGACGGCAATTTGGGAGTGGCTTCCGATATTAATGATTACAGCGATAACGCCCGCTATTTTACCCAGCTCAGTTATACTCATCAATTTGTTGGAAAAATGGATTGGCTGGCTCTTACATTCGGACAGTTCCCAATGTATTTATTTGACGGCAATCCATATTCGTCCAATCAGCAGACTGATTTCAACAACTTAGCTTTGGCGCAGAATGCAAGCTATAGCTATCCGTCCGCCTCTTTTGGCGCTTTTGCGTCTTTAACTCCGATTAAAGATTGGACGGCGGTTGTCGGTTTTCAGGACGCGAACAATGTTGACGGCGATAAAATCAAGATGAATACCGCTAATGACGGAGATTATACATCTTTCGCCTCATTGGCTTATTCTCCGACAATAGAAGGTTTGGGCAAAAGCAAATATGCCATTTTGTTTTACCATCAGCCGAGCGTTGACAGGCAGCCGAAAGAAAGTTACGGCTGGTCGGTTAATATTTCTCAGGATTTAGGCGAGAAATGGGCTGTTTTTTCAAGAATAAACGGAACTACCCATTCTGCGTCGTTAAAACAATCTTATGCTCTCGGAGGCGTTTACAAAGACCCTCTTAACAGAAATGATTTGGACAGGATAGGTTTTGCCGTCGCTGTCAATAAGCCGAACAGAGAAGCTTACGGTCATGATGTGAGAAACATGGAAACAGTTTTCGAAACATATTGGGATTTTGGAGTGGGCAAATATCTTCTGCTTACGCCGGATTTTCAGATGTATCTGAAGCCAGCGCTTAATAGAGATACCGATATTGCGACGGTTTACAGCTTAAGAGCGACATTATTGTTCTAAGAAGCATGTTAAATAAAGTAAAAAGCTCAGAATTTCTTCTGAGCTTTTTTTATAGTTTATTTTTTAGGTTTTTTATCTTTATGAGCATTTGCTTTTATTGGCTCTTCATCTTGTTTGCAGCAGCAGTCAGGTCCGCATTTGCAGCCATTCCAGCGTTTTGATGTTATAAGAGCAAAGAAGCCGAAAGCCATTAAAGAAATTAAATAGCAAAGCAGTCCGTTTGTTTGGTGGGCGGGCATTTGCGCTGTCTGCATAACAAAATAGCCGTCTAAGAAATTGATTAAGGCAATAAGTCCGAAGATAGTAGCTAAAGAAACTTTATATATTCTCATAATTCTCTCCTTTTTTATGTGAGTGTATACTAAAGATAGACCTTATATAAAGAATATCAAGTAAAAACTTGTCGGTTCTTAATAATGAAAAATAAACCATTAGAGATTATATTATACAAAGAGCAGAATATATTTAGGAGAGGTTTTATGAGTAAAGTTGAAAAAGATTATAAACTAAGCAACGGCGTAAAAATTCCGAGCATTGGCTTCGGCACCTGGCAGATAGAGTATGGCGCAGCAACGGTTAATGCTGTTAAAGAAGCGATTGATCTTGGATATAGTCATATTGACACGGCTGCCATTTACGGCAACGAAGTAAGCGTCGGCGAAGCGATAAATCAAAGCGATGTAAAAAGAAAAGATTTATTTATTACGACCAAACTTTGGAACTCTGACAGAGGATATGACAATACCATGAAGGCTTTTGCAAAAAGTTTTCAGGCTTTGCAGGTAGACTATATCGACCTGTATTTAGTCCACTGGCCTGCGACTAAAGGTCATCGGGAAGATTGGGCTAAAGTAAACTCAAGCACATGGAAAGCCTTTGAGGAGCTTTATAAAGACGGCGTGGTAAAATCAATCGGAGTGAGCAATTTTATGCCCCACCATCTTGAGCCTTTGATGGCGGATGCAAAAATTGCGCCGATGGTAAACCAAATAGAGTTTCATCCGGGATTTATGCAGATGGAAACTTTAGATTTCTGCCGCAAGAATAATATGCTGGTTGAGGCGTGGAGTCCGCTGGGGCAAGGAGAAGTTCTTAAGAACCCGGACTTAATGAAAATAGCGGAAAAATATAAGAAGTCGGTCGCGCAAATCTGCATTCGCTGGTGCTTGCAAAACGGAACTCTGCCGCTTCCAAAATCTGTAACTTCAAGCAGAATAAAGCAAAACTTGGACGTTTATGATTTTGAAATCTCCGCGGAAGATATGAAAAGCATAAGCGCGCTTCCGTATATCGGCGGCTCTGGTCTTCATCCAGATAAAGTAAAGTTTTAATTGCGCGATGATTAGGATAAAGAAACTGCCCTCGACCGGGCAGTTTTTTTCAATAAGAAATATTGATTATATAAAAAGATTATCTTATAATACCCGAGTTTTTAATTGAATATATAAGGAAAAAACTATGAAAATGAGCCAACTGCTGGGCAAACGCTTTAAGGAAAAGCCTAGCGATACCAAACTGAAAAGTCATGAACTCTTAATTAGAGGCGGCTATATCAGACCCGTTTCTAATGGTATCTTTTCTAGTTTGCTCCCGAGCTTAAAAACACTTAAAAACGTTGAAAAAATTGTCCGCGAAGAAATGAACGCAATCTCTGGTCAAGAGGTTGAAATGCCGCTCGTACAGCCAAAAGAACTTTGGGAGGAGTCAGGCAGATATTTTGCGATTAATGACGAACTGGCAAGGCTGAAAGACAGAACCGGCAGAGATTTTGTTCTTGCAATGACGCATGAGGAAGCAACCGTCGCCTTAGCCAGAACGGAAGCGACAAGTTATAAAGACTTTCCGTTTATGATTTATCAATTTGCCAAAAAGTTTAGAGACGAAGCAAGACCAAGAGGCGGATTAATCCGCGTTAAAGAGTTTACAATGAAAGACGCGTATTCTTTCCACACTAATAAACAAGACTTGGAAGACTACTATAATCAGTGCGCGGTTGCTTATGGCAGAATTTTTGCCAGAGCGGGGATTCCTGAAACAGTTGCAATTAAATCAGACAGCGGAATGATGGGCGGAAGCGTTTCGCATGAATATATGCTTTTAACCGAGGCTGGAGAAGATACAATTGTAACCTGCTCAAAGTGCGATTACAGAGCCAATAAAGAAATAGCCGAGTCAGTTGTTTCTGTTGAAAACGACGATGAAGCAGAAAAACCAATTGAAAAAGTAAGCACTCCAAATACTGAAAGCATTGAAGATTTGGCAAAGTTTTTTAATGTTCCAGAATCAAAATTTGCAAAAACAATATTTTATAAGCCGACCGATAAAATATCCAAACCTGTTTTAGTTATGATTAGGGGCGATATTGAGGTTAATGAAAACAAGCTGGCAAAAGTAATCCAGTCTATGCCGGAGTTGGCTGATGACGCGGCTATTAACGCGGTTGGAGCCGTTGTCGGATATGCTTCGGCTTATGGCATAGAAAATAAGTGCTATGTGGTGGTCGACAAGACCTTAGTTAAAGAAAAAAATCTTATAACCGGCGCCAATGAAAAAGATTATCACATTAAAAACTTTAATGTCGGCAGAGATTTATCCAACCCGATAATTGCGGATGTCGCGGCTGTAAGAGAAGGCGATAAATGTATAAAATGCGGCTCTCCTTTAGAGCTTCATAGAGGCATTGAAGTCGGCAATATTTTCCAGCTTGGCGATAAATACACAAAATCTATGGAAATGAGATATACAGATGAAAGCGGCAGCCTGGCTACTCCGATTATGGGCTGTTATGGTATCGGCATAGGAAGGCTGATGGCTAGCGTTCTTGAGGTTAGAAATGATGATAAAGGACCAATTTGGCCGGTATCTATAGCTCCTTGGAAAGTTGCGGTTTTATCTCTGCTTCCAAAAGACGGAGAGGGCGAGATTATGGAGGTTTCCAAGAAGATTTATGAAGAGCTTGCAAGAAAAGGCATTGATACAATCTGGGATGAGAGAAAACTTAATCCGGGCGAAAAATTTGCCGACGCAGACTTGCTTGGAACGCCGCTGCACCTTGTTATCAGTCAGAGAAACATTGAAAATGGTCAGGTCGAATGGAAAGAAAGAGCAACGGGAAACAAAGGTTTTGTTTCTGCAAAAGACGTTGTTTCTTTTGCCGAAAACTGGGTTAAGGAAGAACTGCAAAAGCTTAACGCGGCGGCGGATATGGTAAAACCGCTCCCCCTGGAAGAGCTTTCAAATTAACAAATAAAAAACGCCTTTTATAAAAAGGCGTTTTTTTTTATTTTAAAAGCTCTCCGAGTACGGGCATGTCTTTGACTTCATAACGTTTTTTAAATGCCTCGATTTCGTCCTTTTTATATTTTTGCGCGTCAAGAATAAAAGATTCCGCGGGGAACGGTCGATCGTTGGATATTTTTATATCAATTACCACAGGGACTTTAGTGTTTTTTACTTCGTCAAAAACTTTCTTAAGCTGTTCCTGCTTGGTTATTGTATAGCCTTTTGCGCCCATGGCTTCGCCGATTTTCGCATAATCCGCGGCATTTATATCTACGCCGAATTTTACCTTGTTTGTATCTTCCTGCTCGGCGTCAATAAAGCCCAGACTGTCGTTTGAAAAAACAATATTGATAATAGGGAGATTGTATCGAACCTGAGTTATTATATCCTGCATTACCATTGCAAACGCGCCGTCGCCGTTTAGCGTAAAAACCTGACGCTCCGGGTAGGCTAGTTTGGCGGCAATGCCGCCGGGAACTCCGTAGCCCATGGTCGCAAAAAGAGGAGAGGTGCTGAACATTTGCTTTTTGCCGTTCATTTTCAGCATTCTTACGGCAAATATCGTGCTGTTGCCGACATCTGTTATAAATATTGCGTCGTCTTTTGCTATGCGGTTAATCTCTTTGAAAATTGGCTCGACGCGGAGCGGAAAATCGCTGCGGTTGTCAAAATTATGCATCCAGTTCAGCCAGTTTTTGCGGTTTTGCTGGTTTGCTTTTAACCATCTTGACGAGGACTTCTTTTTTCCTTCCTTAACCATAAGCCTTAAAGCTTCTTTGGCGTCTCCGAGTATGGCGACATCCGTCTTATGGCGTTTGCCAAGCTTTGAGCTGTCAATATCTACCTGGATAAACTTTGCGGCTTTTGGAAAGAAAAATTTTGCAAAAGGAAAGTCGCTGCCGATAAATGCGATAAAATCTGAATTAAGCAAAGCCTCGTTTGCGGGTTTTGTCGCGACTCTTCCCGCTGTTCCCATGTAGTTTTCGGTTTCTTCTGGTATAATGCCCTTGGCGACGACGGAAGAAACTATCGGCATTGAAAAATGCTCGGATATTTTAAGAACTTCATCCAGCCCGCCCTTAACGCCTTGTCCAACATAAAGCACTGGCTTTTGAGCCGCTTCAATTAGTTTAACCGCGTCTTTAATATCCTTAATATCAGGGGCGAACAAACCTTTGCGGTGGTTTTTAGCGGACGATATATCTTCTTCAGGAATATCAACCCAGCCAAAGTTTACGGGAATAGTAACCGCAGCCACGCCTTTAAGTTCATAAGCTCTTCTAATCGCTTCATCAATGACGTGTGGAAGACTTTCGGGAGTCATAACGGTTCTGTTATAAACGCTGACATCGGCAAACATAGGGTTTTCGTTTAACTCTTGAAAAGCGTCATAGTTCATGGCATTTGAGGCAACCTGTCCGATAATTGCGAGAACGGGAACATGGTCCATCTGCGCGTCGTATAATCCGTTGAAAAGATGTGTTGCGCCAGGTCCGGCGGAGCCAAAACAGACGCCGATTTTTCCAGTCAACTTTGCGTGGGCGGCAGCCGCGATTGCTCCAACTTCTTCATGCCTGACTTGTATATACTTTACTTTATTTCTCTCATCATACAGCGCATCCATCATTGAGTTGATAGAGCCTCCCGGAATGCCGTATATATGTTCAACTCCCCAGCTTTCTAAAACTTTTATCATTGCCGAACCAGATTTAATCATGCTTAGACCTCTTACTTATAGTTGTTTGAATCATTATGATATATCTAACACTTGTTTTTTTCAAGGGCTGATTTATTTTGTTTTAGTTCTCAAGGGTTAATCTTATAATCTCTGTATTTATGTCTTTATAATGCTTTGCGCAGGTTTCAATTATCAGATTATCAAGCTCGGGAGCGTCTATTTTTACCTGCTCTTTTTCCGTTTCAATTTCAAGTTTATCTTTCATCTGGGTAATAATGCTGCTGTATTCGTCGTATAATTGCTGGTTTGCTGTTTCCAAATCGCCTTGGTCTTTTATATAAATCGGTCTGATTTTTCTTGTTGCCTGAGAAAAAGTGCCTGGAGCAACTCTGACAAAATGATCGAGCATTCTTATAGTAGTTTGTATATGAGCCTGCTCGTGCCTTACTATAAAATTATAAAAGCACTCCCCGGGCTTAAACTCGCTGCTGACATAGATAATGGGTTTTGCAATTCCGATATATATTTCAATTTCTTCCGGCATAACGCAATATCCTTTGCCGTATCTTATGCCGACGTTCTGCATTGAAAGAAAAGCGCCAAGCCTTCTCTGGGCTAAACCTAGAGCCGGTTTCTCCGCTATTGCGGACACATCTTTTTTTGATTTTGAAAAGTCATACTCCAACTCGCCCAAAGATGTTCTGAAAATTACTTTGGGTGTTGGATTAAATGGACATCTGTCAAAACTTTTTGCAAGACATTGGTTTATATCCGCAACAGTAAAGATAAATGTTAATATAAAAAAAACTTTTTTCATGTAAACTATTATACAGGTAAATTTATTAATATTGAGTTGATGATGCGTTGTTTTTTTAAAGTTATAATATTTGCTTTTTTTATGTGCATAAGCGGATTGTCGTATGCCCAAACAACCAATGCTGAAAAAAATAATAATGTTTTGTCGGAAAAAACTCTAAGACGTTTTCTGAAATATCCGATGGAAGACCCAAAAGTCCCATCATATAGAAAGACTTTTGACGAGTATATCGTTGATTTGGAGTATATTCAAAGATTTAACAAAATTCCGAGAAACTTAAACAAAGACAACGACTTGGCTAAAATGAACTATAATGGTCCGATAACCTTAAGATAAGGGTTTTTGTTTTATAAGCGTAAAAGAAATGTAAGGGGTTCGAACAAATCTCTGGATGAAAAGTCTGGTTCCCAGGTTTCTCTGTCAATAATGGCGTAGTCTTTTTTGTTGTTGTCATATATAAGGTAGAAAACCTCGTCGTATCCTAAAATCAGGATGTCGGATTTATCTCCTTTAAAAAACTTTCTATTATATTTTACCAAATCATAAAAAAGAGTGCTTTCTATCTCGGCTCCAAAAATAAGCGCGCCTTCGTTGGACAAACCGTTAAAGTTTAACAGCAGCCCAGCAAATTCTTCGGGAATGGTTGGGAGATTATTTTGTTTTAGCTTTATGTTGGCCGCGGTTAGAATAGGCGCGGCAATAGGAATGTTAGTTCCTTTATAATATTAATTAAATCTCTCATCTCTAAAACCTGGCAAAAGCGTTGTTTTTATGTTTGTTTTCTTTACGGTAAGCGTCATGTCTGCCTTGTCCGTGATAATTATTTCTGTTGCGTTTTTCCTGGTCATAGTTTCTGCTGTTATTTGGGTTTTTTCTGGCTTCTTCTTTTAACAAATCTTTGGTAAGATTGTTTTCAGACAAATATTCTTCATCATATATCATGCTGTTGAAGCCAAACATACACTTAACTCCGGGAGGAGGCTGGATACGGTATATAAACTTTTTATCAATTCTTCGGTTATAAAAAACATCTTCGCCGCGATAATCGCCGTTTAGGTCGTTTTCCAGGGCGTGCATTGCGTCATGCTGCGGATGACGGACTATAAAGCACATGTTTTCATAATCGTTTACAGCGGCAAAGCTTTTTCCTTGTCCTTCTTTTGCTCCCGCATCCTTTATGTTTACCACATGGTGGACATCTATAACGGGCATGCCTTCCCACTTAGGCTTTCCTTTTTCATCTTTCTCGCTGGATAAATCCGTACATCCGTGTTTCATTGCTTCTATGAGCTTATTGACATATTCCTCATTCTTTTCTTTTGCGCCCATTATGTTTCTCAAATATTCTTTATTTACGTGCAAATCGCGCAAAGCCTCGTTTCTTGCCATAGCGATTTTTTCATTTAATTTTTCCTGAGGAAGATTTGCGTTTTTTTGCCTTACGTCTTTTTCAACTTCCGCAAGCCTGCTTAATATTTCTTTATCTCTTTGAGGTATGGTTTTTCTGAGCATGTCGAGCATGCCTTGTCTGAACTTAGCTTCGTTTTCCTGGATGAAGCGTTTTGTATGTCTTGCTTTATAGCTCTCTTTAAAGACCTTTACGCCGTTTCTTGAGGCATTTTTTCCATCTTTGCCAAGCTCTTGGTTTATTATATAGCAGAAATCTTTTTGTTTTAAGTTCGCGACTTGTTTGGGGTCAACGCCAAGTCTGGCGAGTCCTTTTTTTATTGTTTCTTCTAAAGCGGCAAATTCCGAAACCTGATTAAAAACATTCCAAACAGTGGAGAAAGTCAAATCATATTTATCTGTATCTATTTTTTCATTGGAATTTGCGTCAACCCTTGGAATCTCGCCTTTTTTTAGTCCTCTTAAGTAGTCTGATAACAGCCCGTCATGAACAAAATCAATGCTGCCGGTAAAAGCCATTCTGGCGACGTCTCTTTTGTCTCTTGAAATTTCATTATATGGATAGCAGTATAAGTTGTATTTTTCTAAAACCTGCGCCAGTTTTTGTTCTGTTTCAAAACTGTTGTTAAGAGCAAATTCGTTGGCGGCAAGCTGTATTTCTCTATATGCCTGCTCATCATCAATAACAGTGTTTTTCATTTCGGCAAGACGCTGGCGAATGTCAACGTTTTCCATGTTGACAGAAGAGCCGTTTGCCTCTGGTTGTAAGCTTGATGAGCGGATATACGCCATGCTTTTCCCTTAAATTTTGTTCTATTTTGTCTAATTTTATCACAAAAAAAATAATGTTTCTATAATTATTTTCACATATCTGATTATTAGATTAGATTTTTTGTTTGTTTTGATATATACAATTAAAAAATCATAACGATATACGGGGGATTTATGAATAATAATTTTTTCAGCATGTTTGTTCCTAAAAAGAACGAATACTTTGTGTTATTATCAGAGATGGCGGACGCAATAGTGGAAGTCGCAAATTTAAACATAGAATGTATTACTGCGGAAACTCACGAGGATATAGTAGAATACTCCTCAAAAATAAGGGAGCAGAAGAAAATTGGCTCGGTGCTTCTGGGAAAAATAGTAAGAGAGCTTCATAATACCTTTGTCGCTCCTTTTGACAGAGAAGATATAAATAATCTTGCGATATATATGAAGGATGTGATTGACCATATCAGCAGCTGCGCCAAAAGATTTATGATGTATTCTCCAAAAAACATGCCGTCAGATTCAAGGCTGCTCGCGGAGCT
The DNA here is from genome assembly GCA_031271345.1 of Lactobacillaceae bacterium. Lineage (GTDB taxonomy): Bacteria > Pseudomonadota > Alphaproteobacteria > RF32 > CAG-239 > JAQWBS01. The sequence continues at coordinate 56,848 of JAISVX010000003.1, forward strand.
TGTTAAAGATGCGGCGGAAACAATAAAAAAAGCAATAAACAGTCTTGATATGCTGAAGAAAAATCCTCAAAATATAACTCATCTGTGTAAAAAACTTGAAAATATTGAGAATAATTCGGATGAAATATATGAAAATTTTCTGATAAAGCTGTTTAAAGAAGAAAAAGACGCGATAGAAATTATCAAGCTTAAGGATATTTTATATGAGTTGGAGCATGCCACAGATTCAGCGGAGCATGTCGGAAAAGTAATAGGTACAATAGTTGTAAAATATGCGTAGAGAATAAATTATGATTACACTTGCTTTTATAATTATTCTTGCGCTGGCATTTGATTTTGTTAATGGCTGGCATGACGCTCCAAACTCTATCGCCACTGTTGTCGCTACAAAAGTTTTAACGCCGCTGCAGGCCGTCGTTTGGGCTTCATTTTTCAACTTTGTCGCCTTTTTTATCGCAAAATATATAATTGGAGAGTTTGGCATTGCGGATACTATGTCAAAAATTGTTGCGGCCAATGCTGTTCCAAATCCTTCATTGGTTGTTATAACCGGTTTGACAGCGGCGATTATATGGAGCGTTATAACCTGGCTTTTAGGCATACCTTCTTCGGCTTCGCATACGCTGATAGGCGGACTGGCTGGCGCGGCTTTTGCCGCCGCGGGGATTCAGGCTGTTCATTGGGGTGTTATCGGCATTATCGCGATATTTATCTTTATTGCTCCGTTAATGGGATTTATCAGCGGAAATATAATAACAATAATAACAATGCATTTGTTCAAAGATACGCGGCCGATTAAAGCCGAGCTGTATTTCAAAAGGCTTCAGCTTATATCATCCGCTCTTTTGAGCATAGGGCATGGTCTGAATGATTCGCAGAAAGTTATCGGAATTATTGCTCTTGCTCTAATGTCCGCTACAGCGTCGAACCCTGAGATTAATGAGTATTTATACATGTCGTCAATGGACGATATGCACGACTGGATACCGATAGCATGCTTTACCGCTATTGCTGTCGGCACTTTATGCGGAGGTTGGAAAATCTTAAAAACGATGGGAAATAAAATTACCAGAATATATCCTTTTGAGGGTTTTTCCGCTCAGGCTGCGGGGGCGATAACATTGTTTATTACCGAAGCTTTGCATGTGCCGGTCAGCACAACCCATGTTATCTCTGGAAGTATCATCGGCGTGGGTTCCGTAAAAAGACTGTCCGCCGTAAGGTGGGGAGTGACCAAAAATCTCCTCGTCGCCTGGGTGTTGACAATTCCAGTCAGCGCTTTATTGGGAGCCTTAATCTTTTGGATGATTAATTTTGTTTTAAAAATGGTGTAACAAAATATTAATTGGACAGAAAAAGCAAAAAGTGATAAAATTTTTTCATATTGTAAATTTATGAAGGTTAATTGTTATGGACAACGAGCCAAACACATCGTCTCTTCAGAGCGTGGCGGATAAAATGAAAACCGACGCTTCGGAAAGAGGTATGGACTTTAATCTTGAAATGCGTGAGTATTTATCTGCTCTTGCCGCGGATTTTGCCCACCGCTTCGCCCCGAACAGAAAGAGCGATGAAAATTTTCAAAAAGGCATGGTCGGCGTTGTTAACTCCCTTATGTACTCATACTATGGAAACCTAACCCCTGAAAATGTTTTAAGCGATGGCGACAAACAGTTTTTGCAGTCTCCAAGCATGCTGTCTTATTGGGCTTCTAAGAGCGGATATGCCGATGTTATTGAAAATCCGAGCCGGAGAAGGTCTGATGACAGCGTCATTCTTGCGTATTATCCGCCGTTGGCAAACAGCTATTTTAAAAGAACTGGAGACAATCTGGCAGATTATCAAAACAAACATTTTTACAGCCACGCTAAATCAGAGATAAATGACAACGGAATGAAATATGTTATTAATCCAGAGCTTTTATATCAGTCAAACATCCACAGCGAAAATGAGTTTACGAAAAACGTTTATACTCCGACATCAATAAATGCCGTTGATAATGTTGAGGGCTTTGCCCCGGACGACGTCATATTTTATGAGGTCGATTTAGCCAAAGCAGGGCTTAATAAAGAAGATGTTGTCGATGGTTTTAAGTATGCCGCTGCAGGCATTAATATTAATGATAAAGAAATCAGCAATAGCTTGATAAAATATAAGGAAGCCGGGATTAGTTCTGACGAGATTGTCGCGTATTGGCAAAAAGGCGTGGATTTGGCGGACAAAAGAACTGTCAACGCTTTAGTTGATAAAAAAAGTTCCGTCAACGTTGACAGCCTTCCGAAAAAAGATGGTCAGAAATATAAGTATAACCTTCAGGATTTTAACTGCGCGGTTACTCCCGTTGCGCCGTTGATTTATGCGTCGGAATATAAAATCTATAAAGAAACAAGGGCAAACAGCAATTTTAACGCGGGAAAGTTTCGTGAAAATATAGGTCTGCCAAATATATGGGACAATGAAAACTTTGGCGAGCTTAATGACAAATTTTACAGCGGTTTCATGAAAGAAAAAGCCCAGAAAGCTGGAAATGCCGTAAAAGAAGGCGCAAGAAAGTTTTTCAAAGCCGATTACAACGAAAAAAAAGAAATGGTGAAAGAAGCCGGCAAAAAAGTGCTTTCCGCATTTGAATGGGCAGGCGGGCAGGCTCTGGATTATGTCGCCAACGGCGATAAGGTTCTTGATGTCGTCAAAAGCCAGTTTGGGCTTGGGGTTAAGAAAGAAGAAGCTTCTGGTATCGAAAATTTTGCAAGAAATATGACCGAACAGCACAAAAGCATAAGCGAACATACTGTATCCCAGCCGGAAACGCCTGTTGATGACGAGCAGCAAAGTATGGCATCTTTCAAAAACAATATGGAACAAAGCCATAAAAACCTTGCGCTGCATATTAAAGCGCTTAGCGTTGGAAAAAGGGCGGAGCCTAAAGAGGCGGGCAGAGGCAATGATGTTAGAAGAGGGTTTTATACCCAGCAGGGCTTTAACGCGTGGAACCAGTCGCGGTTATATTCAAGATAAATTTGCAAAAGACATAATAAAAGCAGCCTGACAGCGTCAGGCTGCTTTTTTGAGCTTGTCAAAACTAAATAATAAAAGAACTTGAGAATATCTTGGAAACGAAGTAGTTTAAAAAATAAATATTTAATGCGTTAAAAGGTTTGCAGAATGAAAAAAGAACTTTCCAGCAAGGCAATACAAAGACTTACCTTATATCATTTCATTTTAAGAGACTATATGCTTAAGGGTATCGAGCATATATCAAGCCAGCAGATTGCCGCATTGCTTAAAATTGATGATTCTCAAGTGCGCAAGGACGTAACGTTTTGTAAAACTCAGGGAAAAACAAAAGTCGGCTATAATGTTTTGGAGCTGAGAAAGGCAATAGAAGACCTGCTTGGCTTTGAGCGTAGAAAAGATGTGTTTATCGTCGGCGCCGGAAACCTCGGTTTTGCATTGGCAAAGTATGACGACTTCAAAGATTATGGCTTGGATGTCTTGGCGTTATTCGATATTGACGAGAAAAAAGTCGATAGGTCTATAAATGGAAAAAAGATATTTCATATTTCAAAATTTGAAGATTTAGTAAAACAAATGGGAGTTGAAATAGCTGTTTTAACTGTTCCGGCAAATGTCGCTCAAGAGGTCGCGGACATTTTGGCAAAAGCAAAAATAAAATATGTCTGGAATTTTACGACAACGGTTCTTGATGTTCCTGATGACATAAAGGTGCATAATGAAAATATTATGGGTAATTTCTTGGATTTTACAAATAAATAGGGCAATAAACCCTGTTTTTTCGTTTTTTAATGTTATATATAATTAAATCTGTTACATTATTTGGTAACTATAGCAAAAGAAAGGAAAAAAGATGAAGCATAACAATTATGGCAGATTTTGGAACAGTTTAAATAGTGTTTTTCTGTTTTTCAAAGAAATGAAGCATAAATTATATAAAGAAAACAAATATTCCGTTGCAGTTAATACGCTGAGGTTTTCTTTGGGCGTGCTGCTTTTGGTTGTTGCGGTTTACACAGGGTTATACATTTTTGTATTCGGGTTTATTTTAGCTTTGCTGGTAGCAGGATTTTATTTTATTATACCGCCTCATTATCTTGAAGAGGATTTTCCCGTGGTTGCGGAAAAGGTAAAAAAAGAAGTGGTTGATTTTTCTGAGAAAGCCGTAGAGGGAGCTTCAAACATTGCGCATAAGGTAAAGGAAAGCGTGACAAAGAAAGATCCTGAAAAAACTTTGTCATCAGCAAAAAAGAAAGCTGCCAAAGTAGAAAAAGAGGCAAAAAAAGCAGTGTCGGAAGCGAAAAAAGAAGTAGAAAAAGCTGAGAAAAAAGTTAAGGAAAAAAAGAAGTAGCGCAAATTTTTGTCTAATTTTTTGTTTGTATGACGACGAATTTACCAACAATAAAAAACACCAGGAACCTTAATCGGTTTCTGGTGTTTTTTTGTTATTCATTTGCGCATTTTATACTGTTAAGATATTTGAACAATTCTTTATATTCTGGCTGCGGCACTATGCGTTGTTCCATAAGTTCCCGCTCGGATAGTTTTGCAAGGCTGCGCCATGGAAAAAACTTAACGGCGGCGACTTCCCGCGAAGATAATGCAAATCTTTCCACAGTCCAGTCAAGCTTGAGTAAAAAGCCGTTGTGGAAAGAATTGCTTATATGCGTTTCTCCAAATAATTCAAATTTGCCGATTTTTGTCATGCTGAGTTTTACTAAATCTTCAGGCAGTGCCTTTACTCCCAGCTCTTCGTTTAGTTCGCGTAAAGCTCCATCAATAACGGTTTCGCCGGCTTTAACATGTCCCGCCGCCGAAATATCCCACCAGTTTGGCATCAGTCGTTTGGAAGGCGCGCGAAGCTGCAGCAATAATTCGCCGGCGCTGTTTATTATCCAAATATATGCGGCGTTGTGCCAAAGGTGAAGCTCATGCGCCCGCTTGCCGTCCATGCTTTCGCCGGTCGGGTTTCCGTTTTCATCCAAGATGTCGATAAACTCTGTCATAAATTTCAATTAACGTTTTATGGTTGTTTTCTGTTTGATTGCTTCCACGCGAAGCAGAATTTCGGATTTAAGCATCTCAATATCTTTGGCTTTAACTTGTTCTTTTATGCCTTTTGCGACTTTTATCACCGCTTTTTTGAAAAAAGCCTCATCTTTTGGAGATTTTACATAGTTTCCCGAAGCATGTGGTTCTCCAGGCTCAAAATAGGCGTAATCGCCTCGCGCCAGCTTTGATTCCACAAGTTTGTTTCCTCGTTTTTCTATGCAATTGTCAATAGAACCGAGGAATCCGATGTCTTTTTCTTTATCGAATTCGGCGTCTTTAATATCCTGAGCAAACGGTGCGGCTTTTCCCCCTATTAAAAATGAAGGAGTATCGACTAATGGCAGATGTGTATCAGTGAATTTTTCATGCCACTCGAGCTTATAATTACCGATGGTTCCAGATCTGCTCACCGCCACAATCAGACGCACGCCTGCCGCGGCTTCATAAACTCCGGCGGGCGCTTTCCCCAAAAGTTTCTCAACTTGGCTGAAGAGTCCAAGAGCTACTCCCAGCTCGCCTTTTTCGTTGTCTTTAACTTTTCCAAATTTCATATTAGACCTCATTATTTTTTATAGAAAAATTATATGTCAAACCCGTGTTTTTATCAACATTAATTTTAAACGGCTGATGGCGATGGAAAAGGGTGTGTAAGCCTGATTAATAACTTTGACATTATGGAGCAACAATAGTAGCATTTCCTTGTATCTATGCACTAGGACTAACTTATTAAAACAAATTATCAAGGGAGTAACAAAGCATGGCGACTAATCCACCTAAAGGCGACGGTCACAGAGAGGGCGAAGTCAGAGATCGTTCTCAAATGTATGACTCGGAGACCGATCGTTGGACTAAAAGAGATTCCGATACGGGAAGGTTTATGGATCAAAAATCCGATGGAAGCAGATTCAAAGGAGTTAGAAGAGAAAATCTTCATCCGCATAATTTAAGCAAAAACCTAAAGATATTATTTGGAGTTTTGCTTTTATTAGCGGCTGCCTGCGTTGTTTGGTACATATTCAGATAAACAGGCTTGTAAATAAGATAAAGAAAAGCACCCGCAAAAGGGTGCTTTTTTCTAATCTCGACGTGGTGAAATGAAGCCGGATTAGTCTCGTCATAGCAAAGCGAAGACGGATGGCTGGGGTAGATGGATTGGCTAAAAATTGCCTTGCAATTTTCTTAACGCCGAACCTTCGTCGCAAGTGCGGTCATACTTTCGTCTGACCTGCTCCTTGGTTTCAAACCACCTTCTCGGTGATTCAAATCATAGACCTCAACAAGTTAAAAGGAGTTCAAGGCAAAAGCCTGAACTCCTTTTAATGGCTGGGGTAGATGGATTCGAACCACCGAATGTCGGTACCAGAAACCGATGCCTTACCGCTTGGCGATACCCCATTAATCACATTGCAAGAAATATATCCGAGGAGCTTATTTGTCAAACTTTATTTTTTAAATTATAAGCTTAAATAAAATTGGTAAATATTTTTTCTTCATCTTCATTAAAAGCAGTTTTGCCGTTTTTCAGGTTTTTAATCAGCCAAGCCATGTTTTTGCCAATTTGTCTCATAACCTGCATACCTTCAAGATCCTGTTTTACGTCATCAGGCGTAAAACCATGCACCATGTTCCAATAAGACGAAGAAACAACCGGCATGTTGTTAATGGTAAAATATTTGTTCAACACATCAATAGCGGCCGTTGTTCCCGCGCGCCTTGCAGAAACTACCGCTGCTCCTGGCTTAAATTTAAAAACGGGGGAGGCTGCGAAAAACACTCTGTCCAATATGGATAAAATTCTTCCTGTCGGGTGGGCGTAATAAACTGGAGAGCCAAACACAAACCCGTCCGCTTCCTTTGCCTTTTCTATTATAACATTGACAATATCATCGTCAAAAACGCATTTATTATCCAGCTTTCGGCACGCCATACACGCAATGCAGTCGCGGCAAGCTTTTGCGCCAAGCTGTACAATCTCTGTTTCGACGCCTTCTTTTTCCAGCGTTTCGGCAACTTCGCTTAAAGCTGTAAAAGTGCAGCCTTTTTGGTTGGAACTTCCATTTATAAGCAAAACTTTCATGTCTCATTTCCCTTAAACTATTATAGATTATATTAATTTTAGATATATATTGAAATAATTTAAATACAATGGAAAAAAATTATTAAATATTTTATTGTTGTTGCAAATTTTACAGTTTATTATATATTTCTAGTTGTATTAAAGCCTTTAGGTGTTGGACCGTGGGCATTTTTGTTTGGGATTATAGGGATGGTTAGTTTTAAAATATGTAGAAACATTTTCATTTTGGTGCTTATGTCAGGAACATTTAGCCTGCCGGCGCATGCGGTTGACGTCAATAGTTGGCACCCTTTGAGGAGCGCTTTGACGGGCGGAGATGCAAATATTAATATTACAGGCAGTTTTAATGCTGAAACCTGTACAGGTTTTCTTTGTGTGCAAAATGAAAACAATACTACAGCTCTTACAAGCGGTTCCTATAATATTATAGGTAATGGCTATACGATAAGTTTGGGTACCAATAGTTATAGAAGATTCAGATTCAACGGCTCTGGAACGTCATCCATTACGGGTTTGACAATTCAAAACGCTGCGGGCGGCGCGATCCCCGCTGGTCTTCAAGGCGGCGCGATTTCAAACTCCCAGACCCTGACCATAACTAATTCTATAATCACAAATAACAGGTCAAGAGATGGCGGCGGCGGCATATATAACAGCGGAACTTTGAATTTATACGGCGGCACCCAGATAATCAACAATGATACCGAGGAATATACCACCTCCCGTAACGGCGGAGGAATTTATAATGACGGTACGGTAAATGTTGACAGCGCTTCGGGGCAGGTCGATATTAATGGAAACAAATTAGACAGCGGTAATACAGTAAATATGGAAGGTCGCGGCGCGGGAATATATACAAACGGAACCTTAAATATAACTTCCAATAACGGAAATGCTGTTAACCTCAATAGCAACACAACAACGGGCATTAGCACAAGTTCAAGAGCAACCGCCTATGGCGGCGCCATATATATTAATAGCGGAGCGACTACAATAACGGCGAACAGCGGCGATATTACTATTGATTCCAATAACGGCGGTTCGACAAGTACGTCAACAGGCGGCGCTTCAGGTTATGGCGGAGCAATTGCTAACAATGGCGGAAGTTTAAACATTTCTTCCTTGGGCGGCAATATTTCTTTGTCGGGCAACCATGTTGATATTACTCCAGATAACGCTTTATCTAATCAGAATAATACTCAGGCGCGAGGCGGCGCCATATATAATGTGGCGAATTCGTCGACAATTACAGCTGGAGCCGGCACTGCTATTACGATTGATAACAACCAGTTGAATATTCTGGCAAGACCCGAGCGAAATGCCTACATGCTGGGAGGAGCGATTTATAATTCCGCTGCTTTAAATATAAATGCAAACGGCGGTACAGTCAGCTTGTCTGGAAACTCTATTAATGGCGGAACTGGCGAAGATACATGGACTGAAGGCGGCGCTATTCAGAATAGCGGCACAGCTACCATTGCTGCCGGCAACGGCGGAAGTGTTACTATTGCGAACAATACGATAATCGGTCAAGGCGATTCAGCCGGTGATGAGGAAGGAGGAACTACTGGAGGTGCGATTCATAACGAAGGCACCTTAAATTTAACTACGAGCGATACAAACTCCGCTATTACGTTTTCTGGTAATACTGCAAACGGTGTGGCACAGGATATTTATAATAAAAACGGCACTATTAATGTCAATGGTTCGGCTGGTTCGGTAATAATCGGCAGCGGTCTTGAAGGAAACGGCACAGTCAGCAAAACCAACAACGGCATATTGGAGCTTAGTGCGGCAAACAATCGTTTTAGCGGCGTTTATACTCAAACAGGCGGTATTGTTAAAATCAACGCTGACGGCACAATGCTTAACAACGGCGGCGCAAGCAATAATACAATTTCCGGCGGCGAAATGCAGGTTGTTATGACTGACGGCGGCGGAAACTGGGACAAAGCAATCGGCAGTTTTGACAGCAACGGCGCGTTGACTTATCTTGCAAGCACTGCAGCCGCGGTTAATCTTGATAACGTCGGCGATTTAATGACAAACGCGACCTTTGCGGATGACACGGATTTGATATTTGATGCAAACACAAATATGACCGAAAAAGCCAATTATAATTTGAACGCAAACCTTGCAAAAGATAAACTGGACAGAGTTATTTTTAGAAACAGCAATGTAATTTTAGGCGCAAATAACGATTTTAACAAATATGGCTTGGTCAATTCAAATCTTGATATGAGAAACGGTTCTTCAACAGATGCCAAAACTTTTTCCGATTTGAGCGTTACCACTTCGACTTTGTCTTTTGACGCAAACTTTACCGATGGCGGAAGCGGATTGGCGCTGACTTCCGATAAGCTTGTTAATAATACTTCGACTTCAGGCTCAAATACTATCGCGCTTGGAACAGTAAACTTTAATACTGCGGGAAATAATGATACGGGCGAACATTTTGAATATAAAACAACGGTTTTAACAGGTTTGACTTTTGAAAATTATCTGGGAACAACTTATGTAAATACTGCCATATATCGATATAAACTAAGCACAAGCGGCGCAGATATTAAATTAACCGCCAATGCTTTTGCCGATGAATATTCATTGGAAGCCATGAACGTTAAATCCGGCGACAGAGATTTTAATTTCGCTGTTTACGGTACGGCGGCTTCCCAGACTTACTTAAACGGAGTAAATCTGTCTAATGCCGCGATTGGCAATTTTAATGTGCTTGGACGCTCTGGGTACAGCGATATAATAGATGCTGGCGAATATTCTTTGTTTAATCTAACCGATGCGACAACTTTGACAGTGCAGGACGTTACCTTGCAAAATGCTTCCGGCGTGGATATTAATGTTGCGACCGCTGACGCGCTGGTCTACTTAAAAGGCAATGTTACTGTTGCCGATGGTATCAGCGGTATTGACGCTGCTAATATTTATAAAAATGACAGCGGAACGCTAAGCCTGGATGGCGACAGCTCTGGTTATCTCGGAACTTTCACGCAAAGCGCAGGCACAACTAATGTTGCAAGCGGTTTTTTCGGCGGCGCTTCAAATATCACAGGCGGAACGGTTAATTTTTCCGACGGAAGCTCAATTGCAAGCACAGGCATTGTTGATTTAAGCAGCGGCGTTAACGCCAATTTTATTCAAACCGCAGGCAACAGCGTCGATGTTGACGGCAAGTTTACAGGAGCGGGAGAAATCAATAAAACAGCAGGAGGCACGCTCAATTTAAATAATGATAATTCTGGTTTTACCGGCACATTTGCTCAAACATTGGGAACAACCACCGTCAACTCCGCATTCTTTGGCGGAACAAATAGTATAAACGGCGGCATACTTAATTTTAACGACGGAAGCGCGCTTGCCTCAGGAACAGGCGGAACGGTCGCTTTAGGTGCGGGAGTTATAAACTTTACTCAAACTGGCGGCAGCTCTTTTGATACTGACGGCAAAATTACAGGTACTGGAACAATTAATAAAACAGCCGGCGGCACGCTTAATATGACCGGCGATAACTCTAACTTTACCGGCATTTTTAATCAGGAAGCCGGCGCAACCGTCGCTTCCGGCACATTGTTTAATACGACAATGAATATTAAAAACGGTTCTATTGAGCTTACTAATGGCGCGCATTTTGCAGCTAATTCGAAGCTTGCTATTGCTTCTGCCGCCGAACTTGATATTACAAACACAACTTCGGCAATTTCGATTGCCGCGTCAAACCTGACTGGATATAACGGCACTTATGGCAATATAGATAAAACAGGAAGCGGAAATCTTAATTTATCCGGCGACTTCTCAGGCTACGGTGGAATATTTACACAGGAAACAGGCACGACTATTCTTGCTTCTGGAAGCAAAATGTTTGGCGGAAATTCGGCAAATAATCTGATAAAAGGCGGAACGCTGCAGGTTATTTCTGCTTCAGACACCGACTTAAACCAAACGGTTACTCTTAGCGGAGGCTCTTTGGAGTATTTGTCGGAAACTTCAGACACTTTAACCGTAAGTAGCAGCAATCTTTCAAATGTTGTGGTTTCATCATCGGGAACAACGATTAAATTTGGTTCAAACTCTTCTGAAAAAGCAAAATATGAGCTGGCGGAAAGCATTGTTAAAGGTACTGGCACTACCATTGCGTTTGAAGATTCTGACGTAAAAATAGGTTCCAACGATTTCAAAGACGATACGACATATTCGTTCAAAGATTCAACTATCGATTTGACAACCAGTGGAAACACTCCTTCAATAAACCAAACGGAGTTTAATAATCTGGTTACAGACAACTCTTCGTTAAATATTGACTTAGTGTTTAACAGAGAAAGCGGCAGTTCAACGGAAATTCTTGTTGACCAGTTGGTTAACAATGGCGCGGAGCAGGTGGTCGAACTGGGTCTGATTAAGTTTTATGACCAATATGACGACGGCACCTTGGGAACGCAGAGCGTTAATGTTCTTACCGGCGTTAAATTTAAGGAAGCAAAAAGCGTAGACTATTATACAACGCTCCACAGTTACAAAGTTTCTACCAATGATACTTTAGACGGTTTAGATATAGAATTTGACAGCCACGCTTCCGCTAACTCTCTTTATATAGCCAACGGCGATCTAAATGAAGAAAGAGTGTTTTCGTTTACACACTATAACGATCCGGAAACAGAGTATATTTACAATATTGACCAGGACCTCGGAACAACTGCCTCAGGACACTTTACGGTTATGGGAGACGCCGCTGGTCCTGACATGAATACAATTTCCGGCAAAATCGTTGACTCTGACGGCAATTTGACAGGTGACCGCGGCTCGTTCTTTAAGCTTGAAAATGCCGGAACTACTTTGGTAATACAAGATTTGACTATTGAGGATGCGCTTGCCGACGGTGTTAGTGACACAGGAAACGGCTCGGTTATAGTCTCAGCCGCTTCAGACGCGCAGACAACAATATCCAACGTTACGCTTAAAAGCAATGATGCGTCAGGCAATGGCGGCGCGATTTATAATAGTGACGGAACTATCACGATCACCAGCGCGACAATCAGCGGAAACACTGCCGGCGGCGACGGCGGTGCGGTTTATAATAACAGCACTTTGAACCTGACAGCGGATGCCGGCAGGAATATAACTTTCTCAGGCAACTATGCGGACAGCGTTGATGGCGAAACAGGTACTAATAATGATATTTATAACGCTTCAAACGGTGTAATCAACATTGACGGCACCGGCACAGTTAACATCGAAAGCGGTATTTCAGGAGAAGGCGAAATCAATAAGCTTGAGAGCGGAACATTTAACATTATGGCTGATTCTTCAAGCTATACGGGAGATTTTAATCAAAGCGCAGGCACCACTAATGTTACCGACAAGTTCTTCCAGGGAGCTTCAAAGATTGACGGCGGCAGTTTAGTATTTGGCGCTGACGGTTCATTAGGCGGCGGTACGATTACGGTTGCCGAAAACACTACGAACAACACAACTGGAACGGTCAACTTTAATTCTGGAAGCTCAATGACAGGCGGTTCCATCAGCATGACTGACGGCGCGTTGACTTTTACAAGCTCAACGCTCAGCGGCGGTTCGGTAGCAGCAAGCGGCGGCGAGTTAAACTGGCTGGGAACATCTTCGAAAACTTCGGCTGCGGAAATAAATGTTACAGACGGCAAAGTTAATCTGGGAGCAAACTCAGAGCTTGATTTGAATAATTCGTCAGATACAATCAGCGCGGATATAGAAATGGCAGGCACTTCAACATTGAACAATTCGTCTGGCAATGTTACATTTCAAACCGATAGTATTGTGGCAGGCGCGATTATCAACTCAAAGAACGTTACTTTCAATGCTTTGAGCCACGATTACAGAAGCGGTACGGGAACATTTACCCAGACTGACAGCAACGGCGTGTTTACACTTGAAAACGGTTCGGTTGTAATAGCCGGTTCTAATTTTAATATGACTGACGGAACTTTAAACATCGGCGTAGCTCCAGACCCTGACAATGTATTTGTTGTCGCAAACGGTTTTACCTTGGTAGATGATGTTGTGGTAAATATAATCCCTGACAACGAGCTTAATGTGGAAGGCGGCACCGCAAACCTTGGCAGCGATGACACTTGGGGCGGCAGTGTAAACCTTTCGTCAGGAACTCTTAATGTCGACAACGTTGCGTCAAACGGACAAATTACAGCATCTGGCGGAAATCTAAACCTTGTAAACGGCAGCATTGACGTTGCTGGAGACAGTTCGGTTGCTTTAGCTGCGACCTTAAATCTTGCTTCTGGAACCAATCTGAATATCTCTAACGATGGCTCTGTTGGACTTAGCAACAGCGATGTTTGGAAAGGTACTGTTAACGTGGGCGATGACGGCATTCTTTATCTTAATGCTTTCTCAAACTCGGTTAACGATACGGAAGATAAAGCATTGGTATATAACGGCGGCAAAATCATCTTGGATAACGGAACTAATTTCACCAACGGCGATAACGTGACGTTTAATGCAAACCCTGATATGGATATTAATGATAATTCGGTGTTTAACCTTGCTTATGACGAAAGCGATCCGTCAAAATATGCATTCGCCGGTTTTAACTCTTTATCCATGAACAACGGCACGCTGAACGCGATGAACGGCGTGGTCAGCAATTATGCGATTAATGAATTGACCGTTGCCAACACTGCAAACTTCGGCGTCGACGTTGACGGAAGCGGTCAGCAGGCGGAGATATTCTCAATCGGAACATTATTTGGCGGCGGCAATATAAACCTGTCCAGTTTCCAGGTGTTGAGCGCTCCTACGGATGTTACAATTCCATTCCACGTCTTCCAAATTAGCGACGACCAGTCAACAGGCGTGACTTTTACAGAATCTGTGGGAAATGTTAAAACTCCGATTTACACTTATACTCTTACGCCTGACGAAACAAATCCAGGCTGGTATATCTTAACAAGAAACGACAACTCAGGCAGCATTAACTCGCAGGCAAGGCGCGGTCAGGTAGCGTCTAATGCGGCTTATCTGAACCAGCAGATGTTGAACAGCATATTGCTTGATCACGTTTATTTGGACAGCAACGTTCAGCCTTGTGATATTTTCGAGCCATGGCAGTTTGTACAAAGCAGAAAAGGCATGTGGGTTAAAACTTATTCAAACTCTGGACATTTCTCTTTGGGCGGCAACTTGAAAAAAGTTGATAATGACGCCAACGGTTTGATTGCCGGACTTGATATGGAATCAATTTATCTTGGCAGCAACTGGCAGTTCGTGCCTACGGTTTTTGCCGCATATAATGGCGGAAGCCAGAAATATGACGATGTGAAATTGTATCAAAAAGGCGGTCAGGGCGGATTTATGGGAACAATTTCTAAGAGAAACTTCATAACCTCATTGATGCTTTATGCAGGCGGTTATCAGTCAGATATGAAGGTTACTGGTCATAAAGACACAACTGACAATTGGTTTGCGGGTACGGCGGCGAAAGCGGCATATAATATCAATGCTGGAAACAACTTTATTGTTCAGCCAAGCTTGGCGGCGTCATATAATTATTATGGCAGCCAGTCTTGGAACTCTAACTTTGGTTCAATAGCGATGAAAACAGGAAGCTTGGACGGCGTTGTAGTTGCTCCCGGTCTTAACCTTATCTATGGTCAGCCGCACTGGAACGTAAATGCGGGCATAAGATATATGTATAATATCGGCGGAAAATCTGAAGGCAGCGCAGGCGGCGTTAAACTTCCAGAAGCGGATATTGGCGGCGGCTATGTTGAATACAGTTTGGGCAGTACGGCTCATGTCAACGACAACTTGTCATTTGACGGCAAAGTTTCTTATGATAAAGGCAGCCGTGTTGACAGCTTAGGCGGTCAAGTGGGCGTAACCTGGAGATTTTAGTCTCGCAAGACTACGAAAAAAGAATCCCCGTGGAATGTTTTGATTGCTCCGCGGGGTTTTTCTTTTTGTACAAGAAAAATTGACAAAATTGAGGAAGGAATATATTATAAAGGGAATTCAAGGAGGACTCAATGGCGGAAATAGAGTTTACATCAAACGAGTTATCAAGTTTTTATGAGCTTTGGACATCAATTCTGGGTTCTAAGGATAAAGAAATTGATGAAAATTTAAATATTTCTCGTTCAGAAAAAGATAACCGGGAGTTCAAACAATATGCCAAAGAATTAAAAGCCGTAAAGCCTGATGGTCCGATTTTTGACGGGCTTAAAAAGTTGTCCGCGGAGTTGTTTAAAGACAACGGTTCAATTAAGACTTTTGACGACTTTAAAAGCTTTGTAAAAGATAATGTTTCTGACAAATATGATTATGCTCTGACTAATTTATACAAACCGTTTCATGAGTTTTATAGTTCTGCCGAAGTAGTAAAAGAAAGAGAAGCCGCAGTGCGGGCATTGGGCAGTTTCGGCTATGGCAAAGAATTGGGCAATATGTATAAATTTTTCAATGTTTCGGAAGATTTTAAAATCAAGGGCAATATAAATTTATATCAGACAACGTTTACTAATGACGGCACCGCTGTGAGCGGCGGATTTTTTATGAATGCGGCTATAGCCGATAAAAATGATACCTGCCTGGGAAACTCAGCTGTTCAGGAACGCAAAGTATCAACGCCGCTGCATGAAAGCGCCCACCTTTTGTTTGGAAAGTCTAAAGAGTGGTTGTTCAAAAATGAAATAGACCGGGTTTTAAAGGGAAAAGCTCCCGCGCTTGGCGGCGCTAGCAGGGTTGTGTCGATACTTAAAAACTATTTCGAAAAAAATCCTGAGGCGAAAAGAGACGGCAATGTTGACGACAATCTTTCAGGCTCAATGCTCGCTGCTATTCATGAATCATTCGGAGCCAGTGCCAGTGCTTTAATTGACGAGAAAAAACAACCTGGATATGACGCTGCAAAAGATAAGAAAAGAAAATGGTATTATGGCTTTGATGGCGCCGATAAACTTGCCCCGATTGTTTATCCCATATTTAAAGAATATATTTCTAAAGGCAAAATGCTTGACGATAAGTTTTATAATAAACTTGCCGATAATATGCGTGATTTTGGACTTGAAAAAGGAAAACATCTCGGACAGCAGGAGCATAAATCAACATTACATCATTAAAATTGCTATATACTTTTCCAATTAGGAGGAAAAACATGAAAAAAGGCTTATTGATTTTGCTATGTTTTATAATAAATATAAATTTTGTTAATGCTGAAAAAATATATGCTGAAAAAGATGTGATACCTAATGATTATTATCATATAGACGAGGACACAATTGTTTTGGACGCTAAAACAAAACAGCCGGTTACCGGGCTGCTAATAATGGAAAGAGAGCATTGGATTCCAAACAAAATAGAACTGCCTCTTAAAAACGGGAAAATGGATGGAATTAAAAAGCAGTATGTTGATAATATTTTAGATGAAGAAGTGCAGTATAAAAATGGCAAAAGAACCGGCGTGCAGAGAAACTATTACAAAAACGGAAAATTAAGCGGCGAGTTTTTAAATGGATTAGATAAATATTATGACGAAAACGGCGTTTTATATATGGAAGAATATAAAACCTGGAACGGCAATAAAGAAAAAACGCTTTTTTATTATCCTAATGGAAACTTAAAAGAAGAAACTCATTTTGAAACTTCTTTTGGAAGGCTGTATATACACCCAAAAAAACATGGAGAGGCGAAAACTTATTATGAAAACGGGCATGTAAAAAGCGAACTGTATTTTAATAAAGGGATTATAGAAAAAGGGTTTATGTATGGAGCTGATGGAAAAAAACAAAAATTGACCGATGACGAGATAGCAAAACTAAATAAAGAAGAAAAAGATAATGCGGCTGGAATGAAATAAAACAAACCATAAGGAAGTATGAATTATGAAATATTTAATCGGGCTGCAGGCAGAACCGTTGACCGATAAAGTAAATGACAAGTTTACCGGCGTCGGGATGATAAGAAGCGAATATTTGTGCCGAAGCATTGAAGAATATTTTCCCTTGCAGTCTTGCCGCGACTTCATTTATGAATATGTTGACAATATATGCCGGGTGTTTGCAGACGGTGAGGTTTGGTATCGCACCGCCGAGCTTATCGCCCCAGAAATTAATGTGCTGAAAGGCGCTGACCACGTATTTGAAGAAAAGCATTATCTGTTGGGTTTGCGCGGCGTAAGGCGCGGCTTGAAGTACCAGGAAACATTCATGTTGGAGCTTGATAATATTGCAAAACTCTCAACTATACGTCCAAACTTAAACGTTTTATTTCCTTATATTAAAGATGCTGCAGAGTTGGAAAAATGTCTTGAAATGCTCCGCAAAGTCAACTTTGCAAATAAATACGGCATTATGGCGGAAATACCTTCGGCAATTATAACTCTTGAAGATTTTCTTGCTTTAGGAGTTTCAAATGTTACCGTCGGCGTCAATGATTTGACAAGTCTAACCCTTGGCACATATCGCGAGAGCGGTTATCACGACTGCACTCATCCCGCGGTAATAAAGCTTATTGAAACGGTGATTGATAAAGTTAGAACCTATGGTCAAAAAGGGGCGGTAGTTAATGTCGCGGGTACGGTGAATAAAAAGCTATGCGATATTTGCAAAAAGCTTGGGGCTGATAACTTTATCATTAACTATCCTTTGATACCGGGAATATTGGGAACAGACCCAGCAGCCTTGCCTTACATCAACCAGCTGAAAGAAATAAAGGCATTAACCAAGAAACGACGCCTGGAGGCTGAGAACGCAGAGCTAAAATAGAATGTAAAGAGGGGTACAAAATGAAGTTTGAATTATTTACCGGTCAGGAAGAGTTTGAAGATTATTTGTGCGTTGCTGCACTGTCGGTAATTTCCGACAATGAAGAAGTTCATATCACAAAAAAATTCAGAGAAGAAATAAGTCTCGCTTTTAAGTATACTCAATCGCTTCGTAAAAATTATCGTCTCAAATATGCACCCTGGGTTTTATATGCCTTAAGAGATGATCAGGGTGATATTGTGGGCAGTATAGCTTTGGGGCGGGAGAATCATTTATTCAAAGCCGGGCAGCTTGAATATGTGGCGATTAGAAGAGACCAGCAGAAAAAAGGGCTGGGTAAATTTCTAATTTGTTCTGCCATAAATGAGGTAAAGCAGCATTCTGATTACAGGCATATAACTCTTACTACAGACAAAAACGGAGTGGCTTTTTATGAAAAATGCGGCTTAACGCTTGCTGGTATATTAAAGTTTGGCAAAAGAAACCGCTATTTTCTGACTAAAAAAATATAGCGGAATTAGTCCGAACCCAAAAGCTCCTTCAAATCTTTTTTCAGTTGTTCTGCCGAAGTAAAGAGTATCACATTAAATCCTAATTTTGCCGCCGCGTCTAATATCCATTTTTTTCATTGTTTTTCTTACTGCCGGCATGATAGACCTCTCTCCAATTTAATAAAAGCATTATATACGGAATTAAATATAACTATATAAAAAAATTGCGTTTTACTTGATAACACTTGACATAATGTAAATAATCAACTATTGGTTGTGTTGATTTTTATTTTTTGTTTTTTATTTATTTTAACTTAATTTAAATTTTATTTTTATGAAAAAAGGATTTGTAATCTTGTCGATGGGGATCGCATTGTTATTCGCATCGTGTGAAAAATCGGAAGTTTTCGAACGATCGAAAGTTCTTGAACAGACTGAAGCAAACGCCGTAACCAGAGCGCCGGCGCAAAATTTCGACATCCGAGTTGTAGATTGGAATCAAGTCTACCAATACTCCGTGTGGGGAGGAAGCCATGGCGACATAGACATCTCTCTGCCTGCAGGGCTTACCGGTAATTATATTATCGGCGGCACCGTGTTTGCGGTAGAGCTTACCAACGGCGGATGGGCAATTTTTGTAACTGCCGGAGGGTCTGGCTGCTCGGTAACGATGTCCGCCACAGCGCCGACACCCAGCGGGACTGCAATCATGTCTTTCGTGATGATAGACGCCAGTGCAGGTATCGCAATTGCTCAGGTTAAATCAAACGGTGATGTCATCACTTTTTATGCGCAGTAACCTGCCCAATCAAAACCTCGGAACAGAAATGTTCCGAGGTTTTAACTATTTAAAAAGTGTCTATTAAGGATTATTTCATTTTTTAGTTGTATTTATTATTATGTATATTTCTAAGCGTTTAGTTTTTTAGGAGGGAATATTATGATGTTTCAGCCAAAATATATATATTTAGCCGCATTTATGTGCGCTTTTTCAGCATCTTCCGTTCACGCTCAGGCAGATTTTAGAGTACCTGATGGCGGAACTTTGTCTCAGGCGGCAACCACGGCAAATGCAAGCTCAAAAGATGGTATTTATGTAATAGAGGTGGGCGGCGGCGAGCGGACGGACAGCGGAAGCTTTCAAAGAAGCAAAGGCGTTAAAATCAGCGGTGCCGATGATGGGACAACGATTATCAATGGCTCTCTTTCTTTCAAAGGCGGAATGAGAGTTTACAGCAGCAGTATTGAAAATGTGACGCTTAATGGCGGAGGAATTTATAATGGAGACGGTTCGAAGCCAAGTGATGGATATGCTTTGACGCTTGATAATGTAAATATTAAGAATAAGATTTCGGGCGGGGCGATTATAAGCACGGGCGCGCTTACCATTAACGGAGGGTCTTTTAGAGACAACAAGACCGGCGCTAATGGCGGCGGCGCGATTTTGACCAACTCCTCGCTCGGAAGAGGAAAAATTGCCGTTGACGGAACCATATTTGAGAATAACTACGCGTCAGGCAGCGGCGGCGCAATTAATAATGTGGACAGTTTAACCACCTTAAAAAATGCGACTTTTACAGGTAATAATTCAATCCTTTACGGTGGTGCATTGTACTTTAACGGCGGCGTAAAAGGCGATGAGACCAAAGACAACATTATCGACAACACAACCTTTGACGGCAACTTTGCCAATGCCGGCGGAGCGATTTATATGAACAGCCCGATCGGACATATAGAAATTAAAAACAGCACTTTTAAAGATAACCATACAAATGGTGTCCAGCCTTCATCAAGTTACGGCGGTGCAATCAGCATAACCGGCGGCTTGGACATTAGCGATACCGAATTTACGGGAAACAAAGCGCAAAGCGGCGGCGCAATTGACCTTATAGGCGGCAATACCGTCACTATCACCGGCGGTACATTTTCCGACAATGAGGCGGTCGGTTTTCGCGGCGGTGCGATATATCAAGAGGGATCAGCTGGAAATCTGACCGTAAGCGGAACAGAATTCATTGGAAACAAAGTTACCGGCTCAAGTCAGTATGGAGGCGCCATCTTCATCGCTGACGGCAACGTAATAAAAATCTCCGGCAGATATTCTGATTTTCCCGAAATTTCATCTGACACCGTTTTTTCAGGCAACGAAGCTCTCAATGGTTTCGGCGGCGCAATTTATACGGGCGCAGATATTGAGCTTGACGCAACTCTTGGCAACATCATTTTTAGTGACAACAAAGCACAAGAGGGCAATGACATTTATCTCGACTCTGCTGCAGACTTAAACGTTGTTGGAACTGGGGGAAAAGTTTCTATCGGCGGCGGAATTGCAAATTATAATGATACTTCCACCATTACAATGTCAAGTTTGGGTGTCTTCGAGTTTGGCGCAGATTCAAAAAATACTGATTTTAACGGAACTTTCAATGCTTCAGCCGGCACCGCCAACATTTATGCAAACAACTGGATTACCGGCGAAAACTTCATTACAAACGGCGCAGTCATGCACTTTTTTGAAAACAATGAGACAGGCAGCATGGATGTATCAACTGAAGGTGTTTTGGACATCCGCTCCGCAGAACACGCTGTCGCTGCCGCAGGAGATTTCAACAGCTTTACCGCAACAAAATTTAACGGCGATAACACCGGCATAATCATGATGTCTACCGACGGTTCTGACGCCGACAGGCTGATTATCAGCGGAGCCGGCGCAGGCGGCGCATTCTTGAGCTTCACTCCGATTGGCAGCAGCCCGGTTTCAGATGAGATTAAAGTTGTTGAATATCTATCTTCCGTAGATGTAAATGACAGAAATGCAGCCTTCAGCTTATATGGTCCTTCAAGCGTTGAAGTTGGAGCATGGTTATATGGTCTGTCTCATGGCGGATCGGACAGCGACGATGACTGGTATTTGAAAAAAACCGGCGAGCTTGGTCCCACAGCTCAGACCATAGCGGGTATACCGGCAGCGCACTTGTCCTTGGTGAAAACCGGCATGAACGAACTTAGAAAACGTTTGGGTGCGCTCCGCAATAACAACCAAAATGATAAAATTTCCGGCGTATGGCTTCGTGGATATGCCAAAAACATGCGCATACATGAAAATTCCGATGCAAATTTGGACGTGTTTGGCTTCGAAGGCGGTATTGACGGGATGATTGAGGTTTTGAAAGGCAAGGTTTATCTTGGAATCATGGCTGGCACTATTGAATCTCATGACATAAACATCACAACATCTCTGGGTGATAAAGCCGGAGGAATGGTGCGGGCGCCGAGTATTGGCGTATACGCTACCTGGATGGAAGACAACAAGAGCGGCAGTAAATGGTTTGCCGACTTAACCGCGCGTCACTTCTGGGTTAAATCAGACATTGACAGGAAAGATGGCTTAAACGGCTATGATGTCAACCGCAATTTCTGGGCATTTAGTGCGGAAGGCGGACACTTGTTCTATATGCTGTCGCCGGAGTTTATGAATATAGGAACCGAGCAGCATTCGCATTTATCAATTGAGCCGAAATTTGAAGTTAGGTACAAACGTGGTGCGGCTGAACATTTCACAACCCATAATGGAACGGCAGGTTTTGTAAATGCGACCGAAGCATTTTCGACACGGTTTAACTTGCAGATGAACTATCTTCCAAACGGAACCGTATCAACATGGAAGCCATATATAGAACTTGGCGTCTATAACGAATGGTCGGGAAAAACTCGGATGAAGTTTGCAGGTACTAATATATGCTCTTCAGATACCAGTGGTATAGGATTTGAAGCAACGGCGGGTACGAACGTGACCTTATCTAATGACACATATCTCTACGGCGCATTTACTTATGAAGACGGCAAAGTGTATACGTCATATCAAGGTAATGTCGGTTTGAGGATGAAGTTCTAATTATTTTCTCCTTGTTTGTTTTCAATCTAATTCAAGATAACAAAAAGACCCAAGACCATAAAGGTCTGGGTCTGTTTTGTTGGCTGTGGCAGCAGGTCCTAAATAATGGCATTGATACTTTTTCTCAAAAATCCGGGATACTCGAGAGTGCTATGAAAGCATTTGTCATCAAAGGTTAGCGAAGAATACAAAAGACAGCGGCAACTATCGATGAAGATTATGAGCATAAATTTGGAGTATGAATTCTTTACCCCAATAATCTGTGAAATATGGTAGAACATAGTTAAAATAGTTGTTTCTGGGCGGTGTACAGGATATAGTCCGATAAGACCTTGCATAAACGTCACTTTCATTTATGTGCGAAAAAATGTCCATAGACTGCTCAGCTAGAATATAAGTAAAAAGTCGTTCACGCAGTACTAATTGTTTGGTATTTTCTTTTCCAAATACTTTTCCTTCCTTCTCTTTTAAGCCTCCTGTTTCAATAATTTTATCCACTTCTTTTGCAAAAGCATTAATTAATATGGAATAATTATGGATTATATCAAGACATAGACAGATATTTGAAATAGATAAAGGTGTCTTTGCTGCAGACATTAATACCATAAAGCTTGCCGCCGCATCGGTGGAAAGGTCTTCGGGCAGATCTGTTTCTCCATTAATTATCTTATTAATTATATTTTCAAATTCAAAGTATTCGATAGCGGCGGGTTTATTTAAATATTGTTTTCTATAGCCTGAAAGAATAAAATCTTTTTGCTTAAGTATGGTCAGTCTTGCACTTTTTCTTGCTTCATTTAATAATTCAGGCTGACGATCAAAGAAATGATGGTGTCGTTCGTGCCAAAGAACAAAAAATTTGCAAATGTCCATACAGCCTTTTATTTGCGGGGCGTATTCATTCATTTCATAGTCGCTGTCACTTTTGCATATTTTTGACCATGTCTTAAACTGAATGTTCATTTCTTCGGAATGTGCGGCAATATCAAGTGTATTAGAAAGATTTATGTTAGACTTTTTGAAATACTCTCTAAAATGGTTGTATTGATTTATTCCCATATAAGCCAGGCATATATCTCGGTCGTTTTTCGGATTGTTAAGTGAGAATAAGAGACGCAGGTACCTTTCAAAGTAAACCCAATAATTCATATCCCAAATTATATAAGCTTTTTTCGTTTCCTCCCCGTGTTCATTTCTCTCATGTTCGGTATGAGTATGAATCTTCGACAGATTGCTTTTTATCACAATCTCTTTTATATCATCTATTTTGTTTAGGGCGTTTCTTTCAAAAGTCCCGCCTTTATCATATTCGGGGAATCGATCTATTTTTAAATATTCTTCAATCTTTGAATATTCTTCAACGGTCATAGGTTGCTCTTTTTTATCTTTTGTTTTGCCTTTATGGTTTTTTCTAGTAATTTTACTGTTTCTTCAAATGAAAAACCTGTTACCTTAATACCCTCAATCTCTACTGATGTATTCTTGTCTTTTGTAATTATGTCGGCAATCATCTTTGCTAGCGGTGCAGCAATCTGTGTGGCGACGGCTCCTCCAATGGAAAGCATATAAGTCAGTATCTCTATGCCGTCAAATCCTTTTGAGCTGATTTTTTTATAACCTGAAATAGAGTTAAGTTCCAGCTCTTTTTCCAAATTTTTAGAGTCGACCAGCTGCTTGAAACGAATATGAATTGTTTCTTCCATAATTAAATAACCTCCAAAGATAGTTTAAAGTTCCCCAATTTATATACACCTATAGATTGCAACGATTAATTTTAAACAATTTTCATAAAATGCGCAACTATTATTTGTCTGTAGAGAAGGGTGCAAAATGCCCATCTTTAGGCGCTATTGTTATACCAACGCATTATCTTGAATTTTACAAGGATTCTGAAAACAAGCTCAGAATCAAAATAAAAGACACCGATGGTGAAGAATATGATTTGAGAGTGACCTGTCGTTATTTAAGAGATGTTCTTGATAAGGAAAAATCTCTTGAAGGTTTAAACAAAGAACTTCAAGACAACGGCTTGGCTCATATCAGGGTTGGTCTTGCCAAACCTTATTATCAGCAAAATAACAATTGTTTTCTGATGTGTAATGGAGTATTTTTATATTAGGAGTATGAAATGACAACCATTTACACCATAGGGTTTACAGGAAAATCTGCCGAAGAATTTTTCACAATTCTCAAAAACGCCGGAGTTAAGAGGGTTATAGATGTACGTCTATATCCCTCAACCCAGTTATTCGGTTTTGCTCGTAAAAAGGATTTATCTTTTTTTCTCAAAAGTTTGTGCGATATTGGTTATCAGCATAATCCTGAACTTGCGCCAACAGATGAGATTCTTAAAAGCTACAAAGATGGTAAAATATCTTGGCAAGAGTACGAGGTCGAGTATTTGAAGCTTCTTGACGAGCGTAATGTTGCTGCTAATACAAAAGCAGAATTGCTGGATAAAGCCTGTTTTCTGTGCGCAGAAAAAACTCCAGAACAATGCCACCGCAGGCTATTAGCAGAGCATCTTCAGGCAAAACTGGGAAACATTGAAATAAAGCACCTGTAATACCAAAGCAGTGACTTTGCGAAAAATGCCATTGTATACTTTATCCTAAATACAGCAACACTTTCAGAGATTTCTAAATAGTATACAGTCACCCCATCAAAAAAGCCCGCTGTGTGCTGGCTTTTGCAACTAACTCATTGTCTTTACAATATTTTCTTCAATGGCTGGGCTGGCTGGATTACTCTCATTTCATTCGAGTTGCACTGCGTTCGCTCGGCTTTGCCTCACCGGCATGCTTCCGCCTGCCTCTCACTTGTAGTCGAACCAACTTCCCCGTCGGTTCAAATCACAGACCTCAACAAGTTAAAAGGAGTTCAAGGCAAAAGCCTGAACTCCTTTTAATGGCTGGGCTGGCTGGATTCGAACCAACGAATGCCGGTACCAAAAACCGGTGCCTTACCACTTGGCGACAGCCCAACAAAATTTAAGTCGAAGCGGGCGAGCGTTCTTCTAAAATCTTATTTGCCATATATCTATGATAAAAATTGCCACATTGCAAGTATTTTTTTATGTTTTGGAAAAAATCGTTTTTATCTTTTTGTTTTTTTCTTCTTTTCTTCTTTTGATTTTAAAAGCTCAAGATTCTGCTCGGTTGCGATTTTTAAAAGAATTGTTTTAACAACATGGTCAATTTCTTTGCCTTCTCTATAATCTGCAGGAAGAGCGAAGTTAACTCTTTCGTCTTTAAGAAGTTTTATGGCGTTAGATTTATTTTTGCTTTTTGGTTTATATACCGCTATGGCATGACCGCCCCGGTCTTTTGTAATTTTCATCGGCGGAATATCCGTATATCCGTCTCCAAAATAAATCATTCTTTTATAAGGTATGGGTCTTTGATCATCCGGCGTAAACTCGTTCACAGCCCGGTCTTCCGTTTGTTTGAGACCTTTGTTGATTTTTGATAAACACTGAGCTTTAATGCTGTAGTTTACAACCCTTGCCGGCCATAAAGGCAGACCGTCTTTGTCAAAAGCGTAACTGCAGGCGAAGACATCCTTAAAATATTTTCTTATTTCTGTGCCTTCTAAAATTTCGTTATATCCGGCGGAAATAATGAAATGTTCAATGGTCAGCCCAAGCCATTTGCCGTATTTGTTAATCCTTTGAAACCAATCCTGCACGCCGGCATAATACTCGATATTTTCGCCGAGTTTTCTAAAATATTCTTTGGTTAACTGAATGCCTTTTTCTTTTGCGGTTTTCTGCACATAATACATCGTGCCGGTAATTTGGTCGGCTTCATTATCCGTTGCCCATTTGTTTGCATTTTTCCAGAAAGTCTCAGGTTTCATGCCAAAAGCAGGTATTAAAGCATAGTCTTGCATATATGCGGTGCTTAACGTATCATCAAAGTCATAGACTAGCGCTACCTTAACTTTTTTTGCCATTTTCCAATATCCTTTATTGCAATTTTCAAAGAATTATTATAGAAGTAATAAGTTAAAAATTAATCAATATTTTTTAAGGAACGGGAAAATGGTTGCTAAAACAATGGATCAATTAGTTTCATTATGCAAACGCCGCGGTTTTATCTTTCAAAACTCTGATGTCTATGGCGGTCTGCAGGGTGTGTATGACTATGGTCCGTTAGGCGTCGAGCTTAAAAACAACCTTAAGGCTGCTTGGTGGCGCGCAATGGTCTATGAGCGCGACGACATCGAGGGTTTGGACGCGGCTATTTTAACCAACCGAAAAGTTTTAAAATATTCCGGTCATGAAGATACATTTTCCGACCCGATGACAGACTGCAAAAAATGCAAACAGCGTTTTCGCGCGGACCATATAAAAGACGGCAAATGTCCAAATTGCGGATCAACGGATTTAACCGAGCCAAGACCGTTTAACCTGATGTTTAAAACGGCAGTCGGACCGATTGATGATGGCGAAACCTTTGGATACCTGCGTCCAGAAACAGCGCAGGCAATTTTTACGCAGTTTCGAAATGTTGTGGATTCAACATCCCGCAAGCTTCCTTTCGGCATTGCGCAGATTGGCAAATCTTTTAGAAATGAAATTACGCCGAGAAACTTTATTTTCCGTGTTCGCGAATTTGAGCAAATGGAGCTGGAATATTTTGTAAAGCCGGGCGAAGATGAAGAATGGCACGAATATTGGAAAGACGAGCGCGTTAAATGGTGGTATGAGCAAGGTTTAAGCTCCGACAGGTTAACAATCTACACAACTCCAAAAGAAGATTTAGCCCACTATTCGAAAGCGACTTACGATATTGAATATCAATTTCCGCATGGAATGGAAGAACTGGAAGGTATCGCAAACCGAACGGATTATGATTTGGGAAACCACACAAAAGCTCAGGATGAGTTTAATATTACCGCTCATGTTCATGAAAATAAAGAATCAACCCAAAAGCTTGCTATTCTTGATGACGATAATAAAACCTGGATTGTTCCTTATGTTGTAGAGCC
Source organism: Lactobacillaceae bacterium (assembly GCA_031271345.1). Classification (GTDB taxonomy): domain Bacteria; phylum Pseudomonadota; class Alphaproteobacteria; order RF32; family CAG-239; genus JAQWBS01. Next base: position 84,130 of record JAISVX010000003.1, read on the forward strand.
GTCCGCAGGTCTGGACAGAGGCGTTTTGGCGGTTCTGACCGAAGCTTATGAGGAAGAAGATTTAGGCGATGGAAATATTCGTACAGTTTTGAAGCTGAAAAAACATTTGGCGCCTATTAAGGTTGCAATTATTCCATTGAAGAAAAATCATGACGGCATTATGGATAAATGTAATGAGATTAAGCAAAAGCTTCTTAAACTTGGCATTGGCCGCGTTGCTTTGGAAAACACAGGAAACATCGGCAAGGCTTACCGCCGCCATGATGAAGTCGGCACGCCGCTTTGTATTACCGTGGATTTTGAAACTTTGGAGCAAAGCCCTGAAAGCGTAACAATCCGCGATAGAGACACTCTCGCGCAAAAGCGTATTAACACGGCGGATTTGCCAAGCTTTTTAAGAGAATATTTCCTATAGGTTTTTATATGCAAAAAGCCCTGTGTCAATTAATGGACATAGGGCTTTTTGTTGTAGAGATAGGTTTATTTGCAAGCGGTATAAATTATACTATACGGCTTTTCATTACATACTGGTTTCATCGGTAAGCTTGTTGACTTTTTCCGCGGAATCTTTAGAAACAAAAGCTAAAGCGGCGAAAAAGAAAAAAGCTAAAATGGTTGAACCATAACCGAGGAAATTAACGATAAATTCGCTAAAAGCATTCATAGTTCTGGTATTGGTTAAACATAATTTTATAATTGTAAGAAGATAAAACTATGTTAGCACCAGTAAATTAGGTGTCAAACGGTATTATTTTGAGATGTTTGTTTTTTTTAACTATACTAGCTCATTACAAGCTGAAGAAAAGTACGGGATAATTTTTCAACATCGTTATAAATACGCTGGTAATATATGAAACAATATTGTAATCTGTTGTTTATGATAAATTGCTTGTTTGAAGACTTTTTTAGCCATAAATTTCCACAGCCTCAGTATCTTGGTGCTAAGGCAAAACATTTGGCGTGGATAGGAAAACATATTCCCAAAAACACAAAAATTGTATTAGATGCTTTCTCGGGTTCGCAATCCGTTGCCTTTTATATGAAACAAAAAGGTTTCAAGGTTTTAACAAATGATTTTTTGAACTTTAATAATCAAATTGGAAAATCTTTAATAGAAAATAAAACTGAAAAATTATCTGATAGAGATTTAGAAGTTTTATTTCAAAAAAATCGAAAACCCTCGGAATTTAATCTTATTGAAAATATATTTAAAAACATATTTTTTGATGAATCCGAATGCAAAATTATAGATTCATTCAGAAGTAATGTTGAATTGCTATCCCCAATAAAAAAGTCATTAGCGTTGGCTATAATGAATCGCTCCTTGACAAGAAAAGTTACAATGGGGCATTTTGCGCATACAAAAGCGTTGGAATATGCTAATAATCCAGATAGAATAAAGCGCAACAGGAACCTCGCCCGCCCTATAAAAAGTATATTTTGGGATTTGGTTAAAGAATATAACAATGCGGTGTTTGATAATAAACAGGATAATAAAAGTTTCAATAAAGATGCTATAGATATGATTTCCAATCTAAGCGAGCCTGTTGATTTGCTCTATTTGGATCCACCATATTGCGGCAGCCATCCAGATTATCAAAATTTTTACCATTTATTGGAAACGTTTACTGAATATTGGAAAGATAAAGAATTCAAAAATGGAATTAAACATTATTTTCCTAAAAGAAATAGTGGATTTGATACCAAAAAGGATATTATAGATTCTTTTGATAAAATGTTTGCCGCAGCGAATAAAATACCATATTGGATAGTAAGCTATAATGATAGAAGTTATCCATCACAGGAAAAAATGATAGAAATGATTGGAAAATATAAAAACGTTATTTTGGATAAAAAACAGTACAATAACGATGTTGGTGGTAAAGGCAGCGTGAAAGGCAGTCACGAGTTGCTATTTATATGTTCGCCAAAGTGAGGTAAAATTATGAAAAATTTTTTAGAATGGAATAGGCTCTTTGCAGACCAGCGTCTTGATATGTTTAATACAGACTCATCGGGCGTAGTATGGTTGAAGCTCAAATCAATAATTCGTAAAGGAATATTAAGCGATTTTATTTTGAAAAACAATATTGAGATTGAAGAAAATAAAGCGGCATTTGAAGCTTTGTATAAAAGATATATGGATGGACTTCTTTTACCCGAAACCATTGATAATTTCCTTGTTGAATATAATCAAGCTCAAATTCAGGAAGTGGAGGCTGAATTCGATATTGTCAAAGCGGAATTGTATAAGTTACAGAGCTTTTCTTGGGGCGGTGATGCAACCAATTCATTGGATAAGCAAATTGTAAGTTATATTAAATATTGTTGGAGTTATGATGAAATTTGCGGAAAAATTGACAATGAAATTGCGGGTAATACAAAAAGATATACTCTGAATAGCTGGTATAATAATTGGTCTGCTATTTTAACAGAACATTTGTTTAAGTCTCACCCCAAAACAATTTCCGCAATTGGAAAGGTAAAGAGTGTGGATTTTTTCATAGATAATACCCCATTAGATTTAAAAATAACCTATTTTCCTAAAGAATATTTAAAGCAGCAACGCCGAATTGCTGGTTTTGATGTGGAATTGACCGCTCTCAAAAAATTAGCCAAACGGCATGATGTTACATTTGATAAAAACTCTGCTGAAGAACTGCTTAAATATCAAATTACCGAACAGCTGAAAGATTTGCATAAACCTGATGTAGATAACGAGTTAAATAGATTATGGAATGAGAATAATACGATAATCCAAACGGTTATCAATAATAAGTCTAGACTTATCAAGTGGCTGTATGAACAGCAGGGCGAAATGCGGTTTGGTGCGGAAAATCGTTTGTTTCTAATTCTTATTGACTGTAAAAATTTGACAGAGTCATGGAAATTAAAGCGCAATTTTGATTTGTTAAAACCAAAAGTAAAAGCATATCTAGATGGTTTTAGCGCAACAAACTTGGAAGTCGTTAATTTTCAGTTTAAGAATAAATCTTATACATCATTGGCGGATGCTTTATTTATAGCTGTGTAATTAAACGAATTATTCTTTCTGGTTGTAATTTTTTAGCGTGAACATTTTTAATATCCCTTTGACTCTTTCTTTGGTTATTTCAGTGTTTGTCGAGACCTCGATGAATTTATCGCCATAGTCTTTTTGCATTTTTTTAATTGCGGGCAGGGTATATTCTTTATAGATAACCAATCTTTTTTTGAAGTTTTCAATTGTATCGTCAGCCCGGTTTTCTTCTTTTGAGCGTTTAAGCATTTTTTTCATGAGAATATCTTCGCCGCCGTTCAAAAATATTACATATACGTTATATTTCTTGGTCATTTCTTCAAATCTTTTAAGCTGCAGCAAAGTTCTCGGAATGCCGTCTATCATAATGACTTTTGCTTTGGGATTTAATTTCTTCCTAAATATTTCCATAACGATATTGCAAGAAAAATTCGTTTCATCATTAATTGAAACTTTGTCAACGTCATTATTTCCGTTTGCTTTCTCTTCTCGGAGGATTTCGCCGACAGGAATAAGGTCAATATCGTTTTTATCAAAGCCATTATCAACAAGCAGTTCTTCCATAAGCTCGGAAAAATAACCCTTTCCAGTAGCTGGAGGTCCGCAAAGAACAAAAATATTTGTCATTTTATATTCTCTCTTATATTATTACCAGTTATATATACAGAAGATAGCTATAAAAAGAGTAATTTCAACAAAAGAAAAGGTCTGAGATGTTTGATAGTTTAACCGATAAATTTAGCGTGATTTTTTCTAAACTGACTTCCCGCGGTGTTTTGGGTGAAAAAGAGATAGATGAGGCAATGCGCGAGATACGCATAGCGTTATTGGAAGCGGATGTTTCTCTTCCCGTGGTAAAAGAGTTTATTGCCGAGGTTAAGGAGCAGGCTCTCGGAGAAAAGGTTGTGAGGTCGGTTACGCCGGGACAGATGGTGATAAAAATTGTCCATGACGAGCTGGTTAAGCTTCTTGGTTCGGAAGCGGACGTTGGATTGAGTTTTAATGCCGTTCCTCCTGTTTCGATAATGATGGTTGGTCTTCAAGGCTCTGGAAAAACTACGACATCGGCAAAAATTGCAAATAAACTGAAAGGCAGGAAAAAGGTTCTTTTGGCGTCATTAGACGTCTATCGTCCCGCGGCTCAAGAGCAGTTGGCGCAGCTTGGACGCGAAATAAACGTTTCTTCTCTGCCGATAGTAAAAGGCGAAAAGCCTGCGGACATAACTAAAAGGGCAATTTCCGAGGGCAGGAAAGGCGGCTTTGACGTAATTATATTGGATACTGCCGGGCGTTTGCAAATAGATGAAGAGCTGATGAAAGAGCTTGAAGATATTAAGAAGGTTTCGAATCCTACGGAAATACTTCTTGTCGCGGATTCAATGATTGGTCAGGAAGCTTTAAATGTTGCGAAAACCTTTAACGAAAGGCTGGACATAACAGGTCTGGTGCTGACGAGAATTGACGGCACATCAAGAGCCGGCGCCGCGTTGTCGATGAAAAAGGCGACGAATGTTCCGATTAAATATCTGGGAACGGGCGAAAAAATAGACGAGTTTGAAGAGTTTCATCCCGACAGACTTGCAGGCAGGATTTTGGGGCAGGGAGACGTCGTTACTTTAGTTGAGAAAGCTATTGAAAATGTTGATAAAGAAGATGCCGAAAAGCTTGCCCAAAAAATGATGAAAGGCAAATTTGACTTAAATGATATGCTCGCGCAGTTTCAACAGATGAAAAAAATGGGCAGTATCGGCGGTCTTATGGGGCTTATTCCGGGTTTATCAAAGTTCAAAAACCAAATTGAGCAGATGGACGGAGATAAGATAATGAAAAAGCAGGAGGCAATAATCTTGTCCATGACCAAAGAAGAAAGGAAAAACCCGGATATAATCAAAGCTTCAAGAAAGAAAAGAATTGCCGCGGGAAGCGGAACAGAAGTTCATGAGGTGAACAAGCTTTTGAAGTCTTTTGAGCAGATGAGCGAAATGATGAAAAGAATGAAAAAAATGGGCGGATTGGGTTCTATGGCTTCAATGATGGCAGGCAAAAACCCATTGGGTGGCTTGATGGGCGGCGGTCAAAAATTTCCTTTTTAATGTTTAACTTGCCGCTTGACTTAGCTTATATAGAAATAGTATAATCAGCTATCTTTCATTATTTGCAAATTAGATGTTTAACGTAAAATTCAATAAATATGCTTAAACTGTATAATCTCAATTCAGTTTCAAGCGAGAAACTGGTTGACGGGATAGCTTTATTAAATCAGATATGTTTGCTTGATAAACCTTATCCCGATGGTGCGTTAGATTTTTACGAACTTTTTTATCTTGTTCAGAACCGTAAAGCCCAGACGCCCGCCGAAATATATTACTTCGGATATATCAGAGGATACGCGATATACTACGAGGAAGATATTTTAGGTGAAATTATGGAGGAAGACGGTTTATATATGCAGGCTGGGGATAACGAGGCTTTGGCTTATCAGCTTCAGAGCATTTCTCAGTATTTTGCAGATTTGGAAACTGACAATTATGAGGTGTGGGAGATTATCAATTATGATATGACAGAAATCATAATTTCAAAGTTTGCCAACTAAGAACAAGAAAACTCTTTAAACAAAATCCGACAGTTAAATGTCGGATTTTTGTTGTTTTATATTCTGCGCGGGGATATAACGTCTAAATATAAACGATGAAAGAAGATAGTATGAGTTTGGAAGACGACAAGCTTGAAGAGCTTTATAAAACTAAAACAATAGCAAATTATACAGCTGTTTTGGCCGTTGTTTTATTTTCTCTTTTTGTTGGCATAATCTTATTTTGATTAATGATTAGAAAACTGTTGACTCTCTGTGGTTTTTTCTATATAAACAGCCTACATTAATTGAAAATTTCAACATAAAAATGATTGATTTTTTTAATACTCCAAGGAGTACCGCCAGTCAGCGATGGTTCGCACACTGGCGTGCTAGAGGTTTAAATTTTATGGTTTAATCTGTGGCGCGCCGGCAGCAAAACATTAGCTTGGCGGATTGTAGTCAACTTATTGAACCCGATATTCGGGGAAAGGGAAAAAAATGGCAGTTCGTATTAGATTGTCTCGCGGAGGTTCTAAAAAACGTCCATTCTACCGTATCGTTGTTGCTGATGCAAGAGCGCCGCGTGATGGTAGGTTTATTGAAAGACTGGGTTCTTATAACCCGCTTTTGCCACAAGATCATAACGATAGAATAGTTCTTGATGTTGAGAAAACTAAAGAATGGTTGTCTAGAGGCGCTTTGCCTACGGACAGACTTCAGAAGATTTTTTCTAACTTAGGTTTAGCGTCAGCTCCAAGTTTCACAGCTCAAACTAAACAGACTCTTCCAAGAGCAAAAGCTCAGGAAAGATTGAAAGAAAAAGCAGAAAAAGAAGCTCAGGCTGCCGAAGCTGCAAGACAAGCTGTTGAAGAGCAGGTTGAACTTGCCGCAGATTCTGCAAATATTGCGTCAACTCCTCAAGAAGAGTTGGTTGAAACTGCGGAAGAGACTTCCGCTGAATAGTTTGTTGTTATTTTTGTATTAAGTATTTTAATGTTTAGGGCTTAAATTTATGAAAAAAGATAACAGAATTTGTTTGGGTAAGATTGTCGGAGCTTTAGGTATCAAAGGCGAAGTGAAAATTTTAAGTTTCACCGAGTATGGAGAAGATATTGGCAATTTTGGCGAGCTTGAAGATAAAACAGGTACTGTTAAATTTAATTTAGAAGTAAACGGCGGCTCAAAAGGAACAATCAGAGCGGTAATCAAGGGTGTGGCGGACAGAAATGCCGCGGAAGCTCTTGTCGGTACGGAACTATACGTGTCAAAAGACTTGCTGCCAAAGCTGGACGAAGACGAGTTTTATCACGATGACCTGATAGGTTTGGCGGTTAAGCTTCAAAAGGACAACTCGGAAATAGGCACAGTATCTGGTTTATATAATTTTGGCGCTGGAGACATAATTGAAATTAAGCTCAAAAACTCAAGCAAAACAGAAATGATACCTTTTACGGAAAGTTATGTTCCTGAAATAAACATTAAAGACGGATATATTATTGTTGAAACGGTTCTTCTTCCTTTTGTTAAAGAGATTAGAGAAGATGGTAGTGAAGGTTAAAATTCTTACAATTTTCCCGGAACTCTTTCCAGGGTTTCTTGGTTCTTCCCTAACAGGGAAAGCGCTGAAGGATGGTTTGTGGAGTTTAGATGTTGTCAACATCAGGGATTATGCTTTTGATAAACATGGTTCCGTTGACGATACGCCTTTTGGAGGCGGCGCTGGTATGGTTATGAGACCGGATGTTTTGGGCGAGGCGATAAAAGCCAGTCATAAAAATGGTCGAATAATATATATGTCGCCGAGGGGAAAGCCATTAACTCAAGATTTAGCAAAAGAACTTGGTAAGGAAGAAAATATAACAATATTATGCGGACGTTTTGAAGGCGTTGATGAAAGAGTCATTGAGGCTTTTAAAATTGAGGAAGTTAGTATTGGCGATTATATTTTAACCGGCGGCGATCAGGCTGCTCAAATCTTACTAGATGCGGTATTAAGGCTTATCCCGGGAGTTATCGGGAATGAAGAGTCAATAAAAGATGAAAGCTTTGAAGGAAACCTTCTTGAATATTCTCAATATACCAGACCAGTTGAGTGGGAAGGTAGAAAAGTTCCAGAAGTTTTAATGAGCGGGCATCACAAAAACATAGAAGAATGGCGTAAACAACAAGCAATTGAAATAACAAAAAAAAGACGACCTGATTTGTATAAAAAATATCTTGATTTACAAAAGGTTTAGGTATATAGATAAAAAAAATTTAAAAGGGTAAGACTGATGAACATTATTGAAAGCATTGAAAAAGAGCAAATCAGCAAGCTTACGGAAGGAAAAAACATTCCTAACTTTAAGCCTGGTGATACTTTGAAGGTTCACACAAAAGTAAAAGAGGGTGACAGAGAACGTATCCAGATTTACGAAGGTGTTTGTATTGCTCGCAAAAATGACGGATTGAATTCATCTTTCACAGTTAGAAAAATATCTTTCGGTGAAGGTGTAGAGAGAGTGCTTCCTCTATATTCTCCAAATATTGCGAAAATCGAAGTTGTACGTATTGGTAAAGTACGTCGCTCTAAATTATACTACTTACGCAACTTGCGCGGTCGTTCAGCTCGTATTGCTGACGACTTGGTAGCTACAGCAAAGGCTCGCGAATTGCAGCGTGAAACAAATCAAGATAACGATTAGTTTCATCTGCTAAGCCGCAGAAAACCTTAATGAGTTAAATTGCAGCAGCAATGAAAGCGAGTTTAGGTTTCGGAGCTGAAAATCTGTAAAAGCGGAAGAAGCTTCTAAATGGTAGGATTTATTTAACAAAAAAACGCCAAACTCATAAAAGAGTTGGCGTTTTTTTGTTTTTGGAAGCCTTATTTACATATAAAAACTTTTTTATAAAAATGTCTTTTACTTTTATTATAAATCTTGTATGCTTTTGGTAAATAATTTATATAAAATTGTTAAGGAGAAATTATATGAGAAATATTTTGTTTGTTGCCGCCTGTGCAATTTCTTTGTTAAGTGTAATGCCCGCTAATGCACAAACAGCGGCTGAAGAAATGACTAGAATGCCATTATCTTCTGAGGGCAAAGGTGTTCCTGCGCCAAATGCGACTGAGAATGTTAAGAAAAATGATGAATCATTTTTGAAAAGATTGAACCTTTCTAAAGATCAATTATCTGCTTTTGAACGTGTAAATGAGAAATTAGAAAAAAGCATTGCGGACTTAGATAAAGAGTATAACGGGAAACAATATACAGATAAAAAAGCTGCTGAAGAATATGATGCTAAAGCTAATGAGTTTGCGGTTAAAGCAAAGGAAGAGATGTTCAAGTACTTAAATGCAAATCAAAAGAATGAATTTGAAAAAATTCAAAAAGGAATACTTGACGAGGTTCCTGTAGATAAAATCGCAGTTGTTGTTGAGACAATAGAAGAATTTGTTCCTGAGTCTAAAGTGATTCCTGCTCCAAGAGAAATTGGAGATGATGCGGAAGAGGTTTGGGAAGATGGCGAGGAACTTACTGAAGAGGTTCTCGAAGTTATAGATGTAGAAATGGAAGAGACTGCTGATATGGTAGTAGAAGAAGTTATCGTTATTGAAGAGGCTGTTGTTGATACAACTGTTGGTGATGATACAGAAACAAGTAAAGAATAGTCTCATTGTATAGCATAAATAAAAAACGTCGAACTTTAATGTTCGACGTTTTTTATTTTAATTAGAGGAGTAATCGACTAGAACTCGGCGACAGTCGCACCAAAGGCAGTAGTGCCATCGTGCGTAATATTGCCTATGTCGGCGTTTGCCGTGTGAGTGAACCAGTAGTTGTTATACGTAGTACCGGCTTCGGTGTTGCTATTCTCAAATACGCACTTGAACTTGTCGCTAAAGTTGCTGTATTCAAGTATAGGGAATCTTATTTTTTCGCTCATGCTATCAAAGTAATAGCCGTCATCATATAAGAATTCCGTTGTAACATCGAAGTGGTTGTACGTAACAACATGATTAATCCTTGCTGTTGTTTGGTACAAGTACTTTTCAACATTGGACCACGAGCCTTCATCGGTAACATCATAAAACAAATCGACACGCTCTCTTTTTATGTCAACATCTGGTATCCTGACTGGGGAAAGCATGGTATGCTTTTCCGTAGAGGCATGCATTTTAAGAGTGTATTTCTTTTCTTGGGTGGAACCATTATACATGGTCTGTTTTACCCTAATCCATGATGCATAGTCGATGTAGTAATCCGTGCTTTCCAGAACAGAAATTCCCTTTTCCAACAGTTCGGAGTTTATAATGCTGTTGTCGACGTCGCCTAAGATATTGTTGAGAGTAATCCGTGCTGACAATACGTAGTCCTTATCATTAAAGGTAAGGGTTATACTATTGGTTAAGACGGCACTGGCAACAACAATATCTTTGTCGTTATTGTCCTTTACGAGACTATAGGTAACATCTGATAATTTTGATTCCTTATGCTGGAAATTTTCATACCCTAAATAAGGCATATCAAATGACTTTACCCCATCGGCATACGCCGGAGACTGAAACGGCAACTCGTACGTAAAGTTATAACCCTCCCCATATCTTACGGTAACGCACATCACTGAATCTATGGCATTAACGTATTTATGTTTCGGAGTTACTCCCACGTAATAAGAACTGGTGTCAAGAGTCGGTTGAGAAAGGTCAATGTTCAAGCTTGGTACTGACGTTAAAAATTCGACGTTTCTCAGAGTGTCGACAATGGTTACTTCAATCCTTTCGCCGCCATTGCCGGATCTGGTTTTTGCCGTAGTTTGGCTAACTTCAATCCAGGCGGTGTAGCTTAAGGTTGTGGTTCCGTTTGTCTCATCGGTAACAGCCGTTACATCGGAGTCGTATCCGCTGTCAAGGATTTCACTATCGATGATGATTTCCTCTTCCTGGTTTCCAGGATCATCTTTAGTGCAGGAGCTGAAACATGTCAGAATGGCACCTAGTGCCATTACAAACAAAAAGAATTTTGTTTTCATACTTTTGTTTTTTTAATGGTAGATATTTTTTAATTTGAGAATTTAAATTAAACATAACGGCATCCAGACACATTAATCATCTCGTGACTAATATTAATAATAAAACTGGACAAATAATTCATATCGTCCATAATTTTATATTTATATGCTGGTTATGTCAAGTATATATATTTTTTATAAGTTTTTTATTAAATCAAAGAATAGAAGCACCTTCTTACGAAGGTGCTTCTATTCTTTGTAATCATGTAATTCTTAATATAATCTGATTAGTTATTTTCAGTTTTTATATTGTATTTACATTTGTAGCAAACGTTGCTGTACTCTGGGTGCCATGTACCACCGTATACGCAATTCCACTCAAGGTTAGATGAGCTGTCGCCATTTATTCTAACAATACTTCCTACTAAGTCCATAGTACGGCAGTTAAGCCATGAGTAATGCCAGCTTCCGCAGATACCCAAGAAGCAGTCGCGCTCTCTATAATACCACTCTCTATCAGCTACAACATTTGAGTCATAGTATATTCCAGAGTTAGAAGTTGTGCTTCTGCTCATTGTTGGTAAACTATATGCTCTTGACATCCAGGTGATGGAAGTGGATCTGTAGTTTACCCAATAAGAGTCATCGGTAATCCTGTTTGGAAGAGTTAGCGGGTATCTTATGGACTTGAAGTCCGCGCTCTTAGTTTTAATATGAGCATTACTTCCCGTATTGCCGCCACCTGTGCTTGTGTTACCCATTACGCTTGTTGCGCCAAAATACATATATCTATTGTAATTTGTGCCTTCTGCCAACCACCATGTGCTGTCATACAAGCTTACAACAGTTTTCCAGACAGCGCCGGAGTTGGCTGCTGATAAGCCAATGTATGAGTTGGTAGCATGAATGTTGTAGTATTGGAACCCTGCGGTGCCTCTAACAGAAATTTTGCTAACTCTGGCTGTACCGTAGTTATTGCTGTCTCTGCCGGCTATAACCACACTGCCGCCCCAGATAGACATCGTTCCGCTGGTTGATGTAAAATCATATCCCAAAGATGCAAAATCCGAGTCAATAGTCAACGCGCTGGTGAAGTTTACTTTTAAGCCTGTATTATTCGGCAAAGATGCGCTGTAAAGTAAATGTGTAACACCATAAGAGTTCCATGTACTTACATCAATTGTACAGTTGGTACACTTAAATGTAGAATAAGTGGTTAAAGTAGTCGCAGTTAATTTAACTGAGTTTATATTTATAGCCCCGCTGTATCCCGAAGTAGTTACTTTAACTGTCGGTGTGACTGTACATTTTGTCTTAACCGCATTTTCCATCGGAATTGATGCGCTAAGCTGTTTTGCAAAGTTAACGCCTGAAGTCACTGTCTTGTTAATAAAGTGTGACGTATTGCCGTTGGTAACATCGTCGCCGATAATTAATGTAGTTTTTGCCGATAATGCAGCGCCTTTATAAACTCCATAAGCATTGAATTTTTTTGCTGTATCTGCCGCAAATAATGCATCAATAGACTCTCCGCACGTCATTGGTACGCAGCGTCCTGTTGATTGGTTTACTTTCCAGCCTGCAGCGCACTCAGAGGCTCTTCTGTAAGTATCGTTGCATTGGCAGTTTTCGTATTTTGTTGCATTCGCATCACTCAAATACTGTTCGTAGCTATCACATGTACAGCATGTTGAATAATACGTAACACTGTTTGATTCGCATTTTGTTGATCCTACGCCGGGACCCATTTGAGAACATGTTCCCCACGCAGCAGGACAAGCGCAGCTTTGATATTTTCCATCGCACGCTGTTCCTACGCCGGTTTGCGGAGCAGGACATGCTTTGTCATAAGTGGAAGGGCATACGCATTCGTCATATCTGTTTTCTGAATCGCCTTGCTCTCTGCATGTGGCTCCTTTGCGTTCTTTTGGTGATGGACAAGTAACGGAAGTATATCTGTATTTTGCATCGCATTTACAGGTATCATACTTGCCTTCGCAAATTTTTCCGCTTAATGTTTGGTTGTTTGTACAGTTTGCCGCGTCCCATTTATACTTGTCGGTATCACAAACGCAGGTTTTAAAATATGACTTACTGTCTTCAATACATTCGTCTTTACCAACTTTGTTCATGGTATCGCATATAGCTTGTGAAAAGTTATATCCTTTAACATAACATGGTTTTTCTAATCCCGGACGAGTATATCGTGGTTCAGTATTTTCCATAAAATAAACAGCTGCATTTGCAATAGCGGGTATTGATAAGAATAAAGCAAGAAGGGCAAACAAACTTAATTGTTTTAATGTAATTTTCATTCTATACCTCTCAATGCAAAAAATTGCAATTTGTTAAAAATATATTGTTACAATTTTATTATATTCTTTTGTTACAGTTTTTGCAATTGAAAAAGCTTGAGTGGGGGTATTTTAACAAAACTGTAACAATTGACTTTTTCGCTGTCGAAAACAGTTGAAAAACAATCTTAAAAAATAGCCGTCAAAATGCCTGTGTAACAAAACTGTAACAATTATATTGGTGGCAACATGTTGATTTCATGTTGTTTTATTTTCTTATGGCGCTATAGATATAAAAAAATCAATTATTAAAGCTGTTCATTTTAAATGGTTTTTTTAGTGTTGTATTACGCTCTTTTATATGTTGAAAATCATTGTTTTTTACAAAAATATGCAAATTTATGATGGTTTTCCTTTCTTATCAAATCTTATCTATTTATAAATATTTATGTTGTATAATTTCAAAAAAATAAACTCTTTTAAAGGATTGTGGTATGAAAATAGCAGTGGTTGGAGTGATGGACAGCGTCGGCAGGGAGATTTTGTCTTTTTTGGAAGAGGACAATTTTCCGGCAAAAAGCATATTTGCCGTAGAAAATAAAACTCCGTTAGGTGTTCAGGTATCCTACGGCGAAGATTATGATTTAGATGTTTATAATCTTGATGATTTTGATTTTTCTAAAGCTGACATTGCCATATTTGCAACATCCAATGAAATATCAAAAAGATATGTGCCGGGTGCATTGGCAAAAAACATAAAGGTTGTGGACTGTTCAAGCGCTTTTTTCTCAAGACAGGATGTTCCCGTTATTGTTTCGGGCGTTAATGATGAGAAAATAAATGCCGCGGAAAACTTAATAATGATTCCTTCGCCGGCTTCAATGCAGCTCTTGCTTCCAATTAAAGAGATAAATGAGAGATATGGGGTAAAAAGAATTGTGACAACGTCTTATACTTCGACTTCCTACTATGGAAGGGAGGCAATGGATGAGCTGTTTTCCCAAACCCGCAAGATATATTCGAATGATTCTTTGGCTGACAATGAAAAGATATTTAAAAAGCAGATTGCGTTTAACGTTATCCCTCAGGTCGGCGAGTTTATAGGGGATGAGACAAAGCTTGAATGGGCGGTTAACGCAGAAGTAAAAAAGGTTTTAGGCCCTAATGTAAAAGTTCATGCAAACTGCGCGTTTGTACCTGCATTTATCGGCTTGGCGCAATTTGTCAACGTTGAATGCGAAGAAGATATAGATGTTGACGATGTTCGCGAGCTTATGGCGGAGACAAAGGGCGTTGTGGTTTTTGATAAAAATTTGGACGGCGGATATTTCTGCCTTACCGATGTTCAAGGCGAGAACAATGTATATGTAAGCCGCCTGCGTCAGGATATTTCCGTTGAGAACGGCATAAGCTTCTGGGTGGTTGCGGATAATCTAAGGGTTGGCATTGCAAAAAATGCTTATGAAATAATGAAAAAGTTTTTTGATAAAAAATAGGGGTTTTGCTTATGATTAAAATTTTCAAATTGTTTTTTTCTATCATTTTTGTTTTGGTTCTATTGTCATCTAACTCTAATGCAGAGATAGAATACGATGCGGTGACGGGAGTTTTTGAATCTAATGTCAACGCCGAAATAGATTATGCCGACAGGAGCAAGCAGTTTGAAAATATTGAAAACTATATAAAAGGCGGGCAGGTTCGAAACTCGGATTTGAACCATTATATAAAAATTCTGATAAATGCCAAAAATGAACTAAGCGATGCCAAAAAAGAAGTTGATAAAAACATTGGCTTTGTTCAAAAAAGGATAGAGGCTCTGGGAGATCTCCCGGAAGATACGGAAGTCGAATCAATCGCCAAAAAAAGGCAGCAGTTTAATCAGGAAGCAACGCATTACCGAACAGAGCTGGCGGAAGTAGACATTCTTCTTGCAAAGATTAATGAGCTGGACGCTCTTATCTCAAACACAAGAAACAGAGAGTTGTTGGGAAGGTTGTTTGACAAGCAGTCTCCCCTTATTTATCCGCATAACTTTTTTAACTCAACAAAGCTGTTTATCGGATTTATGTTTGACGTCATAAAATCGCCCATAGATTGGTATAAGAATTTGACATCCGAGCAGAAAAGCGATGTAAATTCAAATATCCTTCCTGTTTTTCTTGTAATAGTTTTATCTTTTATCGTCGGTCTTTATCTCCGAATGCTTATAATGAAAAGGTTTGGCTATAAAAATATTCCCCAGCCTAAATATATAATAAAAGTTTTTGCCGCATTCTTTGTCGCGGTAGCTTACGGCGCGGTTCCGGCGAGTATAGTTTTGGGGTTTATATTATGGCTGAAAGGCACGGAGGTGCTTTCCATCGGCTTTTTTGGCTTGATTGTAAACAGTTTTTTATATTATTTCCTATATGTCTTTTTAGCATTGGCGGTTTCACGGGTAATATTTGCTCCGTATAACGGAAAATGGCGTTTGGTCGATGTCTCGGACGACAGGGCAAAAAAGATAAAATCCGCTCTATATTTAAGCGTTACATTAATCGGAGTCTTTTCTCTGTTAGAAAACATCGCGACTCGCTCAAGTTATCCGATTGAGCTGATTTCCTATTTAAGCGCAATATCCGGAGCAATTAAGGTTTTTAGTTTTCTAATCGTTTCAAAAAGAATGTTCTGGGATGACGCTCTTTCTTTATATGCGGAAGATGAAAGCGACGAGGTCAGCATTTATGACAGGGGAACAGAGCTTGCGGGCATTACAAGCAGCAAATCATCAAAAGTAACTTTTGCTTTGTCTTTGCTCAGCGTCGGTTTTTTTGCTATTTCGCTCTTTGGTTATGCAAGGCTTTCGTCTTATATGATAAACAGGTTTCTCCTATCTTTTATAATGGTAGGTTTATTCGTAATTATCAGAAAGGCGACAACGGAGGTTCTTCACAGGCTTCTGCTTCTCATATTCTGGACCAGAAACTTCAAACTCCGCCGAAGATTAATATATAAAATTGATTTCTGGGTTAACCTGATTATTGATACGTTCTTTATTCTTGTAGTGGCTTTTGGTCTCTTAAGTTTATGGGGTATGTCTAAAGATGTGCTTTTTGACTGGATTAGAAAGCTGTTTTTTGGATTTAATATTGGAGGAATTGAAATTTCTCTACTGTCCATTGTCCTTGGTATTATAATTTTTGTTGTTTCAATTACGGTTGTTCGAATATTAAAAAAGCGTCTGATGACTAATATCTTGTCCAAAATGGATATGGATGACGGCATAAAACACTCGTTAGCTTCAGGGTTTGGCTTTGTCGGTTTTATTTTTGCCGCGATAATTGCGATAGTGGTTATGGGCGGAAATCTGACAAACCTCGCCTTAATCGCTGGCGCGTTGTCATTTGGTATCGGTCTTGGTTTGCAAAACATTGTAAACAACTTTGTTTCGGGCATTATTCTTCTGTTTGAAAGACCGGTAAAAGTGGGGGATTGGGTTGTTATAAACAACTACGAGGGATTGGTTAAGCAGATAAATATACGCGCGACGGAGGTTCAAATTTGGAATGGTTCCATTGTCATAATTCCTAATGCGGACTTTTTAGCCAGCAGCGTTATCAACTATACTTTGCGCGACAGGCAGGGAAGAATTGAAGTTCCCGTAAGCGTCGCTTATGGCACCGATGTTGAAAAAGTCAGGAATATTCTAATCGAAATTGCGGCGAAAAATAAAAGAGTAACAAAAAAACCGGAGCCTTATGTAATATTTATGAGATTTGGCAATACGTCGTTAGATTTTGAGCTGAGATGTTTCACCGGCGACATTATGAACAGGCTGTCAATTTCAAGCGAGCTTAGATTCGAAATTAACAGAAGGTTTAATGAAGGAGGAATTAAACTTGCTATTCCTCAAATAATATACAGAAGCGCCGCAGAGGCTGGTTTTCCTTTGTGTAATGACGTAAATGAAAATATTTAGGAATAAATTCCTTGACTTTTTGTTTTTTTTGTTGTATAAAAAATTGTTACTCTGGTGAAGTGTAACCAAAAGGAGCCGCAAGGCTCCTTTTTTTGTTAATTAAATAAATTAAACAAGGCTCTTGATTTTTGGGAGCCTTGTTTTTTTTTAGGGAGAAGAAAATGGAAAATAATGGACCGGAAGTTTATGTTAAGTATATTTCTGACGGGATTGCAAGAGAGTATGATTTTAGTTTTGAAATATTTGAAAGCAATAATATTGAAGTCTATTTGGATACTGAAAAGCAAGATAACAGCTATTATGTCAAAAGAAGCGGCAACAGTATAGGCGGTATAGTTGCTTTTATTGAAGCCCCGGTGGAAAATACGCTGATAACAATAATAAGAAAAATACCGATAAAACGCGTAACAGATTTCAAAGAAGGCGGACCGTTTCGAGCGTCAAAAATAAATTTGGAATTTAATTACCAGTTAGCTTGTTTAGAGCAAATTTCAGAGCAAATAGGAAGGGTTATTTCAAAACCGCCGTATTTTGACAGCGTAAACCTTATGCTGCCGGCTCCGAAAGGAGGAAAAACCCTCGTCTGGAATAGTGATGGAACGGCTTTAACAAACTCTGAAATATCATTGGAAGTCGTCGGCGATGTTTATGAGAATGCCTGCAGGCTGTATAATGACAGCGCTTCAGCGCTGGCAAGCCTGGATGCGCAGATTGACCAATTAAATGAGTTTGTCGGGTCAGTTGAAAAAGTAGAGAAAAAATTTAATGAAATTGATGAAGATATTCAAACCAGGTCAAACAAAGATTTCTCAAACACGGAAATGGCAGACTATATAATTGAGGAGTGGCATGCGGAAGATAAAACAGGGTGGTATAAAAAATATAAAAGCGGCTGGATTGAGCAGGGCGGCAGTTTTATAGGCTCGGCAGGGAACAAAACAATAACATTCCTCTGCCCTTTTTCTGAGCTGCCGTTAAGCGTGACAATAACGGACGGCGGAAGTTCCAGCTCTGGAGTGAACAGTTCGGTAATGTCGTTATCAGAAACAGGTTTTACCTGTTATTCTGGAATACATGTTTCAGGAAATCCAGCTCAGGCAATCTGGTGGCAGGTCAAAGGATATTAAGGAGATATTATATGATAAAAGAATATGCAAAAAACAACCCAAAAATCTATGCGGCTATGGCTGCAAGAGCAAATGCGGAAAACAAAATATTAGGTTTTGATAATGACGGTCTCTTTCTTAGGGCAATAGACAAAGAATTATCATTATTAAAAGCTGATAAATTATCGGAAATAAACGTCATTTATGAGAGCAGGGTTTCGCAGGTAAACTCTGAATCGCCTCAAAGCGAGATACTTACCTGGGATATACAGAAAATAGAAGCGGAAAAATATATTTTGGACAGCTCTTCGCCAACGCCGTTTATTGACGGGCTTGTCGAAGCTAGAAAAATAGATAAATCCGCGCTTGTAGACAAGATAATAAGCAAAGTTTCCGCTTATAACTCGTTTATGAGTTCATTGACGGGCGAGCGTCAGTTTTATGAAGATAAGATTAAAGAAGCCGATACCGTTGAAAAACTAAATCAGATAATTTGGGAATAAAAATCAGGTAAAAGGCAGGTTCTTCCTGCCTTTTATTATTTATGGAGCTTTATAATGAAAAAATACATTTTATTTGTTTTGCTTTTTTTCCTATGCGTTCTCTATTTTTTATGGGGAGTGAAAGAAAGCAACAAAGCGGTTAGAGCCGATTGTGAAAAAGAAATTGTTATAAAGGAAAAGGAAAGGATAAAATATGTCTACAGGGCAAAGGAAAAAATATATTCGGAGCCTAATGCTGGTAGGGATGTTCTGCTTATGCTCATGTGTTCGGGAAAATTATGAAAACTGTCCGATATTTCCTGTCGCGGGAGAGTCTGTGGGCGGGGAGTTGAAAAATATTCCTTATAACGGCTATGAAAATTTTTGGGAATGGCTCGGGAGAATCAATAAGTTGCGTCAGGAGTTGGATTTATGTAATTAATATTTTGCTTTTTGTAACTAATTTTTAACTCAAAAATGGTGTTATCAATAAATAACAGATTCTTTTATAATCGAGTCTCTCTATAACAAGCAGGAAAATATGAATATACTTTGGAATTTACAAAATAAACTTAAGACCTCAGGTTTCTTAATGCTGTGCGTTATGGTTTTTGTATATTTTTTGTTTTATACAATTAATGGAGAGAGAGGGCTTTTAAAATATTTGTATCTGAAAAAAGAAATTGCTCAGGCACAAAAAATTGCCGACCAATATAATATTCAAAAAACCAAGCTCGAAGATAAAGTAAGGTTATTGTCAAGCTCAAGCCTTGACCTTGATATGCTTGAAGAAAGAGCAAGAGTGGTTCTTAATCTTGTCAGTGATGACGAATTTGTAATTCTTGATAACTCCATTGAAGAGTAGATTATTTCTTTGATATGCTGTATCTTATAAAAAATAAAACATCTGCCGCAAGTATCTGATTGTTTATCAGTAGTTTTTAATGAAACTAAAAAAGAACTGTATTTTTACGATTTTATTTGATATACATGAGAAGAATTTTTATTACAATGCGCAAAATAGGTAATAATATATTATGAAAGAATTTACCAAGAGGTCTAAGAAAAATATGAAGATTTCATATTCTGAAAAGAAGCCTCTGTTTTCCAATAAAGAGATTATTTTTAGGTCGGGAGGTCGAGCTAAAGTTTTCCATATATCGTCTAAGGCTCAAGTCATCTTCTTGAGCATAATGACGTTTATTGCCGTTTGGACATTCTATTCATATTATGTTTACAACAAGTCTGGAACAATCATCTCAATAAAAGACAAAGAGCTTGGGGAAACCAGAGACGCTTATGTTGATTTAATGACAGATTTTGTAACCCTTCATAAAAACATTCTTTCGGTTATAGATTCTATTGAAAAGACCGAAGCCAAAAATAACCGCGAGCTTGAGCTTTACAGAAATCAGGCGCTGGTTGTCGAAGACAAAATCAAGCAGATTACCGAAGAGGTTGACTGGGCTGATAACGGAGTTATTAACGAAAAAGCCAATATAAGCGAAGCTCTTCTGCAAAGGGATATTGCGACATCTGAACGCGATGTTTTGAAAAAACAGCTTAAAGACCTTGTGGAAGATGTTGAAGAGATTAAAAAAGCCGAGTTTGAAATCTTAAAAAGGGTAGAGCAGGTTGCGGGCGGCGAAGTTAACAAAATAAAAAATGCTATAAGCACAATTAACAAGCCGTTGAAATCAAAATCTTTATATTTCAATCCGTTAAATAAAAAAACTGATGGCAAAGGCGGTCCGTTTGTTCCCGCTTCCCAAAAAGTAAAAGATAAAAAGCTAGATGATAAACTTTCTTCAGCCATGAGCAATCTTGACGACTGGGAGTATTATAAGGAAGTGGTTCAATATGTGCCTATTGGCAAGCCGGTGTGGAGCTATTGGATTTCTTCAAAATTTGGAACAAGAAATGATCCGTTCAAGAACTCTCAGGCAATTCATAAGGGAATAGATTTAGCCAGCCGTACAGGCAATAAGGTTAAAATTATGGCAAAAGGCAAAGTTAAAACAGCGGAAGTTAACAAAACTTACGGCAATTTAATAGTTGTTGATCATGGAAACGGTTTTGAGACTAAATATGCTCACCTGCATAAAATGTATGTAAAAAAAGGCGATATGGTTGAAGCTGACGCCGCTATAGGAGAAGTAGGAAGCACAGGACGCTCTACCGGTCCCCACTTGCACTATGAAATATTATATAGAGGTCATCCTGTTGATCCTCTGCCATTTATAAAAACCAAACTTTGAGGATGTAGAAATGAAAAATTTGAAAAGAATGTTATATCTTAAATTTGCGAGAAGAATGAGTAAAAGCGCTTCTGAGAATGTTCCGGTTCCAAGTATTATAAGCAACAATACAAAAATTATCGGCGACATTTCAAGCAGCGGCATTCTTCATATCGACGGCAGAGTTGAAGGGGATATTCTTTGCGAAGAGCTGGTTATTGGGGTTAAGGGGCTTATAGCGGGTTCGATAACTGCAAATAATCTTCAGATTTATGGTACGCTGCAAGGCAAGGCAACGGTTGACAGCTTGTTTATCGCCAAGACAGCGAAGCTTATCGGCGATGCCAGCCATTCGTCTATTGCCATTGAGCCGGGAGCATATATTGACGGTCACTGTACTCACAACGGAGACAGAAAAAGACCTGATGATTTATTGTCGGCAGCCGATAAATAGCCAAAAGAAAGAAAATAGTTCTTTTAACGGTTTCAAGATTTTTTAATAAAGGTATATTGGAATGGCAAAAAAGGCTAAAAAAGCATTTTTTATCACCACTGGACAAGTGGCTCAAAACCGCAGAGCAAACTTTGATTATGAAATATCGGAGAAGTTTGTCGCCGGATTGGAGTTAAAAGGCACAGAGGTCAAGTCTTTGCGCCTTGGTCACGCCAATATTAACGACGCGTACGGCGTTGAGAAAAACGGCGAAATTTATATTTCTAATATGTATATTGCCGAATATTCAAATAAAGGCTACGAAAGCCACGAAGAAAAAAGAGATAGAAAGCTGCTTTTAAATAAAAAAGAAATAAAAAATATTATGGGTGAGCTGTCCAAAAAGGGCGCGACTTTAGTTGCCATGAGTTTATTCTTTAATGATAAAGGGCTGGCAAAACTTGAGGTTGGTCTCGGTCGCGGCAAAAAACTGTATGACAAGCGCGAAACCGAAAAAGAACGCAATTGGCAGAGAGATAAGCAGCGTATCTTAAACAACGCGAATCACTAATCTTTATATTTTTTGTTTTTTTCCCGCAAAAACTGCCTGCCCAGGCGGAAATCCATGACTTTTTCATAGATTCTCTTGTTGTAATGGCTGTTATGCGGGTTGTCTTTTATCACAGAGTTATTCGGGTCGAATTTCATATCCCGCCACTCTTCCATTGAAATCCATTTTATATCAAATCCTTCGTCAGGAGCTACTTTAGGAACGCAGTTTTCTGGAATCTGCACCAGAAATGCCGCGTCATAGATAAGATGTTGTGGAATGGTTGTGCCGTTTTTAACGTGTTCTCCGAAGCTCCAGATTACAAAATCAATCGGTTTGCCGCTTAGAAGTTTTCCATCAAGATGTCCTTCTTCTTTTAATTCCGTAAGTGCGACTTCTGCCAGATTTGGGTTATTATCGGCATGTCCGCCGAACTGTTTGTAAAAATCATGCAGAATATGGTGCATAACCAGAACTTTGGTCATATCTTCGTTAACAACAATGCAGGAAGCGGTAATGCATCCGCTGCCGTCATTTGAACGTTCATAGATGTTTTCTTTATGCGAGGTAAAATGCCGCAGTCTGGCAATATGCTTGTTTTCCAAGGCATCATAAGGTTTATATTCATTTATGAGAAAATCAATTTCATTCATTTTGTTTTTTGCCTTAGCTTATGGTAAAACGCAGAAAATTAGCCGCCGTTGGCTTTTTTGCTCATAATTTTTTTGTTTAGCATTTGTTCAGCGGCGTTGTCGCTGCTGTTGTGCCGTGTGTTTTCCTGCTGCATGCCGGTTTCAATTCCGCTTTGTTTAACAATGAAGTTCCATTTTTTTTCACCGTTTAGTGCCTTATAAAGATTTTCTACGACAGACTTATCCACTCCTTGTCTTAAAGCTCTTACATACTGGGCGCCGGTAATTGAAATTTGGTCTTCTTTTGGCTCTGAAGATTTTTCGGGAACATGAGCGTTAATTCTATTGTTTGCATCTTCATTAATGTTTGCGATATTTTCCAAAGCATAATCAAAAGCGTCTTTGCCGGCAGTGTTTATATCGGGAGCGAAGCCTTTTGTTTCTTCAAAACCGCTGCTTTTTGGCATGGATAAATGTTTTGTCGCTATTTTAACATTATATCCGCAAGGCAGAGGGTAAGAATTTTCTCCAGAGACTTCCTCATAACATCCAGATGTATTTTCTCCAATGAGCGTTACGCCCGGATGATTTCTGAGCATTGCGCAGGTTGATTCGGCAGCGGAGCCGGTGTTTCTGTCGATTAAAACCGAAATAGGCTTTTTATACCCGCCGCTTTCAAAAGCAGGGTAGGTTTCTTCATAGTTTTTCATATCGAAAACAGTAATGTTTTCACCCGTATACGCATCATTTGCAAGTCTTTGATTAAATTCGTCTTTCGATAATTCGCCGTTCAGACAACGTAAGGCGTCGGCTTGTTTGGTATCTCTGTACGAAGCGGTTTCGCATGGCTGAACCTCGTTGCCGTAAAGAGTGCTGCTGACAAACTCAAATCCCAAAGCAGAGCCGCCTCCATTTCCTCTTATGTCAACTATCAGGCTGTCAAATTTCTCCGAGCCGTCGGGATTAAATATATGGCTTTTAAGCTCTTTGCTGAAATCCATTAATTCTTCGATATTATATATTCCCGATTTCGGCAAAGCAATTATGCCGATTTTTTGTCCGTTTTCTTCGCGGCTTGAAAGTTCGTACCTTTTTTCTGCGTTCTCAGCGATGTTTTGACCGACGTTTCCGTTTGTATGTTTATAAAAAGGGTTGTTTCCGTCAGAGTTGCTCAATACAAGGTGCTTATCTGGAAGCGCTTTGAAAGAAGCGTCGACAATTCTCATCAACTCGGATGCTTTAACAAGTTCTGGAGCATTGTTGTATATTTTTTCGATTCTTTCTTCGAAAAGTTTTTTTGAAGCCTCGTCAAAATTGGTATATCCGGCGTGTCCTTCAGAAATCATGCAGGCAATTATGCTCAGGCTTTTCCTTTGTTCTTTTTTGGTCAGAAACCTGTCTTTTTGCGGTCTTTTATCGTCAGAATCAAATAGGGAGGCTTCTGCATGACCCCACCCTTCATTAACGATTTCACTAAAGCTGGCTTTTTTCATAATCTTTCCGCGTTGTTTTTTTATAAGATTAGTCTAACATTATTTTTTGACAAAAACAATATTTTTTAGACATATTTTTTATTTTATGTTCTTTTTTTCTTAAAAAACTTTTTTAGTATCTCGGAACATTCTTTTTCCATAATGCCGCCAAAGATGTTTGGTTTATGGTGGCAAGTTGAAGCTTCGTAAAATTTTACGCCGTTTTCCACGGCTCCGCCTTTTTCATCATACGCCCCGAAATATAAATTTTCTATACGGGAGAAAGATATTGCGCCGGCGCACATCGTGCATGGTTCCAAAGTCACGTATAAATCCATTCCGCGCAGGCGGTTTGCGGCAAGCTTTTGGCATGCTTCATTTATCGCGAGCATTTCGGCATGGGCGGTCGCGCATAAGCTGTGCTGGCTTAGATTATATGCTTCGCTTATGATTTCCCCGGTAGTATTATCGACAACAACCGCGCCGATGGGGACTTCGTCGTTGTCGAACGCTTGTCGGGCTAGTTCTAAGGCTCTTTTCATGTATTTATTGCCGGTCATAATTTTCCTTTTCATTATGAATAATTTATATTACTATGCGGACAAATAAACAAGAAAGATTTATGTCATGAGTGAGAGAATAGCAAAATTTATTGCCCGTTCAGGCGTTTGCTCAAGAAGAAAAGCCGAAGAACTGATTTTACAGCAGCGCGTTACCGTAAATGGCGAAACAGTTATTTCTCCGGCGTTTAATATTGAGGGAAACGAAGTTGTTAAAATTGACGGCGAGAAACTGGCTCAGGCAGAGCAGACAAGGGTGTGGCTTTATTATAAACCTGTTGGTCTGGTTACAACTCATAAGGACGACAAGGGGCGTCCCACAGTGTTTGAAAACCTTCCCGAAAACATGCCGAGAGTTATTTCTGTCGGACGTCTTGACCTAAACTCCGAAGGCTTGTTGATATTAACCAATAATGGCGATTTATCGCGTAAATTGGAGCTTCCTGAAAATGGCTGGTCGCGCCGATATAAAGTTAAGGTTCATGGAAAAATTGTAAAAAGCAAGATAGAAGAACTTGAAAAAGGCGTTACTATCGAGGGGATAAAATATGCTCCTGCTAAGATAGAAACAGATGTTGAAAAAGGTTCTAACTCGTGGTTTACAATCACTTTGAAAGAAGGAAAAAACCGAGAGGTCCGCAATCTGATGAAGTATGCAGGTTTGGATGTGGCTCGTCTTATCCGCATTTCTTACGGACCTTTCCAGTTGGGAAACATGAAAAAAGGCGAGGTTAGGGAAGTCAACAATAAAACCTTAAAAGAACAATTGGGAAGCAAGTTTATAACGAATTAAATGGAATCTGACTGAATATGAGAATAATTGCCGGCGCGTATAGGGGAAAAAATCTTAATGCCCCCGCTTCAAATGATGTCCGCCCAACTTCGGACAGAGCCAGAGAGGCTGTGTATAATATTTTAACCTCAAAAATTGATAATGACTGGGAAAACTATAGTTTGTTGGATGTTTTTGCAGGTACTGGAGCATTTGGTCTGGAAGCAATATCAAGAGGGGCGAAAGAGGTTTGTCTTCTTGATAAAGATACTGCGCTGGCAGCTAAAAATGCCAGCCTGTTTCCCAAGGAGCAGTCCAAAATCAAAATTGTCAAAGCAGACGCGTTAAACCTTCCAGTATCGCATTCAAAATATGATATGGTTTTTCTTGACGCTCCATATCAAAGAGATATGAGTGCAAAAGCTCTTGAAGAACTAAAAAACAAGGGATGGTTTCAAAAAGGCGCGCTTTGTATCATTGAATTGGAGAAAAAAGAAGATTTTATTTTACCGGCAAACTTTGAGGAAGTTGATAACCGAAAATATGGAATAGCCAGATTTATCTTTGCGCAGGTATTATAAAAAAGCCCTCGGTAACGAGGGCTTTTAGGTTATTCTTTTTCTGCGGCTGCCGCGGCATAAGGATAGTTTTTTATTGTCTCCGCATTTAGCTCCGAGCATTTAACCTCAATTATATTTTGCAGTTCGGCAATAAATTCTCTTTTATCAAGATTACGCTCAATCGGCTTCATAAATTCAAAAATAACTTTTCCCGGATACCTTAAAAATGAATGTTTTTTCCAGAAAAAGCCGGTGTTCAGTGCGACTGGTATAACCGGGGCATCGACATTTTGATATATAAAAGCAATTCCTGGTTTATATTCTTTGCATGAACCGGGTTTTGTTCTCGTGCCTTCGGGAAAAATGATTATTGAGCGTCCTTCATTTATGAAATCTTTTGATATATCCAGCATCTTTTTCATTGCGGCGCTGCCTCCGCTTCTATCTACGGGAATGGAGCCATAAGCCGCGACAGCCCAGCCAAAGAAAGGAACGTAAGAAAGTTCTTTTTTGAATATAAATGTCGCGCCTTTTTTTATTATGGAAGTTAAAAAGTATGTTTCCATAGCGGATTGGTGCTTTGAAGCGTATATGGCTCCGCCTTTTGCAATATTTTGTTTTCCTCTTATCTCAATTTTAAGACCGCAGACAGCCCAAAGCAGCACTCTAAAAAACGGCATTATGCAGTCATTCCATGCAAATCCCACCCATTTATATGGAACAAACCATCCGAAAGTTGATGTCAGCGCTAAAAAAACAAAAGCTAGCGGATAGTATAAAATATTAAAAATTAAAGACCTTATGATTACTAGTACTAACATGGCTAATCGTTTCCTAAAATTTTGTTAAAACAGTTCTTTATGTAAGAAAATAAAAATTTATTATATTCCGAAGCGATAAAATTGAAGCTGCCCCAGCTTTTCCACCATTTCTTTTGAACATTGTCCGAGAATACGGGATGAATTATGATTTTTACATCATTGTTTTTGGTTTTTAACTCTTCAATGCTTCTAGGCATGTGATAATTTGATGTGACAAGCCTTATTGAAGATATTTCGTTTTTCACTATCCAATTATTGACTTCAATCGCGTTTTCAAACGTGTTATGAGCCTCCTGACCAATTTCTATATTGTCGCTTACCTCATCCGGGCTGATTATCTCTTCCAAAGAAGCCTCTTTTGATACTCCGGATATAAATAACTTATCCGCCAGTCCGTCATTAAACAATTTTTGAGCTTCGTCAATTCTGTTTTTTCCGCCGGTTAAAACGACTATGGCGTCCGTTTTTTCATTATTGTTTTTAAACATATATATCCTGTTGTTAAAGGCCATAAAGCCCCCAAACCATAGAACAGCCGTTAACATTATAATGAATATCGCAGTTTTTATTAGTTCCTTCATCTTAAGCTTCCTACATAGTTTTTTCTAAAGTTCTTTTGACTGTATAATAAGCCGTTACCATTGCAATCATAGTATAAAACACTGGTATTGAAGCAATCGCCGCCCACGAATATTCGGTTAAATGGGCTTCGCTTATTATTCCTCCTTCTATGGCTTCGGATAGTTTTGAAATCATAAATATAGTCGGAATGGCAAAAGCAACGCCGAGAGCGCCGCCAATAAAGGCGATTACGCCGGTTCTTCTAGAAAACTGCTTGGCGATGTAAGTGTCTTTTGCTCCCATAATATGCAGAATATTTATTACGTATCTGTGAAGTCCGAGGCTGGTCTGGGTGGCGTATACGATGGCGCCGGAGGTGATTGCAAAAACCAATGACAAAGCCACAAGCGCAAGGTTTCTTAAGCCGTCGGCAAAACCAATGAGCTTGGACAGCCACAGCTTATGGCTGTCAAGAGATGCCTGGGAAGAAATTTCTGATATTTTCTCGGACAAACCCATAAAATCTATTTTGGCATTTTTATTAAGCTTTACATCAAGAAGTCGTGGTATCGGAAGCTGATTCAAGTCAACGCTGTCTCCGAGCCATGGCTGCAAAAGTTTTTGGAGTTGTTTTTCTTCAAGAGGTTTAACATCCTCAACGCCTTCGACGTTTAAAAGATATTCCATAGTTTTATTTTGATGAACCAGGGTTTCTTCCAGAGCTTTGCCCTGGTCGATGTTGTTTACGGGCATAATTTGCACCGTTAATGCGCCGAGTATGCTGTCGCTCCAGTTTGAAAGCATAGAATTAATGGCGAGAACTCCGGCGAGAGTGATGGCGAAAAGGAAAACGGCAATAGAAATCATTACCTCAAGAAACAATCCTGAACTGTCGCCTTTTAATGAGATTTCGTTTTTATTTCTCTTTTTTGACTTAGTCTTTTTCATCTTCTTTTTCCAAACCTGTGTCATCTTTAGGATAATATATTCTCAAGCCTTTATTTTGCAAATGGAGGCGGGGATAATTAAACTCGGAAATCAGTTTTTCGCTGTGCGTTGCAATAACCACCGTAGTTCCAAGCTTGTTTAGCTCGACAAAAAGGTTCATCAGCTTAAACGCAATATCATTGTCTACGTTTCCGGTCGGCTCGTCGGCAAGCAAAAGCTCTGGTCGGTTTATTACGGCTCTTGCAATCGCGACTCTCTGCTGCTCGCCGCCTGATAACGTGCTGGTAATGGAGTTTATGTTTCTGCTTAAGCCAACCCATTCCAGCATTTCGTTAACGCGCTGCTTAACTTCTCTCTCATCCATGCCGCTGATTCTGAGAGGCAGAGCGACGTTGTCAAAAGCGGTTAAGTGGTCGATTAGTCGGAAGTCTTGAAAAACAACGCCGATTTTGCGGCGCAGCATGGCAAGGTTGTCTCTATTTGCAAAATTTACATTCTGTCCGAAAACGCTTACGCTTCCCCTTGTAGGTTTTTGCGCAAGATACATCATACTGAGCAAAGAGGTTTTACCGGCGCCGCTTTTTCCTGTCAGGAAGTGAAAAGAGCCTTTTTTCAGCGACATTTTTATATCGCTTAAAATTTCTGGTCCCTTATCGTATCTCAGCCCAACATTTTGCATAAAAATAACTGAATTCAATTTGTTGGTAATCTTTTGCAATGTATTTGCTCCTAAAATTTTTTATACGTATATATAACAGCATTTAAATCATCTGCACAAGTCTAATATTAAGCTTATTATACTTAATAAATTAATTTTTTCTTTGATAAAATAATTTTTATCCATATAGTATCTATAAGTGACTCTAAATAAAAGAGGTTGATATGATAATTACTTGTCCAAAGTGCAAAACTAGTTATGAAGTAGATGATAAACTAATCACTGCTGAGGGTAAAAAGGTACACTGCTTTAACTGCGGCGAAATTTGGGTCGAGTATAAAAAGAATGAAGCTCTTTCCAAAGAAAAAACAAAAAAGCTCACGGTCAGGACAGAAGAGACTGTTGTCGAGAACGAAGAGCCGATTATTGACCCTGCGGTGTTTAAAGACGAAATAAAAAGAACCAAAAAAGAAAAAGACTTTGATGCGGACAATATTGATGAAATATTCTCCAGCTTTTCCGTAAGAAAAGAGAGAGATTTTGACAATTATAAACCGGCACCCAAAAAATGTGATTGCGGCAGGTTTGCCAATGTTCTTTTATTTTTGCTGTCTTTATTGGTTGTTGTGGCTTTTTGTCTTTATTATCTGCGATATGAGATAACAAAAAACTATCCGGCTGCCAAACCGATATATGAAAAACTTGGAATTGAAGCTTCGTATTTTGGACAGGGACTGGTTTTTGAAGATGTGACGAAGCTGGAATACGACGATGGTTTTTATCCTCAAATGATTGTTACGGGTTTTATAACCAACAAAAATAAAGCGCGCTCAGCAATACCGACGATTAGTGTGAAATTCTTTGATGACAACGACCTTCTCATCGAGGATATATGGTATAATACAAGAGTTGGCGCGTTGAGTTATAATGAGTCCGTTCAATTTGACGTATCTCTTGACAAGCCTGACGTTCCGATAAAATATGTTATTGTGACATTTGTTAAATAAAAAAATAAAAAGGGCTAATTGTTAAATTAGCCCTTTCTGTTTATGCTTTCAGCATAACCTCTGGAGATTTAATTCCCAAAAGATATAAAAGCAGAACCAAAATATCTCTCACAAGTTTTGCAAGTCTTAGCCTTGAAGACATAACTTTCTCATTATTTTCGTTTAAGATTGGAGAAGTTGAGTAAAAAGAGCTGAAAGTCTGAGCCAGCGTATATGCATAATCGGAAATTATGCTTGGTTCAAACTCTTCGTCAGCTCTGTTGACCACATTGTTTAGCTGCAGTATTTTCAGAGCTAATTCCCTTTCTTCATTATTGGTTATTATAACGCCGCCGAAATCAATGTCAGCGTCTTTGGCTTTTCTAAGTATGGAGTTTATGCGCGCTACGGCATATTGGATATATGGACCGGTTTTTCCCTCAAATTTGGCGAAATCATCAACTTCGAAAATATATCCGGATGCAATATTGTTTTTCAAATCCTGAAATTTTATTGCTCCGATTGCAATTTCATCAATAAGGTTGTCAATATATTCCTGATTATATTCGGCATTGGCTTTGGGCATGGATTCACGCACTTTTTCTTTTGAAAGCTCAATCAAACTTTCCAGGGTCATTACTCCGCCATCGCGTGTTTTGAAAGGTTTGCCGTCTGAGCCGTTAACCGTTCCAAAGCCAATGTGTTTAAGTTTTACGCCGGGCGCGATTCCAAGTTTTTCAGCAGCTTCGAAGACCTGCTCAAAATGAAACTCCTGTCGTTTATCGGTAAAATATATAATCTCATCGGCTTTAAGGTCGCGGACTCTTAGCAAAATTGTCGCAATATCTGTTGTATGATAGGTAAAACCGCCGTCGCTTTTTTCTAAAATAACGGGAGGTTTCGGTTTGTTTCCTTCGTCAAGCCTGATGATGTTCGCGCCGCCGTCAATTTCTGAAATGCCTTTTTCTTTAGCAATTTTAACTATTTCGGAAGACGCGTCATGCGCATCGCTTTCGCCCCACCAAAGATTGAAGTTAACGTCAAGGTTTTCATAATTTTTCTTAACGTCCTCAATGGAAACATCTCTTATATATTTCCATATTTTGCGGTACTCAGGGTCGCCGTCCTGCATTTTTGCCGTAATTATGCGGGCGGTTTCTTTGGCTTTTTCATCTTCTTTGCATCTTATGTTGGCTTTTTTGTAAAGCTCTGTAATTTCTTCGACGTTAAGCGAGAAAGCATCGCATTTTTCATTGATAATTTCAGCGATAATCATACCGATAGGCGTTCCCCAGTCTCCAAAATGCACATCGGAAACAACCTTGTTTCCAGCAAAGGTTTCAATTCTCTGCACGGCTTCTCCGATAACGCCCGAACGCAGATGTCCGACGTGCATGGCTTTTGCAACGTTGGGACCGCCAAAGTCAAGAACCACGGTTTTTGAAGCTTTTTTCTCAATGCCGAATCTTTCGTCTTGAGATATTTTATCAATTACGGATGTTATAAATTCGTTTTTAAGAGAAATGTTTATAAACCCTGGACCATCAACTGATACTTTTTCAATGTCGTTGTCTTTTTCTAACTCCGCGGCGATTGATGACGCGATTTCCCGAGGGTTCTTTTTTAATTCTTTTGACAATGCCAAAGCGCCGTTGCATTGAAAATCGCTTAAATCTGGTCTGTCAGATATTTTAACCGCTGCAAACTGAGAGTTGATTCCCAGTTTATCAAAAATATTTTTGAATTTATTGTTTATTATTTTTTCTATCGATAGCTCCATAATCTTCCTCTTAATCGTTTACGCATTTAAAATACAGATGGTTTGGTATTAAAACTCTGCAGGTAAAAATGCTTTTATCAACAATTTCCGCCCTTGTTCCCGTTTTATGTTTTATGCACTCTTCATCTGCCATCTGCTGTATTGTTTCTATATTTGTCGTCCATTTGTTATAACACACGGCAGGCTCATCTGGAGTTGAGCGTCCGACATAAAGCTTCGACATGTCGGAGACCCCTGCTTCGCGCCGTCTGTCTACAAAAGGCTCAAACATTGAGCATGCGCCGAGTACGCCTAAAGTTGATATTAGTAAAAGCGTTTTTATTCTGGACAATTTATAAAACTCCAATTATATAATGTTTTGTTCTACTATGTTATAAATGTTATATATGAAGAAGAATAAAATGCAAATTCAAAATGAATATATTGGTGATGATAAATTCAAAAAAATGTTGGAGCATTACCTTTGCCCAACTCCTCTTGAGGTTATTAAGATGAAGTTTATCGGCGCGATGTGCAGTCCGAATATGGCTATTCGTCCAGCCGATGTTATATCTTCATTTTGGGAACAGGGAAAAGAGCCGAGGCTGGAAACAAAAGAAGAGGCGGATTTGTTTTTCAAATTCTTCATGGGGCTTTGGGACGAGCTTTTTGAAAAAGTTAAAGCCAACAAGGTAGAATTATCAAAGTTTAAAACCAAAGATAAGAACCAGCTCATGGCATTATGCAATGCCCGCTTTGAGGAGGTTGAACTTGGATATGTCGAAGGTTTTTGGGGAGGAAAAGAGGACCTTAATATTCCCGCGTATCTGGCGGAAATGGTGGATTCTTTAACAGAGCTTGCCGGAGTTTACAAATTGTTTGCCAAAAAGCTTGAGGGTTTGGATAAGGCTCCGAATGATGTTTTAGAAAAACTGATTTACACGGATAAAATGGTTGTTAAGGCTATTAACTTTATAATAGAAAACCATCTTTTGCCAAGAATCAACGATGTTGCAAGGACTTTAAATTAATCGCTCTTTATACGTTTTTTTATAATCACTTTAGCTTATAAAGTGATATATCAGCATAAAGGAGCAAAGGAGAAAAAATATGGATTTAATGGAAGGTTTATTTACACGCCGTTCAGTGCGTAAATATGACCCGGATAAAACAATTAGCAAAGAAACTCTTACGGAGATATTAAAAGCCGCGCAATATGCGCCGACGGCTCATAATAAACAGCCTTGGGAGTTTTTGGTTGTTGATGATAAAGAAGTTATGGCTCATCTGCGCTCAATACAGCGCTGGACATCTTTTGCAAAAGATGCCGACAAGGTGGTTTTCGTTTGCGGAGATGTCGACCAGTCTTTTAGCCGCGTTAAGGAAGATGAAACATGGAGCTTTGTTGACGTTGACTGCGCTTTGGCAACCCAGAACCTCCTGCTTGCGGCTCACGCCAAAGGCATCGGCACATGCTATTGCGGCTGCGCGCCTATGCAGAAAGTTGTCGATACTCTTAAAGAATATTTAAATTTGCCGAAGAATGTCCGTCCTTTCGCCATTGTAACAATGGGATACCCGGCGGAAGTTCCGCCTGAGCCGATGGGAAGATATAAAGAAGAAAAAATCCATTGGGGAAAATGGTAAAAGTCAATACGAGTTATAATAACTCTAATTTTTTCTTGAAAAACTCTCATTAAGTGTTAAATTAAGTGCGAATTTAATTAAAACTTTTAAGGAAGGATAAATATTATGGCAATTAAAGTTGGTATCAACGGTTTTGGACGTATTGGTCGTTTAGTTTTCCGCGCTGCTCAAGAAAGAAATGACATTGAAGTAGTCGGTATTAATGACCTTCTTGGTGCGGACTATATGGCATATATGTTGAAATATGACACTGTACACGGACAATTCAAAGGTACTGTTGAAGTTAAAGGCAATAATCTGGTTGTAAACGGTAAAGAAATCAGAATCACTGCCGAAAGAAACCCTGCTGACCTTAAATGGGGTGATATTGGCGCAGAATATGTTGCGGAATGCACAGGTCTTTTCTTAGATAAAGAAAAAGCTCAGGCTCACATTGATGCAGGCGCTAAATATGTTGTATATTCAGGTCCTTCAAAAGATGATACTCCAATGTTCGTTAACGGTGTTAACACCGACAAATATGTTAAAGGAACAAAATTTGTATCAAACGCTTCCTGCACAACAAACTGCCTGGCACCAGTCGCAAAAGTTCTGCATGACAATTTCGGCATTCTCGAAGGCTTAATGACAACTGTCCACGCAACAACAGCTACTCAAAAAACCGTTGACGGTCCTTCTATGAAAGACTGGAGAGGCGGACGCGCAGCAGCTGGCAACATCATTCCGTCTTCAACCGGCGCCGCAAAAGCTGTCGGCAAAGTTATTCCAGAGCTAAACGGCAAATTAACAGGCATGTCTTTCCGTGTTCCGACATTAGACGTTTCTGTTGTTGACCTGACAGTAAGACTTGCGAAAGAAACTACTTATGAAGAAATTTGCAAAGCAATGAAAAAGGCTTCTGAAGCCAGTCTTAAAGGCATTCTTGGTTACACTGAAGACGAAGTTGTGTCAAGTGACTTCATCGGCGACCCCCGCACATCAATCTTTGATGCAAAAGCAGGTATCCAGCTTTCGCCAAATTTCGTTAAAGTCGTGAGCTGGTATGACAACGAGTGGGGCTTCTCAGTTAAGATGCTTGACTTGATTGCGACAATGAAAAAAGTTAACGGATAATCTTTCTAAACCTGAACCCTCTTTATCTTAAAGGGGGTTCTGTTTTTTATTGATAGGATAATAAATAAATGAGTAAATTTAAAACTATTGAAGATTTGGGTAATTTGAACGGCAAAGTCGTTATGCTCCGTGCGGACTTAAACGTTCCAGTTGATGAAAATTTTAAGGTCACCAACACAGCCCGTATTGACCGCACGGTTCCAACTATTAAAGAATTGATGTCAAAGGGGGCGAAAGTCGTCGTTATCTCTCACTTCGGTCGTCCAAAAGGCAAAAGAACCGAGGCAGACAGCTTGAAGCATATTGTTGGGGATTTGGAAAAATCTCTTGGCAGAAAGGTTGTTTTTGTTGATGACTGCATTGGTCCGAAAGTTAAAGAGGCAATTTCTAAAATGGGCAAAGATGAAGTTTTGCTTTTGGAAAATCTTCGTTTTTATGCGGAAGAAGAGCAGGGCGGTGAAAATTTTGCCAAAGAGCTTGTCGCGCCTGTAGACGCGTATGTTTCCGACGCTTTTTCAACGGCTCACCGCGCTCACGCTTCCATGGTTGCCGCGGTTAAATTAAGACCGTCTTCAATGGGAAGATTGATGGAAGAAGAAGTAAATGCTTTGGATAATGCTTTGTCCAACCCAAAACGTCCTTTAATGGCTATTGTCGGCGGCTCAAAAGTTTCGACAAAGCTGGATTTATTGAATAATCTGGTTAAAAAGGTTGATAAGCTGGTAATTTCCGGTGGTATGGCGCACACGTTCATGTATGCAAACGGCGTTACGACAGTCAATGAGAAAAACTCTCTTGTGCAGTTGGATATGATTGATACTTCGAAACAGATTATGGCGACTGCGAAAGCCAATAACTGCGAGATTATTCTGCCGTTGGACGTTGTTGTTTCGAAAGAGTTTAAAGCCGGGGCGGAACACAAAACCGTAGGTCTAAATGAAATTCCTGCGGACGGATGGATTCTAATGGATGTCGGCGCAAAAACCATTTCTGAAATTAATGCGAAGTTAGACGAATGCAAAACTCTTGTGTGGAACGGTCCGTTAGGAGTCTTTGAGCTTCCGCCGTTTGATACGGCGACAAACGAAGTTGCAAAACATACCGCAAGACTTACGGAAGCGGGCTGGCTGATGTCTGTCGGCGGCGGCGGCGATACGGTTTCCGCTTTGGAGCATGCTGGCGTAGCGGAGAAAATGACTTATGTTTCAACGGCGGGCGGTGCTTTCCTTGAATGGATGGAAGGAAAAGAACTTCCTGGCGTCGCGGTTTTAAAAAAATAGGCTGAACAAGCATATTTGAAGAAATAATAAAATATTGTCTATTGCGGCAAAGAGCAGAAATTCGTTTCTGCTCTATTGTTTTGACAAATGTTTTAATTTTTTTGACAAAAAATGTTGTGCTTTTATACAAAATATGTTATGAATATCATAAGAGTAATTAAAAGATTTATAAAAGGTGGTTGTCATGGCTGATAATTTCGATTCAAATCCTCCCAGAACAGTTGAGTTTTCTAGCTTTCCTGATTATGCTGGCTTATCGGAAAAATATAAACCGGAAAATTTGGAAAAGCTTTATAAAGAGCAGAATAATAATACGACAATTGATGAATTTTTATCTCAGCATGCAAAAGGCGCTGAAGATTTGGCGGCAAAAAAACAGCTTTTCTATAAGTTGTATGCTATGCAGCAGGAAGAAAAAGAAGATCCAAGCAGAAACGATATATCAACAACTATCGGTTTTGGCGGAAATGATGAGCTTTGCTTGGTTATGAGATGTAAAAACGAATATATGGGAGACTTTGGTTTAGTCGTTAGAGACGGCAAATTAACATTCTCAGCCGCGGATTTAACTTCAGAGCAGGTTCAAGCAGCATATTACTTTTTGTATATGAGGGGGCTTGCTTCCAGTTTGGTAATTCCAGAAAACCTGGCTCCAGAACTTAAGACCAATCTTGCCTCTGCTGAAACAGCTCTTGGAGAGTTTAATAACAATAACAGAGTTGAGGAAGAAAACCTTCCTGGCGGCACATGTACTGGAGAAGGCATACTCAATAAAGAAGGTATAACAGGCAACGAATTTGATGATTGGCTGGTCAATGCGTGGAATGAGGCGGAAGCCAGAAAAAAACAAGAAGCGGAGCTTGCGGCGCATAAAAAAGCTTCTAAAAGATTTGGTCTGAAAGAAGCTAATGCGGAGCTGGAAGAGTGGGGTGATGTTCAGGGTGAGGTTAGAGGTTTGAACTATTTCCATATCAGGGAAAAAGGCGGCTGGCACGTTTGGGCTGCATATAAAGAAATGAACATCAATAATGTTTTCGACGAAGTTAAAAAAGATAAAGACGGAAACCTGAGAGCGCAATTCAGATATAAAATTTATGTAAGAGAAAAGAACGGTCAGCTCCAAATCGGTTATGCGGTGCCTCCCGGAGGAAAGTTAGAAAAAGACCAAGCGGAGGTTATGTGTAAGATTGCGTCAAAAGCAGGATATTCGGGTATTCATTTCCATGGTACTCAAGAGCTTGACTACTACACAATAAGAAAAGCCTGCGCGAAAGAACTTTTAATACCAAAAGGCATCAGTTTGAAGCCGGACGGCGCGTTAGCAATGATTGAAGCTGCCAGAGGATACCATCCTCAGGGTAAGAAAGTCGCTAACTTTGAAAGAATGCTTGTCGAGCAGATTAAAGACAATGCGCAAGCGGCCGGCAGAGAGATGAACGATAGTGAAAAGAAGCTTTATGAAGACGTTTATGTAAGGTCAAACCTTGCAAACTTCAGACCGTTGTACGCAGGCGCTCTAAAAGGAAAACTTGAAGAACTGTCTAAAGACGGCGTCAAAGCGGAAATCATTATCGGCGCGTCTAACTTTGTCGCAGATTTTTATATTGCGTATAGGGATGAAGTTGCGCGCGGAGTTAAAGATAAAGAAGGTCAGCAAAGTACGGTTCCAACTCTTATGAATGTGCTTACTTCAAGAGTTGTTGAAAACGTAAATGGCGAGAAAGTTGAGAGACCTCTTATGAAGCCGGAAGAAATTAAAACTCTTCAAAATTTGATTAATAATCTTCCTGATCATCAGAAGCATTTGAAAATCAACATAACTAAGGCAACAATGCCAAGCCTTGATCCTGTCCACATGGATTTGATATATAAAGTTATGATTGACAGATATTCTGAGCAGGCAACCAGCCTTCTGAATGAAGCATATAAAAACGGCAGTGTCACAGATAGTGAGCAGAAAATTGCCGGCAATGCTTTACGAAGCGTTATGGGCAGGTTGAGCAAAGAGGTTGCGTCCGACTTTAGGGCTAACGTTGACTTGGATGGCATTAAGCCTCTGGCAAACCACAGCATTATTCTTCCTGCGATTGACAGTATTTCCAACCCATATTATGTTCCTTCAAAAGAGGCTAAGGAAATACGTACCGAAAGGATTAAGGAAAGAAACAAAGGCTTGAGCAACCCAAATCTTCCGGGAGGACACAGTCCTAGACAATAATTGGCGAATATAAAAAAAACTCCTCTAACGAGGAGTTTTTTTTATATCTTAAACAGGTTTTATATCCCAAATATTTTTTGCGTATTCAAGAACCGAACGGTCGCTTGAAAAATATCCAATTCTGGCAACGTTTAATATTGATTTTCTTCCCCATTTGGTTTTGTCGAGATAATCTTTTTCCGCCTGTTTGATAGCATTGTTAAATGCTTCGAGGTCTTTTAAGACAAAGAAAGTATCCCTATTGATAAGCTCTTCGAAAATAAGCTTAAATATTAAAACGTAGTCTTTTTCGCAGAATGTATTTGAGTTTATGGTATTCATAATGCGTTTTACATATTCCGAGTTTTCATAAACTTCGCGCGGGCTGAAGCTGCTTGAACGGAGTTTTTCCACTTCGTCCTCGGTCAGTCCGAATAAATAGAAATTTTCTTCGCCGACGGCTTCCCTAATTTCAATGTTGGCTCCGTCAAGAGTTCCGACGGTTAAAGCTCCGTTAAGTGCAAACTTCATATTTCCCGTGCCGCTTGCTTCATATCCGGCAGTTGAGCTTTGTATGCTGATGTTTGCCGCGGGAATTAAAAATTCAGCCACAGAGACTTTATAGTCGGGTATAAATACAACTTTAATCATGTTGTTGACCGTAGGGTCATTGTTGACAATATCGGCGACATTGTTGATTAATTTGATTATTAATTTTGCAAACTTATATGAAGGAGCGGCTTTTCCCGCAAAAATATAAGTTTTCGATACAGTTGGGAACACGTTGTCTTTTACTATCGACAAATAGTCTCCAATAACCTGCATAATTGTCATAAGCTGGCGTTTGTATTCATGAATGCGTTTGGCGTGAACAATAAACATACTGTCCGGATTTACGACAACGCCGGTTAGTTTGAAAATATGCTGGGTTAATTTCTTTTTATTATGTCTTTTTATTTCGCAGAATTTTGTCATAAATTCTTCGTCATCGGCAAATTTTTCTATTTTCTTTAACTCTTCCAAATTTATAATCCACTTGTCGGAGACTTTCTCAGAAATCAGTTTTGCAAGCCTGTTGTTTGCGTGCAGCAGCCAGCGGCGCGGAGTTACGCCGTTTGTGACGTTTGTAAATTTCTCCGGCCACAAATTATAAAACTCGGGAACTAATCTGGTTTTAATCAGCTCTGAGTGCAGTTTTGCCACGCCGTTTACTTTAAACGAACCGACTATTGAGAGATTCGCCATTCTTATAACCTGACCGTTGCCGTCTCCAGTAACGATGGACAGCTTGTTCAGAATGTTTGAGTCATTGCCGAATTTATTCTTTGCTTCTTCAATGAATCTTTTATTTATTTCAAATATTATCTGCAAATGTCTTGGCAGCATTTTTTGGAACAAGCCTACGGACCATGCTTCCAGTGCTTCTGGCAGCAAAGTGTGGTTGGTATAGGCAAATACGTTTGTTGTTATTTTCCATGCGTCGTCCCAGTGTTGCCCGTGGACGTCCATCAAGAGCCTCATCATTTCAGGAATAGCGATGGCTGGGTGGGTATCGTTCAGCTGGATACAAACAAGTTCCGGGAGCTTTTTGAAGTCGTTGCTCTTTTCCATAAACCTTCTGATAATATCTTGTATGGCGCATGAAACAAAGAAATATTGCTGTTTAAGCCTAAGCTCTTTGCCCGCTTCCAGAGCGTCCGAAGGGTATAAAACCTTTGAGATGGTCTCTGTCTCGATATTGTCCTTAACCGCGTCGATATAACCGCCCTCGTTGAATATGTTTATATCCAGCTCCTGACCGGATTTTGCGGAGAAAAGACGGAGATAGTTTACTGATTTTCCGTCATAACCGACAATAGGAAAATCATAAGGCACGCCGTAAAGAAAATCTGTGTTCATCCAGGTATAAGTATCATTATTGCCAATTCTGAACATTTCAACATTGCCGTTTATCGGGATTTTAACGATTCTATCGGGTCTGGCAAACTGCCATGGAGAATCTTCCTGATCCCAGGTATCAGCTTTTTCAATTTGATACCCGCTTTCAAAAGCTTGTTTGAATAAGCCGAATTTATAGTTAATGCCGTAAGCAAAGCCAGGCAGACCGACAGAAGCCATGGAGTCAAGATAGCATGCCGCTAATCTTCCCAGACCTCCGTTTCCAAGGGCAGGGTCATATTCAGCGTCAAAAATTTCTTCAATAGAAATGCTTGGAAAACCATCAATTTTAATATCCATAAGAATATCGAAAAGCCCGAGGTTGTACAGATTGTTTTCTAAAGAACGCCCCAGTAAATATTCAACGGATAAATAATAAACTCTTTTTGTATTTTGTTCATTGTATCTGGCAATGGTTTCATACATTTTGTCCATGGCAAACTCGCGGACAGCAAGGGCTATAGCTTTTAAAGCCTCTTCTTTGTTGATTTCCATGGTTCTTTTAGCAATAAAATACTTAATGTAATGTTCGATAGATATTTTTAATCTTGCTTTATCAATGTCGTTGATAATTTGATTTTTTTTAGCCACGCGCTTTCTCCTATGCGTTTTTCAATAACTTGCCAATATCTTAAGTTCAAATAATTAACAAAGCTTAAAAATAAAAGGCATTGAAACAAAATTTGAATAAAAAATGTTGCAAAATAATCTTCTAACTATAATATATCTCAAGGTAATTTGTTTAACAAGAGGTATAAAGATGAAAAGTAAATTTTGGCTGGGTATGTTTATGGCTGCGGCAATGTGTTCCAATGCGTGCGCGCATGACATATTTGAGGCATTAAGCGCCGCATATACGACAAACCCCAGCCTTAAAGCTCAAAGAGCCTACGCAAGGGCGGTTGATGAAGATGTTTCTATCGCGAAGTCTGGCTATAGACCTACAATGTATTTAACCGCGGGATATTCGGAAGCAGATAAAAGCGCGAATACATTAGCCGCGGCATCAGGCAGAGATACAAGGGGCAAAGCTCTCGGAGCTGTTGTGAGTCAGCCGGTTTTCAGCGGTTTTTCTACGGTAAACTCCGTTAAAGCGGCGGATAGTTATGCCAGAGCCGAACTTTATAACCTTGCCAATGTTGAGCAAAACATTCTTTTGTCGGGAGCAACAGCGTATCTTGACGTTTTGAGAGACGCCATGATTGTGGAGCTGCAAAGAAACAATGAAAATTTATTGAAGAAACGTCTTGATGAGACAAGAGAAAGATTCAACGTCGGCGAATTAACCCGCACGGACGTATCTCAGTCAGAAGCTAGATATTCTCAGGCAAAAGCTTCCAGAATCAGCTCTGAAGGAGATTTAGAGGCTTCCCGTTCGGAATATGTTCAAATTATCGGTATGGACCCGGTTGAGCTGGAAGAACCGGAAACAATAATTAGCCTTGTTCCTGCGAATATTGAGGAAGTTTTGTCTTTTGCCAGGGATCACAACTTTGAAATTCTTCAGGCAAAGCATATTATGGAATCAAGAGAGCATGAGGTCAATGCCAATACCGGCGCGCTGCTTCCTCAGGTTTCATTGGATGGCGCCGCAACAAAAAACAGAGGATATGTTAACGGCGTGCATGGCGAGACAGACGTTGAGAGTCTGGAGTGGAGCGTCAACTTAAGAGTTCCTCTCTATGATGCAGGCGCCGACAGAGCAAAAATCAGACGCTCAAAATATCAAAAATGGCAGGCTCAGGAGCTGGTTCTTGTAACAGAAAGACAAGTTACTTCCGATATTACAAGCTATTGGGAATATTTATTGGCTAACAGTGCGAGAATTACAGCCATCATCGACCAGACAAAGGCTAACGAGATTGCGTTGGACGGCGTTCAAAAAGAAGAGTCTGTGGGCAACCGCACAGTGTTAGACGTTTTAGACGCGTATCAGGAACTTTTAAATTCTAAGGTTGAAGAAGTTAAAGCAAGAAGAGATTATTATCTTTCGGCAATGCAGCTGCTACTTTCTATGGGAAAACTTACAGCAAAAGATTTAAATCTAAGCGTAGAGCTATATAATGCTAAAGAGGAATATAAAGAAACAAGAGATAGATGGATTTCCACATCTATTAATAAATAAGAGAAGCTACATATATGGCAGACACAGGCGGCGAAAATTTAACAACTGAGCAGATTTTATCTTCTATTCGAGAGATTCTTCTTGATGGGGATAAAAAAACTCAGCCGGTTAAAGAAAAAACTGAAGAAGATGTTTTAGAGCTGACATCCGGCATGGTTGTTAAAAAAGCTTCTTCTGTACCTGAACAAAACAATAAAACCGAAGCCAGGTTTGCCGCAGTTCCAAAATCTGGTTTTAGTTCCGAAGAAGCCGCAAGAAATATTATAAAGTCTTTCGCTAAGAATTTTACCCAGCAGAGCAGCGCTTCGAAAAACGAATATCTTTCCCGCTATGAAAAAGATGAAGACAGCATGCTTAGGGCATCTATTTCAAAAGCTGTGGAAGATTGGGTGCTGAAAAATATAAAATCTGATTTTGAGCTTCACAAAGCAGTCAGGGAAGAAGTCGCAAAGCAGGTCAATGTCTGGTTTGACGCCAACTTTGTCAATCTCGTCAATTCATCAATCAAGCAGGAATTAGAGCGAGTGATGGTAAAGGTTGACTAATCCGAATAGTTTTTGGTGTTGACCTCCAATTTTATTTCCGTGTATTTAATATATAATAGTTTTACTTGTATTAGAGGAACAATAGATGTTAGAAAAAACATATAATCCTAAGGATTTTGAAGAAGATATTTATAAAAGCTGGGAAAATAGCGGCGATTTTAAGCCAAATATGAGAAAAGACAGAGACGCTTTCTCAATTGTTATCCCTCCGCCAAACGTAACCGGATATCTGCACATGGGGCATGCTCTTAACTATACTTTGCAGGACATTTTAATCCGCTATAACCGCATGCTGGGCAAAAATGTATTATGGCAAATGGGTACGGACCATGCCGGTATTGCAACTCAAATGGTTGTTGAACGAAACTTGGCTTTGGAAGGCTTGTCTCGTCATGATTTTACCCGCGAAGAATTTGTAAACAAAGTTTGGGAGTGGAAAGCGCACAGCGGCGGCGTGATTACCAAACAGCTGAGAAGGCTGGGATGTTCCGTAGACTGGGGCAGAGAGCGTTTTACGATGGATGAAGGCTTGTCCCGCGCTGTTCGCAAGATCTTTGTCGCGATGTATAAAGAAGGTCTGATTTATAAAGATAAAAGACTGGTTAACTGGGATTCAAAATTTCAGACGGCGGTGTCCGATCTTGAAGTTATTCAAAAAGAAACAGTAGGTAAAATGTATTATTATAACTATCCGATTGAAGGAAGCGATAAAGAATATGTTCAAATCGCGACAACCAGACCTGAAACAATGTTTGGCGATACAGCCGTTGCAATTCATCCAGAGAATGAAAAGCTAAAACATCTTATCGGAAAAAATGCGGTGCTTCCAATAATTAACAAGCCAATTCCTATCATTGCGGATGAGCATGCCGACCCTGAAAAAGGAACCGGCGCAGTTAAGATTACTCCCGCTCACGATTTTAACGACTTTGAAGTTGGCAAACGTCATAATCTGCCAATGGTAAATATTTTAAACTTTGACGGAACGCTTAATGAAAATACGCCGTTTGACGGCATGGATACGCAAAATGCCAGAGTTAAAACCATTGATGAGCTGACTTCTCTTGGTTTGATGGTAAAAGTAGAAGACAATCCGATGGTTATTCCTTATGGTGACCGCTCAGGCGTCGTAATCGAGCCGATGTTGACTGATCAATGGTTCGCCGATGCTCCCAAAATGGCGGTAAAGGCCATTGAAGAAGTTGAAAACGGCGATATGGAGTTTATCCCTAAAAACTATGAGAAAACATATTTTGAATGGATGAGAAATATTCAGCCTTGGTGCATTTCCCGTCAGTTATGGTGGGGGCATCAGGTTCCGATATGGTATGGTCCTGATGGAAAAGTTTTCTGCGAAGAAAATGAAGAAGAGGCGCAGCTTGCGGCTGGCAAGGACGTTAAATTGACCAGAGATACCGATGTTTTGGACACTTGGTTTTCTTCTGGCTTATGGGCTTTTTCAACCCTTGGATGGCCAGATAAAAGCGAGTTTTTAGACGTTTTTTATCCAAC
Organism: Lactobacillaceae bacterium; assembly: GCA_031271345.1. Taxonomy (GTDB): domain Bacteria; phylum Pseudomonadota; class Alphaproteobacteria; order RF32; family CAG-239; genus JAQWBS01. The sequence continues at coordinate 127,862 of JAISVX010000003.1, forward strand.
ATCCGTTCTTGTTACGGGTTTTGATATTATCTTCTTCTGGGTTGCCCGTATGATGATGATGTCTATGTACGCAATGAAAAAAGTTCCATTTGCAAAAACGTATATTCATGGTCTTGTCCGCGATGAAAAAGGTCAGAAAATGTCAAAATCCAAAGGCAACACGGTTGACCCGATGGAGATTGTTGAAAAATACGGCGCCGACGCTCTTCGCTTTTTTATGGCGGCAATGGAAACCCAGGGACGCGATATTAATATTTCGGAATCTCGTATTCAAGGATACCGCAACTTTGCGACAAAACTATGGAATGCCGCTCGTTTTTGTGAAATGAACGAGTGCGGGTTCTCCTCAAACTTTGATGAAAACAAGGTAACGCTGCCGGTAAATAAATGGATTGTAGCTAAAGTTAAAGAGGCGGCTAAAGATGTTACGGACAATTTAAACAACTATCGTTTTTCTGATTCCGCAAATTCGGTTTATCAATTTGTCTGGGGTTCTTTCTGCGACTGGTATATCGAAATGACAAAACCAGTTTTCTATGGCGATAATGAAGAGGAAAAAGCGGAGACAAGAGCGACGGCGGCTTGGGTTTTGGATAGAATTTTGGTAATTCTGCATCCGTTTATGCCTTTTGTGACCACTGAGCTGTGGGACAACATCGCAAAAAGAGACGGCAAATTAATAACCGCGGGCTGGCCTAAAACTGAAAAAGTTGATGTCAACGCGCTTAATGATATTGATTGGATGATTGAGTTGATAACCTCCATCCGCTCGCTTCGCGCGGAGATGAACCTTCCTGCGGGCGCAAAGCTTGCGGCTTATCTGAAAGGCGCGGATTCTAAGTCGTTAAAGAATATGAAAGCGTTTGAGACAATAATCTGCTCATTGGCAAGGCTTGAGAAAATCGAGGTATTCTCCGGCGAGGTATCTAAAGATATGGTTCAAGATGTTTTCAAAGAGGCGACTATCTTGATTCCGCTGGCCGGGGTTGTTGATTTTGCTGCGGAAAAAGAGCGTTTGATGAAAGAGCTTGCCGCTTTGGATAAAAACCTTGAGGGCTATGCCCGAAAATTGGAAAATCCTGGCTTTGTCGATAAAGCTCCCGCCGCTGTTGTCGAGGAAGAAAAACGCAGGCAGGCAGAGGCTTTGGAGAACAAGGCTAAAGTTGTCGAAGCTCTTAAAAGAGTGGAAAATTTCTAAGCTATGCAGGATTTTAGTTATCATACGCATACGGTTTTTTCTGACGGCTGCAATACTGTAGAAGAAATGCTGGAGCAGGCGGTTAAAGCTGGATATAAGCAAATCGGCATAAGCGACCATTTGATTATTAATGAGTTTATTGCCAATAAAACAGTTTTTAACTTAAATCCTAAATATAGACAGCATAAAATGTACTTAAACAGCTTTGGAGCAGAGACAGTATCTTTGCTCCAAAACCATGTTTCAAACATAAGAAAATCCGCGAAGAAATATCCGATTGAAGTTTTGGTTGGTTTTGAGACAGACTATTTCAGCTATAACGGCTGGGAAGAAAAGTTTAAATACCTTAAAGAGAAGCTTGATTTAGATTATCTTTTGCTTGCCAGTCATTTTTGCGTTGATGAAAAAAACAATATTCCATTATCTATTGAATATATTACGGCGTATACGCAGGATAAAGAGCTTCGGCATGAGCTTGTCAGGGGGTATTTTTCCAACATAGCTGGTGGTGCGGAATCGGGACTTTTTGATTTTGCCGCTCATTTGAGTTATATAGATTATTCTGATATTTGTGACAATAACGTATATTGGAACGAGTATGTAAAAACTTTGATGGCGATAAAAGACGCGGGACTTGCCATTGAGCTTAACACCGCAAAAAATAATATAACCGCCGAGTTTATGCCGACAAAAAAGGTTTTGGAAGCGGCAAGGGATATGGGAATTCCCCTTCTTATCAGCGATGACTGCCATAGTCGGGAAAAAATGAAAATAGGATATGCCGAGGCAGAGGAATATTTAAAAGAATTAAACTACATAAACCGCTGGAAAATCGGTTAAAAAAGGCTCTAGGCATAGAGCCTTTTAAGTTAGTATTTATTATGTTTATTAATATACTATAATATAAGGCGGACAAATAAAAAACGTAATAAAAATACATTTAAAATTTTTATAAAAAATATATACATCTCAAACATGTAAATATAGCTATTTTTTTAATCTGTTTCCTTACAAAACAACCGCCATTAGCTTGCGGTTGTTTATAACAAAAAAGAGGATTGGCAGATACACCAATCCTCAGTAACAAGAAAACCTTAGCACGTTAGAACTTAAATGTCGTGGAATTTTTTCCTATCTATTTGTCAATAAGGGATAACTCTTGCTCTTTCGCCTCTTGAGGCGTCTAAAACAACGCATCTCTGACCGACGGATAGCACATTGTCAGCGCCTTGGGTTATTGTAATAACGCTGCCGTTGTCCAGTTTAATGATATATTCGTATCCAGTTTGTTCTGAAAACTTGTTTTGCGCGGCATTTCCAGCCAGACTTCCTAAAACCGCGCCGCCGACAGCGCCGATAACATTGACCGCGGTGCTTCCGCCAATCATGCTTCCAGCCGCACCTCCAGCAACTCCTCCCGCAAGGGAACCCATTTGACCTTCGGATGTAGATACCTTAACGTTGCGTACGGCTATTATTGTGCCGATACGGGCAGTGTTTACCTGTCCAGCCGCGGATGTTTCATATCGATTTGCTCCAATTTCTCCCGCACATGCGCCGATTAGCAAAACTGCTGGAAGAGCTGTAATATAAAAAAACTTTCTCATCTGTTCTCTCCATTAAGTGTTTTTTTTGAATTTTATACCTACATAATTATTTGTCAATGCTGGACAACTATCAATTATTGTTATATATTTCTCGTTGGTTTATTTGCAATGACTAAAGTAAAAGGAAGTAAGAAAAATGGTTAAAAGAACTAAGATAAAAGATTTATTTTTATCTGATACAACAAAGGATGAAGTTTTAATTAAAGGCTGGGTTAGAACAAGAAGAGATTCAAAAGATTTCTCTTTTGTTGAGATTAATGATGGTTCATGTCTAAAAAATATACAAGTTATCGCAAATAATAATCTAAATAATTATGAGACAGACATTAAAAAGCTTACAACTGGTTCTTCCGTTGAGGTCAGAGGGAGCTTGGTCGAATCTCAGGGAAACCAAAAATATGAAATAGCGGCTAAAGAGCTTAAAGTGTATGGCTTCGCGGATGAAGATTTTCCCCTGCAAAAAAAGAAGCATACCGACGAATATTTAAGAACAATTGCCCATCTTCGTCCCCGCACAAATAAATATGGCGCTGCATTCAGGGTTCGCTCCGCTTTGGCTTACGCAATTCACAAGTTTTTCCAGGAACGCGGCTTTAACTATGTTCATACGCCGATTATCACCGGCTCGGACGCCGAAGGCGCGGGCGAGATGTTTCAGGTCACCACTTTGGATATGCAGGCGCCTCCAAAAGCCGCCGGAAAAATAGATTATAAAGAAGATTTTTTTGGCAAAATGGCTCATCTGACGGTTTCTGGTCAGCTAAACGGCGAAATGTATGCGATGGGTCTGGGCGATATTTATACGTTTGGTCCGACATTCAGGGCGGAAAACTCAAATACTGCGCGTCATGCGGCGGAGTTTTGGATGATAGAGCCGGAGATGGCTTTTGCAGATATTAATGATGACATGGATTTAGCCGAAGATATGGTTAAATATCTTGTTAAGTATGTCATGGATAACTGCGCGGAAGATTTGGAGCTTTTCGCAAAGTTTATTGACCCTGCGCTGATGGATACGTTGAATACGATTGTAAACAATGATTTTGCAAGAATAACATACACCGAGGCAATCGAGATTATGAAAAAATCTGGCCATAAGTTTGAATTCGCTCCAGAATACGGGGTTGATATGCAGACTGAGCATGAAAGATTTTTAACCGAAAATCATTTCAAAAAGCCCGTTATTGTAAGAGACTATCCAAAAGAGATTAAAGCGTTTTATATGCGCGTTAACGAAGATAATAAAACAGTTGCGGCAATGGATGTTCTTGTGCCGAGAATAGGCGAGCTGATAGGCGGTTCGCAGCGTGAAGAACGTTATGATGTTTTAGTTCAAAAAATTAAGGCTATGGGCATGGATGTTGAAGATTACGACTGGTATCTGGACAGCCGCAAATATGGCTCTGTTCCTCATGCCGGGTTTGGTCTGGGCTTCGAGCGTATGATGATGCTGGTGACTGGAATAACTAATATCAGAGATGTAATACCGTTTCCAAGGACGCCGAAATCAATTAACTTTTAGGAGAGTGATTTGAAGGGGATACTGTTTACTTTTTTTGCTTTAATGCTTATTAGCGGCAATGCAAATGCGGAAGTTGAAAATACTTCTAATGTCGGCGATTATGACGCTTCTATATCTGAAGTAGAGAGAGAAGCCGGGAAAGAGATAGACGCCATCATAGAAATAAACTCGACCGAAGAACCGGAGATGGACTATGAGGGCGAGATAGAAGAAACGCCAACTCCAGAAGAGCTTGATTTCAGATATGACATTGACGGAGTGGACGATATTGCGCCTAACGCATTTAAGGTTTCTCTCCCCGAGTGTTCTGATGAAAGGCTGCTTGATTTGGTAAAAAGCAGCGTGGAGGCGTATAATAACAGAAATCCGGCGTTATCGGTTATCGGAGCCAGAAGACAGCTTTTGATGTTGAAGCATATAGATAAATTGTCTCCGATGTCTTCTGATAATTTGACCTCAAAAGATGACTATACGCTGGCAAACGAGATTATAACCTTAAAGCTCAACAGAGGCGTTTCAGCGATAAATATCAAGGTTTGCAAAGGTCCTAATTCATCTGATAATGTTTCTCTATACGTTATTGTTTATGAGCTTGATGGTTCAATAATCGGCAAAATAATAAATTTTGCAAATGAAAATCCTCGGGAAAAAGATTTGGAATTTATCTATTAATTTATGTTTCAAGGGTTGATTTTTACCGTATAAATGCCTATAATAATCATTTGGGCAAAAGCCAAAACCAGAAGGGGAAATTACATAATGAGTTCAGATATTGTAGTATCTAATAAAAGCAGCAATTTACCGGCTATAGCAGATGGCGGCAGTCTGTTTTCATATTTAGAAAAAATTAAAAAATTCCCCGTTTTAAGCGAGAAAGAAGAATATGATTTGGTTGTGGATTTCAAAAACAATGGAAATCTTGAAGCCGCTCAAAAGCTTATCACATCCCATTTAAGGCTTGCCGCGAAAGTTGCCATGACATACCGCCGCTATGGTTTGCCTATAGCAGATATTATTTCTGAGGCAAATATCGGTCTTATGCAGGCTGTTAAAAAGTTTGATTTAGAAAAGAAAGTGAGGCTTTCTACCTATGCTATTTGGTGGATTAAAGCCAATATAAATGATTTTGTTTTGCGTTCCTGGTCTTTGGTAAAAATCGGCACGGTTGCCGCTCAGAAAAAGCTGTTTTATAATCTTAACAGAATAAAATCACGTCTGGGGATTTATGAAAATAAGGAGCTTGATTCGGATATTGTAAAGAAAATAGCAACAGAACTGGTTGTCGATGAAAAAGACGTGATTGAAATGAATCAGCGTCTTGGCGGCGATACTTCGCTCAATGTTTCTCTTGGAAGCGATAATGATGAAGAAAGCAGGGAAAGAATAGATTTTCTGGTTGATAAAACTCAGAACATCGAAGCGGCGTTTGCCTCAAAAGAAGAAGCAAAAATTAAAAGCGAAATTATAAATAAATGCCTGGCGGAGCTAAATGACAGGGAGCAGTATATTATAAGAAAACGTATGCTGACAGACAGCCCGGTAACTCTTGAAGAGATCGGCGAGCATTTTAATATAAGCCGGGAAAGAGTCAGACAGATTGAAAAAAGAGCTTTTGACAAGCTGTCGGTGTCGATTAAGGAATCATTCGGCGCATGGCATTAAAGCTTGATGACATTATATCAGAGTTTGTCAAGGCGGGGATAACTTCTCCCCGCCTTGAAGCTGTTATGCTGATTGAAAATGCAAAAAACGATAAAGAATTAGCGTCTTTTGTTGAAGAAAGGCTTGCTTCAAAACCAATATGCAAAATAATTGGTAAAAAAGATTTTTATAAACACACATTCAAGGTTAGCGAAGATGTTCTTTCTCCGCGTCCAGATACAGAGACCCTGGTTGAATGCGCTATTGAGATAATAAAAAAGAACAAGATTCAGAACATTTTGGAGCTTGGCGTCGGCTCCGGCTGTATTATATTGTCCGTTTTGTACGAGTTCGGCAATATTAGAGGCGTTGGCATGGATATATCAAATAAAGCGATTGATATAGCGCAGGAAAACGCAAAAAATATCGGAGTTGCAGAGCGGATTAGTTTTGTTAATAAGAGCTGGTTTGATGATGATATTAAAGAAGTTTTGAATAAAAAATTTGATATTATAATTTCCAACCCGCCATATATTGTGTCGTCTGATATTTCAGTTTTGGATAGGGAGGTAAAAGATTATGATCCTTTAATCGCTCTTGACGGCGGAACGGACGGTCTGAGAGATTATCGGCAGATTGCGTCGGTTTCGGGAGGTTTATTAAATGATAACGGATATATCCTTTTAGAGGTCGGGCTTGGACAAAGCAAAGATGTGTCCGATATTTTTATAAAAACAGGGTTTGAACTGATTGATACAGTAAAGGATTTGGCGGGTATTGACAGGTGCATAATCTTAAAAAAATAATTTGATTTTTTTTATAAATTATGTATTATGCCCTTGCAGCCACATTTTATCGGATTGTTTTAGGTTTTATACCTTTTTATTTTCTTAAATAGAACCTTTTCATTCATTATGACTGTTTTACAGTCAGGAGGTTGTCGTTTGAATAACGATTCATTTGGTTTAACAAATTTTAATAAGAAAAAGCATGAAAAAAATAAATAATAAATTTCGCAGTAATGGCAATGGTAACAGCCATAACAATCAGATATATTCATTAAACTACAAATTTGACAGCAACAGCATTGCGGGAAAGTTCAGCGGGACAGCTCTTGAACTGATAAAAAAATATAACGAGCTTGCGCGGGACGCAAACAATAATAATGATATTGTCAATGCCGAAATTTTTCGCCAATATGCCGAGCATTATCGTAAAATCGTCACTGATATAAACGACAAAAAATCATTTAGAACTCCAGACAACAGAAGAGAAGATACTGCGGTCAGCGAAGAAAAAAACTCAAACGAGCAGGCGGTTGATAATGAAAACCATAATGAAGCGGAAGTTCAAAAGACCGCGCCGGAGGAAGAAACAGCGGAAAAGAAAAAGCCTGTTTCTCTCCGTAAAAAAGAGTTTAAAGTCGTTGAAGTAAAAGAAGCAAAAAAAGAAGACAAAGAAGAAGAGAAAAAGCCGGCGGCACTAAGAATTAAAAGAACAAAAAAAGATGCGGAAGAAGCCGTTGCGGCAATTTAAGTTTTGTGAGGAAAAATGTTATTTATTGTATTTGCGACCATTGTGGCTATTTCATGTTCAGCCATTACCATTAGAACTCTTGTCGGATATTCGGATTTTTCTATTTTAGTAAAGGCTGTTGTGACAATTGTTGTCGCATTCAGCTGGTTTGCCCCGGTTATATCAATGACCTTAAAAAGAAACTTTCATAATGTTTCTGGCATTGTTACGGCTTCTCAAATTTTATATATGCTTTTTGGTCTGGCGTTTATACTTTTTACAACGCTTTTGGTTAGAGATTTTGTATGGTATATTCTTTACTATTCAAAGAAGTTTAACATCCCAAGCCCCAAAGACGTGTCATGGATTAATAAGACAAATCTGTATGCCTTGATATTCAGCCTGTTGGTTTTCTCATATTCTTTATATGAGGGAATGAAAGACGCGCCTGTTAAAGAGGTTGATTTATACAGCTCAAAAATAAACGGTTCTTTCAGCATAGCTTTGGTAACGGATATTCACATCGACCAGGATACAAATGATAAAAAAATCGAAAGACTGGTTGAGAGGGTTAATTCTCTTAATCCCGATATAATTTTATTTGTCGGCGATATGGTCGACGCGACAATAAACGTGTTGGAAAGCAAGGTCGACATACTAAAAGGTCTGAAGGCAAAATACGGCGTTCTTTTCACATCTGGAAACCACGAGATGTATAACGGTCTGCCCCAGTGGATGATAAAATTCTCCTCCATGGGCGAAGGTTTTTCTTTCGTGGATAATCTCGGAATTAGTTTTAATGATAAAAATGTTTTTATCTTCGGGCTTCCAGACGCAAGAGTTTTGTCAGCTTTCCCAATGTTTACGCCAGATTTGGATAAAGTAATGGAAGATGTAAGCGAAGATAGTTATAAAATTCTTATGTCGCATGCTCCTCATATCGTTGACGGTCTGCCTGAGGGTATGTTTGACTTGCAGCTTTCAGGACATACTCATGGAGGTCAGATTTTTCCATTCCATATTTTAGCGAAGATGGAAAATAAATATCTTGCCGGTCTTTATGACGTTAACGGGACAAAATTATATGTTTCAAGGGGTGCGGGTCACTGGGGACCTCCGTTGAGGTTTTTGGCTCCGTCAGAAATCACTTTTATAAAAGTGATGCACGATGAAGAAAAACAATAAAAAGACATTAATCTTAGATTGCGACGGGGTATTATACCCCATATCCAACATACCGTTGGCAGAGTTTGTCGGTGCAGTAAAAACCGTGGCGGCAGAGTTTGGCATATCTGATGAAGAATATGAAAAAATATCGGAAAAGACGAAAGCTGAAAACTCCGTTGGATTGTTTAATTTTGTTTATAATCTGTGCGGCAAAGATGACGTAAAAATGGAAAAATTTAATAACAGAATGGTTGAGGTTATTGATTATTCAAAAATCGAAAGAGACGACGAGCTGTTTAATCTTCTTCAAAGCGCCAAAGAAAACTATAATATCGTCGTACTCACAAACAACACCAGACCTCATCTCGAAATGGTGATAAAAAAGAAGTTCGGCAAAACAATCGAAGAATTTGGCGTTGATTGTTATGATGTAAAACATCAGAGATACAAAGGAAAGTTTTATCCAAAACAGTCCGAGATAGGAATGAAGCTGTTTACAAACAAAATAGGGGTCAAACCTCGAGATTGTATTTTGGTAGAAGATACCCAGAGAAATTTAGATGTTGCCAAAGAGGTTGGAATATCAAGTGTTTTAATAACCGAAGATTTTACGTTGGGCAAATATCTGCTGTCTCTTCAAAAGTCTGGTCTTAATGCCAATAAAAAGGAAAATACTTTGTAGCGGATATTGATTTTTGTCCTTATCGATAATTATATATATTATATAATGTTCTATTGGGAGATTTTTTATGAACTTTGAAAAACTGACAAACAAATCTAAATCGCTTTTCCAAGAAGTTGTAAATTTAGCAAGCAAAGAAAAACATCAGTACATAACATCAGAGCATGTCTTAAAGGCATTGCTTGACGATGATGTTATTGTCGATTTAATTTCTAAAGCCGGCGGAAATATTGCGGCAATATCGAAGGAAATAAACGCGAAGATTACGAAAATCCCTCAGGTTATGGGGCAGGCGGTTCAAAGTCTGATGTCGGAAGAATTTCACTCAATATTAAACGAAGCTGAAAGCATTGCTGAAAAAGCCGGCGATAGTTTTGTTTCCACAGAAAGAATTTTGCAGGCTTTGCCGGCAGTAAAAAACCCGGCGGGAGATATTTTGAAAAACAACGGCGTCAATGCAAACAAATTAAATCATGCAATAGAAGAATACCGCAATGGTAGAGTTGCTGATTCCGAAAGCGCGGAAGAAAACTTTGAAGCATTGAATAAGTTTACCATTGATATTACTGCAAAAGCCAAAAGCGGCAAGATGGATCCCGTTGTCGGAAGAGAGCAGGAGATTAGGAGAACAATACAGGTCCTTTCCCGCCGCACAAAAAATAACCCGGTTTTAATCGGCGAGCCGGGCGTCGGCAAGACGGCGATTGTCGAGGGGCTGGCGCTTCGCATTGTAAACAATGATGTTCCCGAGAGTTTGAAGGGAAAAAGGGTTTTGGCGCTTGATATGGGTGCCTTAATTGCCGGCGCAAAATATAGAGGCGAGTTTGAAGAAAGACTGAAAGCGGTCTTAAAAGATGTCGAGGCTTCGGAAGGCAATATTATACTGTTTATAGATGAAATGCACACAATTGTCGGAGCGGGAGCCAGCCAAGGCTCAATGGACGCGTCTAACCTTTTAAAGCCGGCTTTAGCGCGCGGGGAACTGCATTGTTTGGGAGCGACAACATTAGATGAATATAAAAAATATGTTGAAAAAGATGCCGCGTTAGCCCGTCGTTTTCAACCGATATTTGTTGAAGAGCCTTCCGTGGAAGAGACTCTTTCAATTCTTCGCGGCATTAAAGATAAATTTGAGCTGCACCACGGGGTCAGAATTTCGGATTCCGCGCTTATTGCCGCGGCAGCGTTATCAAATAGATATATAACCGACAGATTTCTCCCGGATAAGGCGATTGATCTTATGGATGAAGCCGCAAGCTCTTTGAGGATTTCCATAGACTCTAAGCCCGAAGAACTGGACGCTTTGGATAGAAAGATACTGCAGCTGAAGATTGAGCGGGAAGCGTTGAAAAAAGAGCCTGATGATAAATCAAAAGCAAGGCTTGGGCATATAAGCACGGAAATTGAAGAGCTGGAACTAAAAGCTCAAAACATGACTGAAAAATGGCAGGGAGAAAAGCAGGGCTTAGCTAAGATAACGGAAATAAAAGACAAGCTGGATAAAGCCAAAACCGAAGTTGAAATCGCAAAACGCGACGGCAAATATGAGCAGGCTGGAGAGCTTCAGTACAGCGTTATCCCAGAGTTGGAAGACGAGCTTAAAAAGTTTGAAAATAAAGCAAAAAAACAAGCGACAAATATTAATGAGATTGTGACTGATGAAAACATTGCCGCGGTTGTTTCTAAATGGACAGGCATTCCAGTTGATAAAATGCTTGAGGGAGAAAAAGAAAAACTTGTCCGTATGGAAGAGTTTTTAGGAAAACGGGTAATTGGTCAGAAAGATGCGGTAAAAGCGGTGTCAAACGCCGTAAGACGCTCTCGGGCTGGCATAAGCGACGCTAATCAGCCGATTGGCTCATTTATGTTTTTAGGTCCGACAGGCGTTGGTAAAACGGAGTTGTCAAAAGCTTTGGCAGAGTTTTTGTTTAATGATGAAACCGCGCTTGTGCGTATTGATATGTCAGAATATATGGAAAAACATTCCGTTGCCAGACTAATCGGCGCTCCTCCGGGATATGTCGGTTATGAAGAAGGCGGAGTTTTGACCGAAGCCGTCAGGCGCAGACCTTATCAGGTAGTATTGTTCGATGAGATAGAAAAAGCTCATCCAGATGTTTTCAATATCTTGCTGCAAGTGCTGGATGACGGGCGTCTGACAGATGGTCAGGGCAGAACGGTGGATTTCAAAAATACAATTATAATTATGACGTCAAATCTTGGTTCCGATATTCTTTCTACGGCGCTGTTTAATGATAAAACAAAAGAAAGTGTTATGAATGTTGTCAAAGCTCATTTCAGACCAGAGTTTATCAACCGAATTGATGAAATAATTATTTTCCATAAACTGAGCAAGGAAGATATTAAGGACATTGCGTCAATCCAAATCAAAAAAATAGAAAAAAGACTTGCGGAAAAGGGGATTAAACTCAAAATCAGCAAAGACGCTTACAACTGGATTGTCGAGCAGGGTTATGACCCCGTGTATGGAGCAAGACCGTTAAAAAGACTGCTTAAAAACCAGATTGAAAACAATCTTGCTTTAAGCATATTGGACGGCAGAATATCGGATAACGATACCGCAAACATTATTGTCAAAGACGGAGAACTTGATGTTACGAGCTAATAGAACCACATACGAAGAAGCCCTAAGCATTGCTTCTTCGTATGATGTTAATACCGAGGAAAACTCCATTGTTTTATACAGCATTAGTTTTCTGCCGACAAAGCAGAACAAGTATGACGCTTTGGAGTTTATAAAAAACAATCATGGCAAAATGCTGGTTGATGATACGAAATGCGGTATGAAGCTTATAGAGCTGGGTTTGGACGACGGCACAAGCGGTCTTTCTGAAGAAGAAGTCAGAGAGATTTGGGGGATTGCCTCCGAACGTTTTATAAAGCAGGCAAGGGGCAGCGTTACGGCTTTTGTAAAAGGCTCTGATAAAAGAAGCATTTTTCGCTCCAAAGAACTTCCCGAGTTATTGAAAAACCCGTTGGTAAACAAGATAAACGGCATGGATAAGTTTGAGTTTGCCGAAAACTTTGACAATTAAAGAAACTCCCCAAACGGGGAGTTTCAGATTTTATTTTTGGGCTAATTTTTCATTCTCACTGCTTTTTGCAAATAATGAAGAATGCGTGCTTTTTACATTTGAAACAGTGGTCTTAAATCTTTCGAGATTTGTTCCTTTTAAGTTTTCTCCTGTCGCCGCCTTTATTGTCGTTGGGCTGACGCGTTTGCCGTTCTTTATGATTTCATAGTGCAGGTGGGGTCCTGTAGATTTGCCCGTATTTCCAACATAACCTATAATTTGTCCCTGTTTAACCCTGACGCCTGGTTTCATGCCGCTGGCAAATCTGTGCAGGTGTCCATAAGCCGTAGAATACTCGGAGTTGTGTCTAATTCTGACATAGTTGCCATATCCGCCGTTATACTTCGCAGCCTGAATAACGCCGTCGCCAGCCGCAAATATTGCCGTGCCTCTTGGAGCGGCATAATCAATTCCCCAGTGGATTCTTAAATCTTTATAAATAGGGTGGCGCCTTTTTCCAAAAGGAGAAGATACGCGGGCTTGTTGGAATGCCAAAGGTTTTCTGTGCAGGGTTCTTTTTAGAGCCTGTCCTTTTTCGTCATAGTAGTCCACGTGTTTTTTTGTATCTTCATATCTGTATAAAGAGAGCTTGTCATTTCTTAAAGTTATTGATGCATAGATAATTTCACCGCTTTTAACAACTCTTCCTTCCTGGTTTATTTTATTTTCATAAATAATCTCAAATTTATCGCCGGCTCTTAAATCTCTTCTAAAATCAACGGTGAAAGAGAAAATATTTATAAAGTTTGCGACAATCTGGTTTGGAATGCCAGCATTGCTCATTGCTGCGGAAAGCGTTCCGTCAACTGTTCCCTGAGCGGTTTTAATTTCTTCGATCAGCTCTTCGACATGAACGCTGGCAACATATTCGTTATTGATATTTTTTACTAAAATATATTTCTCTCCAATGCTTGGCTCGATTATGATTTTTTCCAGAGAAATAAAGTTGCTGTCTTCTGTTGTGTCATGTACGACATAAAATTTAAGTTTCTGTCCGATGCGGATTTTTGTTGCGTCAAAAACCTTTTTATAGGAACTGATAACTTTTGTTGCTTCGTTATATGTCAGCCCGATTTTTTTAGTTAAGATATTGATAAAGCTGTCACCTTGAGCAACTTCTATTTCTTTTACGATTATTTTTGTCAGAAGTTCGCCGGCAATCTCGGAACTTTTTTGCGGTTTTGATATTAAATCTTTAACGTTTTCAAGATAGCTGTATTTTGCGTCGTTATAACCAGTGTTAAGAGGAGTTATTTCACTCTCGAATGCCTGAATTGCCTCAATATATTTAATCGTATCGTCAGAAAAAGACGCGCTGACATTGTTATTTCTTGTACTGGAAAGTATAAGAGCCGCTATAATCGCGCATACGTAACACAAAGCAATAAGTTTTTGTTTATTATTGCCCGATAATGATAGTTTAATATTATTTAGTAATTTCATAGCAGTAGTCTTCTGTAGAAAATAAAAGTTGCTCTAAAAACGTTCAGCACATAATAGGCTTTTTTATAAAAAAGACAATAAAAAAAGTTTTCAGTGCTTTTGCCTAAATAACAATAATATGTTTTTATTAAAAATCTTATAATTTTTTAAAAAAATACTTGCAATTATATTTTTTGTTGAGTATAAGATGTTTGACCATATTAATGGGGGTGTAGCTCAGTTGGTTAGAGTATCGGCCTGTCACGCCGAGGGTCGCGGGTTCGAGCCCCGTCACTCCCGCCATTAAAAAACCGTCCTTTGTGGACGGTTTTTTAATGACAGAAATAATTTGGAGCTTGAACCCGCGAAGCGGGCTTTTTTGTTTCTATCAAAAAGTTTTTGTGATATATTGTTTATGTTTCAATTTTTGAAAGAAAAAACGCATGAATAAAAAACTATCTTTTCTTCTTATGTTATCAATTTTTTTTACAGGAAATTGTTTTGCCAAAGATTTAACTCCGTTTGAGGCTGCGGTTATCGGCGGCGATGATATGGCTGCTATAGATGCTTTGGCAAAAGCCGAGATAAGCAGGAATGGCAGATTAAGCGATAATATTTTGTTTATGGCTATAGAAGCGGAAGACACGAGCAAGTCAAGAAAAGAAGCGATTAAAAAGCTCATAGAGCTTGGGGCGGATGTAAATGTCCGCGCAAAATCTGGTCTTACTCCGCTTATGCTTGCCTCCGCTGGGGTTTATCCAGAAACAGTTGATATTTTGATTAATGCCGGAGCGGATATTAATGCGGTTATAAAAAAATCTGCGGATTATGATTATTCTGACGATGATTATGGTCAAAAATCAATTATAGAATTTATGCAGGAGTTGAACATTGAGCAGTTAAGTCCGCTGTCTATAGCAATTGAAAAAAACCTTTATAATGAATCTTCCGCAATTGCGTGGATGCTGCATAGGCGGGGCGCAAAGGTTAATTATATAGAATACACCGATATTTGCATAAAGCGTCTGGAAGATGTCGGAAACCCGAAAAATAACAAGGTAACAAGCGACGATTATATAAATAAGATTTTAAGAGACAATGCCAGAAGGCATAACGAATATTTGCAAAAATGCCTTATATTGGTTGATGAAGGTCTAATAATAAAAGATAAGGACGGGCATTATACCACAGATAATGAAATATTGAAAAAACAGTGGGGCTGGTCTGAGGAAAATTAAAATAAATCTTTAATTTTTTAGCGTTTTGTATATAGTATAGCTTAAGGAGAATAACTACATGCAGAATTTTTCTAAACAGTTTGCAATAATTAATAAGATAAAATCCATAGTAAAAAGAAAAGAGGCTAAGGCTGTAATTAAATCGGCTAATCAGGAAACAATATCTCAAAAAATTGCCAATAGGATTCAGCAGACGGCTTTTGAACATTTAAAAGCAAAAGTTAAAAAAGAGGGTTACACTGCTCCATATATTATGGTTGCCGAACAGCTTGGCGCTGAAAACAATCAAATATTCTGCGCCGCGGTTTATACTTTATCCCGCATGGCAATAAACAGCAAAGCGCATCGCGGTCCGATATTGGACATTTTATCAAAGAGTCTGGCGGATAACAGCGGCAATAGAGAAAAGTCGAACTATATATCTAAAAAATTAGCGGAGATAAATAAAAACAAGCTCATTTAAAGCTTTGTATTCGCAAATAAAAAAAGCCTCCCATATATTTTGGGAGGCTTTAAGATTTAGTTCTTTATATTATTTAGTTTTTCCATCTAGAGAATATTCTTCAACTTTGCCTTCTTTACGCAGGTCTTCAATAACAGAACCGACAGCGGCTTGAGAAAGCATAGCTTTTAGCTGAGGTTCAGCTTCTTGAATAGTCAAAGGTTTTGTATCTCTGCTGTCTTCAACTAAGATTACGTGGTAACCGAACTGAGTTTTGACTGGAGATTGAGAGTGAGTGCCTTTTTTCATAGAAAAAGCGGCGTCGCCGAATTCTTTAACCATCATTTCCTGAGTGAAATAGCCCAAATCAGGCTGATCTTTAGAAAATTCTTTAGCTAAATCATCAAATTTTTCGCCTTTTTTAAGTTTTGCAATTATATCTTTTGCTTTTGCTTCGTCATCAACCAGGATATGTTTTGCTTTAACTTCTTTTTTGCTTTCAAATTTGTCTTTATATTGTTTGTAAAGCTTTTGAACTTCTTCATTAGTAACTTTTTTAGTTACTGCCTTGTCTAAGTAAACTCTGCGGGCTAGTTCGTCGCCTAGAACTTTGATTTGTTTTTTATATTCATCGGTATTTCTGACTTTTTCTTTTTCGGCAGCCTGTAATACTAATTTGGCATTAACAAATATTTCCAAGCCTTTGTCATAGAAATCTTCAAAAGAAACCTGACTTTTAATTTGTTGATTCTCATTATATCCATCTTTTATTTCCTGAACAGTGATTTTGTCGCCGTTAACAACAGCGGCAGCGCCGTCTTTTCCTTCAGCCTTTGCATTGCCAGTTGTAAGCACCAAACCCAATACAGCCAAAGCCACATATTTTTTTTGCATATTATTTCCTCCAAAATTATTTCTATAAATTTAATGCTACCAACATTTATATAATAAAAAGCTTAAATATTCCAACATATTTTTTTCTCAGTTTATAACTTTATTGCAAGCTATTGACTTTATTTAATATAAACACTAAATGTAAAAATAAATTTGATAAAAATGTATAAGGTAAGGAAAATGTTAAATAAAATAGCCCGCAGTATTTTTGGCAGCGCAAACGACAGATTTATAAAGAAGCAAAATAAAATAATTCAAGAGGTAAACGCGCTTGAGCCAGAGATTGAAAAACTCAGCGACACAGAATTAAAAGAAAAGACAAATGAGTTTAGAAACAAGCTGAAGTCAGGCTATTTGTTAGATGATATTCTTTCCGAAGCATTTGCCGTTGTAAGAGAGGCGGCAAAGAGAACTTTGGGGCAGAGGCATTATGACGTTCAGCTGGTCGGCGGTATAGTTCTTCACAGCGGAATGATTTCCGAGATGAAAACGGGCGAGGGTAAAACTCTTGTCGCGACATTGGCGGCATACTTAAACGCCATTGAAGGAAAAGGCGTGCATATCGTTACTGTAAACGACTATTTGGCAAAACGCGACGCCGAGTGGATGGGACAGGTTTATACATTTTTAGGTTTGACAGTGGATTATATCGTTCACGGCAAAAGCGACGAAGACAGGAGAATCGCTTATGCTGCGGACATTACTTATGGAACAAATAATGAGCTTGGCTTTGATTATCTTCGCGATAACATGAAGTTTAGCCTGGAAGAAATGGTTCAAAGACCTTTTAACTACGCTATTGTTGACGAGGTTGACTCTATTTTAATCGATGAAGCGAGAACCCCGTTGATTATTTCCGGTGCCGCCGAAGATTCTTCGGAAAGATATATCAGCGTTAACAAGATAATTCCGCGTCTTAAAGACGAAGACTATGAAAAAGACGAAAAAGCAAAGTCGGTTGTTTTAACAGAAATTGGTATGGAGCATGCCGAAGCTTTATTAAAAGAAGTCGGCTTAATTACGGAAGGCGGCTTGTACGATTTATCAAACGTTATGCTGGTGCATCACGTAAACCAAGCTTTGCGCGCTCATAAAATGCACATCAAAGATGTTGATTATATTGTTAAAGACAATAAAGTTGTAATTATTGACGAATTTACAGGCCGTATGATGGAAGGCCGCAGATACAGCGATGGTCTGCACCAAGCTATTGAGGCAAAAGAAAATGTAAAAATTCAGTCTGAAAACCAAACTCTTGCTTCCATTACATTCCAGAACTACTTCAGACTTTATCCAAAACTGGCTGGTATGACAGGTACGGCTATGACCGAAGAAGCGGAGTTTTCCGATATTTATAGTCTGTCAACAATTGAAATACCTACTAATCGCCCGGTAACCAGAATTGACCATCATGACGAAATTTATCGTACGGAAAAAGAAAAATTTGACGCGATAATCGAAACAATCAAAGAAGTTAATGCAAAAGGTCAGCCAATTCTTGTCGGCACGACCTCTATTGAAAAATCAGAATATCTGGCAAACTTATTAAGAACAAAAACAAAACTTAAGTTTGAAGTGTTAAATGCCCGCCACCACGAACGCGAAGCCAACATAATCGCGCAGGCGGGTGTTCCGGGAGCAATTACAATCGCGACAAACATGGCTGGACGCGGTACGGATATTCAGCTCGGCGGTAACCTTGACATGCGCCTGAAAGAAGTTCTAAAAGGCGATGAGAGCGAACAGGAAATTGCAAAATTAAAAGAAAAAATTAAAACCGAGGTTGAGGAAGGCAAAGCAAAAGTTATTGCTGCCGGAGGTTTATATATCCTTGGTACGGAAAGACACGAGAGCCGCCGTATTGATAATCAGCTGCGCGGACGTTCAGGTCGTCAGGGCGATCCGGGAAGTTCGAAGTTCTACTTGTCATTGGAAGATGATTTAATGAGGATTTTCGGTTCCGAGCGTATGGGTGCTATGCTGAAAAGGCTTGGGCTTCCGGAAGGCGAGGCTTTAATCCACCCATGGATTAGCAAGGCTTTGGAAAAAGCGCAGCAAAAGGTTGAGGAAAGAAACTTTGATATTCGTAAAAATTTGTTAAAATATGACAATGTTATGAATGACCAGCGTAAAGTTATTTACGAACAGCGTAAAGAGCTGATGAATACGGCGGATGTTTCTGAAACTGTTCAGGAAATGCGCGAAGAATTTTTATCCGATATTGTTTTATCGTATATACCTTACGGTTTAGACGTTTCTTTATGGCCAAAAGAAGAGCTTAAACAAGAATTATCGCGCGTCACGGGTTTTGTTCTGCCTGTTAACAATTGGGCAAACGAGGCGGGCATTGATTCTGAAGCAATATTAAATAAAATTCTCGAAACAGTGGATGAAAGAATTAAAGATAAAAATGCCTCTGTTCCAGAAGCGATAGTTAAGCTTGTCGAGAAAAATATTCTGCTTCAGGTTCTTGATCAGGTATGGAAAGACCATATCGCGACATTAGACCACATGCGCCATACGATTGTGCTGCGTGCGTATGGTCAGAAAGATCCGCTGAATGAGTATAAAAAAGAGGCGTTTAATTTGTTTGCCGACATGTTAAGCTCGTTAAGAGAGAGAGTAACGACAATAATCTGCCGCACAAATATTAAGACAGACGCTCTTGAGGCAGCGGTTCAGATGGATAGAAAAACCCGCATGAAAGAAATTCATGAGAGACCGGAAAATTTAATCGGCGCGGACTCTGATTCTGAAAATGTTCCTTTCCAATATTCAAAGGAGGACGTTGATCCCGGCAACCCTGACACATGGGGAAAGGTTTCAAGAAACGACCCATGTCCATGCGGAAGCGGAAAGAAATTTAAACATTGTCATGGAAAATTTTAGCGGAACTAAAAAGCTTCTCATCTGAGGAGCTTTTTTTAACTTTATTATGCGGAGCCTTCTTTGAAGTAAAATCTGTCTAAGTCTATCCCTAATACTTCGGTCATAACTTTACCCCACTTTTTTTCGCTGTCATCAGAAAACAAGAGTTTTTCTGTCGGTTCAATAATCCACCAGTCATTTTTCTTGATTTCTTTTTCTAGTATTTGAGTATTCCATGTCATATATCCCAAAACAATTAAATATTTTCTTGGACCCGTGCTGTTGATAATGTCTCTGATAACGTCAATAGAAGATGAAACGCATATATCGTCGTCAACATTTATTGATGTTTCGTCTTTATAGTCGGAAGTATGAATTATGAAAGCTTTTGTGTTGTCTTTTTTTCCGCCTTTATAAAGATCGATAACTTTTTCATTGTTTATGCTTGTTTGCAGGGCGATGCTTCCCATTATGGTATCATCCGCTTTTTTGTTTATTATAAAGCCAAACGTTTCCCCATCAATTTGAGAGCATACATAAACTATTGAATTGCTCAAAGTTCCCATATCAATTTTGGGACATGCTATTAAGCATTTTCCCACTAAATATTCATTGTTAAATGTTTGCAAGCTCTTTTGTCCTTTTCAATATTCATTGCTTGAAATATAATCAATAATGAATTAATTTATAACAATAGTCACACTTAGAGATTAATATAAATGTCAAGGTTTTTAAAATATATAATTATATTTTTTCTAATTTTAAGTACCGCAAGTGCTTTTGCCGCAGAAAAAAATGAAAATGATGAAAAAACAACTTCATCAGAGAATGGTTATGTGGAAAATCAAGGCGGTCTCGTGGTTCTTGATTTGGATGAAAGTCCTGATGAACCCAAGCAGACGGCGGAAGAAAAAATAAAAATCCTCGTTGATACGGTAAAACATCTTGATAAGGTCCTTGAAGGGGACAAGTTAGATAAAAACTTTACGGGCGAGCTGGCAAAGGTATTTCCAGAAGACACGGCAAAAGATTTATATGACAAACAGAGAACTGTTCGTATAGGAATGCGTCTGTATAGATATTTTTTGGGCGTTTATAATGATGTAAAAGCAAAAATGCTGGTTCCCGAAGAGCCTCCGCTCATTGTTGATGAAGAAGATTACGATACGGGATATGACGGCGAATATATTAAAGCTCCAGATGGTTATGCGGCGGTTGTCCAGGATTTTAAAAAGGTTTTGGCTTACGGCTCCAATCCGAGAGACGTTGCCTCAATGACGGCAAAGAGAAAAAGAGACTTAGAAAACAAAAAAGAAAAAAATAAAATGGAGGAACTTTGGGTAACATTATCCAAAGTAGACTGGAAAAATACGATTTTTGGCACAATCCCGATAGACAGTCCGTTTACTGCGAATTTGGGAGCGGGAAACTGGGATGAGAAAGACAATATAAGGATTAGGGTTTTAGCGGACACAAGCAAAACAAATAATGGCAGCGAAAACATAAAAATGGTTTTCTCAATCCGCGTGGATGACGGATATTTTATAAAAGCCTCGGCTTTGGATGACAACCCTTATATAAAAATTGATTTTTCTGGTTCGCAAAACATTAAGTCTTACGAAGTTTTTTATCCGGCTCAAAAGAAGGTGGAGCTTGGAGGAGAAGACGCAGTTTCTGCTTACGGCGGGTTGTTTGCCATTCCTTTTGTTGTGGAATTGGAAGATGAAAACAAAGATTTAGCGCTAAATGCCAGTGTTTCTGTCGTCCTGTGTGATTTAAAGTATGAATGTAAAAATATCAACTTAAACCCGGAACTGGTTCTTGAGCATGGAGAGGGACTTCCTTCGCAGTATGAACAGTATATAAGTTTAAACCATACGAACATTCCTAAGTCGGAAAATGAAGATTTGAAAATATTATCCGTAATAGGCACGGAGCTTAATAACGGTGAAAAAATATTAAGGGTTGTGTTTGAAAATCATCATAATTTATCTAGTCTTGACGTATTTATCGAAAGCCCGGAAGGCATAGAGCTTGCACGCCCGAGAATAGCCATCGACGGAGCCAAAATTACGGCAAGGGCGGAGCTTAAAGACCAATCAATTGATATAATAGGCAGAAAGTTTTTGATTACGGCGGTCGTAAATAAGCTTTATACTTTGCGCAAATTAGAAACGGCGACCGATAGTTCTATTTTTGACATGGTTAATGAAAAAATATCGATAGCTTTAATACTGCTTGCGGTGTTAGGCGGTTTTCTTCTTAATTTTATGCCCTGCGTTTTCCCCGTGCTTTCAATTAAGCTGTTATCATTAAATAAGGTTGGAGCAAGAAAGTTTAATGAGGTTAGAAAAAGCTTCTATTTAACAATAGCGGGAATATTAATAACATTCTTTATTCTGGCTCTTATATTGTGTCTTATAAAATATCTTGGATATTCCATAGGCTGGGGAATGCAGTTTCAAAACCCTGTTTTCTTAATCTGTATGATGTTCTTAATCTGTATGTTTATCGGAGTTATTTTTGAGTTTCAAAAAATTGCCACCCCTGCATGGCTTAATAAGTTTTTGTTCAAAAGCAAGGATGAAAACAGCATAATATATTTTATGACCGGCGTTTTGGTTGTAATTATGGCGACCCCTTGTACAGCGCCATATCTGGGAACGACAATTGGTTTTGCTCTGGCTGGAAGTTATTATGATATAACGGCTATTCTTATGTCTGTCGCCGTCGGGTTGAGTATTCCGTATATTTTCTTTGCGGCTTTTCCGTTTTTGGCTGTATATGTTCCAAAACCAGGCGACTGGATGAATAAGCTTAATAATTTTATGGCTCTTATGCTTGTTCTGACGCTCATCTGGCTTATTTCGATATTTTATGCCCAAACCAATGGCTGGACAGCGTTCAGAATGGTTGTTTACCTGCTGCTCTTCCTGTTTGTTTTATGGTTCAGAAATATTCTGAATTCTGAGATTGACGCAATGATTGAAACGAAAGAGGAAAGGCAGAAACTGAAAAGAAAATATAAGATTATAGCTTTGACAATAACTTTATCTTTATTTGCAGTAGCTCTTTATGACAGCGCATATAATTTCATCAGGAAAAAACAGGAAATTATGGAAGTCAGAGAAAACAAAATAGATATGAACCTTATAAACAGCTATGTTAACGAGGGAAAAGTTGTTTTGGTAAACGTTCAGGCTGATTGGTGCTTAACCTGCATGTACAACGAGATGGCGGTGTTTTCCAATGTTTTTGTAGAACGTTTGGCAGGTTTGGATAATGTTGTTTTCATAAATGTCGACTGGACGACGTATGACAAAGATGTGCTTGCTTTTATGGAAAAATTTGGTCGCAAGGGGCTTCCGTTCTATGTTGTGTTCAGCAAAAATATACCAGACGGCATGGTTCTTCCCGAGATATTGAATGAAATAGAATTTACAAAAATGATTAACAGCGCGGCAAATTAATTTTCTTTAGGAAGCTCTTCTCTGATTTTTTTTATTTCTTCGCGCGCCAGTTTATCAACGCGTTCATTTTCAGGGTGTCCGGAATGTCCTTTAACCCATACCCAGCGGATTTCATGAATATTTACGACCAAGTCCAGCTCCTGCCATAAATCTATATTTTTTACGTCGGATTTTTTGTTTGCGGTTTTCCAGTTGTTTTGTTTCCAGTTAGGAAGCCATTGGGTTATTCCGTCCATGACATATTTGCTGTCTGTATAAAGAGTTATATTGCAAGGCTCCTTAAGCGTTTTAAGCGCCTCGATTACGGCGGTCAGCTCCATTCTGTTGTTCGTGGTTTCAATCGTGCCTCCGCTTAGTTCTTTTTCGACCTGCTTATATCTTAAAATTGCTCCCCAGCCGCCAATCCCAGGATTGCCAGAGCAGGCTCCGTCAGTAAAAATTTCTACTCTTTTCATTATTCAACAGTCACCAAAAAATCGTTAAAAAACTCAATTGCCGCCAACTCGCCGTTTAAGTTTTCATCGCGCATAATTTTTGCGATAAAAGAGCGGAGTTTGTTTTTGTTGGCGTATATTCTAAAATCTTTTGGTGCGGAAGAATCTGCTCCGACAACGCCTTCAAGTATAAAATCTCCCTCAATATCTTCCGAAATTATAATGCTTGCGTTAGTCATCTTTATCATTCCCCTCGGGGGCAGTCTGAAATCCGGCTTTGTAATCAGATTAAGCTGTCCTTCGATACCGCCGATGAAATCCAGCTGGTTATAATTTGAGAACCTCAGCCTGCTGTATTCGCCGTCGGAGTTCGACGAGCATGAAAGATACAGCTCTCTTGCGATAACATTGCTTTCATTTTTTGCGTTTATTGAAAAATTAATCCTTACATATTTAGACGGTTTATCTTTTTTGGGGTGAAGAAAGTCTTCAATTTCATCAATTATATCAACATTTTTCTCCGTCAGCTGCAGTTCGACGTTTGGCTGCGGGCGGCGTCCAAACATGCCGGCAATAACGGCGTAAGGAGCGGGGACATTGTTTGAGCCGGAACGGATATATATATTATTGCCGAATATAGACATTAAAGGAGCAACGTCGCTTCTGGGAATATATGTGGCAATAAATCCGTTTCCGCTTTCATCGGCGCTGATTATGTGGTTTCTAACTCGGTTATGGCTGGGTATGGTGCATCCTGAAATGGCATTTTCCAGCCAGCTTAAAAATTTATGCACATTTTTTATTTTTACTTTTGCCCGCGCAACATCGCCGATTTCGATGTCCCTGTAGCACTCAACCCCCCAGACGAGAACTCCGCCTTCCGAATTGCCGAAACCGGATATGGCTTTTGCCAGGTTTTTTCGGTCGTTGCTGTTAAGAGAGTTGCCCTGCTGGCTTGTATTAAAAGACTGCTTAAAATCCAAAAACAGCTCTTCCGACTGCATGTTGACAATAAACTCATTAAGAGCATCTTCACCAAAATATATCAGTTTTTGAAAAATATCTTCAGCGCGAGACATGGCTATACCTCATAAATTTTTTAAATTACATTATTATATATTAACACTTTGAATATTAATTTTCTCATAACGTTTTCTTAAAGCTTCGATTATCTCCTGAACCAGATGTTCTGGAGCGGATGCTCCGGCGGTAATGCCGATGTTTGTATGGCTGTCTAAGATTTTCCAGTCAATCTCGCCGGCACTGTCTATCAGCATTGCTTCTTCTGCTCCGTTAGAAAGAGAAATCTCTTTCAGCTTGGTTGAGTTGGAGGAATTTTTAGAGCCTATAACAATAATTAACGAAGCTTTTTTAACCGCATTTTTTACAGCCGCCTGGCGCTGGGTTGTCGCAAAACATATATCGCTCTCGTTCATTGTGTAAATATCGGGAAATTTAAGCTTTAATGCGGCGGCGATGTCTTTTGTTTCGTCAACACTCAGGGTCGTCTGGGTAACATAAGCGGTTTTGCCGGTTATTTTGAGTTTTTCAATATCTTCTTTTGAGCTTACCACCAATGCTTTCGAGCCTGAAAATATTTGACCTTTTGTTCCAATAATCTCTGGATGGTTTTCTTTGCCGATTATGATTATATTGCAGCCTTTTTCATCAAGTTCCTTAACTTTTTTATGCACTTTTTTAACCAAAGGGCAGGTCGCGTCAATAATGATTTGGATTTGAGATTTTGCTTCATTTTCGATAGCTTTTGAAACCCCGTGGGCAGAAAAAATTAGAGGTCTGGACTTATCCGCATCAGACATGCTGGTTATAAAAACCGCGCCTTTGCTTTTAAGTTCTTCGACAACATGCCTGTTGTGAACAATTTCGTTTAATATATAAACTGGAGGTCCATATTTCTTTATCGCCTCATTGACCATATCAATGGCTTTCGTAACCCCGAAACAAAAACTCCTTGGCTCGCAAAGATATATGTTTATTTCTTCAGCCATTTTTTGAGCTTTTCATAATCTGGATGATTAGATATAGCGCCAATCAAGTTATAAGTGGGATTAGATGAAAATATTTTATCGGCAATATTTCTAATGTCGTCCGTAGTAACGGAGTTTATATTTTCAACCATCTCGTCAATAGGAATGATTCTGTTGAACAAAAGAAGCTGTCTGGTCATGATTTCCGCAGTGGCGGACGAGCTTTCCAAAGCCATGCGCATTCCCGCTCTGAACTGTGTCTTTGCTCTTTCAAGCTCTTTTTCCGAAACTTTTTCCGTTCTGATTTTCTTTATTTCATCGCAGACAACCGGGATTAGTTTTTTCAGCTCTTCATTGGTTGTTCCGGCATAAATGCCGAATATGCCGCTTTTGGTATGCGCGTTGGCATAGCTGTATACCGTGTAAACCAAGCCCCTTTTCTCTCTTAGTTCCTGAAACAGCCTTGACGATACGCCGCCGCCCAAAATGCTCGAAAGTATCATGCAGGGATAATAATCCGCCGAATAGTAGTCAACCGCATCAAAGCCCAAAATTACGTGGGACTGCTCTATCGGTCTTTCTTCAAACTGAAAGCCGCCGGCATATTTTTGGTTTTCTTTCAAGAAGGACGCCTTGATTTGCATTTCTGAAAGTCTTTTCTCAACCATTCTTACAAATTCGTCATGCTTGACGTTTCCTGCCGCGCATACAATCATATTATCCGCGCCGTAGTTGCTTTTAAGATATTTTCTCAAAGCGCTTTCATTAAAAGAGCGAACGCTTTCTTCCGTACCCAAAATATTTCTTCCGACAGCCTGATTCGGAAAAGCTTTTTCCTGCATATAGTCGAAGATAACGTCATCAGGGGCGTCATAGCTTTGTTTAATTTCCTGGATTACAACTTCCTGCTCTTTTAGAAGTTCGTCTTTCGGAAAAGTCGGAGCCGTTAAAAACTCTGCGATTATATCAAGAGCCAGTTCAATATCGTTTTTCAGCATTTTAGCGTAAAACGCGGTAAACTCTCTGGCTGTATAGGCGTTTGTCTGACCTCCGACATCTTCGATTTCTTCGGAAATCTGGAGCGTATTATAGTTTTTTGTTCCCTTAAAGACCATGTGTTCCAAAAAGTGCGATATGCCGTTCATTTCCAGAGTTTCATACGCGGAGCCGGTATTAATCCATATACCGAGAGAAACGCTTTCAAGATTTGGTCTGTTGGATGTTACAATCCTTAAACCGTTGTTTAAGGTTGAGAGATTAAATTCCATTATTATTTCCTATGTTGGGTAAAAAGCTTTTTGCGGTTATGACAAGCCTTGATATTTTTCCGACTTTTGGTTTTGGCGAGATAACTTCCCATCCTCTTTTGGTCATGATGTCGAAATATCTTTTATATAAATTTGCTAGTCCTCTCATGGAGCGTGCTGGAACCGTATCCAGATTTTTAATCAGCCTGTAAGAATTATCAAAAAGTACCTGCGTCATTTTTGCAAGCTCTTCTCTTGCGATATATAAGTTTTTATCCGTAACCACTTTTTTCGGGTCGGTGGAAAATATTTGAGCCTCATTAAGCAGTTCTTTCGGAATATACAGATGCCCGGCTAACGCGTCTTCCTTAACGTCTCTAAGGATTGTCGTGAGCCTTACGGCGTCTCCAAGCTCGTTAGAAATGTCTTCCAATAGTTTTTCATCGTCACATCCCAAGACACGTAATGACAGGTTGCAGGGGGTTCCTGAAACGCCGCGGCAGTATGTCATTAGATTTTTTATGCTCGGAGCTTCCAGCGGAGTTGGAATATCCATGGACAGACCGTTAATCAGTTTCAAAAACTCTGACTTAGGCAGTTTAAATCTCATGCAGTTCTTATATATTTTGCGACCGATTTCTGTAGCCGGAACTTTCTTGTCATATATATTGTCAAATTCTTCGCGCCAAATATTTATCAGTTCTTTTTTTTCTTTTGCCGTCATGTCTTCATCATCGACAATGCTGTCGATGTGGCGGAAAAAAGCATAAAGGGTATACATGGCTTCTCTTTTTGCTTTTGGCAGAAAACGCATTCCCCAGAAGAACATTTTATCATTTTTTCTAATTATTTTTCTGATGTTTTTGCTCATCTTTTCATCCCTTTGGTGCTTGCATCTTTATAAGAAGTAAAGAATCCGTCTATTACTCCGCTGATGTAGGACTCAAAAACATCAAGTTTTGATAGTTCAATTTCTTTGGCAAGAACATCGGCATGTTTGATTTTTGCAAAAAGGATATTCGCTGCGTTTACAAGCATGCAGAACTGCATTCTTAATCCTTTGTTTTTTATAATAGACGGCAGTATCTCCGCGTCTTTTATCATTTTTCTTATTTCTCTGAGCATGTCGGCGGTCAAATCTTTAATTTGCTTTGTTGACTTGAAATCATACAGGTCTTTAACTTTTACGTCATACTGCAAGAGCAGGTCTTTCGGAATATATACTCTTTTTAAAATACTTGTGTCAAACCTTACGTCTTTTATCATTACAAGCATTTGATATGCGGAAAGCAATGTTGCCGCTGGTATATATGTTGACGGGCTTTCATCATAAAGAGCCAGTAAAAATCTGGCAATTGTTCCGTAAGAGTTTGAGCAGTAGCCGACAAGCTGGGTCCATGTTTTGTACTCAAAGTCGGAACTGTCTTTTTTTGCGGAATTTAGAACATCTCTAATCAATGACGGCGCAAGAAGTTCTTTAACGAAGTTTTTTTTAAGCTTTACCATAAACTTTAATTTGTCTTTGCCATAGTCGTTCTCATTGTCAAAGACTTCTTCCAGCTCGTTTAACAGCTTTACTTTATTAAAGTTGCTAATGTTCATGTTGTTGGTATTTATTTTAACATATTCAATAAACTGGAGGTACAACTGCACCAAAGGCTGATACTCTTTTTTGATAAGAGAGTATGCTACAGGAAGGGTTTCAGTTCTGGTCTTTATTATATTTTTTTTCATTAAAAAGCCTTAATCCATTCAGCCATATCATCCAATGCTCTTGCAGTATAGCACCTTTTTTTCTCAATGCCCTTAATTTTTATAAATTTTCCACTTTTTAATTGCCTGTTTTCTATGTCTGGAAAAATCCCGAAGTTTATATTCATCGGCTGATAGTTCTCAATATTCGTATCGTCGATAAGATGGTTCAGCATGGAGCCTAGAGCAGTGGCTCTTGGAGGAAGAACGGGAGTGTTTCCGTTAAATTCGCAGACCGCAAAATATCCGGCTAAAAACCCGATAGACGCGCTTTCAATATATCCTTCGCAGCCCGTAATCTGTCCGGCAAAGCGGATGTGCGGCATTTTCTTAAACCTTAAAAACTCATCAAGCAAAACAGGGCTTTTGATGAAGGTGTTTTTATGTATGCCTCCCAGCCTTGCAAACTCGGCATTTTCCAGCCCGGGTATCATCTTAAAAATTCTTTGCTGCTCGCCATATTTCATTTTTGTTTGGAAACCCACGATGTTGCGCAGAGTATCTTCCTTATTGTCCTGACGCAGTTGAACCACGGCATAAGGCTTATGAGGAGAGTGGGGGTTGGTAAGCCCGACAGGCTTCATGGGTCCGAATAATAAGGTTTTATGACCTCTTTCCGCCATAACTTCAATTGGAAGGCAGCCGTCAAAATACGTGGCTTTTTCCCAGTCATGAAACTCTGTTTTTTCCGCATTTATGAGTTCATTGATAAAATTGTCGTACTGTTCTTCGTCTAAGGGGCAGTTAATATAATCATACTTATCGCCTTTGTCGTATCTTGACTGATACCATGCTTTGGAAAAATCTATGCTTTCTTTGTAAACCACCGGGGCAACAGCATCAAAAAATGATAAGGTATTGCTGTCGGCGTTATCTAAAATATCCTTGGCTAGCGCTTCGCTTGTAAGAGGTCCTGTCGCAATTATTGTGCTGCCGAACGCTTCATCGGGAAGCTTGGCAATTTCTTGTTTTTTTATCGTAATTAACGGGTGTGAAGAAAGCTTTTCGGTAACCAAAGCCGCGAAACCGTCTCTGTCTACAGCCAAAGCCCCGCCCGCAGGCACTTTAGTCTTATCCGCGCATTCCATAATCAAAGAAGACGCTAATCTTAATTCGTGATGCAGCAAGCCGATGGCGCTGGCGTCTTTATCATCGCTTCGAAATGAGTTTGAGCAGACCAGCTCGGCAAAATTATTGTCTTTATGGGCAGGCGAAAATTTTTGCGGCTTCATATCGTATAGATGAACATGTACGCCGCGTTTTGCTATCTGCCAGGCGGCTTCGCTCCCGGCAAGTCCCGCGCCAATTACATTTATATGTTTTTTTATCATAGTGTTTCCTCAAAATTACCCCGAATTTATACAATTTGTTGTTTAAAGTAAAATATTTTATTTTTAAGGGTCAAAATTTCATAAAAATTAAGAATTAATTTGATAAATTCGTATAAATATGTAATATAGCGGTATTATGGATAAATGAGATTGGATAATATGAATAAGTATATATTGGTTTTTTCAATAGTTTCACTTTTGAGTGTTAATGTTGCCCAGGCTGAGGATGCGGTAGAGCTTGTTTCAGCCGATGATGATGCATTCCTTCAAACATCGCAGGCTCCAGAGGCTGACGGCGATTTTGATTATGGGGATATAGATATAGATGATTACGCTTTCGATCAAGACGGCGCGTATGATGAAGAAATTACAACAGGCGGCGATATATATACAAATTCCGAAGACGTCCAAATCAATACTACTACAGGTCCAGTTTTAAAAGCGCCGGCAAATACTTTTCCTCTTTCAAGAAGCGGAATGATGGTGTCTCCAACTCCTGTTTCAAATAATAACGCTCAAGGCTATGGTCTGTCTTCTTCCGGGGCTGCCGCAAAAACAGGGCAAGACGTTTCCTTAACGGATGTTTTCGAAAGTCAGGCGGAAGAAAATACCCAGCCAGCAGCCCGGCCTGAAACATGGTTGGACAGGCTTCGCTCATCCGCAGAGACGGAAATGAAAAGCGGCGGCGGATCTTCTAATGCCGCAATAGAAAGCGCGGAAGATAAAACCGGATTAAAAAGTCTGGTTGAAGAGTCTAAAGCTTCTGGCAATAAACGCTCGAACGCCGCTGTTTTTGATGTGGCTGGAGCAATGCTCAGAATGAGTCCCAAACAGATTGATGACGTTTTAACGCGCAGAGGGTACAGAAAAACAAATGAGGTTTTTGAAATCCCAAACTTTATTAAATGGCGCAAAGAAGAAGAGTGCAGGGCTTCCGGGGTTATCGGTTATGAAAGGCTGGCAAACTGCGTTATCCAGTCTTCAAAAGCGGAAAATTATCAATATTTGGAAAAAGCCGCTTATAATAAGTTCGATACGCAGGAAACGATTAATATCGCTTTTACCAGTAATTTCACCAGCAACAAAGCATACAAAATTTTATATACAAGTTTGTCTGCCAATGTCACGGGCAATAGTCAAAAATCCATATATATGAGAAATATAAAAGTTTATGATTTTTGGAAAAGGATTAACCAAAAATATGGGCAGCCGGACAATAAAGAAGACGTAATCTGGAGCCTTGGCGGCAATAAGCCTTATATGCAGGCGAAGACAGGAAGGCTTCTTTTGGAAGACCCCATGTTGAGAGAACTGGATTATACAAGAATGTCCAGAGAAGACCAAAAGTTTATCAATACGAATGTATATAATTTCTAGATTGGATTGGAATATTCATGAATAGTAATTTATCAGCTATGGAAATATCGGAGCTTGTCAGCACCAGAATAAGCCATGATATTATCGGCAATGTCGGTGCCGTATCAAATGCTGTCGAACTCTTGGAAGAAGATGATTTAGAGTTTATTGGCGAAATAAAATCAATCTTAAAAACCAGTTCTTTTACGCTGTCCGCAAGGATGAAGTTTTTTAGAATGGCATTCGGTCTTAATAATGCAAATTTAGATAATCTGGAACTGGTGGAAAAAACTCTTAAAGATTATATCCAGACAATCGGCGGCAATAATAATCAGGTGCAGGTGAATATATCTCTTGATGACGGGACGTTTTCAAAAATTGCTCTTCTTTCCGCAATGATTGCCGGAGATACGTTTATTCGGGGCGGAACAATCAGTATAAAGCAGGAAGGCGGCGCCTTGGCTGTTTATTCTGATAACAACTCTCTTATGAAAGATAAAGTGTTTATAATAAAGGAAGTAATGAACGGGAATATAAACGATGCCTTGGCGCAGTATGCTCCCATCCTTTATCTGAAAAATATTTTAGAAAACAGCGGCTGCCGTTTGTCCGTTGCTAAAAGCGAGAAACTAGAATTTATCATTGATAAGGATAAATAATTGCCAAAATGTATTGTCGCTGATGATTCAAGCATAATTAGAAGCGTTATAAATATAATCCTGACCAATCGGGGTTTTGATGTCGTTGAAACAGACAACGGCGATGAAACGGTATATTTATATAATCAAATGAAAGACGACTTGGCATTGATTATACTTGACTATGAAATTTCTGGAACAAACGGTCTTGATATTCTTTATAAAATACGTTCCGAAGAAGAAAAAACAGATAGAAGAGTTTCCATAATTATGTCGTCGTTCGTTACCAGCGAAAAAAGAATTAGAGACGCTTTGGACGGCGGGGCTGACGACTATTTGATGAGACCGTTTGACGGCGATATTCTTAACAGCAAACTTGAGCATTTAGGTGTTATGGATGAATAAAAATGAGCTTGGTTATTTTGCCTCTTTAGTTAAGGAAAAAGTTGGTTGGCTTATTTCGGGGGATGACCTGTTTTTAATTTCGGCAAAGGTTGACAACATAATTAGAAAATATGGTCTCGATGATACTCAGGCATTGATTAAAGAAATTGAAAAATATCCCAAATCGTTTTTGTGGACCGTTATTGAGGAACTTGCCCCTTTAACTACGTGGTTCTATAGGGATTATAAAGTCGTCAGAGATGTTGATGACGTGTTGTTTCCGTTTCTTCAGGAACAAAACTATTCTACAAAGAAAATAAAAATTTTAAGTTTGGGGTGTTCGACAGGGCAGGAAGTATATTCTGTTGCCATGTCGATAAAAAAGAAAATCCCCGATTATAAAAATTGGAATATCGAACTGCTTGGCGTTGATTTATCTTCAGAGGCGATATTAAAAGCCCAAAAAGGCTCTTACAGCGAATTTGAGATACAATATGGTCTAAATGCCAGAGATATGATAGAAAATTTTAAAAGTGACGGGGATAACTGGCAGGCAAAAAAAGAACTTCTGAAAAGGGTCAGTTTTAAAAGAGCAAACATATATAAGGATAATGTTTCGGATGAAAAGTATGATCTGATTTTTTGCTGTAATGTTTTAAATACGTTTACACCCGAAGCGCAGAAAGAAGTTATGGAAAAAATATACGAACATCAGGTTATGGGTGGATTTTTATGTCTTGGTGTCGGCGAGAGGATAAACGGTCTTGAAGAGTTTTATGACAGCTCGAACATGGAATGCGTTTATAAAGCAAAATACTCCGCGGGTAAAAAAACGAGCAGAGTATTTTCCGATACGGATATGCCGACATTTGAGCGTCCTGAGAGTTTGAGAATGATAAAGAAAATGTAAGAGGAGAAAAACAATGCCTTTTTTTAATATTCATACAAATATTCTTTTAGAAGATACGCATAAAGAAAGGTTTTTAGAAGAAGCTTTAGAGTTTGTTTCTAACGAGCTTGGAAAGCCAAAAACACGGATTGTGATAAATTATATATATAATCAGGATATTCTTTTTGGCGTTAAAAGAAGCGACCTTGGAGCTTTAATTGAGTTAAAGGCAATAGGTTTTCCGAGCGACATGAAATCTTTGGCTAAAAACTTGACCAGTTTTATTTATGAAAAACTTGAGGCTGATATGGATCATATTGAAATAGAGTTTATCGATATGCCTGGTTCCCATCTTTCAATCTCTGGAAACCTTAAAGGATGAGAGAATATTACAAAACAAGACTTGCCATATACATAATGTTTGTTAAGGATAATAAAATATTGCTTAGCAAACGCCGCAGCACAGGATATAAAGACGGTTGGTACGGGTTTGTCCAAGGACATATAGAAAATGGCGAGACGCCGACAGAAGCGGCTATAAGAGAAGCGAAAGAAGAAGCCGGAGTTGTAATCAGCCCGGAAGACTTGGAATTTGGTTTGGTATGCCATAATCAGGTAGAAGTCCATTATATAGACTTTTTCTTTGTATGTGAAAAATGGGACGGCGAGATAAAAAATATGGAACATGACAAATGCGAAGAGCTTAAGTGGTATGATATAAGTAGTTTGCCGGAACTGACGATGTTTCAGGTTTTGGAATATATTAAAAATTATAAAGAAGGTAAAAAACTTGTGGAGATTATGTAGCGCAAGATAAAAAAACCGCCGTTGAGGCGGTTTTTTTTATCTTGCTAATTCTTCTTCATCGAACTCGTCAACATCTGTATCATCAGTTTCTTCAAACTCAATTCCCAATTTAGCGAGAATGTCTTCATTAATATCTTCTCTTTGCGCAACAATCCAGTCAGGAACGCTTGGAGCCGGCGGTATTTTAGCCATTGCTTTCATTTTGCTGTCTAAGTACCATCTTGGAGAATCCGCCATAATGGGTCTGTCAATAAAGCCCTGCATTAAAACAACCTGTTTCAGCATCGGCAAGCTCAATAATTGAGTTGTCGTTATAACGGATGTTCCTTGCAATTGATATGTAACGTTTTTGGCAAATGGGTTGGCAGCCTTATTTAGAGCGCCTTCATTTTTAGAAAAAGACGTTGTCTGAACTGTTTTGTTACCGACCATTTTCGAAAATCTCTGAGCAGTCTGCTCGTTGTTCTGAGACAGGATAACTTTGCATGCCGTTGTAGAAATAACTGTTTCCAAATCGTCTTTACCATATTTACCGGAAATCTGACCTAAATCCTGTCCGATAAGAAGATAAGAAACTTTTTGACCACGACCGACCGCAGGACCGTCAATAATGGCTTTAAGTTTAGGCATTTGCGGAAACTCGTCGAGAACGAACAAGCAGGGGCAGGGTCCCATTTTACCATCTGTTTTGTTGGTAAATTTAGGCGGGTTGGCAATTAAGTATGACGACATAAGCTCGATGAACGTACCGCTGATAACGCCCAATGCTCTGGCATCAACCTGGTTAACCGAAAGATATACGGATATGGGCTTGAATTCGCCGGTAATAGGGTCTTTTATGCCTCGCAGGTCTTTAAAGTGCAAGTCTGAAAAGCTTGTGCGAGAAACCACGGCGGAGTTTTTGAAAATGCTGATTCCCGAGAAAGCCGTAGATAAAACCGAACCGCGCTCTTTATCCGGCATTGTAGACAATTGGCTCAGTTCGACGACGGCACGCTGAGAGTATCCGAACTTACGCGCTTCTTCAATAGCTTCTTCAATCAAATCTTTCATCGGGTCAGCCATCGCAGCCATTTGGTCGCCCTCGGCAAGACGCCTCTTAATATCTTGGGCTTGCTTAATCTGAGCTTCTGTAATCCATTCAAGAATCATCGCGATACACGCTTCATGACCAATCCATTTATCAGGAAGCAAAGCCCAGGTTCCAATAGGGAGATAGTTTTCAATTGTGATATTATCGCCCCTCAGGTTTTGAACGGCTCTTCCAGCCATAGGGTCGTGCATATCTTGATAATAGCTTTCCAAAACGCGCTTGTCTTCTTCGTCAAGTTTTTTCTCATATATTCTTGAGATAAAGTAGTCATTGGCTCTGGCTCTTTCGCATTTAGACGCGATAAAATGAATAAATCCCGTTAAAGCCGCGCGACCTGTTTTAGACCAGTGAGGGTCAGCGCCGCCTTTAGGGTCTTCTACGAGAATGTTGCACATGGAATCCACATACATGTCCCTATCTGGACCAAGCATAGGCAAAGCATTAGGAGACATCGGGTTCCAGCTTGGATAATATATACCCTCGGCAGGATTATCCTCCGCACCCCAGTTAATTACAAAGACTGGACCGTCTTTGGCTCTGGCGCCGGTTGTTGAAAAGCACAATTCCGGCTTAGGGTCGTTAACGACAATGCTTAATCCTTGAGAGTTGAATATGGTTGGAACCACAACGCCAACGGTTTTACCAGTTCCCGGAGGCGCGCAGCATAGGGTTGACAATGTTTCTGGCAGTTTTAAGAATTTGTTTTGGAACTTGCCGACAACCTGACAGAAACCATCAAACAGCTTCATCTCCTTAATATCGCGGAAAGTCGCCATGCGCGCGGAACCATGGATATTAGACTGCATGCGGTATGGGTTTAGAATCATTCCGAGTATCATGCCTACGGGAAATGTTATTATCGGAATTATAGGAATCCATAAAGATAAAGAAAATTGACCTTTATAACTGGACAACTGCCTAAACCAGCTCCAATATCTGGAAAATAAATATCCGGGGTTTAGTCCGACAGTCTTTAAGAACTTTGATACGTCGGCAACGCTGTCTTTTGATATGCCGTTTCCGACAAGATAGGCAAGCGGCATTGCAAAAACAGCTAAAACTATTGTTACTATAATAGTGATAACAAAAGTAAGCGCCATCCATCTAACAGCTTTATCATACTCTTCCCATTCCTGACCTCTATCTCTTGCCATTATAATATTTCCTATCTAATAGAATTATTTACGAATAAGTTTTTTAATCTTTTCAAATTCTTTGTCTGACGCCGGAGAGCCTCCGTCGGACAATCCTTTTGCAAACAGCATTATATCTTTTGGGGAACCTCTGTCAATTCTTGTAACCTTAATATCCATATCATTCCAAATATCAAACATGTCTTCAGCGTTTATGATATTTCCAAGCTGAACAATTACATAAGCTTCCAGAGTCGGTCTGAAGTTATCAATAGAGAATACGCCTTGAAGATGTTTTCTCACAATATCGAGTTTTCTAACCGGCGATATTCTATGAGAGCTTTCAGAAAACCATAGTGGCTCCTCGTCGTTAAATCTTTCTTCGTCAGCCAGCCAGTCTCCCGGTTCTCTGTCCAGCAGACACAGGCAGATTTTATCTTTTGCAACTCCGATAAAGTCAACTAATGTGTTTTTTACGGTTGTTCCCGTAATGACCTGATACCCTTTTTGTTTCATTATTTCAATTATGTTTGCGGAGCCGGGTTTGTTGAGAGTGGCGTCTGCAGCTTTCTCAGGAATTTTGTTGCGGCTGGTTTTTTTGTTGTCTTTGTCATAATCTTTTTCGCGTCTATTATCGCCAACGTCGCGAGTGTCTTTATCTTTTCTGCTGTCTTTGTCTTTGCTGCGGCTGTCGCGGGTGGTTTCGCGTTCTCCGCGCTCTCTGTTTCTTTTATTAGATGCTTTTTCAGACCTTGTCTCGTCTTTTTCTTTTGTTTCTTTAGGCTCGACATCAAAAGCGTCAAAGTTGAAAACAAAATCGTCATCATCATTTTCTACGGCAAGCAAAGAGTGTTCAAATACGCTTGACGCAGCTGCTGCAGGAGGTTCCTGAAATATCGGTTTTGGATGTTTGAACTTGCTTGACTGCAATGGCGCCGCGCTTATAAAAGCCTCTCCAGAAGAATGCTCTTCGCTCGCGGGTCTTGTGCCTCTAGGTCTGATTTCTTTGTATGACTGCTTTTTCTTAACAGGAGTTTTTGCATATTTTATTTTCTTTATGCCAATCAGCTGTTTTTCAAATATTTTGCGGAATAATTTAACAGGCAGTAATGCGGCGGATATTATCATGTTTTCCCAAGCCACCAAGCTTAAAGCTGCCCAGCCGGTCAGCCACAGCGGGATAAAAGTGACTATTATGAGGACAAAAGCCCATTCTTTAGCGTCTGAGATAACCCAGCCGTTCATCCATAAATCCCACGCATATTGCCAGTGTTCGCTACTTATAATATCAAAACGCCAGTTCCTCAGCATAATAACCCTTATGCCCTCTAGAAAAAACACACTCCAGAAGCATCCGATGACTATTATTCTTATAAGTACTATTAAAGGTTTCACTCTTGTCTCCAAAAATTCTACAGCCCATATTAACAGAGATTAGTTAAAAAGACATTATTTTTATTTTTTATTCCTAATTTTTTCTTGAATAATATTGCGAATTTTCGTCGCTTCCAGCTCTTTTTCCCCTTTTCTCTCTGTTTCTTTTAATTTTAGCTGCACCATTTCTTCAATCGTCAGGTCTTTTTTCCCTGTTCCGAGGTTTTTAAACATAATTCTGGAGGAATCCGCGCCATATTTTTTTGTGATATAATTATTATAAGTGTTTATGGGGTATATCAGCATGTTAATATACTTTAATTTCAAAAGCTTAATTAAAGTATACAGCCATATTGGGATGGCGGCAAACAACGCGACAATAAACATAACTTCTTTAAATTTGTTTATTACGCCGCCGCTGTTCCAAAACTTTGCAAAAGCAACCCAGTATTCCGTAAAAATTATATCAAACTTCCAGATGTGAAGGAATATAAAATGCACAATATGGAAGTATGCATAACTCCATATTGTGCTTATTAATACTGCCTTGCATAAAGTACCGAGTTTTCTTATCATAATTTATTTTACAATTAATTAGTGTTGGCTCTGTCTGTCTTTTAGTATTTTTGGCACGCTGCTGCCGCGGTCTGTTTCTTCGGTAGAGCCGTTGTTTCCTTTGCCGTGAATGTTCTTAAACAGTTTGTCTTTTCTTTCGGTATTAATGTTCTTTTTAACATTATTATTTGCCATCTGCATTGTTAAAGCCTCAACTATTTGAGCATTGCCCTCATCGGTAACGTTTCCTTTATACAATGTTTCATATAAAGTAAGCTTTAAGTTGGCCTCGTT
This sequence comes from Lactobacillaceae bacterium, assembly GCA_031271345.1. Taxonomy (GTDB): domain Bacteria; phylum Pseudomonadota; class Alphaproteobacteria; order RF32; family CAG-239; genus JAQWBS01. The sequence continues at coordinate 165,898 of JAISVX010000003.1, forward strand.
TGCGTCTTCAAGAGTTGGCTTGGTTAAAAGCTGTTCCATATCGCCAAGTCCAGAGTTGTTTAATGGTCTTGCTCCATATTCCATGACAATGCCGTTGTTGATTTGTCTGTCTGTCGTATTTTTAGCTTTTTGAGAAGCTTTTGACAGCTGCTCCAAATATGCGTAAGGGTCTTTGCTTGGATCAGGGTCTTTTTCTATGGTCTCAAGGTTGGCAAAAATTGTAGCCATAGTTTCTCTCATAAGCTTTACTTCTGCCTGATGAATCTCTTTTGGATCCGTTTCTTTATTTCTTGCCATGGTATCTCCGACTTTTGCGGCGGCATAGTTAAATGCTATCTGGCTGACAAGAGCGTAGTTCTCTGACATGTTTTCAAGTTTTTGCTGAGTTTCTTCGCAGAACAATGTTAGTGGAGTTGCGCCATTTTTCATTTTCTCTTCAATATCTTTTCTTTTTTCTTCCGGCATTTTAGCGAGGTCCTGCTCGGTAATTTTTCCGTTTTTCATAGAAGAAAATGCCTTTAATAAAGCTTGTTCTTTCTCTTTTCCCAATCCGCTTAAGTTAATCTGGTCAAATTTACCTTCTTTTATTAGTTCGAAAGTTTTGTTGATAGAAAGAACGCTCTCGGCAAAATATGTGGTAGTATTTGTCCTGATAGCGTTTAATTTATCCTGGCTGCTTAAGTATCCGTCTATAGTTTTTGTAGTTTTGCCTTGTTTCTTAAGCTCTTCTCTTTTTTGTCTTCCTTCGGCTCTTCCGTCTAAATATGCGATATAAGCGGCTGTTCCCCATTCTTTTAGTTTTTTGCCGACTTTTTCATAGCACCAGTTAGCCGCCGCAATCAACCACTCGTTGTACATATAGTTGATAATATCATCTTCTTTAAATGGTCCTTTTGGTCCATCCTGATCATCGGCGTGACGCAATCCGGACTTTTTGAAGCCGTCTGTAAATTTTGGTTTTTCCGCGTCTTCTTTTTGTTCTCCCGGAGTACCGATGTCTTCTGGCTGAACTTCGTTTCCAACATCAGCCGGCGTAATTTCTTCGCCGTCTCTCGGAGTAATTATTTTCAAGCCCTCATTCGCGTCTTCGCGCTCGTTCTTTCGGTTTTTGCCATAAAGCTTTTCAAAGTTGTCTCTGTGCATTGCCGCGCCATAAGCTCCGTATAGTCTTTTTTCTTCGTCGGTTTGCGGCGTGTAAGGACCTTCTTTCAGTTTGTTTTTAATCTCTTCAATTTGTTCGCGTGTAATCGGACCAAACTTCTTCTCCATTTCAATGATGGATTTTTCATAATCGTCTCTTTCTTTTCTTTGTTCTGGAGTAAGGTTGTCCTCATGACCTTTTGATTTTCTTAGCTCATCGTTCATAAACAGCTTGGTATCTAAATCGGAAGCGACATATTGTTCGGGAGTAAGGTTGTTTTGTTTGAGCAAATCTACAAGCTCTTTGTTGGTTTCAACATATTCCTGATTTACAACATTTTTATCTCCGTCGCCGTATCCCATATATTCTTCTACGGTTGTAGCGTTGGCTTCAAGATAGGACTTAAACTCGGCATTTTCTTTTTCCATGTCCTGCGTCAGCCATCTTCTGGCGTCTTCGCCCATAGATTTATACGCGTCGACAGAGATTCCTTTAGAGCTAAGGAAAAGTTGAAGTTCCGCATCAACTTGAATTTCTGGGTTCTTTGTTTCGTCAGCCATTTTATCACCTTCTTCTTCACCTCGCGAGGAGGAAATTGCTTTTGCTCAATTTAAGATACATACTATTGTTATCAACCTTAATCGGCAATTTGTAAAGTTACAATTATATTGCTTTTATATTACTATAAAAAAACCTTTTTGTCTAATATTTTTTATTTTCTCTAAATTTTTGACTATACTCTTAATTTCTTTAGGAATTCTCCCAGTTTTTTATTTATTCTTATACCGTCTTGCGGAGTAACTTTTATAAATCCGAAAAATCTTGGCTTTATTTTGCCGAAATCTATCGGAGCAAAAGTCGCGGGGTTTGTCGTCAATGCCTTGTATGCGTTTTCCGCATCTTTTTTAGATGTTTTAAAAAAGTTTTTCACAAGTCTTTCAGCGTCGATGGGGAATTTTTTCTCTCTGATTTTAACGATATATTTTTGCGCTCTTTCAGCTCTTTTCTGGTGTTCTTCCATAATTTCTTTTTCAATTTTTTTCTTTTTCGCTCTAAGCCTGCGTTTTTCATAATCTATTTCGCAGCCTTCAATTTCAATTAGTATCTCAACATAAGAAATCATTGCCAGTTGAAGGTTGTCATCAGTTGTTTTTTCGGCAAAATCAAGAAGCTGCTCGTCAGTGGCTGTCGGGTCAATGCTTGATATTCTGGTCGGGTGCGCCTGAAGCATTACATCCCATCCCATTAATGTATCGGCGGCAATTTCCTGTGCCATCCTTGGTTTGTATTTGGGATATAAAACTTTTGCATTCAGCGCAAATTTGGGAAGCTTTATATTATGTTCCTGAGCCATTGCTTTTATAGCGGATTTGAAGTTTAAATAAGCGTCAAAGAGATTTCGTTCCTGCTCTCTTAAGTTATCGATAAATTCTTCGTCGCTTTGGCTTTTTAATTCTTCTTCTTTTTTTGCCGCGGCAACAACGGCGCTCATGTTGGTTATATCAACGCTGTCTTCTTCGTCGGTATGGTTTTCAGAGAATATAAAATCTCTTAAAAGCTGGTCAAACTCATCATCTCCAGCTCCTCCGGGAACATCTTCATCGTTTGTTTTAAAAGATGAGGTGTCCTCAAAATCAAAGTCGCCGCCTAAGAAGTCTTTTAAAAGGCTTTCGCTTGTTAAATCATTATCGCTCACTTTTTTCCTCCCGTTTGAAAAATATGCCCTGCGCCTATTAATTCAAACTTATATTTGAAACAACCCTGCCGTTATTGGTGTCGGCAATAACGATTCTATCTGCAAGGCTGCCGCCGCTTATTACAATATACAGATAATTATCTTTTATTAAAACATTTTTTATATTGCTCCCCAAAGGCTGGTCGAGGACAATATTTTCTTCTATAAAAGCTGCGGAAGATTTGTTTTTTGCCGGTATTAGCGCTGCGAAAATAAAAAGTCCAAAAAAGATGGCAAAAGTTAACGCAAAAACCAATCCCTTCATAATTTTAACGGTTGTCATATCAAAATCCTTGCAAATTAATACTTTGAGTGTATTTTTAGCATAATATAACATAAATTTTATTTTCGCAAAATGAATATAGCAGAATCTAACATATTTTTAAGCCCTGTCGTTTCGGCTGAAGAAAAAGGCGAGAGGTTGGATAAGTTTTTATCCAATGTTCTGCCTGATATGTCGCGTTCGCAAATCCAGCGTTTAATCGTGTCTGGCTATGTTACTTCCGACGATATGACAATTGCCGACAACTCTTTTAAGGTTAAAGAAGGAGATAGTTATCAGGTTTTTGTTCCCGAAGCGGAAGAAGCCGTTCCCGAGCCGGAAAATATTCCTCTGGACGTGGTGTATGAAGATGAGGATTTAATTGTGGTTAACAAGCCCGCGGGGATGACCGTCCATCCGGCTCCGGGGGTTTACAAGGGGACGCTGGTTAACGCGCTTTTATATCACTGCAAAGATTTATCAGGTATCGGCGGTGTGAAAAGACCGGGGATTGTTCACAGAATAGACAAGGATACAAGCGGTTTATTGGTCGTTGCTAAAAATGATTTTGCCCATAGGGCTTTATCCGAACAATTTTTTGACCATTCCGTAGAAAGAACATATTGGGCGATTGTATATGGCGTTCCATCTCCGATGAGCGGCAGAATAGAGGGAAATATCGGAAGAAGCTCTTATGATAGAAAAAAAATGGCTGTAATAAATAATGGCGGAAAGCGCGCCGTGACAAATTATAAAACCTTAAAAATGTTTGGTCAGCTGGCATCTTTGGTCGAGTGTAAACTTGAAACGGGAAGGACTCATCAGATTAGGGTTCATCTTTCTAGCATAGGTTGTAATTTGATAGGCGATAAGGTTTATGAAAAGTCAAAAAAAACCAGTTTGAGATATAAAAATGAAGAACAGAAACACTATATTGTCTTCTTTCCAAGGCAAGCTCTGCATGCAAAAACTTTAGGCTTTATTCACCCAAGAACTAAAAAGAGCGTTAGTTATAGTGCTGATTTTCCAGAAGATTTGTTAGAGCTTGAAGAAGCGTTGATTTAAGCGTTTTGCGATAATGATAATTATTATTATGCTTTTATTATATTAGCGTCATCTGATATGTACTAAAGGATATGTTGTACTTATTTTTAGTTGTTATAAGATAAACGCAATCTAAAAGAGGATAAAAACTATGAAGTATATCAATGCTCTTAGCAATACGGATTTTTCCCCTGAACTGAACTTGTCAAGATACCTGCAGACAGTAGCAAGATTTCCCATGCTGTCTCAAGAAGAGGAGCTATATCTGACAACTGCTTACAAAAAAACAAAAGGGCAGAATGTTGCCTGCAAAATCATCACCTCGCACTTAAAATTAGTTGTTAAAATTGTTTCTCAATACAAAGGATATAAACTTTCCTTAAGCGAGATGATTTCCGAAGGCAATTTAGGCTTGTTAAATGCTTTGGAAAAATTTGACCCTGAAAAAGGCTATAGATTTTCTACTTATGCAATGTGGTGGATAAGAGCCTATGTTCAAAAATATATACTAAATTCTTGGTCTTTGGTAAAAATCGGCACGACATCGGCGCAAAAGAAACTGTTTTTCAATTTGCGCAAAATTAAAAACCACCTGGAGCTTATGGATGACAGACAGCTTTCTGATAACATAATAGAAAAAATCGCAACATCTTTGGATGTTTCTTCGCAGGAAGTAAGGGAAATGAACCAGAGAATGAGCGGCAGAGACGGCTCGTTAAATGTTGCGATTGACGCTTCCGAAGAATCTGGAACAGAATTAATAGACTTTCTTTCTGATAAAAGACCAAACCAGGAAGAAGTTCTTGAAAAGGCGCAAATAACAAACAAAAGAAGAGGGCTGTTCAATGAGGCGGTCAAAATTCTTAATCCCCGCGAAAAAGATATTTTGTTTAAGCGCAGAATGCTGGACAAAGCTTTGACCTTGGATGAAATAAGCAAAATGTATAACATTTCAAAAGAGCGGGTTAGACAGATTGAGCTTGGCTCAATAAAGAAAATACAAAAGGTTGTTGCTTCGGCTCAATAATTTTAACACAAACGGATGTTATCTGTTGTTTTTTAAAAACCTTTACTTATACTTTAGTAAAGGTTTTTTATAGGATTAAATTATGCCAATAAATGATGATACAGAATTAAGCGATAATCTTGAAAATATTGAAGGAAGCGGCGTTTCGGATATTCCTGCAAATGAAAGCGGGATAAAAAGACGCGTTAATATAGATTTTGACGATTTAGAAGGGCTTGCTTCTTCAAAAGATGTTGAAATAGAACAAGTGAAAATAAAAGATGACGCAGGAAAAACGGCATATAAGCTGGATGTTAAGCTTAATGATTTAATCAATAAAATTTTTAATCCTTCTCATAATTTCTTTATTATTGTCAGGGATGACAAGATAATTTATGCCAACCAGGCTTTTTTGGACGCTGTAGATGTAAAGAATGAAAAGTTAATACATAATAACAAATTTTTTAATTTTATAGTTAAGGAAGACTGGAATGTTTTGGCAAAAAATATTGGCGAGATGCTGACTGGAGATATATCGGTCAGCGTCAGAATAAACGCTGTAAACAATCGTATCATACCAGTTCAGTTCAAGGGTCTTTATCTGCCGGACAACAGGCATTTTACTTTTGTACTTATGGGCAAGCGTTCTTATGAAAAAGACGAGGCTCACGGTATGCTTTATGACTCCGTAATAGGTCTGCCCAACTATTATTTGTTTGAGGACAGGCTTCAAGTCGCGGTTAATAATGAAAACTACTGCAACTCTGAAACTAAAAAAAATTTGGGAGTGGCGGTTGTTTCAATTGATAATCTGCAAGACTTTGTTCAAAACGGACGCCAGAACATTATACTGCGTAAAATGGCTGAAAAACTTGTGTTTGGTTTGAGCAAATGCTATACCATAGCCGCGGGCATTAAATATCAATATTGGATTTTAATGCCGGATGTTAAAGATGAAGCGTTTTTGAAAAACGAAGTAAGAAAAATTTCTCAAATATTTGAACAGGCGGTTAATGACGGCGCCGATAATTTTGAAATGGTGGCAAGTATTGGAGTCAGCATATTCCCAAATCCGTCAAACTCCGCGCATAAACTAACGGACAACGCGATAAAAGCGGTTGGCAAGGCTAAAGACAGCGGGGGAAACAAGGTCGTTTTTGCTTTTAGTTAGAAAAAAGCTTGTCCTTTTCGGAGTATTTCGTTCGCTTTGTCCGAATATTCTCCGTTTGAGTTGTGAACGATAAAACTTGAAACAATTGATGTCGCGGCTTTGGAATCTTTTTGCGCTATGACAATCACTCTTTTTGCTTCTTGACCTTCTTTCGAATATATCGGAATAATCCTGATATTTCCGAGCTTGCCTTTAATACGGCATAATATTTCGTCAAGAGCTTCCGCTCTGTTAATCATATAGAAAAAGCCTTTGGGCTTTATCATTTTGATACAAAACTTTATCCATTCGCCTAAGCTGAAATCTGAATGATTATGCGCCTGAGCCTTGCTTGAGTTGGGCGATGGAAGGTCTTTTTCCGAATAAGGAGGATTTGTTATTACATGGGAAAAAGAACAAAAATCAATGCTTTCGGTTTTTTTTCTAATATCGCAGTTTATATATTTTAAACTGTCTGAAAAGCCGTTTTCCTTTGAGCTTAGGTTCGATAAATCGCACAATTCTTTTTGCAGTTCCAGCCCGGTAATTTTCACGCCGTCATTTATATAGCGGTGAGCCAAGCAGAGAGATATGGCTCCAGTTCCCGAGCCGACATCTAAAATTGTGTCGTTTTTCTTAACTTTAGAAACTACGGAAGACAATATTATAGCGTCTGTAGAAGCTCTATAACCATCTACAGGTTGAAAAATTTTAATTTGCTTATCAAGCAAATAGTCTTTAGTATAATCCACAGTAAAGTCTCCTCTAATTGAGGTATAGTAAACAGGAATTATAAAAAATGCTAGATAATATTTTGAAGATTGAAAATAAGTTTGATGTTTTTATGTTTGATTTATACGGTGTTTTGTGGGATGGGTGCAAGCTGATTAATGAAGCCGACACAATGCTCAAAGAACTTCGCAAGCAGGGAAAAGCTGTTGTTATACTTTCGAACGCGGCGCTTAGAGCATATTCGCTTGAAGATAAATATGCCGAAAGAGGGCTGATAAAAGGCAGGCATTATGATAAATTTGTAACATCTGGAGAGATGGCTTACGACTATTTCAGCAATGATAAAAAAGAGCTGAAATATTATGTTTTCAGAAAGCCCAATCCGGGGATTTTTACAGACAGCAGATATAAAAGAGTTTCAAAAGCCGAAGACGCGGATTTTATCTACGCTGGTCTGCCAAGCATATTGGAAGGGGAGGAGTGGAAAACAACAACCTCTATGGAGCCTTTTATGGATGAGCTTAATATGTTTAAAAAGCTTAAAAAACCGATGATTTGTATAAATCCAGATTTAAAAACTCCGGCTGGGGATGGAAAGCCTCCGTTCTTATGCGAAGGTTCTGTCGCTTTGGCATATCAAGAACTGGGCGGCGACGTGGAGTTTATCGGCAAGCCTTATCCAGAGGTTTTTGACTTTGCCTTACAGGATTACCCGGATACGGATGACAATAGGATACTAATGATAGGTGATACGCTGGAAACAGATATTTTAGGCGCTAATTCTTATGGAATTAAATCTGCGCTGGTAACTACCGGCATATCTTATGACAATATGATGTCGGAAGGTCTGTCAAATATTAAGGAATACGCCAAGGCGCTTGATATAGAGCCGAATTTCTACTTCTAATTACTTATTTGCCGCTCTGGTAATTCTGTCATTTATTGCCAAGCCGATGCCTTTGCTTGGTATTGGCGCGATTGCTATTTTTGAAAAATTTGTTTGTTTGTCGGCTAAATGCAGATATGCGAACAGGTTGCTGGCAGCTTCAATTAAGTCGCCGGAAGGACTTAAATCGATATTTGCGTTTGGAGTATCTCCAAAGCCGATAAAAAACTCTCCGATTGCAGGGGCGGCTGCGTTTATTCTTAAGCTGCGGCTGGGGGAATAATGTTTCAGCATTTGACCGGGAGCCATAGGTTTATCAGGGTCGCCGTTTGAAACTAAAACTTTTTCTCCAAGGAAGTTTTCTAAAGTTTCTCTGCTTATATACCCGGCTCTTAGTATAACGGTATCTTTGCCTGTTAAGTCAACGATTGTTGACTCTAGCCCGACAATGCAGGGACCGCCGTCTAATATCATTTCTACCCTGTCTCCAAGGCTTTCTCTAACATGCTCGGCGGTTGTAGGGCTGATTGTCGTTGATAAATTTGCCGATGGAGCGGCGATTGGAACATCCGCTTTTTTAATGAGTTCTAAAGCCGCCGGGTGGTTGGGCATTCTGACCGTTATGGTTCTCAAGCCGGCGCAAACCAGGTCCAGAGCTGGATTGCTCTCAGTTCTGTTTAAGACAAATGTTAAAGGACCGGGCCAAAACCTTTTTGCAAGAGCTAAAACTCTTCCGTCTGTTTGAGCGTAAGCCGAAAGAAAATCAATATCGGCTATGTGCGATATTAAAGGATTGAAAATTGGTCTTCCTTTAATGCTGAATATATTTGCCACGGCTTTCGAATTATATACATTAGCTCCCAGTCCGTAAACTGTTTCCGTAGGCATGGCTACAACTCCGCCGTTTTTAATTAATTCGGCGGCTTTTGCTATATTTTCTTCGTTTGCAATGTATATATTACTCATAACTTATACTTTAAGAATATATGAAATAGCTCTTTCAGCTTCTGGATATTCTTCTAGCACTTCCAAGTCTGATTTGTCAATGATTTGATATAAAGATTTTTCCTGATTATAAACAAGATAATCGAAATCATCAACGCCGAGAATAATATATTTAGATTTTATAAATCTTTCTTGTTTCAGATTTATGTCGAGAATATCTCCGGCAAGATTACTTGGCGGATTTATGCCGAATATTTCACCGCCTTTGTAGTTTATTCCGTTGATACTTTCCAAAAAATCAATAAAACTGTTTGGGATTGTCGCTATTTTATTTTCTACTAAAGCTCTTTGAGTGTCGGCAATATCGGCTGAGTTAGGATATAAACCGTGAAGATTTTCAAATTCATGCTCAATAGTATGCACCAAGCGTTTCATTTATCTTCTCCTCATGGATTTTCTCAAAGATTGGATAGAAAATCTTGCTTTCGCCAAGCTTTTCTGCTCCTTTGGTTTTTGCTCATTTTTATTAAACCTTTCCGCCCGTCTGGCTGCGTGGTCAGATTTTTCTTTTTCAATATTCTCCATAATTTTTCTGGCGGCGATTTTTTCTCTTAATTCTTCCGTATCATTGGTTATAAATGAGCCGTCATAATAAAACACGTTGTTTTGCGCCCTTTTTGTTCTTGGGTCGTTTGTATAATCATAATCGAGCTGCTGAATTGGTGACAATCCGCCGACAAAAACCACATTTTTATTTTTAAATGCCATGCTGTTGCGCATAAGCCTGCCGTTTTCATTTAACGACTTATCTAATCTATGGATAATTTTTCCATGATAAGGATCGTCAATACATAGACAGAGGTTTTCAAACAGGTTTATTTCGCCCATTTTAGATTTGCTGTTTGCCTCGTTAACGGCGATTTTATGGTGGACGGATATTCTTGGTCCCTTAATTTCTATCCCGTTCTCATCAAAAACCCGAAAATTTTCGGACATGCCTTTTGATTTCATATTTTTAACAAGTTCTTTGATATATCTTTTATCAACGCCGACATCTTCCAAAATTTTTACAAACGGTTTTTCAAAGTTTTTAATAAAATCTTTTACAAAGCTGTATTTTGCGCCAAGAAACATAGGAGCGTTTTCATCGTCTTCCGCGCGCTTGAACTGGTTGTGTATGACGTCTGTATAGTCTTCCACAGCCATGTTTTTTAAATCTTGGGGATTTACGCCGCTTTCGCTTAGCTGTCTCTTTACTCTTGTTTCAATGTTTCTAAAGTTTTTAAACTGTCTGAACAAAAGCCATGACGGAGAAGTTGATAAATCATAATCTTCGGGCTTGTATCTGTTTTTATTACCGGGGTTTTTGCATGCGCGGCTGTAAAAATCGGATAACAGCTCGGGGTCCGGCTTGGTAGTTGAGCCGTAATAATCCATGCGGATTACTCTCTTTTCGGCTCTTGTTAATGAATTGAACTCTTGGGTCTTAAACTCTATTCCGGCTTTGTCCAAGAGGCTCAACAGTTCATCGAACTCTTTTTTGCCTTTCTTCAACTTGTTTCTTTTTGATTCAAATGTTTTAAGGATTTCTTTGGTTAGCTCTTTTTCATTATTAAATAATTTTTTCTTTAGCTTTAAGATTTTTATTTTTTCGCTTTTTGTCATGGCGGCAAAGTCCGCTTCATCAAAGTTTGCGGGCTTTATGAAGTTTATGTAATCATCATAACTTTCTAGCTTATATTCCTCCACTTCCTTTGCCTTTTATTTTAGAGATTGCCACAGTCGGAAGTTCCTTAGTGTTTTCCTGTTTTTTGCCAGAATACTTTATCCTGAAAAGAGGGGTCAGACTAAGCATCATATCATATACTTCTTTTTCGGGGAACAGACCGAAGACTTTATCGTTATTTGCTCCCGTATATTCTCTGTCGTTGCTGTGGATGAGCGTATGTATAAATTTTGACACGACAAGCAGGTTATCGTCGGCATTTATATGATTGTAGTCCAAGTGTTTGCCGGCGTTGCTGACATGGACGATATGGTGGGTAGATAAATCGCCAAGCAGAAGACCTTTTGTTTTTGCAAGATGCAGCCTCAGACTTATTTCTTTTTCGCTTTTGCCTCTTAGTTTAAGATACTTCGTGTACTTTTCAGACGTTTCGTCTCCTTTGAACGCGTCCATAACTCTTTTGTTTACCGAGCCGATGAACATATATGTTCCAGCTTCGTTTTCTTTGCCAAAATATCTTCCAATCAGGTCTTTAAACTCAAAGACTCCCATATATTTGACTGTATCCGGGATAAATCTGTATTCCTGAAGCGCTTCGATGACCTTGTCTTCGATGTTTTTAAAGTTTTCAAATTTTGAAAACACATTTTTCCAAGCGTCGGATTCGTATAAATTATACTCTTCCGCTTGATAGAAAGGAGTGTCTTTCCGAAAGACCTTTTTTCCGCCGATAATTTTCTCTACTTCTTTTTTCTCTTTTTTTCCGTTTGAATTTATGATGGTTTTATGTTCTTTAACAACAATCCCATCAACAATTTCATATTTGCCCTCGTATTTGATTTCTGAAATATAATTTGCGTTAAGATGATATTCATCCAATGTTCTGTCTTTGCCTTCGCAATAAGGTCTTAGCTTGGAAAGATGAGGGGGATTGGGGAAAAGTCCGCTTGCGTCGAGTCTTGTAGCTTCTCTGACATCTCCTGGAGTGTCAAACATATCTTTTTCTTTGTAATATAAATCAAGAATATTAGCCGAAACCTCATCAAGAGTGCATTCGTTGTCAAAAATGTATCCCTGAATTGCTGTCTGCAATGACACTTCGCGGCAGAGCAATGAGATTTCGCCAATTGAGAAACCGCAGTTTTTGTATTCTTCAACAAGTTTTATATCTTGTTTTGTCAGACATGCCTCGATTAACGGCATGTCGGGAAAATTTGCTATAATTGCTTTTTCGATTCTCTGGTGCTGTTTGATTTTTATTACGTCTTCGTTCTTCCTGTTGCCAGTCTTAAAGTCGTCAGCAGTTAAAGGGAAACCCTTTGTCATTTCAATATATTCGTAGTCTTCTTGATTAATCACTTTTCACGTCCCAATGAAAATGTTTATATTTTGTCTAAATTATAGCAAATTTTTTTGTAAATGTACAAGCTAAAAATGACATTTTTTATAAAATGAGTATAATAAAGACGCATGGATTGATTAAAATTAATTTGTCCACTTTTGGTGGTGAAAGAACTGTTTATATAAATAAATAAGGTTTAAAAAAAATAAATTAGCTACTATATTTTAATAATGCTAACTTTGTAATTATGGTGGTGAAATGGTTGAATATGTTTTAAATGGAAAAAGCAAAAATGTTGATGCGAGGGTAGTTCTTGTTGATAAGAAAACTAAAAAAATATCAAAAGAGATTGCGGAGCGCTTTTCAAAAGAAGAACTGAAGTTATTTGAAAAAGTTATCAAAGATGACATGGGCAAAAAAGATTTTATAAATGTTTATACAAATGCCAGCCCTGTTATATTGTTTTTGTTTGATTTTGCGGCAGAAAATAAAGAGCTGCAAAAATATGGGGCAATGCTTTCAAAAGCTGTTTTTACCTTAAAGAATGTAATGGTATTTACAGATAAGATTAAAAATGGGGTGGAATATTTAATCCTTGGTCTTGAACTTGGAAGGTACCGTTTCAATAAATATTTTACAAAGGATGTGGACAGCAAAACTTCCGCCCTAAAGAGCATAAACATTATTGACGTTGCAAAAAGCGTTAAAAAAGCGGATATATCGAAAGCCGTTATTTTATCTGGCGGAGTTAATTATGTTAAGGATTTGGTCAATGAGCCTGCCAATTATCTAAATCCTGAAACTTTTGCAAAAATTTTATCAGGCTTAGAGGAAATCGGCGTTAAAATAGAAGTCTTAGACGAGAAAAAGCTTAAGAGTCTGGGATTTAATCTGCTTTTGGCGGTTGCCAGCGGTTCTGCAAACAAGCCTAGAGTCGTGGTTTTGTCTTGGAATGGAAATGATAATAGTAAAGAATATGATATTACCCTTGTCGGCAAGGGCGTTACGTTTGATTCCGGCGGCTTAAGTATTAAAACCGGCGGGTATATGGAAGGCATGCATACCGACATGGCTGGAGCAGGCGTTGTCTCTGGAGTTATTAAGGTGGCGGGCGAGTTAAAATTAAAGAAAAATATTCTTGGAATTGTCGGACTTGTCGAGAATATGCCTTCAGGCAGCGCATATCGTGTAAATGACATAATCAAATCTATGTCTGGTCAAACGGTTGAAGTTTTAAACACCGACGCGGAAGGAAGGCTGGTTTTGGCTGATCTCTTAACTTATGTTCAGCAAAAATACAAAGCAAAGAGGATTGTTGATTTAGCCACATTAACAGGGGCGGTTTCAATGCTGTTTGGACCGGTTTATGCTGGTTTGTTCAGCAATAATGATAAGATGATAAAAGATTTAACAACTGCAGGAAATAATACTGGAGACAGGCTGTGGAATCTGCCGATGGACAATTATTTTAATAAAGCGATGGATTCAACTTATGCGGATATGCAGAACTCGGGCAAACACAGAGTAGGAGGCGGAAGCCAGGGCGCTTGTTTCTTAAAGAGATTTATCAAGGATAAGACAATCTGGTCTCACTTGGATATTGCCGGCGTTGCCAGAGAAAGCCTTGACGATGATTTGTATGCCAAAGGCGCGACAGGCTACGGTGTTAAACTTTTAATTGATTACATAGAGAATATGAAATAAAAGAGATAGATAAAATAAAAGCCTCCATTCGGAGGCTTTTATTTTATCTAGGAGTGCAATCCTTATAACATGTAAGGTTTCCAAGGTTTGTCTGCGTACATCTATATCCGACGGGAACATAAGTCGAATATCCCGCTTCCGCGCAGTTTGCTGGCTGCTTTGTTTCTTCTTGTTTTACCTTGCAGTCTTTATAACATGTTAAAGAACCTACATACACCTCGGTACACTTATTGTTTACAGGGACATAAGAAGAATATCCGGCTTCAATGCAGGTTTTTGGAGGTATATCTCTGCAGTTTGACGCATCATAACAGCTCAAACCTTTATAAGATATGGTATCGCATATTTTGTTTGATGGTTTTATCTCTGAATATCCGCCGTCAGAACATTTATATTCTCTGCATTCATAACAATTGTTATAGTCTTCATTAACAACCTTTCTGCTGCATTTAAGGTCGGACTGGTCGGTGTCGTAATAGCCGATATCAGTGCAGGATAATGCTCTGCAGTCAGCGTAACATGTAGTGTTCAGGTACATAACTTCATCGCATTTTTCTCTGTCGGGCTGATAATGCATGTATCCGCCGCTGTTGCAAATTTCTTCGTAGCTGAAACATTCAAAGCATACCAAATTTTTGTCGGTAACTTCAAAACACTGCTGTCCAGAGACTTTTCTACTGCTAAATCCTAAGTCGGAGCAGGTTATTGTTTTGCAGTTTTTATAACAGGTATTGCCGTTAACTTTGGTTTCCGTACATGTCTTTCCCTCGGGAACAGCGCTTTTATATCCTGAGCTTTCGCAGGAGTCAGAACAGTCTTTGTAGCAGATTTTGTCGTTTAGTTTTGTTTGAATGCATTTTTGTCCGACAGGAACAGAGCTTAAAAGTCCGACATCTTCGCAGGCAGTTTCTGGAACATCCCTGCAGTTAACATAACATCTGGAACCTTCTTTGTATATGTTATCGCATTTCTGCCCGGCGGGAATGCTGGAATAAAACCCGAGCTGGTCGCATGTTTTTTTAGGAGTTGTCGGCGCGGGTCTGGCTTCGTCGCCGTATCCGTCGGTAATGAATCTGACGCGAGCGTCGGCATAACTTATGGCAAAAAGCATAAGTCCAAATATTATTAGTGTTTTTTTTCCTAGTTCAGTCATTATTCTTTATCAAAGTTGTTTAAGAATTCGTGTTTAATTTTATCCCCAATTTTAATATTATGCTTTTGAACCTGTCCGCCGTTAAGCTCTAAAACAAGATCAAAAGGCACAGGAGACATTATAATGTCTTCAGACATTGGCTGCGCGTTTTCATAAATCCACACGACGCTGCCGTTTTCGTCAATGAAAAGCATATCTAAAGGAATGAGCGTGTCTTTCATCCACATGGCGGCTCCTTGGATACCGCTTAAATCAAAAATCATACCTTCGTTTTCAGGCATATTTTCTACAAGCATAAGACCGTTCATGAGTTCGTCTGGTTCTTGTGCGTTCTGCACCACAAACCTAACCTCTCCGTTTTCGGTTACAACAGCAAGATTTGATTCGTCTTTACCTTTACAGCTTATAATTAGTAAGCAAACTAGAAATATTTTTAATATGTTTTTCATTTTTTATCACCTTATATTAAAAGAAAACTCAGAATAATCCTTATTATTAGTACCAATATTTATTATGTAAATAGTACAGTATCTTTAATAATTTTCAATATAAATTTGACGAATAATGAATAATTTTATTAGGCGTTGAATTTTTGTTTCTAATTATTCTTTTCTGCTTGTATAATGTTTTTTTATATTATATCTATATTATAAGCTGGATAAAGCTTGGTGTCGTGTGTGACTATTCTTTTTATTGAAGGATTTTTTTCATGTTAAAACTTAGAAACTTTCTTATCATATTTCTGTGCGCCGCAGCTCTTTCTTCATGTAATAAGAGCGATTTCCCCGAACTGAGAGCGGAAAACGAGGAAAATATATTTGCGGAAGCTGTCGTCATAACGCAGACGGAAGAGATAGATTTAGCATCAGCGGCAGATGATGGCAAAGTAATCATCGCTTCTGTTGCTAAAGAAGGAATTGATGAAAAAGAAATAATTGTTTCAGCTGTTAAAGATGTTCCGAAAGACGAGGGCGTCGTAATTATGGCGTCTGCCGCAAAAGAGGACAGCAGCGTTGTAAAGGCAAAGCCGATATTGAAAGAAAAAGTTAAAAAAGAAATGCCTCGCCCCGCAGCTTTAACGCCGGCGAACAAAAAGCCGATAGGCAAAATCCTTGCAAATAAGGAAATGGAAAAAATAAATACAGTCAAAACAGATTCTAACGGCGTGGTATCAGAAACTTCCGTTATAACTTCTACGTCGTATGAAGAAGTATCTTCAGAGCCGAGCATTACATATCAGGTTGATACATTTTATTTTGATAATGGAAGCGCTGTCATTAAAAATGAATACAAATCAAGAATTAAAACAATTGCAAAACAGGCGAAAGAGTTGAACGCCACAATTTATGTTTTGGGTTTTTCTTCAAGCAGAACAAAAGATACTGATTATGTTTCTCATAAAATGATAAATTTTCAATCGTCTCTCGCAAGAGCTGAGAATGTTTCGGAAGAGTTTATAAAAGCCGGTGTCAGAAAGGATAAGGTTGTTCTGGAAGCGCTTTCAGACTCAAGACCTTTGTATCTTGAGGTTATGCCGGAGGGCGAAAGACTAAACCGTCGTGTAGAAGTTTATATAGGATATTAAAATAGTTGGAATATAGTAACAAATCTTTGGGAGGCAGCCTGTGGAAACAAACCGCTGCCGATGAAAGAAAGGCAGAGGTAATATCGCAGAGATATTCTTTGCCTTTTGTTGTTTCGCGAATTCTTTCTTCCCGCGGTATTGAAGCCGATAATGTCGAACTATTTTTAAACCCGAAAATTCAAAACCTTATGCCGGATCCTTATATTTTGAAAGATATGGAAAAAGCGGCGAAAAAAATTGCCGAGGCTGTGGTAAGCAGGCAAAACATTGCGATAATCGGCGATTATGATGTTGACGGCGCAACATCTTCGGCAATAATGAGATTGTTTTTAGAAGAATTGGGCATAAAAGTTATTGTTCATATTCCAGAAAGAGATGAAGGATACGGTCCGAGCAAATTTGCTTTCGATAAGTTTCGTTCTTTGGGGTTTAATGACCTTGTCATTACTGTCGACTGCGGGACAACGGCTTTTGAAGTGTTTGATTATGCAAAGTCAAGAGGGTTTGAGGTAATTGTTCTCGACCATCATGAGGCTGAAATAAAACTGCCCGATGTATATGCTCTTGTTAATCCCAAAAGGCTTGACGAAGAAACCAGCGACTTATCTTTAAGGTATCTTTCCGCGGTTGGCGTCGTTTTTATGGCTATTGTCGCGATAAACAGAGAGTTAAGAGAACTCGGTTATTTTGAAAAACAAAAAGAGCCGAATTTAATGCAGTTTTTAGACTTGGTTGCCCTCGGCACTGTTTGCGATGTGGTTCCGCTGATAGGGTTGAACAGGGCTTTTGTTAAACAGGGGTTGAAGGTCTTATCGCAAAGAAGCAATATCGGGCTTAAAGCGCTGATTGATAAATCAGGGATTACCGAAGTTCCCAAGTCGTTTCATCTTGGGTATTTACTGGGACCGAGGATTAATGCCGGCGGCCGCGTCGGAGATTCTTTTAAAGGCAGCGAGCTTTTGAGTTCAAAAGATGAAATAAAAGCGCAAAAACTTGCCGATGAATTAAATGAATATAATAATCAGCGCAAAGAGGTTGAGGCGTATGTTCTCCTAAATGCAATCGAAAAACTTGAGGGCGAGCCGCAGGAATATCCTATGGCGTTTGTTTTTGGCGAAAATTGGCATCAGGGCGTAATCGGAATTGTCGCCGGCAAGCTAAAAGAAAGATATAATCTGCCGAGTTTTGTAATGTCTGTCGAAGACGATGATGTAAAAGGTTCCGCGCGCTCAATACCTGGAGTTGATTTAGGAGCGTTAATAATATCCGCCAAGGAAAAAGGCATAGTTGCAAAAGGCGGAGGTCACTATATGGCGGCTGGTTTTTCTTTGGAAAAAGATAAATTAGACGAGTTTAAAGCTTTTGTCGGAGAGTATATTAAGAGCAAAATCGGCAATGAAGATATAACCCCGGTTATTGAATATGACGGAATGGTGGATATATCAGGAGCAAGCATTGAGCTTGCGGAAACTATTGAAAAACTTGAGCCTTTTGGGGCAAATAATCAAGAGCCGAGAATGGTGATTAAGAATGTCAAAATAATAAAATCTGATATTGTCGGAAGCGGGCATGTAAGGTGTATATTGACATCAAGTAACGGCGGAAGCTTGAGCGCCATAGCCTTTAGGGTTGCGGATACGGATATTGGAAACGCGCTTCTGAAAAGTTCCGGCTCGATATTTGACGTTGTGGGAGTGCTGCGCAAAGATACCTGGCAGGGCAGGGTTTCCGCAAAATTTACAATTGAAGATATTATGAGGGTGTAATGAACAAAGTAAAAGAAAGAGCAGCAAGAATTAGGGAGCTTAGAAAAAAAATGAGAGAAAGAGAAAAAGCCGTTTTTATGAAGTTAGGCGCTAAAATCAGAGCTTATCTTTTTACGGGCATATTAGTTACTGCTCCAGTCGCAATAACTTTATATATGACATACAGGGTCGTTATGTATATCGATATAAGGGTCGGCAAATTAATAAGCGGGATAATTCCCGAGCAGTATGAAGACCTTAACCCCGTTACAATACCGGGCATCGGTATAGTAGTTCTAGTGCTGGGTTTTATATTGATAGGCATGTTTGCCGCTGGTTTTATGGGAAGATTCTTCCTTAAGCTTGGTGAGTGGATAGTGTATAAAATGCCGCTTATCTCAACGGTATATTCTTTATTGAAACAAGTCTTTGAAACCTTTTTATCAAATAAAAACAACTCGTTCAAGCAAGTCGTGCTGTTTGAGTATCCGAGAAAAGGTATATGGATATATGGTTTTCTCAGCGGCGAAACTAAAGGAGAAGTGGTTAATAAGGTTGGAAAACCGATGTTAAATATTTTTGTTCCAACCACGCCAAACCCGACATCCGGCTTTTTGATTTTTGTTCCCAAAGAAGATGTGGTTTATGTCGATATTCCTGTGGAAGAAGCTCTGAAGTTCATTATCTCCTGCGGCGTTGTTGATGGTAAACAGGAGTAAGTTAAGTAAAAAACTCAGGATAATCCTGAGTTTTTAAATTCGTTAAGTTATCCCTAATTCCATTTAGAGACATGTTTCATATATTATATTATGTTGTTTTAGTCAATATATATATAAAAAAACTCTGTTATTTCTAACAGAGTTTTTCTTGGTTTATTTAATTTATGCCGCTTTATTTTTGCTTGCAAATTCGTTTAGGCAAGAAATGATATAATCCTGCTCTTCTTTAGTCAAATATGGGTGCATAGGAATACTGAGAACTTTCGACGCCATAGCTTCGCATATAGGAAGAGAACGGTTGTTATAATGTTTATAAGCGGACTGTGTATGAACAGGTCTTGGATAGAAGTTTGCGAAAGGAATGCCGCATTCTTTTAACCAGTTTTGCAGTTCATCTCTGTTATCGGCAAGAACAGTGTAAATTGCATAAGCAGATACAGTATTGTTTAAGATTTTTTGAGTCTTATACGCGCTGCTTAAGTTTTCGCTGTAATATTTGCCGATTTTTTCGCGGTCAGCCAATTCTTTGTTGAAAACTGTAAGTTTTTCTAAAAGAACGGCCGCTTGGAAACTATCCATGCGGGCTGTCATGCCCAAACGGACGTTGTCATATTTATCTTCAGGGTTTGAACCATGAACGCGGCAGGATTTGATAATTGCCAATTCCCAGTCGGTATTGCAAAGAACCGCGCCGCCATCGCCATAACATGCCAAAGGCTTTGTAGGATAGAAGCTTGTAGCGGTAATGTCGGCTAATTCGGAATGTCCTATTCTTTTTCCTTTATATACAGCGCCATAGCTTTGAGCGGCGTCTGACATATATTTCATATTGTTGTCTTTAGCTGTTTTATAAATTTCGTCATAAGCTGCCGGAGCGCCGAATATATCAACAGAGATAATAGCTTTAGGAGTTAGTCTGCCTTCTTTTTTAACTTCTTCAATTGCTTTTTTAAGGTCTTTAGGGTCCATATTCCAAGTTTCAGGGTCAGAGTCAACAAATACTGGAGTTGCTCCGACAAATGCTACGGCTTCCGCTGTTGCGACAAATGTAAATGACGGTACAAAAACCGCGTCGCCGGCTTTAATATCCCAAGCCATCAGACCTAAGATTAACGCGTCGGTGCCGGAAGAGCAGGTTGCGCAATGCTTAATGTTGGAATACTCGGCTAACTTGCCGTCTAATTCAACAGTTTCAGGACCCTGAGCATAGCCTCCGTGGTTGAGAATTTTTTCAAAAGCTTTTAAGAACTTTTCTTGTCCGATAGCTTTTTGTTGCGACGGAATATCAAATAAACCGATTGGTTTCGCTGGTTTGTTAGTCATTTTTATTTCCTTAGTTTAATTAACACTAGGAGGGATACTAATTTACTTTTGGCAATAATGCAAAACACAAAAGATTTATATTTGTTACAATTGTTTATTATATAAAAAACAGAATTTTGTTGATTTTGTGGCGGTTATTGGTATATTTAGTAATATTTTAATAATAAGCAAAGGACTATCAAAGTTATGAAATCTTTTAAAGTATTATCAATTATGTTAATTCCTATGGCATTGCAGGCTTGTGCGCATGAATCTGCTTCAGTTGTAAACGCAGGTTCTAGTCATGCCGTGGTTGAGGAAAATTATGATAAATTTGAAGGGTTTAACAGATTTTCTTTTGAGGTTAATAATCAGCTTGATAATTATGTTTTAAGACCTTTAGCCAAAGGATATAGAGCGGTTACGACCCAGTATATCAGAGATAGAGTAAATTTGGCTCTGGCAAACCTAAAAGAGCCTATGTCTTCCGTTAACAATATTCTGCAGGGCGAGTTTGCCTCAGGCTTAAAGAATATCGGTCGTTTTGCGATTAACTCAACTCTTGGTCTGGCTGGTATGTACGATGTTGCCGGCGGCGGGTTTGGGTTGGAGCCTCATCCCTCAAACTTTGATATGACTTTGGCAAACTGGTGCGTTAAAGACGGTCCGTTTATTGTGCTTCCGATTATAGGACCGACAACGCCTCGAGCTATTTTGGGCGATGCATTTGACGGGCTTGGAAATCCTGTGGTCGTTGCTACATATAATGACGCTAATACCAGAGATAAAATTTTATACCCATATTTCGCGCTGTCTGCGGTTGCCGCAAGAGAAACGAATATGGAGATGCTTGACGACGTTAAAAAAAGCTCAGTTGATTTTTATGCGACGGTACGCTCGGCATTTTTACAAAACCGAAAGCAAATCAATAAATGCGGTGTAAATACGGAAACAGAAAGCCAAACGCTTGACTATGATTTTGACTTTGATATGGATGAAGAAGATTAATTATAAATCTGGAGAAAATTTATGAAAAAAATATTTATTGCGGTTTTGAGTTTTTTTATGCTCCTCAGCAATGTTTCTAATGCTGCCATTGATGAAATAAAAGCAACAGATTTTGTAAAGAAGGTTGTCAAAGAAGGAATTGAGGAAATAATTGACTCAAATGTATCACAAAAAGAAAAAGTTGATAGATTTAGAACTTTGTTTAACAAGGATTTGGATTTGGACTTCATCGGAAAGTTTGTTTTAGGACGCTACTGGAGAACTTCAACTCCAGAGCAGAGAGACGCGTTTATTGCGGCTTACAGAGAGCTTAATGTTAAAACCTGGTCGGGAAGATTTGATGATTTTACCGGCAAAGATTTTGTATTTCATGGTACAACTCCGTCAAACAACGCCGACCAGCTTTTTGTAAATTCTTCAGTAGACATGGGGCAGGGACAGCAGCCAGCCAAAGTTATCTGGAGAGTTAAACAAAATGATGATAGTTTTAAGGTTGTAGATATAATTATCGAAAACGTAAGCTTGGCGATTACCGCAAGAAACGAATATGCGGCTTTTATTAAGAAAGCGCCCGGCGGCGTCGATGATTTGATTAAGAATTTGCAGGCTAAAACAAAAGATAATTGAGATACTGCATCCTAAATCCTGTCGAAATAAAGAGGGGTGTTTTGGAAAAATCACCAGTGAAATTTATGTGGCACTACTTAAAACTGTTTAAATGGTATACCTTTGGTATTGCGGTAATGGTTTTTATAAATATTCTTGCCAGCAGGATTTTTCCTTTGTTTCTGGCAAAAGTCTACGATGCTATAACAAGATCCGACATAGACTGGCAGAGCATATATGTTCTGCTGATACTGGCTGTTGTGGCAAATTTTACAAGTTATACAATATGCAGTCGGAAGGAATGCTGCTGATAAAATAAAAAGGAGAGATAATTCTCTCCTTTTTGTTATCTGCCTTTTGTTTGCTTTACATAAGCTATTTCAGAATGTTCGTCGCAATATGTGTGTCCAATTCTGACTTTTTTGCCGCAGAAGTGAAACTTCTCGTCTTTAGGGTCCCCGATTGGCCAGCGGCAGGTGTGCATATCTAAATCAGTCAGTCTTATAATTCCATCGTCAGTTTTTACCTGCTCTGGTTCTTTTTTGGAGTGTTTGACTTCTTTTGTCTCTTCAATAACTTCATTTGCCTCTTTAGGAGCTTTTTCTTTCTTTGTTTCTTTTTTGGGAGCTTTTGGGGCTTCTGCTTTTTCTTCCTTTAGAACTTCAATTTTAGCTTCTGCCTTTTCTTTTTTTGGTGTTTTATGTTCTTTAGGAGTTTCTGCCTGACCTTCAACAGGCGTTTTTTTCTTAATGGGAGAAGGACGTCCGGAAAGACCCAGGCGGTGTACTTTGCCGACAATCGAATTTTTTGACACGCTAAGTCTTTTTGCTATTTCGCCGGTAGTAAGCCCTTCCGCCCACATTTTACGTAAGTCAGCAACCATTTCATCGGTCCACGCCATATTAAAAATCTCCTCATATTTTAAAAACTTTAGCCAATACTATTTCAATATTTTTAACGAGTCTAGTAAAATTATCATAAATATAAAAAAATGCCCAATTTTTAAGATTGAGCATTTTTTATATGTAATTTAATTTGCTTATTCGGCTTTATCTGGTTCTGCAATACCGTCTTTTAAATCCATCATTTTTTGGTGAAATGCGACAAACTCTTTTTTTGTAACAACTCCATCAGCATTTTTATCCATTATGTCGAATAAGTTCTCAGCAGCGTCTATCTGAGCTTTTATTCTTTCATATTCAACATAAGGGTCGACATTTGGCTCATGGGTTATCAGCTCAATCGGCTGAAAATCATCTGCTGTTTCAGCTTCAGTGGGCGTAGTATTGAGATATATTATAGGTTCGCCGACAGGCATTATATGCACCATATTTTCCTCGCCGTCCACAGCAAATGCGTCGGCGGCATAAACAATGCCGAGAGCTATCAAAACCAAGCTTAACAATTTTCTCATATAAGTTCTCCAAACAAAAACAAAACCTCTATTATTATAATAGAGGTTTTAGATTAATTATAGGTTAAAGTCGGTTATACCATCATAAGCATAGCGGTATAACTGCTCTATTTCCGCAATCAGCGGGTAGCGCGGATTGGCGCTGGTGCATTGGTCGTCAAAAGCAAGAGCTGCCAAACCTTCTTTTAAAGCCTGTTCAAAGTCTTCTTTTGCAACGCCAAAGTCTTTTATTGATTTTGGAACGCCGATTTCTTCTTTAAGTTTTTCTATGGCCTTTATTAAATTGCCGACTTTCTCGTCATCATTTTTGCCGCCAAATCCCATATAATCGGAAACGCTTGCATATTTTGCCTTAACATTAGGGAACTTATATTGCGGGAAAGCAGCCTGTTTTACTGGAACATCAGTGGCGTTATAACGAATAACCTGGCTGATTAACAGGGCGTTTGCCCAGCCGTGCGGAATGTGAAATCTGTTGCCCAATTTGTGCGCCATAGAGTGGCAGACGCCGAGAAAAGCATTGGCGAAAGCCATGCCGGCTATTGTCGCGGCATGATGAACTTTTTCTTTTGCTTCAAAATCTTCTCCGCCGTTTTTATAAGAACGCGGCAGGTAGTTAAAAACTAGTTTAGCCGCTTCCAATGACTGTCCGTGGGTAAAATCGCTGGACATAACCGATACATAAGATTCTAAAGCGTGAGTCATAATATCGATGCCGGAAGCGGAGGTTAAGCCTTTTGGCATTGTAAGCACCAGGTTTGTATCGACAATTGCCATATCAGGGGTCAGCGCATAGTCTGCAATCGCATATTTTGTACCGGTCGCATTATCTGTGATAATAGAAAAAGGAGTGACCTCGGAACCTGTGCCGGAAGTCGTCGGGATAGCTGCCATTTTGGCTTTTTTTCCAAGCTTGGGAAACTCGAAAATTCTTTTTCTAATATCCATAAAGCGCATTGCAAGGTCTTCAAATTTAAGTTCTGGATGTTCGTACATCAGCCATATAACTTTTGCCGCATCCATTGGCGAGCCGCCGCCTAAAGCGATGATAACATCCGGATTGAAGCCGTTGACCACTTTCATCGCGCGGTTAACGGTGTCCAAGTCAGGATCAGGGTTTACATCCGAAAAGATTTGATACTGAACGCCAATATCATCAAGAACTTTAGTAACTTTGTCGGTCAGACCTAAATCAAACAAAGGTTTATCAGTAATGATAAACGCGCGTTTTCTATCGGCAAGTTCTCTTAGCGCATACTCGGTCGAACCAGCTTTGAAATAAATATTTGACGGAACTTTATACCACAACATGTTTTCTTCTTTCATAGCAACAGTTTTAATGTTTATAAGATGTTTAATACCAACGTTTTCACTGACGGAATTTCCTCCCCACGAACCGCATCCAAGTGTTAAGGACGGGTCTGTTTTGAAATTATATAAATCGCCGATTGCTCCTTGAGAAGCGGGGGTGTTGATTAATATGCGCCCGGTATTCATAACTTTTCCGAAAAAGCTTATTCTGTCTTTGTTGGCGTTGTTGGTATAAAGAACGGAAGTATGTCCGTTGCCGCCAAAAGAAACCAGTTGTTTTGCTTTGTTTACGGCATCGGAAAAATCATTTGCTTCATACAGCCCCAGAATTGGTGAAAGCTTTTCTTCGGATAAAGGCTCAGAATGTCCGATTTCTTTTAGCTCCGCCATAAGAACTTTTGCTTTTTCATTTACCTTAAAACCCGCCATGCCGGCGATTTTATATGCGGATTGACCGACAATGTCGGCGTTTAATTTGCCGTCCTTGAATGCCGTATGCTCAAGTTTTTCTTTTTCTACGATATTTGTAATATATGCTCCGCGTTTTAAGAACTCCTCTTTTACTTTTTTATATGCTGATTGAACGCAGACCACAGACTGTTCGGAAGCGCAGATAACGCCGTTGTCAAAAGTTTTGCTTAAAAGAATTGAGCTTACGGCTTCTTCAATATCGGCGGTTTCATCAATGACTACAGGCGTATTCCCAGCACCCACGCCCAAAGCCGGTTTGCCGGAGCTGTATGCGGCTTTAACCATTCCCGGACCGCCGGTCGCGAGAATAACGTCAACTTTTGGGTGTTTCATTAAAAGCCCGGACATGGTTATTGTCGGGTTTTCTATCCATCCGATAATATTTTCAGGCGCTCCGGCTTTTACAGCCTCCTCAAGCATGATTTTTACTGTCTCAACGGTAGATTTCTTTGCGCGCGGGTGAGGCGAGAAGATGATGGCGTTTCTGGTTTTTAAGGCTATTAATGTTTTGAATATTGCGGTGGATGTCGGGTTTGTAGTTGGAACAACACCGGCAATAACGCCGAGAGGAGAGGCGACTTTAAGAATTTTTCTTTCAAAATCTTCATAAATAATATCGCAGGTTTTTTCATTTTTATATTTGTTATAGACATATTCGGAAGCAAAATGGTTTTTAATTACTTTGTCTTCAACAATTCCCATTCCTGTTTCTTCCACCGCCATTTGCGCAAGAGGAATACGAAAAGTACTTATTCTAAGAGCGACTTTTCTAAAAATTTCATCAACTTTTTCTTGAGGAAACGCTGCGAACTCTTTTTGCGCGTCGCTCACTTTTTCTACCAGCTCGTCAATATACTTAACTTCATCAAAAGCTTCTATATCATCGTCGTTTTTTACTATCACTTTTATCTCCATGTTTAAAAATCTATTTATCTTAATATTTGTCATAAAATTAGAAATAATTCAATAGTGATTTTTTTCACGATTTGTTACGTGTTGTAACAAAAGCTTCTGTTTTAGTCAGAAATATCACGGTTGAAAGAAGTTTATAATTGTAAAAGACTTTTCAGCGCATATATAAATGATAAGAAACTATAGAAGAGAGATAAACATGAAAAGGCTGTTGTCAATTTTTAAAAAGGCGGGCGATAATTCGCTTCCTTTGATATTGGGCATTGTTTTAGCGCTTGTTTGGGCGAATATGGATTACGATGGATACACAGCTTTTTGGCACAATAAAATATTTGGCGTCGTTGATTTGCATTTTCTGGTTAATGATATTTTCATGGTGTTTTTCTTTGCTTTGGCAGGGGTTGAAATTGTCAGAGCCTTATCGCCGAACGGAAGTTTGTATCCAATGAAAAACGCGGTATCAAACTTGTTTGCGACGGCGGGGGGCGTTATTGTACCCGCCGCTGTATTCTTTTTGCTTATATACTTTTTTGGTCATCCAAAATACAGCCACGGCTGGGCAATTCCCACGGCGACGGATATTGCCATATCTTTACTGTTTGCGCGTATTGTTTTTGGGGAAAAGCACCCGGTCGTAGTGTTCTTGATTATGCTTGCGGTTTTAGATGACGCCATAGGTCTGGCTATTATTGCGGTTTTTTATCCAGACCCTTCATCGCCGGTGAGGCTGGTTTTTTTCTGTTTTGTGTTGGCGGCAATGCTTTTGGCTTTTATCTTTAACAGAATGAAAATAAAGCCGTATCTGCCGTATATATTAATTCCCGGCATTATTTCATGGTTTGGCATGTATAAAGCCAATCTGCACCCTTCTTTGGCTCTTATCTTTATTTTGCCGTTCATTCCAAACAAGAAAGTTTTGCCGTCTGATAAAACTTCTCTGGATAAATTTGAGCATAACTGGAAGTATTTTGTTAGTTTTGGGCTGGTTTTCTTTGGGCTGGCAAATGCTGGAGTTGAGCTGACAAAGGTTTCCGACTTGGCGATAATTGTTTTCTTATCATTACTGTTTGGCAAAACAATCGGTATTTTAGGTTTTGCAAAATTAGCGGGTTTGCTGCGCTTCCCGGTACCTGCTGGGATTAAAACTTCGGAGCTTTTTATTATGAGCTTAATTGCCTCGGTCGGTCTTACCGTGTCGTTGTTTATATCAAGCATCGCTTATGTTGACTCGGAGCTTCAGGATGCCGCAAAAATGGGGGCATTGTTTAGTTTGCTCAACGGGTTTACAGCCGTGATTGCCGCGAAGGTCTTGCTAAGAAAAAAGCCGGCTAAAGAATAGGGGATTTAAAAAGACAAAACCCCTCGGGTTATGAGAGGTTTTTATCTAAACACTTTTTAGAAACTAAAATTTGTATTCAACACCGGCTTTAATTTCATAAGAACCGTCCCTCTCAATAATTTTACCCGCTTCGGTAAACAGGTTAAGAGATTTGAAGTAATAATCTAATCTGCCTGATATTAGACCTCTGGATTTATCGCTTTCATAGCCCTTCATGTTATAATAGCCCGGCATGCCGAACATTGTCGCGTTTGAATTGCCGTAAGTATCGCCAAATTCTTGATAGAAAGTGCCGCCAATACGAACTTTTACAGAATTAAAATCGTCAATCTCAAAAGTTTTCTTCGCATATAAACCAAGCCCGCCTTCAACAGACAAGCTGTTGGAAGATTTAACGGTCAACTGCTGCTTTTCTTTGGTTTTTGTTTGGTATACGCCCAGAACATTAAACTCTGCCGTTGGTTCAAGCGTGAAGAAACCTAAATCAATGTCTTTTCTTACTTCGTTGGTAACTCCGTAGTAATAATTTTTTGTATCCGCTTTATAAATATTGCCGGAAACAACTCTGCGGTAATCGCCCCATCCGAGACCAACTCTTGGCATAGATACAAAAGCGATTGTATCTGTTTGATATTTTAACGGCGCCAATATGTGGACTAAAGTGTCGTCTCTTTTCGAAGAATTGTCATATTCGCTGTTTAATTGGGTTATTGTGAAACCCGCGCCATAACTGAAATTGTTGTTATATCTCTTTTGAACCAATCCATAAACAGAATGCGCGTCTTCTTCATAACCCTCAACCGCTCCAGACGCTTCCTGGTCTTTTTGTATGAAGTCATAGCCCATCATCGCAACAACTTCGCGAGGGTCGTTATTTGCAAATACGCTGTTGTTAACCTGACGGTTTAAGCTCTTAACAGCTTCAAGATTCTGTCTTGCAAAACTTGGGAAGAAGTCTAAGCCAAGAAAGTTGTTCACCGCTTTTGTCAAACCGTTTTGATTGTTTGCATTTTTTACTGCATTAAACAGAGTTAACGCATTTTGCGCTTTTTTGCTCTCAGTCTCTCCTGACGCGTTATACAAGTCGTAGGCATTATTTAAGTATTTAGCCAGATATTTGTCGGAAACAACTTCGTCAAACTCTTTCATAGTCATTACAACATCTTTGTTTCCGTCTCTGTTTTCTACCAGTTCCGCGTTGAACATGTAAGAATTTGAAAGCAGTTCTAATTCTGAGCTGTCGCCGATAAACGCGTTTTCGCTGACAAAAGATTTGTTAAAGCTGTCCGTTGTAATATTAGAGCCGGCATAAACTATGCCTGATATTTCTGGAGCTTCGTATTTTCCGTCTTTCTCAACAACAATTTTTCCGCCTTTCAAAGTCCAGTCATTAAAGTTAATCGCTGTTGAAGATATGGTTATGCCGCCGCTTCCGGTAACAAACTCTGCGTTGTCGCCAATAGAAATATAAGAGGATGCGTTACAATCGTCATCGCTGCAGCTGTTAGTTCCGATTTTTATTGTGCCGTCATTATAAACATAAGATGTGTCTGTTGTGGTTCCTACCGCATAGATACCGTTGCCGCTGCCGGTTATATTGATAATACCAGTCGCGGCATTATACACTAATGCGCCGTTTAAGGCAATTATGCCGGCGCTGGCGGTGTTATTGGATGTTATATTAATAGTGCCTCTATTTACGGCTTTTGAATCTGCGCCGGTAGCATACATGCCATAAGCTTTTACGGTGTTAGTCGTACTGGAAATGTTTATTGTCGCTCCAACATCGTTTACAATTGCCGCGCCTCCGGTTGTAAACATGCCTATTAGAGAAGTATTTGCGGTAGTGCCGCTTAAGGAAATTGTTCCTCTGTTATATGCCTTGCTGTCCGTTCCGGTAACCGCCATTCCATAAGTATCAGCGGCTGCGGTTGTTACGGTTATTTTACCATTAGCCATATTTATCAGTTCCGCGCCGTCAACGCCATACATGCCGTATCCGCCCAGCATTCCAATTGAACCGCTGTTTACCGCCTGCGTGCCTTCGCCTTCCACATACATTCCAGAGCCGGACTGGGCGAGTTTTATAACGCCGCTGCTTAAGTTTGTAATTTTTGCGCCGTCAATAGCGACCATACCATAACCTAGCCCTGCGCTGATATTGATTTTTCCGGCGTTTTCTGCCGAGCTTTCTCCAGAGAAAGCAGTCATACCAGTAGCCACGGCATCAATCGTGCCGTTTGTACCGTTTGTGACCTTGCCGCCCAATGTAGCCTGCATGCCGGAGGTTGTTATATAATCGTCAACGCTTCCGCCGGATATGGTAATTTGACTGTTGTTTACAGCCGTGCCGCTATTTGAAGTCTGCATGCCTATACCCTGGGATATTTTAATGGTTCCGCCTGATGAATTGGTAACAGTGCCGCCGGATGTCATCATTCCAAATGCGTCAACACCTCCGACATATTCTATTGTTCCAGAGTTAAAACCTTCACCGTTTTCAGTATATACGCCGATTGTTCCGTTTCCAGTCAGATTTATATTTCCCATATTATAGGCTTTACCTTCATTTGCCATCATTCCATAGCTGTCCGCGCCGACAACGTTTAGCTTTCCAGAACTGGTGTTCATTACAACGCCTGTAGCTCCAGATACGCCCAATCCGACAGAGTTGATTTTGTTAATGTTTATTGTGCCGTTGTTTACGCCTTGTCCGCCATTGGCAAAGACGCCAAAGCTTTCCTGATCGTTTAATTCAATGGTTCCGTCGTTTCTTGCCGTACCTTCGGTAGTATACATGCCGTAAGAAGCAGGATCCATATCGGAGCCGGTAATGCTGATTGTAACGCCGGCGGAGTTTACGGATGAACTTCCTGCATTTCCATCAATTCCTATGCCGCCGTTGCTAAGCATTATGCCGGCTTTGTTAAGAATTGTTCCAGAGCCGGTTGCGGTAATGCCGTATCCGAAGAAACCGCTTATGGTTATGGCTGCATTGTTGGTTATTGAGCCGTTTTCGGCAGAAATGCCCGTGCCATAGTTATTGTTGATGTACGCGCTGTTTCCGACGAGATTTATTTGACCGTAGTTATCAATTGTTGTCGAGCCTTCCCCAACGATACCTGCATTTTGCGTTCCATCTAAATTGGAGTTAATGATAATTTTTCCATAGTTATAGACTTTGCCGTTTTCAACATATATGCCAGTTCCGTCCTTGCCGTTAATGTTTATCTCTGCATTGGCATTATTTGAGGCTGTGCCGTTATACACAATGCCTGATGACTGAATGCCGGAAGAGTTATCCGCGTCAACATCAATCAATTTAAGGTTTTCAATAGTTCCGCTATCGCTTAGTATGCCGACGCCGGTTCCTTCTATTTTTACTGTTCCGTTATTAACGATATTGCCTGTCATTGAAGATATTCCATCGCCGCCGCTTTTCATAGTGATGGTGCCGTCATTGGTGACTTTGCCGTTTTCTGACAAAATGCCGACTCCTTTAAGCTCAAAAGTGATTTTTCCCGAACTTAAGTTGTTTACGTTGGCATTTTCAGAATATATACCATAAGACGGGGTAGCAGTTGGGTCAACGTTGTTTACATTGATATTTATCTGCCCGGTATTGTTCACTGTTCCGGCTACGGCATATAGTCCGTAGTTGTTTTTGCTGACTGACGAAATAATATTTTCAACATTAACGATGCCGTTGTTGTTTAGTGTTCCATATTCAATATATATGCCGTAAGAGTCGTCCGCTTTATTAATGTTAACCGTGCCGCTGTTATTAACCGCTGTTCCGGCAGTGTCGTAGTTTGTGCTTCCTTCTCCGACAGGGTTTCTAATGACCGTAATTCCTTTGCCGCCGCTGTTCATGGTGATAACGCCGGTATTGTTTATTGTTCCGGCGTTTGAGTGAATGCCGGTGCCTGTAGAAGCAAAATTAATCTGGTTTGTATTGCTTATGCTTCCGCCATGAAGAGAAATCATTCCATATCCGCCGATACTATCCATATTGATAGAGCCGGTATTGGTTAATGTCGGTTTGCGCACATCAAATTCAGAGTTTGTACCGTTTCCGCGAATGGCAATCATGCCGTATCCTTCGGTGCCGCCTTTAACGCTGATTGCACCTTGGTTAAGCAAAGTTCCTCCGTGAACTGACAGCATGCCTGCATGAGAACCTGTAAAATCTGCGTCGTCATTTGATTCGACCTCAACATTTACGGTCCCGGTAGAGGTGTTGGTGGCCGTAGTGTTCGCGTCAGCCCTGATACCGATAATGCCGTTGTTTGCTTCGCGAATGTTTGTGACATAGCTTGATGAGCCGACGAGAGATGATTTTACGCTTATTTGACCACTGTTGGTGATTTCAACATAACCGGCTCTGCTTAGAAGTTTTTTACCATTAGTGAAATCTTCTTCAATGTAGCTTCCCATACCAACCAGAGCGGTCGCATTAGAAGACGATGTTGAAGTGTTGCTCAAATCGATTACTCCCGTTACCCCGTTAGTAAGTTTTGTAGCGTAAGCTGGAGTTGGATTGTCTTCCTGGTTTATAATTCTTCCCTGCATGCCGACCAATGTGCCTGCCGTAGCGTTAGAGCTTATGGTTTTGATGTTTTTGTTGTTTAGTATTAATCCGTTTGTGTCCGAATATATGCCGATAATTTGGTGTGTGTCAAAAGAACCTTCAAAGCTCATTAATATATCGCCGCCGTTTGTTGCCTGTCCGTTATCGCTGGCAATCATTCCCACAGTTCCGCTTGCGGCATTGATTTGGATTATATTGTTATTAAATGCTGTGGCTCCATTTCCCAAAGCTACCAAGCCTGCGGTAACGTTTTTAAGGTTTATTGTTCCGTTATTCGTTAGGGAAGTGTTTTGGTATGCTTTAAATGCGACCTGAATATATTTTGCATATTCAAGAATGTTGCTGTTAAAATCCATCCAGGAAAGAAGGTATTTGCCATCCTCGAACATTCTGTCATTATCAAAAGTTAAACTTTCTGTATTTGTGTATGACGAGCCATTTTGAGCTTTTTTATATATTGCCTGGTATCCGGCTGGAGCATCATAAGGTTTTAATGTTCCGGCAAAATCTCCGAGGTTGTCGTTTGTAGCTTTGTATCCATGACCACCACCGCCTCCGCCGCCTCCGCCACCGCCAGCGGCAAGGGCAACTCCCGCGCCGGCAAGCAATAATCCGCCGATAACCCAGGTTTTGGTAGAAATAACGAACTCACCTTTGTCAAACCTTGTGTAAGCGGCTCTTGGCGTTTCTTCCAGCCCGACCACGCCGCTTGAGTTCATGAAAGAATTGTATTGTTGTCTTGGAATATTTTGGGTACATCCGTGTTTTGGGTTGGAGCCTGCGGCTCTAAAAGCATTATATGCTGTTTTATTGTTTCTTTTTATGGCATAACATAAACCAGTGTCCCCGTTTCTGTCTACGGTATCAATATTCATTCCGCGCTGGACAGCCGCTCTCAATGCCCTTACGTTTCCAGAAGAAGCGTAGCCGTACATTTGTGAAAGATTTAGAGGAGGAATATTTGCATGACTTGCAGTACTGGTAAAATAGAAACACACTGCAGTAATTATTGAAATACTTTTACGAAAATTTCCCATTAACGGTTCACCTATATAGTTTCATTAAATGCTCGCACTATACAACATCAAAATAATTCCTGTTACAAACAAGGCTTATTTTGTTGTGTATCATACTTTTTGTGTAATATACTAACATCAACTTCTTAAAAATCTAGTTAATTTTTATAAAAAATACAGGAGAGCTTCATGAATTTATTAAAGAAAATAGACCTTTGGCAAAATGAAGGGATTATCAGCTCCGATCAGGCTTCGGCAATTAGGACATTCGAAGCCAAAGACAAAAAGCCGACATTGATATATATGTTGTTGTTTTTAAGCGTTTTTTGTATAGGCGTCGGGATAGTTTCTTTAATTGCATCAAATTGGAAAATGATACCGGCAGGCGTAAAACTAACAATAGATTTTGCCATTTTAATCAGCGCGGCATTAGGGATTTATTGGTCGGAAATTAATAAGAAAAACTTTATAAAAGAGAGCTTAATCATCCTGTTCGCAATTTTGGTTATTGCGACAATAGGTCTTGTCGCGCAAATTTATCATTTAAAATCCAACGGTTACAGCGCGGCTTTATTCTGGTCCATAATGATTGCCCCTTTGTTTTTTATCACCAGAAAAAGCATTTTGCCTTTTGTCTGGCTGTTTGTCTTTAACTATGCTTTTTTTGCCTGGATGTTTGCAAATTTTCCTGCTTTGAGAGAGATTGTGTCTGCGGTTGCAAGCAGAAATGATATGATAATTACCGGCTATTATTTATCATTGCTGGCGCTTTTTGGATGCTTTATGCTTGGAAAATATAAAGATAAGGTTTCATATTTAATTAAGCCGGTTTTTGTTTGGCTGATAATTTCTATTATAATCCAGTCGGTTTTCATGGAGTTTAAGTATAACTGGTATAAAAGTCTGCAATATTATGATGGAGGAATATCTTATTCATCCGCGGCTTTACTGATAATCGGGTTGTTTTCTCTGGCTGTCGTGTCCGCATATTTATATAGAAAAGAAGCGGCTGCTTATATATTTTATTCCATAATGGTTTTAATGCTGTTTTCGCTGTTTATTGATGCCGCCGGTTATTCAAAATTAGTAAAAGCCGCTTCAACATTTTCAATGCTGGCTTTGTTAATGGCATACGCGCATAAAAACAATGCCGCAAAGCTGTTTAACTTTGCCGGAGCTTTGGCGGCGGTTAGAATATTTATTATATATCTGCAGGTTTTCGGCTCATTGCTCACTACAGGCGTCGGTCTTATAATTTCCGGGCTGATTCTGCTCGGCATAATTATAGTTTGGCATAAAATAAGCATAAGAGTAAAAAGCAAATTTAAGGAGAAAACAAATGAAGCGTAACTATATTGTAGCGGCTATATTGGCTTTTCCAGTCTTTATGCTGTTTTTCTGGGTGCTGTCCGTGCAGAATAAAATTAATAACGCGGAGACTGTAATGGTCGCCGTAACCGGATATGACCCGAGAGACCTTCTTTCCGGGCATTATGTTGTACTGAGACCTGTATGGGATGATACGGATTATGAGCAGTTTAACAATAATAAATTTTCCAGAAATGATTTTGATTACAGCTATAGATTCTATCTTCCCGAAGAAGATGCGGAGTATCTTGACAGAGTCGTCGGACGTACGCGTGATTTGAAGATGTTTTTGGAATTTGCTATGCCGGCAAACTCTAAGCCGATTGTTAAAGAACTTTACATTGAAGGATTGAAGTGGAAAGAGTGGCTGGATAAAAACCCTGCTCCCAAGAATGAAAATGACCGTTATGACAGATGGTAAAAAAATTGTTTTTGTCAGCGACTTCGACGGCACAATAACGGACGAAGATTTTTTCACCTATACGTCAAACGAATATTTTGATAATAATGCTCTAAAGCCATGGAGAGAATATCTTGCCGGCAAAAAGACGCATTTTCAGGCATTGAAAGAAATGTTTGCGCAAATCCGAGTGCCGGAAGAAAGTCTTGAAAAACTTATATCGGAAATCAATGTGGATAGTAGAATTGATGATGTTTTTAGGCTGTGTAATGAAAAAAATATAAAAATTTATATTTGCAGCGCGGGAAATGATTATTATATAAAAAAGATGATAGGAAAAAAACTTGCGGACTATGATATTACTTTGGTGACAAACAAAGGAGAATATTCTCAAAACAATGGTTTGGCAATGACTGCTCCGCTAAAGAGTGATAAGTTTTATGATAAAAATATCGGCATATCAAAATTTGCGCTGGTCAATTCTTTGAAAGAAGATGGGGACTTTGTTATCTTTGCCGGAGATGGTCCGCCAGATTTTGAGCCGGCAAAAATAGCGGATGTCGTCTTTGCCCGAAAAATGCTTTTGGAAGAATGCAGAAAAGCGGGGATAAAGACTGAAAAGTTCAATAACTTTGCCGATATTTATAATTATATTAGGGAGATATAAATGAAACCATATCCGACATATACAAACAAGCAGATAAATATTCCGTATCTCTTGAAGATAGGAAACGGAAAAACTCAGAAAATAGGAAAGTATCTGTTTGATAAAGACATGAATAATATTGCTTTGTTTACGGGATATGGAATAGACGAGCTTTTAGGCGACAAGCTTTACGGCGGCTTGGAAATTCAGAATATTAAAATATTGCATAAAGAAATAATAGACGACATCAGCATTGAAAAAATAACCCATACGGCTTTTAATCTGCCGCCGGTCATTGATGCCGTTGTGGGCATCGGCGGCGGCAAAGCTTTGGATTTTGCAAAATATTGCGCATATCTTTTGAAAATTCCGTTTATAAGCGTTCCGACTTCAACTTCCAATGACGGCTTTTGCAGTCCTTCTTCATCGCTGACGGTTGACGGGAAACGAAAATCGGTAAAATCCGGCATACCTTATGGTGTGGTAATAGATTTGGATATAATAAAAGGCTGTCCGAAAATATTTTTATATTCGGGTGTTGGGGATATGGTTTCTAAAATTACCGCATTGTGGGATTGGAAAGAAGCTTTTAATAAAGGTTTTGAGCGTTTTAATGATTTTGCGTCTCTTCTCGCTTATAATTCTTTGGATTTATTGTTTAATAAGCATTCTTTTAATGTTGAAAGCCCTGAGTTTCAAAGAAGCCTTTCCAACTCGCTGCTCGTCAGCGGAATAGCTATGGAAGTTGCGGGAACATCCCGCCCTGCCAGCGGTTCCGAACACTTAATATCCCATGCGCTGGACAGCGTATGCAAAAAACCGAAAATGCACGGAATTCAAGTCGGCGTTGCAACATATTTATGCGCGCTCCTGCAGAAAAATGAAAACACGGAAGGCGTTAAAACTATCTTGTCAAAAACTGGTTTTTTTGAATTTGCCAAGGGCGATACGTTTGCTAAAAAAGAATTTATCGAAGCATTGAAGATAGCTTCAGGAATTAAGCAGGATTATTATACCATACTTTCCGAAGTTGATAGTTTTGAACGCGCGGTAAAATTTATTGAAACAGACGGCATATTAAAAACCATTATAAAATAGTTATATGCTTTAAAAGGCGAAGCGACCAAAACCGTTTTGGTTTTGGTCGCTTCTGGTAAAAGTCCGCCCGATTTGAACCTTACGTTCGGTCCCTTATACGGGGCAGGCGAATTGCCGAAATTCGGCAGGCGTTGTTTTTCATGATCGTTTTTTTTGCGGGGTGGAAGCGGCTTGGTCGTATTCGCGCTTCATCTTTCGTCCCCGGATTCTACATTTTCGCCGATTTTTTATAGGATAAGCTATATTTTATAACTTTTTTGGACCTACGGTTGACTAGGGCATTGCTCTAATCTGGGCGAGATTTTTTCGTTTCATGCGATCGGTTTTTGCGGGGATGGCGCGCGGTTTTTTGTTTCGCGGTCCATATCGTTCCCCAGTTCTACACTATTTGCCGCATCTGGCGTTGGAATTTTTTGGGCGATAAAAGCTTAGGTGTCTGCTCTTATCTTGACGAAATTTTTCTTCTTCATAAGACGGGATTTTTTCCAGTTTTTTTTGCTTTTTCCCGGGACGGCATCATTTGGGTGCGTCTCGGATAGGAGCGAAGTTTTTGTTTTTCATCATAAATCGTTTTTGTCAGTTGGGGAATCTTGTTTGCTGTTTCTTGGTAGCAATTACGGTCCCCTGATTTTCAAAACGTTTTTCTGCGTCATATACGGGCGGTTTTTATGTTATTTGTAAATATAAATCTAAAATTGTAACTTGTTAAGAATATATATAACAATATTTTTAGACAAAAGCAAGTGGTTTTTTGAAAATTTTTCAAAAAAAATTGTTTATCATTAAAAATCAATATGTTATTGTCAATATTTATTCGACTCATTCTGGCTTATAAACAAAAAAGTAAGCTTTGAGAGCTTACTTTTTTGTTTTTCGTGTTGTTTTTTACACAACCGCGCAATACTCGGCTTTAGCTGAAGTTTGGCGCTTGGAACCTTGTTCAATGCTTTTTTTGGCAGTGATAAGGTCGTTGAGAGACTTTGCGTATTCTCCCAGTTCCGAAAACCGTTTTTTCTTACCCTCAATCCCAAGTGTTTCAGCGAGTTTCTCTTGTTCTTTGATGCGGTTGTTTGCGTCAAGCATTACTCGGTAAAAAACTTTTGAGGAAATAGCCTTGAGAAGGTGCTGTTTGAAAACATGGTTGCTGTTTAACCAGAAACGACGGTTCAAATGCGTGGATTTTTGTCTTTTTCTTCCGATTCTATCAGAGAAAACGGTTGAAACGATAAATCCGTTCAAAGCTTTTCGGGCTTCCTGAGTGAATTTCCTTTCGTCATTTGGGGCTGCGGCAGCTTCTTTAATTTCATTAACTGCTTTCTCAGTGTTTCTGAGTTCAACCTTTTCGATAAGGTTTGTTTTTGCTATTACATCCATAAGCAATGTTATTTGGTTTTGAAATTAGACAATAGTAATCCGCAAGGATTTTTGAATTAAATATAAAAGATTATGTAAAGGTTAGCACCAGGGGAAAATAAAATCAAGGCTTAAAAAAACAAAAAAGCAGATAACCCATTATTTATCTGCTTTTGCGTAAATTAGAGTTTTATTATAAATCGGCGACAACCCTAATGGTTATAATTTCGTCAGGATACTGGACCTGACCGTTTGGACCTTTGCCTTTTGTAATCATATCGACATATTCCATTCCCGATGTAACTTCGCCCCATATTGTATATTGCCCGTCGAGCCATTCGCAATTGTTAAAGCATATAAAAAACTGGCTGTCGGCAGAGTGTGGGTGCATGGCTCTCGCCATTGAAACCGTTCCTCTTTTATGCGGAAGATTAGAAAATTCCGCGGGGATCTTCTGACCGCTTCCGCCTGTTCCTGTTCCAAGAGGACATCCTGTCTGCGCCATAAAACCTTCGATAACTCTGTGAAATTTTAATCCGTCATAGAATTTGCTTCTGACCAGTTCTTTTATTCTGGCAACATGATTAGGCGCCGCGTCTGCAAACATTTCTATAACAACGTCGCCGTCTTTAAGTTTCAGCACCAAAGAGTTCTCGGGGTCTTTGACCTTATATGAATGTTTAATCTTTTTTGCGCGTGCTTCGCTTACGCCGATTTGTTTTGTTTCGGATTTTGGTATTGATGTGGTTTTTTTTGCCGCTAATTTTTTTGGTTCATCCGCTTTTTTAATTTCTTTTGTCATTATCTATGCCTCCTAATAATCTAATTCAGAGAAAACTTCTTTATTAATATAGTTATCATTATTAAAATTTCCCACCATTTAATACGAAATCGACCCGCTCTTTAGCATTTAGGTTTTTGGGATAGTGTTTGTCAATGTTCTTAAGAACTTTTTGCAATCCGATGCCGTTGGCGATTTGTATCGCCAGTCCAGGTCTTGCGTTAAGCTCTAACATCATCGGACCTTTGTCTTTATCAAGCACAATATCCGCGCCGATATATCCAAGCCCTGTCATGTCATACGCTTTGGAGCCAATATCAAGGTGTTCTCTCCATAGGGGGACAGCTAAATCCATAAGGTTTGCGTTTGTATCTGGATGGATGGTAACGGGCTTGTCTTTTAATACGGCGTTTAAAGCTTTTCCCGTGCTTATATCCAATCCGACGCCGACCGCTCCCTGGTGGAGGTTTGCTCTTCCTCCAGACATTTTTGTCGCCAACCTCATCATTGTCATCGCGGGAAAGCCCTTATAAACAATAATCCTGACATCGGGAACTCCCTGATAGCTGAAATTATTGAAAATGCTGCTGAAATGAACCAGTTCTTCAATCACGACATTATCATATCTGCCGCCCAAACTGTATAATCCGCTCAAAATATTGGAAATATGCTGGTACACTTCATTATAGGTTATTTTTCTTCCCGAAGCAGTGGTGAAAATTTCTTTATTGTGTTCCGTAACAACCAGAATGCCGCGTCCGCCGCTTCCCTGAGCCGGTTTTATAACAAACTCTTTATAATCTCCTATAATATCCAGAATATTTTTTGCTTCGTGCTGATATTCGATTATTCCGATGAGCTTAGGAGTGTTTATTTCATGTTCTTGAGCCAGCGTTTTTGTAATAACCTTATTGTCAACCAGAGGATATAAGCTTCTTTTGTTGCATTTGGATATAAATTTATAATTGCGGGCATTCATGCCGAGAACTCCATTTTCGTGAAGTTCTTTCGGGGTCGCAAAAATTTTGGAAAGCAGCTTAAACATCTGTTATCCCTTAACCAAAGGAGCAAATCTGGTCAGCTCCAGCAGTCTGTATCCCGTGTAAGTGCCGAGAAGCATAACAAGGAACAGGATTACGTAGTTTATTTCGCCAAAAGCGTAAGTTATGTGTCTTATATATTCATTGCTCACAACAAGATATGTCATAACGGCGGTTATTAGGCTGAAGACAATCTCTCTGGTCGCGTTTGCCGCGCCGTCTTCTTCCCAGGTGATTGAAG
This sequence comes from Lactobacillaceae bacterium, assembly GCA_031271345.1. Classification (GTDB taxonomy): domain Bacteria; phylum Pseudomonadota; class Alphaproteobacteria; order RF32; family CAG-239; genus JAQWBS01. The sequence continues at coordinate 205,670 of JAISVX010000003.1, forward strand.
CTCTCTCAATAATCCATGCCATAATGATTATCGGGAAAAACACGGCAGATAAACCTATGTTTAAGCTGAACTTTTGACCGATGATAGTCATTGCCTGCATGATTATTATGACAAAAATAACCACGGCGGATATTCTGGGAACCAGCAGAAGGTTAAGTTTTGACAGCAGTCCGCGCAGGAGCATGCCTATAATAAGGATGATTGAAAACGAAATCATGCCGCTTACAAAGCCTGTCTGCACCAGTGACATTGCAATCAGCATAGGGGTAAATGTTCCCATTGTTTTCAAGCCGATTACGTTGCGGATTATCACAATAATTAATATTGCGAGAGGGAACACGCTTAACCATTTGATAATGTTTTGTTCGTTGAGCGGCAGGCTGAAAATTGAAGAGTCAAAATATGCCTGCTGGTCGGCAATTCTTGCTCTGTGGGAGGCTAAGTCAAAGTTTGAGCTTAAAGACTTTAATACGGAAAACTGGATTGAAGAATCTTCTCCGCCCTCAATATCGACCAAGCCTTTATCACCTCTTTGAAAAATGACAAAATCTCCGGGAATGCCGCGCTTTCCCGTTCCGATATTGTATACTCTCCATTTGTTTCTAATATATGCTTCGACCATCAAATCCGCTTCGAGAGATTTTTTTCCTTCTTCAAGCTTTACGCCCTTAACCACGCGTGACGAAACCTTTTCTATTGCCAAAAGCTCCCTTATTGCCGCGGCGATTTCTTCCTGTGATATTTTAAACGGCAGATAAGAAGATACTAACGGGTGGGCAGGCTTTTGATTAAATATATGTATAAGCTTTTCAGGCAGATCGCCTTCCATTTCCTTTGTCAGTTCGATAATTTCTTTCGCAATTGCTATTTGCCTCTCGTCAAGCTGTGGTATTTTAGGAGCCTGAGGTTTAATGTCTTTTGTCAGACCTTTTGTATCTTCATTATCAAACAGCATAACCCGATAATAGATGTTTTGTTCGGAGTTTCTGGGGTTAGATGTTAATATAAGCTTTTTTTGTCCATTTTTTTCGGTCTTAACAACATACCCGGTTGCAATAATGCTGTCGTCAAGGACTTTAAAATTATCAGAGTCTTCTGGAGTCGTTATTGAAACTTTTATTTTTTCGCCGGTAGGCATAAAGGATATATGTTCTTCAATTGACCAAACGCCTGTGCTTTGCTTTGGCTTGAAGCTAAAGCCCCAGTATTTTACTTTATAGTACGTGCTTGTTGCCGCAACAATTATTGAGATGAGCAGACATACAAATAAAACAAATCTGACAGACTTTATTTTTTTTATCATTATGAACCTTCTTTACTATTTTAGTGTGTTTTTTAAGGCTGTATCAACGACAGCGCGGCCGGTTAAAAGATTTCTTCCGACAAGGATTTGATAGTTAAACTTATCTCTTTGGGCTAAAGAAACTTTTTCTTTTATCACCATGTCTCCAATCTTTATATCCATAACAACAAAAATTCTTTCCTCGCTGTCATCAATTCTTTTAATTTTTTTAATTTCTTCAATCTTTTTCTCAAAAGTATGTTTTTCCCCGGTTTCTCTGTTTATCACGCCGAAAGAAACCCATTTTTTGCCGTCTCTTTCAAATATTTTTTGGCTGTAAACGTCAATTGAAGTAGTTTGAGCGCCGGTGTCAATTCTGGAAATAAACGGAGATTTTATCGGAGGAAGATAAATAGGTTCAATTTCGCCGATTATTCCTAAAGGCTGCTTTACCTCATGCTTAACTTCAATTCCGGGAACAATTCTTGGCACGTCCTGCGTCGCTGTATCAGGGTGCGAACAGGAAGAAACAAAAAGCATTGATATAATCAACAATATTTTATTCAGTTTTAGTACATGATTTTTATTCATTTTTACGGTCTCGACCTTTTGATTAGTTAAGGATTTTCAGAACAGTAACTATTTAGAGTTAATATTAAAGAAAAGTAAAGATAAATTTTGATTATATGCAAAAAAATAGTTTGAATGTCCATAAACTTTATGCTATAATCTGTACAAATAAACGACAAATAGACAAATCCATAGGGCAAGAGTTATGACACGAGAGCAGATAGAGAACAAAGATAAGATTGCGCGAATAAAGAGAATCAAAGAAAAAGCCAGAAAAAAGATGACTGCGTTAAAGAAAAAGAAGAAGAATATATTCGCGCGGTTGAAAGATAATGCCGCGGGCTACCTGCGAAGAGGCGGCTTATATGTCATGACGTTTTTTATCAGTGCTGGTCCGGCATCGGCGGCTCCCAGAAATTCTTTTGGTGACGATGACAAGGCAAAAGCGAACGCAATTGAAATGACAAGCGGTGCGGTAAAAGAGATTGCCATGAAAAAATCTATAAATTATGAGGAAACCGTTTCTGTTAATATTGATGAAATGAAAAGAGAGATTATAAATAACCACATTGCAGGCACAATAGAATATTCATACAATGCTTATCGCTCGGTTTTAGGGAACAGAACCCGAGTTCTTTCAAGGGAATACAGAGATACATATAATACGGAAAGAGGAAAGTATTATTATTGCTTAAGGTCCCATACTAAGGCAATTGAAAATTATAGAAATGATAACGGCTTAACTTATCTTGATGATATTTTTCCTGATATAACAGTTGGAAGAGGGCGCGGAAAGATGAATCTGGCCGGATGCACCCAATTTATCGACCAGATGAGAACGACGAAATATCTTGATGATTTTCAGTGTAAGACGACCACTATAAACAGCGGAAGAACAGTATACTCGCATCCGATTAAGTTGGAGATAGACGACATAAAAGTCGGAGATATTATTTTTCTTAAGTCTTCAAGGAACAGCGTGTCAGGTCTACACGCAGTTAAAGCCATCGGTCATGAGTATGACGCGGAAGGAAAGATAACGTCTGCAATAATGCTTAGCTTAAACAGCGAAAGCTTTATCCGTTTTGGGACAGAGGGCGAGTTTTCGACCGTAATTATTCCAGATTATAAAAAAGAGAAGTTTAACAATGTGAGTTCGGCAACTGGAATTATTGCTAATATGTCGGATATTATGATGAAAAATCTCGATGAAGAAATAGCGTCTAATTATACGGAAAATATGTCTGAAGAAGAGAAACGCGATGTTGCCGTCGAAATTCTTGAAAAATATGAAGAGGGCATTGAAGAAGGCAATCATATAGCGGAGCTTTATAATATGGAAGGTCCTGAATTGATAGCTGGACTTACTCATCAGGAATCTCCAGAAAGAATAGTCGCGGCGGGAACCAATATTTCCGATGATATATTGCGTACCGCCAGCGTAAAGCCTGATGTCGAGCTTGTCAGAAAAAAGCTGAACGCCAATACAACCGCTTCTTCTAGTCAGGTTGAGGTATCGCAGAATGTTTATCATGTCGACGGCAGAAGAGAGGAGGAAAATTCTACTTCTGTTCAAAATGAAGAATTAAATAACCGCAGCACAAAAGATGTTAGAAGAACTAGGTATAATACGAGAACATAGATTGTTTTAGTTAAGAAAAAACCTGCTGAACAGCAGGTTTTTTTAGTATCTCTATTATTTTTTCTCATCTGGATCACGGAGAACATATCCGCGACCCCAAACAGTCTCAATATAATTTTTGCCGTTAGACGCTTTTTCAAGTTTTTTGCGAAGCTTGCAAATAAACACGTCAATAATTTTTAGCTCCGGCTCGTCAATGCCGCCGTATAGGTGGTTTAAGAACTGGTCTTTGTTCAGTGTAGAGCCTTTTCTTAATGATAGCAGCTCCATAATGCCGTATTCTTTGCCTGTCAGGTGGATTGCCTTATTGCTGACATTAACGCTTTGCGTATCCAGATTAACCTCAATATCGCCGGTTTTTATAACAGAATTTGAATGTCCTTTAGAACGGCGGACGATAGCATGAATTCTTGCCAGCAGTTCTGCTCTGTCAAAAGGCTTTGTCAAATAGTCGTCGGCTCCGAACCCAAGACCTTTTACTTTTTTATCAGGCTCCGATAGTCCGGATAAAATTAATACAGGCGTATTAACTTTTGCGGATCTTAAGTTTTTAAGAACTTCATATCCGTTCATGTCTGGCAGCATTAAGTCAAGGATAATGATGTCATAATCGTATAATTTGCCTATCTCTAAGCCGTCTTCGCCCAAGTCGGTCGTATCAACTATCATACCTTCTTTTTTGAGCATAGTTTCAATGCTTTGAGATACTGCGTAGTCGTCTTCAACAAGTAGTACTCGCATTAATTAATCCCTCCATTTTTTTTCTTCGTGGTTTGATAATAGCCGTTTAAATTTAATTTGTTAACTTTTTTGACTGCCCTGTTAATAATTATTAATTTTTTTCCAAAATTTGAAAAATGATAGCCAAAAGCAAAAAAACATGTATGATTAGAATAGTTTATTTTTTTGTATGGAGGAAATATGATACATAATAATCTGCTGGAAATAAAAGACGATTTTGACGTTTTTTTGTTTGATGCGTACGGAGTTTTTAATTTTGGCAAAGATGTCTCGCCGACCGCAATAGATGTGATGAAGCAGCTGATGTCTATGGGGAAAAAAGTCTCAATAGTTTCGAACGCTACGGGTACAAGCGAGCAGGCTGAGGCAAGTTATGCGAAAAAAGGACTTGTCAAGGGCGAGCATTACATTGAGCTTCTTACATCAGGGCAGTATGCTTATGAAGACATTCAAAAAGGCAACTTGAAAGTTCCCGGGAATAAAATATATGTTGCCTGGACCGCAAATTTCAAAAAGCCTGAAGACAAAGTTCCAGTATTGTTTAAGAACTCTTCTTATGAAATTGTTGAAAATATTGCGGACGCGGATTTCGCTTATGTTGGGATTCCTCAAATCAATTATGAAGACAGGCTCGAAATTGATGATTTTTTACCAGAATTAAAAAAAATCAAAGATTTTGGTTTGGTAATGGTCTGCGCTAATCCAGACATGAAAGCACTTGAAGAGAAGGGCTTTGTGGTAAGGCAGGGTTTGGTGTCCGCGGAATATGAAAAAATGGGCGGTAAAGTAGTTTATTACGGAAAACCGGCGCCCGGCATTTTTTATAGAGCTTTAGAAACTTTCGGCGCTCCTGACAAAGACAGGGTTTTGATGATTGGAGATACGGACAGAACGGATATTAAGGGCGCCAACCTGGCGGGTATCAAGAGCTGTCTGGTTCTTGACAAAGGAGTGACGGGAGACGCGCTGGCGAAAGAAAATATAAAGTTTAATCCTAAGGATATTAACGGTTATCTTGCAAGAAAAGGGATTAAGGCAGATTATTTAATGGAAAAAATAACTGCTCTGCCATTATTTTCAAATATTGAAAATAATATATCGCAGCATATATCTTCTTTAAGAGATAATAAAAGATAGGAGAAAATAAATGGCTTTTGAATTACCGGCTCTGCCATATCAAACGAATGCTCTGGAGCCATACATGTCAGAGAAAACTCTTGGGTTTCACTACGGCAAACACCATAAAGCTTATGTCGATAATTTAAATAAATTTATTGAAAACACCGTGTTTGCTAAAATGCCTTTAGAGCAGATAATTTCTGAAACTTTTGGAAAACCAGAGTATACGCCGATTTTTAATAATGCCGCGCAGACATGGAATCACACGTTTTTTTGGAACTCGATGAAACCTGCCGGCGGCGGTTTGCCCTGCGATGAGCTTTTAAGAAAAATTGAGCGCGATTTTGGCTCTTTTGATAAGTTTCGCGAAGAGTTTAAGAATGCCGCGGCGTCTCAATTTGGCAGCGGATGGGCTTGGCTGGTGGAAAAAGACGACAAATTAAGCGTTCTGAAAACTTCAAATGCGGATACGCCGATAGCGCATGGCTTAAAGCCAATAGTTGTGATAGACGTTTGGGAGCATGCGTATTATTTAGACTATCAAAACCTAAGGGCAAATTTTATCGATGCGTACCTTGGTCACTTGGTAAAATGGTAATTTTATAATAAAAATTTGGTAAAAATATCAGCTCTAAAAATAAATGTGTTTTTAGAGCTAAATAATTATTGACAAATTTTGTCCAAAAAAGTAAAATCAGTATATATTAATAAAAACCCAGTGAGGCGAATCAAATGACAGAAAGAATAATTCCAAGCGATCAAGAGCTTCTTGAAGAGATGAAAAGAACAACCGTTTATCCCAGTGGCTCGGAAAATATTGGTAAAGAACCGGTAACAGGTGAAAAAGTCCTTGAGCAGGATAAAGACTCAAAACTATATAAAGGCATAAGGGTTGCGGCAGGTATTACAGCATTTTTAACTTATTGTTCCATGATGGGGCCTGATGAAAGTATTGCCGACTATGTCAATCAAGACCCTACATGGTTAAACCAGATGTTTGGGACAGCGGGCGAGGTAACGCTGTTTTTGGGCAGTATAGCTGTGGCTGGAGGCAAACATACGCAAGAAATAGTGTCAGATGTAGCTAAAGCGACAAAAGAGTATTTTCAAGAAGAAGGACCAAAATTAAAAGAAGGCTTTGTTAAGTCTCTTGTTAACGCTCGAGCCGGCGGCGCTAAATTAAGCAAAAGAGCAAAGAGTTACGCCAAAAGAACAATTGAGGCCATCAAAGGGGACAAAACCGAAGAATTTTCAATTTACCGCCCAAGGGAAAACGGGGAAGAAGGCGTTGAGCTTGATACGAAAATAGTTACGACAACAAATAAAAAGAAAGATACGAAAACCGAAGCAACCTATAAAATGGATAATGGAAATTTAAGATTATCTACGGTGCTTTTTGAAAAAATGAAGAATGGAGGCAAGAATGTCTGATTTAGATTTTAGCCCTCTGAATAATTTTATGATAGCTGAAGGCTCAAAAGGGCAGCTGTATGTTTTTATGGAGGCTAAAGGCGAGAACCTTGAAGCACCGCATATCGTTTATGATGGTAAAGAACACGCGATATTGTTTATGAATGAAAGCAGCGGCGTTATTTTAGACTATATAAACCCAGAGGTCAGGAAAAAACTGGCTAATTCCAGAGAAGTTGTTGTAGTTGAAACTATTTTGGAAGATGTAAAAAAGACATATTATGCAAGTATGAAGTTTGTTAAAGAGCTTGATTTTGACTTTTCAGGCGCTCTTCAATAAAAAAGTTCTTGCTAAAAATAAATAAATATAATAAAAAGCTCCAAGAAAAGGGAGCTTTTTTCAAGAGCTTCCCTTTATACTGGTCCCATCGTCTAGAGGCCTAGGACGAGACCCTCTCAAGGTTTAAACACGAGTTCGAATCTCGTTGGGATCACCAATACAAAACAGCCCCCTTTGCGGGGCTGTTTTGTATTGGTGGTAATTCAAACAGAGGTTTGAACTCGGAAAAAGAGTTCGACTGCCAGACCATGCAAAATGTGAGCAGAGGCGAGGAGCTTTAGCGACACCCAGCCAATCTCGTTGTCGCTGCAAAGCGGTGAAGATTGCTATCCGCTGGGATTACCATCCTGAAAATATCATTCTATTGGTTTTATATATTTTTTATGAGTTTCCTCAGATGTTGGCAGGTAAGTATAAATAGACTCATTTGCAAAGCTGTATCTGCAGTTATCTTCTTTATATCTATAGAAAAATGCAGCCATCCGCTTTAATCCTTTAAAGCTTAATTCGTAAAATGAAACGATGTCTTTTTTATCAAGGTCAATACCTACTTGTTTTATATTATATAATGACACAATCCCCGCGTTCTTTTGCAGCAGGACTGGACAGGTTTCTTTGCCGGTTTTTTCCGCAAATTCCTGACAATTATAAATAATATCATACTCCATGCATAACACAATATTTCCATTGTCTATCAAATCCTTGGTTGTTTTCTTATCATCGGTATGTCCGCAGTTTTTAAACAAATAAACTATATTAGACTTTGCTTCCGCCAAAATCGCGGAATGGTACGAATCTATGGGGTCATCAAAATAAAGATAGCCGGACGGATAAGAATCTACAACTTCTACATTTGGATATAATTCGTTATCTGCGCCTTTATGAAAAAACTTTTTTGGCAGATAAATCGCATTATATTCGGGAGCGGGAGTATCCATTTCACAGGTTTTAAAAAAATCTTGGGTGCTTGTATAATCAATTAAACATGCAAGAACGGGAATTCCCAAAATTGTCAAGAAAGGAATTGCCAAATATTTTTTTGCCTTCCAAAAAGTGATTGCGGCAATCATCAGCAATGGAAGTATAAAAAGAGGACGGAACATTGCTTCCGGGTTGCTGTTTGAAACAAGTTTTAGATACGGAATATAAAGAAATACGATAGATAGTGTTCCAAGCAAAATATATTTTGTTTTCCGCTCTGTTTTATGATGTATTAAAAGTCTTGCGGTCGCCGCCATTGCGAAAGCAATATAGCATATAAGTATAAACACCTTCTCCATGTTCATATACATGTTTAGTGTCGACAAATAAAGCAGCGATAAACCGAGCATAAACATAAATATGTTTAAGATTTTATCACTACCTTTTTCTTTGTTTGTTTCAGCCATATTTCCCCCTTTGAATATCATAAATAATCTATAGCCAATCTTGTATAAAATCAAGGCTGTCTTTACAAACAAAATATAGTGTTGACGCCGGAAAATATCAGGGTAATATATTTTTATGTAACTAACGGAGGTTTTTATGAAAAAAATACTTATAGTCTGCTTTATAATTTTATTGTCTGGCTGTACTAAAGCCGGTCCTTTTGTAACTAATATTTCTTCGGACGGCGCTGGCGGTTTAAATATAGAAAAATGCAACGTACATTTGAACGCTTTTATGGGTACCGTATCAAACGATAACTGCATTTCTTCTTATATAAAAGTTAAATAAGATGATTTTTTATTTTATATAGCCGTAAAAGTTGACAAAAAAGTTGAAAAGGTGTATTATTAAACATACGCAATTATCTTTTGGGATAAAATAAATGGAAGAAACTGAAAACAAAAAAGAAAAAGAAGTAAAGTCGGATAATTCTTTTGAAGAAGCAAAAGAAAAGAAAGCCGCAAGAACAGGCAAAATCATGGGTTTCTTTGCAGGTTTGACGGCATTTGGCGCCATGGCGGCTAATGCCGGAAATCTTCCAAATATTGAAGAAACCGCGGATAAAGAGCTTAATGATCCAAAAAACAAAAAAGAAGTGGTTGTTGAAAATAAAAAAGGCGATGTCGTATATTCAAGATCAGATACGTCGGATAGATATTACGTCAACCCGGAGGACTATGCTCAGGCGGCGGCAGCATTAAAAGCAGAGGCGTCTTCTCGAGAATATAAATCCCCTGAAGAATTTAAAAAGCTAAGCAAGGAAGAAAAAGCCGACCATCTTAGAAGCGGAACAAGCGATGGTTTGAACTTTGTGACAACAAAGATGGAAGCTCATGAAGAGGCAAATCAGGAAAAATATACTTTCTTGGAAAAATGGTATAAAAAGGGAAAAGAAAAGAAGAGTTTGGAAACAGACTACAGTAGAACCGATGTATCCCCAAGCTTAAGCGAGATTTTTGATAAAGGCAAATATAACAGGGATCATGAGCAGGTTAGCGTTGACCAAAGAGAGGTCAATCTGCGCGGCAGCGGCATACCAAAAGACAACACCAAGACGGTATTTAGGCAGATTACGCCGCATGAATCATCCGACAGACAGCGTCCTCTTAACAAAGTGGACGAGTTCGTTCAGAGAGACGAGTTCCGTTCCGACGGTACGCTCAAGAGGGAAATAGGCGGCGATACGCATGCTTCCATTGATAGAAATGGCGGTTATAAAGTTGAAACCTCAAGTTCTGTAAAAGATTTTAAGAGGGATGGAGAGACTGTAAGAAAAACTACGGAAGAACGAGTTACGGAGACTCCGACAAGCCGTGAGAGTGTAAAAACAGTTTCAAAGGCTAGAAAAGACAAAACCAAGGTCAGAGAGCTTGTCGAAACGCTTAGAGGAACAAGAAGAACCAAAGGCACTTATGATGCGGAAGGAAAGCCGATTGGAAAAGTGAAAACAAAAACCAAAGACTTTGATGACAAGCAGGTTGAGCAGAATATTCAAGAGCAGCAGGAAAAAGGTCTGTCTCCTGCAATGAAGCACTTCATGGAGGTTAGCCGTTAGTCAGGCGTGTCAATAAAATATTTTAAGGGAGCTTAACAAGCTCCCTTTTTCGTGTATCAATTATCAACATAAACTTTATTTATCTTTTATTTTTGGTTTTGCTGTGGTAATTTTCTTATACTTAAATAATGAGTTAAGGGAGAAAATCATTGAAATTTAAAATAGCGTTAATTGCGGCAATATCTGTGTTAGGAGCTTGCTCAATACTTTCAGATACTGGAACAGCGGTACCAACCACAACGACTGGCAAATTAAAGGCCTGTTCATTTGAAGAAGCAGGCAGCATGATAAAAAGCGGCAAAGCTTTTACTCAAAGCATAAGCGTCAGCGCTGATGAAATATCCGAGGCTTGTTTAAAGAAACTGGCTCTTCAATCCGCTGGTCTTGAAGGTCAAGCAACATCTGATGCGACAAGCGCCCTTCAGACTCTGTTGAATGCTGCGTCTGGTAAAAAATAAGATTGCTAAAAAACATTAAAACCTCCATATTTGGAGGTTTTTTTATATGAAAAGAGACACGATTAGTGGAGTTTAATGCGCTTTTTGCATACTTTGTTTTCTATCTCGCGCCCTTTATCGCCGTCTAGCTTTTCGTGTTCGATGTCGGTTTCATCCTGAAGCTGCTGAGTGAAGTTTTGAACAATGTAGTTGTATTCCTGGGTTTGCTGGTCTACGGCTTCCTGCATTGTATATTTGGAGCTTTTCTTTACCAAAATCGGTTTTATATCTTTATACGCCTTTTTTAGATTTGGCGGCACAACTCGTAAAAAATGCTCAAAAGTTCTAACATTAATCTGCATGTGTGTTTCTTCATGCCTTAAAACTAAATTAAAGTTGCACGAGCCTGATTCTAAGTCATTTGAGACATATATGGTGGGGGTCGTCATGCCGATATATATTTCTATTTCTTTAGGCACAAGACATTCGCCGCCGTTTCTTTCTCTTAACGAGTATGTGGATTTTGAGGAGCTTTTATATTTTACCGAGGCAAGTCCCCAAATTTTTTTTCCAGACATTTTTTGCAGTTCTTTGTTTGATTTTGTGTAATCATATTTGAGTTTGCCATAAGACGATTTAAAGATAATTTTGGGGTTTACTGAAATATTGCATCTTTCAAAAGTTGTGTTTGCAAAACTCTCAGAAGAGTTTACAATTAAAAGAATAGCGGCTATTATAAATAAAAATTTTCTCATGAAAATCAATATAACATAAATTTTCTTAATATAGAATTGAAAATGATAAAATATTTGTTCAAGTATGCGCTAATATCTTTTTTTGTCTTTGCTGGCTCGACGGCTTTAGCTCAGGGAGCTTATGTGAGAAAACAACAACAGCCGAGTTTTTTTGTTCCCGAGGGAGAGATTACTCAAAAGGAGGAGCTTCCTCCGGCGCAATTTAGAGCCGCGCTTCCGCCCGCACCCGAGGTTTCGACAAACAAATATGACAAAGGCGTCAGGATGGATAAAAAAAACGTATACAGCGACGAACCGCTTGATGTTGAAGAATATAAGTACTATTCTTCCAATGAAAAGGTTTCCCCATATAAAAAAGCATTTGACGAATATGTCAGAGATTTGCAGTATATGAAGAATTATAATGAAATACCGATTAATCAGCAAAAAGAAAAAGATTTGGGAAAAATGAACTCTGAAGGAATTTTTAGAGTTTGGTGATAAAAATGTGGTTGATTATGATATTTATATCGTATATAAACTCCTGACAAACAAGGAGTTTAAAGATGAAAAAAAGACTTATTGATGAAGCAAACAAAATTGTTGGTAAGTTTCAATTAGATGGATTTCGAGGAAACTCTGCGGGTACAGTAGCTTCCGCATTGATAACAAAAGACGGAAATATTTATACGGGTATATGCATAAGCATGGCATGCGGGATCGGTTTTTGCGCAGAAGCTTCGGCTGTCGCTGAAATGCTTAAAAACAGAGAAACAAAAATAGAAATGATTGTAGCCGTCAGCAACGAAGGCAAAATAATACCTCCATGCGGAAGATGCCGCGAGTTATTGGCGCAGGTCGACAAAGACAATCTTTCTACCAAAATCGTTGTTGATGACGGCGAGATAAAAACGTTGAAAGAAATTTTCCCTGACATCTGGATAGATAAATTTTAAAAAGAAAATTTTAATAATATGGGGTTGACAAAATAGTGAAAAAAACACATAATCAAGTGTTTTTTACGCATTAATTCACTCTTATTTTAAAAACTTTTAAATCTCAACTTTATGAATTTGAAAAATGATGGGACCATTGCCTTAATCGTTGGCAAAGGTAATTCAGGAAAAGGAACCCAGAACCAAAAACTGCGTGACAGGTATGACTACGGGTATTTCTCCAGCGGAGATATACTGCGTGAGGTAGCCAAAGGTGATACGGGAATCGGCCGTATAGTAAAAGGCTACATGGAAAAGGGCATGAATGTCCCCGATGAGCATGTCAACCCCGCAGCCTTGCAGTTTCTTCAAGGGGGAGCAAGGCACAAGCTTCTGGACGGCTATTCGCGTAACATCGAACAAGCAAAGTTCCTTCTTGAGAACTTCGGGAAGGACAGGATTGTTATCGTGAATCTGCTGTGTTCCGACCAGCTGTGCATCGACCGCGCTTCGAACCGCCGACAGTGTAAGTTCTGCAAGGAAACACAAGTCGAGAACACCAGCGGAACCTGCGTTTTCTGCCGCACCGAAGAAGCTCTCGTCATCCGACCCGACGACGCGATAATCAGAGATCGTCTGATTACGTATCGGAGGGAGACGGTTCCGATGATTGAGTATTTCAGGGAACAGGGCGTGACGATTTTCGACATCGACGTCGAAGCGGGAACCGAAGCTACGGCTCCCATAATCGCGGAGTTCCTCAAGCCGTATTTCGGCTAGTCCAAATGAGCGCTTAAGACACTTGAGAAATAAAGCCTTATCCCAACGCAAGTTGGCATAAGGCTTTATTTTTTTAAATTAACCGGCTTATTTCTTCAGCGTAGTCGGTTATTATATCAATTTCTAAGTTTGGATATTTTTTTGAAAAAGCGGCTAATGTTAATACGTCTTGTTTTGCCAGCTCATTTTCCTCAGGGTTTCTTTCCATATATTTCCATGTTCTTACAGCAATTTTGTTATCATTGCAAAATCGCATGTTTATATCGTTTAATGAGTCTATTGCAGCATGAAAAGCATTTATATCCGTCTTGTTTACAACCTTTTTTATATTCTCAAGGGTAAATGTCAGATATTTATCGTCAGTGTCTGGATAAACAGGCTGTCCTCCCGCCTCATGAAAGGTGAATAACTGGGCGGTGTCGGCGTCTTTTTTTAAAGTTTTCAGCTTTATTAAATTAGACGTCGCAAAGGATGACCATATTATTCTTGAAAACAAGCGGGAAGGGGTCAGTTTAACGATTTGCTCAATTATTGATGGATTTTGCAGTTCGGGCAGCGAATTTTTCGGTTCAATCGTTCCTTTGATTTCGATATTTACGCTTAGGTTGGGATATTCTTCAAGCAGACCCATAAGCTTTTCATAAGTAAGAAATTCGCTTGTTTTTCCGCCCATGCCTGTTTTCATTTTCATTATTTGTTCAAACGTCATATTGCTGGCATAGTCGCCTTTTTTCGCCTGAAAAGAATGGAGGCTTAGGTCGTTTGTATGGGTGGCGATGAGTTTTCTGTCTTTTGTCATTACAACGTCTGTTTCAACGCAAAAGCCGCTGGTAAAAGCGGCTTTTATAGACTCTTCAGAATTTTCCGGCGGCAGATTTTTAAGGTTTAATCCCTTTGCGTCGTTTGATGTAAGATATTCTCGGTTTATATCTGTGCATCCAAATTTTCCGCGATGACAGAATATTTTCATTATTCTGTCACTCCATCACAATAACGCTGCAGGGTTTCAAAAATTTTTGTATAATATTTCTCGCCGTGGGGAGCCATATCGCCTGTTGTTATATCTTTTTCTTCTTTTTTGTAAGAATTGTCGTCATTGCGATATAAACCGTTTATTTTAGCATGCTTTTTTCTGCCGGAAACCAGCTCAAGCAAATCTTGAATAACCGCTTCGTAGACGCCGTCAACTTCTTCCGGCTGCATCTTTAAGTTTTCGAGTTTGGCGTCTGTTTTTAAAACATAAGTGGGATTAAACTCTTTATTTATCATATTCTCTACCATAATGTTTTGAATATTTGTAAACAGTTTTACCAGTTTCTCCGGCTCAACTTTTAAGCCGATTTCTTCCTCAATTTCTCTAATGCCTTGTTTTGCGGTTTCTCCAGCCGCTAAATGCCCGGCGGATGAAATGTCCAGCATATTAGGGTAGAGATCCTTATCTTTGCCTCTTAACTGAAGCCACACAATGTGTTTGCCATCTTTTGAAGGTTTAACAATCCAGCAGTGAAATGCCTTGTGCCATAATCCTTCATGATGAGCCTGAGATTTCATTGCCGTGCCAAGAAAGTTCATCTCGCTATCAAAAATATCAATTAATTCATCAGCCATGAGATTTTCCTAAATTATTATCTTTTTTCGTAATCATAATCTTCGTTAACAATCGTTTTAATCGCTCTTTTTGCCGCCGTAGAGTTATCATCAGTCTGCATATTGGCAACGCTGTTGTTTCCGCTTAATTTATCGGCTTCAATTTTCTGCATTAGGAAGTAGCCTCCGACGCCGATTAAAGCAAGTAATAAAATATATTTGAACATGTTCTTCTCCATAAAAATATTGTTCTGTTTGAATAGTATATTACCTTCAAGCTTATTGTAAACAGAAATACTTTTGCCAGTGTAAAAAGGACTGTCGTTGCGGCAGGCTTTTTTTATTATTTGCTATGGAGTTCGGAAATTTGCTCTATCACTTTGTTTTTATATTCATTTCCCCATTCAAGGGCAGAATCGATTATGGGTTTAAGGCTTTCTCCGAGCGTAGTCAATGAATATTCTACGCGGGGAGGAATCTGCGCATAAGCTTCGCGGATTAGAAGCCCGTATTCTTCCAAAGCCTTGAGATTCTCTGTAAGAACCTTCTGGGTAATGTCTCCAATATCTTTTTTGAGTTCTCCAAAACGCTTGGTTCCATGCATAAGTCTGTTTATTATAATCAGCTTCCAACGAGTGCCAATTAAGTCTAAGATTATGTTATCTTTAAAAAATAAATTTTCATCCACCATTTTTAAATCTCGCTATTAGTTGAAAAACCAGCGTTAGTACCTTTTGGATACTATAACACTTAAAAGTACCTACTTTACACAGATTATAATAACCAATTATATATATCAATAAAATTTGTAAATTATCCAAAATTAAGGAGTGAAGATGGGAAAAAAACTAAATTTTTTATTGATGTGCGGACTTGGTTTGGCTGCTGCAAGCACAGCTAAAGCAAGCGGTTATCAATTAAACGAATATTCTGTAACAAACTTGGGTCGTGCGTTTGCCGGTGTCGGCGTGGTTGGTGACGACTACTCTGCCATAGCGTTCAACCCTGCTGGAATGACCTTAAAAGGCTCAGGCGGTCAGCTTGGCGTCAGCGTTGTCGAGATGAACTCTGATACCAGAGGAAAACTTAACCTCAATGGCGGCGGTGTAATTGGCGACAGTCCAAAAGGAAGATTAAGATTATATAAAGTTCTTCCTCACGGTTTTGGTCAATACAAAATCAATGACAAGGCTTATGTCGGTTTAGGTGTATATTCTCCTTTTGGTCTCGCATCAAAATATAACGCTTATTGGTTTGGCGCAAACCATGGTATAAGAACTGAGCTTGAAGTTGTTGACGTGGCTGCAAGTTTTGCGTATAAATTTACTAACCAATGGTCAGCCGGCGGCGCTGTTATTTACAGATATGTTCACGGCAACCTAATCAATACTCCGTCTCCTCTTTTTCCTAAATCAAGAAATCAGATGGATTTGGACGGCTGGGGCTGGGCATATAACTTTGGCGTTATGTATGAGCCTGTTCAGGATACTCGTTTTGGCGTGGCATACAGGCTGAACTCAGGTCATACCGTTAAAGGAAAGCATAAAATTAAAAAACTTAATCCTGCGGTAAATGGCGCATATCCTGCTGAAACAACTATGACTCTTCCTAACCAGCTGACATTATCCGCATACCATAAGCTGAACTCTAAGTTTGGATTGTCTGGTACTGCGCGCTGGACTAAATGGGATGTGTTTGATGATTTCGTTCTGCACTCACAGTATAATGGCGGTACAACAGAGATTATACCTGAAAACTGGAAAAATGTCTGGACATTCTCTGCCGGCGTGGATTACTACTACAGCCCGGAATGGACATTTAGATTCGGAGTTTCGACAGATCCTACACCGATTAAAAGCCCTGAATTCCGCACAGCCAGAATTCCTGACGCGGACAGAACTTGGACAACGCTTGGCGTTTCATACAAATATAACAATATGACATTTGATGTCGGTTATGCTCACTTGTTTATGAAAACTGCAGAAATCAGAAACCGTAATGCTGTTACAACGTTGAATGCGAAAGCTGTCGGTTTGAGCAATATGTATGCAATCCAGTTCCAATATGATTTTTAATATCTGTTAAACCAAAATAAACCAATGAATTAAAAATCAATAGAAAGCCTCCATTAAGGAGGCTTTCTATTTTGGTTCTTACCTAACGATTTAACTCTCTTATTCCTTCATAAGTGTCGTCGTAAATTTCTCTTCCAGCCTCTTTTGCTGAATTTTCAATATCTTGCTCAAGCTGACGCAGTTGGTTTTCAGCCTCGTTTTCAATTGAATTTTCGGTTTGCTCGATTTGGTTTTCCACATTTTGCTTAAGTTCCTGGATATTCTGTTTGCCAGAGCTGCCGCCAAACCAATAATAAAGCCCCATTGCTATTGCCGCGATTATTATTATCCTAATCATCTTTGCCCCCATGAAAATTGATATTGAGCATAATATAATACTTTCGTTAAAAAATTCAAGCGGGCGCTTGCGTATCGTCAATTAAATCCAAAAACAACATTTAAAACAAAAAAATGACCGCAAGGGTCACATTTTTGTTTTGATGGTGCTCGGGGACGGGATCGAACCGCCGACACGAGGATTTTCAGTCCTCTGCTCTACCGACTGAGCTACCCGAGCATTCGCTTACGAGAAAAGTATATAAAGCATATTTTTTTCGTTGTCTAGTACATTTTTCTATTTTTTTATATAAAATGCCGTAATTTGCAAAATTTACCCGATTTTTAAAAATAAAAAAAGTTCAAAAATTGAGTAAAATCAGCAAAAAATAGCTCATTTTCTATTAATTATCACCAATTTTTTAATATTTTTGTTGTTTTTATGTGAAATTGAGAGTATTACTTTTATGAAGTTTTTTTAACATTATGAAAGAGTGTAAAATGTCTAATAATTTGGATACTAAAGTTATTGGTAAGCTGGCTGAGATTCTTGATAAAAACAATCTTACAGAAATTGAATACGAAAGCGAAGATTGCAGAATTTGCATAACTCGAGACTTTTCTAACCATGCGGCGCCAGTTTATGCTGCTCCGGCTCCTGTTATGCCGGTTTCAGCTCCAGTAACAGCTCCAGTTTATGCTGCGCCTGCTCCTGCGGAAGCTGCTGTGTGCGCTGCGAGCGTAGATTATAGCAAGCACCCTGGTGCGGTTAAATCTCCGATGGTCGGCGTTGTTTATTTATCAAGCGCGCCTAACCAGCCGGACTATGTAAGTGTCGGCGATAATGTTAAAGAAGGCGATACAGTTTGTTTGATTGAAGCGATGAAGACTTTCAATCCTGTTAAAGCTGCCAAAGCAGGTAAAGTAAAAGAAATTTTAGTTACAAGCGGCGACCCGGTGGAATATGGCGAACCATTAGTCATTATTGAGTAGTTTTTTATAGGACAATAATATGTTTGAAAAAATATTAATAGCAAACAGAGGCGAAATAGCTCTTAGAATACACCGCGCATGCAAAGAGATGGGTATTAAGACTGTTGCCGTCCACTCTGAAGCCGACGCTGACGCTATGCATGTAAGGCTTGCCGACGAAGCTGTGTGCATTGGACCGGCTCGCTCAAGCGATTCATATCTCAATAAATCCGCGATTATATCTGCGGCTGTTATAACCGGCGCGGATGCAATACATCCGGGTTTCGGGTTTTTATCGGAGAACGCCGATTTTGCCGAGATGGTTGAATCTCACGGTATTAAATTTATTGGACCTACTGCCGCTCAAATGCGTAAAATGGGCGATAAAATCACTGCGCGTCAGGCCGCGGTTGACGCCGGTATTCCAGTTACTCCAGGCTCTCCATCGTTAGATACGGTTGAAGACGCGGTAAAATGGGCAAATAAAATCGGCTATCCTGTCATTATCAAAGCAAAAGACGGCGGCGGCGGAAAAGGCATGAAGACGGCTTTTAGCGACGAGGAAATAAAAGAAGCATATACAATGGCAAGAGCGGAAGCAAAAGCCGCGTTTCCAAGCGATGTTGTTTATATGGAAAAATATCTTCAAAAACCGCGCCATATTGAAATGCAGATTTTAGCCGATGAACACGGCAATGTTGTTCACTTGGGCGAAAGAGACTGTTCTATTCAGCGCAATCACCAGAAAGTTATTGAAGAATCTCCGTCTCCGGCTTTAAATGCGGAACAAAGAGCAGAGATTGGCGATATTGTTCGTAAAGCGATTGAAAAAATTGGTTATTATAACGCCGGAACTTTAGAGTTTTTATATGAAGACGGTCGTTTTTATTTCTTGGAAATGAACACCCGTCTTCAAGTTGAGCATCCTGTTACCGAGGCTGTAACCGGCATTGACATTGTTCGTGAACAAATCAGAATAGCTAACGGCGCAACTTTGGGATATACTCAGGAAGACATTAAATTCAACGGTCATGCGATTGAGTGCCGTATCAATGCCGAAGACCCTGAAACATTTACTCCATGCCCGGGAAAAATTACTGACTGGCATGCTCCTGGCGGTTTAGGGGTTCGCGTTGACTCGGCGATTTATTCCGGATACACAATTCCTCCTTATTATGACAGCATGATAGCGAAACTAATCGTTTTCGGCACCAACCGCAACGCCTGCTTGATGAGGCTGCGCCGCGCTTTGGAGGAGTTTGTAATCGGCGGTCCGAAAACCACAATACCTCTTCAGGAAGAAATTATTTCTCAGGGTGATTTTATTGATGGCAACTATAACATCCATTGGCTGGAAAAGTACATGGCTAGTAAGAAGTTTGAGCCGAAATAAATTTCAATTCGAAAAGATAGCTTCTTAGGAGCTATTTTTTTTGTTTGTAGATAAATTTATATGCTTTTAGGTAGGTAACAAACGCAAATAATATCATAAAAGCATTGATAACCTTTTGCGGAATATTTATCTCCCATGGGATTATGCGCAGCAAGTATGCGGTTCCGACAGTAATAACATATATTGAAATGATGATTAAGGCTAATCTGTAGAAGTTCTTTCCCAGTTTGAATATAGCGTGAGAAACGGAGTTTTCGCCCTCGTCAATAACTCCGACCCAGGCAAAGCATGAAGAAATAAAAACAGAAAATATAATGGCATATATTGCCGTTGTCCCTGTATATCTTGCATATCTTACGAAGGTGTCGTGAGTTATTATGTTATCCTGAATAAAAGCAGGAATTGCGGCGTATTGCAAAATAAAAATCAAAAACTCGTATACGAAGTACATCATCATAAATCCAGCGAAAATTATTAACATTATTGCCGCCATTTTCTTTATTGAGGCAGCGAATATTTTTTTGCTGAACAAGGTCTTCTTTTTAAATAGCGTCCTGATAAGGAAGAAAAAAGCTACGTATAAAGACGCTCCTAGAAACATATAATAAAACAGCATTGCCTCATAAATGTCATATAAAACAAAGAACATCAGAACAACTCCGGCATATATTAAGCCGGAAAACGCATACCTTTTTACAAAGATGGTAGGACTTTCGCTTTCTTTAATTGAAAACAGAGGGTTTATAAATGCATAGTAAAACAAAAAAGCGACGCCGAATATAAATGCGTGTTTAGGGTTTATGAAAGATGTAAGATATTGTGAATACTGCACTAAAGTAAAAGCCAAAATGAAACTTATGGAAAGTTTATAGTTCTTAATTATAAAGTTAAGGCTGTTTTTTATTGTTTTAAAAACCGGCAATTTATGCATGCTGCATCTCCAAAGAATTTTCCATTTCATTACATATTAATCGATTTTTATAAATAAAGTGTTATTTTTTTGATATTTTTTTGAAAAATGTCGGAGTAAACAAAGAAATTGTTTTATGAGTTTCCGTCTTTGCTTTTTACGGTTAAAAGGCTTTGCAAAACTCCAGATAATTCTTTGTCTCTTTTGGGCTTGTTTATTTTGTTCAGCGCTATGCTCAGTATGTTTTCGGCAACGTGTTTTGTATATGCTTTATATTGCATTAGCGCCTGACCTTTTAGGTCTTTCAGTTCTTTTCTGCCCGCAAGTCTTTTCTCCGCGAGTTCAATAAGTTTTGCCCTGTCTTTATTTGGAGTGTTTATTATTAGACTGACTGGGCTTTTGTTGTCTCTGATAAAGTTCAAAAACTTTTCATTTTTAACCAAATCGTCAAGCCTTTCATTAAAATCTTTTGCAAGAGTGTTTACTTCTGCCTTAAGCGCAAATTGATTTTCCCGCTTTTGGTTAAACTGGGTGATAGGTCTTTTCTGGTTAAGGATTTTTAATAAATCTCTGGGTTTTACTCGTTGCTCAATATCAATTTCGCCTATGGCAAGGTCGGTGATAAAGTTAAACAAATATCTGTTTAAGCCGTTCAAATTTTGTTTTACAATTTTATTGTTGGAGTTTATGACCAAGTCGCTGTCTTTTTCTTTTTTGCCGATTTTAACTTCTGGAGGCAGCTTGTTTTTGAAAGACTGGGCATTGGGATATTGTCTAATATGTTGTTTTATTGCTTCGTCTCTCTTGTCAACCTGGTCTTGCAAAGCATTTTTGATAAAGTTATATAAAGATTTTGTCTGTTCATGTTCGTATAAAGGGCTGGTTTCATAATCTTCAGATGAAATTTCTTCAAGGCTGCCCAGCTTAACTGGAGCGATTTTTCTTCCGCTTTGTTTGATATTTAAATCAATCCATAAGTCTTTTTTGGCATCCAAAAGAAACTTTGTTCCAGGATAGGCGTGTTTATTTAAATCTCTCAGCAAAACCATGATTCAGTCCCTTTACATCAGCATGTTATGCATTTTATATTAAGTTGAGGATTATTTCAATAGACAAAGTGTGAAAAGCTCTTGATTTTATAAGATAAAGCTATTAATTTTTATGAAGAGTTAAAAAAGGAGTTTGTTATGCTGAGAGATGAAATTCAAAACGCTTTGAAAGAAGCTATGAAAAACAAAGATGTGAAAACGGTTGCCGCAACAAGGCTTATTATTGCGGGCATTAAAGAAAAAGACGTCGTGGCTCGCGGTAAAGGCGAAAAAGAAGCCGTCGAGGCGGATATTCTGGCATTGATGCAGTCAATGATTAAGCAGAGAAAAGAATCTCAAAAAATTTACGAAGACGCTGACCGTCATGATTTGGCGCAAAAAGAAATGGACGAGATTGAAGTAATACAGTCCTTCCTGCCAAACCAATTGTCTGAAGAAGAAACCGTTAAGGTTATTAAAGATGTGATTTCCGCGGTTAAAGCAAGCTCAATGAAAGATATGGGCGTTGTTATGGCGGAGCTTCGCGGAAAATATGCGGGTAAGATGGATTTTTCAATTGCTTCGACAAAAGTAAAAGAACTGCTTTCATAAAGAAGTTTGTTTAATGGCGGATTTACAAAAATTTATTGATGAATTAAGGTCGAAAGTCTCAATCGTTGAAGTGGTTGGAGATAAGGTTAAACTCACCCGCAAGGGTAGGGAATATACCGGCTTATGTCCTTTTCACAATGAGAAAACCCCGTCATTTACAGTCAATGAGGCAAAAGGTTTTTATCACTGTTTTGGCTGCGGCGCCCATGGCGATATTGTAAAGTTTGAAATGGAAGCAAACCATCTTCCGTTTATGGATGCTTTGAATAAACTTTCATCAAAAGCCGGCGTGGCTATGCCAAGTTTTTCCAGCGAGAACAAAGAGCATACTGAGAAGCGGAAGTCCTATTATGATATAATGGAACTGGCGGCGAAATATTTTGAAAAGAACCTTCATCTGACAGCGGGAAAAGAGGCTCAGACCTATCTTTATAACCGCGGTCTTGATGATGAAATAATTGCAAAATTCAGATTGGGATATGCGCCGGGCAATAACGGTCTGAAAGCCTTGCTGATTTCAAAAGGCATTGCCGAAACGGATATAATTGAGCTTGGTTTAGCCTCTATATCGGATAATACCAGCCGAAGAGTTTTTGACTTCTTTCGAGACAGGGTCATTATCCCGATAATGGATAAGCAGGGAAGGGTAATCGCCTTTGGCGGAAGGATTTTGGGCGAAGGGCAGCCAAAATATCTCAACTCTCCGGAAACGCCGGTGTTCAATAAAAGACTTACCCTGTATAATCTTCACAATGCCAGGGAAAAGGGTTACGAAAGCAAAGAGCTTATTGTTTGCGAAGGCTATATGGATGTCATTGCCTTGGATAAATATGGTTTTTCCAATGCAGTCGCGCCTCTTGGAACAGCCTTGACCGAAGACCAAATTATGGCTGCGTGGAGGGTTTGCCCGGAGCCGACATTGTGTTTCGACGGCGACAGTGCCGGCATAAGGGCGGCAACCCGCTCTGCGGACAGGGTTTTGCCGATATTAAAAGCTGGAAATTCGCTAAAATTTGCGTTTCTTCCCGATAAAATGGACCCGGATGATTTTTTAAGAGCCAGAGGCAGGGATGAATTCCTGAAAATACTTAAAGATACCAAGCCATTGGCGGATATTATATGGAAGAAAAATGTCGACGGCGTGGATATTAATACTCCCGAACAAAAAGCATTGTTTGAGAAAAATGTTTTGGCGGATGTCGCAAAAATCGGCGATGAAAGCGTAAGAAACTATTATTACCGCGAAATGAAAAACAGGGTTTTTGCCGAGTTTACCAATAAGAACACAGCAGATGGTCAAAGGCAGTCGTATAAAAAAGAAACCAAGCCAAAGATAAACAGACCGGGCATTGACAACAGAAGCCTGCATTTTGTTGTCTCCGCGGTGATTTATATGCCCGAACTTTTATCGGAGTATGAAGAAAAGCTGTTGATGTTTGATATTAGAGACTCGAGGATTAAAGAGTTTATAAATAAAATTATAGAAATTTATATCGAAAATAATGATATAAAACACAGCGAACTGCTTGCGAGGTTAAAAGCCGGCGGCTTTGAAAAAGAGCTGAACAGCCTGCTTGAGATTCAGATGTTAAAGCAGCAAAACCCGTATATCGTAAAATTAAGAAAAGATATAGATTCAACTATTTTGGAAGCCCAGGTCAAGCACATCGATGCGGAAATGCGCGAGTGCCAGAGAATTATTGATAAATCAGAAGATTTCCCCGATGATGTATATGAAAAATATACAAGCCTGAAAAAGGAAAGGGAACTGCTTTTGATGGAAAATGATGAAGCTTAGATTAAAAAAACATGAATTTTGTCAAAAAAACGCGTTAACCTATTGACAAAATGGTTATTAATTCATAAATAGATATGAATTGTTTTGCTAGCACAAAAAAGTACTTTTTTTAAGGAATGACATGTCTGAATTAGAAAATCAAGAAATCTACGACGGAACAAGTGGAGATACTCCGCTGATTGATTCATTGGGAACGGCAGTTAAAAAGCTGATTGATAAAGGAAAATCAAGAGGTTTTATCACTGTTGAAGAACTAAATAAAGCACTTCCTTCCGAGCGCGAGACTTCCGAACAAATCGAAGATATTATGGCGGAGATTTCTGATATGGGCATAAGCCTGATTTCAGAAACAGATGTTGATAACTTTGAAGCAGAAGCTGTTGAAGAAGACGATGACTATGATGATTCCGGCAACTTTGACGAGAAAGATTTAGGCCGCAATGACGACCCTGTCCGCATGTATCTTAAAGAAATGGGAACAGTCGAGTTATTATCCCGCGAAGGCGAGATTGCGATTGCAAAACGTATTGAAGCAGGCAAAATTGTTATGATTGACGGTTTGTGTGCAAGCCCGATGACGATTAAAGCTATCGCAAAATGGAAAGACGATCTTCTTGACGGAAATATGCAGCTTCGCGATATTGTTGATTTAGAAATGATGTATGGCGCGGATGAAGAAGCCATAAGCTTTGAAGACGAGGAAGATTCGGTTGAAGATTTTGAAAAAGTTGCGGCAGAACTGGTTAAAGAAGAAGATTTGGACGTTATCGACGACGATTTAGACAGCGATATAGAAATAGCCAATGACGGCGGCGAAGAGCCGGAGGACGAGGAAGAAGAGCTAGCCGAAGGCGCCGAGGGCAGCGAGACCGGCGAAGGAGACGATGATGAAGAAGGTTCCGGCAGCAGAAGCGTAGCTTCAATATCAGCTATGGAGCAGGCTTTGCTGGAGCCGGTTTTAGAAATACTGACAAAAATCTCCGGGTATTATGACACTTTAAAGAAAATTCAAAAACAACGCGTAGAAGCAATACTTTCAGGTAAAGAAGTCGCTCCTAATGTTGAAAAAAAATATCTTCAAATTAAAAAAGAATTAGTTGATTTGATGAGTTCAATCCAGCTTAACACTGTCAGAGTCCAGCAGCTGGTTGAGCAGCTGAACGAGATAAACAAACGCTTGATGGGTTTTGAAGGAAAGCTTCTTAGATATGCGACCTCATGCAAAATTAAGCGCGAAGATTTTTTAGGCGCATACCAAAAATCCGAACTGGATCCAAAATGGCTGGAAAACATGTCTAAAAAGGATAAAAACTGGGCATGTTTTGCAGAAAGACACGGTAAAGAAGTTCAGGCATTAAGAGAAAATATCGCGGATATGGCGTATGAATGCGGACTTCCAATCAGCGAATACCGCCGCATGGTTGAGACCATCAAAAAAGGCGAGCGCGAGGCGGAACGCGCAAAGAAAGAGATGATTGAAGCCAATCTGCGTTTGGTTATCTCTATTGCCAAAAAATATACCAACCGCGGTTTGCAGTTTTTGGATTTAATTCAGGAAGGCAACATCGGTTTGATGAAAGCCGTAGATAAGTTTGAATACCGCCGCGGTTATAAGTTTTCCACTTATGCGACATGGTGGATTAGACAGGCGATTACCCGTTCGATTGCCGACCAGGCACGCACAATACGTATTCCCGTACACATGATTGAAACAATCAATAAACTGGTGAGAACTTCCCGTCAGATGTTGTCTGAAATGGGCAGGGAGCCAATTCCTGAAGAGCTTGCAGAAAGACTTTCTATGCCGCTTGAAAAAGTTCGTAAAGTTATGAAAATTGCCAAAGAGCCAGTCAGCTTGGAAGCCCCGGTAGGCGATGAAGAAGATTCATCACTGGGAGATTTTATCGCTGACGAAGGAGCTTTACAGCCTGTAGACAGCGCAATTCATTCTAACTTGAAAGAGACATGCACAAAAATCTTATCAACATTAACTCCAAGAGAAGAAAGGGTTCTCCGCATGCGTTTTGGCATCGGCATGAATACCGACCACACATTGGAAGAAGTTGGTCAGCAGTTTTCCGTTACCCGCGAGCGTATTCGTCAGATTGAAGCAAAAGCTTTGCGTAAATTAAAGCACCCAAGCCGCTCCCGCAAACTTCGAAGCTTCTTGGATAACTAGCAGGCGGTACCTGTGCAGGGTGAGCTGCTCATGGTTGTGTTTGTGTATATGCTTATAGAATTCATTTTTTGTAGAAAAAAATCCTTGACTATTCGCTATAATTATCATAATTTCTGTTCTGTCGGGTACGGACCCTTAGCTCAGTTGGTTAGAGCAGGCCGCTCATAACGGTCTGGTCGCAAGTTCGAGTCTTGCAGGGTCCACCAATAAAATAACCGCTCCTTTAGGAGCGGTTATTTTATTGGTGAATTATGTAACTTCTCAAACTTGCGGGGAAGCAAGTTTGACAGCTGGGAGCAGGCGAGACGGAAGTATCGCCGCTCTTGTAACGACGATGCAACTCGACGTTAGGAGAGTAATCTTGCAGGGTCCACCAATAAACGCCACTTGGTATCCAAGTGGCGTTTTATCGTGCAAACTCGCACAGTCCGAGGGGTTTGTGTGTGAAGTGACTCTGGTATACCCCACTTTAGAGCCAATCTTGCCCAAATCCACCCCATTTCTATACAATGCCCATATTCGCCGAGTCACTACTCTTGAATAATTGGCTAATAAATCCTATTATATAAGAGAAATAAGCTGGAGTGATATGGTGGAAGATGTTAGAAATCCGTTTGCTATACGAGATGGCAAAGCAGTTATGATTGAAGATTTAGACTACGAGAGTGAGCGTGGTCTGAAATGTCAATGCAAATGCCCTAATTGCAAAGGAGATTTTATGGCTAAAATGGGGGATGTTAGAATTCATCACTTTTCCCATACCAAAGATGCCTGTGACGATGTTCTTTCCTATATCTCAGGTTTATATGCCCATATTCAACAAGCATTAGAGACAGATACCCCTTTTTATGTTCCGGCACTGGTTGTTTCATATAATCTACCATATAATTCAATACTGAATGAAACTAATGTAGGCACTCATACAAAAATCATTAGAGAAAACTCTAATACCACAAATAAGCTAACAGTTTCCGAAGGACAGCACATTTTATTTAAGAACGTAGAGTTGTGCTGTGACGACAAAAATCATATCCAAGCACTGGAATTAACCTACATGGATAGAAAAATAGCCATAAAGGTTAGACCTCCCGATACCATATGTAAGACAAGCACCGTATCAAAACATAAAGATATGGCAACACTAGTATTGGATTTCGCTAATGATACCGATAGAATTCAAAGCATGAACACCAAAGCATTTAAAGAATATTTATTATCTGATAAGCCGGATAAATACTGGATTTACAACCCAAAAATAAAAGAAGTATATCCTCAGATAATCAGCCAAAGCGAAAAGGCATATAAAGAAAGCCTTGAGCGTCAAAAAAAGTACGAAGAAGAGAGAAAAGCCGTAAACCAACAACAAGTTGTGCAATATGAAATACCAGATTGGTCCTACAATGAAAAAAGAGAAGTAAAATCTGTTGCAGCAAAAGAAAAACATATTTCAGGATATGAGCAAGTAAAGGATAAACCATTTGAGCAGAATAATTACCAGATCCGAGATAGTTTTGATATTCGATGGGTTAAGTGCAAATTATGTGGTGAAATAAAGCCCGCTAAAGAATTTTCATCATATGGTGGCTCAAACAGTATGAATTTTGGGGAATGTTACTCATGCCGTAAGTAAAATATTAGGCGCTATACCATTTCTATACAGCGCCTATTTCGCCGAGTGAGCCCTATATCATGCGCTCTTGACCAAGAGATGTTTTGGGCTTTTCTTGTTTTATCAAAGTTCTATTCTCTCCAAGCCAATTGCATGAATATCCTTTTTATCTGATTTACAACTAAAACTATTTTAGACTAACAATAAGCTCATCAAAGTCCTTGAGGCAGAATACTCCTGGATTCTCTATAAATAACTTAATTTTTTCACGCCATACTTTTGCTGACTCCACAGTAGCTGTAGGCATATAACCAACAGGTATACTAGCAAAAAAAACACTACATTTATGTGCATAGTTTCCTCGAACTGTCCCAAATGAGTTTATATTGTTAAACAAAGTATCATTGAGCTTTATTATGCTTGCGTCTGAAAATAATGGAAGAAAGAGATTTGATACATTATTTTTTTTACATCCTAGATTTTTATCTATTACTTCCGATAAATATAGTTTCTTAATCTCGCCCAAGGTATCTTTTATTGATTTCTCTGTTGCAAGACATAGGTTTTTAGAACTGTCTTTACCAATATACTTTTTCTTAAACATAGACCTAATTTTTTGATAACCTTTCGGTGGGTCTATTGCATTTTCTTCTGTGTACCAATTTATTTTATAAGTCAGTATCAGAGACAGAAGTATATTAGTAATAGTGCCACTATTTAGATACTCATTCAAAGCCTCATCACATTTTGAGAAAGCCAACTCTTCAAAATAATGCTCAAATGCTGCATGTGACAATAGTATAAAACTTTTTATTTGTTGTTGCCAATTCGAATCGTCATAGGCAGGATCATTCATTTGTGCATCAGTTGGCAGCAGGCCTTTTATTAGACCATTTATTTCAGTTTCTAATAACTTGAAATACTTTGAATTCATAATGGTGATCCAATTTGAGTATTAGTTATTCTTGATAATGCTTCAGCCCATTTAGATAATCTCTTTGAAAATGCCCATTTGGATTTTGTGCTAGATATAACGGCAGATGATAAATCATTATCCTTAAAAAGATTTTTAAATTCATTTTGTAGTAATTCTTGATGGTTATGAGTATTTTTAATGGTTTTTACAATGTCGGGATTTGAGAAATAATACATTATAAAGTCAAAAATAGCCCTATTAAATCTACGGATTTGGGTGTCATTATCAAATCTGTAGAATGGGAACATTTCCTTTCCAAATGCAGACAACGCAAAACTATATCCTTCTTCAAAATCAGATAATTGTTGTTTTAATTTATTGTTTTCATTATCCCAATTTTCATTAAAGTATTTAGACGTTCCATCTAATAAGTCTTTAAGGTCACCATTGTAATTAACTCCTAACCTATTTTTTACAGCAAAAAAACGCAACAACAACTCAGCATCACGCATTCTTGGGTCAGGTGCGTCAGTGTCATATATTTGGCGAATTGCTTTACTGCTAGACGATTCTTGCTCAATAAAGGTGGTAAAATCACCTGGAAACAATGCTTGTCGTAATTCTTGAGGAGACAATACGACAGAACCTTGGTTTATTCTCAAAAACATATCATATAAGGCATCATTATCCCACTGCTTTAACACAATTGTCCTAATTGTAAAATCATTAAAATTACTAGCATAGCTTTGAAGGTCAAGGTCATCCTGTATATCAGTATAAAATTTACCCTCAAGCTCCTTTAATCTTTCTAGGTTTCTTAGTTTAAACCGTTCATATACTTGATCTTGATTAGTAGGGTTAGTTTGTGTTTCTGAAAACTGTAATAAGGTCAATAGTCGTTGTTTACCATCAACCACTATGAACTTTTTGCTTTCTTTGTCTTCAGCCAGTATTATTTGTGGCAAAGGGTAGTTGAGCAATATAGATTCTATAAAAGCACTTTTACGGTACACATCCCACGCAGATCGGCGCTGAAATGCAGGATTGATATTAATTCTACCATTACGCAACAAGGATAGTATAGTTTCAACAGTCCAATCAGATGGGTTAACTAATATTTGAGTGTTAACCTTAATATTACCTTTTATATCATCTAAGTTTTCTTGAATCTCTAAATCTATTTCATTTTGGACTTCCATAACACGCATATCCTTTTCATTCATGCTAATCTAATTTGAAACTCATTATAATAAAACAATCCTAAAAATCAATCTTAAATAGAGTAGTGCTATATCCTGTTCTTTCCCTAAAGCCTGAATAACTTCCCTGATACGGCTTTTAAAATTCCCTGTTATTTTTCGGGTCTTATTGATATTTTGGGGCTAGAAGGTATACTTTGAGCCATAGTTAGAGGACAGATAGTCTTTTAGAATTGCATAATTTCCCTGTATAATCCCTGTTATTAGGCATTGTTGTATGGGGTTTTGTGCAACAGGATAGTGCACCACCAATAAACGCCACTTGGTATCCAAGTGGCGTTTTATCGTGCAAACTCGCGCAGACAGTGGGGTTTGTGTGTGAAGTGACTCTGGTATACCTCTAAAACAATCCTATTTTGAGCAATTACCCGCCATTTCTATACAGTACCTGTTTTATAAAAACACCGATTTGATATATAGATGAAAGAAAATCAGTTAAAATCTACCCAAGAATTCTTCCATTTTCTTTTTTTGTATTGTATCGGCAGTTGCCTTTTCATCACTTTTTATTTGCCCTTCTATTTCAGCCCAGCTGCCCGGAATATATTTATTAAATACTTCATAATATCTTGGGTTGTTTTCTTTAAGGACGCTAGCAGCGCGAGATAAAGTATCGCCATCATTTCTCATATCTGATTTTGATTTATATGTATCGCCGCCTTCAAGTCCCACAGAGGTAATATAGGTTGAGGGGGAAAGAGATGCAATATGTTCTTTTTCTTGCATTTTAAAGCATAAAAAATCATCGCCTTTAACTATGTAGGCTAATAGTTCGTTATCATCGCTATGAGTTTTTCTCTCTTTGCTGTATATATAAACTTGAGAACCTTGAGTTTCATACATGTGAGTTGCTAAATAGTTATCTTCTCCTTGTAGAGAGCTATTGAATTTAGAAAAGTTTTTAGCATCTTCTTCATTCTTGGAAATATCTATTCTTCTTATACCATTTGTCATTATAATCTCCCTATTAAATTGACAAAACTATTTTTTATAAATTTAACATAGCTTGCATATATGTAAATTTCAAGAGATTTTTTGATTGATTTCTGTCTAATCAGAACCTTCCTGACCATGATACAAAAAAACAAGCTCATCATTTCTGATGAGCTTGTTTTTAAAGGGTTAATACGCGTCACATTACAAGGGACACAAAAGAATATCGCTCAGGATGTCTGCCTGTCTTTCTCGAAGACGCGATGCATTCGGAGTACCGCAGAATTCTGCGATGAGAACTTCTCTTTCTGCTTCTAAAAGAGCATTTTTTCTTTCTCGGATATTCCTTTTTCATCGATTGCCTTGGCAAGTCTGGAAATCTCTTTCTCAATTCTGAGATTTTCAGCCTCTTTTTCGAGCTTACATTTTTCTAAAAGAGCCTCATTTTTCTCTACTCTTTTGGATATGTATCCAATCTCTGCGCCGATGGCGTTGAGATTTCTGAGTACTCCGTTCCAAGTCAGAGTTTGAAGGCTTCTTCCAGTACGGGTTCTGGCTGTGGTCTCATCATCTTGATAGCGGTAGCTGTACTTAAAAACCGCCTCCGACAGCTCTTTTGTCTCGTTGTTTATTGTAAGATAACAATAATAGGCACAACCGAGACTCGGAGCGTATGCCGAAGGAGAGCTTCTCCAGTGGCGAAAATAGTAGCTGTTGCTGCTGCGCATTTTCGGGTTGAAGTATAGTCTTCGCGTTTCTAAATCGAACACATATCCTTCATAAAGCCACCCCCATTCGCAAAGCGAAATAAGCCTTTCGTTAATGGGTTCATCGATTATACGTTTGAGTTCGCGAACAAAATCTCTTTTGTGCAGAACATCAAACTTACCTTTGAGAAGCAATGCCGCCTCTGGAAAACCAGCCTGCTTTTTTGCTTCATACTCGCCAACTCCGCTAAAAAGAAGGTCTTGGTACCTGCTTTGAGCGTCCGCAGTGTTCTGCTTGTAGGCGGCTATTCCGGCAATAGCGTTCAATTTTCTGCGTTCTTCACGTTTTTCCCTGATGATTGCAAACACGTTTTTCATAGCTTTGAGTTTTTAGTATTTAAATTATTGTGATTTATTTGAATTCAAAAAACAGAAAGCATTATTAACCCTGCGCAATAATATGCATACAAAATGTCAGATAAAATAATGCTTTTTAACACTTTTAGTATAATATGCATGCAGATTAATTGCAATATTAAACTTATAGCAAACCATTCCTAGAAAAGTCTGTAAAATAAATTTTTAAAATTGGACAATTTGTTTATAATGAGTACAATCTCATAAAATTTAACGAGAACAAGTCAACATGCCGCGTCAAATCATTTCAAAATGGTCTTTTTTAATTTTATCGTCAGTAGTTATATCTGCGTTGCTTAAACTGGCTCATATTCCTGCCGCCGTTATGCTTGGCGCAATATTTGCCGGTATCGTTTTTTCATATAAAAATATGGAAGGCAGAATTCATCCCGCGGTTTTCAGGTTTTCCCAAGGCATAATCGGCTGCATGATTGCCGCCAGAATCCCGCTGAACATTGTTGATGAGTTAAAAAGTTCCTGGCTGTTCTTTATAATCGGCGTTCTCTCGGCTATTATCGGCGCCGCATTTATCGGCTTTATAATGGCTAAAAAGAAAATTCTTCCCGGTTCTACCGCTATATGGGGCATATCTCCCGGCGGTGCTACCGCTATGACCATAATGTCTGAAGATTTTGGCGCGGATATGCGGCTTGTTGCCTTTATGCAGTATATGCGGGTGGTGTTTATGACGCTTTTAGCTTCGCTGGTATCCTGGTTGTGGATAGAGGACAGCGGAATTCCAGTCCCGGAAATCCCATGGTTTCCGACCATAAACTGGTATAATTTTGCGCTGACCATAACCTTAGCCGCTTGCGGCGCCGTATTAACGGGCTGGTTTAAAATCCCTGCCGGCTCGATTATGCTTCCTTTGATTTTTGGCATTTTCTTGCAAAATACCAGCGGATATAAGCTGGAGCTTCCATATTGGCTGCTTGCCATAAGCTATACTATTGTCGGATGGAACATCGGGCTTAGGTTCACTCGGCAGGTCATAATGTATGTTTATAAAGTTTTTCCCAAAGTCTTATTGTCAATTATCGCATTGGTGATGGTTTGCGCCGTGGTTGCCGTTTTATTGGTATATTTTGCCGATATTGACCCTTTGACGGCGTATTTAGCCACCAGCCCGGGAGGTCTTGATTCTGTGGCTATTATTGCCGCTTCAAGTCCTGTAAATATGCCTTTTATTATGGCTATGCAGACTTGCCGGCTGATTTTGGCAGTTTCCTTAAGCCCAATTCTTGCCCGATTAATTAGTAAAAGACTGTGAAAACTAAATAAAATAGCTTGAGTTTTTTTTGATTTATATTACGATGTTTTAAGATTAAAAACAAAGAGCTTAACGAAGAAAGGAAATGTTATGGCGCAACCTATAAAACGTATAAAAGTCGGTGGATTTGAAATTGGCAACGATCTTCCGTTCACACTTGTTGCCGGACAATGCCAGATGCAGGATCGTGATTTGAGTCTTAAAACGGCTGAACATCTTGTTAAAATCTGCGAAAAGCTCAAAATAAATTTTATTTTCAAAAACAGCTATGACAAAGCAAACCGTAATTCTGTTACCGGTGCGCGCGGCGTTGGTCTTGAATATGCTCTTCCAGTTTTTGAAGAGATTAAAAAAACTTTCGGATGCCCTATTATGACTGACGTTCATAATGAGGAGCAGGCTGCTATTGTAGCGCCTTATGTTGATATAATACAACAGCCGGCATTCCTTATCCGCCAGACAGACCTTTCTGTCGCAATCGCTAAAACCGGCAAAGTGTGCAGTCTTAAGAAAATGCAGATGATGGCGGCAGGCGATATGAAAAATGTTATTGGCAAATATGAGGCAAACGGCAATAAAAACCTGATTTTGACAGACCGCGGCGTAAGCTTCGGCTATGGCGATCTTATCGTTGATATCCGCAACTATGTTGAGATGGCTGAAACCGGCTATCCGATTATGTGCGACGCTACTCACTCGGTGCAGAAGCCCGGCGGTATGGGTACAAGCTCGGGCGGAGACGCGTTCCTTGCGCCTATCATAACCCGCGCGGCTCTTTCAACAGGACTTCTCGGTGCTGTATATGTTGAAACGCACTCAGAACCGTTAAAGGGCGGATCAGATATACACAATATGGTGCCATTGATGTATATGAAAGAACTTCTTGCTCAGTGGAAAGCTATAGACGAAGCGGCAAAAGCAAACCCATCGCGCAGACAAGACGATTGGAATCAAACAGGGCAGCCAATATAAAAAGTTTTGCCCATCAAATTAAGCCCCGCAATTCGCGGGGCTTTTTAATAATCTATGTGTTTTTATATGTTTTTTTAATGGAACTGATGATAAATATTATCAGCATAGCCGCCGCTATTGCCCAAACAATGGCGGGACCTGTTGACAGGTCGAAATAAAACGACAGCAGCAAACCGCCTATAAAGCCCGCGCTTTCGCCCAAATATTCCAATAATCTGCGTCTTTGATGATTCTCGATATAATATGTTCCGACCGCTGGAAAAATCAGCGAGGCAAAAACCAAATATACGCCGCAGACCTGAACTGACGTAGTAATTACAACGGCAATCACGGGGTAAAAATATTTTTTAAGAAAAATATCCGGCCAACGATAAACTAAAACCGCCGCAATAATAAAAATACTTCCAGCGAATAAAATCCGCTCCCAGCTTGTAAACAAAAGCTGTCCAGACAGAATATCGTTGATATGTTCGTCTCCGTGAGGGTTTCCAGACATTGCCAGCAGCACCAGCGTTGCGGATAAAACAAACGCGCAGCCGATAACAGCTTCGCCGATTGATTGATAATTGTGTTCGACATACTTGAAAAAGACGCCGCCAAGCAGTGCGAAAACCAGTGCGCAGGCTTGGGTCTCAATAAACCCAAGCCCGAACAAACCCGCGAACACGGCTCCCATCGCCGCTAACTGAGCCAACGACAAATCGATAAAAATGATACCTCGACGCAGAACTTCTTGTCCCAGCGGCACGTGTATAATCATCATCAGCAATCCAGCCGTCAACGCCGGCAATAAAATGCCAAGTTCGGAAAACATCTTATTTCTCCTTTTTATCCAGCATAATTTTTATGGTTTCGTCAAACAATTGAAACAAATCGGACGTATTATTGCCGCCGACAGTATATGGCAGCTGCGCCGCTGGTACATCTGTTTCATTTGACAGCCAATTTGCCGGTTTTTTGCTTTCATAAGGCGCATAAACGATTAATTTGACATCTTTGTTTTTTACCGTATTGACCAGTTCTGACAAATGTTTTGATGTTGGAGGAACTCCAGGTTTCGGCTCAAGATTTTCAACGGCATTCATGCCCAGCCAGTCAAATAAATAGCTCATATTTTTATGATTGGCTATAACGGCAGTGTTTTTAAGCGGAGCCGCTTGTTTTTCCCACGCTTTGATTTTTGCGGTCATTTTTTCTTTGAAAGAGTTGAGGCGCGATTCATAAAAAGCCTTATTTTCCGTATCCTGTGCGATTAGCTTTTCTGAAATAATATCAGAAACAACCAATAGATTATTCGGGTTTAAATGAACGTGCGGGTTGCCGTCCGGGTGAACGTCGCCCATGCTGCGGTCGAC
This sequence comes from Lactobacillaceae bacterium, assembly GCA_031271345.1. Classification (GTDB taxonomy): domain Bacteria; phylum Pseudomonadota; class Alphaproteobacteria; order RF32; family CAG-239; genus JAQWBS01. The sequence continues at coordinate 240,950 of JAISVX010000003.1, forward strand.
TTGTTTCGGCACTTCGAGCCGGCGGACATAATCCACGGCTATTATGGAGGCGTCACCGTTCGCTTGAATCGATGTTTTTCCCGCTTTTTGCAAAAGAATTGGCAGCCATCCGGCTTCTAATCCGCCGCCGGAACAAACAAGCATATCTGCATTTCTGATTTTTGAAATCAAGCTTGGGCGTGCCGCTATAGTGTGCGGATCCTGCAATGCCGTTGTAGCGGAAAAAACAGAAACTTTATCTCCGCCTAGTTCTTCTGCCAAAGCCGCCCATTCTGTTTCGCAGGCAAAAATGTTGATTTCTGCGCGCGCGTAAAATGGCTGAAACATTAAAAACAACACTGTAGTAAAAATATATTTCTTCATGTTTAATCTCCTTTAGAAACCATGAGCGCCATGAGCGCCGAAGCTGACGGTGTATTGCAGTATGATTTGGTTGTCCGGCTTGTCGTAAGTCAAATCGTAGTTGTATTGCAGCCTGAAGCGTCCAAATTCGCTGGTATCGTACTCTGCCATCAAACTGTGCGTCTGCGGATCATGTCCTTCTGAATCTAAAGCCGTGCCGACAAAGTCCGCGGGTGTTTTGGCTGCGTCTAAAAACGCATATCTATATCCAACGCGCCATTGGGTCATAAACTTATAAACAGCCTGGGTGTAAAACCCGGATGTGTTTGAATTAAATTTTGCAGCAACAGCGCCATCGTCATACACGCCTTTTTCTCTGCGGAAAAGATACTCAGCCTGTAAAGTCAGTTCCTGTTCCTTGTTGTTGCCGTTTGGAGAATAGGTATATTTTGCGTCAATACCGTAAATGTCATCTTTTCCAGTGAAAGCAAATTCCTCGTCTTCTCTGCCGTCATGATTGCTTTTGGCATGCAGATAAGATCCGCCTAAGCGCCATGCGTGTCCAACGCCTATATCTCCGCCGATACGGGCGTAAGCGGTAAACAATCCCGCGTCATTTCCTTCGGAAGCAGCTGGAAAGCCGCGTCCACGGAAAACGCCGCCGCCGATTTCGCTATAAAAATCAGTGGGTAGAACAATCGCCGCTTGAACGCCGTCATCTGAAAATCCGCCATTTAAATAAGCTCGGTATGGCAAAGGGCGGTCGACAAAATCGTCGGTATGTTTATGTTTTTCATTCAAATAGCCGAAAGTTGGAAACAAGCGTCCGCCTGTAAGAGTCACTCCGTAAGGCAGCCCCAAACTTTGGATGTATGCCTCCTCAAGCTCAATTATATCTTCGCCGTCTTCGCTTACGATAGCTGCGGTTAATGCGGCATAGATTTTATCATCCACATTGGCGCCGAAGTTTAGCTCTGACTCTCCCACGGATATTCCGCGGTCGCCGCGCATACCTTCTTCGCCAATCTGAAAACCGGGAATGCCGTCCTGGTCTTTTGAAAAATAGCCGTATCTGCCGTTTAGTATGATATTCATGGATGGATTAAAAACTGACATAGCGTTGGATGGCGGAGCAGCGTTTTGGATTGACGTTGTTTCCAGATTTTTGATTTTAGCCTCCAATGCGGCAATGCGCGCGTCAATGGAAGTATCCGCCGCGAATGCTGCGGTTGTAGACATGAGAAGGCACAGAGCCGTTCCAATATATAATTTGTTATAAAACATGTTTTTTCCTTATCGAATTAATTACACATAAGCACCCTTAAAGGGGCATGCCGAAAAATAGATTAAATAAATTCGATATAAGGAGGCGCTTGACTGAAATATGCAAAAAGGAGCGGGGACAAAACAAAATCAATATATTGATTTTGCGTATAAAATGTTTGAAGCTCAGGAATGTCAAATGCGGCGATTTGCGGAACATCCGCTCCGCTGGTCTGGTTTAGGAATACGCACTGAGTGCAGGAATGACTGGTTTGTAAATGTTTTGATCCATAGACATGCTCAATGACCGCGCTTTGCGCGACCAGATAAAAAATAAACACTAAAAAAATGAACAATTTTCTTTTCATAGTTATAACCATAAATCAACTAAAGCAAGAATGCAAACTTATTTTATTGGGATTAATATATTACAAATGGCAAGCAATGAAAATTACAGAACTTACTGTTAAGTAAAGATCTCCACAACCAACAGTGTCTTAATTTATTTATTTTATATTTGACTTTGTAGAAGTTATATATCAAATTATTATGATAAATAGAAATGAAAAAGCTTTTCTAGCAATAGACTTTCCTGCGAAAGAAATTTTGGATGAATATTTATTATTTCAAAGATACCATCAGAAGGAAATGTTGATGGCGTCTTGAATATAGGAGAAATTTAAAATGAAGATAGATATTTATAATAATCACAGTTTTCAAAATACTATAATTGAATTAAAAAAATTAATAGATACAAAAAAAGAATTGCTAGATAAACCAGAGAATATAGAGTTAAAAACTATATTAGAATACGTCATTAGTATAAAAACCACTTTTGATAGAAGTAATGTTTTCTTGGTTAATTCTAATGATTTAAATTCAATAGACGTTTATATTAGGAATATAAATGCACAACTTGTAGCTTTCAATGGCACTAATCTTGCTAATGTCGTTCTGAATATTTTATCTAATTTATCAGCTATCAACACAATAGTTGCAAGGTATCCAACTAAGGATGAAATTCTTTTAAACTCAAAATTTGATGATGTAATTAAGACGTATAAAGAAGACTCTGAAAGACATCAAAATGACTTGAAGAATGAGCTTGCAGATTTCAAAAATAATTATGAGGAATACTTTAAGGATATTGAGTATAATAAAGTGCGTGTAGAGGAATTACGTGAGAATGTTAAAGTTATGGTTGAGGATGTTCAAAGCCTTGTTGATGATGCAAAGGAGTTCTCCGCTAAATATACGACAAAAGAAAAAGCTAAACATTATGAAGAGATTGCCGATGTTAACGAAAAAAAGGCGGACATTTACTTGAAATACACTAATTATGCAATGTTTTTTGCGCTTGTTTTAATATTACTTCCAATAGCGCTTACGATATTTTGCAGTTTTGCCGAAAATATATCATTTCTATTTGTTGCGCCAAAAGAAATAGACTTTTCTAAATTGTCCATCATTCCAAATAATATAACATTTGGTGGAGCCTTGTTAAAAATATCATACACGTTGGTTGCTTTTTTTCCAGTATTGTTTTTTGCCCGTCTAGAGCAGAAATATAGAGATAGAGCATTTAAGTTTAAAGATTTACGAAATGCTATCTTATCAATTAATCCATATTTAGGGGACATTAATCCAGATAAAAATAATCATTATGATATGAAAGATAACTTTAGAATAGAAATGGCAAAAATATTTTTCACTCAAATACACTCTACAAGAAAAGAGGGGGATAAAGACATTCTTGGTAAATTTGAAAAAATCGCAAAGATTATAAAGGATTTAAGATAATAGCAATTATTGGAAATTATAATGATTAGAAGAATTAATAATAATGATGGTAGTGACAAAATAATAGTAAAAACTCACGTTGGAATTTTTACTTTCAATAAAATTGGAGAGATTCTATCTAAAGAAGATTATAACCAACTGGTTGATGTAGAAAAGAAAAAAGATGTTGTAAGTCCAGATTGGAGATATTGCAGACATATAAAATCGACATATGGGTGGGTAATAGATAAAAAACCTGAAAGTGTGATTGGTTGTTATATGTTGTTTACGGATAAAGGGTTGGAAATGCTAACTCCTAACTATATTGGAAAAACAATTGATATAAATAGTCGATTTAGGACTCATTGCTGTTCTTCTGATTTTGAAAACTGTGTATGTAAAGATAAAAAGGAGCGGTTATATATTTTCTTCTGTGAAAAAACACCAAATTGCAAAGAGGGCGCCATTGAGGCATTAATGATAGGTTATAATTGGCATTCTGATTTATGGAATAGGTTTTAAAAGCAGACTTTGTTATTTTCTATCCTTCTTATTTATTGCTCTCAATTTTTTTCTGGCTGTTTTTCCATTTCATTTTTGCATATAGCTGCATATCTGCGACTGTGTCGCTTTCATCCATAATTTCTTTGCCCAGAATTGTCTCAATAATATCTTCCATTGTAACAATACCGTCCCAGGCTCCATATTCGTCAAAAACAATCGCCATGTGGAAGTGTTTTTCAAGCATTTCGGAAAGCAGATTTTCCAGCCTAAGAGTGTTGAATGCCGTATACATCTCCGATACGTGGCTGTCAATAAGCTCGCTGTCATCTGCATTATATGTATTTTGTCGGTGGATATATCCTAAATATATGTCTTTTTCTTCATCAATTACGGGAAATCTTGAGAAAGGAGATTTTTCCGCAAATTTATCAAACTCTTTTATAGTCATTCCTGGTTTAACATAATGAACAACAGTGCGCGGCGTCATAATATCCTGAACTCTGACTTCATGCAGGTTCATTATATTGATAATCATGCGGTATTTGTTGTCATCGATGACTTTTTCATCTTTGCCGATTTTCGCGAGGGCTTTAAGCTCATTGCTGACATCGGATGTTTCGGTTTTTCCAAGCCATTTAGTCATAAACTCGGAGATATAAAGAAAAGGTCTAAGAATAAAAACTATAACTCTCAGCGAACCAACAGTAAAAGGCAGGAAGTTTTTCCAATATGAAGTGCCGATGGTTTTTGGCAATATCTCGGATAAAATTAAAATCGCTATTGTCATTATGCCTGAGGCTATTCCCAGATACTGGCTTCCGTACATATCGGCGACTTCCGCTCCGACGCCTGCCGCGCCGACCGTATGAGCGACAGTGTTTAAGGTTAAGATTGCCGCCAGAGGAGTATCTATGTTTTGCTTATAGTAGGTAATTCTTTTAAAAAGTCTGGGGTTTTTATCTTCTAAAGAAGCGATATAGCTGGGCGTTGCGGATAAAAGAACCGCTTCCCATATAGAACAAAGAAAAGACACTGAAATTGCGCTAAACGCAAAAACTATAAGATATAACATTTTTTATTTTACCTAATTGATTACATAGATAACAGGATAGATAAAATAATTGATAAAGGCAATAGTATTATGTAGTATATACTAATGAAAACAGTTTAGTAAGCGAGGAAAAAATAATGAGCATAAGTAAATCTTTCGAGGCTTTTATTAAAGAAGCGCCGGAACTTCAAAAAGCGTGGATGGAAATGGTTCAGGGTCTGGATAGGGCAAGCCGGCTTGACCCCAGAACATTTGGCATATCTTTCTGTCTTGGCGGCGGTATGTCTGGAAAATGGAATTCCTTTTCATGTAAAGTTTTCGAAAAAACTCGGTGCGACAAGAGACGAGATTATCAGCGTAATCCTTGTCGGTCTGCCGGCGGTTGGAAACCAGGTAATATCAAGCCTGCCGATAGCTATGGAAGCTTATGATGAAGAATAAAAAAGCTCTCAATTGAGAGCTTTTTAGTTATTTAGGCGTTGTTGCTTTCCATTTTAGAGAAGCGTGCGCTCCGTTGCAGAAAGGCTTGTTGCTGGATGCTCCGCACCTGCAAAGGGTCTGACGGTTTCTGACTTCATAACTTTTTCCATCTTCGCTTTCAACCCTGATTCCGCCTCTTACCCATAGCGGACCGCTTATTTTCATGCCGTTGTCTTCCAGAGTAAATATCTCTTTCGGCAAAGGCTTGTCAACCACTTCGCCTTTTTTGTTAAATACCTGCAGTCTTCCCGCCGGGCAGTCCCAAGATTCCTGAATAGCCCATCTGTCGGTTTTTTCGGCGCCAATGCCGATTAAATTCCATATTTGCCCATGGTCGTCGCAAAAACGGGCAAAAGCGCAGTATTTTGGATTGTCCATCAAGTCAAAATTGGGTCCAGACCATTTTTCCGCGCCTTTTAGGATAGGTTCAAAACTTGCGGTTTCCGTTCCGTTAAAATTATCACCGGCGTGCGAGCCATCGCAGAAAGGCGCGTTTTTAGATTTTCCGCAGCGGCATAAAGCTATTGTGTCGCCTTTTATCTCAAAAGTTTTTCCGTCACCGTATTTTACCGAAACGCCTCTTTCATCAGTTAAAATAATCTTTTCAGCCAGACTGCTAATGCCGTAAACAAGGTATGGTCCGTCTTTGGTAACTTTGATGTAAGGTTCTTTTTTATCCATTTTTTTTCTCCAGTATTTTAGATATAATTAATATAATCTTTCAAAGATAAAATACAACCCGAAATAATTACCGCCGCTGTTGTTGAACGTTTTCAAAATCTGTTTGCTATGTTTATGCCGTTATTATATGCTTTAGACAGCAGAGGAGAAGGACAATGATGAATTTTTACGCGTATAACACTTCGATAGGCAAAATCGGAATAGGCGAGGAGGATGGGTATATAACGAACATATATCTAACCCCCGAAACTTTTCCGCGAAATGTAAAAGTTTTTGAAAGCGATGTTATCAAAGAAGCTGGAAGACAGTTAAAAGCTTATTTCAGCGGAGATTTGGTCGAGTTTAATCTTCCTCTCAGACCCGAAGGCACGGAGTTTATGAAAAAAGTCTGGAATGCCCTTTGTTCCATACCGTACGGTGAAACGGCTTCTTACAAGGACATAGCGGTTAAGGTAAACAGCCCGAAGGGGTATAGAGCCGTTGGAAACGCCAATAATAAAAATCCGCTTCCTATAGTCATTCCCTGCCACAGGATTATCGGAACCGATGGGAAACTTGTCGGCTACGCCGGCGGGATGGATATGAAAGAAAAATTGCTGAACCTTGAAAATAAGAGAAAGTAATTTAAGTGCATCAAATAAGAAAAAAGGTTAAGCATAATTTTAAGACCTATGCAGGCTACATGGGAGTGCTGGGCTTTGCCCCGCATATATTGATTATAGTTTTATATTTTGAGAGCCTCTTAAACTCTTATGCTTTATCGTCATTGGTGTTTTCCATAATGTTTCTTTCAACCACTGTTTCAGAAATTCCGATAGGAATATTTTCTGACATTATCGGTCGTAGAAAAACAATGATACTGGGAGGTTTCTTCAATCTTTTTTCCGTAGTGTTTTACCTATCCGCGAGCTATGCTCCGCTTAATCCTATATATCTTCTGTGCGTCGGCTCTTTTTGCCACGGCATTGGCCGCGCGTTGTTCAGCGGAACAGATGAGGCGATTGTTTATGAAAGCTCAAAATATTTAGGCAATAAAGATTTTAAAAAATATTTTTCCAGAGGGCGCAGTTTTAATGGTTTTTCAACTGGCACATCAGCGCTTTTATCCGGCTTTATCGCATATTATTTTTCATATCGTGCTTGTTATATGGCGTCGATAGTGTCGTATATTGTCCTAATTTGCGTTACCTTTACGTTTTATGAAGTTCCTCTAAAGCACAAGGGCGCATACAACAATAGTTTTATGACCCATGTAAAAGAAGCGGTTTCATACTTTAAAAAAAGTTCAAAACTGCGCAAGTTGGGCATTTTAAACATTATTGATGACAGCGTTACCGGAAGTTTGTATCGTTATGAAATAATGTTCGTCAGCTTTTTTATTCCCGAATATCTCTTGGGCGTTTTCAGGCTGGTCAGGCAGTATGTAATAGCCCTAAGCTTTGCTTTCTCAAGAAAAATAATATCGTTTTTCGGTAGAACCGAGATTATTTTAATTGCCAATATAACCAATGGTTCGATAAGGTTTGCGGCTTTTGCTTTGAACAATATATTTTCACCGATACTGCTGAGTATGAACGGCGCGCTTGGCGGCGCCTGTATCACGTCTATTTCGGAGCAGCTGCAGGAAGAGTTTACAGACGAGCAAAGAGCAACGATGAAATCTTTGATAACCATATTTATATCTTTTGTTGAGGCGATAATAATATTTATATTGGGCATTCTTGCGGATTATTTTTCTTTGCGGGTTTCGATGATGTTGATTTTGCTGATAAAAATATTGCCAATCAGCATAGCGGTTAGTTTAATTAGAGATGATAAAAAAACAAAATAGGAGGATAGATATTATGGGGTCTTTTCTTGAGCTGAATGATACATTGCAGATTTCTAAAGAGCAGGGGTTTCCTGTGAAGGAGCTGGATATTAAAAAACATCTTTCTTCTCCTTATAAAACGGAAGATTTTGCGGGAAAAGTTTTTGAGTTTAAGAACAAGCCTGCGATTAGATTATACAAGTCTCCGCCGGTGCGAAATTTTTATGTGCAGAATATCGACGGCAAATGGATTTACTGGGGGTTGGTGCATATATTGGAAATTACGCATGACTATGTAAATAAAACAACTTCTGGCAAATATGAAATTATATATATCAACTCTCCCGAAGAAATGAAGCAAGCATATAATTTAATAGATAGAAGAGAAGATTTTAACTACTTTGCGTAAAGTTATCAGGAGTTATCATTATGAGCAGTAAAGAAAAAATGGAAATATCTAGCGAAGACAAAAAGATTATGAGATATAACCCATAGTATGTTTATCACTATTTCTACATGTCAACTTTTTTCCTATCATTGGCAACAATAACTTTAACAATAAAAAAACGAATTAAAATTAATGATAATAACTATAAAATGAAAATTTTTATGTTTGTTATTACATCTCTCATAATAGCATTTCTTCCTTTGGTATATTATTTAACAACTGGAGACTTGTTATTGCGTAGGAATAAAACCTTTGGCGTTGAATATAAACTGATGTATAAGTAAATTGTTACTGGGGAGAAGTGTATCTTTTTCCCAGTATTTTTATTTTAAACAAAAAAAGAGCCGCATAATTGCGGCTCTTTTTTTGTTATTCGCTTAAACCAATTACTTTATAGTCCACCGTGATTTTGCAGTCTTTGGCAAAGCTGTTGATTAAATAATCGGAATATTCCCTTATTGTGTTTAGTTTTAGTCTTGCCTTTGCCGTGTTGATTTCTTGTTTAGTCAATTCGTCTTTTGAGGCTTTGACTTTTTCAGAAACAATAATCAGCTTGATGTTTTCCAAATCCAAAATCTTTGGAGAGTTGTATGGCTGCTGGAACAGTTGCATTATGGTATTGGAGTTTAACTCTTCAAAAGTTTCGTCTCTTTTCAAAGGTTTTGTCTTTTTATATGTAAGGCTGAATCTTGAGGCAATATCTTCTATTGTTTCGCCTTGTTCTAAATCACTCATTACATTGGAGATAATTTCCTGAACGGTCTCGCTTCTTTCGTTTTCCGCCCACATTTTTTCAATTTCGCCCCTGACTTCTTTAATGTCTTTTGGCTGCGCTTCTGTAACCGCCGTTACCGAAGTTAAAAGAATGCCGTCATTAGTTTCAATAATCTGGCTGACTTCTTCAACGTTATACGAGAATATGCTGTCAATGAACTCAACATTAGACGGCAGGTCTTTGAATCTACTTGGAATTTTTTTGGCTTTTCCGTCTTCTGTTAAGCCATAAGCAGTATAAATATTAAGATTCATGTCTTTTGCCAGTTCTTTAAGAGACATTCCAGAACCAGCTTTATCATCAATCTCTCTGGATAAGGACTGCATAATTTCAAATGCCTGTTCTTTGCGGATTTCTTCAATAATATCCTCTTTTGCCTTAGCATAGCTCATTTTTGTTGCCTGATTAATCTCAGTAATCTTTATGATATGCCAGCCCAGGTCAGACTGAATTGGCTGGCTGTTTTTGTTTTTTGCGGAAGAAAACGCAACGTCTGAAATTTCTTCAATAAGCATGTCTTTTGAAACAAGTCCGAAGTCTGTTTCATCCGCAGTTTGGCTGGCAAATTCTTTTGCGGCGGCGATGAAATCTTTGCCGTTGTCAAGCTCTTTTTTCGCTGTTAAAGCCATTTCTTCGCTGTCAAACACCATTTGTAAAACGCGTCGCTGCTCGGGAGTTTCAAATCTTTCGATATGCTCTTTATAATAAGCGTCAATTTCTTCTTGTGACGGAGAAACTGTTTTTACAGCGTCTTCATTGCTTATAAATATAAAGTCTGCGTCTCTTGTCTCCGGATTAGTAAACTCTAAAATGAAATCTTCATAATATTGCTCGACTTCTTCTTGAGATATTTTTCTGTCGATTTTTGTTTTTGCAGTGTCAAGCTTAATATATTTGAATTCTTTTTTCATATTTTGAGCTTTTGCGACATATTCGGCCATTATGGCAGGAACTTCAAAATTTTCTACCGAAGTATAAATAAGATGCTGCTTTTCAATTTCTCTTTTTAGCTGGCTGATGTAATCGCCTTCGCTCATGCCGTACATTAATAATGTTCTTCTCATTTTGTTTAAATCAAAATGACCGTAGTCGTTCATAAACTCGGCGCGGGACTGCACGGTATTTCTAATCAGCTCGTCGCTTATATACATGTTTAGTTTTTTTGCGGTTCTTAAAACAACCATATCCGACAGATTTTTGGATATTACCTGCTGCATTATCATTGCTCTGACATTGTCTTCCATGTTGTCGCCAAACATGCTTTTTGCCATTTCGAGCTGTTTATTGTATTGAATCATCAAATCATTTTGCAGAAGCTCCATGCTGTCGACTTTAATCGCAGGCTTATTTTTTCCCGCGCTGCCAATGTATCCGGAAACACCGAACAAAGACATAAAACTTAGAGCCGTTAAAAATAAAATACCTTTTGTTAACCAAGAGTCTTGATATTTTCTAATCTTATTTATCATTTCCCAACCAATCCTTATAAAATAACAATTTTAGGGGGAGTATAGAAAAATTTACTAATATATGCAATCTAATAGATGTAAATGTTGAAAAGTTTTTTTAATCTAGCAAAAATTCTTTTGATATGATAAAACTCAAAAAAGAAAAATAATTTGAAAAGGGTACAATAATGTCAAGAAAATTACTTATTGCGGGCAACTGGAAAATGAACGGTCTTTTGGCTGACGGCGTTGCTTTGGCTAAGGGCGTGGCTGGAGAAGTTAAAGCTCTTGGTAAAACGGATTTAGAATTTTTGGTATGTCCTCCGTTTACGCTTTTAACATCGGTTAAAAAAGCGCTTCGCGGCGCAAAAGTAGCTCTTGGAGCGCAAGACTGCCATTTTGCGGTTAAAGGAGCTCATACCGGCGACATAAGCCCGGCGATGTTAAAAGATGTCGGCTGCGCTTATGTAATTTTGGGTCACTCGGAAAGAAGAGCGGACCATAAAGAAAGCAGCGAACTGATTAACAAAAAATCTGTCGCGGCTTATGAGCAGGGTCTGAAAGCCATTATCTGCATTGGTGAAACTGAAGCCGAAAGAGATGCTGGCAAAACTATTGATGTCTGCGCAAAACAAATTCTTGGTTCCGTTCCAGACAATGCGACTGCGGCGAATACTGTAATCGCGTATGAGCCTGTCTGGGCAATCGGTACGGGAAAAACTCCGACATCCAAAGATGTTCAGGAAGTGCATGCGGCAATTCGCAAAGTTTTGGCAAAGAAGCTTGGTAAAGGCAATGCTAATAAAATGAGAATTTTATACGGCGGTTCGGTCAAACCAAGCAATGCTAAAGAATTCTTGTCTTTGGAAGATGTGGATGGCGCATTAATCGGCGGAGCAAGCCTAAAAGTTGAAGACTTCCTCGGCATTGCGAAAGCGGTTAAATAAGATTATAAAAGCTCTTGTATTTTTATTTAATTTAGAGTAAACATACTTCTAAATTTATATAAGGCAGTTAAAAAGGAAAATAAAAAATGGAAACAGTTTTGTTAGTTTTACATTTATTGATAGCAATATTTTTGGTTGGAATTATCCTGCTTCAAAACTCTAGCGGCAACGCTTTAAGCGGTTTGGGCGGCGGAACAAGCGCAAGCAGTTTCTTAAGCGCAAGAGGCAAGGGCAACCTGTTGACTAAGATTACAACAGTTTTGGCTGTGGCTTTTTTTGTAAGCAGTATCTCGCTTTCTATATATTATAGAAACCCTGAGCATAAGGCAAAATCAATATTAGAACAGCCGTCAGCAACTACCGATTCTAGTGTTCCATTAGTTCCGGTCGCTGGAGAGTAGATGAAGAAAGTTTAGAAACATAAGGCACCTTTACGGAAGGTGCCTTTGTCACTTTAAAAAGGGAAAAACAATGTCGGAAAATAAGTCTTTAGAACAGCTTAATGATAATGCAAAATTTATTTTTATTACTGGTGGCGTGGTTTCATCATTGGGAAAGGGGCTGGCGTCAGCATCTTTGGCATCTATTTTGCAGGCAAGAGGTTTTAAGGTCAGACTGCGAAAACTTGACCCGTATTTAAACGTTGATCCAGGTACAATGTCTCCATACCAGCATGGCGAAGTATATGTTACCGATGACGGTACGGAAGCTGATTTGGATCTGGGACACTACGAGCGTTTTTCCGGCGTGCCTGCAAAGAAAACTGACAGCATTACAACAGGCAAAATTTATCAAAGGGTAATTGATAAGGAACGCAGGGGAGATTATCTTGGCGCAACAATTCAGGTGGTTCCCCATGTTACCAATGAAATTAAAGACTTTATATTATCAGATATTACCGATGAAGACTTTGTATTGTGCGAGATTGGCGGAACGGTCGGCGACATCGAAGGGCAGCCGTATTTAGAGGCGATTCGCCAGGTGGCGTATGATATTGGCCGCGACAGGGTAATGTTTCTGCATGTTACATTATTGCCTTATATCGCGGTTGCCGGCGAGATGAAAACAAAGCCGACCCAGCACTCGGTTAAGAAGCTTCAGGAATACGGTATTCAGCCGGATATGCTTTTGTGCCGTTGTCAAACCCCAATTCCTCAAAACGAAAAGCGCAAGATAGCTTTGTTCTGTAATGTTCGCGAGGAAAATGTTATTACCGCCGCTGATGTCGACAATATATATCTGGTTCCAATAGCGTATTCTAAGGAAGGAATGGATAGGCAGGTATGCAAATATTTTGGCATCAACTGTCAGGATGAGCCGGATTTAAGCAAGTGGGAAACAATCGTTGACACGGTTAAAAACCCGGAAGGAATTGTTAATATCGCTGTTGTCGGCAAATATGTCCAGCTTCTGGAAGCGTATAAATCTTTAAATGAAGCTCTGACGCATGGCGGAATAGCCAACAAGCATAAAGTTAAAATTAAGTGGGTTGATTCTGAGGTTTTAGAAAATGAAGAACCTTCGAATTACTTGTCCGATGTCAGTGCAATTCTTGTTCCGGGAGGTTTTGGGGAAAGAGGCGCGATGGGCAAGATAAACGCCGTCAAATATGCAAGAGAGAATAAAATCCCATTTCTGGGCATTTGTTTCGGCATGCAGCTTTCTGTTGTTGAAACCATGCGTAATGTCGCCGGCATGAAAGACGCGGGAACAAGCGAATTTATGGCAGGCTGCACTCCCGTTGTCGGCTTGATGAAGGAGTGGGATAAAGACGGCGCAAAAGAAATCCGCACCAAAGAAGGCGACTTAGGCGGCACAATGCGTCTTGGCGCTTATGAAAGTTTACTTAGTAAAGATTCATTTATATATAGGATTTACGGCAGGGAAAAAATTTCCGAGCGTCACCGCCACAGATACGAAGTTAACATAAAATATGAAGATGACCTTCGTAACGCGGGAATGATAATTTCTGCAAAATCTCCTGACGGCAAGCTGCCGGAGATTATAGAAAGGTTAGATCATCCTTGGTTTGTCGGCGTTCAGTTTCACCCCGAATTAAAGTCAAAACCTTTTGATCCGCACCCTTTGTTTGTATCATTTATAAAAGCGGCGGTTGATAAGAGCAGGCTGATATAATTGAAGTTAGTAAAAAATAAATTTATATTGTTTTTATAACGTATTGTGCTATATGAAATATGTTTTTAAATTTAATATTTGGGGTCTTTTATGAAGTTAATTAAGCTTTTGTTTTTTTTCTTGCTAATCTTTTCATCAAGCAATGCTGACGCTGGCGACTACAGTTTGTCCAGCTTATGGGGAAAGTTTAAGCATAATACATCGGAAACATGGAAAAATCCTGACGGATATGATGTTTTTGTTCCGTTTACCATGTGGCATAACAGACTGACTTATGATAAAGAACATCTTGAGAAATATAATGAAGAGCCTTGGGGTATAGGATTTGGCATGACGCGTTATGATGAAGACGGCGACAGCCACTCATTATTCGCCGTGGGATTTAAAGACTCCAACTTTTATGCGCAGACAATCGCCGGGTACGCGTATCAGAAAAACTGGTATTTTGATAATGCGGAAAACTGGCTTGCAGGAGCGGGGTTTATTTTAAGTTTGACCCAAAGGCATGAATACAGCTATATACCTGTTCCGCTTCCTTTGCCCGCTTTTAGTTTGGGACATAAGAATTTTATGGTTCAAATGGCGTATGTTCCAGGCATAAAAAATGATGGAAACGTCGCTTTTTTCTGGACTAAAATCGAGTTTTAGTTTTCATTTAACAAAGGGCATTAACATTGGTTAATGAGCATTAATGAAGTTTACTGACGAGGGATACATAATCAATATTCGTAAGCATGGCGACACGTCAGTTATTGTCACTCTGCTTACGAAAAATTATGGAAAAATTACGGGTTACGCAAAAAACACCCTTAACAAAAAAACTCTCTCCACATATCAACTTGGAAATTATGTAAATATCGATGCATATTCAAGGGTGGAAGAAAACATGCTTTCGCTCAGGGTGGAGCTTATTTCTCCGATGTCGGTAAATTTTATGATGGACGCCCGAAAACTTGCGGCTCTGTCTTCTTTATGCTCTTTGTGTAATGACTGCCTTCAGGAGAAAGAACCTTTAGAGCGGTTTTACTACTATGTGGATAGTTTCTTTAATTTTATAAGCGAAGATAACTGGTTGGCGCATTATGCTTTTTTTGAGTATTCCCTGCTTGATTTTTTAGGTTTTGGGCTTGATTTGACCGAGTGCGCGGCAACAGGGGTTAGGGATAATCTTGAATTTGTTTCTCCCAAAACAGGAAGAGCAGTATGTCTGGAAGCTGGAGTTCCTTATAAGGACAAACTCTATAAGTTTCCGCATTTTATTATTGACAGCAACTATCATCCAAGTAAAGAGGAGCTTGGTGGTTTGTTTGATATGACCGAGTTTTTCCTCAACAAAAACTTTTTTGCAGCGCATGGCTTGAAATTCCCGATAAAGCGTGCTAATTTGCGAAAAAATGTTTTAGAATAAATTGCTGTAAAGGGCTGATATGAAAGAACTTGATGAAAAAGTCAAAGATGTGGGTTTAGCGGATGAGTTGAGCAAAAGATACTTGTCTTATGCTATGTCGACTATCGTTTCCCGCTCTCTTCCTGATGTTAGAGATGGATTAAAACCGGTTCACAGGCGTCTTTTATATACTATGAGGCAGCTTCATCTTGACCCAAAATCCGGGTTTAAGAAATGCGCCAGAGTGGTCGGCGATGTTATGGGTAAATATCACCCGCACGGCGATGCCGCGATTTACGGAGCAATGGTAAGACTTGCTCAGGATTTTTCAGTCAGATATCCGTTGGTGGACGGTCAGGGAAACTTTGGCAATATTGACGGCGACGGTCCGGCCGCTATGCGTTATACGGAAGCAAAGCTTACCGAGTTTGCTATGGCGCTTATGGAAGGCTTAAATGACGATACCGTAGATTTTAGAGAAACTTATGACGGAGATGACAGCGAGCCTGTCGTAATGCCGTCTATGGTCCCAAACCTTTTGTGCAACGGTTCGACAGGTATTGCGGTTGGTATGGCGACTAATATCCCTCCGCACAATTTGAGCGAAGTATGCGACGCTTTGCTTCATATTATTGAAAAGCCCGACTGCGAGATTGAACCCTTAGTTCGAAAAATTAAAGGACCGGATTTTCCGACGGGCGGCATTATAATTGATAGTTTTGACACAATCCTTAACAACTATAAACAGGGCAGAGGCTCGTTTAAGATTAGGGCAAAATGGGAAAAAGAAGAGCTGTCACACGGGCAGTATCAAATCGTTATCACGGAGATTCCATACCAGGTTCAAAAAGCAAAATTAATTGAGCGCATTGCTTCGCTTTTATTGGAGAAAAAAGTTCCGTTGTTAAGCGATGTCAGAGATGAGTCAACCTTGGATGTGCGTATAGTTTTAGAGCCTAGAAATCGTGCGGTTGACGCAAATTTCCTTATGGAGCATTTGTTTAAGCAGACCGAGCTTGAAGTTAAGTTTAGTATGAATATGAATGTTTTGGATTCAGACGGCGTTCCAAGAGTTATGACAATCAAAGAAATGCTGGTTGAGTTCTTAAACCACAGGCATATAGTTTTACAGAGAAAGGCGAAAAACCGTCTTGCAAAAATAAATAACCGCCTGGAGATTTTGTCGGGATATTTAATCGCGTATCTTAATATCGACGCAGTGATTAAGATAATCCGCGAGGAAGACGACGCTAAAAAAGTTATAATGCTTAGATTTAACTTGACGGACAATCAGGCGGAAGCAATTTTGAATATGAAGCTCCGCTCGCTTCGCAAGCTTGAAGAGACAGAGATTAAGAAAGAATATGACGAGTTGTCTCAGGAAAAAGGAGATTTGGAAGCACTCCTTGCAGACGAAGGCAAAAGATGGGTAAAAATAGCCGAGGAAGTTAAGTTTATTAAGGACAAGTTCAGCAAAAAAACAGCTTTAGGTCGAAGAAGAACAGATTTCGTCGAGGTTTCAGAAGACTTTGAAATGCCTTTGGAAGCAATGATAGAAAAAGAGCCGATTACAATTCTTCTTTCGGAAAAAGGCTGGATAAGGTGCGTAAAAGGTCATGCGAAGTCTGATGAAGAATTTAAGTTTAAAGATGACGATGCTTTGCGCATGGTTATCCATGCCCAAACCACGGATAAAATTGTTCTGTTTGACACAAGCGGCAAGTTCTTCAACATTCCCGCCGTCGAGATACCAAGCGGCAGGGGGTTTGGTCAGCCTCTCAGACTTATGATAGATTTAGCGGGCAATGATAACATCTGCAGCATGTTTGTTTATAAACCGCATACAAAATATTTAATTGCAAACGACACAGACAAAGGCTTCATTATTGATGACAGCCACGTTATTGCGCAGACTAAAAACGGTCGTAAGATTATGAATCTCGGAGATAATGAGGAAACCAAGTTCTGTATCGAAGTTCATGGCGATATGGTCGCCGTTGTCGGCAATAACCGCAAGCTTTTAATTTTTGAGCTGGAAGAGGTTCCGACTTTGGCTCGCGGCCGCGGCGTAACTTTGCAAAAATATAAAGATAAAGACGCGAAAATATCTGATATTCAAATGTTTAATAAAGAAGATGGATTCCGTTTCTCAAGAAACGGCGGAACGGGCAATGAAAAAGATTTGATTACATGGCTCGGACACCGCGCTCAGGTTGGAAAACAGGTTCCTTTCGGTTTTCCGAAGGATAATAAGTTTTTCTAGTCGATATATTGTGCAGAATATTCTTTAAAAATATAAGTTTTTAGTATAGATTAATGTCAAATTAACTTTGTTAGTATAAAACTAGCAATAGTTTTGTATTGTAGAATTTAAAAGGAACTTTGTTCAATGTCAAATGAGCCATCATACGTCAATGAGTTTGAAGATGAAGTTGTAATAACTCCAAGCACTCCAAAAACATTAAGTAATAATGTTGAGATTGAAAAGGATAGTTGGTTAGCCAACAATCTTAACAGATTGATGATTAGCATTAGTGTTATATGGTTTGCAATCGTATTAGTTTATATTACCAAGTTTTTCGGCTGGTCAAACTTGTTTTTGATGATGCCGAACGAGTTTGGCGGTTTTTTGGCGGGCGTAACCCTTCCATTGGCGGTTATCTGGATAGTCGTCGCATACATAGACAGAGGCACGGGTTTTAAGAAAGAGGCAAAGTTTTTAAGAGCATATATGAACCAATTGGTGTTTCCTGAAGAGGGAAGCGCCCAGACAGCCAAAGCAATGGCTGACGCAATTCGTTCGCAAATTGTAGAGCTGCAGCAGGTTACAAAGGTCGCGACTAAACAGACGGACATAATTAAAAATGAATTAAGCGCGCGTGTTGACGATTTTGCAAGATTAGTTTCTATTTTGGACAACTACTCCGGCAAAAGCATGACCGAGGTTGCGGAAACAGTAGACACGCTGGTTAAAAGCTTTGAATATGTGACTGCTACAGCTACAGGCACAACAGATAACTTCAAAGATACGATTGCCGATTTTTCAGTAGCTGCAAATACAATACAAAAGGAAATGCATTCATTGTTATCTTCGCTTCTTCCAAAGCTTCAGGAGCTTGACCAAGGTTCGTTAAGGCTGGAAAAACTTGTCGCGGATAATGAAGCAAGAATGGTTAAGGCAAATGATGTCCTTCTGGATTTTGGTGCCAAATCAAGCACTAATATGGAATATGTAACCGACCTTCTTAATAATCAGATGTCTAAAATAAACAACGCGTCTTTGAGTGTTGTTGACGAATATAACGGAATGGAAAAGCTTTTGGACAATAGTTTGACCAAAGTTGACACAGTTCTAAAAAATCAAAGCAAGGTTGTTCTTGAGCATGTCGACCTTCTTAATAAAAAGTCAGACTTTTTTGTTAAGAAAATCAGCGATCATGGAGATGTTATCAATATTGAAATGGAAAAAATTCTGGCTCGCACAAGCGGTATTGAAGAAAGTATCGCAATTCAAATCCGCGATTTGGATAAGGTTGCCAAAGAAGTTGACGGCTCAATGCGTTATGTTGAAGACAGCATAAACGAGCAAATTGTAAATCTTGATGAAAAATCTAAGTACGCTGTTTCAAGTTTGAAAACCGTTGTTGACAAGTTTGAAAATGAAATTTCAAGAATTTCTGATATTACAGATACCTCTATAGGACAAGCGGAAGGCTTAAGCTCTGATATCGAAGCCAAAAACAGCAAACTTCAAGCTGTTTCAGAAACCATTGTTGCCGAGCTTAAAGCGTTGTCGCAAGAGCTTGAGGCAAACGCTTCCCAAATTAAGCTTCAATCAGAAGAAAGCGTTGCAAGGTTTAGCGAAGTTGACGTGATTATGAAGAAAAATGCCGAAGCTCTTACAGAAGTTACTTCGGTTGTCGTTTCTCAAAGCAAAATCGGCGAGACATCGCTTGCCCAGCAGCAGCGTCATATCGCTGACTCAATCAACAAGCTTGAAGCTACTAAGGGCGAGTTAAAACGCCAGATTGACGAGTTGACAAGATCTGCGACAATTGTTAATCAGGAGGCTGAAAGCTCTCTTGTTAAACTCAGGCAGCAGCTTGACGAAGCGATTACAACTTCTGAAGAAGTTAATAAGAAAAGCAAAAATATTGTTGAAGAGTTGCAGCATCAGGCGGGAAGCTTTGAAGATACAACAACTAAAGCTCTTGCAAAAGCCACTAAAGTTGAAGAAATCATCGCAAATCAAAATAGAAGACTTGAAAATATCTCCGATATTCTTACAACAAGAACAGAAAGCGTTGCCGATGCGCTTGATAAGCATTCTAAGCTGGTTGAAGACGCAACGTCTGCTTCCGAAAAAACTCATGCCAACATTTTAAGTTCGTTTGAGTCTCAGTCAGTGCTTCTAAATTCTGTTGCGGAAAATACTGTGAGTTATGTTTCCGACGTTGTTCAAGCGCTTGATGAAAAAGCAGAGACAATTAACCTGTTGTTCAAACATCAGGAAAACGAGTTTAAGGACATTTGTGAGAGAATTTCTGAAAACACAGGAAATATCGGCGCTTCATTAAAGCAAAACCTAAATACTATTGAACAAAGCTCGGATAGAATATTTGCCAGAATGGAGCTTCTTGAAGAAGATATAAATAAGCGCTCTGACGTATTGCTCCAAAATACGAACCATACAATTGACAAGTTGTCAGACGTTGACAAGGCAATTGTGGAAAGGAGCAAAAATATTAGCGATTTTGCTAAGGATTCATCTCATAAGCTGGTTGAAATTACTGATAATTTCAAATCCAGTATGAACACTTTTGGATCAATTGTAAAAGAAGTTAAAGAAGAGTCAAATGCGGTTACAACCAATTTATTAGGAAACTTCAACAGAGTTAAAGAGGTTAATAATACGCTTGTTCAAGAAACCCAAAATATTTCCAACATCATTGACAATACTATTAAAACTGTTGATACGGCAATAGATAGAACAAAATCTAAAGTTGATAATATTACGGAAACATTTGATAACCAAAAAGAAAACTTATCGGATATTATGAACGTGCTGGCTACTCAGACAAGGTTAGGCGAGGCTTCATTGTCTCAGCAGTATAAGATACTTTCCGATGTTTCTACGGATGTTGCGAAGAAAATTAATGATATTAACAACAAGTTCAAAGACAATACTGATAAAGTGTTTGAAACGTCCGGCAAGATTGCGTACGAAATTGATGTCTTGGGCAACAAGCTTGTTAAAATCGGCGAAGACATTGCAAAATCTTCAAAATCAACGGTAAAAGATGTTGAGCAGGTTAATATGTCTTTAAACAACTGCGCGGAAAATCTGGCTCAGGCAGCTAAGGAATCAACCGTTAAAGTCGGCGATGCGATTAAAGGATATGAAGACCACATAGCAAGGTTTAACACGGTTACGTCCGAAGCAAGCTCCGGCGTTGTGGAGATTAGCGGTTTAATTACCGAGCAGAGCGACAAGATGATTAAAATTTCTGAAGATACAAAAGAACTTGTCGAGTGTTTCAACGTTGTTTTAAATGATACTTCGCTGCAGCTGTCAAACCGCGCAAACTATGCGTATGACAAAGTAAAAGGTTTGGGAGAGAGCTTCAAAACTCTGAGCATGCAGTTGGAAGAAAGCGCAAAAACAAGCTCTAAGCACATGGAGAACTCCGGCGACAAGCTAAGAGCCTCTATCGGCGAGATTGCTTCTAATGCGGAAAGAATTGCCGAAGAAATCAGAAGTTCGAGCGATGTGCTTGAAAAACAGTCTCAAACTCTTGCAGCCGCTTCTGAAGGCACTTTGAAAAAAGTTGGCGAAGTTATGGATTTCTTGAAAAAATCAACGACTGATTTTGTTAAGAAAACAGATGAAATTACAACAAAATCCGCATCATTAAACGATACTTTTAATAAGCAGCTCGATGTTTTATCCATAACCTCTAAAAAAGCGGATACTAAGATTAAAGAGCTTGAAAAAGGCTTGAGCAGTGCCGAGCTTGACAGCTTCTTCAAATCTGCGACCAAAATAGTTGAACAGCTGGAGGCTATGTCCGTCGACATCAATAGATTATACAGCCCGGATACCGAGGACGAGCTTTGGAAAAAATACTACAACGGCGACAGCTCCGCGTTTGTCAGACATTTGTCTAAGGTTATGACTAAGAAGCAAATAGCAAGTATCAGAGATTTATTTGAGAAAAACGCTGATTTTAGAACATTCGTAACCAGATATATTTCTGAGTTTGAATATGTTTTGGAAAAAGCCAAGAAAAACGAAAAATCAAGCTTGCTGCTTTCTGTTCTTTCTGGTTCGGACATCGGCAAGATATATTATACTCTTGTAAAAGCGCTGGATAAGTTAGACGCTTAGTATGTTAGACTTCAAAAGCAGAGTGTTTCTTGCCCCCATGGCAGGCATAACGGATTTACCAATGAGGAGCATAGTCTCCTCATTAGGCTGCGGCACTATGGTTTCTGAAATGGTCGCGATAAATTCTATTCATTATAAAAATCCAAAAAGCTATAAAATTGCCGATGTGGGAAGCGAAAATTATCCTGTGGTGGTTCAGTTGCTGGGAAATGAGCCGGCGCTTTTTGCAGAAGTCGTGCCTTTTGTCGAAGAACTTGGCGCTCATTCCTTAGATATAAATATGGGCTGCCCGGTAAAGAAAATAACTGGCAATAACATGGGTTCGGCGCTGATGAAAGATATTTCGCTTGCCGCAAAAATTGTTTCCGCTGTTGTCAAGAAAAGCAGATTAAACGTAAGCGTAAAGT
The DNA here is from genome assembly GCA_031271345.1 of Lactobacillaceae bacterium. Lineage (GTDB taxonomy): Bacteria > Pseudomonadota > Alphaproteobacteria > RF32 > CAG-239 > JAQWBS01. Next base: position 262,796 of record JAISVX010000003.1, read on the forward strand.
TCCGCAAGGGCTGGGATAAAAACTCCGTAAATGCCGTGGAGTTTGCAAAAATGTGCGAAGATAACGGCGCCGCTTATATTACAATCCACGGCCGCACAAGAAGCGATTTCTATTCTGGAGCCGCGGACTGGGACATTATCAAAGAAGTTAAAAACAGCGTTAAAATACCAGTTGTCGGTAATGGCGACGTTGATTCTCATATCAAAGCAAAACAAATGATTGATTATACCGGCGTCGATGCGGTTATGGTAGGAAGAGCCGCTTTAGGAAGTCCGTGGATTATTCCGCAGATTCATGAATATTTAGAACATGGAACGCTGCCTGCCAGTCTTAAAGCTCAGGAAATAAAAGATATTTTATTCAGGCATATTGAAAGTTTGATTGATTTTTACGGCGAGAAAATGGCGGTCCCGCTATCCCGCAAATATGTCTGCTGGTATTGTAAAAACCTTTATGATGCCAAGCGCTTTAGAGAAAGGTATAATAAGCTTGATAAGTATGAGGATGCGGTTAATGAAATAAATTGTTATTTCAACGGGATTGAAGAATAAAACATACTATTTGCAATATTATAAAAAACAATTACATTATAATAATAAAGAACAAAAAATAAAAAATAAAAAAGGAAAAAACAATGGCGACAAAAAGTGTTCAAAAAGATTTTCTTGACGAAATAAAAAAGACTAATGTATCGGTTACGGTTTTTCTTGTAAACGGTATTAAACTACAGGGGCTGGTAACTTTTTTTGATGATGATGCCGTTCTGCTCCGCAGAGACGGTCACACTCAGCTAATTTATAAGCATGCCATATCAACAATAATGCCAAGCACATTAATCGAATTGGGCGAGTAAGATAAAATTTGACTGAAATCGAGTTAAGAAAAGACATAAAAACTAAAACTGCGGTCGTTTTTCCTAATGTTTATAATTTAGATATAAAACTATCTCCAGAAGCAAGACTGGAAGAAGCCTCTGGTCTTGCTTTTGCCATTAATTTGGATGTTGTGTATAAAGAGATAATAAATTTAAAGACAATAAAGCCGTCTACTTTCTTTTCTAAAGGCTTTATCGACAGGTTTATTCCAATAATAGAAGCGGAAAATATTGAGCTTTTGATTGTTGATACTTCAATAACTCCGATACAGCAGAGAAATTTAGAAAAAGCATTAAAAATAAAAGTAATTGACAGGACAGCTTTGATTCTGGAAATATTTGGTGAAAGAGCAAAAACCAAAGAAGGTGTTCTTCAGGTTGAGCTTGCTCATCTTACATATCAAAGGAGCAGACTGGTCAGAAGCTGGACGCACTTGGAGCGTCAGCGTGGCGGCGCTGGTTTTCTCGGCGGTCCCGGAGAAACCCAGATTGAGCTTGACAGGCGTATAATTGATGACAAAATCGTCCGCATTAAAAAAGAGCTGGAAAAAGTTATAAAGACCAGGGAGCTTCAAAGAAGCGCGAGAAAGAAGATACCTTATCCGATCGTTGCTTTGGTTGGGTACACTAACGCGGGAAAATCGTCTATATTTAATAAGCTGTCCAAAGCAAATGTTTTTGCAAAAGATTTGCTGTTTGCAACATTAGACCCGACAATGCGGAAAATTGCGCTGCCATCGGGAAGAGAGATTATACTTTCCGATACGGTCGGCTTCATTTCTGACCTTCCTCATGAGCTTGTATTATCTTTTCGGGCGACATTGGAAGAGGTCTTGGAAGCGGATTTAATCGTTCATGTAAGAGATATTTCAAACGCCAATACAAAGGCGCAGAAATCAGATGTTTTAGCTGTTCTGGATAACCTTGGGCTTAAATATATGGAAAATGATAAGAAGTATTTGGAAGTCTTAAACAAAATAGACCTGCTGCCGTCTGGATTATACTCTTATGGAGAAAATATTGCCACATCGGCTGAAACAGGAGAGGGGCTTGATAAGCTGCTAAAAGCCGTTGACAACAGGTTGTCTGCGGACTTTAAGGAAGAAAGAGTAAAAGTTCCAGCGTCAGATGGTAAGATAATTTCCTGGATATATGAAAATTCTGAGGTTTTAAGCTCAAAGCTGATAAAAGATATGATACACTTAAAAATAAAAATCTCTGAGCAGGAATTATCCAAATTAAATGCAAGGCTAAAAAAATAACACCCTAAAAAAATTTTCAGGGTGTTATTTAGATGTTTTGTTTTTTAGAAGTTTTCTTTCACTTCAAAGAAATATGCTCTGGGATGTTTGCATACCGGGCAAACCTCGGGAGCTTCGAAACCTTCGTGGTGATGTCCGCACTTTCCGCATTCCCAAACAACTTTTTCATCGCGCTTAAACACCGTGCCGTTTTTTACGTGTTCAAGAAGCTTTCTGTATCTTTCTTCATGACCTTTTTCAATTTTTCCAACCGCTTCAAAAACAAACGCCAGCTTTGTAAAACCTTCTTCTTTTGCTTCTTTTGCCATACGGTCATACATACTGGTCCATTCATAGTTTTCACCTGCAGCCGCGTCTTCAAGATTTGCCAAAGTAGACGGGATTTCATCATTATGAAGAGCTTCAAACCAAAGCTTGGCATGCTGTTGTTCGTTATTTGCCGTTTCTTCAAAATATTTTGCAATATCGTTCATGCCCTCTTTTAGAGCTTTTTTCGCATAATATGTATATTTATTGCGGGCTTGAGATTCGCCGGCAAAAGCCTCCCATAAGTTTTTTTCAGTCTTGGTTCCTTTTAGACTTTTTTCCATAATAAACTCCTATATAAAATTAGTTCTTAGTTATACATTTACTGCAAATGCCCTTGAAGGTGACATCGCAGTCTTCAATCTGCAATCCAGTTCTTTCTGAAACTGTTCTTATAATCTCTGGCATTGCATAGTCTTGAATATCGATAATATTTCCGCATTTTTTGCAAACAAAGTGATAATGCTCGGATATATCCGCATCGTATCTATAAATCCCGTCAACGCCTTCAAGGCGTTTGATAACGCCTTTTTCCGCCAGCAGGTTTAAATTGCGGTATACGGTGGCAAGACTAATGTTGGGCATAAGCTTTCTAATCATTTCATAAACCGTATCGGCGGAAGGATGAATTTTATTTTCTTCAAGAGTTCTTAAAATAAGCTCTCTCTGGCGTGAATATTTGTTCATTTTATAACCTTTTTGCAAAGTAATAATAGTTACTATTATGTATAAAGAACCCGTTGTCAATAAGTTTTTTTGATATTATACTGATTTCTAATATACAGCGATTAACTATTTTTTAGAGTTAGTTTTAGTAAAGGGAACAGTTTATGAAAGCGATAGAAATAAAAAAAGATATTTATTGGACAGGGGTAAAAGATTGGACATTAACCAACTTTCATGGACATTTAACGCCAATGCACTCAACATATAACTCTTATGTTATTCTGGATGAAAAAATCACTATAGTTGACGGCGCAAAAATAACTTTGTCAGACGAGATGGTTGAGCGGGTTAAAACCGTTGCAGATTTTTCCAAAGTGTCTTATTTGGTTGTAAACCATGTTGAAATGGACCATTCTGGAAATATTCCGATTTTAATGAAACTGGCGCCTCAAATAAAAATTATAACCGACAGCGCCGGAAAAATGGCTTTAGAAGAACACTATGATACAACAGGTTGGGAATATGTTATTGTAAAAGCGGGAGACGAAGTTTCTATAGGCAAAAGGACGTTGGTTTTTGTTCCGACCCCAATGCTTCACTGGCCGGATTCTATGGTCACTTATGTTAAGGAAGACAGGCTTCTCTTATCTAATGACGCGTTTGGTCAGCATGTATGCGCCAGCTCAATTTTCGTTAAAGATGTTCCGATAGGGGTAGTTTTGAAAGAGGCAAAAAACTATTATGCAAATATTTTAACTCCATTTGGAATGCAGGCAGTGAAAGCTGTTGAGAGTTTGAAAGATTTAGAGATTGATATGATAGCTCCGGGACACGGGTGTATATGGTCTGGCGGAGAAGAAGTCAGCCTTATAATTGACACATACAGGAAGTGGTCAAGCGGCGAAGACAAAGGATATGCCGTAGTCGTTTATGATACAATGTGGGGTTCGACGGCAAAGCTGGCGGATGCTGTTAAATCGGCGTTTGATGACATGGGTATTCCCGTTGTCAAATGCAGCCTGAAAGACATGCACTATTCCGTTGTCGTTACCGAACTGATGGAAGCGAAATATGTTGCGGTCGGTACTCCGACTTTAAATAATCAGCTCTATCCGAGTATAGCGCAGTTTTTAACATATATAAAAGGACTGGGATTTAAAAATAAAGTTGGTTTTGCGTTTAACTCTTATGGATGGAAACCTGGCGTCGCAAATTATATTCAGGAATATTTCACTCAAATGGGATGGCAAACCAAAGAACCTTTTGCGGAAAGATTCGTCCCTAACTCTGATATTTTAGAACAGATAAAAGAGCATGTAAAAAAACAGTTTTCATAATTAAAAAAATTATCGCTATTTCTCTTGACTTTATGATCAAAAAGTACTCTGTTCAATTGTGTTTAATTTTAATTTGAGATTCGCGAAATGTTTAAGAAAATGGTTGGTTGGGCTAAGGCGTTTTATAATTTTTACGGAGCTAATTTTGCGCCAAAATTGTATGAAATAATTAAGTCGGGATATAAGCTTGAGCATTTTAAGAGAGATGCCGCTTCAGGTCTGACAGTCGCGATTATATCTCTGCCGCTGGCTCTGGCTTTTGCCATAGCTTCCGGCGTTGCTCCCGAAAAAGGTTTATATACGGCTATTGTCGCCGGTTTCTTTGTTTCTGTTTTAGGCGGCAGCAGGTATCAAATCGGCGGTCCTACGGGAGCCTTTGTCATCGTTATATTTAACATTCTTCAGCAGCATGAATATACGGGTCTTTTAATGGCGATGCTCATAGCCGGCGTTATCTTAATAATCGCTGGTTTTCTAAGACTTGGTACGTATATTAAGTACATTCCTTATCCTGTGGTTATCGGTTTTACCTCCGGTATCGCGGTTATCTTATTTACGACGCAGGTAAAAGATTTATTGGGACTGCAGATTGAAGATATTCCGGCGGAGTTTTTGCCAAAATGGCGCGCGTATATGACAGGAATTGGCAGTTTTACCTGGGCTTCGATAGGTGTGTCCATAATATGTTTTGCGACAATCTTTTTTATTGATTTCAAAAAACTTAAACTTCCCGCATATTTAATATCTTTGCTGGTATCTGTTATAATCGCCGCGATTTATATGGTTTTTAGCGTCGGCATTGATACAATAGGAAGCAAGTTTGGCGCTCTTCCGTTCTTTTTGCCAAAACCAGCAATTCCCGCGTTTGATTTAGAGCTGGCATTTAAAGTTCTTCCAAGCGCTTTAACCGTTGCGTTTTTGACGGGGATTGAGTCTCTGTTAAGCGCGACAGTTATCGACAGTATCAGCGGCGACAACCATAACTCAAATGCCGAGCTGGTGGCAAACGGCGTCGCAACAATTGCCAGTGCCGCATTTTCAGGTCTTCCCGCAACAGGAGCAATAGCTCGTACCGTGGCAAACTATAAAGCCAAGGCATATTCTCCAGTGTCTGGAATAATACAATCTGTCGTTTTGCTTTTATTTATGTTGTTTTTGTCTCCAATCATAAAATATATACCTCTTGCGGCTTTATCGGTTATTCTTATTTTAATAGCGTTTAATATGTTTGGTTTCCGCAAGTTTTATGTGATTTTGCAGTCGTCAAGGGGCGATAGATTAACCCTTATTGTAACGTTTTTGCTGACAATGTTTGTAGATTTGAATGCGGCTATCAGTATTGGCTTTATGTTATCAAGCATAGTCTTTATGCATAGGATGAGCATGGATATCGAAGTCGAGACAGATGATGTTGACGAGCTTTATAAGCAGGAATATGAACAGAGCGGAGCGGATATTAGCGAGAAGCTGAATGAAAAAGGCGTTATGTCCATTCGTTTTTCAGGTCCATTATTCTTCGGCGTCGCGTCAGATATAACAAGTTTCTTTAGAACCGTTAAAACTCCGAAAGTTTTGATTTTGCGCATGTCAAGAGTTACGGTAATAGACGCGAGCGGCGCAAATGCTTTGGTTGAGTTCTTCAAACGTTTGAAAAACGAATATAACACAAAAATAATACTGTCTCACATTCGTCAGCAGCCACAGAGGGTGTTGTTTCCGATACTAAAAGAAGAAAAGCTTTTTAAAGATATTTCCAATGCGTCATCATTTGAAAATGCGATAGCTTTAGCAAAAAAACATATAAGAGAAATTGAAAAACAAGAAGAGCATCAGGCGGAAATATTAGAAGTTGAAAAAGAAGAATTTACTAATAAGTAGATAAAATGGTTGATTTTTTCCCATTAACGTTTAATTATTAGGTAGTTTAGTTTTATAGGAAGGATAAATTATGGTCTTTTTTCTTGCTCTTTGCCTTATGGTCGTTTTTACTGCCAATGCATTTGCTAACCCGGCGTGCGCCGTGTGTACGGTCGCTGTCGGGGCATCGTTGGAAATTGCCCGCCAATTAGGCGTTGACGACTGCGTTGTCGGAGTTTGGTCAGGCGCGTTCTTAGCATTGCTGGGCTTTTGGCTGATTAAATGGTTTGATAAGAAAAACTGGCATTTCTGGGGCAGAGATTTTGTTTCTATATGGGGTTCCGTCGCAATGATTGGTTTTATGTATGTTTCCCGCATACCGTATAATCCAACTCCAATTTTAATATTTTATATGGATCCTTTTTTATTCAGCGTAATTTTAGGCGCATTGGTTTTGATATATTCATCCGAATTTTATCAATGGATGAAAGCTAAAAACGGCGGACACGCGCATTTTCCTTTTGAAAAAGTCCTTGTTCCCGTCGCGGCATTAGCCATTGTAAGCGCTGTTTTCTATTTTTATCCGTTAGCGCAAAGAGCTAATGATGTATTTGCTATATAGGAGATAAACAAATGAAGAAAGCCAAAGATGTCAAAGAGTTTGTAGAAATGGTAGACGCGTCAAAGAAGATAAACCCGAAAGATTTATCTTCAGATCAGGATTTGACCATAGCCATAATGAACTTAATATCTATAGAAGAACACTTAATGTTTAGCGGAGCGAAGACATCTAAAACTTCATATTATGACTTGATAGAAAGTGTGAGAGAGACCAGAAAGAACCTTATGCAGAAGGTTATACCGCAGTATGAGGGAGAAGTATGGTGCATATCAAAGCACTTGCTGGCAACATCAATGAGACTGATGGAAGTCGGTACAAAGCAGCAGAGCCTGGGCAACAAAAAAGAAGCGTATAATTTATTTAATCAGGCTTATGACATGTATTGTTTATTCTGGGGTTTGAATATGAACATGCTTAATATTGAAGATGTTAAGTGGATAGAAGACAAAACCGAAGATGCCAAAAAAATGAGCGTAAAAGCGGAAGAAATTTTGAGTTCTGTGGTTAAAAGCGAAAAGGTGGATGCTGAGCCAACGGGAGCTTTGGCAAAAATGAAAGCTTTTGTTAAAAAAGCCGTCGACTGCTGTATCGAATAATATAGGATATTTTAAAAGCTAAACAGGTCGCTCATAAAGAGGGACCTGTTTTTGCTTGTAAATCTTATAGCTTATGCCGCGTACTTTTCAACATCTGCGACAAAGACCTCTTTCGCGGCTTCTTTGTCATTGATGTACCTGTTTTTTATCTCGTTGATTTGCTCGGGAGTATAATCATTGAGATAAACAGTGTAAGCTTCAGGAAAGTCCGAGTTCATGTTGTGGGCGTTCAAGAAGCTGTTAAAACTTACGACACAGTGGAAATATCCTTTAGGGGATACTTCGGGGAAGTGTTTCACTAAGAGGTTCTTAGCGGTTTCGACTGTCACTGCACACGCGCGGTCTTGGTATTCTGCCAAAAGGGCGTTAATCTGTGCATCATAGCGGTTTGAATTTTTTGCGCTCATGTTTGTAAGATTTATTAGAAGGGTTTATTTATAATACTTTTCCTTTTTTTGCCTAAATAATTAAATCATGCTGAAATAATATACTAAAAAACAAATTTAATCAAGATATTTGTATTAATCGGTAATAATCTGTGAGTTAATGGTTGTAATAAATTGTAGAAACATGTGAGTTTACATTGTAGATAAAAGAAAATAACATATCATAAGATAATATTAATTCTGAGGAGAATACTATGACAAACATCCATCCGACAGCAGTTGTTGAAAAAGGAGCAAAAATTGCTAAAAGCGCTAAAATCGGTCCTTTCTGCGTTGTTAGCGGAAAAGCAAAAATCGGTGAAAACGTTGAGCTGATTTCAAATGTGACAATTATGAATGACACAACTATCGGAGATGGAACAAAGGTTTTCCCGGGCGCTGTTTTAGGCGCTGGTCCTCAAGATCATGGCAACGAGTTTAATGAAGGCATGAAACTTATTGTTGGTAAAAACAATATCATCCGTGAAAATGTTACAATGCAGTGCGGCACGCCAAAGGAAAGCATGATAACAAGAGTTGGCGACGGCGGAATGTTTATGGTAAACTCGCACGTCGCGCATGATTGTGTTGTCGGCAATCATGTAATTATGACAAACAATGCGGTTATCGGCGGACATGTTCATTTGTCTGACAACGTAATAATCGGCGGCAACAGCGCTGTTCACCAGTTTGTTCATATAGGTCGTGCGGCAATGATTGGCGGTATGTCTGCGGCAGCCAGAGACGTTATACCGTTCGGTATGGTTATGAATGTCAGGGACGGTCTGTCAGGGTTAAACCTGGTCGGGCTGAAACGCAGAGGCTTTACAAAGGCTCAGATAGCTGAAATTATGAGCGCTTACAAACTAATTTTCAAAAACGATTTGGAAGGCACTTTTGCCGAGAGGCTTGAAAAAGCAAAAACAAAATTTGTCGGTAATGAGATTGTCGGCGAAATGTTAAAGTTTATTGATGAATCATTACAAGGCAGACGTAAACTTATGACTGCTGAAAGAGAATAAGGACCAGCTTATGGCGGCTAAACCTAAACTTGGAATAATTGCGGGCGGGGGAGCAATCCCCCGAATGCTTATTGAAACTTGTCTGAAAGAAAAAAGAGATTTCTTTGTTTTAGCCATAGAAGGCAATGCTGACAAAGAATTGATTACAGACAAAATCCCCCATAAATGGATAAGAATTGGTCAGGCAGGCACCGGCTTTAAGGTTCTTAAAGATGAAAAGGTAAAAGATGTGGTCCTAATTGGAACGATTAAGCGTCCCACTTTTTCCGAGTTGGTTCCAGATTTAAGAACAACGGTGTTTTTCTCAAAAATTGCGGCTAAATCCTTGGGCGATGACGGCATATTGAGAACTTTGGTAAATGATATTGAAGCCGAGGGAATGAAGGTAAAAGGTATTCATGAGGTTATGGATAATCTCCTTGCGCGCGAAGGATATTTGACAAAGAAAAAACCTGATAAACAAGCTCTTCTTGATATTGAGCGCGGAGTTGTAGTTGCTAAAGAACTTGGAAATCTTGATGTCGGGCAGGCGGTGATTGTTCAGCAGGGGCTGGTCTTGGCCGTGGAAGGAATTGAAGGAACCGACGAGCTTATCTGCCGTTCAAAAGATTATCGCAGAAAAGGCGAGGGCGGAGTTTTAATAAAATTAAGAAAGCCAAACCAGGATATGAGGATTGATTTACCCACAATTGGAACAAAAACTATTAAAAAAGCGAAAGAAAGCGGCTTAAGGGGTATTGCAATTCACGCAGAAAATGCTTTAATAGTAGATGAAAAAGAAACTATTAAACTGGCGGATAAAGAAGGCCTGTTCATCATAGGAATAAACCCAAGTGGATACTAATAAACCAAGAATATATTTAATTGCGGGAGAACCATCCGGCGATGCTCTAGGCGTTAGGCTTATGCGGGCATTGAAAAGAAAAACCAACGGCTGTGTCGAGTTTTTTGGCATAGGCGGCGATTCTATGGAATCAGAAGGACTAAAATCTTTATTTGATATTTCTGATTTGGCGATTATGGGGCTGGCGGAGGTGATTCCGAGCATTCCCAAAGTGCTTAGACGAATTAAAGAGACCGTTAACGATGTTGTAAACAAAATGCCCGACATCATAATTACCATTGACAGCTGGAGCTTTAGTTCCAGGGTTCACAAAGCTTTGCGCAAGAAAAATCTTGGTATACCCCAAATACACTATGTTGCTCCTCAGGTATGGGCTTGGAAGAAAAAACGCGCCAAGACAATGTATAAATATATAGATTATCTTATGACCCTGCTTCCTCAGGAACCAAAATATTTTACGCCTCATAACTTGAAGGCGACATGCGTAGGGCATCCGGTTATTGAAAGCGGAATTGTCTCCGGCAAGGCTGAAGAGTTTAGAAAAAAATTTAATATTGAAAAAGATAAGAGAATAATAGCTTTGCTTCCCGGCTCAAGGCACAACGAAGTCCAGAAGCTTCTTCCCGTGTTCATTGAGTCTGCAAAAGATTTATTGAAAACCGACAAAAATTTTGTTTTCGTTATTCCGACAGTTAAAACCGTATCTAAAAGAGTTAGGGATATGGTGGAAAAAAACAATCTTCCTGCGGTTATTGTTGAGAAAGAAGCGGACAGGCACAACGCTTTTGTCGCCTCCGAAGCGGCGGTTGCGGCTTCAGGCACGGTAGCTTTAGAGCTTGCTATTGTAAATGTTCCGCATGTCATCGCGTATAAAGTTTCTCCTACAACAGCTTTTCTTGCCAGAAGATTTCTTAAAATCGAATTTGTTAACTTGTCTAACATTCTTTTGGGAAGAGAGATTATTCCCGAGCTTCTTCAAGAAAGAGCTATACCCGCTAATATAAACAAATATTTGAAAGAACTTTTGAATAAGGGAGATTTGTACGAGCGTCAAATGGAAGGTTTTGCGCGCGTCAGAGAGCTTTTGGGAATGGGAGAACAAACCCCGAGCGAAACCGCAGGCGATATAATTCTTGATATAATAAAAGAAAATAAAAAAGAGGTCTAAAAGCCTCTTTTTTTATAAACTATTTGCTTGCGGAAAAATTAAGCGTTTCATTTCCCATCGTACAGGTAAGATTGTACCCGTCAACATTAATATTCATACCGATATTCTGTTCATAAATGCAGTTGCCAATCCATTCTTCCACGCCGTGCTGGTCGCCGACCAACGGCAAGAACGCCGTCTCGGCGCGGTTTCTGATTTCATCTTTGTCATAGTTTATGAGGGTGGAGCTGATGCTTAAGTAAACTTCATTAACGATGTTATCTCTGTTTGCATTAATTCTTACGGTTGAAACATTGTCTTTGCCATTTAAATACTCGGCATTGGAATAGCCGCCGTCAAATTTATAGCCAATGTCTTCCAGGCTGTCTTTTATAATGCTGACGCTTACATCTTTCGCATAAGCATTAAAAGAAAACGCCATGATAACCGCGGTTAAATATAATGATTTTTTCATTTTTCCGACCTTTATATCGTTTTATCTTCTTAGGAAAATTGCCTCGGCTTCACACCTTCTAATTCTTTGATTGTTTACCATTTGCTCCCGGCATATAACAGGCTCTCTTCCGCCGCATGTGCATCTTTGTACGCTTATTCCGTTAACAACGGTATTAACGCAGCCGCTGACTTTTTCTGGAGCAATTGAAGCGGATGAAGCTGTTTTTACAGAATCCGCCTGGTATCTTTGATATTCCATTGCTTCGTATCGCTGTTGTTTTTCTCTGTTTTTATATTCCACTCTTCTTTCTGTTCTTGTCTCTGGAGCATTGCAGCACTGATATTCGGTTTTATACTCGGTGATGTATTCCACTTTAGAGTTTTCATCCTCTAACTTGCGCAGCTCATTAACGCACTTGTCCATTCTTTTGCCGTCTGCGGGACAAATTCCCATTTTATTTATGCAAATATCTTCATATCTTGCCAAATCGTCAGTTGTAGAAGAACATCCGGCAATTAAAGCAACAGCAAGGATTGATAAGGCTTTTCTCATATTAATCTCCATTAGTCTTTATTTTCTACCTAGTATAATAAAATATTGAATAATGTAAAGAATAAAGCACAGAGCCTCATGTTTATATTTTATCAAAGTAATTGGTATTTATAATATTTTTGTATACTATGTTTTACAGATAATTAAGAGATATGGGTTTAGTTCAATTGGCAAAAATAAAGATGTTTATACATAACCTTAAGGAAACTTTCTTTTTAGAAAGATTCCGCTGGTTTATATGGTCTCCAGTTCTCTTTGCAGCGGGAATTGGCATATATTTTGCTTTGCCGTTTGAGATTTCAAAATGGATAGTTTTGTTTTTATTGGAACTCTTGCTTACTTTAGCTTTTGTATATAGAGCTAATTACGGCAGGCTTTTTGTTCTTTATAATGTTTTTATCATTGTTTTAGGTTTTGCGGTTGCCTGCCTGCAGGCATATTATCTCAGCAAGAAAATTTATGATGCTCCGAGCGGAATGGTTTATATTACGGCAAGGATAACCAATTTGGAACATAATTATCGCGGCAGACAAAGGATAGATGTTGAAGACGTTCATAATTTTGATAAAGAACATATAAAAGGAAGATACAGGCTGACGCTTATGCTGCCAAACTCCGCGATTAAGGTTGGAGACTGTATAGAAGCTGTAGTTGACATTTCTTCTTCCGATAAGCCGGCAATTGTCGGAGGGTATCAATATCACAGGCAGTTATTTTTTGACGGAATAAGCGGGGTAGGCTACATTCCGAGCAGAGCGTTGGTTCTTGACGACTGTAAGTCTCCCAATATAATTTCAGACTTTATCGGCAATCTCCGCCAGTCAATCTCAAAAAGAATTTTTAAAGTTCTGCCAAGCGACCAGGCTTCGATTGTAACAGCTATTTCTACAGGAGACAGGGGCAGGATAAAACCAGAAATAAGAGAAAATTATAGAGATTCCGGCTTGGCGCACTTTTTATCAATATCTGGTCTTCATATAACCATGATTACAGGCTTGATGTTTTTCTTTATCCGTTTGATTACCGCCTCCATACCACTGATAGCGACAAGAGTTGATTCAAAGAAAATCTCTGCCTTTGCGGCTTTATTAATGAGCATTGTTTACCTAATGGTATCTGGAGCGGACATTCCGGCTCAAAGAGCTTTTGTTATGACAACAATAGTGCTTTTGGGCATTTTGCTGGACAGGACGGCAATATCAATGCGAATACTTGCAATAGCTGCATTTATTGTTTTGTTGGTATCTCCGCAGTCTCTTATCGGTCCGAGCTTTCAAATGTCTTTTTCGGCGGTTGTCGCTCTTGTGGCTTTTTATGAAAGATATGCCGGAGGGATAAGCAAATTTTTAAAAGGCGATAATTATTCCACCAGTTCATACATGCTGAGGTTTTTGAAAATCTGCTGGGTTTATATAATCGGCATAATGCTGACCGACTTAGTCGCAAGTATAACAACGTCAGTTTTTGCGGTTTATCATTTTAACCGCATAGCAGTTTACACAACATTTGGAAATATGCTTTCAGGTCCGATTATTGGTTTTATAATAATGCCGTTTTTATTGCTTTCATTGATATTAATGCCGATAGGATTAGATTGGCTTCCGTTAAAAATCACAGGTTTTGGAGCAGGTTTGGTCAATGATATAACAAAAGATGTCGCGTCTCTTCCAAATGCGTCTGTTCAGGTTTTGTCTTTTCCGACCTGGTCAATATTGCTTATGGTTTTGGGCGGACTGTGGGTTTGCGTATGGCAGCAGAAATGGAGAACTTGGGGCTGGGTACTGATATTTGTTGGTTTTCTCGGCATATTCTCCGTTTCAAATCCTGACATAATCGTAAATGACGGCGCGTCAGTCGTCGCGGTAAAAGATAATAACGGAAATATGATAATCCTTCCAAGTAAGGGAAATAATTCTTTGAAAAAGCTGTGGCGGGAAAAAACCGCAAGCGAAAATGTTTCAAAGAAAGAATATAAGCTTCTGAAAGACATATATTATAACGGTGAAGTTGACAAAGACTGGGTTGATTTGAAATGCGGCAAAAAATATTGCGATTATAAGGCGCGGGTTAGAATATATAAATCCGGCAGGCTTTATGATATAGAAAAGAAGAAAAACTTTTTAGTTCCAAGCGGCGGAAATATAAGGATAAGGTCAGGGCTGCTGGAAATTGAAACAATTGACGAATATGTCGGCAACAGAATTTATTCAAAATAAAAAACCATTTTAAAAAATAAGCAAGCCTCAATTGAGGCTTGCTTCAAGAGTTGTTCGTTTCTTAGGATTTCAACAGCAAAAGAACTTTAATCGCGATTTTTTCGATGCTTTCCGCTTCTTCTCTTTCGACTATCGCAAGTTTATGCTCGCAGTTTACCTCCCTTGCCTTAATCAACCTTTCTATGTGCTTGCTTTCAAGTTCCGTTGGAGGATACTTACGGCTGGCGAACATTTTAGTGTTGATTTCGGTATGAAACTTGATTTTTGTCTGCTCCTTTAGCGACTTTTCTTTTGTATAAACAGCATCTATAAGCAAATTCACCAGTTTAAGTGTTTTTGTCGAATCGCTTATGTTGAAGATTTTTTGTGTTTGTGCAAAAGGATTGCCTGGAGTTTCCATCAATATGTCGAGCTTTGTTTGAACGTCGCGCAGCTCTCGAGCAGAGAATCTGTTCTCTTCCGAAGCTTTGGCAGGTTCGTCTTTCTGCGCTTTTTGAAGCAGGTCGGCAAAGATTAGCATTACGCTGTCTTTCTGCGTTTCAAGAAAAGCTAGTTTTTGTTCAACCATTTCTTTTCTTTCTACGGCCTCTGCATGAAATTTACGAACAATGCCCACTTCTTGAGGCTCTCTCCATGTTTTTTCTTCCGCTTTCGCAAGTTTCAGGTCGTTTTTTGCCCTAGCTTTGCTCCACTCTATGCGCACCAGTTCTTCATAAGCCATTCCGAGCGTTTCGGCATCGTAGACATTATTCAGATGGAATATGTCGCCAGCCAGGAAGAAAAGGGAAGCGTCGCCGTTTTGGATTGCATTGTCAAGTTTTTTGACTTTGCCTTCGAGCGACCACTTTGCGGTTGTTTGGTGTACATAAGCAATTGCCGCGATTACCGCTGCAAGCGCAAGAAATTTGAAGATTTTTTTTGTTTTCATAACAAACGAATTTTATTTTTGGTTTATACTAATTTACTAATGTAATTGAAATTTAGTCTAAAATAGCATTTTTCGAAAATTTTGTCAATATTTTTTTATGCTTTTTAAAAAACTTGACCGCTCTTGACTAAAAGAGCGGTCTGGTTAAGGTGTAAAGGAGGGCTTATTCCACTGCCATCCTTGATAATGTGCCGTTGAAGGAGTTTAACAGCGCCTCATGGCTGCCGCGTCCGTCCAGGTAGTACACAACTGCGCACCTACAGTCTCTGAAATCTTCCGCGGTTGCGTTCGGAAAACGTTTTACAAAGCTTTCGAACGTCAGGCGACTGGCTTCGTAGTCATCGGCGAGATACCCTAAAAGCGTCTCGGGGTCTTTGTCATCGGCGATGTCCGCAAATTTTTCCAGAGCTTTGATAAGTTCTCCGTCCGTTTTTTCATCTTCTTCGCTTTGCATAAAGTTAACGAAGTTTTTGGTCTCGATAACGAGGAGGATGTCGTGATACGCCTTTGTCATAGCTCGGAATTTTTCGGCGGGCATGTTGCCGAACATCGAGTGGAAACCCAGCATATATTTGCCTGAGCAGTTTGTATCTCCCTCATAAAGCTTAATAAGCTTTTGCTTGAGTTCTTCCAATCTTTGACTGGAAACGATTAAATTTCTCATACAATTATGTTTTAAGGTGTTTTACAATAGAACATTCAGATAAAAATTGATTTTGTCTAATATTACTCTGTAGTTTTAGAAAAGTCAAATCAAAAAACAGCCAACGCAACGGCTGTTTTTTGTTAGTTATTTATTAAATGTCTGTTCTCTGGTCTTGGTTAAAACAAGTTTGGGATAATCTTCGCTCATTTTATTTAAGTGCCATGAGTTTCGGGCAAGAAACACCACTTCTCCATCGTGATCTTCGGCAACGCATGTTCTATTTTCATCCGTAAACTTTTTCATCGTTGCGCTGTCGTCTGATGAAACCCAGCGGGCGGTGTAATACTGAGTCGGTTCAAACATAACAGGAATGTTGAACTCATTTTTAATTCTGTCCGCCATAACGTCAAACTGAAGTGTTCCGACAGCGCCGACAATCCACTCGGCGCCTATTGTCGGTTTAAAGACGCTTGCGCCGCCTTCTTCCGCAATCTGCATTAAAGCATTTCCAAGGTGTTTTGATTTAAGCGGGTCAGTGCTTCTGACGCTTTTCAATAACTCGGGAGCAAAAGTCGGAATGCCTGTAAATTGGATTTTTTCGCCTTCGGTTAAAGTATCGCCGATACGAAGCTGTCCATGGTTCGGGATACCGATAATATCGCCGGCAAAAGCATCTTCCGCAAGCTCTCTGTCTTGCGCCAGAAACATTACCGGGGTTGGTACTTTTATCTCTTTTCCCGTTCTGACCTGCAAAAGTTTCATGCCTCTTTTGAAATGCCCGGAGCAAATTCTCATAAAAGCAATTCTGTCTCTATGTTTAGGGTCCATATTTGCCTGAATTTTAAAAACAAATCCGGTGACTTTATTTTCGTCAGGACTGACTAATCTCTCGATGGTGCTTTGCTTGCGGGGAGTTGGAGCTATGTCGTGCAGACCTTCCAAGACCTCTTTAACGCCAAAGTTATTAACCGCGCTGCCAAAGAAAACAGGAGTCATAGAGCCGTTTAGAAAAGATTCCAGGTCAAAAGCCGGGCAGAGTTCTCTAATCATCGTTACGTCTTCGCGAAGTTTTACCGCGAGATGGGAAGGCAGCAGTTCGTCAATTTTTGGATCGTCGATACCTTTTGCCTTTTCGATTATGTCATTAGCTCCGCCTTTTTTATTCATAAGAATAAGCTGGTCGTTAATTAAGTCGTAACATCCGACAAATTCTTTGCCCATGCCGATTGGCCAGCTTGCGGGAGAAACATCAAGAGCCAGCGTTTTTTCAATATCGTCAAGAAGCATAAAAGGGTCCAGACCCTCGCGGTCCATCTTGTTTATAAAAGTAAGAATAGGGATATTGCGAAGCCTGCAAACTTCAAACAGTTTTTTTGTCTGGGTTTCAATACCTTTTGCAACGTCCAAAACCATCACCGCGCTGTCAACGGCGGTTAATACGCGGTATGTATCTTCGGAGAAGTCTTCGTGTCCAGGGGTGTCGAGGAGGTTAAAGCTTATACCGTTATAATCAAAAGTCATAACCGACGATGCGACGGAGATACCGCGTTCCTGCTCAACTTTCATCCAGTCTGAACGCGCGCGCCTTCTTTCGCCCTTTGCCTTAACTTCTCCGGCCTGTTGGATAGCTCCCCCGAAAAGCAGCAGTTTTTCAGTAAGTGTTGTCTTGCCGGCATCTGGGTGCGCGATGATTGCAAATGTTTTACGCGGTTGAAATTTAGTCATTTATTTCTCTCATTTTTCTCAAATTTGAGCGCATACTATATAATTATCCCCATAATTACAATGTTTTTTTTAAATATTAAAATTTTCTGCTTGATTTTAACTTCTTTTTGTATTAATTATGCAGCTGTTAATGCGCGGGTGTGGCGAAATTGGTAGACGCACTTGACTTAGGATCAAGCGCCGTGAGGCTTGGGAGTTCAAATCTCTTCACCCGCACCAATTAAAGACCTGCCTTCCAAAGAAGCAGGTTTTTTAATTATAATGAAATATAATATCAACTAGTGAGAACATAATATCATGAACGTCAAAGAATTAAAATCCGAAGGACTTAAGAAAGAGTATAAAGTTACTCTTCCAAGCAAAAATTTTGAAGAGAAGGTTAACAAAAAACTTGAAGAAGTAGCTAAAAAAGTAAAAATTCAGGGTTTTAGACCAGGAAAAGCTCCAAAAGCTATGGTTGAAAAACAATATAGGGCTTCTGTTGTCGGAGAAGTTTTAGAGAGTTTAATTCAAGATGCTGCGGCAGAGCTGCTGAAAAGCAAAAAACTCAGCCCGGCTGTTCTTCCAGACGTGAAAATCACAAAATTTGAAGATGGCAAAGATATTGAAATGGAAGTTTCGGTTGAAGTTCTTCCAGAGATTAAGGTAGGCGATTTTTCTGGTATCAAACTTGACAAACAGGTTGTGGAAGTAGATGCCGCAGAAGTTGATAAAGCCCTTAAATATATGTCTGAATCCAGAAGAGAAACTCAAAAAATTTCCGCAAAAAGAGCGTCAAAAAACGGCGATACTCTCATAATTGATTTCGTCGGCTCTGTCGACGGCGTTGAGTTCCAAGGCGGAAAAGGCGGCGATTATCCGCTTGTTCTTGGCTCCAACACATTTATCCCCGGCTTTGAAGAGCAGTTGGTTGGAAAAAATGTTGGCGATAAAGTTGATGTAAAAGTTAAGTTTCCCGAAAACTATCATGCAAAAGATTTAGCTGGAAAAGACAGCGTTTTTGCAGTTGAAGTTAAAGAAATCAGAGAGCCTAAAGTTGTTGAAATCAATGAAGAATTTGCAAAATCTTTAGGTGAAAAATCTTTGGCTGACCTTAAGGCAAAAGTCAAAGACAGAATTGCCGCAGACTATGAAAAAGCCAGCCGCATGAAGCTAAAACGCAAGCTTCTTGACGCTTTGGATAAAGAATACAATTTTCAGGTTCCGGCATCTTTGCTGGATCAGGAATATGACGCGATTGTTAAGCAGTATCAGCATGCGAAAGAGCATAATCACTTAGACCCGGAAGACGCAAATCGTTCTGAGAAAGATATTTTGGCTGAATATAAAGATATTGCGCTTCGCAGGGTTAAATTAGGTCTGCTGCTGTCTGAGGCTGCAAAAGAAGCCAAAGTTGTTGTTGAAGCCAATGATATTAACAACGCAATTATGGAAGAAGCAAGAAAATATCCTGGTCAGGAACAAATGGTGCTGGAATATTACTTGAAGAACAAAGACGCAGTAGAAGCTTTGAGAGCGCCGATTTATGAAGATAAAATCGTTGACTACATTTTGGGCAAAGTAAAACTTAATAATTTGCCTGTCTCTGTAGAAGAACTTTATAATTTTGATGACGATGCTCCTGCAAAGAAAAAAGCTCCGGCAAAAAAGGCTGTAGAAAAAAAGGAACCAAAAGCTGAACCGAAAACGAAGGCAGCTAAAAAATAAGTTTTTCAAAAGCCCTCCCTAAAGAGGGCTTTCTGATAATTTCTTGAAAGAAAGTCTGTGGCTAAAACGTATAAATCCAGGTTAAAACGAAATTTTAAGCTTTTTTCCGCATTTATGGCATTATGGGGATTTGCTCCTTATGCTCTAATTGCGGTTTTGTATTTTGAAAGCTTATTAAATTCCTATGCTTTGGCTATGAGCGTTTTTTCAATAGCTTTTGTTTCTGCTTCCGCAATGGAAATCCCTATGGGAGTTATGTCAGATTTTATCGGCAGAAGAAAGACAATGATACTTGGAGCCTTGTGCTGCGTTGCTGCCGTTGTTTTTTATATAATTCCCGCGCATTATCGCGAGCATACAATTTTTATCCTGTTTATCGGAGCTTTTATTCAAGGAACCGGGCAGGCTTTAATCAGCGGGACGGATGAGGCGATTATATATGAAACCGCCCAAGCCCTTGGCGATAAATATGAGTTTAAGAAATATTACAGCAGGGGCAGGAGCTTTCAGCAGGCGGCGTTAGGTATATCGGCGCTGCTTTCGGGGTTTATCGTTTATTATACATCATACGTCTATTGCTATTATGTATCTCTGGTTTCTTTCGGAATATGGTTCATAATAAGCTTTTGGTGGGTAGAAGTTGAAACAGGCGATGAAAGAGATAATGGAAACAATATATTTGCGCATATAAAAGAAGCGGTCAAGCTTTTCAAATCAAGCAGGAAGCTGCAGTATCTGTCAATAGCCAATATAATTGATGATTCTTCCGGTCTGGCGCTGCACAGGTTTGAGATTACGTACTATCAAATTCTGATACCGGAATATTTATACGGCGTTCCAAGAATGATAAAACAGATGTTCGGAGCGGTAAGCTTTGCGCTGTCTTCAAAAGTTATCAATAAATTTACGTCGGCAAAAACCTTGCTGTTTTCTTGCGTGGGGATGACAATATTTAAGCTTATTTCGCTGATAATGAACAATTTTTTCACTCCGTTTGTCGCGGCTGTGACTAATTTATTTTATGGCACGACGATTACTGCCGAAACGGATTTACTGCAAAAAGAGTTTTCTGATAAACAAAGAGCAACAATGCGTTCTCTGATTGGAATGTGTTCGTCGCTTATGTTTGGAATTTTGGCTGTGGCGATAGGATATGTGGCGGATTTAACTTCTCCGCGTACGACATTGTTTTATTTTTTAAGCTTAAAGATAATCATATTTTCTATATATTGGAAAATATATAAACTTAAGTAGGCTACAGCAAATCAACTATAGTATGGCTTAAATCATTGTGTGTAGAATTTGCATCAACAAGGTGTTTTAAGTTGCAGCCCCAGCCAATCAGCCTTTTATATGACTCTATTCTGTCTTGTGATAAATAGTCTTCTTTTCCTGCTTCAACCCAGTTTATCAGAACGTCTTTCCGCAGGTTTTTCGGTTTGTCAAAACTTTGAGGATAGTCGCTGCAGATTGTAATAACCTCTTTAGCTCCATAGGTTATTCCAAGATAAGCCGCCATAAATCCTCCTTGAGAATGCCCGGATAAGATTAAATTGTCAAAAGTAAGGTTTCTTTCTTTTATAATTTCGTTTATTTCTGAAAGCAGATAATTCAAAGAATAGTTAAACTGCTCGCGAACAGCTTCTTCGCCAAGCCTGTTGACTTTATCAAACCACATGAATCCGCTTTTATACGGCAGCGGGGCATTTATGCCGATTAGTTCGGCGTTTCTCTTTTTAGCAATATTTTTAACAATCTCATATTTGGGATTATCTTTATCAGCTTGCTTTCCGTGCAGAAATATTATTGCTTGCGTCATGACTCACCTTATTTTTTTGCGTCAATTATCTTAACCGCGTCTTCAAGAGTAATTTCTTTGCCTTTAAGTTCTTTCGGAAGGGCATAGTTGTCTTTTCCGAGTTTTATATATGGTCCGTAACGTCCTGATTGAAGAGTTATCTCGCCTTTTTTAGTCGGATGTTTTCCGATAACTACGGCTTCTGCTTTAGCTGCGACGCCGCCTAATATTTCTTTTGCTCTTGCAAGGGTCATATTAAACACATTGTCATCGCCGGACAGAGATTTATTTTTGCCGCCTTGTTTTAAGTATGGTCCGAATTTGCCGTCATATAAGGTTATTCCTTCGCCCAAATCGAGCGGAAGGCTTAGAAGACGGCGGGCAATTTCCATGGTAACGTCTTCAAGGCTTATATGTTTTGGGATAGATGTTCTTTTAGGCTTTTCCGTAGTGGCTGTGGCATCTTCGCCTAGCTGAACATAGTGACCGAACGGTCCTTTTTTCAAATAAACATTCATGCCGTCTATTTCGCCGAGAAGTTTATGCTCGTTTTCGCGCTCTTCTTTCAACGAGTGAATCTGCTCTTCTTTTTCTTCGGTAAGCTGGTGCGTATACTTGCATTCGGGATAATTTGAGCAGCCGATAAACGCGCCGTATTTGCCCAATTTAACGCTTAGCTTTCCTGTTTCGCAGTCCGGGCATGAGCGAGGGTTCGAGCCGTCGTCGCGCGGTGGGAACAAGTGAAAAGCCAAAACTTCGTCAATTTTATCAATAACATCGCTGACTTTTAACGGCTGAACAGCGTCAACGTTCTTTGTAAACTTAGTCCAGAAGCCTGATAAAAGGTTTCTCCAATCCATTTGACCTTGGGAAATATCATCTAAAAACTCTTCTAACTGAGCGGTAAAATCATATTCGACATATTTGCGGAAGTAGTTCTCTAAAAATACCGTAACAATGCGTCCTCTGTCTTCGGGAATAAAACGAAGCTTCTCTACTCTTACATATTTTCTGTCTTGAAGAACGGCGATAATCGAAGCGTAGGTGGAAGGACGTCCGATGCCCAGCTCTTCAAGCTTTTTAACCAAACTTGCTTCTGTAAAACGCGGAGGAGGCGCAGTAAAGTGCTGTTCAGGCTTAATCTCGCCTTTATTAACATTTTCGCCTTCGTTTACATTTGGCAGAATTCTGTTTTCATCATCTTCATCGTCGTCATCTTTACTTTCAACGTAAAGCTTCAAGAATCCATCAAAATCAATAACTTGCCCTGTTGCTCTTAAAGTGATTTGTTTGTCGTTTGAAATGGAATCTATAGTAACCCTGTCCATAATAGCTGGGTTCATCTGGCAGGCAACGGTTCTTTTCCATATAAGTTCGTAAAGTTTGTGACCGTCGCTGTCCAGACTTGCTTCCAGCTTTTTAGGAGTATTGGCAACATCGGAAGGGCGGATTGCCTCATGCGCTTCCTGAGCATTTTTAGATTTGTTTTTATACTCTTTTGGGGCTTTTGGCAGATACGCTTCGCCAAAATATTTAACAATTACGTCGCGGCATGCGGCAACTGCTTCTTTCGAAAGGTTCACGGCGTCGGTTCTCATATATGTGATTAAACCGTCCTCATATAACTTTTGCGCAATCTGCATAGTCTTTTTTGCAGAAAATCTGTATTTTCTTGCCGCTTCCTGCTGGAGCGTCGATGTTATGAAAGGAGCAGCGGGATAACGATTGGTTTTCTTTCTTTCAACGGAAGCGATTGAAAATTCCTGAGCTTCGATTTTGGCTTTGGCATCGTTGGCTTTTTCTTCGGAGTTTAAATCGAATTTTTCAAGCTTTTTGCCGTCCAGCTGAATTAGTTTTGATTTAATTAAAGCTTGGGTTTTAGTAATTAAATCAACGTCGACAGTCCAATATTCTTCTGATTTGAACTGTTCAATTTCGTTTTCTCTTTCACAGATAAGCCTTAAGGCAACTGACTGTACGCGCCCGGCAGACTTTGCGCCTGGAAGTTTGCGCCACAAAACGGGAGACAATGTAAAGCCCACAAGATAATCCAGAGCGCGTCTTGCCATATATGCGGAAACAAGATTATCGTCAATTTGGCGCGGATTTTTGATTGCTTCGCTTACCGCGGATTTTGTAATTTCATGGAAAACTACGCGTTCAATGTTTTTGCCTTTTAGTTTGTTTTTTGTTTTTAATTCTTCTAAAATGTGCCATGCGATAGCTTCTCCCTCTCTATCAGGGTCGCTTGCGAGTACAATCGTATCCGCGTCTTTAACCGCGCTGACAATGTCTTTAAGTTTTTTACTACCGCCGGGACTTAACTCCCAGTGCATTTCAAAGTCTTTATCTGGCTCAACGGAGCCGTCTTTGCTGGGCAGGTCTCTAATATGTCCAAAGCTGGCAAGAACGTTATAATCTTTGCCTAAATATTTATTTATGGTTTTTGCCTTTGCAGGAGACTCAACTATAACTAATTTCATGCTTTTTTATCCTTTTCTGCCTGAGCTTTTGCTTGCCAGAGCAACTTTGTTTCCAACTTTTCTAACTATTTTGCCGCTTAATTCCAAATTCAGCAGTTCTACAGAAACCAATGCGGCGTCAGAGTTAGAAGCTCTTATTAAATCATCAATATCAACGCCGTCGACAGTTATATAGTCAATCAAATCGATATTTGCAGTTTTTTTTGTTTTTGCTGTTTCGGGAATATTTACGTTTTTTTCACTCTTGTCAAGAGAGTTAGTAAATAAATTTTCCTGCTTATAACATTTTAACTCTCTAATTTTATGTGTATTTGTGTTTGATATTATGTTTATAATATCATTTGCATCTTCAACCAGAACCGCGCCTTCTTTTATCAGTTTATTCGGTCCGCTTGAGCGGCTGTCATTGGGAGTTCCAGGAATAGCAAAGATGTCTTTTCCTTGTTCTAAGGCAAGTCTGGCTGTAATCAGCGAGCCGGAGTTTATTGAAGCTTCGCCGACCAAGGTTCCGATTGCAAGCCCTGCGACAATGCGGTTGCGCCGCGGAAAATTTGCGGACTGCGGTTCGCTGCCAAGAGGAAATTCAGAAATAATAAGTCCCTGGCTTACTATCTGCTTATAGAGTTCTTTATTTTCTTTTGGATAAATAACGTCAACGCCGGTTCCAAGAACCGCGATTGTCGGTCCTATCTGGTCTTTGGCGTGCATGGCTCCCCTGTGGGCGGCTGTGTCTATGCCTCTTGCCATGCCTGAAACAACTAATATATCATTATTGGTTAAGTCATACGAAATTTTGGATATGGTTTTTCTTCCGTTTATTGACGCATTTCTCGCGCCGACGATAGAAACCGCCAGAGGATGTTTAAGAAGCTCTATGTTTCCCTTGGCGTAAAGGATGGGAGGAGCATCTTCCAGCTCGCGAAGCAAATCTGGATATTCGTTGTCTTTATAGGCAATTATTTTAATATTTTTGGCTTTTGCAAGCTCAATCTCATGCTGGGCTGTGCTTTTGGCAAAGACATTATATCTTTTCGGAAGATTTTTTATGGCTTCTTTTGCGCTGCCATACATGTCAATCAACTTATAAAAAGTTATCGGTCCGACACCATCGGTGTTTATAAGCTGGAGAATGCTTGTTAAATCTTCCATATCAGTTTAATTCTTCTTCTTAAAGGTTATTTTGCTTTCTTCGCCTCTAATCAGTCTCATAATATTAGTGCGGTGCCTTACAAGTATGAGGATGACAATCGGAGTGTAAAACAATGTATAGGCAGGACCGGCGAAGAACCATGCGTATAAAGGGGTTAATGCCGCCGCGGTAATAGCGGATAAAGAAGAATACCTAAAAATTACGGCAACTAAAATCCATGTGCCTAAAGCAAGTACAGCGACTGCTGGAGACAAGACAAGAATTAGACCGAATGCCGACGCGACGCCTTTGCCGCCTTTGAATTTCAGCCAAACAGGAAAGCTGTGTCCCAAGATTGCAAAAACACCAGCGGTTAAAGCCGCGACTGTTCCATGGGTGGTCATATATATTATGTTGTTTTCAAATAAAAACAACTCGCGGAAAGGTTCTTCGCATAAAATATAAGCAAGAGCAGCGGCGCCGCCGGCTTTAAATGCGTCTAATAAGATTGTGAGCAGGGTCAAAGATTTGCTTCCCGTAGCCCTTAACACATTAGTTGCGCCTATGGTTCCGGGACCAACTTTTCTAAGATCGCCGTAACCGGCTAGTTTTGTTATAACTATACCGAAAGGGATTGATCCGAGAAGGTAGCCGAATACAGCGCAAATTACCAGATATAGAGCGAAAGATTCACTAAACATGACAAGTTCCTTAAATTGTTTTTCATACTCAATAAATAATCATAACTAAGATTATGTTGCAATTTATTTTTTTTATTTCTGAATAAGTATGAATAAAAAGCATAATTTTAATGACAAAGGCGATTTATTGTTTAATATTGTAAAAAAATTATTCAAGGATTGTTGATGAAACCAAAATATAAAAGAATTATGCTGAAGCTTTCTGGCGAAGGGCTGGCAGATGGCGGAGAGGAGATGTTTTCTCCAGCGATTGCCGCCGATTTAGTCAGCCAGATTAAAGCTGTTCATAATGCCGGAACCGATATATGTTTAGTCATCGGCGGCGGTAATATATTTAGAGGCAGAAGCGCTCCTAAAGGTCTTCCGCGTTCGGTAGCCGACCAGATGGGCATGATGGCGACCGTCATGAATGGTTTGTTTTTGCAGGAAGCGTTAAAAAAAGCCGATTTAGACGTGAGACTTATGTCAAGCCTTGATGTTCCTAAAGTTTGTGAGTCTTATGTTTACGAAAAAGCGGCGGGCTATCTTGAAAAAAGAAGAATTGTAATTTTTGCCGGCGGCACTGGAAATCCTTTCTTTACGACAGATTCCGCGGCAACGTTAAAAGCTGCGGAAATGAACTGCGATGTAGTATTAAAGGCTACGCAGGTTGACGGAGTATATGATAGCGATCCTAAGAAAAACCCAAATGCAAAAAGATATGAAGCGGTTTCTTTTGACGAAGCAATCCAAAAAGAGTTAAAAGTTATGGATACAACAGCTTTAGCTCTTGCAAGAGAAAATAATATTCCTATAGTGGTATTCGCGCAAAGCGAGAGAAACTCGCTTGTTGACGTTGTGTGCGGCAAAGGTAATTTCACAGTAATGAGAAAAGAGGTTTAAAATGGCAGATTTTAGTCAAATTAGAAATGATATGACAGCTAGGATGGAAAAAACTCTGGAAACGCTTAAGGGCGATTTTGGCGGTTTGAGAGCAGGCAGGGCGCATGCTAGTTTGCTGGACGGAATTATGGTCGAAGCTTATGGAAGCCCAACCCCGCTTCAACAAATTGGAAGCGTTTCTATTCCTGACGCAAGAACTCTTGCTATCAGCGTTTGGGACAGAGGTTTGGCAAAAGCTGTTGAAAAAGCTATTATGGAATCAGATTTGGGTCTGAACCCCGCGTCAGACGGTCAGTTGATTAGAATTCCCATTCCTCCGTTAAGCGAAGAAAGAAGAAAAGAGCTTGGAAAAATTGCGGGCAAATATGCCGAGCAGAGCAAGGTCGCGATTAGAAATATCCGCCGCGATATTTTGGATATGATTAAAAAGCTCAAAAAAGACAGCGAAATATCCGAAGATGACGAAAAAAGATATGAAACCGAAGTTCAAAAAGTGGTTGATGACTATATCAAAAAAATTGATGACTTGCTTGCTTCAAAAGAAAAAGACATTATGCAGGTTTAATTTTTTGAGAAGGTATGAACTTGAGCAGTAAGGATAATAAATCAAAAACACCCCAGCATATTGCCATTATTATGGATGGCAATGGCAGGTGGGCGACAAAAAGAGGGCTGCCTCGCGCGCTGGGACACAAGAAAGGCGCCGAAGCGGTTGAAGAAGTTGTAAAAGGAGCAAAAGAGTTAGGCGTGAAATACTTAACTCTATATGCTTTTTCAACAGAGAACTGGAACAGAGACGAAGATGAAGTAAAAACTCTTATGGGCTTGCTTCGCGAGTATCTGAAAAGAAACTTAATAGAAATTCAAAAAAACAACGTGAAGATAAAATTTATCGGCGAGCTTTATATGCTTGATAAGGACATTCAAGACTCTATAAAGAAAATTGAAGCAGATACGGAAAAAAATGACGCTATGACTTTATGTATAGCCATAAGCTATGGAGCCAGACAAGAGATATTAAGCGCGGTGAAAAAAGTTGTAGGACTGGTTAAAAGAGGAGATTTATCGGAAGCTGATATTGATAATAAGGTATTTTCCGACGCCCTTTATACCAGAGATATTCCAGACCCCGATTTAGTGGTAAGAACAAGCGGGGAGCAGCGTATAAGCAATTATTTGCTCTGGCAGGTGGCTTATGCGGAATTTTATTTTTCTGATGTCTTTTGGCCGGATTTTAACAAAAAACATTTAGAAAAAATTATTGAAGACTTTAATTCAAGGGAGAGAAGATATGGCAAATCCTAGTAAAATGAATTCCTTAACCAAAAGAACAATTACGGCGTTGATACTGGTTCCTTTTGTCCTTTCCGTGCTTATAGTTGGAAATCCGATGTTTGAAATCTGCGTGGTTTTATTAGGTTTTCTGCTGGCTTGGGAATGGGCAAATATGATTCCAAGTAAAAATAAAGACCTGTATCTGGCATCATATTCTTTTGCCGTTGTAGTGCTTGTCGAATATCCAAAGATTTGGGGCTTTATAATTGTTGCTTTAATCACTGCTTTTGTTTTTATTAAAGCAAGAAAAGAGAAAAAGAGATTCTTGCTGACTTTGGGCGTTCCTTACATTTCCATTGGTCTTGCTTGTTTGTGCTGGATATATCAGGATGTCGGCATACTTTTCTTCTTGTGGGTTCTTTTTGTTGTCTGGGGTATGGATACAGGAGGATATATGGTGGGAAGCACATTGAAAGGTCCGAAACTAATGCCTAAAGTCAGCCCTAATAAAACAATTTCCGGCTTGATAGGCGGTTTGGTTTTTGCGGTTTTGGCAGGCTCTCTTGTTGTTTGGTATGTTGAAAGCACTTATGCGGATGTCGCTCTAAATTATATAAGCGATAAAGAATATTTATTTATCTTCAAAGGCGTATATGTGATAATGGGCTTGCTCGCGATGTTGTTCGGCTTCATTTCTCAAATGGGCGACTTGGTCGAGTCAGCTATTAAGAGAAATGTCGGAGTTAAGGATACGAGCGGTTTAATACCTGGTCATGGCGGAGTTTTTGACAGAATAGACGCTCTTATCTTTGTCGCTCCTTTTGTTTACTTGTGGTTTAAGATGTAATTGGTTTAAGAAGGTTGTGAAATAAAATGGATTGGTTGATTAATACGGTTTATTACGTTGTTCCTTTTATTGTTTTATTAGGAATACTGGTTTTTGTTCATGAGTTTGGACATTTCATTATCGCAAGGATTTTGGGTGTTCAGGTCGCTGAATTTTCAATAGGTTTTGGCAAAACATTATGGAGCCGTAAAGATAAAAAAGAAACCCTGTGGAAAATCTCTGCCGTTCCATTGGGCGGCTACTGCAAGTTTTTGGGTGACGATGATGCCACGTCTTCGACAACTGATGGCGAGGCGGCTTCAAAACTATCCGAAGAACAGTTGAAAAAGGCGTTTTTCAAACAAAATCCATTTAAGAAACTGGCAATTGTTTTAGCAGGTCCGGGCGCTAACTATATATTTGCGGTTTTGGTTTTTGCTTCCGTGTTCTTTTTCTTTGGAAGAGTTAATTTTCCTCCCGTCGTAGGCGACGTAATGAAAGGAAGCGCCGCCGAGGAAGCCGGGATTATGCGCAATGACAGAATATTGAAAATCAACGGCAATGATATAAACAGTTTTTCAGACATCAGCAAAGAAGTTGAACTTCATGTAAATGAAGCTATGGTTGTCGAGATAAAACGCGGCGAAACTGACGTAACATTAAAGTTTCCATTAAAACCGGTGGAGCTTCTTAAAGAAGACGGAACTTTCGAACAAAAAACCATGCTCGGCGTTCAGTCGTTAAATGTGGTTGAAGTAGAGAAAGAAGGTTTATCTTTATATCAGTCATTTAAATTCGCTGCTTTGGAGACATGGGATATTACCATGACAACATTGAGAGGCGTAGGTCAGATAATTACGGGCAAAAGATCAAGCGGAGAATTGGGCGGAGTAATAAGAATTGCGGAAATGTCCGGCGATATATCAAAACAAAGAGGTTTTATTGATTTCGTTATCTTTACCGCGCTTTTATCAATCAATCTTGGTTTGATTAATTTGTTTCCAATTCCGTTGTTAGACGGCGGTCATGTGGTTATTTATGTTGTTGAGATTGCGACCAGAAGAGAAGTTAACGACAGGATTAAAGAATTTCTTTTCAGGCTGGGTTTTGCATTTATCATATTTTTGATGGTGTTTGCGACCTGGAATGATGTTGTGCGTCTGTTTAACAGATGGTTTGCTTAAGTTTGGGGATATATAATATGAAGAAAATACTTCTTGGAACTGTTTTGTGTGTGTTGTTTGGTTTTAGCGCGCAGGCGCAAACTTATATAAAAGAAATAGAAGTTGATGGACTGCACAGGGTTGAGCGTGAAACAGTGCTTTCTTATATTGATATTAAGGAAGATACTGCCGTTTCAGCCAAGCAGTTGGATAATGCTCTTAAAAACTTATATTTAACAGGGCTGTTTTCAGATATTTCTTTTGATAAAAAGCCTGGAGATGTGATAGTTATTAAGGTTGTTGAAAATCCGATTATAAATAAAAGGGTTTTTGAAGGCAACGATAAAATGGATGACAAAATCTTAGAAAGCGAAGTCAGACTGGGTTCAGGTTCTATTTATGACAAAGCAAAGGTTCAGGACGATGTGCAGAGGATTTTGGAAGTTTATAAACGTTCGGGAAGATATGCCGCGGTTGTAGAGCCTAAGATTATTAAACGCGACCAAAACCGCATTGACCTGGTATATGAGATTGATGAAGGACCAGTGGCAAAAATAAGCAAAATCAACTTTTCTGGCAATGTCCGCTATTCTGCGGATGATTTGAAAAACACTATCATGAGCAAAGAAGGCCGCTGGTATAGATTCTTTTCAAGCGCCGACACTTATGATCCAGACAAAACAAACTATGATAAAGAACTTTTGCGTCGTTTTTATCTAAAACGCGGCTATGCTGATTTTAGAGTTATTTCTGCAATTGGCGAATTATCTCCAAACAAAAAATCGTTTATTTTGAACTTCATAATTGATGAAGGAAAGAAATATAAGATTTCTGATATAGAAATTACATCCAGATTTCCTGACTTGGAAACAAAGACAATGTATAAAGAACTGGAAGCCGCAAAAGGCGATTGGTATGACGCGGACGAGGTTGAACAATCTGTATACAACCTTACGGAAGAGCTGGGAAGAAGAGGCTATGCCTTTGTCGATGTCGTTGCCAATCTTAATAAAGATTTGGAAAAAGGAACCTTGAAAATTAATTTCGAAATAAGAGAAGGTGCCAGAATCTTTATTAACAGGATAAATATTAAAGGCAATACCAGGACGGAAGATAAAGTTATTCGCCGCGAGTTTAGAATTAATGAGGGCGATGCTTTTAACGCGACAAAGATAAGAGCTTCCCGCAGAAACGTTGAGAATCTTGATTATTTTAGCAAGGTTGATATGCAGACGGTTCCGACTGAAGATGACGGCAAAGCCGATATGGATGTTATTGTTCAGGAAAAATCTACGGGAATGTTTAATATCGGCGTTGGATACTCGACAGTAAACGGCGCGCTGCTTAGAGCCGGAATATCTGAAAGCAACTTTCAGGGCAAAGGACAATATCTGGGCGTTGACGCTTCCATATCTCAGCGTTACAACAGCTATGAGCTAAACTTTACCGAGCCGTATTTCTTAAACAAGAGATTAAGCGCTGGTTTCGACTTGTTTAGAACTGAGCAGGATTATCAGGACGAAGGTTCTTATGATAATGATACAAATGGCGGAAGAATTCGTTTTGGCTGGAAATATACCGATAACTTGTCTCAATATTTTAGATACACTCTTCGCGAAGATGAAATTAAAAATGTTTCAAGTTCGGCTTCTCCTTATGTAAAATCCGAAGAAGGAAAATATCTGAACTCTGCGATCGGTCAAACGCTTGCGTATGATAAAAGAGACAGTGCTATAAATCCTACGGAAGGTTATTATTTGTCGCTTTCGAATGATTTTGCCGGTCTTGGCGGCGATGAAAAATATGTAAAATTTGACATTAGAGCAATGAACTATTATACATTTGCGGACAAATACACATTAAAACTGTTTTTCCAGGGCGGTTTAATAGACGGCTACAGCGGAGAAACCGTAAGACTGGCAAACAGATATTATCTTGGCGGATATAATATGCGCGGTTTTGAAAGTGCAGGTATAGGCGCCAGAGACAGGCTCACGGGTGACGCGCTTGGCGGCAACTGGATGGTCTATTCAGGCGTCGAACTGTCTTTCCCTATAGGCTTAGATGAGGTTGGCATCAAGGGCAGAACGTTTTTGGATATTGGCGCGCTGGGCAAGCCGGACAATATTAATCAGGCTACTGTAGATTACGACTCAACTCCAAGAACCGCTGTCGGTGCGGGTATTCAATGGATGTCTCCAATGGGACAAATTGATGTGGACTTCGGTTTTGCGATTAATAAGGAAAAATATGATAATACAGAAGTATTTCGTTTGAACTTTGGCACAAGATTTTAGAGAGGTAAGATGGTTGATAAGCGTTTTTTTATAAATAATGGACCATTTAATTTAGCGAAAATCGCTGAAATATGCGATGCTAAACTTATGGATGAGACCAAAGGAAATATTGAGGTCTCGGACATCAATACAATGCTGGCGGCAGGAAATGGCGAGATTTGCTTTTTTTACGATAAAAAATCTAAGGAAAAGGCTAAAGAAATTAAAGCCGCGGCATGTATAACCAATCAGGAGCTGGCAGATTTTGTTGATAAGGACGTCATCGTTTTAATAAGCGAAAATCCAAAACTTTCATTTTTCAAACTAAACTATGCGTTTTATGAAGAATATAAAGCCGAGGCAAAAGTATCTGACAAGGCTTCTATTCATAAAACTGCCAAAATCGGAAATAACTGCACTATCGGCGACTATGCTGTTATTGGAGAGAATGCGGAGCTTGGCGACAACTGCGTGATTGAGCCAAATGTTACGATTGCGAAAGGCTGCGTTATTGGAAGCAATTGCAGAATAGGCGCCAATGCCGCGTTGTCATATTGTATTATCGGCAATGGATGTTATATATATACAGGCGCGAGAATAGGCGCTGATGGATTTGGTTTCAATACAATTCAGGGTCAGCATAAAAGAATTCCGCAGCTTGGCAGAGTTATAATCGGCAATGATGTCGAAATAGGAGCAAATACGTGCGTTGACAGAGGCGCTCTGGACGACACGGTTATAGGCAACGGCGTTCGAGTGGATAACTTGGCTCAGATTGCGCACGGCGATAAAATCGGAGATGGCTGTATAATCGTTGCTCAAGTAGGCATAGCAGGAAGCTCAACTTTAGGAAAATATGTTGTTGTTGGCGGACAAGTAGGAGTTGCTGACCATATTCATATTGAAGATTTTGCTCAGATAGCCGCTCAGTCTGGAATAATGAGAAACGTTGAGTCAGGAGCTGTTGTAATGGGTACTCCGGCTGTTCCGATTAAAGATTTTATGAGGCAGGCGTCATTTTTGCAAAAAAGTATTAAAAAATCGTAGTAAATATATAGGAAGGAAAAAAATGTCTGAAAATAAAGTTTATCACATTGAAGATATTATGAAATTTTTACCGCACAGGTATCCCTTTTTGCTGGTGGATAGACTGGTTGTGGAAGAGATGGGCGTAAAGGGTTATGGCATTAAGAATGTAACGATGAATGAAGAGTTTTTCCAAGGACACTTTCCAGGAAACCCGATTATGCCTGGAGTTCTCCAAGTTGAAGCTATGGCTCAGACAGCAGGAGCTATCATTGTTTCCGCAAAAGAAGACGCTCAGGGCAAGGCCGGAGTTTTATTTATGTCTATTGACGGAGTTAAATTTAGAAAACCCGTAAAACCTGGCGATAGATTGGAAATGCATGTCGAAAAAATTAAAGACAAAGGTCGTATCTTTGTGTTTAGAGGCGAATGTTTTGTCGACGGCAAAGTAGTTTCTGAAGCGGAATTTACCGCAATGATAATTGTTGAAAAATAGCTTTGTTTTTCCAAAGGATTTTAGTTAGAGCCTGAACATATCGTTTAGGCTCTATTCTTTTATATAATCTTTAATATTTCCAGAAGTTAAAATCTGCGGAAGCGTTATGTACGCGTTGCTTTCTTTTGGGTAGTAAATATATAAAGGTATGCTGTTCCTTTCATACATCCCGAGGGCTTTTTCAATTTCTTCGCTGTGGTTGGTCCAATCTGCTCTATAAGCGTGTATTTTTTTACTGTTTATAATGTTTGCAAATGTATCGGAACTAAGCGCAATTTTTTTATTTATTAGGCATGTTACACACCATTTGGCTGTAAAATCGATAAACACGGGTTCGCCATTTTCCAACAATTTTTCGATTTCCTCATGATTATATACTTTCCAGACAATGCCGTTATCCGCTTTTTCGATGTTTTGGGGCTGGGTTTGGCTGTATAATATCCATATAAGCCATATACAGGTAAGCAGGATAGGAGCTGCAAATATCTTTTTTAAGATTATCATCCATTTTCCTGGCTTGGGGATTATTCTTCCCATAATGTTCGGAAAAAATCCTATTAAGGTAAATGGGAGAGCATAGCCAATGCTCAATGCTAAAAAAACGGGATAAAAAATGCGTAATGGCTGCGAAATTGTATATCCAATTGCAATCCCCATAAACGGCGCCGTACATGGGCTGGCAATAAGAACGGAGAATAGTCCTGTGAAAAATGAGTTTATTCTCTTGTGCTTAAACGATACGCGTCCTACCGAATTAAACGGATTTCTAAGCTTTATTATATCTAAAAGCATGAGG
Source organism: Lactobacillaceae bacterium (assembly GCA_031271345.1). Taxonomy (GTDB): domain Bacteria; phylum Pseudomonadota; class Alphaproteobacteria; order RF32; family CAG-239; genus JAQWBS01. Next base: position 296,836 of record JAISVX010000003.1, read on the forward strand.
AATATTATGAAGAACACAACAATCATGGTTATAAGAAAAGCCGGGTACTGCATTTGAAAACCCCAGCCGATTTTCTCGCCGTTAATTTTTAGCATTATTAATATTGTAGCGATGGATAAAAAAGACGCTACGACGCCGATAAAATACATTATGGCTTCAATTCTGCTTTCTCTGCGATTGTGCGCACTCTGAATTAAAGAAATGGCTTTTAGGGTTAAAATTGGAAGAATGCACGGCATAAGGTTTAAGATAATGCCGCCGGTTAAAGCGAGGAATAATATCCATATTAAACTGTTGCTGCTTTTTTTTATAGGCACAAACGGAGACAGCTTGTTAAATGCGCTGATACGTTCGTCTCCGCTAAAGTTTAATTCATAGTTTTTATCTCCGAGAATTAATATTCCGCTTAAATTTTCAATAGTTTTATTCTCTAACGGAATTAGCAGAGACAGCTTATTTTTTCCATCATATCCGATTATCTGGCTTTCGTTATTAACGATTATGTTTTCCTGATGGGGAATAAACTTGGTGTTTTTATATATTTTAGGAAGCTCGGTATATCCAGAATCAATATTTAAAAGCAGCATGTTATCTTCCGTTACTTTGTAATGACCTGTCCATCTGGGTTTTAAAGGAAATGTCCGGCTGGCGTGAAAGAGTTCTTTTTCCCATTCTTCAGTATTGGCGCCTTTTATGGAGGCGACAGGAATAGAAAAGTTTATCTTAACTTTCTCTGGAACACATTCTTCTCTGCAGGCAAGCCATGAAATATCCGCCTCAAATTTATATTTTGTAAAATAGGGGATTACTCTGTCCGCTTTTAATCTTATCAAATAATATGCGCTGTCTGAATATCCGTATTGGGCTACGCCGTCGGTAAAAAAGGTTATCGGAACGCTGGATTTAACTGTCTCGGCAGAATATCCTTTCGGCAGGATCCAGCTTATGTTTGTTCTTTCGCCCGCATCGCCAGGATTTTCCCAGTAGGTATGCCATCCGTTCAACATCTTAAGTTTTACTAAAACATATATGTCCTCGCCGACAGCCGCCTCTTTTTTATTTGAGATTATGGATACTGATACTTTATTTGTTCCATTCATATATGGCTCTGTGTATGCATTTGCAATGCATACGAAAGATATGAATAAGGAAAGAATTAAAAGCCTGATTTTATTCATTATTATCTTGGACAACGAATTTATAGTAACCGGCGATGATTAGGCTGAAAGCCTTAACTATGCATATAATGCCTGTAATGCCGGCAATTATCATAAACAATCCGGGAAGAATACAAGCTAAAACAAGCGCTATAAAAATTTCGCCGCTTTGGAAAATTCCGATAAGATAAAATGGTGATTTCTTTTTTTCTTCCTTTTTGCTTGGATATTTATAATCAATAACGGCAAAGGCAAGCATAGCGCAGGATACGGATAAGAAGCCCAAAAGCAGAAATGCCGCCGGAAGAGCATTTTCGGGGCGGGCAAAAGCAAATCCGAATATAACGGCTCCATAGAAAATATAATCAAACAAAATGTCCATAAAAACGCCGAATTTTGTTGATTTTGTGGCTCTGGCAATCGCGCCGTCAAGAATATCGAAAAATCGGTTGATTAAAATACATGCCAAAGCATGAAAATAATACTCGTAAGAAAGGAAGTTCAGCGCAAATAAACCGATTATAAAACCTATTACAGTAACCAAATTTGCCGAAACTCCGATTTTGCCAAGTTTTCTTCCAAAAGACATCAGACTTTTATCGAAATATTTCTTAAATATATTATATTTTTCATGGATAAAATTAAACTTATTGATAAAGTTATTTATTGTTGATTTTATACTGTTTTGCATATTATAATCACCCTCAAAAGAAATAGATGCTATTAACATATATATTAGTTTTTGTTTTTAAAGAAAAGCAAAAAAGAGAAGTTTTAGGTATTATAATATATGAGAATATTTAACTACATAGTTTTAACCTTTATGGCTTTAGCTCTTGTTTTTTATATCGGCAGCAAGTCTAATCCTTACCAGGTTCTCAGCGGAAAAGTTATGGGGACATACTATAATGTTAAGATAAAAACAGATAGTGAAAACAATTTGTTAAACAGCGAAGTTAAAGCATTGCTTGATGGTATATCAGGCAGGTTTTCCGTGTTTGACGTTAATTCTGAACTAAGCAAAATTAACAATAATGTTTCTGGAGAGTGGATGGATTTGTCTCCAGAAATGTCCGAGGTTATGAAAAAAGCCTATGAAGTTTATGTCTCAAGCGACGGCGCATTTGACCCTACGGTTGGAAAGCTTGTCAATCTCTGGGGGTTTGGGGTTTCAAATGTCAGTAAAACGCCGACCGATGACGAGGTGGCTGAAGCTCTGGAATATACGGGTTTTAATAAAGTAAAGTTTACTAAGGATTATGACAAAGTTCTAAAAACTAGTCCCAATATCTATATCAATCTTTCAGCCATCGCAAAAGGATATGTCGTGGATAAAGCCGCGGAATTATTGGAAAACATGGGATATGAAAACTTTATTGTCGAAATCGGCGGTGAAATAAGGGCGAAAGGCAAAAAATCTGCGGATACCGACGGATGGGTTGTCGGGGTGCTGAAACCTTTAAAAGAGCAAACGGAAGCCGCGTTTACCGTTACAATAAGCGATATGGCTGTCGCAACCTCCGGCGATTATAGAAACTACTATTATTCAAACGGCGATTTTCTCTCTCATACAATAGATACAAAAACTGGATACCCCGTAAAAAACAATATATCGTCTGTTACTGTGTTTGACGAAAGCTGCACAAAAGCGGATGCTGCCGCAACAGCCATAATGGCGATGGGACATCAAAAGGGTTTGGCGTATGCGAACTCTAAAAATTTGAAAGTAATTATCTTTGTTAAAGACGCGGAAGATAATTTCAGCATATCTGTTTCTGCCTCCGGGCGCAAATTTTTAGATGCAAACATGTAAGGAATAAAAATGTATAGAACCACTGGTATTTATATAAAAAATAATAAAATATCCAAGTATAAAGAGATTGTAGATGCTGGGGTTCCAGAGGTTGTATATATTCCGTTAGACAGACATGTCGGCGCGCCTGCAAAACCTGTGGTAAGCAAAGGCGCTGAGGTCAAAATTGGAACTCTGGTTGCAAAAGCCGACGAAACGCTTTCTGTAAATGTTTATTCTTCTGTCGCAGGAAAAGTTGTCGAGACAGATGATAAGCTCATAACCATAAAAACATCTGAAGATATTTATGAAAAATCAATAGATACATCGGAAGGTATAATAACCGAAATTCCGGACAGCAAAACATTGATACTGGAAAAAATAAGAAAAGCAGGAATTGTCGGCATGGGCGGTGCTGGTTTTCCGGCGGCTGTCAAACTTGATATTCCAGAAACATGCAAAATAGAGTGCTTGGTTATCAACGGTCTTGAAGGGGAGCCGTATTTTACGGCGGATAACAGGCTGATGGTTGAGAAAGCCGAAGAGATAGTTATTGGCGCAAGAATAATAAACAAGCTTTTAGGAATTCAAAACGCTATAATCGCTGTTGACGAAGAAAATAAAGACGCTGTAAAAGCTCTTGTAGGCGTAACCAAGAGATATATCGGCGTAAATGTAAAGGCTGTAAAAAACAAATATCCCACAGCTGCGGAAACCCAGCTGATTAAAAAGCTTTTTAATGTTGAAATCCCTAAAACAAAGCTTACCAGAGACTTTGGATATATTGTTCACAACGTTGGGACCGTATATTCGATATATAATGCGGTAATGAAAAATAAGCCGCTTTACGAGAGGATAGTCACGGTATCTGGAGACGCTGCGGACAATCCGCAAAATTTTCTTGTGAGAGCGGGAACTCCAGCTTCTTACTTAGCCAATAAAGCCGGCTCCATTGATAATGCGCGTCTGCTGATATGCGGCGGCGTTATGATGGGAACAGAAATAAGCGATGTAAACACTCCGATAAGCCTGTTAGACGGCGGCTTACTGATGTTTAAGAAGGCAAAAAAAGATACGGAGGCAAGCCCTTGTATCCGCTGCGGCAGATGTTCGCAGAATTGTCCCGTCCATTTGCAGCCTTTTGAGATTGCCGACAGACTAAAAATTGGAGATACGCCGAAACTTTACAAACTTAGACCGTCTGACTGCATAAATTGTGGTATCTGCTCTTATCTATGTCCGGCAAAAATACCATTGTTAGATTTTATAAAAATGGCTAAAGAACAAATAAGGTAGCGCTAATGAGTATTCGTATAAATCCGCCGCATGTAATAGATAAAACATCAACAAAATCGATTATGCTTGACGTTATAATCGCCATGATACCGGCTATGGCTGTATCTGTATTGTTTTTTGGTCTTAATGCCATGCTGGTTATAATTACGTCAGTAACCGCGTGTATCGCTTTGGAATATATGTGTTCAATATACTGGCTTAAAACCAAAAACAATACGCAAGACTTATCGGCAATTGTCACGGGAATTCTCTTGGCTTTTTGTCTTCCAGGGAATCTTCCGTTATGGATGGTTATTATCGGGGCTTTTATTGCCATTGTTGTTACAAAAATGGCTTTTGGCGGTTTAGGCAGAAACATATTTAATCCGGCTCTGGCGGGCAGAACTTTTTTATTTTTGGCATTTCCTGTTCAGATGACGTTGTGGCCGAAGCCAAACTTAAGAGATTTTTGGAATTATGATATAAAAACAGGCGCGACAGCGTTGGAAATAATAAAATATTCTGATGTCAGCACATCCGCGACAAGGCTTGATAACAATGAGTATCTAAGCAGTCTGCCGGATTATTATGATATGTTCATCGGCTATATATCTGGAAGCGTTGGGGAAATATCGGTAGCGGCAATTTTAATCGGGTTCTTTTATTTGCTGTATAAAAAAGTGATAACATGGCATGTTCCCGTTTTCTATATGGGAACAGTATTTTTAATTATGTATGCGGTTTCATTAAACTCTGCGGAGCCGATAAAATATAACTCGTTTCTGCATGTTTTGTCTGGAGGACTTATGCTGGGAGCTGTCTTTATGGCAACCGACTATACAACGTCGCCGATGACTGCGTTTGGCAGAATTATATTTGCCGTCGGATGCGGGGTTTTAACAGTGCTTATAAGGCTAAACAGTGTTTACATGGAAGGCGTGGCTTTTTCAATTCTTATAATGAATGCTTTTGTACCGTTGATTGACAAGTTTACAAAACCGCGGATTTTTGGAACAGGGAGAAAATAAAGTGAAAAATAAGCAAGAATCTCCCGATTTTACGTCCAGCATATATTTTACAATAGCTTTATTTATTATCTTTATCGGAGTACTTCTTTCGTTAAGGTATTTATTGGATGAAAATTTGAAGGATAAAGAATATAATAATGAATATGACATAATCACAAGCGTTATTGGAACAGAGTTTGACAATAATCCTTTAGAGGAAAAAACCATAATATCCTCTGTTGACGGCAAAGATAAATTAGAACTTTATCCGGCGAGACAAAACGGTTTAGTTACCTCCGTAGTGATAAAAGTCGGCAACGAAAGAGGATACGGCGGTTATATGGAGTTGGTTGTCGGCTTTTTTATGGATGGAACAATAAGCAGATATAGGATAATCACTCATAATGAAACGCTGGGGCTGGGAAGCAGAATAACCTCAAAGGATTTTTCCGAGCAGTTTGAGTGGGTAAATCCTGAACGCCAGGTGTTTAAGGTTGCAAAAGACGGGGGGGATATTGACGCCGTAGCCTCGGCAACTGTCAGCTCAAGAGCTGTCATTGACTCTATACGGAAGGCGTATGACGCTTATAAGAAATTTATTGTGGGAGAATAAGATGAGAAAGAGCTTTTTTACCGACATAATAAAAGAAAACCCTGTGTTTTTGTATCTCCTTGGTATCGTGCCGGTTTTGGGAACAACAATTTTTGCGTCAAATGCTTTGATAATGGGAGGATTGACTTTCTTTGTCTTGTTTTTCTCAAATATATTGGTCAATTTTGTTAAAGAACATCTAAAACCACAGACTGAGCTTTTTGTTTACATAATGACAACAGCTTTATTTACAACGATTGCGGAAGTTTTCATCAGACTCTGGAGTATGGAAATTCATCTTTCTCTCGGTATATATATGCCGTTGATTATTGTTAACTGTCTCATCTTGAGCGAGCTTTATGCAACGGCGTCAAAAGAGGGTATGAAAAAAACACTTATAAGCAGCCTGAAAATCGGAGTATATTTCATTTTTGCCATAACAATTGTCGGAGTTTTTAGAGAGTTTTTTGGCAATGGATCAGTGTTTAACTACATAATCATACCAGATTCTGTTCCCAAAATGCTCATATCACAAACTCCAGCCGGAGGATTCTTTGTGCTGGCATTTTTCTGCCTGATGGCAAACAGCATGAGAAGGGAGAAAAAATAATGAAAATCTTGCTTTCGGCTGTTTTTATAAATAATATAGTGCTTATAAGTTTTCTGGGTTTGGAAGGGATTCTGGCAAACACAAATAAAAGCAGAAATGCTTTTGGCGCTATTGTTTCTGCAATGCTGATAATTTTGCTTTCATCAATCGTAAACTATTTAACTTATGAAAAGCTGCTTTTGCCTTATAATTTGGAAATTTTGACATTGATATTGTTTTCTTTCAATATCCTGGTTGTGTCGCTGGTCGTATCTTGGCTTTTGAAAAATACTGTGTCTTTTTTATATAAAGAGGTAAAAGAATTTATCCCCGCCGCATCCGTAAGCTCATTAATGCTGGGAACCGCTTTGCTGAACCTTAAGAAAAGTGTGGATATATATAACTATATGTATATAAACTTCTGCAATGCGCTGGGCTTTGCATTAATAATAGTTTTGCTCACCAGTATAAGAAGCCGGCTGACAACAGGCAAGCTGCCAAAAAATATTGGAGAAGCGACGCTGGTTCTTTTGATATTGGGATTGATTTCAATGGCTTTTATGGGCTTTATGGGAGCAGCGGCTTATCTATAGCAAAGATTTAATGTTTCTTATAACGTCATCAAACATTTTCTGGGTAAGAACCCCGGTATTGATATTATATCTTGATGTATGATAAGAATTTATCATTAGAAGATTGTGTTTTTCGAGTTTGTGCATTTTATTATGCCCGAATTTAAACTGAGATTTTCTATATCCTAAAACGCCTAATACCGCATTATGGGCAACGCTGCCCAAGGTTAAAATAATTTTCAAATTCGGCATATCGTTTATTTCTTCAATCAAAAATCTGCCGCAGGTTTTTACTTCCTCTCCAGTCACTTTATTTTGAGGAGGAACACATCTTACAGAGTTTGTAATCCTTACGTCTATCAGCTCAAACCCGTCGTCTTTTGCTTTTTTATATTCGCCTTTCGCAAATCCAAAGTTTTTTATGGCAGGGTATAAGACATCCCCGGCATAATCATTGGTAAAAGGTCTGTTGGTTTTATTAGCTCCGTTTAACCCCGGCGCCAGCCCGACTATCAAAACTTTGGCGCTTAGCGCGCCGAACGGCTCGACGGCTCCATTATAATATTCGGGATATTTTTCAATATTATTTTTGCGAAAGCTGACCAGACGGGGACACATCGAACAATTTTTTGGCGGCGCATTAAACGGCATAATATCTTCCTTAACTAACTATAAACTAAATTTTAATTAATAATGCATATTATAATAATCAAATTAGAAAAACTAGTCTAAAGGTGAAAGTTATGAAAAAAAGAAGAAATTATATGTACGCTCTGATTGCTGTCCTGGCAGTTTTTTTAGTCGGCGTAATTTTTAATATTAGGAGCATAAGAGAGTTCTATTTGGCGGCGTTGGCTCATGCAACCGCAATTGAAGTTATTGTTTCGGCGGCAATTGTCGGTTTTGTTTTTCTTGGAAACAGATATTATTGGATAATTGTGGTCGGCTGCGCTTTGGTTATATCTATTATAATTCAGCTGTTTTTAGTCGGCAACGGCTTTATAACATCTTTGATAATGGCAAGAGCCTGCGCTTTTATCGGCATAGTTTATATAATGAATTTTGTGAAGCTGTTTATAAACAAAAAATAAAATTTAAGGATAAAAACACAAAGGAGGCTCTTTTATGAGCCTCCTTTGTGTTTTTCATTTGCCATTGCTAGGGGGCGTTCAGCCTGCCTTGGATAAATTCCTTAATGCGGTTCCATTTCTTTTCAATATTGTACGGAACGGCGTGGAATTTGCCGCCATCAACTGACACTCCCAGCGTTTTGATGTTGTATAAATTATCAAAATTCAGCGTCATCCTTACTTTGCGACCTTCAGAGTTTTCGAAATCGGAGAGGTTGACATCCATTATCGTACAAGGGGATTTTATAATCCCATCATACATAACCGAACCGCCAAAAGCTCCGTCATAAAAGGTATATGTATAAAAAAACCTTTTATAAGCCGAGCTTTCGTAACACCAGTTATGAACCGCATAAGAAAAAATCTTTTTCTCATCAATGGGTTCGTCAAGGTGTTTCTCTAAAAATTCGATAAAATCCTCTTTTGTAAAGATTCTTGAGTTTTTCAGCTTAAAAAAGACGACGTCGGCTTTCTTTATGCCTTCTTGGAGTTCGCCTTTTCTTCTTGATGGAACATCGCGCCACTTTTTCAGAGGAAGATTTTCCAAAAATTCTTTCCTCTTGATTGCAATCAAATCTTTAATAGCCATATTTGTAATTTTTTTAATTAAATAATATCTTAGACTTAAAATTCAGAAAAGATATTATCAAAAAAATATATAAGAATCAAACGGTTTATTTGTATCTGTAGTGTCCCGTAATCTTATAGTTGAATAGACAGTCTTCTTTAACCTGTCCAAAACCGATGTTATGAAAAATTAAAGGTCTTTTGTCATCCTGACTTTTTTCGTTTATAACAATGCCGATATGCGGCGTATTGTTTCCGACATCCCATGTTACTATGTCTCCTGCTTTATAGTCTTTAGGATTGTCGGAGATTGGCAGAGTTTCGCCATAGCGGGAGAAAAACACCTGAAGGTTAGGAACTCTTCTATGGTCAATGTTGGCGTCTGGTTTTTTCAACCCCCAAATCCTTGGATATTTTTCAAAGTTTTTTTTCATGTCCTCATGAACTTTTTGCTGCAAATCTATGCCCAATTTTCTATATGTCCTGATAACAACGTCTGTACACACGCCTTTGCGTTCGTTGACATCGCCGTTTGGATACGCAATTTTGGTATATGAAGAATCATAAATCACAAGCGTTTTCAGTTCTTTAGTCGCATTGGCAAGCTTTAAATAAAAATTGTCTTCGGTTTCAGCAAAAGCTGTTGGAGCTATTAAGAAAAGCAAGAATGCAAGTTTTAGTAATTTCATAAAAAATCCTAAGCCAGCTCTTTTAATTTTAAGTCTCTTATTTCCTCTGGGTACATATCTTTTTCACAAAAATACGTGTTCCAGATTCTGTTTGTTTGATGCGGTCTGAAACCGTATCTTTCCGAGAGGTTTATCAATTTGTCATGATAAAAATTTATCGCGATTAATTTGGGTTTGCCAATGGATTTATCAAAATATATTTTATATAGGTATTTAAGATAGCCCTGATTTCTATATTGAGGAAAAACAACTCCGCAGAGAAACTCCGTGCCGTCCGGGTTGCATACGCTGCCTTTGGAAGATATGGCGCACCAGCCTATCCATTCTTTATCGGAGTTCATAAGGATATAGCTGTCAATATCACCCCATTCGTTTAACAAGAGTTCCGGCGCAAGATATTCTTCGGCAGGCAGTTCGCCTCTTGTCAATAAAGCATACTTGCTTAAATCTTCTTTCTTAAGCTTTGAGAAATAAAGCATTAATTAGCCCTCCTTAGCAATTTTAAAATGGTAACATAAAAACAAATCATGGTAAATGTTTTTTTACGCAATTGACATTGCTTTTTACATATATCATTATATTTATGTTTAAGGAGTTGAAATGCCGAGTTTTGAAATTGAAAACAGTATAGGCAGTTTGGTTGCCGGCGTAGATGAAGCGGGAAGAGGACCGTGGGCAGGTCCCGTTGTTGCGGGCGCTGTAATCATATTGGATAAAAATTTGGATAAGGATATATTATCCTCTCTTGACGATTCAAAAAAAATCTCAGAAAAAAAACGAGAATTTCTTTACAATAAGCTTTTTGCCGAAGAGAAAAAAGGCAGGCTTTATATAGCCATAGGAGAGGCGAGCTGCAGGGAAATAGATGAAATGAACATTCTGCGGGCGACCTTTCTCGCGATGAAAAGAGCTGTCGCGGGGTTGAAAATATCTCCTGATTACGCGATAGTCGACGGCAATCAGAAACCAGTTGATTTTCCGTGCGGCGTAAGAACTGTGGTAAAGGGGGATTCCTTATCTTTTTCTATTGCGGCGGCTTCAATAGTAGCAAAAGTCCATAGAGATAAAATTATGAAAATCCTGGCGGAAAAATACCCTTATTACAGTTTTGAAAAAAATGCCGGGTATGGAACAAAGCTGCACATTGAGGGTTTGAGAAAATATGGAATAACTCCTGAACACCGCAGGTCATATAAGCCGATAAAAGAGTTTTTATAAAACACAAAGCGCCCTTTGGGGCGCTTTATGAATCGGGAGAAAGGTTATTCCTTTTCTTTGAGTTTCAAGCTTTTCAGCTTCTTTTCTTTGACAATCTGGTAATGACCGCAGGCATTCCGTATGTTGTCAACCATGTCGTGGACATCCCAGCGATGAGCTTCGAATCTTTTGCCGTTCAGCCAGACTTTGTCCTTTTCTACTTTGACTGGAAATACGCGCGGATCAACGGACTCATTTTGCAGGGCATGGTCGCCATAGATAATAACATTTATCTTCTGCTCAAATCTGCGTTTCAATCCGTCCGTCATTGTAAACTCGTCTTCCAAAAGCATCAGGTATCCGATATTCTTTTCGACGTAGAATTCGAAACCTGTGGTCGAACATATTTTCCCGTCCGCGTTCTTGTAGTATATCAGATGGTTGTCCCTGACATCTTGGCGATAATCGCTGATGGCAATAGAACTGATAAGGATGATAATTGCGGAAATGACGCAGGTAATGAGAATTCCCGGCCATTTGTCTTCTCCGGTGTAAGTCTCCTTCGTCCACTCGCAGAATTTGTCTTTCCACTTCGGCGCATTTTTTCGGACATAGGAAATAAACTCATAGAGCTTTCCTTCTTTTTTGAACAATTTTCTCATGATTTTTATTTTTTAAGTTATGAACTAGAATTATTTTAGGCATTGATAATAAAAAATGTACAAATATTATCGCTGGTTTTGTCTAAAAGTCAATAAGTATTATAAGTCAGACTTTTTTATTTTTCTTGTTAATAAAATTATAACCAAATCTAGAGCATAATCACCTGTATGTAAAACTAAGAGAAGTTATGAATATATGTGCTATATAAAAACAAAAAATATTTTAAATACAATAATCAATGAAGACTGCATAAAAACGATGTCTCAAATAGAAGATAATTCTGTAGATTTGATTTTTGCGGACCCTCCATATAATTTGCAGTTAGGCGACGAGTTAATCCGTCCTGACAATACAAAAGTTAACGGCGTTTTTGAAGAGTGGGACAGCTTCGAAAGCCTTCAGGCTTATGATAAATATACAAGAGAGTGGATGAGCGAAGCCCGCCGCATTTTGAAGGATGACGGGGCTATATGGGTAATTGGCTCTTATCACAACATTTTCAGAGTAGGTTATATTCTGCAGGATTTAGGTTTTTGGATTTTGAATGACATTATTTGGAACAAAGTAAACCCTATGCCGAACTTTAAAGGCACAAGGTTTACCAATGCCCATGAAACATTAATCTGGGCGTGTAAAACTCCTAAATCTAAATATAAGTTCAATTATGAGGCGATGAAAGCTCTCAATGAAGATACCCAAATGCGCAGCGATTGGCATCTGCCGTTATGCACCGGCAAAGAGAGACTAAAAGATGAAGGAGGCGCAAAAACCCACCCAACCCAAAAGCCAGAAGCTTTACTATATAGAGTTTTAATGGCTTCAAGCGATGTTGGGGATGTTGTTTTAGACCCGTTTTTTGGGACAGGAACGACAGGAGCCGTTGCAAAAAAACTCGGGCGTAACTATATAGGTATTGAAAGAGACGCGATATATGTTAAAGCGGCCCGAGAAAGAATTGATAATATTACGCCGATTGAAGACGGATGTTTGGAGTTTAGCTGCAAGAAAAAACAGCCGCGAATTCCTTTTGGTCTGGTTATTGAAAAAGGTTTGCTTGAGCCTGGAATGCAATTATACAGCGCCAATAAGAAAACCTCGGCGCTAATTCGTTCTGACGGAACGTTAAAGGCGGATAAGACGGAAGGCTCAATACATCAGGTTGGCGCCGCGGCGCAGAATCTTCCCGCATGTAATGGCTGGACATATTGGTATTTTGAGGATAAAAAGAAGGGATTGGTTTCGATAGACGAATTGAGACAAATAGTTAGAGATGAAATTTATTCGATGTAAAACAATTGATGGAACAGAACGTAAAAAATAAATATACTCCCAATGCTCCTAAAGAAGATAGAAAATATGCGGCTATCGACTTAGGCACAAATTGCTGCCGCCTGGTAATAGCAGCTCCGACGCCCACATCTTTCAGAATTATCGAGACATATTCAAAAATAACCCGCCTTGGTGAAGGAATAATAAAAGATAACGAACTTTCTCAAAGCGCGATTAAAAGAACTATTTCCGCATTGAAAATCTGTTCCGGAGTTATTGCGGAGTATCAGCCGATATCCGAGTGCAGATTTGTTGCGACCGCAGCCTGCAGAAGGGCAAAAAACTGTCAGGATTTTATTGATAAAGCAAAAAAAGAAACAGGTTTAGATATTGAGATTATATCAACCCAGGAAGAATCAAGGCTTGCGGTTGTCGGCTGCATTCCGCTTCTTAACAGAAATATTACGCGCGGTTTGATATTCGACATCGGCGGCGGTTCTACCGAAATATCCCTGGCGAGAGTAACAAACTCGGGAAAAGTATTTATTGAAGGATATGTTTCTCTGCCTTACGGCGTCGTTACCATTTCCGAAGCTTTTCCCAAAGATGATATGACGTCGTTAGCTTATGATACCATAATCGAAAGAACTCATGGATTATTAAAGGAATTTGATGAAAAATATAAAATCACCGAAGGCATTAAAAACAATGAGATTCAAACTATCGGCACATCCGGAACAGTAACTGTTTTGGGCGCTATTCACCTTAATTTGACAAAATACAACCGTTCCGCCGTCGACGGCATATCTATATCCCGTCAGGATATGTATAAAGCCATTAATAAAATTAAATCCATCGGCGATGAAGGGCGAAAGAAACATCCTTGCATCGGTATGCAAAAAGCGGATCTTACAATAGCCGGATGCGCGATTATTGAAGCGTTAAGCTCGTTCTGGCCCATATCGGAAATAACCGTCGCCGACAGGGGAATCCGCGAAGGAATTCTTCTTGATATGATGCACCGTTCAAAAAACAAGCAAAACTACAGAAACAAAAAAAGAAAGAGATTTTTTAATAACAGGAAAAAAAGAAATGGATAATTTCTTTGCCGCAATTGATTTGGGAAGCAACTCCTGCCGTCTCTTAATCGCTGATAAAAAAGGCAATACTCTCTTTCAAGAAAACTATCCTGTTAAACTCGGCGAAGGTATGTTTGAAAACTGTGTAATATCCGACGCGGCGTTTGAAAGGGCGATTGAGTGTTTTACAAGTTTCAAAAAATATATGGAAGAATATAAAGTAACAAAATATCGTGCTGTTACAACTGCCGCATGCAGAAGAGCAAAAAACTCGGAAAAATTTATCAAAATAATAAAAGAAAAAACAGAAATCCAGATTGAAATCATCGATGGTTATGAAGAAGCCCTTCTTAACTTGGAAGGCGCGATGATGAATTGCGACAAGAGCAAAAAATATGTGGTGGTTTTTGATATGGGCGGCGGTTCTACAGAAGTTACTTTTGCCGCCAACACAAACCCTGCGCAGATTATATACAGCATATCAATTCCCTGGGGAGCCAGAAACGCTTCGGAAGCATTCGGTTTTGGGAAGTATGATAAGGGCAAAGCCGATAAGTTGAAAGACGTTATAAATGAGTATATGAAAGATTTTATGGTCAAGACGCAATATGACAAATATATGCAGGACACTTGTGTTATCGCGACTTCAAGCGCTCCGCTGAGGCTGGCGTCCATGCAGCATGGGTTTGAAAAATATGACAGGGTAAAAGCCGACGGTCTGGTCATAGATATGACAAAAATAGACGAGGTTTTTAACAGATATTATTCAATGTCTGTCAAAGAGCTTGCCGCGTCTCCGTTGGTCGGAGAAAACCGTTCGGTTATTTTTATTCCCGGATGTATAATTTTTGATACAATTCTTCGAAACAATCTTAAAGCAGAAAAAGTCATTGCATCTCTAAAAAGCGCTAAAGATGGAATTATTAGCAATTTAATAAAATAAAAGGTTGATTTTAGTATTTTTTTTGTCTAAAATAAATCATACGTCTTTTCAAGAGGAAGATAATAGCATGAATAAGAACTACGCTACAATAGACATCGGAACAAACGCATATAAGATTAGCATTGAAGATGCTGAAGGCGTTACCCAGTTCAATCAGAACCTGCCGTCAAAAAGAATAGGGCAAAGCAGGGAGGTTGACGGGGAATATTTAATATCCTGCCTAAAAGAATATAGTGAAGAGTTAAAAGGACACGGCTTATCATTAACCGACGATAATGTAAAAGTTATTGCGACGGAAAATTTCCGCAGGGTTGAAAACTCTGATGAAGTGATGGAAAGCGTAAAAAAAGATTTAGGCGTGGAAATTGAGATTATATCAAAAAACCGCGAAGCCGATCTTGGAATGAAAGGCGCGCTTACAAGAGCTAAGGGCGTAGAAGGAAAGAATGTTCTTTACATCGATATGGGCGGCGGTTCTACAGATATTTCTCTTTATGACAGCAAAACGAAAGCGATTGAATCGGCGGCGTCTATACCAGTGGGTTCAAGACTGCTGTTGGAAGAGTTAAACACCGCCGGCAAGAGCTATGAAAAACTTATTCATGGAAATGTTAAACGCGATATAAGGGATAGCATTGCTCAATTTAAGGAAATGCACGATTTTGGCAGGATTAAAGACAATCTTGTCATATTGACGAATGCCAGCCCTGTTTTGAGAGCCATAAATAAGGAGCTGGGCTTAGACAGATATGAGCCTCAGCTTGTTCAGGGAAATGAAAAAAAATTAAGCGATTTGGGTCCAGAGCTTGAAAAAATTTCTAAAATGAGACCTCAGGAAGCGATAAACGCGGGGTATTCGGCATTCAAAGCTGCGCCTCAGGTTATTACCGGCGCTTTCATTATGAAAGAAGTTTTCAGCGAGCTGGAACTGAATAATAATCAGCCAATTCAGGCTTCGATAGCAGGCGTTAAGGAAGGTCTAATCGCCGAGATGAAAAAAGCGGATCAAACTAAGCAGAATACACAGTCTAAATCAATTGAAAAAACTCAAAATTCATTGGTTTGATAGAAATAGTTTACTTTTTTGGTTTATAAATATATACCTATACTTAGTATAGGTATATATTTTTTGAAGAAAGAAAAATGGTAGTAAATAAATCAAGCAGCGCTGTAAAATCTCAAAGAAATTTAACCGTAAGAGTAAAAACAGCCAAATCAAGAACCAAATCATCAACTCGCTGGCTGCAGCGCCAGTTGAATGATCAATATGTAGCCGCCGCGCAAAAAGACGGGTATCGTTCGCGCGCTGCTTTTAAGCTTATTCAGCTGGATGAAAAATATAAGTTCTTGGGCAAAGGCAAAGTTATCGTTGATTTGGGCTGCGCGCCAGGCGGATGGACGCAGGTAGCTGTTGCAAAAAACAAAGGCAAAGGACAGATAGTCGGTCTGGATATTTTAGAAACGCCAGCAATACCGGGCGCTACTTTGATACAATGCGATTTTACCGCTGACGACGCTCCAGACAGGATAAAAGAACTTCTTAACAGCGAGGTTGACGTTGTTATGAGCGATATGGCGGCGAATACTATCGGACACCAGAAAACAGACCACTTAAGAACCATCGGGCTGGTCGAGTTAGCTTATGAGTTTGCCAAAGAAGTTCTTACCGAGGGCGGCATTTTTATCGCAAAAGTATTTCAAGGCGGAGCGGAGGCAAATCTCCTTGCCGATATAAAGAAAAATTTTGCAAAAGTTTCCCACTTTAAACCAGACGCCAGCCGTAAAGATTCATCAGAAACATATTTAGTTGCGACAGGATTTAGGAAGTAATGGTAAAAAAAGGTCAGCAGTATAAGCATTACAAAGGCAGCGTATACGAAGTTTTGGACGTTGCCGAACACACTGAAACCGGCGAAAAGTTTGTTATATATTTTAATATAAACATACCCGAAAGAATATGGGCAAGACCATACGAAATGTTTATTGAAAACATCCCGGACGGCAGAAAAAGATTTGGACTGATTTAGATTTACAGGGCTTTTTTTATTGTAAATATAAACTATATATTTAATATGAACATAATGAAAAATTTATATAGGTAATGGTTATGCTTGATAAGGTTTTAGTTTTAGATGTTTTGGACGAAGCGTTAAAAACAGGCGGCGATTTTGCCGAAGTTTTTTTTGAAGACAGCGTAAACAATCTAATAGGAATGGGAAACAACAAGGTCGAAAACTCTGCTTCAAGCATGGTTTACGGAGTTGGAATAAGAGTTATAAAAGACTTTTTTTGTTCCTATGTATCTACGAACGACGTAACGAGAAACGGTCTCTTAAAAGCCGCTAAAACAGCTGCTCAGGCGGTTAAAGATAAAAAAAGAAACCATGCTGTCAGTTTTGTAGAGCAGCACATATTCTCTCGCCACCCGATAATTGATAATCCTTTGGATATTCCAAAAATTCAAAAGAGAGAATATTTAGAGGCTGTTTCGCAAAAAGCTTATGGCTTAAGCGGTAAAATAAAAAGAGTTGAGGCAAGTATCAGCGACAAAGAGCAGAATGTTTTAATCGCCAACTCGGAAGGGCTTTGGATTGAAGACAAGCGGATATATACCTCTTTCGGTCTTACGGTTATTGTTGATGAAAACGGCGAGCAGTTCGATGATTATATTCGTAAAGCTGGTTTAAGAGGTTTTGAGCTGATAAAAAATGCCAATATGGATGAAATGGCGGAAAAAGCTGTTCATAATGCGGTTGAGCAGTTAAGTGCGGTCAAATGCCCCGCGGGAAAAATGCCGGTAGTGGTAGGCAACGAAGGGGGAGTCTTGTTTCATGAAGCCTGCGGTCACTCGTTGGAGGCGACATCCGTTGTAAAAAATGCGTCGGTTTTTGCCGGCAGATTAGGACAAAAGATAGCTAATGAAAACATTACTTTAGTTGATGACGGCACAATTCCAAATGCCTGGGGATCTCTCAATGTTGATGACGAGGGATTTCCGACCCAAAAGAATGTGCTGATAAAAGACGGCGTCCTGACAGGATATTTGGTTGATGGATTTAACGGTCGGAAAATGGGAATGAAACCGACTGGAAGCTCGCGCAGACAGGACTATACCTTTATGCCGACATCAAGGATGAACAACACGTTTATCTTGGCTGGAGAGACGCCGGTTGAAAATATAATTTCATCGACAAAAGACGGGTTATATATAACTAAATTCGGCGGCGGCTCTGTTCAGCCGCAGACTGGAGACTTTAACTTCTCCGTTTCTAAAGCATATTTGATTGAAAACGGTAAGGTTACTAAACCTGTTAAAGGAGCAAAGCTGGTCGGAAACAGCGCGGATGTTTTGCAAAATATCGATATGGTCGGGCATGATTTGAACATTGGCGGAACCGGTCGCTGCGGCTCCGCTTCTGGATGGGTTCCTGTCTGTCACGGCGTTCCCACTCTTAGGATTAAAGAAATTACGGTTGGAGGGCAGAAGTAATGAATATAGAAAAGTTTATTGATAAAATTGCCGCAAACTGTAAAGACAGAGGCTTGAAAAAGTATCAGATTGTTTATACTGAAAAAGAGCGTGAAACGTTAAGTGTTTTTGAGCAGAAAGTATTAAAAAATGACAGTTCCAACAACCTAAGTCTTGTCCTCTCGGTACTGGTAAACGGAAAGCTTGGAAAGTTCAGTACTGAAAAATTTGATGAATCCGAGATAAACAGCTATGTTAAACAGGCAATAATGAACGCGGAAATCATTGATAATGAAGACGAAGTATTTTTTCATGACGGCAGCGGCGATTATGTCGAAGTCAAGCCATACAAACCGTTGATGGAAAAACTTAACAAACTTGACAAGGTCGAGTTCTTGAAAGAAATGGAAAGAAAAGCTTACGAAGCGGACAAAAGAATAAACAAGGTAATTTCTCTTGCTTATGGGTACAATCGTTCAATCACTATAATGAAAAATTCTTTGGGATTAAACCTTCAAAAAGAAAATATTACGGCAAACGCTTATGTTTATCTTAGCGCAACGAATGGAACATCTGGCAAAACAGGCAGTGATTTTACCGCATTTGAAAAAGAAGAAGATTTCAATGCTGACAAGATTGTAAAAAAAGCCGTTAAAAAGGCCGTGTCAAGACTTGGCGGAGTAAATGTAAAATCAAAAAAGACAAGGGTTGTGTTTAATAATGAAACATTTGGATATTTATTGGACAGTATAAGCAGCATTTTTTCAATATATTCAATAGATAAGGGATATTCAAAACTACAAGATAAAGTCGGTAAGAAAGTTGCCGGCAGGAAACTTACAATATTAGACAATCCGCATCTTAAAGGCGGTCTTGCGACAGTTTCTTTTGACAACGAAGGGTATCCGACAATAAGCAAAGAAGTTATAAAAAACGGAATGCTAAAGACTTTTCTTTATAACCTCTCTTTAGCGCATAAATATGGGACAAAATCTACAGGAAACGGCGCGGGCGGTCTACATACAAGGGTTTTTAATTTCTATGTTGAAAAAGGATATGTAACCAGAAAAGAGCTTTTGAAAATACTCGGCGAAGGCGTGTATATTGACGGACTAAACGGCATACATGCAGGAATTGACATAGTTTCTGGAGATTTTTCATTAGGAGCCGAAGGCTTTCTTGTCGAAGGCGGAAAAATTGCCAAACCTCTAAACCAATTTACTATTTCGGGAAATGTTTACGAATTGCTGAACAATGTGGAAGAAATAGCAAACGATTTGGAATTTAAAGGCAGCAATGTTGGCAGTCCGTCGGTTTTGGTTGACAATATAACAATTGCAAGCAATTAATATAAAAAAACATATTGGGGAAAAATAATGGAAAACTCATTACATATTGTTCTATTGGTCATTGCCGCGGTTGTAGTTGTTTGGCTGCTTCTAAAATCTATATCAATACTGTTTAAGCTGTTTACCTTAATTGTAATAGGCGGGGTTCTGTACTTTTTGTACGGATATTATCCTGAAGAAGTTATGATTGCGGGAGCGGCGATAATAGCCTTTCTTGTTCTGATATGGCTTGCTAAGAGATTGTTATTTAAGAAAAAGAAATAAAAAAGGAGAGCTTAAAGCTCTCCTAATTCTTTCAGTGTTTTCATTATATTTTCTTTGTTTCTTGGTTTGATTTTTCGGATAGGTCTTCCCGCATAAACTGTCCAGGGTTCGAACTCAAAATTTGATGGAACAAAACTTAAAGCTCCGATTACCACGCCTTCCGGAATATTATTGTTTGGCATAACTACAGAATTTGTGCCAATGCCGGTATATTTTCCTAAAACAACATCGCCCTGAATCTCCTTAACGCCTGGTACAGAATGGGTGACAAGCTCATTGCAGTAGTCGTTTGTGCTTAACCAGACGCGGACTCCGGAAGCCAGGCTGGAATAACTCCCCATCTTAAATTTATAAACGCCGTCGCCGCCTGCAATATAAGTGCCTGGAGCGATTTCGCAGTTGGAGCTGATCTCGCATGCGGAAGAAATACGGCAGAAATCAGAAATCCTAACATTGTCACCAACCTCGATAAGGTCGGGCTTTTTAATAATTACATATTCGCCAAGAATAAAATCTTTTCCATGTTTCATATAAAATATTCCTTAACATTAATTTGATTGTATGCTAATTATTTTAAGAAAAATAGCAAATCAAAATATATTAAGAGATGTTTCAATGTTGAACAATGCTAGATATAAAGCCGTTTTGGAGCTTATTACAGAGGTTTTTAAAGATGAAAAACCTGCGGATAATATCATAAACGATTATATGAGAGAGCGTAGATATATCGGTTCGAAAGACCGAAAATTTATCATTGACAATGTTTGGAATATAATAAGAAACAGAAGAAAACTCGGTTTTGATATAAATTCTGATAAGCCCAGAGATATTTTGATATGCTATCTTAGAAATGAACCTTTGGAAGACATATTCGACAACGGCAAATATGGGTTGGAATCCCTCACAAAAGAAGAAGAGCAAAAGCTTAAAGACATTAATGACGATGTATATCCCAAAGATGTTGAGGCTGAAACTCCAAAATGGATATATGACAAAGTCAATGACGACAGGCTTCTGCGTTCATTGAACAATACGGCTCCCGCAGATTTTAGAATAAATGTAAAAAATCTGGAAGCCGTAATAGATGCGATGAAAGGCGAGGGATTTGAAATCGGTCCAACTCCTTATTCCCCAATCGGCATACGTTCTGAAAACCGTATAAACTTAATCAACTGCATGACCTATCAGGAAGGACGAATAGAG
Organism: Lactobacillaceae bacterium; assembly: GCA_031271345.1. GTDB lineage: Bacteria > Pseudomonadota > Alphaproteobacteria > RF32 > CAG-239 > JAQWBS01. The sequence continues at coordinate 317,642 of JAISVX010000003.1, forward strand.
GTTCAGGACGAAGCTTCCCAGCTGGTTTCCATATTATGCGAAGCAAAGCCGGAAAGCAAAATAATTGATTATTGCGCAGGCGCGGGAGGAAAAAGCCTGACCTTATCTTTTCTTTTGGGAAATAAAGGAAAAATACACGCCCATGACATTGACTGGCACCGTTTGGAGCAAATAAAACCCAGAATAGAGAGATTAGGCGTAAAAAACATAGAAATAACCAGAAATGTTTCCGACAATGATTATGACAGGTTCGTCATTGATGCTCCATGTTCTGGAACAGGAACTTGGAGACGAAGCCCGGACGCTAAATACAGGTTGACTCCGAAAAGAGTTGAAGAGCTGAATAAAATTCAATCGGAAATTCTTGAAACCGCTTATAAACATACAAAATCCGGCGGTAGAATTATCTATATAACCTGCTCCATATTAAAAGATGAAAACGAAAATATTGTTTCTAATTTTTTAGATAAGCATGAAGATGTTAACTTGCTGAATATAAAAGATATATGGAATAGAAATATTGATGCCGGATACCCGTATAACGATGAACTTATGTTAAGATTGTCTCCCGTGTCGACCAATACTGACGGCTTCTTTATTGCGATAATAAAAAAGAACTAACCAAAATCTTAACTCTTTATAAATAGTGATTATATATATTCGTACTATGAAATATTTAATTGCGACATTGATACTGGTTTTAGGGATTTCTTTCGCTTCTGATTTAAGAGCAAAAGAGGTTGAAACTGCCGTGCCTGAAGAATATAAAGAGTGGCTGGATGATTTAAAAAAAGAAATGATTAAGCTGGGAATTTCTAAAGATACCATAAAAAAAGCCTATGCGAAAAACTACTATCATTATAAGCCGGAAGTTATAGAACTTGACCGAAAACAGCCGGAATTTGTCTTGACAACAACAGATTATATCAACAGAATTGTCAGCGAAAAAAGAGTTAAAAATGGAAGGGATAATTATCAAAAGCTTTATCCTCTGTTTAAGGATATGGAAGACGAATACGGCGTTCCGATAAATGTTTTAATCGCATTTTGGGGCGCGGAAACCAACTATGGCGAAAACTTTGGTCATTTTGAAGTTATTGACGCGCTGACAACTTTAAGTCACGATGACAGACGCTCCGCATTTTTCAAAAAAGAATTGTATGAAGCGTTAAAAATCATCGATACTTATGGCATTGAGCCGCAAGATATGGAAGGTTCATGGGCAGGAGCTATGGGACATTTTCAGTTTATGCCGTCAACATTTAATAACTATGCCGTAGATTATAACGGCGATGGAATTATTGATATTTGGCACAGCTTTGAAGATGCAATTGCCTCCGCCGCCAACTATTTAGCTAAATTGGGCTGGAAAAAAGGCGAAATTTGGGGAATAGAAGTTTCATTTGGCGATAAATTTGAGTTTGAAGATACAGGGCTTGGCAAAACGCTCACTATCAAAGAGTGGAAATCCAAGGATGTCAAAGATGCCGATGGAAAAGAAATCAAACTTGATGATAAAATCTCAGGTTCAGTTATCATTACCGAAGGCAGAAAAGGCAAGGCATATTTGGTTTTTCAAAATTTTAGAAAAATATACGCGTGGAACCGTTCGGAAAACTATGCTTTGGCAATTGGAAAGTTATCGGATTATATATCCGGCGGCGCAAAATGGAAAGAAGAAGAAAAAAATCCTGCCGTAGAGTTAAAAACGGAAGACATTTTGAAAGTGCAGAAATTTATTAATCAAATCGGCGTTGCCAATATTGAAGAAGACGGCAAGTTCGGCAATAAAACCAAAGAAGGCGTGAAAGCGCTGCAAAAGAAGGTGATGATGCCCCAAGACGGCTACCCTGATTATCAGTTGTTAAATAAAATAAACAGATATAACCCAGATGTCGGTTTTGTTGTTCCTATACAGCCAAAAAAAGTACACAAGTAAGAACATCTGTCTTTACGAAGCATAAAAAAAAGTTTAGATTATCCCATAAATAAATTTATGAGCTGGCTAATGGAAATTTCATTGAAACACATACTGAATCTGGTTGCTTTATTTGCTGTTGTCTCCTGCACTACAAGCTCTGGAGATAATTTTTTCGAATACAGCAGCGGCAACAAAACAAGAAACTCTCAGATATACACAATAAACAGTACTGGAGGGGTATACAAAGTAGGAAATCCATATCAGATTTTCGGCACTTGGTATTATCCTAAAGAAGATTATAAATATTCTGAAACCGGCATTTCTTCATGGTATGGCGACGGCGACGGGTTTCATGCAAAGACAACCGCTAACGGCGAAAAATATGACATGAACACACTTACGGCGGCCCACAGAACACTGCCTTTGCCATCAATTGTAAAAGTAACTAATCTGGAGAATGGAAGAACCGTTATCTTAAGAGTCAACGACAGAGGTCCTTATGCCAAAAACAGAATAATTGATATTTCGAGAAAAGGCGCGGAGATTTTGGGTTTCAAAGCCAAAGGGACAGCAAAAGTAAAAGTTGAAATAATGCCGGAAGAAAGCAAAAAACTAAAAGCGGCTATGCTAAACAAGCGCGGCGGAGATGCCTGGGTTAAAGCGAATAAATATCAAACGCCGGCAAAAAGCGAACCGGCTAAACCGACGGCAAAAACTTCGATAAAAGAAAAATCTGCCGAATATGCTCCTAAATTTGTACAGGCAGGCTCCTTTTCAAGCTATGAATCAGCAGACAACTTGAAAAAACAACTAAGCAAATTTGGCAAAACTTTTATAACCTCGGCGACGGTTGACGGAAGCAAATATTACAGAGTAAGACTTGGTCCTTACAGGTATGACGATGAAGCGGCGCTTGCTCTTGAGAAAATAAAAGATTATGGCATTTATAATGCGAAGATAGTTAGTAATTAATGTAAGTAGGATAGAAAAATGATAATAAAAAGATTTGCGCTTGTTTTATTTTTTGCGGTTGTTGCGGCAGCTTCGGCTAACGCTATGGAAACAAAAGCAAAATATGTAATTTTAGTAGACGCAGATACTGGAGATTATCTTTATGCGAAGGATCATCAAAAAATGGTTCCTCCAGCTTCCATGAGCAAATTAATGACTATATACATTATTCTTGAAAAATTAAGAAACGGCGAGCTGTCTTTGGAAGATACGTTTATGGTCAGTGAAAACGCCTGGAGAAAAGGCGGCGCGGCAACCGGCGGCTCTACAATGTTTCTAAAAATTAATGAGAAAGTGACTGTCGAAGATTTGTTGAGAGGCATAATAATTCAATCGGGAAATGACGCCTGCATAGTTGCTGCAGAAAACATTTCCGGCAGTGAAGCAACCTTTGCCGGCGATATGACCAAAAAAGCGAAGGAACTTGGCTTGAAAAACAGCAGTTTTGTTAATTCTACAGGACTTCCCGACCCGGACCAAAAAATGTCCATGGAAGATTTGGCAATACTTTCAAAGACCATAATAAATGAGTTTCCGGAGTTTTATCATTTGTTTTCTGAAAAAACCTTTACCCATAACGGTATTAAGCAAGGAAACCGCAATCCTCTTCTTTACAATATGTATGGTGCAGACGGGCTTAAAACGGGTCACACGGAAGAGGCTGGCTTTTGTTTGACGGCTTCGGTAAAAAGAGACGGAAGACGCCTTATCAGCGCCATGAGCGGAATGTCCAGCATGAAAGAGCGTTCGGAAGAAACAGAAAAACTTATGAGCTGGGGATTTCGGGAGTTTTCAAACTATAATATCACAAACAAAGGCGATGTCATAAAAGAAATACCAGTGTGGATGGGAGAAGAAGACAGCGTCAAATTAGTTTCCGCCGAAGATGTTTTCCTGACTATTTCCAAAAGCGGCGCCGGCAAGGTAAAAGTAACGGCTGTTTATGATAAACCTGTGAAGGCACCGATTAAAAAAGGCGATAAACTTGGAGAATTAAAAATAGAGGTTCCAGAAAGAGATATAATTACAATTTCTTTGACTGCTGATAAAGATATTGCTAAAAAAGGTATATTTAGTAGAATTATTGCTAATATAAAATACTTAATCTTTGGAGTATACTAGATGAAAGGTGTTTTTATTACCTTTGAAGGCGGCGAGGGCAGCGGAAAGTCTTCTCAGATAAGACTTTTAAGCGAGTATCTCAAGAGAACGGGGTTTGATAATATAACGACAAGAGAGCCGGGCGGAACCGACATTGGTAAAGAACTAAGAAAAATGCTTCTAATCGGAGATACGGAAAAATTTGACGCAGTGTCAGAAACGCTGCTTTTTTATACAGACAGAAGGCTTCACCTGACAAACAAAATCTGGCCCGCTATGGCTAGAGGGAAATGGGTCATAAGCGACAGGTTTGCGGACTCGACTATCGCGTATCAATATTATGGGCATGGAAAGAGAATTAGTATGGAAGATTTAGAATCCATGTACAGAATTGTCGCGGGAGATTTTAAGCCAGATTTAACAATCATACTGGATATTGCCCCGGAAGTTGGTTTAAAGCGCTCCTATGCAAAAGCTGATACAATGGTTGATAAAGAGACAAGATTTGAAAGTATTGGTCTGGAATTTCATAATAATATACGCAACGGTTATCTGCAGATAGCAAAAAACAACCCTGAAAGGTGCGTTGTTTTAGATGCCGATAAGACAATTGAAGAACTGCATAAAGACATTATAAGAGTGGTTGAAGAAAGATTTGTTGGAAAACAATTAGACTTGTTTTAATTAAGGCAGAAAATGGAAACTGAACAAAAAGGCATACTCCCGAAAGACAACGCTTATCTTGCAGGACACGAGAAAGAGGAAAAATCTCTTTTTGAAGCCTGGAAAAACAATTCGCTGCACAACTCATGGATAATATCCGGCGTAGAAGGGATAGGAAAAGCCACTTTAGCGTATAAATTTGCCCGTTTCTTATTAAGCGGCAATCCGAAAGCCGACAATTTGGACGTCAGCCCGTCAAATCATGTCTTTCACTTAGTATCAAACAATGCCCATCCCGATTTGAAAGTCATCGAGAGAGACTATACCGACACTGAAAAAAGAAAGATAATCAAAGCGATAAAAAGCGGCGAGCAACTATCGGATGAAGAGCTGGGGGAATTGAAAAAATCGGCATTTATCAGAGTTGACGATGTCCGCAACATAAACGAATTTCTAACCAAAAAATCTTCTTTGGACGGCTGGAGAGCGGTTATTGTTGACAGCGTTGATGAGCTGAATAACGCGGGCGCGAACGCTATCTTAAAAGTTTTGGAGGAACCTCCTTATAAAACTATTATGCTTTTAATCAGCCATAACCCCAACAAGCTGCTGCCGACCATATTGTCCCGTTGCGCAAAACTAAACCTCAAGCCTCTGGATGACAATATTGTAGCAAGCCTGCTTCGCCGTTACAGATCGGAACTAAGCGAAAAAAATATCAAATCTCTTGTGGAAATAAGTGCGGGAAGCATTGGCAAAGCAATAAAATATGCAGATACCAACGCTGTCGGACTTTATGACGAATTATCAAAAATAATCTACGGCAAAAACAATTTTTCAACCGCGGCGCTTATTGATTTTGCAGGAAAAAGCGCAAAAGATGAAGATAGTTACTTCATTGCAAAAGAAATGATATTAAAATTTGTTTCCAACAATATGAAAAATACCGAAAATGTAAAAGAACTTGCCGAAGCTTGGGATTATGCCATAAAAGTTTTTGATGAAGTAGACCGCATAAATCTTGATAAAAAACAAATACTTGTTAATATACTTGTAAATATTATAAATGCCATATAGAGGAAGATATGTTAGTTGACAGCCATTGCCATTTAGGTTCGGATGATTTCGAAGAAGAATTGGATGAGATAATTCTAAGAGCAAAAGAAGAGGGGGTAAGCACCATTCTTAATGCTGGAAATGATATAGGAAATTTGGAAAATCAGTTGAAAATCTGCGAAAAATATCCTTTTATATTCACCGCTGCCGGAGTTCATCCGCACAATGCGGCAGAGTATGAAAACATCACATCTAAAGACATAATATCTAAAACAGAACACAAAAAAGTAGTTGCAATCGGCGAATGCGGTCTTGATTATTACTATGATTATTCGCCAAAAGAAACGCAGATAAAAGTTTTTCTTGAGCATATTAAAGCCGCGCAGGAAACGGGTCTTCCGCTGATTATTCATAACCGTGATTCCGACGAAGATATGATGAAGATATTAAAAGAACAATATGCCGTCAAGCCTTTTACCGGCGAACTGCACTGCTTTTCATCATCAAAAGAACTGGCGGATTTCGCTTTGTCGATAGGGCTTTATTTATCCGCTTCAGGCATGATAACCTTCAATAAATGCGGTGAACTAAAAGAGATGTTTTCACAGTTTCCATTTGATAAAATCATAGTTGAAACAGACTCTCCATATCTGGCTCCAGTTCCTAAAAGAGGCAAAAGAAACGAGCCTTCGTATGTTAAGTTTGTGGCGGAAAAGCTTGCCCAGATAAGAGATATAAGTTTTGAAGAAGCTGCCAATACAACAACCGACAACTTCTTTAAGCTATTTAGGAAAGCAAGCGATAAGGGGAGATATGATTTCTAATGAACTATAAGCTGATTATATTAGGTTCTGGAGCCGCGCCTGGAGTGCCGTCGCTTTCCGGCGGCTGGCTGGCTTGCAACCCGGATAATCCTAAAAATAAAAGAAACAGAACCTCGACTTACCTTGAATATAAAAACACTAAAATATTAATTGATACGTCTCCAGACATAAGATACCAGCTGATTGACAACAATATTAAAGATTTGGATGCCGTTCTTTTTACGCATGTACACGCCGATCATTTGCTGGGTATAGACTATCTCAGGGAAATTAACCGCATTCAAAGCAAGGGTATAAATTTTTATTCCGGACCCCGAAATATGGTGGAAATCGAGAAGCGGTTTGACTATCTTATCGGGCATGTAAAAAGACCGGAAGATTATATTCTTATTCCGAGCTTGCTGCCGCATATAATACATCCATACGAACCGTTTTATATAAACGATTTAAAAATCACCCCGATTATAATGTTTGACCATTCTCCAGAAAGCTATGGATTCGTGTTTAATGATGGCGATATAGTTTATTTTTCAGACTTTCGAAAAATTGACGAGAAAGCTTTTGATATGTGGAAAAAACAGCCGGAACTTTTAATCATCCCCTTAACAAACCCAAAAGCGCAAATAACGCACGCGGGTTTTGAAACCGTTATGCAATATATTGACAAAGTTAATGCAAAAAGAGTAATAATAAACCACATGGCAGGCGAATGCGATTATGATGACATAAATAAAAGAACGCCAGATAACGTTGAGCCGGCCTATGATAATATGATAATAGAGTTTTGAGGGGAATAATATGCTTTGTATATACCATATCGCAGATCATGACGGGAAAGGCTCCGCAGCTATTGTTGGAAGTGTTTTCAAAGATGTTGAGTTTTGCGGGTATGATCACAACATGAATCCTCCGTACGACCTTGTTGCCAAACATGATAAAATCGTTATCTGCGATATAGCTTTGCCTTTGGATTTTATGTTTGAAATCAACCAAACAAAAGATTTAACGTGGATTGACCATCATATCTCTGTTATAAGCGAATATGATGAAAAAATCGCTGCGGGAAAATATAAAGAAATCAAAGGATTAAGAAGAGTAGGTACCGCGGCGATAGAACTTACGTGGGAATATTTCCACCCTGATAAGCCCGTTCCGGAAGGCATAAGACTTTTAGCATTAAACGACATTTTTGACCTTCAAAGCGACAAAGTTCGTCCTTTTGAATATGCCATGCAGTCTCTTGGAGTTAACAAGCCTGATGAAAAAATCTGGTCAAAATTGATAAACGATGAGCTTGATATTGACGAGCTGGTTGATAAAGGCAAATATATTTTATCATGGATACATGTTAGAAACTACCGTTTGTCAAGAGCCTTGGTATTTGAAAGCAAATACAAAGGATTTAGGTGTATATGCGCAAATATGCCCCAGGGATATTCAGAGTTTTTTGACTCGGTTCATGATGTAAAAGAATATGATTTTATGGTCAATTTCTATATGGATAAAAATAATAAGTGGAAAATGACATTTTATACTGGCAAAGACAATGTTGATGTGTCAAAAATAGCCGCTGAATTTGGCGGCGGAGGTCATCAAAAAGCGGCTGGCGCATCGAAGCTTGATGAATTGCCGGAATTTTTAAAAAAACATAAATAAAAAAGGATTATTAATATGTTGCACCCGTGGCATGGAGTTAGCGTAGGAATAAACGCCCCAGAAATAGTTACTTCAGTTATTGAAGTTCCAAAAGGTTCAAAAACCAAATATGAGTTAGATAAACAAAGCGGTCTGCTTAAGGTTGACAGAATTTTATACAGTTCGGTGCATTATCCCGCAAATTATGGATTTATTCCGCAAAGCTACTGCGGGGATAATGATCCGTTAGACATACTTATTTTGGGACAAGAAACATTCTGTCCTCTATCTATTGTCAGGGCAAAACCAATTGGGGTTATGAAAATGCTGGACCAAGGCGAGCCTGACGACAAAATTATCGCCGTTCACATGGATGACCCAGAATATAACCACTATGAAAGCATAGACGAACTTCCTCCACATTATCTAAAGAGCGTGCAAAGATTCTTTGAAGACTATAAAGTTCTGGAAAATAAAGAAGTAAAGATAGAGAGCTTTTTAGACGCTTTTGAAGCCAAAAAGGTTATAATGGAAGCATTGGAGTTTTATCAGGAAAATAAATACAAGCTGCGTGGAATGCTTGGAGAATAAACAATTTTTAGCTAAAAAACACTTGATTTGGTTTTGATTACGTGCTATCTTTGCAAGAATTGTTTATTACTAATCCTCAAAAAATTTTAAGTCTATGTCAGAAAAATTATTTCCAGGTACCAAGAAGGAAAGAAAAAGCCATGGCGCAATTGATCGAGCCTCAGGGTTATCTCCCAAGTATCCTCAAGACGGATATTACATGAAAGGATATAACCAAAAGGAAACCGACAAAAAAGTCGCCGAAGTAAACTCTCCTTTAAGTCCAGCAACCGCCGAAGCTCAAGTAATAAACTTAGCGGAAGGCGAATAACAATAATCAACAAAATTAATAACTAAAAATTAAAAAGATTATGATGACGTTTGGAAGAAACATCAGCAACAGAGTGAAAAGTGCCGTAGGAAGAGAAGATCGCCGCCGCGGAAGTATTCCCAGAAACATGGATGGAGCATACCTCAAAGGTTTCAGGAACAAAGAAAAAGGCCGCCGTCCTTACTTCCGCAGAGAAGTAATAGACTTCGACACTGCCGACTAAAGTTGCATAAAGCCAAAAGTAAAATCAACTCAAGCCCGATACTAACAAGTATCGGGTTTATTTTTTATTATAGATATTGAATTTTTGCATATTACATGCTATTATAATAGAGCTTTTTATTAGTTAACTTTTACAAATTGTGTAATTTAAAAAATTAAAACTTATTATGTCACACGGACTTAACGCAGCCAGACTCGGCCGCATTGCAAAACTGGAAGGAAAACAAACAGGCAAACATCGCGAACTTTCTGCAAAAGAAGCTATCGCTCGCGACATTGCCTTAGCCGACGGAGAAACAGTAATCTATCTCGATGGCGAAAGGATTTCTATCTGGCTCGAAGACTTACTCGACGAACCCGATTATACATCGGAGTTCTACAAGACAGGAAACTTCGAAATGCGGGATCACGACGTGGCCGCATAAACTAATAAAAACACAATAAATGTTCAAACCCTAAGCATAAAAATGCTTAGGGTTTGTTTTTTTGGGGAATAAAATATATTGCCAAATAGACAAATATATGCTATTCTGTAAGAGTTAGTTTATTACAAATCTTAAAAATTTTAGAAATTATGAACGGATTAAATGCAGCCCGCCGAGTGAAATCTCAGAACAAACGTCGTGAAATGACCGCAACCGAAGCTATTGCTTTCGACATTGCAGCAAACGAAGGCCTGACCCAAAAGGATCTCTGCCAACCGCACTACACTGCCGATGCAGAAGCGTACATGAACGGTTTCTATGACCGCGAAATTTACGGTTACAAACGAGACGACATACGTGTCAACCTTGGCACGAACCGTCGTCACATTAGTTCTGCTGCTATCGCTCGTCTCGCGGCTTAAACTAATACGAAACAGCGATGTTTCGGGCAAGTCTCAAAGATTAAATCTTTGGGACTTGTTTTTTATTATAAAAAAGGCTCTTAAACTAAGAGCCTTTCTAGTTTATTTTAGAATGCTTTTTTGTATTTCAGCATAAAAATGCCTTCATTTCTGTCTTCATATCCATCGCTGTAGTTGCTGTAAATTAAACCGGCATTAAACTCGCTGTTATCCACATTTTCATGGTTGTAGGATAATTGGTATTCAACGTTTCCCTTATCTTTAAGCCCAATTTTATGATTGCTGTAAAACAGATTGCCTTCGTCGTCTCGGCTCGCAGGGAGTCTTAAACTCATGCTGCCGGAATTAATTTTAACGGATTGAGCGACAATAAAGGAAATACTGCTCTTTCTTGCCGGCTCATTTATAATGTTATAATTCATGCCGACAGCAAAAGAGTTTGTATATAAATCGGAAACATTGTTGATAAGCGAATTATTTGTTCCGCCGACTCTGGTATAACCAAAGTTTGCTTTGCCAAACATCGATAATTTATCATCATAAAGACTTATATCATTCTGCAAACCGATTATGTATGTATTGTTATCGCTTCCAAGGCTGAATGCGCCGTCTGTTTTTGAGGCAAACAAGGTGTTTTTCTCATTAATGAAACCGAGTTCAACAGTGGTTGCCATGTATTTATAAGGCAAGAATGTTAAATTGCTTATTAATGACATACTGGAACCTAAATCATCAGTCCTAATGCCTTCGAATTTTTCTTTTTCTGTTTTCAGGGTATAGTCTTGGTATAAAACGCCGAAGCCGAAAGACAGCTTGTCATTTAAGAAAAATTTATTATTAAAGCCAAAGTTCTCAAAGCTGTCGTTTCTAAAATACGGATTCATAACATTATAATTAGACGCTGTGGCTAAAGCATATCCGTTATAAAAGCCCGCATCATTATGCATAACCGCATTATACGGGTTGTTGCCATAATAGAAGCTAAAACCGTAATTGCTGTTATTTATGTTATCAGTATTATATGAAACCTTAAATTGATTTGATACATTCGAAGCGTTTCCAACAACGCTGCTGCTTGAATATAAGCTCAATGTTTTATTTTCATTCAGCTGGATAGGCTTAATTCTGCCGCTGGCAAATCTGTTCAAAACATCTATTGGTTTTGGGCGGTCTTTAATAACTTCAATTTTATCATTTAATTTTGCGTCAAAAGTCCTGTTAAAATCGTCAACAAATACATAAGTCAAGTCTTTGGATTTCAGGTTATTGGCGATTCTGGAGTTAAGCTTTAAGAAGCTGGAATCCGCGCTGTATTTTCTTCCGTCAACTCTTGTATCGACAGGAACAAGTTCTGAGCCTACTGGTCTGCTTGCTCTTTCAAGATCGAGCATTCCCCAGCCATAAACCTCGTCAACGCCGGTATCGCCTAAATCCCTGGCAGTAACAAATATTAACTTGGTTATTTCCGCGCCTGTCATATAAGGGAAGGCGCCTTTTAATGCCGCGACAGCTCCCGAAACCATCGGAGCCGCGAAGGAAGTCCCGTTAACCACAGAATATGTCGTGCTGTCCAAATCTCCGTTAGGATATATTGAAACAACCACTCCCGTACCTGGCGCGGTAATGCAATAGTTCATGGCAACGCCGCATCTGTTGCTGTAGTCCGCAATTCTATCGTTTGCAGTATCATAGGCTGCGACGGCGATAAAGTTTTTATAATCATTACCGTTTTTGAACTCGTCAAAAAGCAGCGGCGCCGAAGTTGTTATACCTGGCTGGGAAGTGCCGTTGTTTCCTGTGGACCAAACAAATATAGTATCTTTTTGAGTAACCGCATAGAGCATTTGGTCAAAGAAATTATTATAGCCGCTTCCGTGAGTTCTATCTCTAAACAACGCGAGCAGGGTGTCTTTGCTTGTCATATCGCTTGCATTAATAGATTCAACTCCTTGCTGGTTCTTAGTCGGAATGCCCCAGCTGTTATTAATAACCACGGCTCCCGCATCTGCGGCGCTTCTAAAGGCTTCGCCAATGTAATAATTGGAAACAAAATTGCCGTCGTCAAAGGTTAATCTATATGGCAGTATATCAGCGTCTGGAGCAATGCCGGTAACTCCGCCGCCGTTAAACTCTCCGGCAATAACGCTGGCAACAGCTGTTCCGTGCCATGCTGTTGTATCGGAAACAAGGTTTGACGTCGGGTTGGAGTCATTTTTTACATAACTTGAACCCGTGCATTTCAAAGCGCTCGGATTTTCCAAACAATATAAATACGCAAGATTAGAGTTTGACAAACCTGTTACAATATTATTTGACAGTTCCGAGTTATTTGACTGAACTCCTGAATCAAGCACTGCAACTTTAATTTTTCCATCAACCGCGTTTAAGGATGGATAATTGGATTTAGAATTGACATTTACCTGACCTGTAAGACCTCTTGCCAAAGAATAGGCAAGTCTTATTTGATTGTAGTGACTGTAGTTGGAATAGCTTCTTCCGCCGCCGCTGAACGAGTTGCTGTAATCTGCGCTTGCTAATATTCTGTTTAACTCGCTTGCTGAAACTTTGCCGACAAGCCCGTATTCGTTGACTAATTTGTTATTGCCTCCGCCGCCGCTTCCACCTCCACCTCCGCCGGAAGCCGCCGCAATAACGCCTCCCGCGGCTAAAGCAATGCCCGTGGCAATCAAAACTGGTTTCAATATTTTTGTTTCGCAGATTGTGTAATCATACTGAGAAAACAAGTTTCTCAAAGCTTGATTTCCAGAGCCTTTCGCATCGCAGTATGAGGGGTTTCCATCGGCATTTTTAACATTTGGGCTGGCGCCGTTGTTCATTAAAAGAGTTGCCATTGCATAGTTGTCATTTGAAACGGCATAGCTTAAAGCTGTTCTTCCCGAGCTGTCTTTCGCATTGACAAAACTTGAATTAACATGAGCTTTAACGCTGTTGTAATCATTGTTTCTCACCGCATTAATAAAATTGGTATAATTGCCGGTTAAGGCGAAGGATGCGGATGATGAAAACATTGTGACAGCAGCGCTATATAAAAATATCGTCTTTAACTTTTTTCTCATAATATATTATCTTTTGCAGTTATTTCATACATATTAAAATAAATTATATTTATTTGTTTCGTAAAATCAAGAAAAATAACATGTTATGACTAATGTATTTAATTATTAATCACAATAGTTTTTTTGTTGAGATATTATGAATTTAGTATAAAATTCCTTAGTTAAAGAACTTATAAATAAAGGAGATAATATCTTATGCAAAAAATATTGGTTACATCGGCATTACCTTATGTAAATGGAGTCCCCCATCTTGGACACTTAGTTGGCTGCTTGCTTCCATCGGATGTTTACGCAAGGTTCATGCGAATGATGGGGCATGAGGTGTTATACATTTGCGGTACCGATGAACATGGAACGCCTTCAGAAGTGGGGGCTGCTCAGGAAGGCATGGATGTTTATGACTACTGCACAAAATATTTTCTTCGCCACAAGGCGACTTATGAAGAATTTAATCTTTCTTTCAGTTATCTTGGACGCACAAGCAGCGAACAAAACAAAGAATTGGTTTATCACATCTTCTCAAAGCTTGATGAAAATGGATATATAACAGAAAAATCAGTTAAACAGGTATATTCTATTGACGATGGAAGATTTCTGCCGGACCGATACATTATCGGCACTTGTCCGTACTGCGGCTATGACAAGGCTAGGGGAGACCAATGCGAAAAATGCACAAAGGTTTTAGACCCTACGGATTTAATAAATGCCCGAAGCGCAATCTCCGGCAGCACAAATCTTGAAGTTAGAGAAAGCAAACATTTATATATAAATCTTCCAAAACTTGAGGCAAAGCTTTCGGACTGGGTAAAAACAAAAGAACCGTTTTGGCCGGACATCGCATATTCCATCGCCCAGAAATGGCTCAAAGAAGGCTTGCAGGAACGCGGTATTACCCGCGACCTGAAATGGGGTTTTCCCGTAAACAAGCCCGGATATGAAGATAAAGTGTTTTATGTTTGGTTCGACGCTCCAATCGGATATATCGGCATAACCAAACAATGGTCGGATGAGAAACCAGATGAAAGAGATTGGAAAGACTGGTGGCTGGATGCTAAAAACCTTAAGTATGTTCAATTTATGGGTAAAGATAATGTTCCTTTCCACTCTATAACTTTTCCCGCCACGCTTCTTGGAACGGAAGAAAACTGGACTTTTGTAGATTATCTAAAAGGAATGAGCTACCTCACATTTGAAGGCGGCAAGTTTTCTAAATCTGAAAAAAGAGGCATATTTGCCGAAGACGCCGTAAAAGAACTGCCAGCCGATTATTGGAGATATTGGCTGATGTCTAATGCTCCGGAAGCCTCTGATACATCTTTTACATTTGACGGGTTTGCTTCCGCAATAAATAAAGACTTAAACGGAGTCTTTGGAAACTTTGTCTCCAGAGTAATGAAAATGACGGCTTCAAAGTTTGGCGAAGAAGTGCCTGAAGCGGCGAAATTTGATGAAATTGATGACAAACTGGTTTTAGATTTGAAAGAAAAGACAGCTAATTATATTAAATATCTGAGCGATTTAGAATTTAGAAAAGCATTTTCCGAGCTTAGGGCTATCTGGGTTGACGGAAATAATTATATATCAGCGACAGAACCATGGAATGTTATAAAAGAAAGCCCTGAAAGAGCATCCACAATATTAAATATCTGTTTGAATTTAATAAGAATTTATGCAATTCTAAGTTATCCTGTTATGCCGGCTATAGCTCAGAACATATTAGCAAAATTTGGCTTAACAGTTGATGATATGCCAAGTTTAAACGGTTTTGAGGTTGGCGGACAAATCAGATATTTCAAAACAGGACATAAATTTAATGTCGGAGACCCTGTTTTTGAGCGAATAACTCCAGAAAAAACGGAAGAACTTAAACAAAAATACGGAGGAAGCACTAATGAAGTTTAAAGATGAAGATTTAAAACCTTCAAGCGGTATTGGCAGTTTGATACATGCAATTACCTGGCCGATAAGAAAGTTCTACATTATCGTTCCAGTGCTTGCCCTGCTTTTGGCAACTCCGATATTTTTTGGCGTTAAGGTAACCGAAATGCCAGAATGGTATAAGGAAAAAACGTCAGAGATGTGGGGAAAAACGCCTGGATTTTTTACCGGCGCATGGAATAAAACCAAAGGGCTTCTTGGTTTTGATACCGAGAAAGATTATCCTTTAGCTGCAAAATCAAAGAGTGTTAATAAAGCCGATGCCGCCAAAAGAGGCATTGACCAATTAGTTGACGCCCCAAAACGCAGAACAAGCGCAACAGAGAGACGCAAAGGGTTTAATGTTTCGGATAATGATATTCCGCGTATTGCGATTAAAGTCGAAAGCGGAGAAATTATCGAAATGGCTGAGGTCGAAGATATTGTCGTATATTCGGAAACTCCTGCTGCAGTTTCCGAAGCGCCAGGTTCTGATAACACCGCGAGCAAAACAAATGCAGCGATTGCAGCATTTGTAATAAAGCCAAGTGCGCAAAGCCTGCCTTTGGTATATTTGAAAACGCCGAAAAGTATTTCTGGAACAGCTGTTGTAAAGAATGCTAATGAGATTGAAATAGAAGGGGTTTATATTGTTTTATATGGCATTTATTCAAAACCCAACACCCTGCAAAATGCTCAAGCAAGAGCCTATCTTGAAATACAGGCAAGAAAGAACCCTTTGAATTGCAGCATTGTGGCTTATACATATCAAAACGTTGCAACCGCCGTGTGCTTTTCAGGAGAGGAAAACATCAATCAAACTTTAGTTGATAAAGAATACAGCCAAAACATTGCTTTGCCAAAATAGTAAAAGACAACGAAAAAAGAAGGAGAAAATCTCCTTCTTTTTTAACAATATATTTTTAATCGATACTCGGCTTAAAGCTGTTAAAGAAATTTCTTACGTCTTTTTCTTCATTGGGGTCAAAAACCTGAACCTGTTTCATATCAATATTTTGAACTCTTCTGCCGTTTGTATTTAGAAAGTTGTTATATTTTTCAAGCTCTCTGATTTCTTCAGTTCTGGAGTTGTTAACTAAATACTCCATAGCTTTATCCATATTGGAACGCATTTTTACAACTTCATCTGGAGCAAACCTCATATATTTCTTCAGCTCTCTATCCGCGCTGACCTTTGCGGCGTCAACATCAGGTTTTGGCTCGTCAAATAAAGACTGCGCGTTTGCAGAAAATACTGCAAACAAAGACAGCAAAGAAATAACTGCTATGTTTCTTACCATTTTTGTCTCCCTTAATCAGTAGCAAGGATGTCCATAGTATTGAACAAAATGTTTTCAAAATCCAACCCTGTTCCGCCTTCTACATCTCTCATAATACGATAGAAAGATTTGCCAAACGGATCGCTCGCAGAGCCAAGTCTGTCATAGTTTTCTCTTAACAGTTCTTTATATGCTTTCGGCATATCTTTTATCTTTTGGTCGTAACCGGCAGGAATTTTATATCCCATTTTTCTTAAGTGGTCGGTCATTACCAGCATGTTATGTCTGTTGACCTCAGGAGCAATCGCTTCTTGACCGTAAGCTGTTCCCCAGGTAGTCGCTTCTCCGACATAGTTTAGATAACCATGATTACCGCTGCGGCGCCAGGTTTGTATACCGCTGCGGTCGCGCGCTCTAGCCCATGGGTCCACGGGGAGAATCTCCCCTCCAGTAGGACCATTGCCGTAAACTGGGGCATTTGGAGCCGGATTTGGACTTTGATCAGGAACGACATCGCCAAAATAACCATCATTAGGAGATGGAGGCTGTGGTGTCCATGGGTTTGCGGGGAGTTGGGCAAAAGCGTGAGAAGTAATCACCAGACCACAAATCACAGCTAAAATATACAAATATTTCTTCATAACTAATCTCCCAAAGTCTTTCTATATCTACTATATTACAATAAAAAAACAAAAAATGATAGTTACAATAATGTTTCATTTTGTTTTTTTGGCACTTGCTTTTATTTCCTTGATTTCCTTCTTTAATTTCTCAATTTCGCCGCATAACGCTGAGATATTGTCATTTGTGTCTTTTATATAAGGCGATATTCCATAAGCGGAAAAACATTCCTTTTTCTTATCTTTTGAGCGGATTTCTTCAACTTTATGCGCCGCAAGCCCTACAACTGTCGTGTTTGGCGCGACATCTTTAATAACTATCGCGTTTGAGCCTATTTTTGCATTTGCTCCAATTGTAATAGGACCAAGGATTTGGGAGCCGGAGCCTATTATTACATTTTCCATAATAGTGGGGTGTCTCTTCGTCATTACCTTGCCGTTTTCATCAAAAACAGTGGTTCCGCCCAACGTTACGTCATGGTACATCGTAACATTGTCTCTAATTTCCGTCGTTTCACCGATTACGACGCCCATGCCGTGGTCAATAAAAAATCCTGAACCGATTCGCGCTCCCGGGTGAATTTCTATGCCGGTCAGAAAACGGGAGAATCCAGAAAATATGCGGGCGGCGAGTTTCCAATTTTTCTCCCACAGCCAATGGTTAAACCTGTGCAGCGTAATGGCATGAAACCCGGTGGAGCATATTGCAGCCTCGGTTTTTGAGTTTGTCGCGGGGTCTCTTTCTATAACCGCATTTAAATCTTTAACAATTATCTTGTAAATCGATGTCATTTTGTGTTACATTCCTCATAAAATTTTAACATTTTTTATAATAATATAAGAAAAAGCTTATTTAATTACTAAAATTTAAAAAGAGATTATATATGTCTGAAGTAATATTTAATGGATATGCCGGTCGCCTGGAAGGTCGATACCACCAAAGCGAAAAACCTGGAGCGCCGATTGCTCTTATCCTCCATCCTCATCCTCAATATGGCGGAACAATGAATAATAAAGTCGTTTATACTTTATTCAGCATTTTCCAAAAGCTTGGTTTTTCCGTATTACGTTTCAATTTTAGAGGTGTCGGACGTTCTCAGGGAGATTTTGAGGACGGACCGGGAGAGCTGTCTGACGCGACAATTGCTTTAGACTGGCTCCAATCGGTTAACCCGGAGGCTAGGCAATGCTGGATAGCCGGTTATACTTTTGGCGCGTGGATTGGTTTGCAGCTTCTTATGAGAAGACCGGATATAAACAATTTCATCGCAATATCTCCGCCGGCAAATGAAAAAGACTTTACATTTTTAGCGCCTTGCCCGGCTCCCGGACTTATAATCCAGGGCGGCGCTGATGATATTGTCAACCCAAGCAGCGTATCTACGTTAGCCCGCAGGTTAAACGCGCAAAAAAGCGTGCAGGTGGATTTTGCGCTGATTGAGGACGCTGACCACATGTACAATAACCACCTGGTTGATTTATACAAAATCACTGGAAACTATATCATTAACGCTATGAAAAAGAAAACTCCGCAAAAGAAGAAAAGGGGAAGACGCAGAAAATCCGAGCTTGTCGAGAATGAAAAAGAAAACCTCATGATTGCTCAGGAAGATAATCATAACGACGATTTCGACGATGATTTTGATGAAGATTTAGATTAATTAAAAAAAGCTGTCTTTTGACAGCTTTTTATTGGTTAACTTAATGCTTCGTTGACAGCGGTTTCAACATGTATAAGCGTTGTGTCATAAATAGGCAGGCTTGCGGATTTCACCAGCATTCCAATTTCTGTGCAGCCCAGTATAACAGCTTCCGCGCCGGAGTCTTTCAAGGTATTTATTATTCTCTGATATTCCTGCGCTGAGCTTTCAAGAACTTTTCCTTTGCACAGCTCGTCATAAATAACGCTGTTAACAATTTTTCTGTCCTCTGCATTTGGAACAACAACTTTTATTCCCGCTTCTTCAATAACTTTCTTATAAAAATCTTCTTCCATCGTAAACTTGGTGCCAAGGAGTCCGACTGTTTTAACTTTATCTTTTAGAAGGGCTTTTGCTGTTGCGCTTCCAATATGAATAAAAGGAATTTTAAGACCGTCAACAATCTTGCCGGCAACTTTATGCATTGTGTTTGTCGCCATTATAACAAAATCCGCTCCGCCTGCTTCGATAGATTTTGCGGCTTCCCGCAAAACATTTCCCGCTTTTTCCCATTCTCCAGAATATTGCAGTTTCTCAATCTCGGCAAAATCTACGGTATACATAACTATCTTTGGAGAATGAAGACCTCCAAGCTTTTTATTAATCAACTTATTTGCCTGCTCGCAGTATAAAAGGGTGGACTCTAAGCTCATTCCTCCCAAAATGCCAATATTTTTCATTTTTACCTCCGCTTTCTCGCCAGAAACAACATTCCTTTTACAGGAACGCCGTTTTCAAGTCTTAAATTTATTTCATGTTTTTCAGCATTAAAGCTATTTTTCTGCAAAATCTTGTCAATATAGGTTTCATTATGTTTGTATCTGCCTGTTTCGGTCAAATAAAAATCTTCGTTTTCACCAGATTCTATTGAAAAGCATAAGTTTTTGCTGTCACACATTGAAATTATGTTTTCCAAATTTCCAATATAACTAAAAACATCCGCGGCAAAAGTCCAGTCAAATTTTTGTTTTTCCTGAAGATAAGAAGCTATATCCGCACAGATTAAATCGTCATAAACATTTTTTTCTTTAGCTTTTCGCAGCATATTTGCGGAAATATCCACGCCGATTATTTTGTTTTTATCGTTTTTTATTGCAATGCCCAACAAACCAGTGCCGCAGCCAAGGTCTAATATTCTGCCTTCAATAGAGCGTGCTTTCTCTTTGATTTTATTTGGTAAATTGTAATTGATGTTTTTTAATGTATCCTCATAATTTTCCGCAAAATGTTCAAACAGCTTTTCGCTGTAAACCGCGTCATTTTGCAGAACATTATCATTGGTTAGAGAAGCGTAGGAATGTATGGCAAAAGTATTTTTCGGAAAAAGTTCTTTCCATTTTTTTGCGATTTTCACCGCTTCTTCGTTCTTTCCGCTTTGAACCATTAACTGTAAAGTTTCCGCTATGTTTATCGCAAACTCGTCTTTCCCTGGGTTTTTTGCAAAAGCATTAAAAAACAAATCAACAGCTTGCTCATATTCCTTAAAATCTTTTTGTATAATGCCGATATTGTTGCTTATTTCCGGGATGTCGGAGTTAAGAACCACAGCTTTTCTGTTTTCTTCCAGTGCTTCATGAAGCCTTCCAGACAAATACAGCATATTCGCATAGTTGATATGAGCGTTCACATCGTCTGGAGAAATGTCCAATGCTTTTTTATATTTTTTTTCCGCGTCATCGAATAGTTTTCGATTGGTTTCAATATTAGCCAGATTTATCAAGGCTGAAGCGGAAGAGGGATTTGCGCTTAAACAATATTTAAGATAGCTTTCCGCTTTTTTAATATCGCCCGTTAAAAGATATAATTCGGCAATTTGGTTATATTCCTCAGTTTTAAGAGCGTATTCCAGCGCTTTTTCAAAGTTTCCGTCTCCTTGATAAAGCAGGCTGAGATAATATGCAGCTATCGGAATATTTAACCCGCGCAGGGTATCATAATCTTTTTCTGCAAGAGCCAAATTAGCCTTGGCGTCAGCAAAATCCGGGTTTATCTCTATAGATTTTGAAAAAAACTCTTTAGCCTTTAAATCTTCACCCAAATGGAGGAAAATTAAACCTAAATTATTATAGGCTTCCGCAATATCCGGGTTTAGCTCTATTGCCCTGTTATACATATCGATGGACTCATAATATTTTCCCAGTTCATTAAGAGAAACTGCCAGATTGAAATATAATGGAGCATGTTTAGGAGTTTCTTTAAGCGCTTTGTAAAAATATCCGGCAGCCTCGCCGTGAATTCCCTTGACCTGCGCAATCAAACCCATAAGGTTAAGAACATCAGGGTTGTTTGGCGCAGTTTCCAATATTTGGCGATATATTTTTTCAGCTCTGTCAAAATATCCCGCATTATGCAGATTCAATGCTTGTTGAAACAATATATCATAACTCATTTGCGCATGCCTCCTTAATATTCAGCCTCATTCTAACCTTAGTTACGGAAAAATCTATATTTTTTTTAATTTTTTTCTTGAAATATATGTTTTTTTATACTATGTTGCACTCACTTCTGGGAATGAGGGTTGATTAACAACCACGTTTGTGCGTTAAGAACACAAAACTACCGGGACAATAATAATATAATAAAATAAAGGATAATTTAATGAAAAGTATAGTTTCTGCAAAGAAAAAAGTTGATCGCCGCTATAGCGCGAACTTATGGGGAAATCCAAACAGCCCATATTTAAAAAGAGAAAGTGTTCCTGGTCAGCATGGTCAAAGAAGAAGAAAAGCTACTGACTATGGCGAACAGTTATACGCTAAACAAAGATTAAAAACATATTATGGCAACGTTTCAGAAAAACAGTTCTATAAATATTATGTTGAAGCGGTAAGAAGAAAAGGCGATACAGCTGAAAATCTTATCGGTATTTTAGAATCTCGCTTGGACAACGTTGTATATAAAGCAAAATTCGTGCCAACAATTTTTGCGGCTCGTCAATTTGTAAATCACGGTCACATTTTAGTAAACGGCAAAAAGGTTAATATTCCTTCATACATGTTAAAAGCTGGCGATATGGTTGAAGTCGTTGACAGCGCAAGACAAGTTCCTATGGTTCTTGCCGCTATAGAGTCTGCTTCCAGAGACGTTCCTTCTTATGTTGAAGTTGACAACAAAAAATATGCTGCGAAATACGCATTTGTTCCAAAATTTGAGGACGTTCCTTACGCATCTCAAATGGAACCGAACCTGGTTGTCGAGTTCTACTCAAGATAATCAATAAAGTTTGCAATAAAAAGCTGGTTTTATACCAGCTTTTTTTGTTTATTCAAACTGGCAAAATGAAAAACTTGCAGCTTTAGCTGTTTATTTTTCTCTTATTATAAAAAAGCTGTTAAAAATCCTAAGAAAATATACCATTTTCGGGTTTTTTACTTTAAATTTGAGAATAAGTGTGATTATATAAAATACAAAGATTTTTTTTGAAAAGAGAAAAATGACATATAGAGCAAATAAAAAGACTTCTCGCGCTCCGATGAGAAACGAAAGTTACAAAAGGTTTTCAATCTATAAAAAGGCTGCGCCAAAAAGAAGCTGGCTGGACTTCTTGTTCGACTGGATTGTCAAAGGCGTAATAATCGCTCTTCTAATCAGTATAAACTTTGTCTTGTTTACAAGCTCGGCAAACTATTCTTTATTTGCGGAGGGGTTGTACGTAATACCAAATATTGTATTTCCTATAATAGTTATATTCGCCATATCTCTTGGAACCATGTTCTTGATTTCTTTCTCAAGACTTCTTGAGAATTTGCTGCTGTCATTTATCGTCGGGTTGTTCATTTATGTAACAATAAACCAATTTATGATAATTTCTCCCGACTCTTTTCTATACTCAATTTTCTACAATAAAGTATCGCCAAATTTTGCTATGAACTTTATTGACAACTCCGATGTGGTCACTTCTGTGACAATCGCAATCATTATATTTGTTCTGCTAGGCGCGCTGCGCAACCGCGTAATCTTCTTTGGCGCCATTGGCTTAGCCGTTATATTTGGCGCAGTTATTGCTGACGAATATATAAATCAGCGCAACAAGCAGGAGTTCGTGACCTTATATGAAAAAGAACGCGCAAAAGACGACATCAAAGGCAATAAATTTATCTATATAATGCTCCCAAGCGCCGCATCGTACAGGTATCTTTCCGACATTGAAAACGAGGGTCTGGCAGTAGACGACATCAAAAAAACCAAAGAACTTATGCTTGGTTTTTATGCAAAAAACAATTTTACACTCTATGATAACGCATATTTGGAAGAAGACGACCAGTTTATGAATATCGTCAGCCAGTTCAACATCTTAAGCAATAAAAAAGTCAAAGACAGCTTGTTAGATAAAATTGCGATTGATGGGTATTTGAAGTTCAAAAACCATAATGAAAAATCTATATACCTTGAAGATAACAAGCTGTTCAACAACTTTAAAAACGCAAATTATAGAATCAACGTATACCAGTCGCACGGAATTGAGCTGTGCCAAAGCAACAATGAAGCGATTGCAGACAAATGCGTTGAAAAACAAAATCACCCATTCAATTTTCAAAACATGAACATATCAGAACTTCAAAAGACAAAATTTCTTCTGTTACAATGGGTTAACAGTACGAGGTTATTCAAAGATTTATCAAAGATGTACTCGTTCCTCAATGTCTTTACCGATGCGAATAAAGTTGCTTTAATCGGTGTTCCTTTTGATAATTTATACGTAATAAACTCAATAAACACGCTTGATATTATGTTTAACGACATTTTGGCAGAAACTTCCAATACCACATATTTTGCGCTGCTTGACATCCCAAGCGAAATGTATGTTTATGACGAGTTTTGCAACATAAAACCAAGCTCGGAGTGGTTAAGCAAAGAAAATCTGCCTTGGGTTAAAAATCCCAACCTTGCCGAGCGCAAAAAAGCATATATGCAGCAGACAAGCTGTTTATACGGAAAGCTGCAGCAGTTTATAGATAAAATAATCGCGTATGGTTTAGACAAGGAATCTGTCATTGTCCTACAGGGAATTAGCGGCTTAAACG
The DNA here is from genome assembly GCA_031271345.1 of Lactobacillaceae bacterium. Taxonomy (GTDB): domain Bacteria; phylum Pseudomonadota; class Alphaproteobacteria; order RF32; family CAG-239; genus JAQWBS01. Next base: position 341,441 of record JAISVX010000003.1, read on the forward strand.
ATAAAAAACCAAGTGTAAATATCAGCTTTATCAATGAGTTTAGAAGCAAAAAATCTGTAACAATGGCAATAAAAGAGCCAAAGAGAGATAAATTTAATATCAGCTATGATATTTGCCCTGTTTCAACTGTTTTAATCAAATATTTGTATGGCAAAGACCTATGCAGACACATGGATGCTTTCGAGCTTGGACAGCAGACAAAGCTTGAGTTTTATACAGACATGATGGCAAAACAAGTCTCTAAAAAAGATGTCTTACAGGCCGAACAAAATTTCACCGACTGGTATGAAAAATGGGAAAAACACACAATCTCTAACAGCGGTGTTAAAATAATGAAAGAAATGATTAAAATAGCCCCGGAAGAAAACCTGGTTGAAGCAGAGCCTGCTTATGAAGAAATCATAATTGAAGACAACAATAATGAATTTGAGCTGAAAGAGCCAATTGCCGAAGAAATGCCAAGCATTGAACCTGAAAGTGTTTCGGATTCAGATGAGGAATCAAATGAAGAAGAAGCAAAATCGGAAGAAGTTATAGAAGAGATTGTCGAACCTTTAACAGAAACTGTTCCTGAAATCAAACCAGAGATTATTGATGAAAATGAAAACTTCTATCTTGATGAAGATTTATACAATGAAGAACTTCCAAGCGATAACAATGAAACAGATACCGACGTCATTGTAGATGATGACGAGCTTTTATCTATTGATTTTGAAGAAATCATATAACAGAGGTAAAATATTTTGTTCTTAAATAAAAATAAAAGAGAACTTATTAAAGGGCGAAAAACCAATGCTTTTCTTAGAAATAAAAGGGCGTTTTACTCACTAATAATATTTCTTGTCATTTTTACCACAAGCCTTTTTTCAGAGTTGATTGCGAACAGCAAGCCTTATATTGTAAAATATAATGGGGAATATTTTTTTCCAATCATAAAAACATATAACGAAACAACTTTTGGCGGAGATTTTCCAACGGAAGCCGACTTTCGCGATGAATATATCGCAAATAATATAAAGCAAAACGGTTGGATGATTATGCCTTTGATACCATTTTCTTATAATACCGTAGATTATAATCTTGATACTCCGGCGCCGTCTCCTCCTTCATCCAGACATCTTTTAGGAACCGATGACGAGGGAAGGGATATTCTCTCCAGAATTTTATACGGTATAAGGCTTTCCGTGGTTTTTGCTTTTATACTAACGGTTATATCTTCCGCAATCGGCATATTAATCGGCGCTGTTCAAGGATATTTCGGCGGCAAAACCGATATTATACTGCAGCGCTTTTTAGAAATATGGGAATCTCTGCCGCAATTGTTTATACTCATAATAATCGCCAGCATTTTTCTGCCGTCATTTTGGACGCTCCTGTTTATCTTAATGCTGTTTTCCTGGCCGAGTTTAACGGGAATGGTCCGCGCAGAGTTTTTAAGAGCGAGAAACTTTGAGTTTGTCAAAGCCGCAAAAGCTTTGGGAGTAAGCAATTGGAGGATTATATACAGACATATCCTGCCAAATGCCGTTGTTGCGACGGTGACATTCATTCCTTTTTTGCTGTCTGAAGCAATAGTTTCTTTAACGGCGCTGGATTTTCTTGGATTGGGTCTGTCGCATGAGTATCCTTCTTTGGGAGACCTTGTAAGACAGGGAAAAGACAACTTGCAGTCTCCATGGATTGGAATTACGATATTTGTTGTATTATCAACTCTTCTGACCATACTCATATTTATAGGAGAGGGTGTTCGCGACACTTTTGATACAAGGAAAAACAAATAATGAGCTTGCTTGAAGTAAAGAATCTTTCTGTTTCCTTTAAAAACGGCTTATCCGAAGACATAAAAGCGGTTGACGATGTTTCTTTCAGCTTAAAGGAAAACGAAGTATTGGGAATAGTCGGGGAATCCGGCTCGGGAAAATCCGTAACATCTCTTTCCATACTTGGGCTTTTGCCATATCCAAAAGCATATCACTCACAAAAAAGCTCCATAAAATTCCAAGGCAAAGAGCTAAATTTAGATAATGAGAAACAATTAGAAGCCGTGAGAGGGAAGGACATCTCTTTCATCTTCCAAGAGCCGATGTCATCATTAAATCCGCTCCACACGATAGAAAGACAGATTGCGGAAATTATTCTTACCCACAATAAAATCAGCCACAAAGACGCAAATAAAGAAGTTTTAAGGCTCTTGAAGCTTACAGGAATACAAAATGCTAAGGAAAGGATTAAAAGCTATCCTCACGAGCTTTCAGGCGGACAAAGGCAGCGGATTATGATTGCAATGGCGATTGCCAACAATCCTAAAATACTGATTGCCGATGAACCTACCACTGCCTTAGACGTGACTGTTCAGGCTCAAATCCTCGATTTATTGCTGGAGCTGAAGAAGCAGAATAAAATGTCTATGCTTTTCATAAGCCATGATTTGAACGTTATTAGAAAAGTTGCTAATCGCGTTTGTGTGATGAAAGACGGAAGAATCATTGAAACAGGAACTGTTAAAGAGGTCTTTAATAATCCTAAACATGAATACACAAAAAAACTGATAGCATCTTCTTTATCGTTGAAAAAAACAGGAAAAAGCGGCGGCAAAAAGATATTAGAGGCAAAAGGCATAAACATATCCTATCCGATAGAAAAAAGCTTTTGGGGGAGGACGCTTAAAGAAATAAAAGCGGTAAATAATGTCTCATTATCGCTTAATACAAAAGAAACCCTTGGAATAGTGGGAGAATCAGGCTCAGGAAAGACAACTCTCGGGATGGCGATTGCAAACTTGGCAAAATACACGGGGACAACTTTATTTGAAGAAAAAATAATCAATAAAAACAATAAGAAAGAGATAAAAAACATCAGAAAAAAACTGCAGATAGTTTTTCAAGATCCATATAACTCGCTAAACCCAAGGATGAATATTGAAGAAATAATCGCGGAAGGTTTGGAAGTTCATTTTCCCGAAATATCAAAAGAAGAAAAACAAAACAAGATATGCCGGGTACTAAGTGACGTCGGTTTAGATAGAGGAATACTATCTAAATATCCTCATGAATTTTCTGGCGGGCAAAGGCAGAGAATTGCTATTGCCAGAGCATTAATATTGACCCCGGAGATAATAATACTCGATGAGCCGACATCAGCGCTGGATGTTACCATACAAAAACAAATCGTTGAGCTTCTTAATGAAATTCAGCAAAAACAAGGGATAAGCTATATATTTATTTCCCATGACATGAACGTAATAAAGGCTGTTTCAGATAAAATAATTGTGATGAAAGACGGCAAAGTTGTTGAAACCGGGCTTTCGGAGCAGATTTTTAACCATCCTGAAAACGAATATACAAAGAAACTTATTAAGGCAAATTTATAATTAAACACTTGCTAAAGTAATGTTAGTAAATAGAAATAATTCTTGATTTGTATAACTCCGGGTGCTAGTTTTTTCTCAGGCGCAACCTAAAAACTTATTGGACGCGCAATTTCAGAAAAAAGGAAATAAAAATGGACGCAGTAAATAAAATGATTGGCTTTTACAAAAAAGCTGTTCTTGAAAACTATTACAACTTCAACGGTCGCGCTACATTACCAGAATATTGGTGGTTTGTACTTGCAAACGTAATAGTTGCTTTCGTTATAGGTATAGTTGACGGTATCCTTGCCAGCGTTATTGGCATCGCTATTTTGGGTACAATTTACTCTTTAGCAGTTCTTTTGCCAAGTTTAGGCGTTGCTGCTCGCAGATTACACGACACTGGTAAAAGCGGTTGGAACCTTTTATGGACATTAATTCCATTATTAGGCGCTATCTACGTTATTTACTTACTAGTTCAAAAAGGCGAAACAGGCAAAAACGCTTTCGGTGAGCCAGTAAAAAAATAATTTGACATAAAAAGAAATAAAAAAACGACCTGCAAGGTCGTTTTTTTATTATGTGTAAAATGAATAAAGTTATATAACAAAATAACATTAAATACCCCAACTCTTTCTTTTTTGCCCCTATAAGTATACATAATATATATTATGCGACAAACCTATATATACTTACATAGGGATATTAACATTAACTCCCCATTCTTAACCAATTGATTATACGCATATAAATTAGAAACAAATATTCAATTCATTACAATTCTCTAGACAACAGCAAAAAAATAAATAAACTTAACTCCATAAATAGTTATTAATTTAAAAACCATATACTTATGATTGGACTTCTTATTATCACCATTCTTCCAATTATCATATTAGTATGTTCCCTAACCTTTATATTTTGCAAAAAATATGTAACTTGGGGAAACATCAAGAAAAAAAATAAGATAATTGGATACGGCGGCAGTTTTATATCGATAACCGCTATGAGCTGCATAATCCTCCTCCACAATGTGCTTCCTTTGTACGAAACACTGATTACATGGGGAATAACCGCCCTTATCATCGTTTGTCTGCTGTGTTTGACAAAAGGTAAGCTTCTTTACCTTATGTCAAAACCGCGATTTTTGAAGAAAGACAGAAAATGCGCATTAAAAGCCAGTGACATCATTGGCACATGCCCAAACTGTTCCAAAAATTGCGTTCTCTACGGCGGCAAAAGAACCTGCCCCGTGTTGTTCCCCGAATATTCAGTAATGAAAGGGAATTTATGGGTAGATGGCAAAGACACGGGAATAAAAGCCGAGATGATTATACATCAAAGCGACTACTTCCCAAACAGAGAGTTTCTCTCTGTAAGAATCTCACAGGTAATAAATCCGCGAAAGCCGATTACTGTAAGACAGATATGATTAACGTTGTAAAGTACTGTTTTCTCAGTGCTTTACAACGTTTTTGTTTAACCTGCACAGCGTAAGGCTTGCTCAAATCGCAGCCGGGAACCATTATTCTTGCAGACCCCAAATTCTTTAGTATTTGGCAGTATGTTAACGTAAATATATTTATCATCACGCGCTAGTTTTTCCAAATCAGCCCCTTTCATACTTACAGAAAGAAACTTGCTGGCTTTTACATCTTTCAGAGCTTCTTCAAGTTCGTCTGATTTTGGGCATTTTACCAAATAATCCCCTCTTTTTCCTATTGCGATTTTTTCACGATTGTAAAAATAATCGAAAGCTTTTTCATATATCTTCCTTCCAAACGCTGAATAGTTAAATTTTAGCAAAAGAAAAAAATTCAATTGAAAATAAAAAAAGAAGAGAAGGTTTTACCCTTCTCTTCTTAGTGTTTCCTTAGCTTGCTTGGTTATTTACCAGCAAGCAGGCGGTTGTCGCCGTTAGGATAATACAAATCAACCCGTCCTGAAACGGATATAATCTGTATCCTCTGAGGCGTACCGTCGTTGGCGATGACACTGAACTCCTGGATATGACTGACGCCGGCAGTGAAATGCGTTTCGCGCACTCCGTTCCCGAGAAACTCGACGAACACAACCCTGTAGCCGTTAGCATATACGGAAGCGTTTCTCCAGTGGATTTCCCTGCTGTAGTTCATCCCTGGACCGCCGTAACGGGTAACATCCCTTGAAGTTGCCTGAACGGGTCTCCGATCCATCATCATCTGATACTTCATTTCCGCCTGTGTTACCTGTTGTTCGATAAGGCTTGCCGTAGCAACAACTCCATCAAGCACATCGAATGCAGAATAGCGGGGACGAGGACCTCTTTGACCATAAACTGCGCAGCTGCTAAGAACCATCAAAGCAAAAACTGCTAAAAACATCATCTTCTTCATATACGTGAAATTTAATGGTTTAAGAATAAATTATTCTAGACAAGCCAAAAAAATCTCCGACTAAGGAAACTTTATAAAAATGACCACAAAAAACCTAGAATAATATGTTAACTATGGGAATGATAACATAAAAAAATTATTTTGACTAGACATAAAATGCGGTTTGGACAAAAAATAAAAATTTGTATAAAAAAAGAGCATTTAAAGCATGCTCTTTTTCAAAATTTTATATATCTTATCTCGACATAGCCTCTGCTAGAGCGCGGTCTCTTACCATATTGCCGGTCTTAAACAGACCAAGAGCCTGATTAATATCTTTAACAATATAATCAACATAAGGATAATCTTTGTCTTTATAGGGATATGCGGCGCTATCCATATTTTCCCTGACCCATATAGTTGTAATGCCGTTTTGCTTTGCCGCGGCAAGATATTTTGGGTTATCCTCAAGCATTGCTGTTGTTCCCGCTTCCAAATCATAATATTTAAGAATTTTTTCAAAAGCCAATGCATTATGCTTAAATACATAGCCGGATTCTTTTGTCGTATAAAAATCTTCAAACAAATCTTTTATTTTGAGCTGCCCGTTAAGAACATCGTCAATATGGCTGTGGGTAGAGTTGGTATATACAATTTTTCTAATTGGAAATTCTTCCAACTGCTTTCTCAGCTTATCATCATACTCAATCTTTGAGACATCTAACGCACAGATATAATCCATGGCATTTTCACGATTTACTCCTCTTTCATGAAGAAAAGCAAGCCCCTTCTCATCATCTTTAGTCCAGATTGATAGAAGCTCCACAGTTTGCTTATCGTCATATTTTAACAAATTTTTTGCATACTGCTCGACTCTTTCAACAAACTGTTTTCCAATTCCTAAAGATTTTGGATACATACAATCGTCCACATCAATAATTATAGCTTTGATATTTTTCAACATAGTTCCCGCCTATTATTTTATTTAACCATTTTCTGTATAACTGAAGGTATAGTGTCCTTATTGCCTTCATTAATATCCAAAAGCATAACATTCTCTCTTTTTTTGAGATTGTCCAGCCATGGATAACTATCATTATATACTGTGCCGATAACCTGCTTGTTGTCGTTCAACAGCAATAGAAGCGTGTTTTTAATATTCTCTGATTGAAGCAGTATAGGACCAATTTCATCAATAATGATATATTTTTTTATCATTGACGACTGAAGCAAAATCGGAACGCAGAGAGTATCAATAACCTGCGGGCTAATCTTATACTTTCCAGAACTAAGATTAAGCTCGGCTAAGACAGCCTCTCTCCCATCAAGAGTAACAACTTTAAAGCCGGTTCTTTTTCCATTTTCTCTAACTTCTTCAATAAAAAATCCACCGCAATTTTCTTTGCCGACTAAATCGACAATTTGTCTTATTGCCGCAGATTTAGCAACCGTTTGTTTCCCTGTTAATAGAATGAATCCCGTCATTTAAAGTAACTCCATATAAACATATTTATTATGTAGCATTCAAAAGCTTTCTTGTCATTAAAAAAAGCTAGGTGTACACTCTCTTTTAAAAAGTGCGGATTAATACCAGCCGCGAATTTTCATGACATCTGCAATTTTTTTTATTGAGTTCATATAAGCCGCATCTCTCATTGAAACTTTGTAGCTTTCTTTAAGATTATAAACATCATTAAAAGCGTTTACCATTGCGGTTTCTTGTTTTTCTTCTACCTCAGACTCCCCCCAATAGTAACCGTATCTGTTTTGCACCCACTCAAAATACGACACTGTAACGCCGCCTGCATTTGCCAAAATATCTGGAATTAGGAATACTCCGTTTTTGTTTAAGATTTCATCCGCTTCAGGAGTTGTCGGACCATTTGCGCCTTCGACAATAAGCTTGGTTCTTATTTTTTCCGCAACTTCTTTTGTTATGGTGTTTTCCATAGCGCATGGGCATATTGCATCAACATTCAGCCCCCAAAACTCGTCAAGCGAGATTTCTTTCGCGCCGTCAAATCCTTTTATACCTTTGTTCTCTTTGGAAAAAGCCATAAGCTCCGCAATATTTATACCATTTTCATTATATAAAACGACATTCCACTCAGCTATTGCGACAATCTTCGCGCCAAAATCTTCAAGACACTTCGCCGTATAGCTTCCAACATTGCCAAACCCCTGAACTGCCGCTTTGGCTTTTGCAGCAGAAATCCCTTTTTTCTTAAGAGCTTCCTTTGTGTTTATAGCCACGCCCAGACCAGTCGCTTTTGTTCTTCCGAGAGAACCGCCAAAATTAACTGGCTTTCCAGTAAAGACGCCCATATCCATTGAGCCTGTCAGCTTAATATATTCATCAACCATCCAAGCCATTATCTGTCCGTTAGTATTTATATCTGGAGCTGGTATATCAAGTTTTTCGCCGATTTCTCGGTAAAGAGCCTTTACATAACCTCTGGATAATTGCTCTAATTCTCTTTCCGAAAGGGTTTTAGGGTCAACTATAATTCCACCCTTTCCGCCTCCGTAAGGAACGCCGGTAATCGCGCATTTGAAAGTCATCCATATAGATAAAGCCGAAACTTCGTCTTTGCTGACGGCTGTGTGAAAGCGGATTCCACCTTTGTACGGTCCGATTGCATTATTATGCTGGGCGCGGTATCCTGTAAAAACCTTTATGCTTCCATCATCCATTTTAACAGGTATTGAAATCTCGATAATCTTTTGAGGATTTTTCAATAATTCATATACGGAATCGTCCAATCCTAGTTTGCCGCATGCCTTCTTTACATGCTTTTGCGCCGAAATAAGCGGGTTTAGATTTTCACTCATGCTTCCATCTCCAAAAAATTTTATAATGTCCTTATTTTATATTCAAAAAACAAATAAGAAAGAATTAATTTTTGCAAACAGCTTATTGTCAACAAATTTTCCCTGATTGCAGTAGCTTTTCCTTAATATTCCCTCAAAATCATAGCCGTTTCTTTCCGCCACGCCTGCGGAAGCCGCATTATCAACAGCGCATCTTATGACCAGCCTGACAAAGCCCCGCTTAAAAAGCTCTTCTTCCAGAGCTTTAAGAGCTTTGCTGATATAACCTTTCCCAGTTTCATCAGGACTGAGCCAATATCCCCACTCTGCCGAATGGTGCTTATTATCTATGTTCAATAAATAAATCCCGCCGACAAGCCTGTTATCATTTAAGATATAATAGTAAAATCTTTCGCCTTTATCCCAACAGCTTATTTCTCCTGCAGTTTCTTCGGTCAATTCGTCAATTGATTTAATTCTGTTTGGCCAATTCAAATATTTACCTAAAAAACCTCTGTGGTTATTCAGCATTTCCCACAACTCTTTATCAAGCTCATGCGTCCTTTTTACTATGCTGATGTCTGAGGTTTTTATAATCTCCGGCATATCAATATGTTCTAACATCACCGTCTCCTAATTTAGTCTAAAGAATATTGTAGATTATATAAAAGAAAGAACAACAAAAAAGGAAGCTTGCCGCTTCCTTTTTTTGATACCTTAACGTTTTGAGAACTGGTAAGATCTACGAGCTTTTGCTCTACCAAACTTCTTACGCTCAACAACGCGATCGTCACGAGTTAAGAAACCAGCTTTCTTTAAGATTGCTCTTAGTTCTGGCTCATATTCGTTAAGAGCCTTAGAAATACCATGTTTAATAGCGCCGGCTTGACCAGAAAGACCGCCGCCTTTAACTGTGCATATTACATCGAACTCATTTTTACGATTAGTAATTTCAAAAGGCTGATTAATAATCATCTTCAAAACTGGACGTGCAAAATATACATCTAAAGTTTTGTCATTGATTGTGATATTGCCTTTACCTGGTTTAACCCATACTCTGGCTACTGAATTTTTTCTTTTGCCAGTTGCATAAGAACGACCAAATTTATCACGATTTGGTTTGCGAACTTCAGTATCAGCTGAAACTGAAGCAGCGGAAGCAGAAGCAGAAGCTTTAGAAGCCTTGGCAGCTGTAGTAGCTGATTTAAGCTCTTTTAATGATTCAATTTTTGCAGCCATTATGAAGCACTCCTTGTATTTTTCTCATTTCTTGAAGCAAGATCAAGAACTTCTGGATTTTGAGCTGTATGAGGGTGAGATTCACCAGCATAAACTTTTAATTTAGTCATTTGTTCACGACCCATGGGGCTGCGGGTAATCATTCTTTCAACAGCTGTTTGAATAACTCTCTCTGGATGAGCGGATTCTAAAACTTTTCCAGCTGTAGTAGATTTAATGCCGCCTGGGTGACCAGTATGCTTGTAGTAAACTTTATCTGCCAATTTCTTGCCGGTTAATTTTACTTTTTCAGCATTGATAACAACTACATAATCGCCACAGTCTAAGCTCGGCGTATAGTAAGGTTTGTGTTTGCCACGAAGAATTTTAGAAATTTCTGCCGCCATTCTTCCCAGCACAACACCATTAGCGTCAACTATATACCATTTTCTTTCGATATCAGTTGGTTTTGTTATATGTGTACCGTTTTTCATATTATCTCTCTTAAAATTAGAATTGAAAATTCTTGGTCATTATCTATATTTTGCACTAATTGTCAACAATAAAAAACTCATGAAAATCAATATATTATATTAGGGTATATAAATACCGCACAACAACATATTGATTTTACTTAATTATGCTATTTTTTGAAAATAAAATTTAATGCAGAATTTATATCTTTAAATAAAAAATCACAAAACTCCGGCTTAAGAACATCTTCTTCCGATATTAGAACCGTATGCAGACCAAGGGTTTTGGCTTTTTTCAAATTTTTTAAATTATCTTCGAAAATAATCGTTTCTTCTGGAATTAGATTATAATGCTTTAAAAAACTTTCAAAACCACCGTTAAAAGACTTCCAAATATACCCGGCGTCAATAACCGTATAAATATCTTTGAATATGGACTCCAGCCTGAGATATTTAAGAGTATCATCAACATGTTTTCGATTTGCGTCAGTATAAATAATCTTTTTATAGGGAAGCGACGCTAAAATTTTGTGAAGCTCCTCATTATATTCTACTTTTGACATATCATGCTCACAGCCGCAAATCAGATATTCTTCAAATGTCGTGCCTTTTTCTTTATAAAGACTATAAGTGCTGCAGCCTTTTTCCCGCAGCTTATTGCACTCCTCCTTATACTCGTCAAAACTCATCCCCATTTTTTCTTGAAGAAAAACGGCGATTTTCTCATCCGCATGCTTTTGATACCCTAAACTTTTCGGATATAAAGTATCATCAAGATCAAAAACTAAAGTTTTAACGTTTTTCATATTCACCTACTTTAAAAGCCGCTTCATCTCATACAGCTTTTCTAATGCTTCTTTCGGGCTTAAATCATCGGGGTTTAGATTTTCTAAAGCTTCAACCGCCGGACTTTTAACCGATTTTTCTTCCTCTTTTTTTGCAAAAGTCGAAAACAGCGGCAAATCGCCGACCAAATTAGAAACATTCGTACTTTTATTGTCTTTTTCCAAAGAATCCAAAACCTGCTCTGCCCTTTTCACAACAACATTCGGCAAACCAGCCAGTTTCGCGACATGAATACCGTACGATTTATCGGCAACCCCGTTTATAACTTCGTGCATAAACACCACTTCATTATTATATTCTTTGATTTTCATGCAATGAAGAGACATTCTGCCCAGTTTTAAAACTAATGCCGTAAGCTCATGATAGTGGGTCGCAAACAATGCTCTGCATTTATTAACTTCATGAAGGCTCTCAATGACCGCCCAGGCGATTGACAAACCGTCAAATGTCGCCGTGCCGCGACCAATTTCGTCAAGAATTACAAACGAACGTTCTGTAGCCTGATTAAGAATGCTGGCGGTTTCAACCATCTCAACCATAAATGTCGAGCGGCCGCGGGCTAAATCATCCGAAGCTCCGACACGGGAAAAAATCTTGTCAATCATACCTATATGAGCCTCGGCGCATGGAACAAAAGAACCCATTTGCGCCATAATCGCAATTATGGCATTCTGCCTCAAAAACGTTGATTTACCTGCCATGTTGGGACCAGTTAAAAGCCACAACATGCTGTTGTCGTCGTTTAGATGGCAGTCATTGGCAACAAATTGTCCTTTATGTTCCCGTTCAATAGACTGCTCAACGACAGGGTGGCGACCGCCTTTTATATCAAACATCAAACTGTCGTCAATAAGAGGACGGATATAGTTTTTCTCATCCGCAATTTCAGCTAAACCTGCGCCAACATCCAATTCTGCCAGAGATTTTGCCGTTCTTGATATATTATCCGCCATTGCGATAATCTGAACAACCATTTCATCAAATAACTGAAGCTCTATAGCCACAGCTTTATCGGTAGCACCTATTATCTTGTTCTCCAGCTCGGTAAGCTCAACCGTGGTAAACCTGGCAGCATTTAAAACAGACTGACGGTGGATAAAGTTTGGATTATCCAGCATTTCGGTGGCAAATTTGCTAGGAACCTCGATAAAGTAGCCAATAACGCTGTTATATTTTACTTTAAGATTTGATATTTTGGTTTCATTCGCATATTTAGCCTGAAGCTCAAGCATAATTTTGTTGCTATGGTCTTTGATTGACTTAATTTCATCCAAAGGCGGATAGTATCCTTCCTTAATAAAGCCGCCGTCGCGGGCAAGCAGCGGAAGCTCTTCCTGTAAAGCATTTTCAATATTATCGACCAAATTCGCATAATATCCGAGCTTTTCTATTATATTATCCAGACTCCACGGAATATCCTGAATAATTTTTGAACCTTCTTTGCCAAAATCTTTGATTATGTTTTTTATTTTTGGAATTGCCCCCAGGGTAGTCTTAACATTAGCCAGATCTCTCGGACCTCCACGCCCCAGACTTAGCCTAGAAACAGCTCTTTCAACGTCTGGACAAGACTTTAACAAAGCTCTTAAATTTTCCCTAACCTGCCCGTATGTCAAGAAAAACTCAATAACATCCAATCTGGCGTTTATCTCGTTTTTATCAACCAGAGGAGTTGCTATGCGGCTCGCAAGAAGCCTGGCTCCAGCGCCTGTTACGGTTTTATCGATAACGTTTAATAACGATGTTCCTCTGTCTCCAGCCGAAGATTCCAAAAGTTCCAGATTTCTTCTGGTCGCGCCGTCAATTTCCATACAGGCGTTTTCATATACTTTTGTCGGCTTATCTATGCGTGGAATCTTGCCTTTTTGAGTGTTTTCAACATAATCCATCAAAGTGCCGGCAGCTATAATCTCCGCTCTGGTAAAGCTTCCGTAAGCGTCTAAAGTTTCAACATTAAAAACATCAAGAAGTCTTTTCATCGCATTGTCGGAATTAAACCTCGCCTGAGGAAGCACCGAAAGCTTGTCTTGATACTCATTTAATACGGAAAACAAAGCCTGATTTTGCAAGAAACCGTCTGATATAACTATTTCGACAGGGTTTAATCTTGCAAATACGCCGCTCAAAACAACGTCTTCTTTCTTATTTTTCAGGTCGATATTTTGAGTATAAAACTCGCCTGTAGATAAGTCCAGCCATGAAATTCCAAAGCTTTCTCCCTGCTTTGCGGCGCAGACGATAAAATTATTTTTCTTTGAATCTAAAAGATTATCTTCGGTTAATGTTCCCGGCGTTACAAGCCTTACAACTTCTCTTTTGACAACTGCTTTATAACCGCCGCGCTTTTTGGCCTCTTGAGGATTTTCCACTTGTTCGCATATCGCAACTTTATATCCCTGGCGGATAAGTTTTGCAAGATAGCTTTCATAAGCATGAAAAGGCACCCCGCACATCGGAATATCCTGATTCTCATGCTTTCCTCTTTTTGTTAAAGCAATGTCCAATGCCTTTGACGCAGTAACCGCATCGTCAAAAAACAACTCATAAAAGTCTCCCATGCGGTAAAACAAAAGATAATCTTTATGTTCGCCTTTTATTTCTAAATATTGCGCCATCATAGGAGTTGGAGCGGATAATGTTTTCTCTTGCATAATTTACCTAAAACTTGTTAACTTAAAATTATTGAGTAATAGTATATTTTAACTAAATTGAAGTCCATATTTTTTTTGAAGTTATAAAAATGTTGAAAATAAAAAGACAAAAGATATTTGATATTGAAAAAAACAGCAAATTTGCCGACAGGGTTATTTTTCTGTCGCTGCCATCCGGATTTGTATTTCTTATGCTTGTTGCGTTTAAACTTATATCTCCCATCCTTGCCATTATATCATACATTACCATAATTATCTTCAATATCGCCCTTCTCTTTCCGATTACTTTTGAAATGCAGCTTTTAAAAAAATATATCTCAAATCTGGCTCAAGGGCGCGATTTCGATACATCAGAAATGAACCTCTCAGAAAAAGAAGCTCAGGAAATTGCGGACGCTATTAATACAATGCACAGATTCTGGTCAGAAAAAAACGAAGAGCTTGAAGCCCAGACAATCTCCGATACCGCCGTTTTAGACTCTCTTCCTGACCCGATCATGATGATTGACAGATACGGAAGAATAATCGGCGCAAACAGCTCTGCCCATAATTTAATTGAAAAAAACATAATAGATAAAAACATTGACACCATCTTTGATTCTAACAATTTTATCAACGCCGTATCCAAAGTTCTTTCCAAAGAAAGCGAAGCCGAAAACTTAATCTTCTACGTAAGAAAGCCGCAGCATAAAAAGCTGTATGCCCATATAAAACAGCTGCCATGGATTACGAAAGGAAGAGCCGTTGCGGTTATCTCCGTTTATGACCTTACAAAAGCGCTAAAAATAGAGAAAATGCAGTCTGACTTCGTTGCTAATGCTTCTCATGAACTGAGAACTCCGCTCTCCGTTATATCAGGCTGTATCGAAACTCTTCAAACAACGGCAAAAAACGACGACAGAGCAAGGGAAACCTTCTTAAAGCTGATGAGCGAACAAACGGAATATATGTCGTCATTAATTGAAAATCTGCTTTCTTTATCAAAAATTGAGCTAAGTCTGGATCAGTCTCCGGAAGAAAAAGTCTATGTTCCTAAAATTATCAACGATGTAACGGAGGGCTTATCGCTTAAAGCGAAAGAGCGGGAAATGAACCTAGTTGTGGAAATTGACGGCAGAATACCCAACATAAACGGCGATGAACATCAAATTAAGCAGCTTGTTCAAAACCTTACGGACAATGCGATTAAATACGGTTTAAGCCCAAGCGATGTCACAATCAGAATAACAGCCGTAGATGGAATTCCGCCTTCTAAAACATTTAATGTTGCCAAAGGCGAAGCAATTGCAATATCAATAAACAACATGGGACCTAAAATTGAACCTGAAAACGTTGCGCGCATAACCGAAAGATTTTACCGTCTGCAGGAACATAAAAATATGAGCATTAAAGGAACAGGATTGGGTTTGTCGATTGCAAAGCAAATCATTCTGCGTCACAGAGGAAATCTTACCGTTACCTCGACAAGTTATACGGGAACAACCTTTACGGTTTATCTTCCGCTGAAACAATAGGTTTAAATCCGGCGTTAAAGCTTTTTATAATGCATAAACACCACTGGTTTAATGCCGGTGGAAATCAGTATGAATTTGCGGATTTTTGACTTTACATATTCTATAATGGAATTCTCGTTATATTCTAAAATCTTAACATGTTCGGGAATATCTTTCAGCATTTTCTCTTTTATCTCTTCCAAAAGTTTATTCCACTCATATTCTTCAAGAATATCAATCGACGATATTTGTAAATCCTCCAACGACCAGCCGCTCCCAAAAACAACGCTGATAAATACGCTGCCGTTATACATAATGCGCTTGCGGTTTTTCACCAACTGAGAATTAATTGAAGTCAGCTGCTTCCTGTCAACGCCGATTATATCCGTAGGAACCTTTTCAACCGTTTCTACCTTGGCATTTTTAAGTAAAAGAACATCGCCGTTTCTGACATTAACAACCTGTTCAATCCCTAAAGCTTCGGCAAAACGGGCATGCTCTCGTAAATATCTCTTTTCTCCATGAACGGGAATAAGGATTTTAGGTTTAAGAATTTCATACATCTTTCTTATATCGTCTTTTCCGCCATGCCCCGATGTATGAACCACATAGTCTTCTTTGGTTATGACCTCTACGCCTCTTAAGCGCAGCGTTTCCTGCATTCTTTCGATTTTTTGTTCGTTTCCGGGAATAATCTGGGAAGAAAATATTATCGCGTCGCCTTCGCCCAAAATTATGTCTTTATTTTCCTCGTTTACTATTCTGGCCAACGCGCTTCTATAATTTCCCTGCGAACCTGCGCAGATGTACAATATATTATCTAAAGGAATATCGGCGGCAGCTTTTGCTTCTAAAAAATTTGGAACGTTTTTTAAGTATCCGCATTCTTTGGCAATTCTTATGTTTCTAATCAGGCTCATGCCTGCAACAACAGGCGTTCTCCCTGCTTTTTCCGCAGCCATCATCAAGCTTTGAAGCCTGACAATGTTTGAAGGAAAACAAGTTGCGACAACCGTATTCTTAAGCTGTGGAACCAGTTCGAGAAGAAAACGCCGAACATCCATTTCCGTATGTTTTTCGCGTTTCTCGTCTGAAACATTGGTTGAATCGCACACAAGCATATCCACGCCCTGCTTGGCAAAATCTTCCAAAGCTTCAATGTTGGTGCTGAGCATATCAATTGTGCCGTCATCAAAACGCCAGTCTGTCGCATGAACGACATTGCCGTATTTGGTTTTAATAAGCAGTGCGGAGTTTTGCGGGGTTGAATGAACAAGATAAGCAAATTTGACTTCAAACTCGTCAAGATAAATAACATCCCCGTCATTTACTTCGTTTAGCTTGTCTTCATATCCGTTTATCTTAAACTCATCTAAGCGCGCTGTTATGTGTCCCAGAGTAAACCCCGTTGCATAGACGGGGCATCTAATCTTTGGCCATATATGCGAGATTGCTCCAAAATGGTCTTCATGAGCATGCGTGATAAATACAGCTTCAACGTCGCCCGCATAGTCGTCTAGAAAACCCGCGTCCGCCATTCCCATTTCCATACCGGGAAAATCATCATTCAAAAAACCGAACCCGGCATCAACAATGATAATTTTACCATTAACCGAATATACATAAAGGTTAAAACCAACCTCTTCTGCTCCGCCCAAAGGTAAAAAATAAAGCCCGTCTTTATCAAAAATATTCATAACCAATCCTCAAATATAAAAAACATCCCCGGCATAAACTTTTTCCTGACTGCCTTCAACATTCAAAAGAAGGTATCCGTTATCATCAACGCCGGCAAAAATCCCTTCTTTTTCACCATCTTCAAACCTGATAATTATTTTCTGCCCCAAGTTCTTCGCATACTTTAGCCATTTGTTCTTTATCTCTTCAAAACCGTAAAGTTTCCATTGCGCTAAATAGTAATCGATACGGTTAACTATAAGCTTTAGCATACCAATACTATCAGTTTGTATATTAACACTTTTTAGACTTATAGCCTCATATAACAAATCAACATTTTCAGGATAATCAACAATATTAACTCCCGCGCCGACAACAAAATATTCGCCAGCTCTTTCTATTAATATGCCAGAAACTTTTCTGCCATTAACCAATACGTCATTCGGCCATTTTAGTTTTACATCAATTTCATTATTAAAAGATTTAACGGCGTCTAAAACCGACAAAGAAACAATAAAAGACAGAACTCCGACATATCTGGCTTCAAGTTTAATGCCAAAAGAAGCAAAGAGGTTTCCGTTAATGCTTATCCAGCCGCGCCCCCTTCTGCCCCGCCCGTTCAGCTGTTTTTTTGCCGTTATAACAAATTTTTCATTAAAACCTTCGGCAAATGACTTTGCAACATCATTTGTACTTTCGACTTCTTCAAAGTCTTCCCAATACCAATCTTCAATATAAGCCATTATAAACCCTGATTTTGCTTTTCAAATAGTTCGTCTATTTTGTTCGTGTCTTTAATCTGCTCTTCAATCATTTGCTTTATATCTTCAATGTTTTTGCCATCATCAGCGACTGCTTCCTTAAGAGCTGCGAAATCAAGACTATAAATAAAATCCTTTGTCATGCCGCCAAAATCGCTGCCTTTGACCTGGATTTGAAGGATCAAATAAGAACCTATATTAGTAACAAGATATATCTGTTTATCATTTTTGCTTGAATATCCGATATATTCATGGTTGTTGATTTTATTTGCTTTTAATTTGCCGACATCAATGTTCTCATCATCAAGGTTTGTTATGATTGACGAACCGTTCCCTTCATCAATGCCTGAGATATTGATAGTATATATTCCTTCCTTTTTGATTAAATCATAAGTGACCAAAACCAAAGAAAGGTTTCTTGTCAGCCTGTACCGCAAAACGGTGTCGCCTTCTTTATACATGCCGTCAAACTCTATGGAGTTTGTGTCCAAATCAATTATATAGCTTGTGTCCCGATTATATTTGGCATTTATCGCATTCTTTATTTTTTCAGCCATTTCATTGGAAGCTTTAGGAAGCTTTTTATTTTCCTCCAAAGAAATCAGCATCGGCGCCATCATACGAATCATTTCTGAAAAGAAATCAGTCATTGAATCAGCCAAAACAGGGACATTTTCGACTAAAGCGTCTTCCATAGCCTCCACAGCTTTTGCCATACCATCTTCAATACTGTTGCCCGACGTATCTGTCTGCGCCTGCGCGGAAAAAGAAAACATTGTAAAAAATAAAACAGCGGCATATTGAGTTAAAGTCTTCATTTTAGTTCTCCAATACAAAAATAAGGACTAACAGCAGTCCTTATTTGTTTTGTTATCATCCGTTTACTGTACAAGAGCCTCAATACTTTTTACAATTCTAAGCGGCGCCTTATATTCTCTTGCCACATCATCGTCTTCATCAAATTCGACGATTAAAATTTCATCTACGGATTTAACTGGCTTTCTGGCTTCTTCCTCAACTTTTCTTAAATAAACAGCGCTTTCTCTGCTTCTATACAATAAAATAGTATCCCCACCGTCATACACAACTCTTGGGTTCTCAGGACCGCCAGGAAAACTGTCAATCATAATCATAATCTCACCCTTTGAGTTCTGAAGAATATTATATTTGTCTTTTAGTGAAGTAGTATTTTCAGCCATATTCTTTTACCTCTAATAAACTTAAGCTTTGAATGAATGCTAGCACATAAAAATTAACAAATAAACTATATTTTTTAGTTTTTTTCATTTTTTTTTATTTTTATGCGTTTTTTTTATTGACTAAGAGTTTTTTATCTTATATATCTTCCTTCGTTAACAGCGTGCCCGTAGCTCAGTCGGTAGAGCACTTGACTTTTAATCAAGTGGTCACAGGTTCGAATCCTGTCGGGCATACCAATAAAAAAGCACACCTTCCGGGTGTGTTTTTTTGTTGAAATTTTGCCCCAGAATTTGAACCTGTGAGGAAACAGGTTCGACTACCAGGCGCAGGCAAGACGAAAGTATCGCCGTTATTGTGCCGCCAGTAGCAACTCGACCAAAGGGAGAGTAATCCTGTCGGGCATACCAATAAAAAAGCACACCTTTCAGGTGTGTTTTTTTGTTTTGATAAATATCAATAAAAAAGGGCTTTTCAGCCCTTTTTTATTATTTAATATTAACATACTGTCCCAAAATGCTGACAAGCGAGTGGGCTTCCTGCAACCCTGCTTGAGCGCTCTGGCTGTTCGTAATCACACCTTCGCGGATATTATCACGAACCTGCGCGTATGTATGACCATTTTGATTATTATGAGACTGTGTTTTTGAAGATATAAGGTCTCCTTTGGCATCAAGTTTAAGGTTGCGGTCGCTCAAATCTTTAACGTGGCTGTCCATAAACTTATTATCAGCTTCGTTCAAATTATCCTGCATAACAAGATTTTTGTATACTTCATGGTTTCTATAAGTTTGTTCAAGCTCAAATTTAGCCATTCTTTCAGCCACAGATCTATTGCTGTGTTCTACGCCGCCTGCCGTCCATCTCCCTGTTTCCGGGTCTTTAACAGCTTTTGTAAACTCTTGCGACACATCTTTCGGAATATCAACCTTTGGAGGATTGTTATCTGTAAAAGTAGCTCTTCCAGTCTCATCAATTTTATATGCGAACGACCCTTTGCCCTCGCCGACTGTTCTAACTTCATTTACAGCAGCAGGTTCGGTCCTAGTTTCTGCAACAACTGTCTCATGAGGTTTTGCATCATGAGCAGCGCTTGTTTCAACTTCCGCTCTTGGAGCTGTTTCAACTACATTTTCAGCTACCGTAGGCGCAGGAGCCGCACGACTATCCGAACTAGACCATTCTATGGATTTATCAGCGCCAGCCAATTGCAAATGACCGTCATTGGCTCTCTGGTATCCCCAGCTTTCAAGCCTTGAGTTAAGACTGTTATAATGCTTTTGCTCAACCGCATCCAAATGCTCTCCAGCAGCCACTCTTGTCTCATACTGACTTATAATCTCGTTAGACACCAACATTCTCTGCATATCACCCATTGCGGTTGACTTTGCCACCCCAGGGTTCAGAGATTCAGAAGATCCGACTTTGTATACGCCGTCTTTAAATGTCATGCTTGTCGCATGCTTCTCCAGTTCGGGCGGTATATCCAAGACACCGCTTGCTTTCAAGCTCAGGTTTCCGTTTCCGTCATTGGTTATTGTCGCACTCCAGCCTTCGCCATTTGACAACTTTATTACGCCCTCTACCGAACTGTCAATTACAGTGCCGTTATTAGTAACTAACTGAGTCGGATTATTAATCTGAGGAGCTGCCGGCGCATGTTCAACTGGTTTCTCAACTGTTTGTTCAGCTTTATCAACCACTGGCTCTGACTTTTCACCTGTTTCATTTTCAGCGAGAAGAGCGGCATCTTTTTCAACTCTGACAGCGGCATGCTTCTCTTCTAAGCCAGCTAATGCTGTTTCTTTATTTCCGGTGTAAGTTTCACGGGCTTCCGCGACAAGCTCGGCATCGCTGTTATATTTGGCTAACATTTTCAAATCCGCCTCAGTTGCCGTGCCGTTTTCAACTCTTGCCAAAACCTCCTTAGAAATATCGCCGCCCATATCAGAGTGTCCTGTAAGCCCTTCATCGCCGCCGACAATATTGAAACTGCCGTCACTGCCGACTGTATAATTAATTTCCTGCCCCAAAGAATCAACCATTGTATGAACCTGTTCATTTCTCAGGTGTTCGTGCATTTCAAATTCGGCTCTTGCAAAAGCGGCGTCTTGATTAACTTCTAACGGTTTAATATCTAACGGTTCAATGCCTTTAAGAACAGATTCATGCCTGACTATATCTTCAACTACAGGCTCTGTATTAGTTGTAGCTGCTGTGCTTGTTGTATTTTCCGTTACAATCGTTGGTCTAGGCTCTGTCCTTACAGCAGGTCTTTCCGGCTGAGGCGCTTCTCTTACCTCAACATCCTGAACCTGTTCCACTTGGTCAGCTGGTAGCTGTATGCTGTCCGGGACACTATTGTTATCTATATCCCAAGCTGGACCGCCGTTATCAACTATTGTAGATTGTCCGCCGTCAAAAAATCTCGCAAAAGGACTGTTCTCATTAAAATACTGGAAGCTGTTATTCTCCGCGCCTTGTATATTATTTAATTCGACATAGTTTGTCTGGTCCATTTGCTCTGGTCCGTTTGCCGGAGCGGGAATAGTTTCGCCGGTAACAGCGTCTACATCATACGTCGGCTGCGTTACATCTGGAGTTGCGACAAACTGGTTCGCCACTGCTCTACCGCCAAAGAAACCCAGAGCTGATGTTCCGGCTATTGTCGCGACCTTCCACCAGCTTTGTTTATCTTTTCTCGCTTGCTTTATCGGTTTCACAATATTTGCCGCCACGCCGGTAAGAGCCGACCCAATCCTGTATTCTGTCATATAAGGAGCAATCGCGTTGGCTAACGCGCCTACCTGACCAACATTAGAAAACATTTGCAGTCCTGGTATTGCCGCACCGATTGCGCCTAATGCAAATCCAACGCCTCTTTCTGGATTTTTCTTCATATATTGCTTAAACGACAGACGAACGCCTTGTTTTGACGCCTCTAATTTTTGTCTCTTAAAATCTTTTCTCAAACCGATAACCTGGTTGCCCAAAGATACTACCGCAACCGCGGCTACCGCTGGCGCACCGAATGAAGAAGCGACACCGAAGGCAGCGCTCCATGCTCCAATCTTAAGCCCGGCTTTGCCCATGTTTTTCAAAAATGCTTTTGCATTTGCATATTTTTTGCCATATTTTTTGGTATTGTTTTTATCAATAGCTTCATGGTTTTTACGCGCTGTCTGCACAGCTTTTCTGTTTCCGACCTTTTTCTCCAGCCTCAAAAGGAACGAATTGGATTCTTTATTCTTCGCAGCGGCATAACCAATGAAAGAGTCTTGATTTATATCGATTTTCTTACCATTTTGGCTTAAAGCGACAAACTTTTTATACGCAGCGTTAGCTTTCTCTTTTGTTACGTTTTCTTTCAAAATTTCTTGCGCGTGATAAAGCTCATATAAAGCTATTTGCAAGTTATCAGAAAAGTTTGCTTTGAAAGATTCCGCCGTTATAGTCTCTTTACTGGTAAGCATTTGCTGTTTTGTTCTGTCTTTAACCGACGCGATAAATAAACCCATTTCGCTGTCTGGTAAAAATTCGCCTTTTTCATCTCTTTGCGAGAAACTTTCGCGACCAAGCGGAGTTAGCTTGCCCGTAACGTTTACAGCCGCCAAAACATCATAAGCTTCCTGCATGTCCGAATGGGAAGCATATTTCGTATTTTTTATTTCCGTTCTTAAATCGCCAAGAGTTTTAGTCGCCTTTTTCAGCTTGCCGGAAGCAATAAATTTATCATTGCCAGCCGCATATTTTGCAACATTATCCAAGACAAATGCAAAACTCGCCATTTCAGCCTTATCGAGTTCTTTTTTACCATTGGCAACTTTTAATACATTATCTCTGGCAGCTTTAGTAACGATAAATTTTTCTTCTTTCTTAAAGCTTCCGGAATACTTATCCATCGCCGCCTGTAAAGAAGCAAACTCTTTAATGTCCAGCTTATCAAAAGTTTTGTTTGCAACAATCTCTTTCGCCTTCTCAAACTCCATAGGCTGAACTGGTTCTTCAACAAAAGGCGTAACACTCAACAGGTTTGCAACGCCAATATCTTCCAGTAAAGTAGAGTTTTCATCTAAGAACGCAGAATTTTCAGGAGTTAAACCCGTCAAGCCGTTGGCTTCGTCATATTCTCTTACAAAGTTATTTAAGCGGGTCTTTGCTCTGCCCTTTACCGACAAGTCCTGTTCATCGCCCCTGTACTCAAGAACAACTCTGTCATCTTTAACAATATCCCTAAACTTCGAAGCTTTTTCTTCTCTGTCTTTTTGCATTTCCTGGTCGACCCAGGCTCTGGTCTTGCTGTCCGAGCTGTTATAATCTTCCAGCGTCAGACCATTTTTCGCAAGAAACACCGAAAGCTGTTTTTCTTTCTGCATTTCCTGAGCAGCCAAAATCTGAAGTCCTTTGTCTTTATTATATTCGGCTTCAGAAATATTATTTTTTGCCAAATAGTCTTTCAAATCGGCTTCGTATTGGGTTTTCATTTCTTTATCAACCCAATCTCTCGTGCTTTTATCTGATGAATTATAATCTTCGATTGTAAAATTATTCGCTTCTAAAAACTCGACTAAATCAGCGTCTTTCTGAACCTTAATCTGTTCTTTTATCCAATCTTTATGAGCCTGGTTTGCAGACGTATATTCGTCAATACTAATGCCGTTAAGCTCTAAATATGCCACAATCTCAGCGTCATACTGAGAACGCATTTCGCCGCGAAGCCAATCTTTGGTCTTATCATCGGCTTTTTCATAGTCTTCAAGAGTAAGACCGTTTTTTTCCAAAAGTTCTATTAAATCTGATTTTGTTTCTTCCGCCGCCCTGTTTTCATTGCCATCTTCATAAGAATTAATCAGAGCCAGCATTGCGTCGGCATCATCAATGTCGACCATAATTCTGTTTTCTGCGTAGTATGTTACTCTTTTTTCGATTGCTTTTTGGATATTTTGATACGCTTTTGCCGCTTCATCATCTATCTTCGCCGCATCTTTAACAGATGCGTTAAGCGCCGCCAGTTCTCCAGGCATTAATTGGTCCAAAGCCGCTTTTTTATCTGAAATTCTAATTGCGTCTTCAATTGAATATTTTGGCTCGGACTCAGCTCCTTCAAGAGGATTATTCTTTTTCCAGGTTTCCATATCGTTAGACAACGATGTTTGAGCATCCTTATCAAGCGCTTCAAACGCGGCAACGCTCATGCCAATTGATTGTAAGAACTCCTCAAATCTCTCGTCTTTTCTCATATCCGCCATGATGGTAACTCCATATAATTTAATAGCTGTATTTTATATTACGCTATTTTCGCAAAAAATCAAACATTTTGTCCAAACGAAATGCGGTAACATAAAATTTTAATATTACTGTAACAATTGAAAGCCATTATAGTTCAAAAGATTATAAATGTTTAGTTAAATTTGCATTTTTCTGCAAATTTAAGCAAATTTCTGCTTCTTTCTTTTATTTCTTTGGCAGGAACGCCGGCATAAATTTTCCATGCTGGAACATTTGACTTAATCAGGCTCATAGCGCCGGTTGCAGCGCCTTCTCCAAAAACGACGTTTGGCATAATTATCGTGCCGCTGCCTATCTGAACATATTTTGTCAAAACAATTTTGCCGCCTTGAACATTGGTAAACTCTTCTGGAACCATTGGAGAAACCATATATTCTCCCGAAAAATCATCCGTCGCGCTAAAAAGCGTGCAACGCGGAGAAATACCGCAAAAATCCCCAATTTCAATGCCTTTCGAACCATACAGGGCATTATACGCGGAAATATGAACATTGCTGCCGATAGTAATTTGTCCGCTTAATATGCAAAAATCATCAATTCTGACATTGCTGCCAAGAAGAATATTTTTTGCGCCGTATATTGAGCATTTTCGGCTGATTAAAACGTTTCTGCCAAAAGCTTTAAGCCCCAAATCTTTCAATTCTTCTTCAGAGTAAAAACTGCTCATATACCCTCCTACAGATTTTTATAAGTTTCTGATAATGCGGCGCAAATTTCTTCAACTCTTGTCGCTGAAACCGCATAAGACGAAATAACATCCTCTATATCCTTATCAGAAACTTGTTTTTTTCTTAAATCAATCGGTTCTGGATTTTTTATGCCAAATACCGAATAGTAGTCCGCAAATTTATAACCGCCGCCAAAAACATTGTCGGAAACCTCCAGCCATTTATTTGGTATTCCAAAACTGTCAGCGCATATCAAACCATGCATTGCGGAAGACAAAATTACTCTGCAGCCCGCTATTTCTTTTAGCGTTTCTAATGTATCGCCAGATACGTCAATTACTTTTGCCGTATATTTTTCAAGCTTTATCCTGTCAAACAGCTCGCTTTTTTTATCAGTATAGTGCGGAATTATTCCAACATCATATTTTTTCACGACGCTTTTTGCGTCAATCAGCCTGTTTGCCAATAAACCGGGGTCGCCAAGAGGTATATTATCAAAGCTTTTGCCCAGCTCGTCTTCGCACCTTTGCTTAGATGTCTTTCCTCTTAGGGCTAAAATATTCAATTTTCTCGCAAACACTTTCAAAGTCTTTGGCTTTGCGCTTTTATATGTTTCAAAATCAGAAATAAACCCTGAGCCAAGCACATTTACTTCTTTTGATAAATCCTTTTTAAGCCGTTTATTTACGTAAATCTTATCAAAAACAGAACCTATTGCCAACAAGTTCGCATCTTCAATATAAGCCCTCAAATATGCCTTGCCGTAAAATTCCAAAAGATAATAGTTGAGCATATCTCCCAAATTATTTTCCGCAACCGAAGTATATATCCTGACAGGCATGGCATAACCTAAAAGTTTGCAGTATTCCTGCTCGATTTTCTTTGGTTTGGTAAAATATTTTAATCTTATATAATTTATAAAATTAACAAATTTTCTGCGTTTTAAGATACTTAAAAACAAATCATTGCGCTTATAGTCAAACTCTTTATTTACCGAAAGAATATTTCTTATCGACATTTTATCTCTTTTTTCTTTTGACGCGCCGGAGAAAACGCCTGTATCCGTACGGTTATAAACAGACATAACCTCATCCAGATAATGGAGTTTGCCTTTTGATAAAAACCACCAATAACTTGTGCTGTCCCAAACGGGAACTTCAATGCTTCTAATATTTTCCAAATCCAGACATGATGTTCTGTAAACTCTTGAGCTTGGGTGTATTTTGATAAAATCTTTCTTCTTAAATTTTTTTGGAAAACTAAATTTCTGGGTTTTGACTTTGAAAAACTTTTTACCATTTTTCTTATTTTCCGGGTCTTCTGGATAATTATTTATCGTATTGTGACCGCTAAAAGAACAATCCGTATTTGTGTCAAGTATATCCACTTGCTTTTGAAGCTTATAATCATCGCACCAATAGTCATCGCTTTCAATAAAAGCATAATACTCGGTATCTACGGATTTTATCCCTTCGTATATATTTTTTACAACGCCGTAATTCTGCTCCCTAATATACGCTTTTACCTTATCTGGATATTTCTCGGCATACTTTTTAACCAAATCTGTCGTTCCATCGGTAGATTTATCGTCAACTACGTGAATCTTAAAACCAAAGTCGGTTTTTTGAGATAAGATACTGTCCATACATTTTTCAAAGTACTTAACATGATTATAAGTAACAACAAGTACGGTTAGTCTTTCTTTTGTCATACATTATTCCTAATTAATTCGGCAATTTTTTCAACCACGCTATGTTCCAAACCGACAAAAAGAGGCAGACAGGCAATGCGCGGGCTTATATCTTCCGACACGGGGCATGATTGTTTTTTAACATAAGGGAGATTATTTAAGCTCGGATAAAAATATCTTCTTGGGAAAATATATTCCGCTGCCAAAACATCAAAAACTTTAAGCAAAGTTTTTTCTGATTTGAACACAACTGGATAATACGCGTAATTATATTCCAAATCTTTTTGTTTTTTCGGCAATTGAACCAGCCCGTCGAGCAGTTTGTCATAAAGCTCGGATATTTTTCTTCTAGATTCTATTATATGCTCAATATATGGGAAATTAGCCAGCCCCATTGCCGCGTGAAACTCAGAGTTTTTGCCGTTTATGCCGACCTGAATAAAATCGTTATAATGATGACCGAAACGTTTTGATAAATCAATTCTCGCGTTTACCTTATCATCTTTTGCTATGCACGCGCCGCCTTCAACAGTATGGAACAGCTTGGTCGCATGGAAAGACAGCGTTGAAACATCCCCGTAATCCAGCAGAGATTTTCCTTTATATCTTACGCCAAAGGCATGAGCGGCATCGTAAATAACCTTAATATTGTGTTTTTCAGCCAGCTTTTCAATTTTCTCGACATCGCAGGCATAGCCAAAAACATGAACAGCCATAATGGCTCTGGTGTTTGGAGTTATCGCGGCTTCAATCTTTTTAACATCAATTGTAAAATTGTCTCTTTCTATGTCGACAAACACAGGCTCGCATCTTTCCCACAAAATTGAAGATGTTGTCGCGACATAAGAAAAGGGAGTTGTTATCACCTCTCCTTCTTTAATGCCCAAGCCATCTAAAGCCAACTGCAGCGCTATTGTACCGTTAGTGACAAACTGACAATTTTTCACCTCAAGATAATCTCTAAGTTTTTCTTCAAGCTCCAAAAGCAGAGGACCGCCGTTGGTCAAAATCCCGTTATCCCAGGTTTTGCTTATATAGGAGAAATATTCTTCCTTTGGAGGCAGGAAAGATTTTGTAACAAATATTTTTGACACGCTTATTCTTTCTTTTCATGTTAACAATACATACAAAATAACGGTTTTTTTCAAAATGTAAATATCATCTTACAATATGCTATTTGAGCTGTGTATCATTTATAATTCGGCTTGATACAATATTTTTTTTTAATTAGGATTAATGCATTATATTCGTTTAACAGAATAAGGAAAATATATATGAAAGGTATAATCTTAGCGGGAGGAAGTGGTTCTCGCTTATATCCATTGACAAAAACAACAAGTAAGCAGTTGCTTCCTGTATATGACAAACCAATGATTTATTATCCGCTGTCGACATTAATGCTGTTCGGCATAAAAGAAATTCTTATCATCTCTACCCCTCAGGACACTCCGAATATTGAAAAGTTATTCGGCGACGGCGCTGATTTGGGATTAAAAATTTCTTACAAAGTACAAGAAGTTCCTAATGGCATTGCTCAGGCATTTGTACTTGGCGAAAAATTTATCGACGGCGACGAAGTGTGCCTAATCCTGGGCGACAACATATTTTATATGGGCGACCAGTTAAAAAGCTTTAGGGAAGAAGTTAAATCAAACCCGGGCGGAGTTGTTTTCGGTCATCACGTATCCGACCCTGAACGCTTTGGCGTTGTCGAGTTTGATAAAAACCATAAAGCAATCTCAATTGAAGAAAAGCCAAAACAGCCAAAGTCAAACTATGCTGTTGTGGGTCTGTACTTCTATCAGAGCGACGTTGTTGAAAAAGCCAAAAAGCTTAAGCCGTCTGCGCGAGGCGAGTATGAAATTACCGACTTAAACAGAGAATATCTAAACGAAGGCAGATTAAAAGTCTGCACAATGAAGCGCGGAAATGCTTGGCTTGACGCCGGCACCCCCGATTCATTGATTGAATCTTCCAACTTCGTTCAAATCATTGAAAAACGTCAAGGTCTGAAGATTGCCTGCATTGAGGAAATAGCATACCGCCGCGGCTTTATTAACGATGAACAGATGCTGAAACTAATTAACAGCTTAAAAGACGGCGTCGATTATAAAACGTATCTAAAAACTGTTTTTGAGGAACACAATGAAGATTATTAAAACCAAAATAAAAAATCTTCTAATAATTGAACCTCAAATTTTCAGCGATAACAGAGGATATTTTTTTGAAAGCTATAATCAGGCAAAGTTTAAAGAAGCCGGTCTTGATTATAATTTCATTCAGGACAACCAGTCTATGTCGTCTTACGGCACCATAAGAGGATTGCATTTTCAAAAAGGCGGACATGCTCAGGCAAAACTGGTCCGCGTTTTGGAAGGCACAGTTCTTGATATTGCCGTTGATTTGCGTCCAAACTCAGAAACTTACGGCAAACACGTTGCCGTAGAGCTTTCTGCCGATAATAATCTGCAATTGATGATACCTCGGGGTTTTGCTCATGGTTTCTCAGTTTTAAGCAAAACAGCTGTGTTCTTTTATAAATGCGATAACAAATATAATAAAGAATCTGAGGGCGGAATTCGCTTTGATGACGATGATTTAAATATCGACTGGCAAATCCCGGAAGGAAAAGAAGTTATCTCAGAAAAAGACAGGCTGCTGCCATTTTTGAAAGATATTAAATGATTTTAGTAACAGGCGCCAACGGCCAGCTTGGAAACGAGCTGCGCTTAATATTGAAAGACAAAGCCGTTTACGTGGACGTAGACGAGCTTGATATTACGAATGCTAAAGCTGTCGCAAAGTTCTGCGATTCAAAAAAATTTGCATTAATAATAAACTGCGCGGCATACACCGCCGTTGATAGAGCGGAAGAAGAAAAAGAACTGGCGGAGCTTATTAACGTTAAGGGACCAAAAAACCTTGCGCAGACAGGAATAGCATTAATCCATATCTCGACTGATTATGTTTTTGATGGAAACAATTATAAACCTTATGTTGAAACAGACATCACAAACCCAGGGTCAGTCTATGGAAGAACCAAGGCTCAGGGAGAGCAAACCGTATTAGAAACGGCAAAAACTGCCTTAATAATCAGAACATCTTGGTTATACTCAACTTTTGGCAATAACTTTCTCAAAACAATGCGCAGATTAGGCGCGGAAAAAGAAAGCCTGAACGTTGTTTTTGACCAGACAGGAACCCCTACTTACGCCCGCGATTTAGCTCAGGCAATCGCAGATATTATTCCTCAGATGAAAATCGGTACTAAAGCCATTTATCACTACTCAAACGAGGGGGTTTGTTCATGGTATGATTTTGCAACCGCTATTATGGGAATGTCAGATCTAAACTGCGAGGTTCTCCCAATTGAAAGCAAAGACTATCTAACTTTGGCAAAACGTCCGTTTTATTCGGTTTTTAACAAAGCAAAAATTAAAAAAGATTTTGGAATAAAAATAAGACACTGGGCGGACAGCCTTGCTGATTGTATAAACAATTTATAAAAATACTTGGAGATTAAATATGAAATCTATTTTAGTAACAGGCGGAGCAGGTTTTATTGGTGCTAACTTTGTTCCATACTTCGCGGACAAATATAAAGACTATATGGTTATCAACTTAGATAAACTAACCTATGCCGGCGACTTAAACAACCTGAAAGAAGTTGAAAAAGCCAGTAATTACAAATTTGTCGAAGGCGATATTTGCGACAGAGCCTTAGTTGAAAAACTGTTTAAAGACAATGACATCAAAGGCGTTGTTCATTTTGCGGCTGAAAGCCACGTCGACAATTCAATTACGGGACCAAAAGCTTTTATCGAAACAAACATCCTCGGCACATTTACTTTATTGGACGTTGCGCGTCATCATTGGATGGAAGCTCCCCACAAAGTTAGAGCCGGATATGAAAGCTCCCGTTTCCATCATATTTCTACCGATGAAGTTTACGGCTCTTTGGGCGATACTGGTTTGTTTGAAGAAACAACTCCTTATGCTCCAAACTCCCCATACTCCGCGTCAAAAGCAAGCTCGGACTTTTTGGTAAGAGCATATTACCACACTTACGGAATGAACGTAACAACTTCAAACTGCTCAAACAACTATGGTCCTAAGCAGCACACAGAAAAACTAATTCCAAAAATTATTTCTAACTGTGTAAATGAAAAAGACATCCCAATATACGGCGACGGCAAAAATGTCCGCGACTGGCTGTATGTTTTAGACCACTGCAAAGCAATCGATTTGGTTTTCCACACAGGCAAAGCTGGAGAAACTTATAATGTTGGCGGCAGAAATGAGAGAACCAATTTGCAGATAGTTCATACAATATGCGAAATACTGGATAAAAAGTCTCCTCGTAAAAACGGCAAGCCGCATTCTGATTTAATTACGTTTGTAAAAGACCGCGCCGGTCATGACAAACGCTATGCGATTGACGCGACAAAGCTTGAGCAAGAACTCGGCTGGAAGGCTGACGAGAACTTTGACACGGGAATTGCCAAAACAATCGACTGGTATCTGGCGGCACTAAAAAACTAGACGGACGCAAAACTTAATGATTAAAAGCCGTTTCCCAAAAAACGGCTTTTTCATTTGCAAATGACTATATAGCTATTGACTATCCTTTAAATAAATGTTATTTTTAGACAAAATAACCGAAAAGAGGCTCCGAGGAAAATGGACTTATATAAACAACAGTTTGAAAAAGCATGCGAACACTTCTTTGGAGAACAAACTGCTGCTGCGGGTAAACCAACTTTTCGTATGGTTTTCGCTTCCCCAGGGGCAGGAAAAACTTCTATACTTAAACCGCTTTTTCAAAAAGAAGCAAAAGACGGGGAAAATCCCATAATGCTTGAGTTTGATGAAATTAAAGCATTTGTCCCCAAAAACCCGAACAAAAAACAAAGAATGAGCTTTTCTGACAAATTGTTTGCAGATTTGGTTGAGAAAGCTATTGAAGAAAAAAGAAGCATAAATATTTTCAGACCAAGCACAATGAGGCACCCTACCCAAGCTTTTGCATTGTATAAAAAGGCAAAAGACAAAGGGTATAATACCGAAGCGGCATTTCTTGCCGTCGATAAAAGAAAAAGCCGCCTGGGAATACTCTATAGATACGAAAAAGCACTTGAAAACGGCATAAACAGCATTGCAAACTATCCAAGACCTCCAAAGCTTTTATACCATTATTTATATTTCAAAGCCATTCCGTTTATTGTGCAGTCCTGCGACAGACACCGGGAAGTAGATGTGGTGAGAGTTTTTGACAGAAGCGGCAATTTAATTGCTTTTAACAATAAAATTACCAATGAAAAATCTAAGACTTCTCCAAGAAAAGCTTTGGCTTCTGAACGAAAAAGAAAATGGAGCGAAGAAGAGCAGACGGAACATTGTGAAAAGTCAGCCGAAATCAAAAAGCTCCAGAGCAAAAGAACTTTAAGCCTAAACGAAATTATGACAACAAAGCTCGCGTTAAAAAACCGCAGATAATCCAGATTATAATTAAATAAGCAAAGAAGCCCCAAATCGGGGCTTCTTTTGTAGTTTACAACACGCTAAAAACTCATTGTGTTGACAGGCGTACTGAGGCTGTATCCCTGCATGCCATACTTTTTCCTAATGGCGATGAGAGAATCCGCGGGGTTGATTGTCTCGCCCAACAGCATCTTTTTGATAACCGCAGGGTAAACAATATGCTCGAACGCCAGTCCGATTTCCTTGAGCTTGGCTAAATCATCCCTAGCCTCTAAAGGAATATCAAACTTCAGTTGAGCCAGCGCAGGACCTCCATCGACATCGTCAGTCACCAGATGAACTGTGCAGCCGCTCTCGATGTCCCTGTTTCGGAAAGCGTCTCCATATCCATCCTCAGAGCCTTTGTATTTAGGCAGCAGCGAGGGATGGATATTGATTACTGGACATCCTGCGGCGGCAAGCGTTTCTGGCGGCCAAACACGCATATAACCCGCCATAACGACAAGGTCAAACGAGTGCTTTTCAAGATAATCCGTAACAACAGAGAAATCCTTCCCCGGAGACGGAAGATGAACGCAAGGCACAAAAAGTCCGCGATTGGTAACTCCGGCATTCTTAACGTTATGCCCGATAACAATCTCGACATCTTTTGCGCTCAAATTTTTTACAATCGCTTCAGCATTTGATCCAGAACCTGAAGCCAAAATAAGAATTTTTTTCATAAGCAAAATAGTATTATGGATGAATAAATAATCAAATATATTGATTTTTTAATCCATTTTAGTAAAAAAGTAAATATGTATATTTGAAAGAGGAATAAATGACTAACCAGCCATACATAATACTTGTAAATCCGCAATTGGCAGAAAATGTCGGAATGGCGGCGCGCGCAATGATGAATTGCGGCTTGTATAACCTCAGACTGGTAAACCCAAGGGAAAATCACCTTTCGGAAAAAGCGGTCGCCGCATCTTCAAACGCGGAAGAAATTTTACATAAAGCAGAAATATTTGACAGCCTAAGCAATGCGATAAAAGATTTGCATCAAGTTTTTGCTTCAACAGCCCGCAGGCGCGATATGATAAAAACCATATACACCGCTGATGCCGCTGTAGAAAAAATCTATGAGAACCTAAGCTGCGGAATAAAATGCGGAATCCTTTTTGGTCCGGAGCGCACGGGACTCGAAAACGACGATGTCGCAATTGCTGACGCCGTAATCGAAATTCCCCTAAACCCAAAGCACTGCTCTCTAAATCTATCGCAGGCTGTTTTGCTTGTCGGATACGAATGGCACAAGCTTCAGGCTAATGCCCCAAAATCTCAATTGGTAACAAATAAAACTAATGTAGCGGATAAAGAAACTGTTGCTAACATGTTTAATTTTCTAGAAAAAGAACTTGACGAATGCGGAAATTTCAGAGTTGATGAAAAACGTCCGAGAATGGTAAGAAACCTTAGAAATAT
This sequence comes from Lactobacillaceae bacterium, assembly GCA_031271345.1. GTDB lineage: Bacteria > Pseudomonadota > Alphaproteobacteria > RF32 > CAG-239 > JAQWBS01. The sequence goes on from JAISVX010000003.1 coordinate 374,866, forward strand.
TTTTTTAAGAAGCCAGCTGACCGAACAGGAAATAAACACGCTTTATGGCGTCTTCAACCATCTTATAAATAAAAAATAGGTAATGGAAATCCATTACCTATCTCTTTTTGATTTTAGCGGAAGCTATCGCTAGCATACTGCCTGAAACACCCATGACAACTCCTGACGAGTTTGGGTGTCAATGAAGTTTAAGACGCGGTATTCAACGCCGTCTTGACAACCCCTCAATCCTTCCATCACCAAACAGCAGTCCAAAGGATACGAACAAGTTCTCATAAGGGTTATGTTCGCGGGGCTGTAACCGTTTTTTACCCCGTTATGAACAAACATGAAAGTGTTCGCTTTAGAGTTCTGTATCCCCTGAAGATGTATCAAAATCTCATTTTTCACGGGGTCGGAAAGATCCATTCCATAAAGGGTACTCCTCACTTCGCCTAAAGGAATGCTAACTGCAACTGTTCCTAATTTGTTTAACATTGCGACTGGTTTTATAATTGTTTATTTTTAATTCTGGATGACTATTATGATACCTTTTCTTTTTAGAAAGTCAACCAGTTTTTGTCCAAAAAAAAGCGGTGAAATTAAATTTCACCGCCTGAAAGCATAATTAAGCCTCTCCTACTGTCCCCATATACGGCATAGACATTTCAAGTTCGGCAGGTTCCGCTTCCAAAACCCAATAAAACCTGTCCTTAACTTCAAGAACCAGATAAGTTTGACCTTCCGCTGAAAAGAGAAAAGCAAAGAGAACCGCTTCCGAGACCCGAGTTTCGATAGTCTTCAAATCGGTGAAGAAAAGAAGTTTTCCGCTTTTGTCCCGAATAGGTTCAAAAGGAGTCTCACTTCCGACATGCACCAGTTTCCCGATGTCGAAAAAATCATACAACGCAAGGAGAACATCATAAACAAGAGCCGCCTCTACAACATCTTTCGGCTTTTGTTCTTTAATCGAGTTTTCGATGATTTCGGCAAGCTTGTCGTACAAACCCTGAAGATTTGTCCCAACCTCAATTGATTTAAGTTTTTCCGTAAACATAAACAATGTTTTTAAAAGGTTATTTTAATAGTTCCAATCATTCATAATAAAAAGTGTTATCAAATTAGCACATCTTATTTATTAAATCAACGAACTATTCATACCTCAAAGCATTAATCGGGTTTAAAAGCGACGCTTTATACGCCGGATAATATCCGAATATAAGACCGACCATTCCAGAAAAAGTAAACGGGATAAGAATATATATCAATGGAACCGACGTATTAAGAGATGTAAGCTGTTTAACAGCCCACGCTCCGACAAGCCCCAGAATTATTCCGATAATCCCGCCAATAAAAGAAAGAACCACTGATTCCATAAGAAACTGCATGCGGATATCCCAGGCTCTGGCTCCAATTGCCATTCTAATACCTATCTCCCTAGTTCTTTCCGTTACTGACACAAGCATTATATTCATAATACCGATACCGCCGACCAAAAGAGAAATCGACGCAATAGAACCGAGCAATATGGTCATAACCTCTGTCGATTTACGCATCATTTCCATAAACTGGGTTAAATTTCTGACGGTAAAATCATCGTCCTGATTAATCCCAATTCTATGTCTTTGGCGCAAAAGCTGGTTAATTTCCTGTTCCGCGATAAACGCGCTTTCAGTGTCGACGGCTTTTACCATAATCATTCTTATCAAGCCGGGAAATTCTACGCCGATGAGCTTCTTTTGAGCAGTTAAAATTGGAACATAGATAACGTCGTCCTGATCCTGACCCATGCCTGTCTGACCTCTTTCCGCCAAAACGCCTATGACCTTAAAAGGCATGCCCTTAATTTTTACCATCCTGTCAATAGGATCAATATCGCCAAAAATCTCTTCAACAACGGTCTGTCCCAAAATCGCTACTTTTGCCGCGCTGGCAAGTTCTGTTTCCGTAAATTGGCGACCGTATTTTATCGGCCATTCTCTAACCTCAAACATTCTGTTGTCGGTACCCATAACGCTTGTCGACCAGTTTTGGTTTCCCCAAACAATTTGATTAACCTGATTTAACGACGGCGCCGCGGCTTTAACCGAGTTTAGTTCTTTTTCAATTGCGTTAACGTCTTCAAGTTTCAGCGTCAACTGGGAGCCGAAGCCTCCTCTGGCGCCGCCGGAACTTGTCGCGCCGGAAACAACCATTAAAAGATTGCTGCCCATTGTCTGGATTTCGGATTCAATGGATTTTTGCGCGCCGCCGCCAACTCCAAGCATAACAATAACGGCAGCCACACCGATAATAATGCCAAGGCTTGTAAGCACCGAACGCATTTTATTGGCTTTGACAGCCCTGATTGCAATAGTAAAAACTGTTTTTGTATCTATCATTATTTTACTTTCTCATCGCTCACAATTTCACCGTCAACCAGCCTTATTATCCTTTTGCTGTAAGCCGCAACATCTTCCTCATGGGTGACTAAAATTATTGTATATCCATGCTCTTTATTAAGTTTCGTAAACAGATTCATAACCTCAATACTCGTCTTGGTATCAAGGTTTCCCGTAGGCTCATCGGCAAAGACTATAGGAGCATTATTGACAATTGCTCTGGCAATAGCAACACGCTGCTGCTGTCCGCCGGAAAGCTGATTCGGCATGTGGTCCATTCTTTCGCCCAATCCGACTGTTCTTAGAGCCTCAGCCGCCCTCATGCCGCGTTCTGCCTGTCCTATTGACGCATATACCATCGGAAGCTCGACATTTTCCATTGCCGTCGTTCTTGACAATAGGTTGAACCCTTGAAATACAAATCCGATTTTTTCATTTCTAATAGCCGCCAGCTCGTCTGAGTTAAGCTTGCTGACATCCTTCCCATCAAGAAAATACTGACCGCTTGTCGGCTGATCAAGACAACCCAAAATATTCATCATGGTCGATTTTCCAGAACCAGAATGTCCCATAATCGCGACAAATTCGCCGTTTTCAATTTTTAGATTAATGCCTTTCAAAACTTTTAAGGTAAGTTTTTCCATAAAATATGTTTTGACAATATCTTTTAATTCTATCAAAGCCATTAACGTAATCTCATTCTCATTCTGCTGTTTTTTGCTTCTTCGGCTGTCTGTTTTTCAACAACGACCTCTACTCCGTCCTTAATTTCTCCGTTAGAATATATTACTTCCGTCATATCGTCGTCAGATATGCCGGTTTTCACCGAAATTCTTTTTGGGTTTTTATCTTTGTCAAGCACCCACAAACCTTTATCCTTATAGCGCTTAACCTCGCCTTTATCATCGGTTATAAAAAAGCGCAGAGCTTTATTTGACGCAATTAGTATATCGTCTTTTTCCGCAGTTATAATATCAACATTCGCCGTCATACCCGGCTTAAACTTCAAATCGGAATTGGATATTTCAATTATAACCTCATAGCTTACAACATTCTGTGTAGTTGTCGGATTGTTTCTGACCTGTATGACCCTGCCCTCAAAAATCTGGTCTTGAAACCCGTCGACAGTAAACTCAACCTTCTGCCCTTCTTCTACTTTGGCAACATCGGTTTCAACAACAGCGGCATTAATCTGCATTTTCGATAAATCTTCGGCGACCTGAAACAATGTGGGAGTTTGGAAACTTGCCGCAACTGTCTGCCCTACCTCGACATCCTTTGAAACTATTATGCCTTTTACTGGGGATACAATCCTTGTATAATTCAAATCTATTTCAGCGGAATGAAGCGCCGCGCTGATTTGCTCAACATTGGCTTTTTGCAGTTCAAGCTGGGCAATGGATACGTCATATTCTTTCTGAGCCAGGTCCAAATCCTTATCAGAGGCAAATTTCCTCTCGTTAAGCTGTTTTATGCGCTCAAGGTTTTTCTCATTGTATACTTTTTGGCTTTCATATACTTTTACCTGAGCTTTCGAACTGTTTAAGTTGGCTCTTTGCTGCTTGACTTTCGCCTCAAACAACGAAGGATCAATAATAGCCAGCAGCTGCCCTTCGGTAACCTCGCTGTTATAGTCGACATATATTTCTTTTACTGTGCCGGAAACCTGAGTGCCGACATTAATCGTTGATATTGGGTCAATTATACCCGTAGCAGTAACTTTTTCAATAATACCGCCTACCTTTAACTTTTCGGTTATATATAAATCTTTTTTCTTATCTGCAGAAAATAAATAAACCGCTGCAAGCACTATAAGCAAAATTATGACTATTAGTTTTTTCATTTTAATACCCTAAAACCATATACATTATCTAAATTAAACTTTTTACAGTCTAGTTCAAAATGAAGATAAATACTACCATTTATATGACTATTTTTGACTTTTTTAAACATTTTTTTCTTGCCAAAACTATTTTTTTTGTCTATCATTGATATATTTGAAAATTATGTATAACGTTTCATAAAAACAAACAGATTATTATGACCAGAGATGTAAAAAACTACATTGACCCTGTCACAGGTTTCAACAGCCGTTACTCAGATGACCATCCCGCAAATTCCAAAATCTCCAAAGACAAGAGACTGGAAAGGATGCGCAAAGAACGAGAAAAGAAAGAGGAAAGCGAACGAGAACTCAAGTCTCACATCTTCTTCAACCCTTTTCTTCCTGACGGCAGCGTTGGAAACTCGCGCGAAATGATTGCGTTCAGAGAAGAAATTCACGACAGTGAAGTTAAGCTTCTCATGAACGCAAGAAAACAGCAAATAGAAGACAAGAAAGCAAAGGCTAAAAGAAAGCTTTTCGGTCTCTCTGTCTTCGGCTGGCTGTACGGCAAGTGCAAACGAGAGGCTATGAAAAAAGCCTGGAGCAGCATCATCGAAAAAGGGTACCCCTCGGACACCGAGCTTTTAAAGCAGGTGAAATCTCAGTGGCTTACCAACCTTTTGGAAAATGTTGCAAAAGCTACTCCCGCCAACGCTATGGAACTTGCATTTAAAATGCACATCAGCGTTTACCTCTATCCGAAACACAGGACAATGTACGGTAATGTAATCACAGAAGGGTTGAAGTCAAAAGTCGAGCTTTTGAATCAGGCATCCTTAAGCATCATCAAAGAGCATAATCTCGGTACGGAGTACTGGCTTGTCGCTCTGTCGCTTGCAAAAGGCGTGCTTAGCAAAAGCGCATGGCTAGCTTTCATAGACCACTATGAAGAAGCGCGCAAAAACGAACTCAAATACGCTTTGGCAAACATGCTGAGGCAGTACGTTGAGCGTAATCCAGATGTTAAGATCCTTTGGAAAGAGCTTGGTATCGACCCCGTTGCGGTTTACAACAGTTAAAAAAAGAACCCTTGAAAACTATTATAGTTTTCAGGGGTTCGCTGTTTTCGTACGCCGCTTACAATATAATTTCTTCAAAACAGAAACCTTTAAGACAGTCGCAGCAAGACATTATCTTCTTGCCTTGTCTTTGTATCTGCGTAATCTCAAGCATTTTTTTACCGCAAACAACAACTAAATTATCCCTGACCAATATTTGCCCGGGTTTGCAATTGCTATTTTCATTAAGAACTTTCGCACCTAAAACCTTAAATCTTTCGCCTTTATATTCAAAATACGTTGCGGGATAAGGATTAAACGCCCTTATTTTTCTTTCCAAAACTTCGGCTGGCAAATTAAAGTCCAGTCTGCCCTCTTCTTTCTCTATTTTCTTTGCATAAGTTGCGAAATCACCGTCTTGTTTCTCCGGCTTTATATTATCAATATTATCCAGAACCTCAACCATAAGCTCCGCGCCCATATAGGACAACTGGTCATGAAGAATGCCGCCGGTTGTTTTTGGCGTTATTTCCACCTCGCCTTTTAAAAGCATGTCTCCAGTATCAAGCCCTTCTTCCATATTCATAATGGTCACGCCGCTCTTTTTATCCCCGGCTTCAATACACCTCTGTATTGGAGCGGCGCCTCTCCAGCGCGGCAGCAAAGAAGCGTGAACGTTTATACATCCTTTTGGAAAAGCCTCAAGAATTGGAAGCGGCAGAATAAGTCCGTAAGCAGCTACAATAGCTATATCGGCGCCCAAGTCTTTAAACTTTCTCTGCTCTTCTTCTAACCGAAGAGTTTTCGGCGTTCTGACTTCTATCCCGTTTTCTTCGGCAAAAATATGCACGGGAGTTTTATTGACTTTCTGCCCTCTTCCCGCCTCTTTCGGAGCCTGAGTATAAACGCAAACAACATCATGCTTTTCAGTTAAGACCTTCAAAACCGAAAGCGAAAAATCAGGAGTTCCCATAAATACAATTTTCATTTTTGCACTTTCTAAAAAAATTTAATTTAGAGCATATATAACAATAAAAAAGAGAGCTGTAAAGGCTCTCTTTTAAGCTTACCAAGTATATCTGACACCGATATTTCCAGATATAGCTCTGACATTGCTGCCGATTTCATACATGATATCAGAATAAAATGAGCCGGATTTTGTTATCTGCATATTTAACCCGCCGCCAAACTCAAGGCTCGTTCCACTCATATCTGACTTATATTTTGCTCCATCATAAATCACATTCGTTGTGCCGGTCCACTCTTCTATTATCCCCGCTTGTATAAACGGCTCAATTATCTTCCCGCTTTCAAGTTTTCTCTTATATCCTAACATTAAGGCTGCCTTCGTAGAAAACGCATCAGTATTTCCGTATCTTATATGGTTGCCATAGTTAGATGTAAAGTTCTTTGCATCCGCATGTGCATACATCAGCTCAACCTTTGGCTCAATTATATACATAGAATTACAATCTATACATACTTTATACTGCTTACCAACCTCAACGCTATATGCTGTCATCATACGGTCTAAACTATATTTTACAGGCAAGTTTGAAGCTGTATAATTTGTCAAATCCAAATCTTCCCAAAAGTTACGAATAACTCCATCTATAAACCAGCCGTTTTGGTACAAAACTGTTCCGTAAACACCTATACTATACGCATCTCCGTCTCCTGTACCATCCTTCGCACTGTTATACTGCTTGTTTTTTATATCATCAACATTCATATAACCAATCATCGCTCCCGCATAAACTTTATAACCGGCAAAATCCCATCTGTGATCATATCCCGCTTCCGTGCCAAATAAGGCGAAGTCTGTGCTTATCTTATCTTTTACACGCATATCCTTGCCATATACCCGAACCCACAAACCATTAAGGTTTTCTGAAGTATTCTCTCTCAGTTCGCCCATGCGCTTCTGCAACGAGTTCATTCCGGTCTTCGCAATCAATACTATCGCTGTCGGCTCATTCGCTATTGCCATGGCCGTATTGCTTAATGCTCCTGTTGAGCGTAAATACCATGACTGACTATCCAATCCATCTACATCTCCTTGATAAAGCTTATAAATATATGCACTATTATCTACCTGACCACCTTTTAAGCTAAAGACATCATTATTAATTGTTGTGCCATTCTCTGCCGATACTATCTTTATGCCGTTATCTTCAGGAACATTGCCGTTGCTGCCTACTATTATTGCCTCTATTTCCGTAGAACCCGTAATATTGCCGCCGCCATTAATTACCAGCCTATCCGTCAATGATGCATCATCTCCTAACTCCGCATTCATTATTATGCTGCCGCTTGAACTCACATAATTTGATGTCGTCAGCGTGTTAAACTGACCCAATACAGAATTACGCATATCTATCAGGCTATTATTATTGGTTAAGTTAGTAACATTCGAACTTTGCTGTATATTCCACTGGCTGTCATTCTCTAACTTGATATTAGATGTCGAACCAACAGCGGTTGTAATCATACCAGACACGTTTGAAGCATTAATATTAATATTGGAGGCAGCATTATTATCAACACTTAACAAACTTCCGGTAGAAGTGAATATATTACTATTACTACTAATACTTATATTTGATGTGCCATTATCACTAACAAATAAATCGTTATTATTTTCAGCATTTACAGTAGAATTCACAAGGCTTATTTCTCCACCTATAATCACTCTGGCAAACTTGCCGCTGTTAAAATATATATCCATATCTTTTATATATGTTTCACCGCCATTTATAAAAGCTACATATACATCTCCATTTATAGATGTATTATCTCTTGATATAATTTTATTTCTATCAGATGAACCCAATATATTAAATGTTGTAGCATTATTATATATGAGATAGTTAATATTATATGCATTATTATTAGTATAAGTTATATCAACATTCTCAATTTTTATTTTTTCAGCACCATAGAAACCAACAACATATCCTCCACTAATAGTTGAAATGTTTCCATCAACTTTTACATAGTTTTCTCCATTAATATTTCCTATCAACTCAAATCCACCACTAGCCGCTCTAGTATACACAACTCTTATACCGCTAGCTGCTGCCGTATTGCTTGTAAGCTCTATATTTGAATTATAAACAGACGATTTTGCAGAACTTCCGAACACTTCAAAAGCAGAACTATTTCCTGAAAATTTATTATTATTTATTATATAGTTGATATCTTTTAAATTTATTATACCATTTGCATCTCTAACATTGATACCCAAAATAGCTCTTGTTATGTTAGCATTTTGAATTATGAGTTTTTCTGTACCTGTATAACCCGAAACGTCCAACATTCCACCACTTTCTGATCTGATTCCCGAGTTTGCCAAATTTAAAATAACATTTCCTCCTGTAGTTAACTTCCAAGGAGTGTTAGCATTTGTTGTATTAACGGAAATAACTGAAGGTCCTGTATCGGTATATGTTGCTCCTGTTGGCAAATCCATATCTGCGGATATGATAAACGCATTCGCTTTTACCATAAACATCAAACAAAAAGTTGAAATGCTTCCGATTTTTAATATTTTTTTCATTGAGATCCCCACAAGCTTATATATAACGTATTTTAAACACTTTATGCTGAATTTCAATACTGACTTTAGTCTTATATCATAATAAAAACCGCCATTTGGCGGTTTTTATTAAATTTCTTCCTCAGCTTCTTCTTTTCTCATTTTTTCCAATTTTTTAACCAGCATATTTCTTTTTATGCGGCTTATCCTGTCTATATACAATATGCCGTCAAGATGGTCAATTTCATGCTGAAGAGCAACGCTTAGAAAATCTTCGCCCAAGATTATATGTTCTTTCCCGTCATAGTCCCAATATCTAACCTTAACCGCCGCAAAACGCTCAACCTCAGCGCGCTGTCCGGGAATAGATAAACACCCTTCATCACAGATTTCTTTTTCGGGAGAGTTCCATATAATTTCTGGATTAATAAAAAACAATGGGTTTCCTCTTTTGCCTTTTTCTTCCTGCTCGATATCTATAACGACAATTCTTCTAGACACGCCGACCTGCGGCGCAGCCAAACCTACGCCGTCACTCGCATACATCGTTTCAAGCATATCATCGAGAAATGCTCTTAATTCGTCGTCAACTTTCTCCACTCTCGCCGCTTTCTTCTTCAAAACCGGGTGCGGATACTCGCATACTTTTAGTACTGTCATTAATTCCTCATTATCTTATGGTCTTGGCAATTTTATCCAATATGGCATTCACCATCTTCGGCTCTTTCTTTGTAAAGAACGCATACGCTAAATCAACATATTCTTTAATTATTACTTTTACGTCAACGTCATGAGTATAAATTATCTCATAAATCGCGCATAAAAGCAAGGCTTGCAAAGTTCCGTCAAAACGCTCGAATGTAAAATCTTTTTCCAAATATTTATCTATTGATTTTTCAATATCTTCTTTGTTTTTATGAACGCCTTTAACCAAAGAAGCAAAATAACTTGTATCAAGCTCGGAAAGCTCCACCGGCTCTTCAATATCTCTTTCCAAGTCTTCGTTTATCGCATAGCGCCCGACTTTGCCATCAACAAAATCTTTAACAACCTCGTCAACTGGAAGATTGCCATAATCAACCATATATGTTGCCTGAACGGCAGCCAGCCTTGCCACTGTCTTCATTTTGATTTTTTTTGAAATAAAGTTACTCATCTCTATTAGTCCTCGTCACCTTCTATAGATTTTGCTAATTTATCAATGTTTTCAACAAACTCTTCAAAGTCTTTAACCTCGCGGAAATCTTTATAAACGGAAGCGAAACGTATATATGCGACATGGTCAAGCTTTGATAATGCTTCCATAACAAACTCGCCGATTGTTCTTGTCGAGATTTCCGCCTCTCCAGAACTTTCCAGTCTTCTTTGAATGGAGCTGACAACTTTGTCCACTCTCTCCTGACTCACCGGGCGCTTACGCACCGCAATTTGAATGGATTTAGTCAGCTTGTCCCTGTCAAACATGGTTTTTTCGCCGTTTTTCTTAACAACAACCAAATCTCTTAAATAAACTCTTTCAAAAGTCGTAAACCTTGAGCCGCACTCCGGGCATTCTCTGCGGCGCCTGATTGCAGAACTATCTTCCGTAGTTCTTGAATCTTTAACCTGAGTATCCGTACAGTTGCAAAAAGGACAACGCATATTTATGCTCCATTCTTAATTAAAATTTCCGCTATTTTATAAAGTTTTGAAGAATATCTTGCTCCCTTTATAAGCACAATATCATTGTTTTGCAACAACTTATTTAACAAGAACTCATCAAGCCCTTCTATATTTTCAAAATAGTGGGTTTCAAACTTATTGTTAAGCTGCGCTAAAATATCTTTGGTCTCGGGACACACGGCAACTACAATATCAATATCAGTGCCGGCAAGAGCCTTGCCAATCTCAATATGCTTATCTTTTGAAAAACTTCCGAGTTCAGCCATCTTTCCCAATACTGCAATCTTTCTTCCTCTTGCTTTTATCTTATTTAGATTTTCAATCGCAAATTTCATTGCTTCAGGCTGACCGGAATAACTATCGTCAATAAGGGTATATCTGCCGCCGTCAGGAAGCTTAAGGCTGTAAGTTTTTCCCCTGCCTTCGATAGCTTCAAAATATTTTAAATAATCCGCGGCTTTTGCCGTATCAACGCCGGCAATATCAGCGATTGTAAGCGCCGCTAAAGCGTTATACACATAATGCTTTCCTATCATCGGAATAGTAAACTCTATTTCCCTGCCGCCTATCTTGGCTATTACTTTTGTAGAGTTTTCCACTTCTTCAACAGAAATAATATTTTCATTACCGTAAGTAACAATATTTTTTGTGTGTTTTTCCGCCTGCTTTTCAAGAATATCGAAACACTGGCTGTCCTTGTTTATTACGGCTGTTCCTTTTTTTGACAAGCCTTCAAATATCTCAGCTTTTGCTTCCGCAATACCCTCAATATTTTTAAAAAACTCTATGTGCATTGGGTAAACATTGGTAATCAGCGCAATATCAGGCTCAATATAATTAATAAGATTAGAAATCTCACCCTTTGAACTCATGCCTATTTCGATAACCGCATAATCAGCTTTCAAATTTAAATCGCACAGAGTTTTGGGAACACCGACATCATTATTAAAGTTTCCTGCAGTTCCATAAGTTGGAGCAAATCTTGAAAGCACAAACTTTATTTCTTCTTTTGTCGTGGTTTTTCCCGCGCTGCCTGTCAAACAGATTACCTTGCCCTTAAACTGCTCGCGGTTATATCTTCCAAGCTCGGCAAAAGCTTTTTTCGAGTTTCCAACCACAATTTGGCGGATTGCAGGAACTTCCGGCAAAATCTTTTCAACGATTACGACTTCGGCGCCTTTGGCAAGAACATCTTTTACAAAGTCATGTCCGTCAAAAACTTCGCCTTTTATAGCAATAAACAAATCGCCTTTTTTAATATTTCTGCTGTCAGTAGATACGTTGCTGATTTCCACGTCCACTATATTTGAGCCGGAATGCAATATTTCCGCAATTTTTTTTGAGCTTATCTTCTGCACGATTTTGTCCTCTACACTTTTTCAAACTATTTTTTATAAATTGGAAACTCTTCGCAAAGTTTAAGAACTTCTTCCTTAACTTCTCTTATAACTTTGACTATGTTGGCAGCTTCGCAAATCTGCCTGCCGTCTTGGTTTTCTGGCTCCGCCTCTGCTAAAGCGTCAACAATATCTCCGATATAGCCGGCAATTTTTTCAAATTCTTTTTCCTTAAAGCCTCTTGTTGTTCCGGCTGGCGTTCCAACTCTTATACCCGATGTAATCCTCGGCGGCTGAGGGTCATAAGGAATAGAGTTTTTGTTGCACGTAATATTAGCCATTTCCAATGCTTCGCATACGACATCGCCTGTTAAACCTTTTGGTCTTAAATCTACAAGCAATAGGTGGGTATCTGTCCCATCTGAAACCAAATCCAACCCTCTTTCCTTGAGAACATCGCCCAGAACTCTGGCGTTTTTTAGAACCTGATCGGCATACTTTTTGAAATCTTCAGTCAAATCTTCCTTAAAACACACAGCTTTCGCCGCGATAACATGTTCCAAAGGACCTCCCTGAATACCTGGAAAAACAGCTGAATCTATTTTCTTCGCAATCTCGGGATTATTAGTCAAAATCATACCGCCGCGAGGTCCGCGCAATGTTTTATGGGTTGTTGTAGTTACAACATCCGCAAAAGGAACTGGGTTTGGATGAACTCCGCCAGCTACAAGACCGGCAAAGTGCGCCATATCAACCATAAGATAAGCGCCCGCTTTGTCCGCAATTTTTCTAAAACGCGCAAAATCAATTGTTCTGGGATAAGCGGAACCGCCGGCAATAATTAGTTTTGGCTGGTTTTCAACGGCAATCCTTTCAACTTCGTCATAGTCTATCAACGCAGTATTTTTATTAACCCCGTAAGACACAGCATTAAACCATTTGCCTGATAACGATACTTTTGAGCCATGAGTTAAATGACCGCCAGAGTCTAAAGCCATGCCCATAATCGTTTCTCCTGGTTTTAACAATGCTAAATAAACAGCTGTATTGGCTTGCGAACCGGAGTGAGGCTGAACATTTGCAAACTCTGCATTAAATAGTTTTTTTGCTCTTTCAATAGCAATTTTCTCAACAATATCAACATATTCGCAGCCGCCATAATAACGTCTGTCAGGGTATCCTTCCGCATATTTATTTGTAAGAACGCTGCCCTGCGCTTGCAAAACAGCGCGGGAAACTATGTTTTCAGAAGCTATCAGCTCAATTTGGTTCTTTTGTCTTTCCAGCTCTTTTTCAATTGCCTCATAAATGACAATATCTTCATTTTTTAAATCTTTATAAAAATCCATTTTTCAGCTCCTTTATACATCTAATTTCTTATTTCTTATTTCGTATGTTCCATCAAGATATTTCACAGAATTAAAAATGCTGATATATCTTATTACATCTTCTTTTGACATTGTTCTTCCGCCAAACACAATAATATTTGCATTATTATGTTCTTTTGCGGCCTGCGCGGCAAATTCGCTATATAAAAGCGCTGCGCGAATACCTTTGAATCGGTTGGCGATTAACGTCATTCCGATTCCTGTTCCGCATATAAGGATTCCTTTGTCAGCTTCCCCCTTTAAGACTTTATCAACCACTTTTCTTGCATAATCGGGATAGTCGCATCTTTCAAGACTATAAGTGCCTTCGTCAACAAGCTCAATATCCGAACCTTTATAATGCTCAATAAGCTCTTGTTTTAACTCAAAGCCTCCATGGTCTGAACCTATTGCAATTTTCATGCGTTTTCTCCCTCTTATTTTTAAAATCTAGAAGCATGATATACGAACAAAACAATAAAAAAAGTTTTTTTTTGATTTTATAAAAATAATTCTTGACTAGGTCAAAGTTTTACGTATATATAATATTCACTGAGCAGGTATTGTGCTAAGGCCGGTTGGCAGAATGGTTATGCAGAGGACTGCAAATCCTTAGATATCGGTTCGATTCCGGTACCGGCCTCCATCCTTCGCCAAAGCTTCGGATGGCAAGCCATCAGACTTTTTATTCCGACTTAGCTCAGTGGTAGAGCAATCGGCTGTTAACCGATTGGTCGCTGGTTCGAGCCCAGCAGTCGGAGCCAATAAAAAAACACCCATAAAGTGGGTGTTTTTTTGTTGCCCGATTTGCCCGCTTGAAACAGCGCAGCTGGTTTGACTAACCAGACATGCGAAGTATGTCGAAGTTGGAAGCCGATTTTATGAGGCGATCCCAAAGGGACGCACAGTGCGAAGCGGGTGCGCAGCCCCAGCAGTCGGAGCCAATAAAAAAAGAGCTGCATTTAAGCAGCTCTTTTTTTATTACTTTTATTGATGCATAGGGGTTGTTTTTTTCCGACATCTGGAATAGTATGCCCTAATGTTAATAAAAATAGAAGGTTTTATGACTGATACCAAAGGCAAAACTAACTCAAAACTAAAAAGATTTATCAAACAAGCATACGCATATAAATTTTTCAACTCATTTATTTTATTATACCCTCTATATGCCATAATGTTCAAAGACCACGGCATGTCAGATACAGAGGTTTCAATTTTATTGATATTTTGGTCTATAGGATCAATAATATTTCAAATTCCATGCGGGTTGATTGCCGACAAATATTCAAGAAAAAATATGATACTTTTAGGACAGGCGATGAAGGTCTGCTGTTTTGCCGTTTGGCTGATATTTCCAAATTTCATCGGGTTTTTAACTGGTTTTCTAATGTGGGGATTTCAGTGGGCTGTAAACAACAGCGTATTTGAAGCTTTGGTATATGAAGAGTTAAAAAGCTTTAGAAAAAGAAAATTATATGCAAAAGTAAGCGGCAGAAATCAGGCAATTCATACTATCGGCGAGGTTACTTCGGCTTTCGGGTCACTGCTGATATTTTTGGGCTATGACATCATAACATACCTGAGCATGGCGTCTGTTATCTCCTCTTTCGTCGTCGTGCTTTGCATGAAACCCAACAGCAAGAGAAAAAACAAGCCCAATTTGAGCTACTTAAAAATATTAAGACAAGGCATAAACATATTAAAAAAAGAACCGAAAATATTCTTCATTATCGTCTTGCTCACAACGATTATCGGCTTGGCATACATCGACGAATATTTTGGGCTGATTGGCCTGGAAATGGGCTTTAACAAACAATATGTCGGCTTCATATTTGCCTCAGTTCTCATAATGGAATCTCTTGGAGGCTTTATTGCCCATAAATTTGAAGGCATTCCCGACAGCATTTTATATTTGGGAGTAATAATCCTCGGATTCATATTCATTTCAATATCCTTAGTATATAATATATACGGTATAATAATCCTCGCGGCGTTTTATTTCCTGTATTCAATTATCAAAGTTCTTTTGTTTGCAAAGTTTCAGCACAGCATAAAATCAAACACCCGTGGAACCGTATTGGCTTTCTACAGCTTATTTGAACAGATTTCTTCCATAGGCTCTTATGCGGTTATGATGATTGCTGCAGCGTTAGGAAGCTACAAATTCGGCTTCTTAATGCTCGGCTCAATCGTCGCCGTTTTAGGGCTTATTTACACTTTTGTTGATACAAAAACAAGAAACGACTCTGAAGAGAACATTAACGGCTAATTTATATAAAATTTTCAGTCTATACTTCCGTCGATAAATATGGTATAAAGAAAGAGACAAAGTATACATTCATAAATTAAAAATTTAATTAGTATGAAAACAAAAATTTTGATTTTTGCAAGCTTGCTTGTGTTCTCTACAATTTCTTTGTCCGCACAGGAAACCCCGAAGGCAAAACTATCCTACAGATCGGAAATGTTTATCGACGGGAATCTTCTGTTTCGCGCAGGTTCGAATCTCCGCTTAGGAAAGAATTTGGACATCTACGCGTTTGGCGAATTCGTGAGAACCACCCCCCTTTCAAAGGGAGCGGCTAATTTTCTTTCGGCTGGCGCTCACATATCTTACAATGTGGCTGCCACTGGAACCTACCTTAGGGTGCTGGGTAAAAGAAATTTTACCACGAAAGAGAATTACGGGTATTTTCTGGCAATGCAAAGCATCGGAGAATTTCCTTTGCAGCCGACCCTTTTGGTCGACACCAACGGAGGAACATTTTTAGGAATATTTGGAACCATGTATTCCAGCAAATGGCTAACCATTGGAGCCTGGCTCAATCAGGGGGTGAACAAAGGGTGTCCTACCGCCGTGGAAGTTGATTTTATAATCAGTTTCTAACGGAAGTTAAAAATGCAGTCCTGAGGTTTTCCTCAGGACTGCAATCTTTTACAGCTCTCAAATTTTATGCCGTCTTGTTTTCTTTTTTATAAACGAACACCGGCTCTTTCTTGCCATTAATGACATCCGCGTCAATCAAAATTTCTGCCAAACCGTCTTTGTCCGGAACATCATACATAATATCCAAAAGATTCGCTTCCATAATCGCCCTTAAACCGCGGGCGCCTGTTTTGCGGGCTATTGCCTTTTTCGCAATCGCAATTAACGCTTCGTCCGTAATGCTTAGTTTTACATTTTCCATATCAAGAAGCGCCGAATATTGTTTTAGTATCGCATTCTTTGGCTCTGTCAGCACTTTTACCAAGGCTTCTTCATCCAAATCGGTTAAGGTCGCAATAATAGGAAGACGTCCGACAAACTCTGGAATAAGACCAAATTTTAGCAAGTCTTCAGGCTGGACATCTTTTAATATCTCGCCAACGCCGCGGCTTTCTTCGCCGACAACTTTCGCGCCAAAACCAATAGACGCGTTTTTGCCCCTGCCTGAAACAATTTTTTCCAAACCAGCAAAAGCGCCGCCGCAGATAAACAAAATATTGGTCGTATCCACATGCAGAAACTCCTGCTGAGGATGTTTTCTTCCGCCTTGAGGGGGAACATTGGCAACGGTGCCTTCAATAATTTTCAAAAGCGCCTGCTGCACGCCCTCGCCTGAAACATCGCGAGTAATTGACGGGCTGTCAGTCTTGCGGGAAATTTTATCAATCTCGTCAATATAGATTATGCCCCTTTGAGCCTTGTCAATATCATAATTTGCGGACTGAACCAGTTTAAGAACAATGTTCTCAACGTCTTCGCCCACATATCCGGCTTCTGTCAAAGTTGTCGCATCGGCTATTGCGAAAGGCACATCCAAAATTCTTGCCAAAGTCTGCGCCAAAAGAGTTTTGCCGCTGCCTGTCGGACCGATTAACACAACGTTTGATTTGGACACTTCAAAGTCTTTATTCTCATTGCAGTTTAGTCTTTTATAATGATTATATACAGCGACAGCCAAAACCTTTTTCGCATAATCCTGACCAATTACATACTGGTCTAAAAATTCTTTAATTTTTGACGGAGTTGGAAGCTTTTTTGTGCCGTCTGATATGGAAGAATTTTCACCGTTGGTTTCTTCTTCCTCTGTATCGGAAAGAATAGACATGCAAACTTCTATACATTCGTCGCAAATGTATACGCCTCGTCCTGATACAAGTTTCTTTACTTCATCCTGACTTTTGCCGCAAAAAGAACAAGTCAGTTTCTTTTCAGTTTTATCTGTCATAGCTTTTCTCTTTATTTAGACATTTCTTCTCTTGATGTTATAATATGGTCAATCAAACCAAATTTTAACGCTTCTTCTGGAGACATAAAATTGTCTCTTTCCATTGCAGCCTCAATCTTTTTAACATCTTTCTTTGTATGCTTTGCATAAATTTCATTAAGGCGTTTCTTTAAAGACAGTATCTCTTTGGCATGAATTTCAATATCTGTCGCCTGCCCTCTAAATCCGCCGCTTGGCTGATGTATCATTATACGCGAATTTGGCAGCGAAAATCTCTTTCCCGGAGCGCCGCCGGTCAGAAGCAAAGACCCCATAGAACATGCCTGACCAATACACATAGTGCTGACATCGCAAGAAATATACTGCATTGTATCATACATTGCCATGCCGGAAGTGACAATACCGCCTGGAGAATTGATATAAAAAGAAATATCCTTATTAGGGTTTTCTGACTCCAAAAAAAGCAACTGAGCGCAAACCAATGAAGAAACTTCGTCATTAACTTCTCCAGTTAAGAATATCACTCTTTCTTTCAGCAATCTTGAATATATATCAAAAGAGCGTTCCCCTTTTGCGGTCTGCTCAACTACCATCGGTATCAGTGTATCTGCAATTTCCAGCGAATTCATCATGTTAAATTCCTTTATTTAAATATATACTTATTAGCAAATTAACAAAATTTGTTCAAGAAATAGTTAACGTTTTTGTTACCAATTATAATTGACGCCTATGTTAATAGAAGAAGCGTTATACTTTTCGGCTAACTTTTCTCGACATCAAAACGGCAGATAACGCCGTTATATTCAGGCGAACTGTTTAAGTAATAAAAAACATACTTATCTGGAGCAAACCATTCGGATATAAGATAATATTCGCCGTCAATTTTTGCTACAAAAGCATTTTCGGAAACAATCAAAGATTTGTCGGAGACATTGTCGTCAAACTTGCAGTCTTTCTTATCAAACGCAGTAATAACATTGAGCATATTCGGCGTTTTTACCAAAATATACACTTCGCCGTTGTCCAGATTATAAGTCGAATATTCATATCCGTCTTTTGACGACATTACCGCTTCAAAATCATCTTTGCCGCACCTGTCTTTGACAGTTTTATACAAATCGCCATAAGCTTTTATGGGCGAAGAAAACGTAAATTTCATATTACCGGCATTGTCTTTGAGCTTTTGGCGGAGTTCATGGCACAGGCTAACTTCTTTCTTGTTCATATAATCCAGCGGAACAAGGCGCATTTCTTTGGCAATATTATACCTGAAACTATCCTCAATATTAACTTTCGCAATATAAGAATCATCAAAAACAAGGAGTTTTCCAACTATTGCCCCCGCAAGAATAATTGTTAATATAATGCCAATAATCAATTTTTTACTCATCAGCCCGCTCCTTATTTAAAAAACTTCATAATGTATTTTATCTGTTCTAAACCTTGAGGAAGGCTGCCTGACTTCGCTGCCATCCGGGTACCCGAACACCACCAGGCAAAGAGGTTTTATATGCTCTGGAAGATTAAATGTTTTAACAAAATATTCCGTAATCCCCTCGTCTGGCCAAATGCCGCACCAGCAGCTTCCCAAACCTTTTTCATGGCAAGCCAGCATAAAATTTTCTGTAGCTGCCGAACAATCTGTCACCCAATGTCCAGACAAGAACTCGTCCATAGTGTTTCCGCAAACTATAAGCGCATGACCCGCATTTTCAATAAAACTGCAAAACGGATGATTGTCTTTTATGTTTTTAAGCACATTTTTGTCCGTAACCACAATAAACTCCCATGGTTGCCTATTCTTTGCCGAGGGCGCATACATTGCTGTTTTCAATAAATCTCCTATTATTTCTTTTGCTATTATACCGCTTTTATAATTTCTTATTGAGCGGCGGGTTAAAAGACCATCTTTAAAGTTCATCTTAAACCTCCCTGATTTCTTCCAAATTAATCATATCTACTATGTTTTGATAATAGTCCGCTTCACCATCAGTTTCAGCGCTGTCTCTCTTTGCTTCATATTCTTTTACGTTCATGTCATTAAAATCAACGACGCTTTCCGTCATAATTTTACATATTTCTTCAAAATAATCAGCCAAGCCGGATTTAATAAAATATCTGCCTTTATTTTTGCTGTCTATCTGCCTTATGAAACCTGTTTTTAGAATAAACACTCTTGGCGCTCTCTCCGGCAAAATTGTAATATCTCCCTCAAAAGCCGGGATTTGCACTTTATCAACCTCAACTTCTTTATAAATCTCGCCTGGAAGACATATTTTCAATTTTATTTTATTCGCCAAAAGATTATCCCTTCATATTTTTTGCGTTTTCTATCACATTATCAATAGTTCCAGCCATGAAAAATGCCTGCTCTGGAAGGTCGTCATGCCTGCCTTCAAGTATCTCCTTAAATCCTTTTATTGTATCTTCCAGCTTAACAGATACACCTTTCTTGCCGGTAAACACTTCCGCGACAAAGAACGGCTGAGATAAAAATCTCTGTATCTTGCGGGCGCGGGAAACCGTAAGCTTATCTTCTTCAGACAGTTCGTCCATACCAAGAATTGCAATAATATCCTGCAAAGATTTATATTTTTGCAAAATCTCCTGCACCCCGCGCGCAGTATTATAATGTTCTTCGCCAACTACAGACGGGTCAAGAATTCGGCTTGTTGATTCCAATGGGTCAACCGCAGGAAAAATGCCCAGCTCGGATATGCCTCTTGAAAGCACCGTCGTCGCGTCTAAGTGGCTGAACGTTGCCGCCGGAGCCGGGTCAGTAAGGTCGTCAGCCGGCACATATACAGCCTGAACGGATGTAATAGAACCGTTTTGAGTTGATGTAATCCTCTCCTGCATAGCACCCATATCCGTACCTAAAGTCGGCTGGTAGCCAACGGCGGACGGAATACGTCCGAGCAGCGCCGAAACTTCCGAACCTGCCTGGGTAAAACGAAATATATTATCAATAAACAGCAGCACGTCCTGATGTTCCTCATCCCTGAAATATTCCGCCTGCGACAAACCTGTTAAGGCAACGCGCGCTCTGGCTCCGGGAGACTCGTTCATCTGCCCGTAAACCAAAACTGTTTTTGAGTTGGGACCATTAATATCGATTACTTTTGACGTAATCATTTCATTATACAAATCGTTTCCTTCGCGGGTTCTCTCGCCGACGCCGGCAAAAACCGAATATCCTCCATGGTTTAGCGCAATATTGTTAATCAGCTCTTGTATTAAAACTGTTTTTCCAACGCCTGCGCCGCCGAACAGACCAATTTTACCGCCTCTCGGATATGGCTCTAAAAGGTCAACGACCTTAATTCCCGTTTCTAAAATCTCTGTTTTCGTAGATTGATCAACAAAAGACGGGGCTTCGCGATGAATTGGATAAGCATGGTCGGATTTAATCGGTCCCCTCTCATCAATAGGCTCGCCGATAACGTTGATTACGCGTCCCAGAAGCTCTCTTCCGACAGGAACAATAATAGGCTGCCCAGTATTTATAACTTCGGTGCCTCTAACCAAACCGTCCGTTACATCCATTGCAATTGTTCTGACAACATCTTCTCCCAAGTGCTGGGCAACTTCAAGAACCAGCCTGTTTCCGTTATTATCGCACTCAAGCGCGGTCAGGATATTCGGCAATTCGTCCGCGTCATTAAACTTGACGTCGACAACAGCGCCCGTAACCTGAACAACATAGCCTTTAGAAACAGCGTTTGCCGGTTTTTTATTATCTTTACTTGCCTTAACTGTTGCTTCTTTAGCCATTTTTTTCTCCTATATACCGCTATATCGCCTCAGCGCCGGAAATAATCTCCGTTAATTCCGTTGTAATAGCTGACTGACGAATTCTATTGTATTTTAATCTTAATTTCAAAATCATATCATTTGCGTTTCTTGTCGCATTATCCATTGACGCCATTCTAGCGCCATGTTCAGACGCCTGAGAATTTATCAATGCCTGATAAAAATAAGTTTTTTCCAGCATTTCCAGCGTGTAATCAAAAACTTTATTTATATCCGGCTCATAATCATAATATGCGCCGTTAAAATTATCCTCGGCAAGATATTGTTTTTCTTCCGCAATATCATCGATTTTCATCGGATACAACCGCTCGCATAATACATTTCGCAAAAGCGCGGATATAAACTTGCTGTAAACAAGCTCGCAAACATCAAACTCGTTTTCTTTCATAATTTTTAAGACTTTATCAAAAAGCGCCATTGTCTCATCGTATCTGACATTTTTTGCGGCAATTCCTTCAATATCTTCAATAATTAAGTCTTCATGAGTCCTTTTAAGAATATCTTTAGTTTTTTTGCCAACCGCAACAACTTTTACTTCTTTGTCTTTCAGTTCCTCAATTCTTTTTACAGCTTCTTTAACAACGCCGATATTATACCCGCCGCACAACCCTCGGTCAGAAGCAAAGACAACCAGAAGATATTTTTCCGATTTGCCCGTTCCCTGCAGCAGCTCTGGAAGAACCAGCGGTTTGCCGCTATCTTCCGCCTCTCGTTTTAAAGCCTTATCCATTCTTGCCGCCGCTATCAAAAGATTGTCATAATAGGTCAAGCTTTTCAAAAGCAATTGCTGCGATCTTCTTAAACGAGACGCGGAAACCATTTTCATCGCCGAGGTTATCTTCTCAGTCGATTTAACAGTATTTATGCGGTTTCTAAGCTCTTTTAAGTTTGCCATTCAATCATTGCCCTACGCTGCTTTTGGATATTTTTCTTTAACAAAGACCTCGGTTAGTTCCTCATAAACTTTTTTCATTTCTTCCTCAAGCTTTGGAGATATTTCTTTTTTCTCGCGAATTTCTTTTAAAATATCCTCATGATTAGCTTTAAAGCTGTGGATTGCTCTGTCTTCAAACTCTTGAATATCTTTTATTTCTATGGCGTCAAGATACCCTTTAACGCCGGCAAAAATAGCCACGACTTCGTCTTCAACAGGCATTGGATTATATACTGGCTGCTTAAGAATTTCGGTCAATCTCAGACCTCTTGCCAAAAGGTTTTTAGTTGACTGATCCAAGTCTGATGCAAATTGAGAAAATGCCGCCATTTCTCTATACTGGGCAAGCTCAAGCTTAATAGAGCCGGCAACCTGTTTCATTGCCTTAATCTGAGCGGCGGAACCAACGCGGCTGACCGATATACCGACGTTGACCGCAGGTCTGACGCCTGCAAAAAACAAGCTGTTTTCCAAAAATATCTGACCATCCGTAATCGAAATCACATTTGTCGGAATATATGCGGAAACGTCTCCAGCCTGCGTTTCAATCACAGGAAGAGCCGTCAGCGACCCGCCGCCAAAATCATCGTTCATTTTTGCCGCGCGCTCCAACAAGCGGGAATGAAGATAAAACACATCGCCGGGGTAAGCTTCGCGTCCGGGAGGACGGCGAAGCAGCAGCGACATCTGGCGGTAAGCTATCGCTTGTTTTGACAAGTCGTCGTAAAAAATGACCGCGTGCATTCCGTTATCTCTAAAGTATTCCCCCATAGCGCAGCCTGAATATGGCGCGATATATTGCAGCGGCGCCGCTTCGGAAGCAGTGGCGGCAACGACGATTGTATAATCCATAGCTCCGCGCTCTTTCAGGGTCTGCACAACCCGCGCTACAGTCGAACGCTTTTGACCTATTGCGACATACACGCAGTAAAGCTTTTCATTTTCAGATTTTGCGCCGTCATTGATTTGTTTTTGATTTATTATCGTATCGACGATGATAGATGTTTTGCCTGTTTGTCTGTCGCCGATAATCAACTCGCGCTGTCCGCGACCGATTGGAACCAGAGAGTCAACGATTTTAAGCCCGGTCTGCATTGGTTCATGCACGCTTTTACGGGTGATAATGCCTGGAGCCTTAACATCAGCCGCCCTGTATTCTTTTGCCTTTATCCCGCCTTTTCCGTCAATCGGCTCTCCCAAAGCATTAACAACCCTGCCGAGCAAAGCTTCTCCGACAGGCACGCTTACAATAGATTTTGTTCTTTTTACAACATCGCCTTCCTTGACATTTTCGTCAGAGCCGAAAAGAACCACGCCGACATTATCTTCTTCAAGATTCAGCGCCATGCCTTTAATACCGCTGGCAAATTCAACCATCTCGTTCGACTGAACATTGTTGAGACCGTAAACACGAGCAATACCGTCGCCGACAGACAAAACATAGCCAACCTCTGACACGCCCGTGTCAATTTTAGAATCAGTTATTTTATCTTTAATGATTGAAGAAATTTCACTTACGCTAACAGACATTACTCGCTACCTTTCATTATAGATTCCATTTTCTCCAGTTTTCCCTTAACTGAATCATCAATTTCATAAGTATCATACATAATTTTCAGACCGCCGATTATATCTGCTCTAATGTCATAATTAATCACCACATCTTTTGCCAAAAAGTTTTCTAAATTCTTTTTAAGCCTGTCATCCTGACTTGCGTTAAGAGGCTTTACCGTCTGTACACATACTTCAACTATGTTCTTAGCCTTAAAGTATAATGAATTGAAATTACGAATAATATTAAATATTTCATCAAGCCTTTTGTTTTCATTTAATATATCAAGAAAACGCTGCGTACTCACGCTCAAGTTTAGTTTTTTTCCAATGTTGGAAATGATTTTTTCTTTTACGATTTTAGGCAAAACAGGGTTTGACAGTTCCTTAATATCGCCTGGTATAAATGCTTTTTCAAGCTTTTTGCCGTCAGCAAAAGCTTTATCAAGTTCTTTTTCTTGAAGAGCCGCCTCATACCATGCTTCGGCATAAGTAGAAGATATTTGTATTTTTGTTTTCTTCTTCAAACTATCACACCCTTAATAAATACAACAAACTTAGGTTTTTAATATTAAAGCAATAGATAATATAATCAACCATAATCAATCTATTTTTGAACAGCTTTTAATGCTACATAAAACTATAGGGGTCAATATCAACATTAATTCTTACGGCTTTTGGGCAGTTAACTTTAGCCAGCCACAGCTTGACAACCTGTTGAATTTTTATATTTTTTGCGGTTTTAACAAGCAGCCGAAAGCGGTATCTGCCTCTTAGTATATGTATTGGAGCCGGAGCAGGACCAAGGGTGGTAACGCTGCCGTCATTTTGAGCAATGCCTCCCAGATAATTCGCCATTCTTTCCGTTAAATCCCTGTCTGCCCCAGAAACTATAACCGCAGCCAGTTTACCAAACGGCGGCATGGTCAATATCTTTCTCGTTTTCTTTTCTATTGAAATAAATTTATCAAAATTATTATCAATCAAAGCTTTCAAAACTTCATTATCCGGGTTTAATGTCTGAACATAAACAACACCTTTTTTATCTCCGCGCCCCGCTCGCCCGGATACCTGCGATAAAAGCTGAAACGTCTGCTCGGAGGCTCTTAAGTCGCTTCCCATTAAGCCAATATCGGCGTCAACAATCCCAACCAGAGTAAGGCTTGGAAAATGGTGACCTTTTGCCAGAATCTGCGTGCCGATAATAATGTCGACATCGCCTTTTTCCATATCATTAATTATGCTTGATACCTCTGCCAGAGTTGGTGTTATATCGCTTGACACTATTTTAACTTTCGCCTCGGGAAAACGCTTTTTAACTTCTTCCGCCACGCGCTCAACTCCTGGACCGCAGGCAGTCAGACCATCTTCCGATTTACACTCGGGACATAGTTTGGGCGTCGCAATAGAATACCCGCAATGATGACAAACCAAAGATTTTGTTTTTCTATGCTCTGTAAGCCAGGAAGTGCAATGCGGACACTCAATCCTATGACCGCAGTCTCTGCATATAGTCAGCGGAGCATAACCGCGCCTGTTTAAAAACAGCATTGTCTGCTCGCCAGCCTCTAAATTTTTCGTTATCGCCTCAACAAGCGTAGGCGCCAGCCAGGAAACACCCCAGGCTCCCCTTTTCGGCTTGTCTTTTTTCAAATCAATTATTTTTACATCCGGAAGCTCCGCCTCGGCATATCTGGACGGCAACTTAACGACATCATATTTTCCCGCCTCAACATTGCACATTGTTTCTAAATCCGGCGTTGCGGTTGAAAGAATTATCGGAATATTCTCAAATTTTGCCCGCACAACAGCCATATCGCGAGCCTGATAATTTACCACTTCTTCCTGCTTGAAAGAATGGTCATGGCTTTCATCAACAACAATCAGCCCCAAATCCATGTAGGGCAGAAAAAGCGCTGATCTAGCCCCGACAATAACTTTAGCTCGACCTTCAATAACCGCTCTCCAGTTATTTACTCTTTCGGTAATGGTCAAATTAGAATGCCAGCTGCATGGCTTTACGCCAAAACGCCGTTCAAACCTGCTTAACCATTGAGAAGTAAGGGCAATTTCTGGAACAAGAACCAATACCTGTCCGCCGTCTTCTATAGCTCTGCCCAAAGCCTCAAAATAAACCTCTGTCTTGCCGGAGCCTGTAACGCCATAAAGAAGCGTTGCGGAAAAACCATTGCCAGTCTTGTTTATTAAATCATCCGCGGCTTCTTTCTGCTCATGGTTTAATTTTACCTCTTGATGATTTACTTTTGGAACATCAAAGTTTTTTATTTTTTCAACGACCACAGGCGTCAAAACTCCAGCCTTAATCATCCCGTCAACCACGCCCGGGCTTACAACCGCGCATTTGCATATATCCGCTTTGACGCAGGCGCCTAATTTCATAAAATCCAAAACCCGATAGCGGGCGTCAGAGTTTTTTATTTTTGCCTCCGCCAGAGTTTTTCCTGACAATTGGTATAAAGTTGTGGTTTTTTTATCTTCAAAAACGGCTTTTACGCTTAAAACCATTTTAAGCGTCAGTCCCAAAAACGCCATATTATAATCTGCCACCCAGCTGACAAACTTCATTAATTCCGCTGACAACGGCGGATAATCTAAAACTTCCATAACTGGCTTTATTTTTTTATCATCCAAATTACAGCTTTTGCCGATTTTCCAAACAACCCCGACAAGCTCTTCCCTGCCAAATTTAACTCTGACAATTTTGCCAATAAAGATATTGTCTTCGACATAGTAGTCAAAAACATCATTAAACGGCAATGGAAGAAGAACACCGACAATTTTAGACAATTTTATTTTCCCTTAAAACCTGCCACATAATAACAGGATAGAAATGAAAACTCAAATATTTTAATTTTTGTCTATATACTTATACTTTTCCTTAACAGATTAAATGTATAATAAGCTTTATGAAAGAAGAAATAAAATATGAAGCAGACCCAGAACTACTTGAGATCATACACAAATGGGCAAGCTGGCTGAAAAATGAAAAAGGATATTCTAAGCATACGTTGGATTCCTATTGCAGAGACTTGTCCGCTTTTCTCAAGTTTATGTTTAGCTACACCGGGCATAAAGCCTATTTAAAAGAGCTTGAAGACCTTGAGATTAGAGAGTTTAGAAGCTACCTATCCAAGCAGGCGGCAAACCATCTTGAAAAAAGCTCCATTGCCAGAAAGCTTTCGACAGTAAAAAACTTTTTCAAATATTTAGACACTCACAAAATCTTAAAAAACTCTGCCATTACAGTTGTTTCCGCTCCAAAAAAGAACAAAGTTCTTCCCAAAGCGCTTGAAATAGACGATACATTTAATTTTATCGATTATCTAAAAGAGCAGGCAAAAGACAACTGGCAGGATTTAAGAGATTTAGCCGTGTTTATTCTGCTATACGGATGCGGACTCCGTATATCTGAAGCTTTATCCCTAAATATTGGCGATTTTTCCAATAAAAGCTTCATTAAAATCAAAGGTAAAGGAAATAAAGAAAGAATTGTTCCTATTCTTCCCATCGTAACGGAAAACATTGACAGCTACCTGTCGGTCTGCCCATACGAACTAAAGCTTGAAGAACCTGTATTCATAGGAAAACGCGGCGAAAGATTAAGCCCGAGAATCATTCAAAGAAAGATGGAAAAGATTCGCCGACAGTTAAATCTGCCTGAAAACATCACCCCTCACGCTCTTCGACATTCTTTTGCGACACATCTTCTGGCAGAAGGAACAGATTTGCGCTCAATCCAAGAACTGCTGGGACACTCGTCGCTTTCTACCACTCAAAGATATACAGACGTGCAAATTGAAACGCTGAAAAAAGAATATAACAAATCCCATCCTTTAGAGAAATAATTCATTTTTTTTAAAATTTTCGAAAAAAAACATTGACTTTGTCTATTTTCTCATATATTCTGTCTAACATCAAACCATACAATTAATTCACTAAATGTCTAATTCTTAAATTACAAAAAACATGAAGTATCAAAATTTTTTCAGGAAGCTCGGTTTCTGGTTAGGTAACCGTGGTAGCGAAAACAACCTTTTTCGCGCGTCAGCTCTCACCAAAGGTGATTACGGAGCTATCAAACATGTAAACCGTGTGGAATTCGTCGAGGCGGACGAACTTCTCGACATCCTTACGATGCGCAGAAACGTACGCGAAGGAAACTACGACGAGGAGTACATCAAGAACTTCGGTAAAGCGTACGAAAGCGCGACCAGGAAGTTCCTCATCTCGCCCGACGGTATCGCGAAAATCGACGCCCGCGACCAGCTGAAAATCGCCCTTGCTCTCGGTCTGCATGAAATCGTCGCCCTTTACGACGACAAGTATTTCAATGCAAACGAAAACGAAAGCGGCGTGGACCACATCGAAGGACTGTTCGACTACGCGACCCAGGAAGAACGGGAAGCCCTGCTGCACGGTTTCATGATGTATTTCAGCAAGAGCGGACGCAAGGTTCATTGGACCGTCGAACACGAAGACCTGTTCATGTTCATCACCGACAAGCTGGTGGAGAATGTACACGGTTACGACGCGTTCATCAGCCCCGAGCTGGCTCAGTACCTCATCGACGCGTTCGGTCTGGACATCAGCTTCAACAAGGCGAACAACCACGCGTTCATCGACACGATGGACTACGCTTCGGCGGAAGGGCTGGCAAAATTCTTCGTACAGGCGCAAAAACGCCTCAACGAAAAAGAAAAGCTCCGCCTGCCGATCATCGAGAACCTGCTCTACCTGAGAAACAAAGAAACACTTCTGAACATGGTCGGCGCTATCGGCTGTTACAACCCGAACATCGAAGGCTTCCTCATCTACGAGGGTATCCTTCCCGAGGGCAGTATCAGCAAGCAGCTCTGCCACCCCGTCAATTTCACCATGTTGTTGGAGAAGTACGGAGCAGAGAAAGTTGCCGAACTTTATCCCGAGGGCTACAAGCAGCAGATGCCGCAGTTGCTCGAGTGGATTCAGGGCTACGAAAGCGGAGAACTCCACATCGCGGGTCGCTACAGATCTCCTCTCCAGATGAGATATGTGCTGTCCGACGACAAGCTCTGCCGGGCTTTCATGGCGAACGACGCTCTCAGCGCCGACGACATCGAATATCTGACGGCGCTCAGGAAGTTCAGCATCATCAGCGAAGCAAAAGCCAAAGCCGCGACCAAGAAGTAAGATCCTGCCTGAAAAGGCGACACAGACAAAGCCGTACTTTTAAGTACGGCTTTGTTGTTTTTAAATCATAATATTATATAAAAAAACAGCGCCTAAAAGGCGCCGTATAAAAACCAGATAAGAAATTATTTTAATTTCTTTTCAACAAACTCTTCATGCTTTTTAGTTTTCTTGTCATATTTTTTCATGCTCATCTTTTCAGGATGAGTTTTCGGATTTTTTTCAACAAGATAAAAAGTGCCGGTTCCTGCTGTACTTTCCATTTTAACTTTTAATTTTATTGTTTTCTTTGCCATTTTTCCAATCCTAACAAACTTTATTTAGGCGTAATATACATTTAATTATTTTCCTGTCAACAGTTTTTTAATTGACTTGTTTCAAAAAGATGTCTTTTTTGCTTAAGTGGAGGGAAACCCGAAACAGTCTCGCTAAGGAAAAACATAACATTAAGTTATGTTTTTCTCTGCAAAAGCTTTGTAACACCTTGGTAAGCAAGGGCAGCAAAGCAACTGCGGCAAACTTAGGCGAAAGGAGCGTACATTATTAGCACGTGAGCATACGAGCATCGGAAGCGACAGCACAATTGGGCAAAAAAGACCGTTTTGAATTAAGTCTAATCAATTCCGAACAAAAAACCAATCAACCTGGATAAATAATATTTGGCGTAAGCAAACATTTTTGTAAAACTAAAACTGGTTTCTTTTGCAGCCATAATCTCATCCATCTGCTCTTGATCAATTTCAACCATAAGGATAGCAACCATAATAACAGCGCAGAGTATGCTTACAAAAATAAGCAGCGGCTTTAATCCTGTATCTTCAATTTCTGCCATTATAGTCCTTTCAAAGTTAGTTAAAAATGCTCAAACGCATTACCATTTTTCTAAAAAACGGCACATACATAATAAGAGATTTTAGGTTTTTATAAAAAATATTCAACTGAATTTTAAACATTTTTCTCTTAAAAGTTTTTACATCAAAATTGCTGTCAAACAATATTTTAGCCGTTTTAAACGCGTAGCTTATGCCTTCCGCGGAGCTTGGGCTGATATATCCTCCCGCCTCGCCTATAAGGAACAGGTTTTCATAACAGCTTATTTTATGAAAAAATCCCGGTCTTAAAATAAGCGTACCCTGCCTTTCAATCTCTTTTCCAAAGCCTTTGGCTTTTTTGAACTTTTCAAATTTTTCCAAAGCATTGTCTTTTTCTTTTATGGCAAAACCCACTAAGGTTTTATCTCCTTTTGGCAGACTCCAGCCATAATAGTCGCTTATTTTTTCATCAAAATAACATTCGTATTCCCTAGACAGCTGATTTTCCAAAACATCCTGGATTGATATATACTTTCTGACCCCCAAATCAGGAAAGAAAACTCTTCTGACCTTTGATTGGCAGCCGTCTGCGCCGACAAGTATTTTTGCCTTTATTTTATCGTTTATAATGAAATGCCCGTTTTCTTTTTTTATGTCATTAGCCATAAAGCCAAAAAAATTATCAGCCTTTATCCCTTCAAGCAAAAACCTGTCAAAAGCTTCCCTGTCCAAATTTATATAGTTTCTTCCATATCTTCTTGTCTGCTTGCTTTGAACATCATAAGTTTTGACATATTTTGGCTGAATATCGTCTTGTATATAAGCCGGAATTTCTATTTTTAGAGATTTTAAAAATTTTTGAGCATCAGGAGCAAGCATGCCGCCGCAGCTTTTTATCAAGCCCTTTCCCTCGTACGGTTTATCAAGGTTTCTTGCGTCAATCAAAGCTGTCTTCAGGCTTTTATTTCCCAAAAACCTTGCTAACATTGAACCAGCTGGTCCCGCGCCAATTATTGCAACATCATATTCTTGCACTTATAATACCGCCGCCCACTACTAAGTCATTTTTGTAAAGCACGCAAGACTGTCCCGGAGCAACAGCCTTTTGCATATTAACAAACTCAATTTCAAACTCTTTTTCAGTTGCTTTGGTTATGATAACTTCACATGGTTGTTGAGATGAACGTATCTTTGCCTGAAGCTTTTCTCCTCCTTGAGGAATAGGCAGAATAAAACTAGCATCTTTTACTATACACCCTTTATTGAAAGTATTTTCTTCAATACCTGCAATAACCTCATTTTGTTTAGGATTTAAGCCAATAACATATAACGGTTCACTAAATGCAATTCCAAGACCTTTTCTCTGTCCTAATGTATAATTCCAAAACCCTTTATGCTTGCCTAAAATATTGCCTTCTTTATCAACTATATTTCCTTCTCTTTCAGGCTCGCCTATAATATCATTATAATCACCAGAATAAAAATCTTGGCTATCAGGTTTATCATGAACTTCCAAACCACGTTCTTTTGCCATTTTTCTGGTTTCTGCTTTAGTAAATTTACCCATTGGCAAAATTATCGTTGATAGCTGCTCCTGTGATAACCTATAGAGAAAATATGACTGGTCTTTTTTAGGGTCAATTCCTTTTTTAAGCACATATTGCTCATACTCGTCAGAATACTCAACTTGAGCATAATGCCCGGTTGCAAAAAAATCAAAATTTACTCCCTGTTTTTTTACCATTTCAGGAAGAATGCCAAATTTCATTAAATAGTTGCACTTCACACATGGGTTTGGTGTTCTTCCTGCCAAATACTCTTCTCTAAAATATTTTAAAATCAGTTTTTTATAATCATCAACACAGTCACAAACAATAAAAGGTATGCCGATTTTAGCAGCTATAGCTTTAGTTTCTTCTATATCATCTTTTTCATGAGCATCATAACATGCATTTCCAATTGCTCGCCCTATTGGACCAGACTTATCAAAAATTGCCATCGTTGCACCAATAACATCATAACCTTGTTCTTTTAATAACAAAGCTGCTAAAGATGAATCCACTCCTCCGCTTAATCCCGCTAAAACTCTTTTCCCATTGCCCATAATCAAATGCCCGAATAAACTTCATTAATTAACGTTATATATTATTTTTAAAATAAAACAACCACCTTTAAGGTGGCTGCTTAAATTTTACCAGGTATACCTGACGCCTATATTGCCTGAGAGCGCTTTAATATTGCCTCCTGTCTCATACATAACATCAGAATATATCGACGCGGCTTCGCTGACCTGCATATTGAAACCGCCGCCGAATTCATAACTCGTGCCGTTCATTTCCGACTTATATTTCGCGCCGTCATAAATCACATTTGTAGTTCCAGCCCACTCTTCTATTACTCCCGCCTGAACAAACGGTTCTACCACTTTGTCGCCATAAAGTTTCTTATATCCCAGCTTCAATGATGCCTTTGTTGAAAAAGCGTCTGTGTTGCCATATCTGATATGATTGCCAAAATTGCTTGTAAAATTCTTCGCATCGGCATGAGCGTACATCAATTCCACCTTAGGCTCTACCGTCATTATCGCATTGCGGGCAAAGCAATATCCCAACTGCTTGCCGACTTCAATACTGTATGCTGTTATCATGCGGTCCAGATTGTATTTTATCGGCAAATTAGAAGCGCTGTAACTGGTTAAATCCAAATCTTCCCAGAAGTTTCTTACAACCATATCAACAAACCAGTAGCTCGGCGTCAAGATTGTGCCGTAAACACCGACGCTTACCGCGTCTCCATCACCTGTACCGTCTCTTGCCGAGTTATGCTGCTTGTTCTCTATGTCATCGCTCTTGACGTAACCCACCATTCCGCCTGCATAAACCTTATAGCCGTTATAATAAAACTTATGATCATATCCAGCTTCAGTACCGTATAAAACCATATCGGTTTTTATCTTATCTTTTACGCTTAAATCCTTGCCATAAGATCTTACCCAAATGCCGTCATTATCGAATCCGCTGTTTTCTCTTAACTCGCCCAGTCTCTTTTGCAGCGAATTCATTCCTGTTTTTGCTATAAATACTATTGCGGTTGGCTCGTTAGCTATCACCTTTGCCACATCGCTAAACACGCCTGTCGACCTCAAATACCATGACTGGGTATCGACTCCGTCCACATCTCCTTGAAACAGCTTGTAGATATAAGCACTGTTATCCACCTGATCACCCTTAAGACTGAAAACATTATCAGCTATTGTCGTGCCGTTCTCCGCGGATATTATCTTTATTCCATTATTTTCAGGGTCATTCCCGTTGCTGCCCACGACTATCGCTTCTATCTTTGTAGAACCGATTACATTTCCGCCGCCGTTTATTACTAACTTATCGGTTAGGCTGGCATCATCGCCAAGCTCCACATTCATTATTATATTGCCGTTTGCGCTTACATAATCGCCAACGGTCAATGTATTAAATGCTCCTGAACCGCTGTTGCGCATATCCACCAAGCTGCCGCTGTTTGTTAAGGTTCCTAAAACAGAAGTTTTTTTCATCGCCCATTCGCTGCTGTTCTCCAGCTTAATATTGTTCTTTGAACCGCTTGCGGATGTCGTATGTCCGCTTATATAAGATTTGTCGACATTTATATTTGTTGTCGCCCCTCCAAAAGTATATATTAGCATTCCGCCGAGAGTATAGATTTTACTTCCATTTTTTACATTAATGGTTGATATGCTGGAGTTATTTGCAAATACTGCGTTTGCGTCTTCCATATTAATAACCGTGTTATCCATGTCGAACGCCGCGTTCATAACAACGGCAAAATATGCGTTTCCCTTGCTGTATACATCCATATTTTTAAATGCCGCAGACGCGCCAGCCGAATTAAACATGCCAAGCACCTGACCGCCGGTATTATTTCTTATCGACAAGATATTTCTATTTGCGGAACCGATAATGTTCATAGTTCTAACATTCTGAAGTCCGTAGTTTGTCGCTGCCGCCGCAACCGCATTCCCGCTAATATCAATATCCATATATTTAATATTAATTTCAGAGTTAGTATATTGAGCGCTATTATATATGCCCCTAAAACCTGCGGCTGTCGAAGTATTTCCCGTAATGTCAAGTTTATTGGAACCGTTTTCAACTCCCGTAACATTAATGATATTATTTGCACCGCCGGAAGTGCCTATAGCGATTAAATTGTCATACGCTCTGTTACCCTTAAACTCAATGCTCATGTTTTCAATATTAATTGTAGAGTTTGCCGCCCGTGTATAAAGCGATATAACACTATTACCGTTTGATATATTGCTGTTAGTTTTCAACGTATTCGCGCCGGATGTATTTCCTATTAAATTAACCGTCGAACCGCCATTAATAAGCAGCGCATTCGCAGAACTTCCCGAAGTAGCCGGCATAGTATTGGATATATATTCTATATCCATATTTTTTATCGTAAGCCCTACTCCGCTATCAACATATAAACCAGTAACACCACTAGAATTTGATGACGAATTCATAATCAATTTTTTGCCATTAGAAGTTCCGCTTATCTCCAGTTTTGAACCAGAATATGCCCTAATACCAAACTGGCTGGTTGATAAGTTCAAATCTCCGCCTGTTGTAAGTTTCCATGGGTTAGAACCATTTGCCGTTGAAACTGAAACGCCATAAACACTCCCGGAATAAGTACCTCCAGAAGGCAAATCAACATCTCCCGTTATAGTAAGCGTCGCAGAATTTGCGCTCGCGCAAGAAAGAAAGAAAGAAAGAAAGAAAGAAAGTAATGAGGGCTTTGTTGATAAATTGTTCATGTTAAACCTCTAAATATAATTATAGCATAATAACATTATTTTAAATATTCATAAGAAAATTTACAATACTAACTTTAGTAAGTAGTGCTAAAAATGGTATTTTATACTAAATTTCACTTCATTTATATCTTTGCCATAATTATCCCAGTAGTTATAGCCGGCAGATACATAAAAGTTTTCCGTTATGCTGTAAGCAGCCTCCGCGTTATACTTCATCTTGCTGGCATATTTGCTTGTCGCAAACATATTTTCCGCGCCTAAAATTATGCGAAAATCACCAAAATCCGAAATAACTCCAGCTCCTAAACCTGTTCCAGCCCACTGATTTCTTTCAAGAAATCCTCCATAAGCGACCTGAGCATTCAAGAGCATAAACACCCAAAGCCGTTTATGCAGCTCATAAGCAGCTCCTGCTCCGCCCTTTAAATTAAAAACATATCCTTCCTCTTCGCTGACAGGGTTCATTTCTCTGTCAATAGAAGCATTTATTGTATAAGATATTGGCTTAAATAGTGAATCCCTCGGAGACAAAGACTTAATACCCGCCAAATCAACATTATTAAGAACATACTTGTTTCCGTTGTCATAATGTCTGGCAGTTATATTGAGAAAATTAATCTCCGCGCCTTTTAAGTACGCGTAAGTATTATCAATTAACGAGTGATATGCCGGTCTGAACATAATTTCCTGAAAATTCTCGCCGTTTCTTGAACCGACGCCCAGCGAAAGCCTTGCCGATTTATGGGCTTTTATAAGAGTTTCGCCTTTTTCCAAAGGCTCATAATTTGCCTCGCTTTTCAAATTGCTTCTTTCCTTGAGCAATGTAAAGCTTTTCTCTCTGTATTCTGTTCTGGTCAGGATTTTTTCAACATTTTGATACTGGACAAACTGATAAGCTGTTTCTATTACTCCTGCCTTTTCTTCATCATTTAGCTCTTCAAAGTTATATTCGCTGTCTTTGACGATTCTCAGCAAAGCCTTTTTTTGCCTGCTGTTCATCTGCTCGTACTGATTCTTAATTTTTGACTGCCTTGAAGGTCTGTAATTAACAGTTTTTATCATGCCTTCTCTGCTGTCAACAACCCTAACCGTATCAAAAGGAATCGTATGCAGCGGAAACTCTTTGGAAAGTTCCAGCTCTGGTCTTACCGCGTCTAAAAGCTCCATAAGCATATACGAGCAATTCTTAGTGAAAAAATAATACGGAGTCTGGCTGTGTCCAAGCTCCCATAGATGAGCCACAAACAAATCAAGCTCATAAGACGTCAAATCCAGACCGAACTCCCATATATCCCTGTTTTCTATATTATTATAAAGATTTATTATGTCATAATAAGGCTTCACGGTAAAACCGCCCATATACCCGCCAGTCAAACCATAAACGGCAAACAGCATTGGGTTTGCCGTTTCTTCATCGACAAAAGCTCCATAGTTCACGCCGTGCGCCAAAAGCTGGGTTCCCTTGCGGCTTGTATCAATCCTAAGCAGCGTATGCCCAAACAAAGACGAAGGATTGTTCATATACGCGTCGGTAAACAGCAGTGTAACGCCGGAAGGTCTTAAATCGGAATAAAAACTGTTATAATCAGCGCATTTAGGATATTTCGCATCAATAAAACCATGTTTTGTAAGAAGCTTATGACGCGCGGGAAAATGGCATATTCTCGAAACATTGGCAGAATTAAAAAGCTCAATAGTTTCTTCCAGCTCTTTCTTTGGGTTAGTCTTGCCTTCGCCGCTTACAAAAAAACTGTCTGAATCAATGCTGCTCTTATAGCCGCCAAACATTTTTTCCTGATAATGAACAACCGCCAGCCAGTCCTTGCTGTACGCAAATTCATCAACTTCCAGCGCAAAAGACTGTTTAACAAAAGTTATCAAAACTAAAAAAACGATAAAACAACAACGCAGCATACTACAAGCCTTTAAATATAAAAAGTCACTCTATATCAGACATATAGAGTGACGCAAAAACAATCAAACTATGCCTTCATAATTTCAAGAAGCTGAACTGTCACATAAACTGCATCCGCATCCTGAGTTGGGAAAAGCACCGCAAAATTTTCTTTTGATTTTGAAGCCAAAACCGCTTCGTCAACATTCAAAATGCCAGCTAAGGTCGCAAGAGTTTCTCCGCTTCCTTTTGCCGCGTCAAGAGCATACTGCTCCATATTGTTTTGCAGAAAATTAAAAACCATTCTTCCCGTTCCGCCGTTGATACGTCCTTGTGGGTCGCACCCAGATGTGCCAGAAGTAATGCCGAAAGTTTGGCTGCTAAAAGAAACATTGTTTGTCGTAACAGCTGCAACCTGAGGAATTGTCCCCTCATGTCCGCGCCAAGCCATAGAACCAAGACCGCAGCCGGTGCTGTCAACGGCAGAAGCATTTCCCGCAAACATCATTGTTGCCGCCGCGATAGAAACCATATAAATTTTTTTCATCTATTTATCTCCAAAAAACTACCGTTACAATTATTTACGGCGATTATTACAGATTAGAAATTATTTGTATACCCAATATTTCAAAGTTCCCCAAAAAAATAAGTCTTGAAATATCTTTTTTCGTATGATATACGTTTCTCATTGATTTATGATAATAGGCTGTGAATTGAAAAACTTTTCACAGTCTATTTTCTTACTAATAAAATTCACTAACATTAGTTTTTTAGGAGCGTTAAAATGGAAAAGTTTCCTTTAACTAGAGATGGCTTCGTTGCTTTGGAAGCAGAGTTAAAGAAGTTAAAATACAATGACAGACCAAATATCATTGCGGCTATTGATGAAGCCCGTTCTCACGGGGATTTGTCCGAAAATGCCGAATATGCCGCGGCAAAAGAAAAACAAAGCTTTATAGAAGGAAGAATTAAAGAGCTTGAAGCTGTTATCAGCAGAGCGCAGGTAATAGACCCAAAAGAAGTTAACACAGACGTTATACGCTTTGGAGCGACTGTCCTTTTAGTTGACGAAGACAACGACAGAGAAAGCTCTTACCAGATAGTCGGCGATTATGAAGCGGACATTGAAAAAAATAAAATTTCATTGTCTTCCCCGCTTGCAAGAGCAATCATCGGAAGAGAAATCGGAGACGTTGTCGAATACATAGCCCCAGGCGGCAAAAAGTCTTTTGAAATACTAAATATTGAATATAAGTAAAATCAAGAGCTTAGTATAGAACTTAAATAAAAAGTTATATACTTTCTTGTAATAACAAAATTCATTACTATATTGAAGCTAGTTACCAAACTGGCTTCAAATTTTTTCAGGAGACAAGATATGAACAAGGGCAGATATAACCTTCCTTTTGACTTGGAAAATTTTACGGAAGATGAGTTAAAAGGTTTTTTGAATCTGGACGATTTCCCTTATGGTCCAATTTCTCCACTGGTTACGACAAAAGCGCCGGATTTTATTGCGTCCGCGGTGTTGCGGGATAATTCTATTGTCGATAATTTCAGCCTAAGCAAATATCTAGGCGGAAGTTATGGTCTCATATTTTTTTACCCAGCCGATTTCACTTATGTATGCCCGACAGAAATCATTGCCCACAACAACAGAATTGAAGAGTTTGAAAAAAGAAATGTAAAAATCGTCGGCATAAGCATCGACTCTAAACACGCTCACCTTGCATGGAAGAAAACGCCTGTGGAAAAAGGCGGAGTTGGCGATTTACAATTTCCATTGGTTTCTGATATAAATAAATCCATATCCCGCAGTTACAGAGTTTTAAATCGGGAAGGTGCCGCGCTGAGAGCTTCTCTATTAATCGATAAAGACGGTTTCATCAAGCACGCCACAATAAATGACCTGCCTATCGGAAGAAATGTAGACGAGACATTGAGAGTTATCGACGCTTTGCAATTTACCGAAACAAATGGAGAAGTCTGCCCTGCGAACTGGCAAAAAGGAAAAGAAGCGCTAAAACCAACTCCAGAAGGAATAGCGGATTATTTAGCTAAAAACTCTAAAAAAATTTAGTAAAAAAGGAACTGGTTAAATGGCAGAATCTAAAACAGAAATAGTAATTATCGGCTCTGGTCCCGCGGGTTATACCGCAGCGATTTATGTTGCCCGCTCGGGGGTAAAACCCCTGCTCATTACAGGTTTTCAAACTGGAGGACAGCTTACTCAGACAACAGAAATTGAGAACTTTCCCGGTTTTCCAGAACCAATCTACGGCGGAGAACTAATGGACAGAATGAGCAGACAATGTATAAACCTGGGTGTAAATATCGTTGTTGACCATGTTAAATCTGCCGATTTCAAAAATCCCCCGTTCAAACTTGAAACCGAATCTGGAAACACATATCTTGCTGACAGCATAATCATCGCTACCGGCGCGTCGGCTAAAAAAGCCAATATACCCGGAGAAGAAAGGTTTTTTGGCTACGGCGTATCCGCATGCGCCACCTGCGACGGCTTTTTCTCCCGCGATAAGGATGTGGCTGTAATCGGCGGGGGAAATGCCGCGGTTATTGAAGCCCTGCACCTTTCCACACTGGCAAAATCTGTAACTATAATCCACCGAAGAGATGAACTAAGAGCAGAAAAAGTGATGATTGACAGGGTTCTTTCCAATCCGAAAATAAAAGTTGAATGGGACAGCAGCGTAGAAGAAATATACGGCGCCGAAATGCCGGCTTATGTAAAAGGCGTAAAAATAAAAAACATTAAAACAGAAAAAATAAAAGACATCGCGGTCGACGGAGTTTTTGTTGCGATAGGGCATAAGCCGAACACTGATGTTTTCAAGGACCAAATCAAGCTTAATGAAGCCGGATATATTGTTGTTGAAAAGCCAGCCACTCAAACAAGCATTAAAGGCATTTTCGCTGCCGGAGACGTAATCGACCCGCGTTACAAGCAGGCAATAACCGCGGCGGCAAACGGATGCGAGGCTGGTCTGGACGCCGTTGCTTATCTGCACAGCATAACCAAATAATCAGACCGCTACAAAGGTTTATCTTTCATACCTGCTCTGCCGATAAACGGAAGCTTTACTGCCGGGCTTAAAAAATCTACCCCAAAAACGAGGCTTGCGATATTGATTTCTATTCCTTCAGCCGGACCAATTGTAACCCCGAACATTCCCATAATCGAAAACTGATACCCTCTGCCGCTTTCAGACTTTGCAAAATATTTTGTATACCCGAGAAAATCTTTGCCCAAAGCATTGGGCGGAAGCTCCACAGTCAGCTCTGGAACATTTCTAATTATGTAAGATATAAACGTGTTGCTGTTAGGACCAGGCCATAACTCATAAATATTACCATACGGATATGATTTTACCGCCTTTTCAATTTCTGGAATCGCCTTTTCGGCTTCTTCTCCCGTAAGAGTCTGCATCAATGTCGGATATTTTCCAAACCAATACCTGTCTGGAATATCTTTTTGCGCCAAAACCGAGCTTCCCGTTCTTCTTAAATAAAAACCGGCGACTTGATATGTTGTATAAAAATCCTCATTCTTTTTCTTCACCGCTATCCAGGGATGAACAGCAAAATATCCTCTCCAGTTATACGTGCGGGCATAATATACCTGAACCACAGCGCCTTTCTCAACCTTTGGGTCCGGCGCCTGATTTGATGTTTCTCTATTCGCTGTCCGCCAATCCACGCTGTTAAACCTCGAATCATAAACCAAAAAAGCGGTTGTTATAGCGACAATCCACAAAAATATCGCTGTTTTAGTTATTTTTATATTTTTTATTTTCATTATTTTTTCGCATATCATTAACTATTGAAATATTCTCTTCTAACCAAGGGCTGATTTGCAGACCTGTTTTGATGTAAGGCTTTGGTATCGACAGACACTTTCGCAGTTCCGTTTTTAATTGCCTCGACAACCGCTTTTTTTGCCTTTACCTGCTCCATATAAGCTTCATTATTTAAATTTCTATAAGCCTCTTTTCCATTGCCGGAAGTATCGGTGCTTACTAAATATCTGTTGGCTTCAATTTTAATATTGCCCGCCGATTCATCCCAAGCTTCGACTCTATAAGACTTGCCGCCGTATCTATCAACAAGTTTCTTTTGCGCCATGTTTGAGTTTTCATTGTCGGCAAGAACCGTAGCGACAACCTCTTCAACCCCCAAAGCACGCAACTTGTCAAAAAACTCTTTTTTAACCTTTCCCGACAAGCCTTTGCCTTTATAGTCATCAAGTAAAACTGTCGAAGTTTCCACCCTGACCCCGTTCTCTGACAAGCTGTTCCATTTTTCATAAGATTTTGCGCCGTTTTCTTTGTCTTTTTCGCTTAATAACTTTGGAGTTGCGGTTACAGAGCCGGCTATTTTATCTCCATCCATAACAAAATAGAAATACTCCGGCAAAATTTTTCTGCTCGAATCTCTTGGGCTGACAGGTCTGTCCCGCTCGTCCTTTCTTTTATCAGAAAATAATGTTACGACTCTCTCGTTAAATTCTTCCCGCGTTAAACCGCCCAGCTCCTTATCCGCAAAAACAAAGCGGCTGCTTTCCCTGCGTCCGACTTCATCTTTTGTATCGTCATTAAGATAACTCTGCATTTTTGCACATGCTTCGATAAAAGCCTCATAATGACCTGCATTAGGCTCGGCTAAATAAATATTATTTGATATATCATCATTCATAACGCTTACCTAATTTATTAAATTTATCCAATATCTCTTAAACCTTGGACCAGACGTATCCCATGGCATAGCTGTGACATTATCCAGCTCGCCGCCGTTTTTCTCAATTGCCTTCCATGAGCCGATATTTTCCTCTTTGGCAGAAATCATCACTTTATCAAGCCCGAGTTTTCTTGCCTCAGTCAAGACCAAACCCAAACCTTTTGTCGCGTATCCCATTTTTCTTTTTGAAGGTCTGATAACATAGCCGATATTGCCGCCGTGCATAAAAAGAAAATCATTAAGATAGTGCCTTAAAGAAAACTGCCCGATAAACTCCCCCTCGTCAACCAGCCAGTATGTCGTGTCGGGAACTTTATCATACGAGTTGCCGTCTTCGCAAATTATCTTTGCGGGCGCGAAAACCCTGTCATATTTCTCTTTAAAAAAGCTCTCAAAATCATTATTTATTTTTTGTTTTTCTTCTTCCGTAAAATCTCTAAGGCTGCTGAATGAAAAACCTTCGTTAACAGCCTCAATAAAACTTTTTCTATATTCCAGACTTGGTTTCGCCAGCTCCATATTATATCTTCCTGTTCGGTTTCTTTTTTATAACAAGCATATTTTTTATATCTTCAATATATGACATATCTTTAACGTCAATCATTATCCATTTGCCGTCATGATATGTGGTAGCGGCATCATAAATCTTCAATAAATCTTTGGAATATCCGCTTCTTTCATTTTCAAATTTTTCTCTTTCAAGCCTGCCGTATATAATCATAAAGCCAAAGCTTTTATCTCTCGGATACATTGCGCAGAGGGTTTTGCCGCTTTTGCGAAACTTCATCTCATAGATATTTTCTTTGCGACCTTTATCCCACAATATATCCATAACATATTTATCGTTAATATATTTTACTATTGCCTCCCATGCCTCAAAAGGTTTGTCGCCGATTATACTCTTTATCTCCCGAACGGCTGGCATTTTTTCCGACATATCATTTCTCCAAAGCAAAAAGCGCCAAAGCCGAAGAGTTGCCGCTGTTTAATTCATTTTTATTTACCCAGAAACCGCCGTCGGAATCTAAATCCGAGATGCAGTCAAGGGGTTCTCCCTCTATCTCGCATTTATATAATTTTCCCGAATGAAAGAAAAATCCTTTGCGCCCATCCGCTTCTTTAAAACCATCAAAAACAACATGAACATCTCCAAGAAACTTATGGTCGGAAATATAGCTTCCAGTTTCTTCTTTCACCTCGCGAACCAGCGTTTCCACTTCCGTCTCGCCGCCCTCTGGAGTTCCGCCGGGCAAATCATACATCCCGCTGTATGGACCGCGTCTTTTCTTAATTAAAAGGATGGAATCTTCTCTTTCAATCAATGCGTATATGCCGAAATGAGTGCGGGTTGCAATATTTTCCATAACCTTAAACAAACCAGGCAAAATTGTCGGCGCAAAAACCCCTTCCCTGACAAGCTTCATAAGCTTGTTGAAAGACACCCACATAACTTCCGAAACTTCTTCTTTATCCACATACATATCTTTAACGTCGATGTCTTGCCTTAACATCCAGACATCGA
Organism: Lactobacillaceae bacterium; assembly: GCA_031271345.1. Lineage (GTDB taxonomy): Bacteria > Pseudomonadota > Alphaproteobacteria > RF32 > CAG-239 > JAQWBS01. The sequence continues at coordinate 417,511 of JAISVX010000003.1, forward strand.
CCAACGTATTGTTTCTCAAAATAAAATTATGAATTTTTTGCAAATGTACGACATCAGGTTTAAATCCCAGTTCTTCTTCAGTTTCCCTAACTGCTCCTTCGAAACTGTTTTCCCCACTGATAACCGCGCCGCCAGCCGATTCAACCCAAATATTTGGAAGCTTCTTTTTATTTGGAGATCTTTTCTGAATAAGAATTTCGTTTTTAGAATTAACAATCCAAATATTAACCGACAAATGGTACGCGCCTTCGGGAATTTCTTCGTCCCTCACCATTTTTGCATCAATAAGCCTGCCGTTTACATCGTATAAATCCCAATATTCCGTCATCGTTTTCATCCAAAAAATTTTTTAACTTTTTCCATATATCTTTTAAAAAAATCATCTTCCTCATCGTGAGACAAAAGTATTTCGGCTACGGTTTTATAATACCATTTTTGGTCTTCTCTACCATATTTAAACTTGCTCCACAGCATATCCCCAAGAATTTCATAATCTTTTATCATGCTGCATATATTATGATATTTATCCGCACAAATAACATACAATGCGTCTTTATCGTCTAAAGTTCTAAGAAGCTCGATTGTATGTTCTTTCCTGTTTTTCCATGGAGCGTCTTTATGCGGCTCGCTCGCATAACTAACAAGCTTCGCAACTCGTTCGCCAAATCTTTCTCTTATATCTTCCAGAGTATATTCGGTGTCTTCGACAACATCATGAAGAACGCCGGCAATTGCGACTTCTTCCTTCGCATTGTTCCTGATTAATATTTCCATCACCGATAACGGATGAACAATATACGGAGTATGACTTCCTTTTCTATACTGCCCCTTATGAGCATTCTGCGCAAAATCTATAGCTTCAAAATATTTGTCCATATCCCGCCTCCTGTTAGGCATAATTCTAGTACAGTTATTTTTTATATACAACAAATAACATATTTTTTGTTTGTATTAACCGCATATCCTGCTAGAATATTTTAACACTTTGAAACGAAAGGAAAAACATGCTGGCATTTTATGTAGATATTATATCGCTGGGCATTCTGGCGGTGTTTGGAATTTTTATGCTGTATTACGTTATCTCCAGCGGTTTTCTGGTATATCCCCCCATAGTTATCAGCACGGGAAAAGCTTATGAGAAAATAGTCGAATACATAACAAAACATTTGACCGGCGACAGCAAACTCAATATTGTTGACGCGGGGTGCGGTATTGGAACGCTGATTGTTCCTTTGGCAAAAAAATCGCCCAACCACAATTTTATCGGCATTGAATGGGCGGTTTTGCCATATCTAATCGCAAAGTTCAGAGCAAGAAATATTCCCAACCTGACAATCATTAAAAAAAATATGTTCAAATATAGTTTCTCCGACATGGATGTCGTTATATGTTTTTTAATCCCTCACATAATGCAAAGATTTTCCGACAAATGCAATAAAGAGCTGAAGGATGGAAGTTATGTCTTATCCAACAGATTTAAGATGAAAAATATGGACCTTATTGAAGAATTTGATTTTAAAAATAATTTTTCTTATCTTTATGTATATAAAATAAACAAAAAAGAAACCGATTGAGATGGTAAAAATAAATGAAATAAGGTGCAAAACGGCATGCAACAAAATAAGCAGCATGCCCTACGACTGGGATTTAAACGTTTACCGCGGCTGCGGACACGGATGTAAATACTGCTTTGCCCTCTATTCTCATCAATATATAAACTCCAACGACTATTTTAATGAGATTTTTGTAAAAACAAATATTGTAGAAGCGTTAGAAAGGCAGCTTAAAAGCCCGAGCTGGAAAAAGAAAATCATCAACCTCGGCGGCGTTACAGACAACTATCAGCCGGTGGAAGCGAACTATAAGCTTATGCCCGAAGTATTGAAACTGATGATTAAATACAAGAATCCTGTCGTCATTTCTTCAAAGTCAGATTTAGTTTTAAGAGACTATGACTTAATTGCCGAACTGGCGGACATAACCTATGTAAATGTCGCCGCGACAATAACCGCCGCTGATGAAAATATCAGAAAATTAATTGAGCCAAACGGCGTATCGTCTTTAAGAAGATTTAATATGCTGAAAGAATTTAGAAAAACCAACGCTTCAGTCGGCATGCATGTAATGCCTGTAATACCCTTCATTACCGATTCATACGAAAACCTGAACAGCCTGTTTGCCCAGGCTAAAGACAACGGGATACATTATGCTTTGGTAGCATTATTAAACCTGAGAGGACCGACAAAAGGAACATTTTTTGAATTTATCCGACAAAGCTTTCCACATCTTTACAACAGCCTTCTGCCAATGTACAAAACGGGTTGGGTCGGAAAAGACGAATATAAAGAAAATTTATATAAAATGGTTTTTGAGATAAGAAAAAAATATAGTATAACAAATAATTATAACGCCCCGATGAAAGAAAAAATAAAATCTGAAGGCGCGGCGCAGCTATCGCTGTTTTGACAACAATTTTTGCGGAGTAGTGAGATGAGACATACATATAAACTATTGCTTTCCATTCTTTTGCTTTCTTTACCAATAAAAACCGCGGCTTCTGAAAACCTTGAAGTATCGCAAAGCTGTTTGGATGAAAAAATATCAGAATATAAAGAAAACAAGCTGAAAAATCATCCCGAGAACCAGAAAAAATATAGGATAACCCACGTCTATGCGCCATACAGCCACAAAAGAAAAGGCAATAAAGCTCCAAAAGGCAAAATTGGAGAAAGAATAGAAACACCTATTGGCACATTAAATATAGGCGCCGCCAATGAAATTACTTTTACTCCATATCCTAAAGTAGACCAAATCAAACCAGTGGAATTTGATTTTAGCGAAGTCGGCAAACTTGTGCGTCAGGAAAATTATAAAAAGGTTATAAAAAATCTTGATGAAAGAATTGAAGAAATAAACTCAAGAAATGAATACGGCATTGAAACGCTTATTCCTTTTGACAGGGAATGTATTTTAGATAATAAAAAACTTGAGGAATTTCCTGACTTGGCAGCATTTTATAAAAAAATTGATATTACCGTAAACAAAAACGACCCGTTATTCAATTTTGTCGTAAATGACGCTATGTCTAAAAGATCCCGCCGCGGAACTTTCAAGCTTGAAGCGATAAAATAAAACACACCCCCGATTTCTCAGGGGTGCTTGTATAGATAGTTTTTATAAACATCGGACTATTTTTTATGGTCAGGTTTTCCTTCGCCTTTTTTGCCGCCTTTTTTCGATCTTTTTTTACCTTCGAACCATTTCTTTTTTCCTTCCGGCTTTTTTTCCGCTTTCATTTTTTCTAATTTATCTTTCTGCTCTGGAGTAAGAATATTTTCAAAATCTTTCATATTTTTATCTCTTAAAGCATCCATTTTTTCGCGGGTATTTTTCATTTCCTTAATCAATGGCTCAATTTCTTTTCTACCGTCTTCATGAAGTTTCTTTGCCTGTTCTTTCTGCTCTGGAGACAATCCTAACTCGTCGGCAAACTTGTCGGCTCTTTGCTCCATTCTTTCTTTCATCTTCTCATGATCAAACTCTCCTCCCTTATTAAAGCCCTTATGACCAAAACCGTCTTTCATACATGGGCAAGGAGCCGGATGAGTCATTTCTCCATGTGGCGCAGGTGGAACCATCTCCTGGGCATTTATCGCTGCCGCACCTAAAAACAATGTTGTTGCACATACTGTTGCAAATAATATTTTCTTCATTTTTATTCTCCCTTTAAGAATTTTAGTTTTTCATTCAATATTTTTCTAGCATTAAACAATCTTGATTTTATTGTTCCCACAGGCAAGCCTGTTTTTTTTGCTATTTCCTCATAAGATAGTTCTTCAAACTCAAATAAAATTACAATTTTTCTCATTTTTCTCGGAAGGCTGCCAACCGCTTTAAGAATTATCTTCTGACGTCTTTTGGCGTCTAAAGCTTCTTCCTGCCTGCCTCCTACCGCCACTTTTTCTAAAACTTCGCCGTCCACTTGTTTTTGAGAGGCTTTATATTGTCTAGATTTAAAATAGTCTCTGCAGACATTTGCCGTCAATATACCAATCCATTGAGAAAATTTGCCCTCTTCCTTATAACTATCCATACTCTTCCAGGCTTTTATATAAACCTCCTGCTCAACATCTTCATTGTACGAACCTGTAAGCTTTTTGATTATGGCTCTTATACGACCTTTATTTTCAATAATCTGCTTCATTTAAAGAACCATCAACAAACCATATTCATCCGTCGGCAAGCCCATGTCGGAAATGACAGAACCTGTATAAATAGAATAAATCTCGCTGTCCACATCATAATATGGCTGAGATACGGGATAAAAAACACCCAGCATAAGAACGCAGACAAGCATGCCCAGCGTTGCCTTAATCCTGTTATTGCGTCTCTTCCGAGCAAAGTATAAAGGTTTTGCTTCTTTTAATAAGTTTGAAACATTTTCCATCTTTTTTCTCCTTACACATATATTATAACGACGCATATTTATGTAAAGTTCATTTTTTCATAAATTTCTTCAAGAAAAAAGCTCAGCCTGTCGGATGAGCTTTTTATTTATTATCAAACTAGAACTTATATCTTAAGTTTAACAATCCTGTGTGGTCTTGATAGTCTTCTCGGAATTTTCCTTCATAACCTAATGACATCTCGACATCATTGCTTACATCAGCTGTTAATCCTGCTCCAAACTCCCAGCCAAACCTGTTAAGCGCTCTGCCTTCAACAATGTACCCGGAACCGTTAGACAGACTGACAGCAGAATTTATGCCGTCGTTAGCTATATCATAAGTCAACGCAAACCTTGCTTCTGGTCTAACGTTCATGCCGTTGCCAAACACATGGTTATGTTTAACCTTCGCACCGACAATAGCTGTCAAAATATCGCTGTTGTCAGAGCTTACTTTTACATCATTGCTGTCTGTATACGCATCCTGACGCAGGTGAGTATAACGAACTCCGGCAACAGGAGTAAGAGTTGCGGCATTAAATCTAAAGTCATAACCTGTCATAAGTTTTAATGCAGCCGCATCAACGTCAAAGTCTGCTTTTGCAGCCGCTGTTTTCGCGTCATAATCAGACCGTCCGTAGCTTGCCACGGCATTGATAAACCAGTCATTCGGCTTATATTCGCCGTATAACATAACGCTGTTGGTATCGGCTTCTACTTTTCTGATAGAGTTTTTGACGTCAGACTGCGTATAAGCATAACCAACGCCGGCTTTTGCCGCTTTATTCAATTGCTTTTCAGCTCCAAGCGCCAAACCTGTCGTATTACCCTTGAAACCTTCATAGTCGGTTGTGTTGCCAAGCTTGGTTTTATTTACCAGCATTTGAACCCAGGTTGCATAACCATTAACCCCGGTATCGCCAAAAGACGAACTCTCGGAAGCCGAAGTTATGCCGGAGCTGCTTGTGCGGTTAGCCGCGGCGTCCAAAACAACGTTTGAAGCCTCAATCGCGCTTCTGGAAACCGCGCCGGTGTCGTCTGGATTAACTGCCCTTAAAGTATTTACATATTGCTGTTCGCCGCCAACTGCCTGAGATAAAACGTTTAAGTTTTCAGCCAGTTCAGCCTGCTTAACCGAAGTAAATTCCGCCTGGTTGTCAACAAAAACGTCCGCCGCAGATTTAGCTGCCAGAGCGCCAAAAACTGGACCAGAATAACGCTCGATTACGCCTTTGCCGGTCGATGTCTGCTCAACTGTAAACTGACCGACATCCGTTTCGGTAAATTTGAAACGATTATTGGAAATTGTCACTTTATTTAAACTGCCTGTAATTGTGTTATAATCTAAGAACTTAAATTCGGTATTATCAGCCAAGTCAATTCCTTTTGTCAAAGTAACAGTCATATTAATGGCTTTGGAATCTGCTGCTAAATTAATCGTATCAGCGACAATTCTGCCATATTCCGCAGCGCTGTTAACATTCAAAAATATTGAAGATTTATCCGAAATATTAACTTCTGACAGAGCGGTTAATGTGCTTGCGCCTAAGTAAATGCTCGAAGTGTTAAGATTCAAATTATCAAACCCATCCCAGTTTGAAGTAAGCGTCAATTTTGAGTTTATCAAATTAACATTTTCAATGCCAGTCATGGTGCCGCTGTACAAATCTGAAACTTTGGCGGTAACTTTTGTAAAGTTTACATTACCCATATTGGAAATATCGCCGAATAAAGATGCTTTGGCATTTTTGAAATCTAAAATAGAATCGCTTCCAGAACCGCTGACATCCCCATAAAGTTTTCCATTAAGCTCAAGTTTAGAATTCCCGCCCATAGTAAATGTGCTGCTATCGTTGCCAACATTTTTTCCCGCGCCAATGATTAATTTTGCGCTGTCCTGAAAATATATTGCCGGTCCCTCAATCACAGCATCGCCTTTAACATCAATTATTGACGCGCCTGAAACTGTAATTACGCCAGCTGCTCCTAAATTCACGCCTTTATTTAATATTAAATTTGCGTCGGTAATACTAATATCATCCTGGGCAAGCACTTGAACATCCGTGAGGGTTATTTTCTTTTTAGAGCTTATACCGCCGCTGATGTTTATATTAGCGGCCGTAATATCGGCGCCTTTTGTCGCTGTCAGCGCAGAATCATTAAGATTAAAATTGCTGTTGAGATTTAAAGCTTTCTTCATGGTAAGAGTTGATTTATCAGCGATTAAACCTTCAAAACTAACGACGCTTGAATCTGCGTCAAACGTTGTTTTTGAATTATTCAGGGTAAAATCATCAACAATATTAAGACTCGCACCTTTGGCAATTAATTTACTTAAAGTTAAGTTAACCCCGTTCACCGCCATATTCGAAACAATAACGTTTTTATTAAACTTCGCCGCCGCACCCGTAATATTGACACTGGTATCCCCATAAAACTCCGCGTCTAATATGCCGCCCAAATTCAATGTTCCTCCCTGCATGAAAAACTTGCTGTTTCCCGCTAAAGATTTGCCTTTATCAATATTTACAGTTGTATTAGTGAAACCAACGGCATTTGTCGCCAATATTTTATTTTTACCCAAGACATTGACAGTAGAATTGTCAATTATAACATTGCCGGTATCATTTTCATTACCGCGCATATTGTTTTCAATAGTTGCGGTGCCTTTCATATTGACTGTAGAGTTAACAATATTGATTGTGCCTTTAACGCGGTCATAAGTATCCATAACGCTTTCGAAGCCTCCCTCAGCTTCGTGATAAGTCTTGCCGGTATTTGCGCCGACCAGCACGAAATTAACTTTACCCTTGTTCATCTGTACTTCATACAACGAGTTTTCCAGCTTAGACTTCCCATCCAATGTTAAAACCGAATCCCTAACGACCGCTTTATAATTATCGGTGGAACCGCTGTAAGGGTTTCCATAACTTTCCAAAGACATGATTGCCTTTACGGAACCAAAGTTTGAAGTATCCAAAACGGTTAAATTGCTTCCATTATCGATTACAGCATTATCAGCCACAAATATTGCCGCCTTTGATAATTTCACATTTGAAGCGTCTGTAGAAAACGTTTGCGTTGTCAGCATGCCGCCATTTATATTAAGCGCAGCGCCAGTGAAAAGCTGAACTTCTTCCGCGGCGGTAATATTGGCTTTATTTCCGATAACAGTACTGCTCTGGTCAATATAAAGCACTCCGTCATACTCGCCGACCAGCTCTTCAAAAGGATTGCCGATTTGAACATGCTTATTGATTGTCAGCATTGCGCCGCCTCTGACGTCAAGACCGCCGTTGATAACATTTGTAGAAGCATATTGACCATAAACATCCTGAGAGTTCTTGAACAAAACGCTGTCAATTATAAGATTGGCATTTCTAGTTACCCTGACAGAACCAGTATCGGCAACGCTGTATCCTTTTTCAAACATTTTAGACAACGCCAAACCTTTTTTAGCAATGCCTTCTTCTTTGCCAAGGAAAGCTAAATCGGCGATATTGGCTACACTGCCTACTATCTTCGCTTTTTCTCCAATCAAGGCGAGAGTACCGTCGCCAGTTCCTTTTACATTTCCTTTAAGAGTTCCATGAATTTCCGCGGAGCCGTCATTTCCGATATTAATTGTTTGCAAGATTTCTTTTTTCTTAGAGTCATATCCTGATAAAACTATTAAAGTGCTGCCTTCAGAAACTTTTACCCAGCCGCCGTCACTGGTATTTATGCTGCCATAAAGCCCAACATAGTTCGTTCCCTGATTCGAGATTAAAACGCTGTCGCGCGTACCATTGGTTCCAGAAATGTTTACGTTGCCAGACGCTTCAATCGTTCCTCCATTCGAAAGATGCGCAACGCCGCCGTTTGTAATGCTAATATCACCGCTAGACCTATATATTCTACCGCCGTTATATACATTATATACTTGATTATTAATTGAACTCACTGGCAGAGACGACCCGCCGATATTTATATCCGCTGATGCTTTTGGAGCATTTAAAACGGATACTAAACAAGCAATTGCAGTTGTTATCAACAATTTATTTTTCATAAGATACCCTTTCTGGAAAGCAACAAATTTCTAACTATTTTATTCGTTTTTTAGTGTAAATACAAGCACCAAAAAACTTATATTGACAACAAATGTGTTAATGATACTTTATTACTAATACTTATTTTTCAAGGGTATAGAACCATGGTTGAAAGCATCGACAATAATAGAATAAAATTCGAAGAATTAGATATTGAAAAAGATGCAGAAAAAATCAGGCTTCTCACCCCAATCCCGGACATCCCTTTGCATAATGCCGGAGCATATAAAGGCGTACCTGTGGATGTTAATTCGCGCGAAAATCAGGAAAACTTAGTCAACCTAAAGGACTTCGGCATAAGAACCGTCCCATATTATCTTGAACAGGCGCAGTTCAACCCGACATATAAAAGAAATATTCTGGAAGCTCCAAGCATTATTTATGCCAGAGAAGGCGTGGCTAGAAAAATGCAGCTTATCAATAAACTTTTAGACCGATTATCGCTTGAGCTTATATGCTATGACGCTCACCGTTCACCAAAAACGCAGCTGCAATTATTCAACTGTTTTATAAAAATTGCCAATGAAAAAGACCTGTACGGCAAAGAGGCGAGAGAATTTGCTTTACAATACTGCTCGGACCCCGCGGGGTTTGACAGAAACAATCCCAATACATGGACAATTCACGCGACAGGCGGAGCCGTTGATGTTTATCTTTTCGATAAAAGAAGCAGGAAAGTCATTGATTTGGGAGAAAAACATTTTGACAACCCGACAGAACCCACGCATACAAGATTTTATGAAAACATAAATGACCGAAATATGCTCAGACCAAAATATGATGGTTTTCTGAAAGCAAGAAGAGTTTTATACAACGCGATGACAAGCGGTAACGACACTTTTATAAATTTTGGATACGAAGTGTTTCATTACAGCTATAAAGATCCCTACTATGCGCTTATCAAAGGCGAACACGCCAAATATGGCTATAAAGACGAACCCAAAGAAAAAGCATACACCCAAATGCTGGCAAACTTTTTATCACAAACAAGGTAGCGGCAATTAAAAAAAACCGCCTCCACGGCAGTTTGAACATAAACACAAAAACCAATTAGAAAACCCTCCATAAAGGAGGGTTTTCTAATTGGTGGGCGATGACAGGTTCGAACTGCCGACCCTCTCGGTGTAAACGAGATGCTCTTCCAGCTGAGCTAATCGCCCATTAGCAAAATGGGTTATAACCAATAAAACAAAATTAATCAAGCAAAAAATTCAAAAAAACAAAAAAAAGATATAGACTTATACTATAATCATCAATATATTTTAAAAAAGTTACAATTTACAATAAGATAATTAATATGAATAATAACACTGATAAAAATAAAGATGAAATTAATCCAATCTCCAGCATAATCGGCATAATGCTTTTCATTCCGTCTCTGCTTCTTTTATTTGGAGTTTTGTTTACTTATTTTAACGAAGGCGGAGCATATAAAATGGCTCTTGGCGAGACTGTATCCGTATCGTCTTCGAAAATTGACCAGCTACACGACGGAAAACTGGTTCATATAGTGGGGGAAGCACAAACAAACAACGTCCTTGAGGATGATATTTTTCCAGTATTCACAAAAAGCTTAACCCTGACCCGCAACGTTGAAATGTACCAGTGGTATAAAAGCGGCACCAGAAGATTTTCTTACTCCAAAAAATGGTTTAGCTATCCCATTCATAATATGATACCAGTATTTATCAACCCCCTGTTTCCTTTCTTTTCGCAAACAAAATATGCCGATGATATAACGATTGGCAGCTTCAAAATGTCTTCGGCAGACGCAAAAGATTTTTTTGATAAAAGATTGTTCCCAAGAAACAAATATATGCTCAACCACAGCCAAACTCCTGCAGGATACTATGTTTCAAACAATATTTATCACACGATTGACGATATTCAAAAACCCAAAATTGGAGATTTAATTGTTGAATTTCTGCACATCCCCGTCGGAACAATGACAATCATCGGGGAACAGCGCGGAGAATATATCATCCCGCATAAAACAAAATATGGAAACATTGCGCTCGCCGCTCAGGGCGTATATTCTTTTCAAGAAATTCTGACCTCAAAATTAAAAACCAACGACATTGTCATCTGGGCTGCCTTGGGTTCTGGAATAATTATGCTGTTATTGGGATTTTTCTTGTCCAAACCGCTTTTTATAAAAATTATGCAAAAATTAAAAGAACAATAAATGCAGAAAAAAGAAAACATCTTCTCATATATAGAAAAAACGCAATACGGCTTGTTTTTTGCAGCCGTTGGAGTCATTTTTCTTATCTCTGCGACAATACTCATTCTTGTAAACGAAGGCTTTGCCATATATGAATATAAATCGGCAATAAAAAGCCCCGGCACATTTTTCATAAACGATTATAAAATATGGATACTTCGTTTTATCGGACTGTTTTTAATCTTTTCTGGGATAAAATTGTTTTCATCAATGTTTAATATTGTTTTTTCTTTTATGCCTTCGCTAAAAACAAAACTGATGTTCGTAAGATATAAGGTCACTTTTTTATTGGCATTAATGATAACAATATCGCTGACCGCCATACCATGGATATTCTTTAAGCCCCTGTCGTCATTGTTGTTATTCGCTTTGATAGTCCCGATATATTACGCAAAAAAGAAAGTGACATTAAATATCAAAAAGATACTCCGGCAGGAATTTGACAGCCAGGAACAAAACAACCCCGGCGTAAATGACATCATTGAAGGAACATACACGGAAGTTCAGGAAAAAGCAAAAGACAAAAAAGAAATAATAAAGTTTTTAATAGACCGCCTATAAAATTAATTCATCCTTTAGTTTTTTATTTACCAAATCAGCATATAATGTGTTTTAATAAAATTCAAACAGGAGAAAACCAAATGAAAAAAACATTATTGCTGGCAGGAGCCGCTCTATCTATAGCTATAACAGGCAGTACAGAAGCGTCTATGTATGTTGAAATGTCGCCTTATATCGGATTGGACTATTCTTATTCAAATCTTAACATGAAGCACGGCATGCACAAATTAATTGAAAATGACTATAATGTATTTTCAGCCAACGCAGGATTTAAAGTCGGCGGATATGTCGGTTTAGAAGGCTTTATTGAAAGAGCCAGCATAGCAAAATACAGACAGGCAAACTCAAAATTCTCAAGCAACCATTGGGCGGCTGGAGCCGATTTATTGGGTTATCTGCCTATATCTGAAGATTTTGAACTAATCGGCGGCATTGGTTTTGGCGAATACAAATTTTTTGCCAAAGAAGTCGGACGCAAAACATATAAAGACGCTGCGCACGGCGTTCGCTTCACTGGCGGCATTCAATTTAATCTTGATGAAAATTGGGGCGTTAGAGCGGCATATCGTTATGTAGACTTTTCTTCAAGCGACAGAAATCGTTCAAACGAATATACTCTGGGCTTTAGATACAACTTCTAAAAACACTTATATTATGCAGTCTTTGAGAGAAAATTCGTTTTCTCTCAATGTTTGCATTATTTCAGCCAGATATTTTCTTTCTGGATAGCTTATATACCCGTCAGACGCGGCAACTTTCGCCGCTTCCATAAATAATTTTGCGGCTTCTTTAGGCTTTTTATTTTCAATAGTCTCCAAAGCTCTATAAAAATCTTCTTTTGAAGAGTTAACATTTATTATGTAATTTCTTATATAATTATCGGTAAGAGATTTTGTTTCCGGCTTAACTCTGGCAATATAGTCTTCCATAGATTTATACTTAATCTCCGAGAGTTCACCGTCAATTTTACCGATAAATTTCAAAATTGCTATATCATCATACAAACTTTCAAGATATTGAACATTCTCATCGCTTTTTGTTCCCTGAAAATTTGATTTTTTATCATATTTATAGTTGAGAAAAGTATCTACAAATTCCTTAACAGACGAATATTCTAGGCCTTTTGATAAATCCTCAAGCTCTCTGACATAGAGAGAATCAATAATCAGAGGCTTTTCCAAATCATGCAGATATAAATCTATAAATATGCTTACGCCTTTGTGCCACACATTATTAACGGCAATTTCTTCGTCCTGATATTTTCCGTCAATAAGAAGATTTGCCCTCATGTTGCAGAAAGGTTTTTCTTTATCTATTTCTGTTCTCTTATCCATTCAACAGCTCAACAATCTTGTTTATATAGTTTTTAATTGTATCTACCCTTACTTTATAACTCTCTAAATTTTTTTCAATAAAAACTTTCTGGTCGGGACGTATTTTAATCAAGCCAAACTGTTTTGAAATAAATTCCACAAGCTTTTCTGGTCTGGCAAACTTATTGTCTTTAAATGTCAGCACGGCTCCTTTTGCGCCTGCATCAATTTTTTCAATATTTGCATTTTTACACAATTGCTTGATTTCAACAATCGTCATCAGGTTTTCAACCTCGTCCGGCATTTTTCCAAATCGGTCAATCAGCTCTTCCTTCATATCAAGAATTTCTTCTCTTTCTTTTAAGGCGCCGATGCGTTTGTACAGCCCAAGCCTTACGCCCAAATCCTGAACATAAGCTTCTGGTATCATAATAGGTATGCCTATGCTGATTTGAGGAACCCAGTCTTCTCCTTCTGCCAGAACACCAATCTCGCCGGCTTTCAGCCGCGCGATTTCTTCTTCCAGCATGTGTTGATATAAAGCTATTCCAACCTCTTTAATATGCCCGGACTGTTCTTCTCCCAAAATATTTCCCGAACCTCTTATGTCCATATCATAGCTTGCCAGAGCAAAACCAGCGCCCAAATTATCAAGCGCTTTTAAAATATTCAGTCTTCTCCAGGCAATTGGGTTCAATTTCTTTCTCTGCGGAACGGTAAAATAGCAGTATCCCCTGATTTTGCTGCGGCCTACCCTGCCCTTTAGCTGATATAACTGCGCCAGACCAAACATATCGGAGCGGTATATCACCATAGTGTTTACAGTCGGCATATCAATGCCGGACTCAATAATCGTTGTAGATAAAAGCAGGTCGTATTTCTTATCTGCAAAATCATTCATAACATCTTCAAGAAAATTCGCCGACATCTGACCATGCGCGACGGCTATTTTAATATCGGGAACCAGTTCCGACAACATCTCTTCAACCTGAAAAAGGTCGGAGACTCTCGGACATACAAAAAACACCTGACCGTTTCTAAATTTCTCCCGATAAATTGCTTCTTTAATCATCACCGCGTCAAAAGGCATAACAAAACTTCTTGCCGCAAGCCTGTCAACAGGGGGAGTTGCGATAATACTCAGCTGCTTTACTCCCGTTAATGATAACTGCAGCGTCCGCGGAATTGGAGTTGCGGTTAAAGTCATGACATGCACGTCAGATTTCAAAGCTTTGAGTTTTTCTTTGTGCGCCACGCCAAAATGCTGCTCTTCGTCAATAATCAATAGTCCTAAATTGCAAAACTCCATATCTTTCGCAAGCAAAGCATGTGTTCCGATAACAATCTCGACCGCGCCGTCTTTAAGCCCCTTCTTAACGTCTTTGCTTTCTTTTGCTGTAACCAGACGCGAAAGCATTTTTACTTTTATTGGAAAACCTTCAAAACGCTTCTTAAAATTATAATAGTGCTGGCGCGCAAGCAGCGTAGTCGGAGTTATAATAGCCACCTGAGCGCCGGAAGCCGCCACAACAAACGCCGCCCTCATAGCGACTTCGGTCTTTCCAAAACCGACATCGCCGCAAATGAGCCTGTCCATAGGCATGCCGGAGCTTAAATCGCTTATAACATCATTAATCGCATTCAGTTGGTCTTCCGTCTCCTGATATTGAAAACCCAGCGCAAACTCTTCATATAAGCCGGAAGGAGGAATAAATATTTCTCCATGCCTTAATTTCCTTGTCGCCGCAATTTTAATCAACTGCTCCGCAATATCTCTTATACGGTTTTTTACTTTGGCTTTTTTTGCCTGCCATGCGGCGCCGCCTAAAACATCAAGATGAACATTCTCATTTTCTATTCCATAGCGGGAAAGAACCTCGATATTTTCTACAGGAACAAAAAGCTTGTCATCATTGGCGTATAATATCTTCAAACAATCATGCGGCGCACCCCCTGCAACGATTTGCTCCAAACCCAAAAAACGTCCGATACCATGCTCAATATGAACAACCAAATCGCCGATATTTAATGATGAAACATCGGCAATAAACTCCTCGGAAGCTTTGCGCCTTACTTTTCTTGTCTGCTTTTCGCCCAATATCTCCTGTTCGGAAATTATGCATAAACCCTCGCCTTTAAAACCAGTATCCAAAGACATAACAATAAGAATAGTTTTGCCGGAAGCTTTCTCCATGCCATCCTTCCAGCTCTCCGCAAAACCTAAGTTATCTATTCCATGCTCGCTCATAAGGCTGAAGAGCTTATCCCTGGAGCCTTCAGACTGACAGCAGATTAAGCGTTTTAGTTTTTTGTTTTCGTTAAGATAAGCTTTTAATTCTTCATAAACCTTGCCGATACCCTGACTTTTCGCATGAGAAAAATCCCTGACGGGAACCACTTCCGCGTTAAAAATTTTTTCTCCCTCATTCAAGCTCAATGACGTAAGACCAACGGCTTCTTTTTTTTCAAGAATTTCGTTAAACCCGCCTGAGTTCAAATACATTGCTTCAGGCTTTACGGGTCTGTATATGTCTTCCTTATCTTTCATTATTTTCAGAGCTTCGAGGCGCGCCTGATAATAATCTATTATCGCGTCTTCTTTTGTTTTAACCGCGTCTAAAACCTCGCTGCCGACGACAACATCCGCCAGAGGGATATAATCAAAAATAGTAGGCAGTTTGCTCTCTTCATAAAAAAGCGGAAGCCAGTTCTCCAAACCTAAATATTTCTGACCAGCCGAAACCGACTCATATATTTCATCCGTATTGGCGTTTAACCCAAATGCTTCCCTATATTTGCTTCTGAATGTCTTAATCGTGTTTTCATCTAAAATAACCTCTCCCATAACCTGAAAAGTATATTTTTTTAAAGCCCCTGTTGTTCTTTGGGATATAGGGTCAAAAGTTCTTATTTTTTCAATTTCATCGCCAAAAACATCTATTCTGACAGGCTCAAAGCTCCCGGACGGAAATATATCAAGAATATCGCCCCTGACGGCATACTCGCCCTGCTCCATAACCTGCTCGACGCGCATGTAGCCATTTATTGCGGCATAATGGGTAAAGCTGTTAAAATCCAGCCTTCCTCCAACTTTAATTTCTCTAATTGAGTTCAGAAAAATTTTCTTCGGCGGAATCCTCTGCAAAACTGCGGATACGCTTGAGATAATTACACGCGGTTTTTTGCTTTCCGAATTAAGCGCAAGTTCGGATAAGGTTTCAATTCTTGCGCCCATGATGTTGGAGTTTGGAGATATTCTGTCATAAGGAACCGTATCCCAGGCAGGAAAAGATAGAACCTCCAGTTTTGGGTTCATATATTGAAGCATTTGAGCAGTTCTGTTAAGTTTTATTCCGTCGCTTACAATATATAAAATATCATTTTTAGCTTTTTCCGCCAAGTTAGAAATTATAACGGCGTCATAACCGTCAACAACAGCCCCTATTCCAAAACCTTTTAACTTATCAATATCATAGAACATTACTCACCTCTGTCTGATAATATATAGTTTATTTTTATACTATCAACTTTAAACGATATTTACATATTTAAATAAAAATATAAAATAAGCAAATAGTAACAACAGATAGACACAGCATAAAATGAGACCCGGTATTTTATTTCCTCTATTTTCTTCTATCTCCAGCCTTACGGGCGTTGGAGAAAAAAATGCCAAGCTGGTTTCAAAACTTGCCGGAGATAAGGTCGTCGACCTTTTGTGGCATCTGCCTTATAACATAATTGACCGAACATACTCTCCCGCTCTCGCTAACGCGCAGTCAGGAAAAATAATAACAATAAAAGTAAAAATTACCGAGCATATTGTTCCCAAAACAAAAAAACAGCCGTATAAAGTCATTTGCAGCGATGGAACGGAAGAAATTACGCTTGTTTTCTTCAAAGTATATTCCCAATCCATCGCAAAAAATCTTGCTATTGGTTCAGAAAAAATCATCAGCGGCAAAATAGAAGTTTTTAATAATATAATCCAGATGACTCATCCCGACTATATTGTGCCAAGCGGTCAAATAAACGATATTTTAGGACTTGAGCCTGTATATTCGCTAACCGCTGGTTTAACAAACAAATTTGTCGGCAAAATATGCAGGCAGGCTTTGGCAAGGGTTCCTGCTTTTCCAGAATGGACTGAAGAGAGTCATAAAAAATCTCTAAACTTCCCAAGTTTTAACGAAGCAATCGCCAAAGCCCACAACCCAAAGACATTGCTTGACCTTGAACCAGCTTCCGCACACAGAATGCGTCTTGCGTATGACGAACTCTTGGCAAACCAATTATCGCTGGCAATAGTCAGAAGCAGAATAAAAAAACAGCAAGGCAGAGTTTTAAAAGGCAACGGTCTATTAAGAAAAAAGATGCTGGATATTTTGCCGTTTAATCTGACCGAATCTCAGGAAAAAGTTTTGAAAGAAATTTTTGCTGACGCCGCAGGCGAAACTCAAATGCACAGACTTCTGCAAGGAGATGTCGGAAGCGGAAAAACCATTGTCGCTTTTCTCGCAATGTTAAATGCGGTTGAGTGCGGCGCTCAGGCGGCAATAATGGCTCCAACGGAAATATTAGCGAAACAGCACCTTGAAACTCTTGCTCCTTTTTGTGAGGAAATCGGGGTTAAAATTGAACTTTTAACAGGCAGAATAAAAGGCAAGAACCGCAAAAAAATATTAGAAGAATTAAAAGACGGCAAAATCAACATCCTAATAGGCACCCACGCTCTTTTTGTTGAAGACGTAGAGTTTAAGAACCTGGCTTTTGTGGTTGTTGACGAGCAGCACCGTTTCGGCGTTCACCAAAGGCTGGGCTTATCAAATAAGGGCGATAAGCCGGACATACTGGTTATGACCGCAACTCCAATCCCCCGCACATTGGTTTTGACTGCTTACGGAGATATGGAATATTCAAAAATTGATCAGTCTCCTAAAGGAAGAAAACCTGTTGACACAAGAGTTATGCCGATTACTAAAATAGAAGAAATCATCAAGAGCCTGCAAATTAAAATAGCGGAAGGAAAGAGAGCTTACTGGGTATGCCCGCTGGTGGAGGAAAGCGAAAAAGTTGACCTCCAGGCGGCGATAAACCGATATGAAATCCTGCAAAAATATTTTGGAAACCATGTCGGCTTGGTTCATGGCAAAATGAAGGAAAAAGAAAAAGATGAGATAATGGAGCGATTCAAAAAAGGAAAGATAAAAATCCTTGTCGCGACAACAGTTATAGAAGTCGGAGTAAACGTTCCCGAAGCGACGATTATGATCGTCGAACATGCCGAGCGTTTTGGCTTGGCGCAGCTTCACCAGCTTCGTGGCAGGGTTAAACGCGGTTATGAAGCTTCATCCTGTATTTTATTATATTCTTATCCTTTAAGCGAAGCAGCGCGCGCAAGGCTGAAAATTATGCGCGAAACCGAAGATGGTTTTTTAATTGCCGAAGAAGACTTAAAGCTTCGCGGTCAAGGCGAGCTTCTTGGAACAAAACAGTCTGGATTTACAGAGTTTAAGCTGGCGGATATGTCCGTTCATCAAAATCTTCTTATCACAGCGGACAAAGACGCAAAAATGATTTTGGAAAAAGACATAAATCTAAAAACCCCAAGAGGCGAAGCGCTGAGAATTCTATTATATCTATTTGAAAGAGACGATGCGGTAAAAACATATCTCGCAGGATAAAAAGGCTCCCTTTCGGAAGCCTTAATTTTATAGTTCAAGCATTTTAATCGCCACATCCAAATCAATGTCATAGTCTTTTCTTGACTCCTGCCTGCATTCCCTGGTCAGGTTTTTCCTGTTGCCAAGAACGCTTTCAGGAGTATCGTTGTTGCTGATGTCAAACATGCAGACATTCGGTCTTATACCAGCTTCATTCACGCTTTTTCCTGACGGAGTATAAAAGTTTGCCGTAGTTAAAACCAACTCGCCGCCGTTATCCAAAACTATAAGCTTTTGAACGGTGCCTTTGCCTTTTGTTTTTGTTCCAACCACTTTCGCGATGCTTTGTTCTTTCAAACCGGCGGCAAGAACTTCTGCGGAAGACGCCGTATCACCGTCGACCAAAACGACGACTGGCTTGTCTTTTATCGCGCTCACACTTCCCTCGTCCGCGGTATAATATTTCATTATGCCGTCTTTTCTTGCCCGCGATGAAGCAATAATCCCCTGGTCTAAAAACACCTTCATAATTGAAACCGCTTCGCTGAGAAGACCGCCCGGGTTTCCTCTTAAGTCAATTATAAGAGCTTCAAAGCCTTCATTTTCTTCAAAGCTGCTTAATATGCTGTCGCGGGTATAAAGATTTAACGGACCAAGCTTCATATACAAGATTTTATCATCGATCATTCTGTCCGCAAAATAACGCTCTTTTACGGCATTTTTACTATCCCCGATCTCTAAATAAGGATAATATCTCGTATCTTTATCCAAATTTTCAAACATAGACATCAAAACATATTCCGCCGTCTCAAAATCTCTTGCCTTTACTTCTGGAGAAACGCCTATCGCGGCATCAATAAACTTCTTTGTATAATCTCCCCACTCTTCAAGGCTGTTCGGACTTGTTGGCTTAACGATTGTTTTAGCTATTCTGCCGTTGTAATAAAGTGAAGAAGACTTGGCGCCATCAGCTATCTTAATCTTTTTATCCATACCGCTTAGTCCGTTTAAGCCGCTTTCAGCCAAATGCTGAACATCGACATTATGCAGATATTCGTTTCTGACAATATTAAAAACATTGGCATAAAATTTCGCATCTTCGGCAAACGCGGAAGAAATAAATGTTAATACCAATAATAAAACTGCAAATATAATTCTCATTTTTTCTTTTTTCCATTTTTGGTTTTTTTAGATTTTAACTGCTTGGTCTTTTTAGGCGGTTTTAGTTTAGCAGCAGCTCTGCTGCAATTATTACCCTTTTTCTCAAAATAATCAATACCTTGTTCTGCGTCAATATATTTAAATATCATCCCGCCGTTTATGGGAGACGCCTCAACAAGCCTGACCAAAAGATTTTCACCGATTGCAAAATGCCTCAATTTTCCAGTCATCTCAGTGTTTGAGCCATTAATCGCATAGTCGTCATCGGGCAAAGTACGCATTGGTATTAAACCTTCCGCGCCGAGATTTTCTATCCTGACAAAGACCCCTGCCGTCGATATGCCCGAGATTTTCACTTCAAAATCCTGACCGATGGATGGCTCAAGATATTGGGCAAGAAACCTTGAAACAAGTTCTCTCTCGGCATTGACCGCTTTTCTTTCTGTCTGGGAAATATGCTCGCCTGCTTCCTTAAAAGTATTCATTGTCGCCTCAGGCTCAAGCCCGCCGCCGTCAGGCATATTATACGCCCTTATCAAAGCTCTGTGAACAAGCAAATCCGAATAGCGCCTTATCGGAGACGTAAAATGCGCGTAATCATCCAGCGCCAAACCAAAGTGTCCGAGATTTATCGGGCTGTATTTTGCCTGGCTCTGCAGACGCAGGATTAAATCGTTTATGCCTTCGTTGCACCCTTTTTTTGCCGAAGCCTCCAAAATGTTGTTAAAATGCTCTGGTTTAATAGCTGGAACATCAAGAATCTTCAAACCCAAATCTTTCAATAAAGGTTTTATTTCCGTCAATTTTTCTTCCAGCGGCGGCTCATGAATTCTATACATAACGGGAAGCCCGGACTTTTTAAGAGCTTTCGCCGCGCAGACATTTGCGCAAACCATAAACTCTTCAATTATCTTATTTGAAGCAAGTATCTCATATTTCTCAACTTTTATTACATGTCCGTTTTTATCAAGCTTGATTTTTATTTCATTGCTTTCAAGCTCCAGCACTCCGCGCTTTTTTCTCGCTTTATCAAGTGCGAAATATGCCTCGTAAATCGGCTGAATAACATTTTTGAAAACAGGCATAATATTCTGGCTGTAATTTCCTTCAATTGCATTTTGAACTTCTTTATAAGTAAGTCTTGCCGAAGATTTTATAACCGCCCTTTTAAAATCATAGCTTCGAATATTGCCATCGACGTCAATTTTAATGAGACAAACAATGCTCGCCCTTTCTTCCTTCGGACGCAGCGAACACAGGTCGTTTGACAATTTTTCTGGAAGCATGGGAATAACCATATTCGGAAGATAAACCGAATTTCCTCTTCTATAAGCTTCTCTGTCAAGCTCAGTATGTGGTTTGACATAAAACGCGACATCCGCGATGGCAGCCATAAGATTAAAGCCAAAATCCGTTCTTTCCGCAAAAACCGCGTCATCAAAATCTTTGGAATCATCTCCGTCAATTGTAACAAAAGGTATATGGGTTAAGTCTTCCCTGTTTTTTTTATCAAACTCTGGAAGCCTTAAAGTTTCTTTGATAACCGCGCTAGAAAAATCATAAGGAATGCCGTATTTATCAAGAACTATGGCTGCAGCGGCTTTATTCAGGTCAAATTTACCTAAAGATTTGACAATTTCAAACTGCTTATACCTTCCGCTGCCAGTTAAAAAACCGCTTACATAATCTCCTTCCTGAGCTGATTTCGGGTTTAAGATTAAATATTCGTTATTTGAGTTTTTCTCAGTAGTTTTGAGAACATAACGCCCGTTTTCTTTAACCATAACGCCGCGGATTTTATCAGGCTCGGTTCCCGACATATATGTTCTCATAATCGGCTTGGTCCAATATGCGCCGCGCTTGTTTATTATCTCGCCGATAAACTTATCGCCTGCCTGCAGCGCCGGCTTTATTCTTTTATTTTCGATAATATAAATTTTCACTTCCTGATATTTGCTGTCGTAGGGTTTTGCTATCAAATCGCCGAAACCGCTTTCTCCAACAACCTCCATATTAAGGCTTTGAGGAAAATTCAGGCTGCCTTTTTTCTTCTTTTTCATCTTATTTCAATTCTGCAATTAGCGGCGTATGGTCGGATGGCTTTACTTTTCCTCGTGGGTTTTTATCTACATAACATTTGGATAATCTGTCAGCCAAAATCGGCGAAAGAAGAATATAATCAATTCTCATGCCCAAGTCCGCATTAAACGCATTTCCAGAATAGTCCCAAAATGTATATCCGACATCTTTTGGATGGAGAGTTCTGAAAGCGTCATAAAATCCCAAATATTCTATAGCTTTCAGACGCTGCCTGACCTCTTCTCTCATCAGCGCGTTATTTTTAAACATTTCCGGGTCATAGACATCAGAATTAGTAATTATAACATTAAAGTCTCCGCCTAAAATGACAGGCTCGTTTAAAGACAGCAAATCTTTCGCATGCGCGTACATTGCCTCCATCCACTTAAGCTTATAGTCAAACTTAGAGTTATCATCCGGGTTATTATACGGCGGATTGCCGTTTGGAAAATATGCTGAGGCAACTCTTATTTTTTCGTCTTTTACATGAATAACAGCCTCAAGATAACGAGAATTTTCATCCTTAAAATTCGGCAGGTTTTCATGCGCGATTTCAATTTTATATCTGCTCAAAACCGCCACGCCGTTATAAGACTTTTGACCCAGGATTTTTGCGTTATACCCTAATGTCTGCAAATCAAAAAAAGGAAACGCCGCATAGTCGCTTTTTATCTCCTGCAGCAGCACGACATCCGGAGCTTCGCTGTCAAGCCATCCAGCCAAATTCTCCATCCTCGCGTTTATTGAGTTTACATTAAATGTTGCTATCTTCATACTATCACCTTATTGACATATCAATTAGTATAATTGTATATTAAAAAAAAACTCAAAGAAAGATAAAAAAACATGACTTTAGCAACTTATGCCGTAAATTCTGAAAACACAAAAGGAAGACAATATAAAGACTTTCCAAACAGCGTGCGCTCTCCTTTTCAAAGAGACCGAGACAGAATAATCCACTCGTCTGCTTTTCGTCTTTTAGACGGCAAAACTCAAGTGTTCGCATATCATGAAGGAAAAAACTACCGCACCCGTTTAACGCACAGCATCGAAGTGGCTCAGATAACCAGAACAATATGCAAAAGCCTGAATATTAATGAAGAACTTGGCGAAGCTATAGCTCTGGCTCATGATTTGGGACATCCTCCGTTCGGACACTCGGGCGAGAGAGGATTGCAAATTGCCATGGAAGGATACGGCGAGTTTGACCATAATGTACATTCGCTGAAAGTCGTTACAAAAATTGAAACCCACTATCCGCAGTTTGAAGGACTTAATCTTTCGTGGGAAGTGCTTGAAGGAATAGCCAAACATAACGGACCAATTAAAAATCCTAAAAACAAGTATTTAACAGATTTTAACAAAAAGTTTAATTTAGAACTTGATACATTTCCTTCTCTCGAAGCCCAAATCGCAAACCTTGCGGATGATGTCGCTTATAACAATCATGACTTGGACGATGGTTTCAGAGGCGGCTTCTTTACCATGAAAGACCTGTGCCGGCTTCCGTTTATTGATAAAATCATCAAAGAATTTGATAAAGAATATCCAAACGCGGATGATAAAATCAAAATATACAACATCACAAGAAACACCATAACAAGAATGGTCATAGACATTCTTGAAAACACCAGGAGCAACATCGAAAAATATAAAATCAAAACCATTGAAGATATAAGAAAACAAAATATTCCCATGGCTGAGTTTTCAAATGAGCTGAAAGAAGATTTAAAAATTCTGCGCGGGTTTTTAATGGAAAATTTTTATACCTCCACTTCCTTGGCTGCAATGGACCACAAATCTCAAAAGGTTGTCAAAGATTTGTTCGACATACATATAGAAAACCCCATGATTTTATCAAAAGAACTGCGTAACAAAGTAAAAAGCATGGAGGATAAAAATAAAGTCGCGGAAATCATCTCCGAATACATCGCCGGCATGACCGATATAGGCGCGCTTTCCGAGCATGAAAGGCTTTTCAATCTTTATAAAAGATTCTAGCTTCTGTTAAAGTATTATAAAGATTTATAAGATAAAATCTTCTTAAAATGAAAAAATTTAAGGAGATAAATTATGTTTCAAGATTTTAATGAAAACAATAATAACGACGACGATTTCTTAAATGAATTCCGTCAAAAGCTTGCGAACCAGGCCAATGCAAGAAACGAAGAGAAACAAAAAGATCTTCAGCGCTCCAAAAGCGTATTTCTCGGCGCAATTGCAGGTGTCGGTTTAGCGTGCGTTGTCGGCTGGTTTGCGCTGTCTCCAAAACAAACGGGAAATGAAGAAGTTCCAATTATCAAAAAACAGCAGGCGGCGGTAAAAATAAAGCCAACCGAGCCGGGCGGCATGGAAATATTAAACCAGGACAAAACCGTTTATAATATTATCGATAAATCTAATGAAGCCAATGTAGAACAACTGCTTCCTCCTCCAGAAGAGCCAAAGCTTCCCGAGATTTCTCCTGAAACCGCTGAAGAAATACAGCCTGTGACAATTGCTGAAATAATCGACAATGTTGACGGCGGAGAAATCGTTGTCGCAGATGTTGTTGAGCCACAGGGAATAGAAGATGCTCCCGAAGCAAAGACTCTTCCTTTTGCCGAAGCTGTAAAAGCTTCCGAACCTGTTGTTGAAGAACCTGCCGCTGCTGAAAGAGAAAGAGATTATCTTTTGCCCGAAGTCAAAAAAGAAGCTCCTAAAGAAGTAAAACCAGAGCCGGCAAAAGAAGAAGCTGTTGTTGATAATGCAAAACCGGCAACAGCTCCAAGCGGAACATGGCAGATTCAAATAATGTCTTCAAAAAACAAAAAAGCGGTTGAAGATTCTATTAAACCTACCGTAAAAAAACATTCTGTGTTAGCAAATCTTCCTTACGAAATTGAAGAAGCCGACCTCCAGTTTGACGGCATATTCTACCGCTTAAAATTTGGCGCTTTTTCAGCTAAAAACGATGCTGACATCGTATGCGGTCAAATCAAGGCCAATGGAGGTTCTTGCTTGGTCAAGAAAAAATAAATGGAAATAGCTTTAAGCTTAACAGCCTTATTTTTCGCCATTGTACTTCATGAGATAGCTCATGGGTACGTGGCGCTTTTATGCGGCGACGACACTGCAAAAAGACAAAAAAGACTATCGCTAAATCCACTCCGCCACATTGACCCAATCGGTACAATTATCGTTCCTTTGGCAATGTATTTCAGCAATATAGGATTTGTATTCGGCTGGGCAAAACCAGTTCCCGTAAACTATTATAATCTCCGCAAAGGCAGAAGAGACATTGTACTAGTTGCTTCCGCCGGAATTATAACAAATCTATCTTTAGCCCTTTTGTCAGCGTTAGTCATCAAGCTGTTTCCGCCCATAGAAAATACTTTTATCGGGCATATAGGAGTGGGATTTTTAGTTCCTTTTATTTTATATAATATAATACTCGCAGTGTTCAACCTGATACCAATTCCTCCCCTGGATGGTTCAAAAATGCTCTTTACTTACATAAACAAGCCTTGGGCATATAAATATCTTTCAAATGAAAGAGCCGGGTTTGGAATAATTATATTAATCGGGTTTATCATCCCTGCCGCACTAGAGCCGTTAGGAATAGATTTTGATATTTTGGGAGCATACATAAAAGGATTTACGCATTTTATATTAAACTTACTGCCATAGGAAACCGCAATGACAAAACCTATGATACCAGCAATGCTGTCTTTTCAGGGACACTCATTATCAGACGATGAAAAAAGGCTGTTTCGCCGATATAATCCTGTCGGATTTAATTTGTTCGGCAGAAATATAAAAAATAAATCCCAGTTGAAAAAGCTCATTAATGAAATTAAGGAACTCTTAGAAAGAGACGACATACTATTTGCCATTGATCAGGAAGGCGGCAGAGTAAGACGTCTCGCCGAACCGGAGTTTCGCCCATATCTCCCGCAATATGCTTTTGGGGATCTGTATCTTAAAAATAAAAAAGAAGCTCTTGATATGGCAAAAAAGCATGCCTGTTTAATTAGCGGCGATTTAAGAGAAATTGGATTTAATATGAATTATGCCCCGGTTTTAGACCTGGCACAGGAATACACATCTCCAGCCCTCAAAAGCAGATGTTTCGGCAGCGATGAAAAAATCGTGTCAATTCTTGGCAAAACAATGATAAATGAATATATCAAACGCTGCATTTCGCCATGTATTAAACATCTTCCGGGACATGGAAGAGCCAGCGTCGATCCCCATCTAAGACTGCCGATAATAAACACACCTCTAAAAGAGCTTGAAAAAGATTTTTACCCGTTTATAAAGAACAATAACTCTCCATCAGGAATGACCGCTCACATTGTCATACCAGAGATTGATGACAAACTTCCGATTACGCAGAGCAGAAAAGACATTGATTATATAATCAGGGGAATTATCGGCTTTGATGGCTTTTTAATCTCCGACGCAATAGATATGAAAGCCCTAAAGGGTACAATCGGAGAAAAAACCAAAGCATCGCTCCAAGCCGGGTGCGACGCCGTATGCTACGCATTGGGCAAGTTTGAAGAACTTATTGAAATTTGCGATAACTGTAGTATTATAAACGATAAGTCACAATCAAGATTTGAGAAAATAAAATCTATAGTCGGCAAAGTTCCAAACTTTAAAAACATTAAAGATATTTCTCAAAAATATGAAGAAAAAGCCGGCGGCATAGAATTATATAACGACAGCTATGACGCCACCGAAGTTTTAAACAAATTGAGAGGTTGATATGATATGGAATTTCATAAGCTGGGCAGTTATAATCGGCGTTATCCTTGCCATTTTTGAAGCCGACAAAATACCGATGATAAAAAAGCTTTTAGATAAGCTGTTAGACAGCAAAAAAAAGACTAAAAAGAAATAATAAAAAGCCCTTAACAAAGGGCTTTTTATTATTCTCCGCTATCAATTATCAGCTTCTCTAAGTCCGCTGGAAAATCTACGTTTAACGCTTCGTCTTCGCTTTCGAAATCAACTATCGTCGCATAATCTTCATGTTCTACCAAACTCGGACGCATATAACTGTTTTCCGGGACAAGTTCGGCAAATGCCATCACATTTTTGCTCCAAAGAACAGGATTATTTTTCACGCCATCCCATGATGAAACTACCACCTGCTTATTTTTCCTTTTGTCAAACTTTTTAACCAGTCTATTCAAATGCTTAGCCGTTATATTCGGCATATCCGCCGGAAGAAGGATAACTCCGTCGCAAAAACTCGGAACATGGTTTACCGCCAGATTAATCGAGCTTTTTATACCGTCTCTAAAAGACAGATTATTAATAATGTTTACATCAATATCGCCAAGCTTTTCTTCAATTTTTTCCGCCTGATACCCCGTAACAACGTAAACAGGACCAATATTAGATTTTATTGCCTCTTTAACCGACCTTAAAAACAAAGGTTCGCCGCCGACATTTGCCAGCAGCTTATTCTGCCCGCATCTTGTGCTGAAGCCGCCCGCAAAAATCACAATGGCAACTGTCGCTTTTTTGCTGTCTTTCTGCATGGAGACAATCGCCTTTTTTTGCTCTGCCACAGTCAGTTTTTCTTTCACGGAAGACAACACTGGATTTTTAAACTCAAAATCTGCCGAAGATATTTTATCCAGAATAACTGTTTTAAGTATCATTTCATCTATTACATCGGAATCAACATCCTTATAATTATAAGGCACATTTATAATTCTTAGATGACGCTTGCCGGCAACAATAAAATCACTAATGCCGACATTGGGCGCTTCATCAATAAACTTTTCGTCAACAATGCTTGATATTGCCTTTGAAACAATATCATTGTCCCCTCTGGTTCTAAGACTTGAAATAACAAAAACGATGTCGCAGGCAAAATCTCGCGCGTTTTCAATTTCATCCGCGGTTGAATGCAGATTGTGTTCTGCAGGAAACTCGCGCGCAAAATCAACATCCAGATTTTGCAGTTTTGTTTTTAATTTCACCAAGGTTTCCGAGAAGTGTTTTTTTTCAGTTTTATCTTTATAAAACTGGGTATAAACAACTCCCGCCTTTTTCTTTTCATTCTTAACCACGGATACAAGCTCAACATTTCCAGATAATTTGAATATTATGTCTTCAATCTCTACCGAGCTGTAAAGCGGAAGCTCAAACTCCAGTTTTGCGATTACATCGCCGGTTTTTACAAACTCGTATAAAGGAATTGTATTAATTATTATGGCTTTGTTCATGCCGTTGAACTTTTGAATCCTGCCTTCATCGCTGACAAAACATCCGTCCG
Organism: Lactobacillaceae bacterium; assembly: GCA_031271345.1. Taxonomy (GTDB): domain Bacteria; phylum Pseudomonadota; class Alphaproteobacteria; order RF32; family CAG-239; genus JAQWBS01. The sequence goes on from JAISVX010000003.1 coordinate 445,324, forward strand.
AAGCGGCAATAATTTTTACAATGCCGTTTTCGTCAGCTGTATATGCGGTGTTTTTTCCGCAAATTTTATTAGAAATTACGTCTTGAGCCGTTTTAAGCTCCATATCTCCATCTTCCACCCTGACAACCGTGACCTTTTCAATCCCCATTACCTGAAGCATAACAATATCTTCTTCGGTAACCGCATGCCCTTTATAAAGCACCCCTAAATCGGTTCTAATATCGTTTAATAGAACTCCGCCCTCGGCTTTATTAATTTTTACTTCTTCATAAATCATAATCTGCCCCAGTACAAAGAAAATGCCTAAACTTTAATGCTTATAAAAGACCTGTCGTCAAACGAGTTAAAAGATGAATTATAAGGCTTAAACGACTTATTTGACGTAAAGCAAAGAGGGTCTTCTTTCAAAACTTTCTTTAAATGTTTCTCTGCCTCTTCCAAAATATTATAAAGCTTTGGATACCCGTCTGAAGCCATTACAACAAATTTTGCATTGGGAATTTTAACAACTCTAATCAAGCTTTTGGGAACCGAAAACCCGTCGAACACACCATAATTAAACTCTGTGTATTCCTCCCTGTTTTGAAACATTCCCTGTCTTTCCAACAGAGGAAAAATAAAGTCCCAGCCGGTATCTTTCTCGCACAATTCTTCAACTGTTTTGCCTTTGAGAATCTCTGTTTGAAGATAAAGCGACCTTGCTTCCATCATAACTTTATCAATCAGTTTATCATTATTAATATACTCGTTATCTACCAAAGCATGGCAATCGCCCACACACCATAGTTCTTTCTTATTTTTGCTGTAAATAATTGTTGAAGCAGTCGGACGCTCAACAGAATTAGCCTTAAGATGTTCATATTTTCTAATGCTTTTATACCAATCAGCGATATATTTGGTAACAACCTCAACGGCTTCATAAGCTGTTGCATTTGCGGGGATGGTTCCTATCGCAGCCTTAACTTTTTCCATAGCTACGCGTCCGGAAGACTTGCCTCCATACTGTACTTTCGATTTTGCCGTCGCGCCGTCAATAATAGCGATAAAATCATTGGAAACAAAAATCCCATCCTCACACAGGCTTTGATCTTTGTTTCTGCCTTCCAAAAACTCTTCTACAACTTGCATGCCAACCATTCTCCATAAACCTAAGATACCTTGCATTATATCCAAATAATGCAAATGCACAATTGAAATATTATTTATACTCCGCTGTTTTTTGAAACTCTCCTGACATAAAAAAAGGCACCGCAAGGGTGCCTTTTTTTAGTGGCGGAGAGTATAGGACTCGAACCTATGCATCGGAAACCCGATGACAGATTAGCAATCTGCTGCATTACCACTCTGCCAACTCTCCACAAATCATCAGTATGTTTATATCATCTTTTTTGGTTCGTCAATATATTTTTAACTGCCGATAATCTTTTTTGCTTTATTAAATGCTTAAAAAAAGCTATGATATACATACCAAAAAATTATTAGGAGTTAGTGCTATGGACAAGGATATTATAATTGAACAATTTACCTCCAAACACATTGAAGGCGCCCTTGATATTCTTCAAGAATACGACCAGTTTCACCACGCCAGCGACCCAAAACATTTTAAAAACATGGATAAAGAAGAAGAGTTTAACTATCTAAAATGGATTTTAGAAGAAGACGGCAGCTATGGAATTGTCGCTACTAAAGATAATAAGGTTGTGGGTTTCGCCATATTCGGACTTCTATTAAAACCAAGCAACTTCGCTTCTCCAGAAGTTACATATATTTCGGAAATGGTCGTTAAGGACGGCTTTAGAAGCCGGGGTATCGGCGAAAAAATGCTGAAAAGAATTATAGAGTTCAGCAAAACCCGCGGCATAGATAAAATAGAACTGGAAATCACAAATGCAAACGAACGCGGCATCGGGTTTTACAGAAGAACAGGATTTTATGATTATTCAAAAGTTATGTTTTTAGATATTTAACACCGAAGCACTATTTTGCAAAAATATCCAAGGCTTCATTAATATCCTTAACTTTATAATCAACAAAAGGATATTTCTCTTTCTCGCCAGTTACCCATATTGTGGTCATGCCAAAATCTTTTGCTGTTTTTAAGTTCTTCAAACTATCTTCAATCATCGCTGTTTCAGCGGGGTTTATACTATATGTTCCAAAAAACTTTTCAAAAGATTTTTTATCTGGTTTTAGCATAAAACCGCCATCTCTAATTGTAAAAACATCATCGAATAAGCCGCTTATTTTCAAATTTTTCAAAACACTGCCGACATGAGCGTGCGTACTGTTTGTATAGATTATCTTATTATGCGGAAGGAGTGAAATTTTATTTTTCAAATTTTCATTATATTCAATCTCGGACACGTCAATATCGCAGACAAAATCCATAAAATGACCCGGATTAATTCCAAGCTCGACAATTGAGCTTATATCTGCGTCATTTCTGCTTTTCCATTGTTTAATAAGATTTTTAAAATCATCTTCGCTCATTTTTTGCTCGCAAAGAAAAAACTCTGCGATTTTATCGCCGAATCTTGCTTCAATATCAGGATTTTCCGAATACAAAGTCCCGTCTAAATCAAAAACCAAATTTCTTATATGCTTTACCAAATTACTGCTCCAAAAACAAATCCACAGCTTCAATTATATCTTTCACGATGTAGTCACAAAAAGAAACGTCTTTTTCGCCGCCGTCAGTGATTAAAACCGTTTTTATACCAAGTTCTTTCGCAGGCTGTAAATTCTTTACCCTGTCCTCAATTAAAACAGTCTCGTCAGGATTTAAATTATACTTTTCCAAGAGCATTTTATACGACGCCATATTCGGCTTCGGAACATAATCAGCCTCGCCAATAGTATAAAGTTCATCAAACATGCCGTTCAATCGAAGCCTTTCCAAAACATCAATAGTATGCTTCATGCTGCCGTTTGTATAAATTATTTTTCTATGCGAAAGGCGTTCCAGTTTTTTCTTTAGCTCGTCATTATATTCAACATCCGAAACATCCACATCGCCGGCATAATTCATATATGCCTTTGGGTCTCCGCCATATTCAGCGACGGCTGGAGTACAGCTCCCATGTTTTTTTCGCCATTCGGCAATCAAGACCATATAGTCATCAGCTATAATCCCCATTTCATCTCTGAAATACTCCACCATCTTATCAAGAAATCTTTGCTTGATTTCATCGGTTTCCGGATACAAAGTCCCATCTAAATCAAAAACCAAATTTCTTATATGCTTCACAAAATTATCTTTCCATTTTAATAGCTTTTATGTTTCTGACAAACATTGCGCTATCTTCCAAATCTTCCAAATCAACAGGAATTTTACGACGCCAGTTAGGGTGCTTATCCCTGTCTGTCCCAGGAAGGTTTTGCAGTTTTTCAACCTGCAGAATATCCTCTAACTGAGCTAAGAAGACTTTTGAATTTGTTCTGGACATAAACCTGTGGACAGCCTCTTCAATTCCTTCTGGATATTTCTCGCCATATATATAGTTTCCGCTGCGCATATTATCCCGCGGCCAAACGCCAGCATAGTCTAATGCGGATAAAAGCTTCCACCTGTCGTTTTCTCTTTTATGATAAGAATTGTTTTTTTCCTGCTCATTTGGTATGAGACCCAGATTGTATGACAATTCAATGTCATATCCAAACCACCACATTTTCAAAGGCGCCATATCATGGGTTCCGACAGAAACATACGAATCAACGGGATATTTATCCGGCGGTATAAAATCTCCCCAGCCCGCGCCGTATCTTTCCGCCCATAAAACGCTTAAGGATTTTATATTGGCATTGCCGAGCTTGTCTAAAAAACCATCGGGAACATTGCCGATACTCTCGCCGACAATCATACATTTATTAAGATGGCTTTCTATCATAACCACAGCCATCATTTCATCCAAATTATACAAGACATAAGTGCCAAGTTCTTTGTGGTCTGGAATAATATAAAGCCTCATCAATGACATTACATGGTCGATACGAAGCGCGCCTGAAAACTTCATATTTGCCCGCAATATTTTTATAAAAGGCTCATACCCGGCATCTTCAAGCCTAAACGGATTAAACGCGCCAAGCCCCCATTTCTGCCCTGCGGGGAAAAATGCGTCCGGCGGCGCTCCCGCTCCGGCTCCTTCGATAAATGTACCGCTGTCTCCCCAAAGCTCCGCACTGTCTCCGCCTACCCCGACAGCTAAATCTCTGTATAAACCGACAGCCAGGTTTTTTTCTTTAATTTTCCCATGAACCCCGTTTAACTGTCTGTCAAACTCAAACTGCAAAAACTTAAAGAAACCTATTCTGTCTTGATTTTCTTTCACATATTCAGCCACTTTTGGCGAATGAGGATTTTTATATTCTTCTTCCCAGGCTCTCCATCCGCCCCAAATTACTTTTGATTTTTCTTCATACAAACATTGGAATATCGCAAGTTTATCAAGCTCGCTGCCTTTTTCCAAAAGATATTTTGAAAAGTCTAGTTTTCTCTCTTTATTTGCGCTGTCCTTAAATCTTTTATAAGCTTTTTCCAAAACTGCCATTTTTGTTGGATAAACATACGAATATAAAATGGTTTCGCTGTCTCTGTATTTTTTTAATTTATCTTCTATTTCCGTTTTATCTTCAGGCAAAAACTCTGGAACTTTTTCGGCGTCAATATATATCGGATTTGAAAACAAACGACTGATTGAAGAATATGGGCTGGCATTTTCCGGGTAATCATGAAACAAAACATTCAGCGGATTTAATCCGATTACGGAAGCGCCGTTACTGCCGCAAATATCGATTAATGTTTCCAAATCTGTCAAGTCGCCGACGCCCCAGTTCCTTTTACTTTTTAACGAATATAGCTGAACGGCGACCCCCCAGAGTTTGCTATTGTTGACCACTTCTGATTCATAGCACCTGTCAGGCGCGACCGCTAACCTCGAAGAATAAATTTCGCTTCCGGCATTTACATATAAATCATAATATCCAATGTCCAAATCCGAATTTATCCGAACAAAAAGCTTTACATAATCATTACCGTTTATTCTTTTTTCCTCTTTCAGACTTTCCACTTCATATCTTATCGTCGGAGAAGCTTTTGTATCAACATTCGCGATGCTTACGGTTAAAATTTCGTTTGCCGCAGACTTTGGCAGAACAATATCAAAAACAACATTACGAGGCTTAACAACGTAAATACCATTCAAAACCTTATGCCATCTTCTATCGTTAAATTTATTGATAGATTCGACGATTGACGCGTTATCATCAGCTTTGTATCCAAGTTTGCCAGCCAAAAAAGCAATTACATCATCGTTGACTTCATAATCTTTAGCAACTAATCCCGCGTCTCTAAACTTAGTCAGGATACCAATTTTGTCCGCAAGCTCATGCAATTTATTCGACATTAACAACTCCCAAATTATTTTCTAATTTCAAACAGCAAAACGCTCCATGCAGGAACATCTATCTTTTCGCCCGAAAGATTTTTCTTAACATTTTTCATTTTCATCGAACTGTCAACAATAAGCTCCCAATTCATATTTCCCAAATCAGGCAGTTTCCATTTCAAGGTAACATAATTCGCATTAAGCATGAGATAAATAAATTTGTTTCCATCATAAACCAAATATGAGAGTGATTTCTTGTCGCTGTTATACCAGTCATGTTCCGTAAACTCTATGCCGCGGCTGTTATACCAGGCAATATCTTTATAATCATCCTTTATAACTTCGCCCGTAAAAAATTTCTTGCGGCTGAATATATTTAATTTTTGTCTTGTTTTTATAAGCTTGCGGACAAACTTTGCAAACTCTCTGTCCTCAGCGTTCACAGCTTCCCACGCAAACCAGGATATTACATTATCCTGGCAATAAGGATTATTATTTCCAAACTGTGTCTTTAACAGTTCGTCGCCAGCCAAAATCATCGGCGTGCCAAAAGAAAACAACAAGGTTGACATCAATGCCCTTGCTCTTAACATCCTGTTTGTTAAAACCGTCTTATTATCGGTTTCTCCTTCATGACCAGAATTCCAGCTGATATTATTATCGCTTCCGTCTCTGTTTTCTTCGCCGTTGGCAATATTATGCTTCTGGTTATAGCTGACTAAATCATTAAGACAAAAACCGTCATGAACAGTAATAAAATTTACGCTGCTCCACAAGTTTCGATGATTATAATTAAACACATCGCTTGAGCCTGCTATGCGGCTGGCAATAGGAGCTACCTGAGAGCCGTCGCCCTTCCAGAAAGACCTCGCGACATCTCTGTATTTGTCGTTCCATTCTGCCCATCCGGGCAAAAACGCGCCGACTTGATACCCGCCCAAATCCATATCCCAAGGCTCCGCAATAAGCTTTACTCTTGACAGCACAGGATCCTGCTTCACCGCCTGCATAAAACCGCTGAGGCGGTCAAATACCATGTTAACTCTGGATAATGAAACGGCTAAATCAAAACGAAAACCATCAACATGCATTTCTTCAACCCAGTAGCGAAGCGAGTCCATAACAAGCTTCAAAACCTCGGGGTGCTGAACATTAAACGACGAGCCAACGCCCGTGCTGTCATAATAATGGCGTTTATTGTCGTGTTTTAACGTATAATACGAGGCGTTATCTATGCCGCGGTAAGAGATAGTCGGTCCAAGATGGTTTCCCTCGCCGGTATGGTTATAAACAACGTCAAGGATTACCTCCAGCCCGTTTTTATGCATTGTTTTAACAAAATCTTTAAACTCGTCGATTTCGCCGTTTACTAAATATGACTGTTCCGGCGCAAAAAATGAAAAACTCTCATATCCCCAATAGTTATCCGTAATAAATCCTTTTTTATGACGATTGCCAAAGAAAGCATGAATAGGCAGCAGCTCGACAGAAGTAATTCCAAGCCACTTCAAATATTTGGTTATCGCGGGATTGGTCATGCCCAGAAAGGTGCCTTTTTTGCTGTCGGGAACTTTTGGATGGAGCTTGCTGTAGCTTCTGACATGAGTCTCATAAATAATCGTATTTTCAAAAGCGACGTCTGGAGATTTATCTCTGCCCCAATTATAACTATTAGCAACCACAACAGACTTCGGAACATAAGGAGCGCTGTCTAATTCGCTAAAAGATAAATCTAAATCCGGGCTATCTGCATCATAGCCGAATATGGCTTTATCCCAGATTAATTTTCCGACAAGTTTTTTTGCGTAAGGGTCAAGAAGAAGCTTATGATGATTAAATCTGTGTCCTTCCATCGGCTTATATGGTCCATAAACCCTATAACCATATACCTGACCAGATTTCAGCCCCGGAATATAAACATGCCAGATATTGTTTGTATTATCTTTCAGCTCATGGCGGTGAAGCTCTTTTGAACCGCTTTCGTTAAACAAACAAACTTCAATCTTGGTTGCATTGGCTGAGAAAATAGCAAAGTTTACACCTTCTCCATCAAAACTCGATCCTAAAGGATATGGTTTTCCAGATTTGGTTTTTACTTCCGCCATACGTCAATCTCCCACAAATTATCTAACTGGTTTAAGTATAATTGTCGATAACGGAGGTAAAGTAAGCCTTATTGAATACGGTTTGTAGTTCCATCCATCTTCTGAGGCATGCAGTTCATTTTCGTTTTTGACTCCGCTTCCCCAATATTTTTTATCATCGCTGTTAAAAATTTCCTTAAACGAGCATTTTTCAATAACGCCGATTTTATAATCATGCCTTACTACCGGCGTAAAGTTGCAGATAACGACAACATAATCGCCCGGCGTTCTGCCTTTTCGTATATACGAAACAACACTGTCATCCGCGTTTGAATGCTCTATCCACTCAAATCCCTGATAGTCGAAGTCCTGCTCATACAAAGCCGGATTGTCGCGATACGCGAAGTTTAAATCCCTGATATAGTCCTGCATGCTCTTATACATTGGATATTCCAACAAGTGCCAGCGCAAACTTTCGTTGTAGTTCCATTCCCAGTCTTGTCCGAACTCGCAGCCCATAAACATCAGTTTTTTGCCAGGATGCGTAAACATAAATCCATAATAAGCCCTCATATTGGCAAATTTCTGCCATTCGTCCCCCGGCATTTTTGCAAGCATGGAACCTTTGCCGTGAACAACTTCATCATGAGAAATCGGCAGAATAAAGTTTTCATTAAAAGCATAAATCAACCCAAACGTGAGCAGACCATGATGATATTTTCTATGAATAGGGTTTTCGCTGATATAATGCAGCGTATCATTCATCCAGCCCATATTCCATTTATACCCGAAACCCAATCCTCCCATAGATGTCGGACGGGAAACCATCGGCCAAGCCGTTGACTCTTCCGCAACCATAACCGCGCCTTTATTATAACCATAAGCTATTTCATTCATGCGGCGTAAAAAAGATATTGCCTCCAGATTTTCGTTTCCGCCATAAATATTCGGAACCCACTCGCCAGCTTTGCGCGAATAATCCAAATACAGCATAGAAGCCACGGCATCAACTCTTAGACCGTCTATGTGATATTCTTTTAACCAGAACAATGCGCTCGCGCACAAAAAGTTGAACACCTCCGTACGTCCAAAATTATATATCATTGTTCCCCAGTCGGTATGCTCGCCTTTTTTGGGATCCGCATGCTCATACAAATGGGTTCCGTCAAACTCTGCCAAACCATGAATATCTTTAGGAAAATGCGCCGGTACCCAGTCCATAATCACGCTGATTCCAGCCTGGTGGAATTTATCAATCATATACTTAAAATCTTCCGGGTTTCCAAAGCGGGATGTTGGAGCAAACATTCCTAATGTCTGATACCCCCATGAACCGTCAAACGGATGTTCTGTCAAAGGCAGAAACTCAATATGAGTATACCCCATATTGGTCACATAAGGAACTAATCTGTCTGCAAATTCGCGGTAAGATAAATAATCTTCGCCAAACATTCCGTTGCGGCGCCATGAACCTAAATGCACTTCATAAATTGACATCGGCTGAGAAAAATCGTCCCTCGCTTCCCTTGCATCCACCCATTCTTTATCCTGCCACTGATATTTATCAATATCAAAAACAACCGATGCGGTGTTTGGTCGTCTTTCCGAATAAAACCCTATAGGATCCGACTTTAGAAGAATATTATTTTTTGCGGTTTTAATTTCATATTTATAAACTTCGCCTTCGGTAATGCCGGGAATAAAAATGTCCCAAACTCCGCATGAAATATGTTTGCGCATTATATGCGTGCGACCGTCCCAGCCGTTAAAATCTCCGACGACGGAAACTCTTTTTGCATTAGGCGCCCAAACGGCAAAACTCACGCCTTTTACGCCGTCTATTTCTATCAAATGAGCGCCGAGTTTTTTATATAATTCTAAGTGATTTCCCTCGCCTAAAAGATAGACGTCAATATCGCCCAAAGTCGCGGGAAAACGATATGTGTCTTCTTTAAAATATACATTGCCCAAATCATTCGTAATCTTAAACCTGTATTTAAAATTTTCCGACTGACCCAAGTTAATTTGGTAAAACCCTCTTTTATCTAATTTTGTCATTTTACCGATGACTTTTCCATCATAGTCTACGACTTCGACACCGTTGCTGCCGGGCTGATACGTTCTAATGTATACTTCTTTGCTGCCCTTGTCTTTATGAATGCCCAAAACAGAAAAAATGTTTTCATAATCGCCATTTATTATGGCGTCCATTTCACTATTAGATAAAGTCTTTTCCATCAGGTTTTTGCTCCCAAATAAGTCAGAAAAATAATTAAGCATATATTAGTTTTTTATCAATTTAATTGCAAGTAAATAAATTAAGATAAAAAAATATAAATCAATTACTATTGACGTATAAAATTTATGTATTATATTAACCAAGTGTTAAGAGATTTAAAAGTCTCAATTTTGTTATTATTTTTATCGGAGTTTTGTAATGTCTAAATATTGTGAAAATTCTATTAGAGAAGCAGCGTATTACCTTTGGGAAAAAGCTGGTTCGCCTGCTGGTCAAGATGACTATTTCTGGGCTTTAGCGGTTGAACAACTGGGCGGAAAATCAAAGGCAAAATCTTGTTCTGTTTCTACTGTAAAAAAAGCAAAAACCAGCGCTTCAAGCGTTAAAAAACCAGCTGTAAAAAAAGCTTCTGCCACTGCAAAAAAAGCAGCGGTTTCCAGCAAAAAATAACAACGGGTTATTGCTTTTAGAATTATAAAAAAAGTTCTTTTATTTAAGAACTTTTTTTATGTTTTAAAGCTGTTTTTTGACCATCGAAATTATAAAACCAATAACCTCGCTGTCGCCCTCATTTCTTATATGCTCGCGAGAAATATTTTCCAAATCAAACCCTGTTTTTTCAATTAGATTTTCTATATAGTTTCTGCCATGAGAAAACCTTCCGGACGCATGTAATTTTATGCCGTCATTTTTTGGATTCTCCGATACGGAAAAAATCACTCTTCCATTTTTTTTCAAAATATTATTGAGATTTAAAAACAGATTTTCCAAATCTCCAAAATATATAAAAACATCTGTCGAAACAACCAGGTCATATTCATTTTTTCTTGAAGATAAAAAGCTTATTAATTCCTCAACAAAAAGTTTATTATAAATTCGTTTTCTCTTAGCTTCAGCAATCATTTCAGAAGAAATATCCACTCCGTGAAGCCCAAATATTCCTGCATATTTTTTAAGATATTTTCCACATAATCCCGTGCCGCATCCAGCGTCTAAAATCTTCAGTTTTTTTGATGTTTTCTTTCCGTATATCTGAAGAAGAAAATCATTAATCAGCTCTGGAGCTTTATAATCTAAATCTTTTAAAACCCTTTCAAAATCCGAAGCAAAAACATCAAAAATATTTTTTAAATATTCATCATTCGCCCGATCCAAAACTTCGTCATTTAATATAGATTTTGCCATATAGTTCACAACATTATTATATGAATATTTTTTCAGCCACTGCTCCGTATACCTCACGCTCAATTCTCTATCTTCAATTGATATTTCATAAAGCATATATCCAAGATTTATATGGTGCGAATTTCTTCCGTCTTCATCGCTGATATTAACGGCTTTATAACCGGCTTCAACAGCCTTTTCATTCTCTCCTATTTTCTGATATAACTGGCTCAGATTGTTATAGCTCCAGGCGTCGTCTGGCGATAGCTCTATAGCTTTTTTCGTATAAATAATCGCATTTTCATAGTCTTTAATTTCAAAATAAGTATTGGCGACATTAACAACAGAAACAACATTTTCTTCATGAAGATTATATGCTTTTAAATACCACTCCAGAGCTTTGAGATAATCTTTATTTTTATACTCAATATTGCCCAAAATTATCAGGGACGAAGTGTTTTTATCACTTATTTTAAGCGCTTTTTCGGCATATTTTTTCGCATCGTCAAACTGGCTCATTTCATATAATGAAATCGCAATATTGCTAAAAGGAATTGATGAATTTTTGTTTAATTTGTACGCCTTTTTATAAAAAGCAATCGCTTTGTTTTTATCGCCTTTTTTATCATAGCCGTTTCCTGCCGAGATTAATGCTTTAAATTCTTCAGCAGTTTTTTTAGATTCTATTTCAGATTTGACGCTTTCTTTTTTCATAATTTGCACCTTAGCATAATATAAGTAAAAAAAACATTGACGACATTGATTAAATATTATATTTATCGTTTTGACTCTAATGGGGGCGTGGCGGAATGGTAGACGCGGTTGACTCAAAATCAATTGTCCACAAGACTTGGGAGTTCGAGTCTCCCCGCCCCTACCAATAAGCAAAACTGCCAAGTGTGGCGGTTTTTTTATTGGGGCAAACGTTTTATAAATAAAACACTGGAGATTGCTGTTTAAGGCGGTCTTTTTTATTATTGACAACGAGGCAAAAGGTAATATCATTTGTAAAAATCAACAAAAGCGAGCCTTTATGCACTATATTTTAATAAGTTTTCTCAGACCGTTTTTCTTCTCTCTTGCAAACATAATCGAGGGCAAACTTGCCAATACGACATTTAAGAAAACAACGACAATGATTTTCTACATATCATTGATGAACTTTGCATTTCTGCCGCTGCTTTTATTTTTGGGAAGACCGACAATTCCGTCTTTTGAGGTTTTCTGCATGCTGGCTTTTATCGGCGCCGTTGAAACAACATATTTATATCCATATTATATGGCGGTTAAAAAAATTGATGTCTCAATCGTAACCGCGCTGTTTTCTCTGGGACAGATTTCCATTCCCATAATGTCATTTTTTATCCTCGGCGAAAAGCTTCTCCCAACTCAGTATTTAGGGTTTTTTATCATAATCATCACATCGATAATCTTAAGCATTGATAACCTTAAAATGCCCAAGCTCAATAAAGCCTTTTACTATATGACGGGCGTTTCGCTGCTGCTCTCATTTTATATGATTGTCGAAAAAAATATTCTAAACATTGATGACAACTGGATAAACGTAGCTTTTTATCCAACGCTTATTTCAGGACTTATCCCCTCTGTTTTTCTGCTAAAAAAAGACTGCAGAAAAGACATCGTAAAAGCCTTTCCACTTTATAAGAAAAACTTCAAACTAATGACACTAAACGAGCTTATCTGCTTTGGGGCCATAGTTGCGACCGCTTATGGGCTATCAGGGTTATCGCCGGTTGTTCTTGCCTCAATTGCGGCAACCGTGCCGATTTTTACTTTGGTTATCAGCTATATTCTGACAAAAGCTTTTAACGTTTACTGTATAGAGACATTAACAAAAAAAATAGTGTCAAAAAAGCTTGCCTGTTTTTGTTTTATTATTGCCGGGGTTGCCCTGGCAATTGGATAGTTTCCTGAATAAATGATGTTCTTTCTTTCAAACCAAAATCTTTTTCCAAAAATGATATTTTCTCCGCCAGATTCTCTCTGCCGATATATCTGTCATTTTCAGGATGACGCTTTTTCCATGCGTTTGCTTTCGCGGCAAATTTTTCTATCCGCTGCTCTAAGCTCGGATGACTTTGAAAATAGTCTTCAAGAATACTTAAATGCGCATTCCTGTTTATTCCGTCGTACTCCAGCAAACTTTTGAAAGAATTTGACACAGCCATAATATCATAAGGACTGTTTTTTATCACCTCAAACGCATAATCATCCGCCTCAGCCTCCTGAGTCTTTGAATAAGAATGCCTAAGCAATATATTTTGAGCGACATCGGCAACCTTGCCCAAACTTCCAAGATTAAGCTTCTTGGTCAAAATTTCGAACTTTACGGCATTAAAACAATGAGAATTTTCTATATGCCCAACCTCATGAGCGATAATCGCCATAAGTTCGCTCTCGGACTTCACCGTCTTTAAAAGCGGCTGGGTGACGACTACAGCTCCTCCAGGGAGGGCATACGCGTTGGCTTCAAAAGTCTCCTCAACAAAAATCTCATAGTCAAACTTCTTATGCTTTGCCCACTCGGCATTTCTAAGAAGAGAATTCAAATAAGTCCTGTCCTTTTCCAGATGAGGATAATTATACTGTCTGTATCTTTTCTTTATCTCGTCGCCCAGCTCTTTCTCATCCATGCCGTCTATCGGCAGAATACTGCCAATTCCCCTGTTAGCGGAAGAAGTAACATTGCCAACGACCTGAAACACATTCGAGAATGATATTTCATTGTTCATTGATTTGTTGGAAGCGGCAATATTAAAAAACACCGCCGCTCCGACAAAAATAAATATAACCAGCAAAAATATCAGCTTTTTACTTTTCATAGCGGTACTTATATTTATTATAAATAGCGTTCATAGTAATTAAGATACAGCCGATTATAATAAATATAACCGCCTTAATCAGAAAATCCTGACCACGTAAATCAAAAAACATTATTCTTATAAAAATCCCCGCCACACCGTACATTGAAACGACCCTGTATTCAGACCTTCCGATTATGATGCTAATCATAAATAAAACAAAGCATTCAACCATCCAAAGAACAGATAAAATCGATTTATCAAATCCTCTGTATAAGAAAAACGCTATTGCCAAGAACAATGGATAAATCAAAACTCTGGCGTCATATTTAACAAGAAGAGACTTAACGCTTAAAGCAAGCTTGTTAAGAGCGGCAAGCTCATTGCCCTCAATAAACGCAAGCTTCCTGTATGCCGACAACGCGAATATAACGGATAAAACAACTGTTATCATGCTTCTAAACCAAACCTGGTCATAAATAAGCCTTGACGGCGTCGCTGATGACGAAGAAACGAAACCAACGTTTGCCAGCGCGATAAAAAACAACAAAAAACTGTACATTGTAACCCGATTATAACTGCCGAGCTTAGGACCGACAAACAGCGAAACAAGAGCAAGAATCGCAAACGCGGTGCCTTGTTCAACTATTCTTACTTCCGCAAAAATATAAAATGAAGCCAAAACCAAAAAGGCTTCAAGCATTCCGTTTATACATTTTTTTATATATTCGCCATTGAGTTTGGTTCCAAAAACCATCCAGTATACCAAAGCCAGCAAGCTTAATATCTCCGTTGCAAATCTTGCGGGCAGAACATCTAGAAGCATTGTATGATTGCCCAAGTCAACCAGGCAAAAACGAACAATAAATAATATGAAGCTTACTTTTGACAACATTGTAATCAAATATGCCGGACTTCCTTTTTCACCTGCGGGAACAGTATTTTTCCATAAAATTTCTTTTATATCGCTTCCAATAAGAAAAACAAGAAGCCACAGCACGCTTGTAAGCATTGTCGAATATGGAATGGTAAACTTATACGCCGCAAACATCAATAACGACCACAGAATTAGAATTCCCGATTTATAAGAATGGCGCTTAAGCTTCTCAGACCAGCTAAATCTCAGCATAGCCGCTCCTGTTATAATAACAATCGCGGCAAGTTCAACGTTTATCCATAAGTCGTATTTTTTGAAATAAATCAATATCATATAATACGCGCTTGTTACAATAGCTATAAAAGCCACCGTGCTGTCAACAAGAGCATTTTTATAATATCCCTTAAAGAATATTGCCGACAGCCCCATCAAAAATGCCGCTATAAACCATATACCGTTTGAAAGCGCAATTGCCGACGTCAGGTAAGCCGCGGTAATTATGTGCAGGGCAAAAAACAGATTCATAAATGTTGACGTGCCTTTTTGCGCGGTGTCATCAATTTCAAAACCATAAGCCTCTCTTCTTGCAAAATTCTCTATAGACGGATACAAAACAATATTTACAACATAGCTTGTGATAATATACATAAACATTTCCTTGTCTACTGTCTCGCTAAGGAAAAGAAGCGGTATAAAGACAATATAGCCGATAAGGACCACAAAGTTATTTATATTAAATACCATCTTGTTTTTTACATAAGTATTCAGCTTTAAGAATATTACCGAGAAAATAGAAGCATAAAATGCCATTTGATAATATTCAAAATCAAATTTATAAAGCGAAGTGCAGGTTAAAACGCCCAAAGCCAGCGATACCATCCTATCGCATACATAAAGCCACTCCGCTTTAATTTTATTGCCATAGTAAGAGAGAGCAAACGTTGCAAAAGCGCCTATTCCCAAGCCTATTGTACTCCAAATGCTTCCTCTGGAATGAATATAAAGATTTATACCAAGCGCTGCCCAAATTATAATATGGCTTATTAACGCCTTATTGTCCCAGCCCTGATATATTTTGCGATAATGGCTGAGAATACACGGCAAAGCAACAAATAAACATAAGGCGATAGTCAGCGCGTATGGCGACGGCCAAACAGTATAATAGTTCATAGCCCAAAAAATATTAAGCAGCATAAAAGACGCGTTTACCACCGCTATATGAACATCCCACTTCCTGCTGCCCAGCGTCATTAACATGCCGATAAAACAGATTGCCGCCGCAATTACAAACGACAAGTATGTAAACGGAATCAACAGTAGAGCAAACAAACTTAACACAACATGAACCGTTGCAAACAGCTCTTTTTTGCTTAAAGCGCCAAAAGCAATATTTACAAAAACACCCAAAACAATAAACAGCCATGCCTGCATATCGTCATATATCCACTTCATGTATGTAAACTGGGAAGCGCCTATACATCCGACAAGAAAAACGACTCCCGAGGCAGTTCTCAGCCATAGAGCGATACTTTCCCAAAAAGAATATCTTTTCAATGACAAATACAAACCATAGAAAAACACGGAAAAGCCGCAAACAACTATAAACCGCGCGAGTGGTCCCATATTAATCGCGGCGTAAATCGCCAAAAAGATTATACCGATTATAACTGCGGTAACGCCTATAACTCCTGTAGCATTTCCGGCAAAAAGTTTTTCAAGTTTTGCCCAAAAAGACACTTTCTCTTCGACGCGGGGAGATTTTGGCTGTTTTGGCGCCGCCGGCTTTTTAACCGACTCACGAACTACTTCTTCAATAATTATTTCAGCTTTCTTTTCTTCAATAATCATCTCAGCCTTAACCTTATTAGTTTTTGCCTGTCCTTTGAGAGCCTGTTTCATATTGGCAAGCTCATCCTCAAGCTTATTAATTCTTAGATTGGCTTTATTAATGGAGCCATTAATCGAGATAACCGCTAAGAAAAACACCACTACCAGTATAGATACTACCATTTAACCATCTTTCAGAATTATTTATTGTTCCAAACAGAATCTTTAACGTATGCGCTGAAACCCCATTTAATCCATTTAACAAAATATACTGCCAGCCATGTAGACCAGATAACCATGAAACACCTATACATCCATACAGGCAAAGATATGATTTTTGGCATTGGCAAAGCCCCCATTGTTACATCCTGATACCATGTAAGCTTTAAAAACTCTCCAGAAACATAAGAGTTTCCAGTAATCCTCATGCTCCAGCTGCCGAGCAAGCCGCTGTATATTCCGCTAAACAAGCTGTATACGAACAACAATGTTAAAAAAGGTATTGCCAGCTGGAATAATTTCTTAAACTTAAGCCCATCGGAAAATTTGTCTCTGACGCCTAAAGCAATGAACCATATTATGATTATAACCATAAACAGCAGGCTGGTCTGGGTTAAACCCAAAAGCAGGATAAACCACTGGGCAAAGCTCAACGGAGCAGCTTTATATCTGCTTAAAACAAAAGCGATAATCAGCCATGCCGGTATCATGCTCCAAAACAGTACGGAAGGTCCTTTAGTTGGTCCGCTGGTAAATAAAACCCATCTGCTCAAAGGCACCTGCGCCGATTGTGTTATATTAACCGCAGGAGCTGTTAAATCAAACTCTGGAAACTTGACATAACTGCCTAGTTTGTTCTTTATTGACGCCTTGAAGGAAATGCTGTTGCTTCCTTGAACGACAGGAACGGCAAGTTTATTGCCGTTAACTGTCACTGGATATTGTCTGCCCTCAACAATAAGCTCCTTAACCTCTGCGTTTTCAGGGATTGTAATATCGTGAACCCCCGCGTCGGACGCTCTCATATTAAGCGATATATTCGCGTCAATAACGCCTCTTCCATAAGAAATATTGTAGTCAACCTTATCAAAGGTAATAACATATCCGTCAACATTGCTTGGTCTGAAGATTTTAAACTCCAAACTTTCTCCGGCATTTGGCTTGAACGAAATATTATTATCATTTGAAACAGTTGGAGTCAGACCAGAATATTTAAAACTCCAGGTATAATCAACATTAAAAGTCCACTCTTCTTTATAATTATTAATTTTTACCGGCGATTTTAAGATAATGTCCTGCTCCACGGGAAGAAGAGAAACAAAGCTTTTTGCACTCTCTCTCGGCGCAAAGGAGATTCTAATTTTTCCAGATGTCAGCGTGCCGTCGGTATCAATTACTTTTTCACCTTCAAGCAAGGGAACCTCAATAGTCGCAGCTTCCGACAGGTTATTTGTTCGAACGACATTGGTTGAAACCTGCCACATCGCGCTAATATCAAAGTTTCTTTTTACGACAAAGAAAGTATCAATATCCATTTTTGACAACTCTGATGTTTTTCTTACAGCCGCAACTTTTTTCATACGGTTAATTTGAAAAGTCTGGCTGCCGGATTTATTTTCGCTAAATGACAAACCGTCAAGTTTTCCTTCCGCATGATTAATTCTAATCTTTGACGAAAGTATGAACCTATCGGTGTTTTCATCCAGCACATAGTTCATCTCAATATCGTTAATACCCTTATTTATTAAAACGAAAATGCCGTCGTCTTTTTTCAAAGTATTTTTGGCTTCCGCTTTATTAAGATTAATGCCGCTGAGTCTTACAAAACCAGAGCCGTCCGCTCTAAGAACAGGCAGCGGAACCACCAGAGTTTCGTTACTGTGAAAGTTTATTTTAACCGTAACATTATCGCCATTATTATAAATCACGCCGTCAGGAATAGAAACGCATTCAGGCAGACATGAAGGCACATATTCTCTGGTCAGTTTATCCTCCATTTTCTTTATGACTTCGCTTGAAGGAATTATATCTTCAGCCTTTGCGTTTAAAGGGTTAAGAAGCATTAAGCCTAAGATAGAAGCCGTGAAAAGTTTTTTCATAACGCCGTTTCCTTTTTCACCAAAATTAGGTTTTACATTTTTTGCGTCAAACAGCCAAATCAGAGCAAATATAACCAAAGCTGCTCTTAAAAAGGCTAAAATGATGTTTACGCATGGCGACAATAGATAAAGCTTAAAATTATCTCCCTCAACAACAGGACCTTTGATAAACAGTCTTATCGACGAGTTGTAATCGCTCCATGTCGGAAATCCCACGCCGGTTTGAGCGACGTTTCTCGCAACATTTATGCTTTGATATTTTTTCATGCTGGAATCATTAAGAAGTTTCTGGTTCAGGTTTGACGCTTTATTTTTTGCGAGACCGGCAATCGATTTTTTAAGGTCGCCTCTTTCTTTATAATATCCGTCGTCATAGTCATAATCAGCCGCTGCCATTTCCTCGACAAACTCATAAGACTGTGCAACCATGGGAGCCGAAGATCTCATTACGCCGCTCACGCCATAAGATCCGCCTCCGGCAAAGGTGTTATCGGCATATCCCGTTACACCCATATAGTAAATTCCGTTTATAACCGCAAAAACAACTGCCGAACAAATAAAAGTTATAATAAACACGCCGATTGTGTATAAAACTTTTCGCCATGTCTCATAAGTATGATTTGCAAATATTCTGTATATTATATATCCAACCAAAGAATATACATAAAAATAGATAAGGAACTTATAGCTTATAAATACCATAAACATTGATCCCATACCCATATCTAAAGATGGATATATTGCCCCTCTAAGATGTTTTACAACAAATACAAACACCGCGATTGATAAAAATGCAAGCAGCGTATATCTGATATAAGAAACAAAACCGTATATTTTTATGTCGGGCTTAATGTTCCTCTGCAGGAATAAAAGACCGCAAAGCACAAACGCAAGCGTTGTAAACTGCGGAAATATCGGGTGCAGCAATGCCAAAAGAACCAATCCTAAAAAGGCTCTTGCAAAACCAAACAGATAGAAGAAACACACTGTAAGCAAAGCTACAATAAACACGCTGAGCAGGTTCCAGTTGCTTACCCATGAATTTGAAACCGTATCCACTCCAGAAGCATAAAACAGCTTATATCCGGGAGCCAGCTCTAAATTCCAGCTGACATTATTAAACTCTCTGTCATATCCTGCCGCCGGTATGCTTTTTTCATTCTCAACCCTTAGAACATTTGTAATATTCACCTGTCCTTTTCTAACCTCTATCCCAGGCTCCTTGTTTTGAGAAGTATATGTAATCGCCTGAGGCTCGGAATTTATGCTTGAAGAATAAAACTTAAACGGAGGTTTCAATAAAAGCCTGCCGTCTTCTTTAAAGTCCGCGTTTATATTGTCTTGAATAGAATAAAAACTGCCGTCGAAAGAAAGCTTGATATTTCTGTTTAAGACTAAGCTGTCCAGATTTTTATTATCATAGCTTATGGCTTTTAAGGTAAAACTTTGGTTTTTGTTAACCTCATAGGCTGGAAGCCTTTTCCACTCGCTGGGCATAGGAACATTTTGTGTTTGAACGCTGTGCAGACTCAATGGAGCCTGAATAACTCTTCTTGATTTATCGCTTTCAAAAACCCAAATCTCCTGCTCAACGGGAGAATTATCCAAAACAAAATCCAAACTATCATTATTTTGGCGCAGCATAATATCAACATTTGAATAACCGGGTTTAACCTCGGCAATCAAATCTCCATTTTTTTGAACATATATGGATAAACTGGAGTTAATGCTGGATAGAGAAAAGTTCTGGGGAATAATCCTGCCAAGGTTCTCAACCCTTTCTTTTCCCGTTACATTAAGGTTCAGCCTGACAGTCATCATAACGGGAATATTATCGGTAATTTTTCTGTAAACAAAAACGCTTAAATCATCTGTTTCGCTTTTAGCTGTCGACTGGGTTTCCAAACGCAGAACGCCGCTGTAATCAATAGCCGGGTTGGCAACGGCAATACCTTGTTTTTTAATGTTTAGTATCGCGGCATTATTGGGAATAAACAAATATCTGACTTCTTCTTTAGATTTTAATTTACCCTCAATTTTATATTCGCCCTTATCAAGGTAGACATAAGGTCTTCCGGCGCGCGAGATTATATTCATATTTTTGCCGTCAACCCAGACATTTACAGGAAAAACCTCTACAGAGCCTGGAAGCAGAACATATCCTTTATCCAAGATTTTAACATCTTGAACAAAATCCGCCTCTTTTCCATTAATATCAATATCAAGATTTGAAATATAATAACAGTATTTATCATTATAGTTATTATACGCAAAGTCGCATTTGCTCTTTTCCGTACCGTCCAAACTCCATACCGTCCAGTCTTTCAGAACATTTGGAAGATTTTCTTTAACAAAAACCTCTGGTTTTTTAGGCTCCAGAACAAAAGAAGAATCCGCAGACGCATGATTAGCCAATACTGTAAAAGACAGTAAAAGAGCTAAAGATAAAGCTATAATTTTTCGCATTTTCCAACCCCGTAAAAGTTAATAATCTGTTAAAAAGTATAATGAACTAATAAATATATTCAAATAAAACATTAAGTTTTACAGAGTTTTAAACTATTGCTGATAACATGTTGAACATGACATATTTTTTAAGGTCTTAAATAATGAAAAAGCTGATTATCGTCATTTTGTTCTGCTTGTTTACAAACTCTAACTCCTTTTCTAACGAGGTTAATATGGCTGGTGATGTTGATAAAATTTTAATCATTAAATCAGAACGCAAAATGTATCTTATGAGCAAAGAAAAGCAGATTAAAGAATATGACGTATCTTTAGGATTTGCACCTATAGGACATAAGGTTCGGCAAGGTGACGGAAAAACGCCGGAAGGCATTTACAAAATTTCGGGACGCAACCCTAAAAGCTCATATCATTTATCTTTAAGAATTTCGTATCCAAACGAAGAGGACAAGAGAAAAGCAGAGGAGCTTGGCGTTGACCCCGGAGGAGACATTATGATTCACGGTCTGCCCAACAGCATGCCGCATTTGGGCAGGCTGCATTTATTAAACGACTGGACATTAGGATGTATTGCTGTTACAAATAAAGAAATAAAAGAAATATGGAATACCGTTCCTAACGGCGTAACAGTAGAAATAAAACCATAGTTCGAGAGGCATGAAATGGTCAAAAAAGCAATTGTTTTTAGTTTATTTTTCTTAATTCTCGGCTCATTGAGCGGTTTTATCACCGACGAAGCGGTGTTAAGCGGATGGTATAACCAGCTTAACAAACCATTAATAACCCCGCCAAACTGGATTTTTACGCCGATGTGGTTTGCAATATACGTGCTGATGGGGTTTTCTATTGCGATAATATATGATACAAACACTCAATATACCAATCCGGCTTTAGTGTTTTTTGGCTTCAGCTTCATATTCAACATACTATGGACCGTAATTTTCTTTGTCATACAGTCTCTTGATATAGCGTTCATCAACATTATAGTAATTGATATAACGCTTATAGTGAGCATATACTACTTTTATAAAATTGATAAAAAAGCATTTTATCTTTTGCTTCCATACGCGGCATGGATTCTATTTGCGACATATTTAAGCGCATACATAAGTATTTATAACTAAAAAGCCTATAAGCCTGTCTTTCCCTGAACTGATACCCAGTCTTCCGCAAAAGCGTCGACAGCTTTTTTTACCATTGCAGATTCAAAAACATCATGAAGCAGCGACGGCTGGAGCGTTATTGAATGAGCGCCGGCTAAAAGCGCTTGATTTACCTGCGATATATTCTTGAAACTTGCCGCTAAAATTTTTGTTTTGCTGTCATTTCTATCAATCATTTCTCTAAAAGCATAAACGGCCTCAGCCGCGTCAATATCAATATTCTCCATACGGTTATAATATGGGGCAATAAAATCCGCTCCGCATGCTATCGCCATAAAGCCCTGAATTTTTGAATATATTGCCGTTGCGGTAATATTAACGTTTTCTTTCTTCAGCACTCTTATTGCCTTCAGACCTTCTTCCGTCGTTGGTATTTTTATGTATGTTTGTTTGCCGACGTTTGCAAGAATCTGCTTTGCTTCATTAATCATACCGCCAGCATCTTTTGCCAAAACCTGAATATGAAGGCTTCTCTCGTCGCCGATTATTTCTCTTATTTTTCTCGCATGAGAAAACAAGTCTATTCTGCCCTCTGCCTTTAATATGCTCGGATTACTTGTAACCCCTGTCATCGGATATATATCCATATATTTTTTTATATCCTCAATATTTGCCGTATCAAACATAAATTCCATATCAATAACCTCCGAATTAATCCTCTTAAATTTCCGCCATTAAAAAATCCCACCAGACGGTGAGATTTTTTAATGGCGGAGAGACTGAGATTACTCTGCGCTGTGCTTGAGTTGCACCGGCGCTCGTTCGCTTCCGCTCACCAGCATACTCACGTCTGCTTCTCGCTGGTAGTCGAACTCATTACCCTGAGTTCAAATCACTTAATTTCTGCCATTAAAAAATCCCACCAGATGGTGAGATTTTTTAATGGCGGAGAGACTGAGATTCGAACTCAGGGAGGACTCGCATCCTCGACGGTTTTCAAGACCGCTGCATTAAACCGCTCTGCCATCTCTCCATATATCAATTGCCAAACTTCTATATCTTAGGACTTCGTCCTAACGACGGTTTTGGCTCCGCCGCTTCAACAGCTTCGCTATTTTGCTTGCTCTCCGACCTTCGCTAACGCTTCGGTTCAAGACCAGACTATATTAACAGCTCTGCCATCTCTCCATTACTTCGGATGTTTTACATAAAACTTTTATAAAGGTCAAGTTTTTTTTATATTTTTACAAAAAATAAAAAACTTTTATTTTTGGTGCGACTAAGAAGACTTGAACTTCCACCGAGAAACCTCGACTAGTACCTGAAACTAGCGCGTCTACCAATTCCGCCATAGTCGCAAAACTTAACTTATTATTAGACTAACCTTTTACATAAATATTCCTAAAAGGTAAAGATATTATTTCAATTTTTTATAAAAAAAATTCCTTACCTCTAAAGAGTTTTAATTATCTCGAAGTCCAAACTATGCTCTCTTCCAATTTGTTCCCTGAGGCGTGTCTTCCAAAACAATTCCCTGTTCTTTAAGCTCTTCTCTAATCCTGTCAGCCAAAGCATAGTCCTTGTTTCTCTTTGCCTCCATGCGGGATTGTATTTTTGCCTCAATATCTTCTTCGCTCATATCACATGTGGTCAAAGCTTTAAACCAAACCTCCGGCTCCTGCCATAAAAGCCCCATTAACTCGGCGCTGGCGAGCAGTTTTGATTTGACCGCAGATTTTTCTTCATCTGTCCGCGCCTTATTTAAATCGCCGGCAATCTCATGCAGATAAGATATTGCAAGAGGCGTATTTAAATCGTCGCAAAGAGCCTCCACTACTCTTTCATCCGGCTCGACGACTTTTATTTCCGCATCGTCAACTTTGAGGAGAGCATTATAAAACTTATCCAACGTAGATTTTGCAGCATCCAGACCGTCAAACGTAAAATTATACGGCTGATGATAGTGCGTGCTTAAAAACGCCAGCCTCAACGCTTCCGCAGGATGATTTCTACCCAAAATATCAATAACCGTATAAAAATTGCCCAAAGATTTAGACATTTTTTCGCCATTAACCATAAGCATGCCCGCATGCACCCAATATTTTGCATAGCTGTCGTCAGGGTGCGCACACATGGATTGGGCGCATTCGTTTTCATGGTGCGGAAAAATCAAATCATTTCCGCCGCCATGAATATCAAACGAGTTTCCCAAATATTTCGAACTCATGGCAGAGCATTCCAAGTGCCATCCGGGACGACCATATCCCCAAGGGCTGTCCCATCCCTGCTCGCCTTTTTCTTTATCCGCCGGTTTCCAAAGCACAAAATCAGCCGAATTATTTTTATAACATCCGACTTCAACTCTGGCTCCCGCCAAAAGTTCTTTTAAGGGTCTGCCAGATAAATATCCATAATTAGGCATCGATTCTACAGAAAACAAAACATGTCCTTCCGACGTATATGCATGACCGTTTTTCAAAAGGAGTTCGACAAGTTTAATCATTTCGGGAATAAACTCCGTTGCCTTTGGACGATAGTTCGGCTCCAAAACGTTTAAGCTCCCCATATCTTCAAAATACCAGCGGCAGGTTTCTTCCGTAATTTCAAATATCGGTTTGCGCATCTGCGCTGCTTTGTTTAAAATTTTATCGTCAACATCCGTAATATTAGACACATAAGTTACATGTTCGCCGCCAAATATATACTTAAGCAGACGAAACCATGCGTCAAATATAACGGCTGTTTTAGCGTTTCCTAAATGCGCCCTGTCATAAACCGTAGGTCCGCATACATACATACGCACATTCTTAGCGTCAATCGGCTTAAACTCCTCTTTTTTGCGAGTCAGAGTGTTATGTACATATATATTTCTCATTTTTCTCTCCCAATATAAAAACTTCCCGCATAGTAATGGGCTGTGCATATAAATTCAATTTATAAAAAACTATTCATCTTCTGGAACAGCGTTCTCAACAATGATTTGATTATTTCTTTCGGTCGATACGGTTACAGTTTCCAAATCTTCTAAAAACCATGTTATGTCCCCGTCATTGCTGTTTATCATATCCGCAAACCGATTCCTATAAGTAAGGATAAAACTTGTCTCGGCAATTTTAAGATCGGTAAGCATAATGTTGCCATTTTTTTCGTGCAGCCTGAACTCAACCAGAATACTTGCATTCTCAGGACTGTCAGGCTTGCTGTTTTCCAACGCTTTCAAAGTTATATTAGCCAAAACCAAAGTATAATCTTTTTCTTCCAAAGCTTTTACTATCTCATATTCGATTGTATCTTCATCAAACTGCAGCGGATAACTTTTATACAAAGCCAAAGAATATCTTTTAAACAAAGGAACATAAAATTCTCTTTGTTTTGGAGTCATCATTCTCCAATATTTTCCCATGACAAATTGCGCGACATGGTCTAAATCGACATAGTTCAGGAACAAATCATCAAGTACTTGATATTTTTCAACCACATCGCCGTTTGCCAAGGCGCTGATAAGGGCTTTTCCTTTTTCTTCGCTCCATTCGCGGGCTTTTTCAGCGGAAACAGACGCGGCGTTAACTCCCGTTGTGAGAAAAATACTCATACAAAAGATAATAAGTTGTAAAAAATACTTACTTTTCATAAAAAAATCCTTATACTATGTTAAATCTAGTTAACAATATAACATGAATGGTTAATAAAATGAAATTAAATTTATTCATATTCTCAATTTTTCTTGGTCTTGGCATATCATCTGCCAGTGCGGATGATAATATCGGTCTTAGAACAATAACTCAGGACGGCAGAGTAAAATGCGGAACCGACATATCCTCAAAAACATTGGCATATAAAGACGCGGATGGTTTTTGGCATGGTTATGCTGTTGACTGGTGCAAAATTTTTGCCAAAGCAATGCTTGACAGATCCGATGCTTTTGAAATGATTGATATCAGTGAAGAAGATATGGAATCAGCTTTTTCTATGGATAAAATAGATATAATGATTGGCGCTGGTCCAATTAGCGCGAACAAAGAATATAAATCAGAAACAATTGCCGCGAACACCATTTTGTATGATTACCAGAGCATAATGGTCAGAAAAATTGACGGCGCAAAATCTTTGCAAGACTATAAAGGCGAAAGAGTATGCGCTATTGCAGACTCTACCGAAGCAAGCAATATGAAAAAATATATTGATACTTATAACCTTGATTTGTCAGTGCTTCCCCTAAAAGATAAAAAACAGGCTAGAGAAGCTTTTATGCTTAAGCGCTGCAACCTTATAACCGGCAGCAAAGCATATTTAATCTCCATGCATCAAAATAATTTGGGAGGAAAAGACACCTTCCAGATAATCCCTGAGAATGTCGGCGTAAAGCAAGAATATGTCTATGTAAAATACGCAAACAACAAGCTGAGAGTTTTAACCAAATGGGTTATAAATTCTATGCAGCTGGCTGAAGAAAATGATATAAATTCTCAAAATATCGGCATAATCATCGGCATTAATGACGTATCTCTAAAAAATCTTTTAGGCGATAACGAAGCGACATGGAAAAGTTTAGGGCTTAATAATCCTAAATGGGTAAGAGACGCTATTGGCGAGTTCGGAAATTTTGGAGAAATATATGACCGCAACTTTGGTACTGAAACGATTTTCAAATTTGAAAGAGGAAACAACAATCTTCATGATAATGGCGGATTAATTATTCCGCATCCGTTCTTATAATATTATATCAAAACAAAAAAGCAGAGCTTCTACTCTGCTTTTTTTATACGGCGATTTTCTTCGCGCTCTTTCTCTGAATAAACCTTAGAGCCAGCTCCATTCCCTCTTCCGTCAGTCTGTGCTGACCGTTATGTATTGCATGCGCCGCAACCTGGCATCCGATTTCTTCTAAATTTTCTTTTGTATATTCCAAAGCTTCAAACCTGACCTGATTATCAACCTCTCCATGAATTAATAAACTGTCTGGAACGCTTTTATAGTTATTTTTTATATATTCCCTCGGAGCAAATATCCCGCCAAAGCTAATCAACCCTCCGACTTCTTCATCTCTCATAAGCGAGGTAAATACAGCCAACGTGCCGCCTTGAGAATATCCGCATATATATAAGTCTTTGCTGGCGATGTCATATTCGCTCAAACAGTTGTCAATATAAGGATTAATCAAATCAAAGGCTTCAATAATCCCCGGCTTCATTCTGTCATAGATACCTAAATACTCATTCCAGTCATCAATAAATTTCCTGTCATCATTCGGATCAAATCTGTGCATTGAATACCACTGAAATTTTTTTGGATATATTTCGCATACATGAGGCGACTGCGGAATATGTATTGCCACATCATCTAAATTATCTAACAGCACCGTTACATTTTTATCAATATAATCCGGGCTGTCGATATAACCATGAAGAAAGACTATAAGCTTCTTAGGGTATCCTTTTATGTGAACAATTTCTTCGGTTATCATAATCTAAAACACCTCCGCCAAACCCTAAACATCTCTATCATATAAGCGTTAAAATAAAATAAACAATCTTTACATAAAAGTCTTCCTATGTTAAATTGGACAAACTTCTTACGCATTAGCAGATTATTTAATTTATTAATCTTAAATACTGATAAATATGAAAAAGCTTTTTTATTCAAAAGAAAATTTCTTCCTGTGGTTAATCTTTTTATTGGCTCTTCCTGTACAATGGCGGGGAGATTATAAAAGAAAAAGATGGCTGAGAAAACAAGAATGGTACCAAAACATCAAAATACGAAGACTCGAAAACTTAGGTTAATTTTAGTCAAACTTAAATATATATTTTTATAACTGACTGAAAAACTACTACGACAGAAAAAAAGAGGTTGAGTATATGAGTGAAATAACAATAAATGGAAAAGTCTTTCAACCTATACTCCTGTAATCTCAAAAATTTTGAGTCCGAAAATTAAACGAACCATCCCACAAAAAAACAGAGGCTTTTTTAAGCCTCTGTTTTTATTTATTATCAACTTATGATAACTCTCCTGGAATATCCGCTTCAGACACTTCTTCTAAATCTGGGACATCTTCTCCCAAGATTTCAGAACCTGTGTCTTCTTCCAGTTCCTCGTCGTCTCCTTCGTCCGCATCAAGCCATGTAACGCTGACTACGTTTTCATTATCCGCGGTTCTAAACAAGATAACTCCCTGAGTTTTACGTCCAGCAATACGAATATCCTCAACAGGCATTCTTATAAGCTTTCCGCCGTCTGTTACCATCATAATATGATTATCATCCTCAATCGGGAACGAGCTTACAACTTCTTTATTGCGCGCTGACATTTCCATATTGGCAATACCAGAACCGCCGCGGCCGGTTATGCGGTATTCATAAGAAGAAGAACGCTTTCCGTAACCCGTTGACGTAACAGACAAGATAAACTGTTCGGCTTCTTCCATCTCTTTGTATCTTTCCAAAGACAAGCCGTCCTGAAGATAAGACGTAACTGAAACAGGAGCATTTGGCTCTTCTGCTTCCGCGCGTTTGAACGCGTTTGAAGCTTTTAGATACGCTTCCCTTTCTTCCGACGTCGCAGAAATATGTTTCAATATAGACATTGAAATAACTTCGTCTTTTGACGCAAGTTTAACGCCTCTGACACCTGTAGAGTTGCGTCCTACAAACACACGAACATCTGTAACAGGGAAACGGATACATTTGCCTTGTCTTGTAGACAATAAGACATCCTCGTCTTCATTGCATATTCTAACATTTATAAGTTTGTCGTCATCTTCAAGCTTCATGGCAATCTTGCCGTTAGATTGTACGCTTACAAAATCCATTAAACTGTTGCGGCGGACATTGCCTGATTTTGTAGAGAACATAATAAACAAGTTTTTGCAATCTTCCTCGTTCTCCGGCAGCTTCATAACTGTTGTGATAGTCTCGCCTTCATCCAACGGCAGAAGATTGATAAACGGTTTGCCTTTTGATGTCGGAGAACCAAGAGGAAGCTTGTAAACCTTCATTTTATATACAAGACCTTTGGATGAGAAGAACAACACTGGAGTATGAGTGCTTGCAACAAACAAACGAGACACAAAATCTTCTTCTTTCGTTGACATGCCGGACTTGCCTTTGCCGCCGCGTTTTTGCGCTCTATATGCATTTAACGGAACACGTTTGATATAACCGGCGTCGGTAACGGTAACCACCATCTCTTCGCGCTGAATAAGAGACTCAACATCAGTGTCATATTCAATTTCTTCAATAATCGAGCGGCGCGGAGTTGCGTATTCGTCTTTAATTTCAACCAGCTCGTCTCTCATAATTGAATATAGCTTTTCACGGCTTGCAAGAATAGAAAGAAATTCTTTAATATCATCTCCAAGAGACCTTAACTCTTCATGAATCTTATCTCTTTCCAAACCTGTCAAACGGTGCAGCCTCAAATCAAGAATAGCTTTTGCCTGTTCTTCCGAAAGTTTATAGTAGCCGTTGACAACTTTTCTGTCCGGCTCGTCGATAAGCTGAACCAGAGGCTCGACGTCTTTTGCAGGCCAGTTTGTCGCCAACAATTTCTCTTTCGCTTCCTGAGGGTTTGCAGCGCCTCTAATCATCTCGATTACGGGATCCAGATTTTCAACGGCAATCGCAAGACCTACCAAAGTGTGCGCCCTGTCTCTTGCTTTGTTCAGCAAATATATTGTGCGGCGTCGGATAACTTCTTCCCTAAACTCAATAAACGCCTGAATAATGTCTCTTAAGTTCATCATCATTGGGCGACCATGGTTAATCGCCAGCATATTCATGCCAAAACTGGTTTGCAGAGAAGTAAATTTATAAAGCTGGTTAAGAACAACATCCGCCTGAAAGTCTTTTTTAATTTCAATAACAACGCGGACGCCCTGACGGTCGCTCTCGTCTCTAATGTCGGAAATGCCTTCGATTTTCTTTTCTTTTACCAATTCGGCAATCCTGGAAACCAAAACCGCTTTATTCACCTGGTATGGAACTTCATGAACAATGATTGCTTCTTTGTCTTTACGAATTTCTTCAATTGTGCATTTTGCGCGCATTACAACCGAACCGCGACCGGTCAGATACGCAGATTTTGCGCCGCTCTGTCCAAGGATTAGACCGCCGGTAGGAAAATCCGGTCCGGGAACAAGGCTGATTAAATCGTCAATTGTAACATTCGGATTGTCAATATACGCGCAGCAGGCATCGACAATCTCACCTAAATTGTGCGGAGGAATATTTGTCGCCATACCAACCGCAATACCGCTGGTTCCATTAACCAGCAGATTAGGAAAGCGCGCCGGCATAACAGACGGCTCAGATTCGCTTTCATCATAGTTTGGAACAAAGTCTACGGTATCTTTATCCAGGTCCTCAACCATTGTTTGAGAAACTTTCTGCAGACGCGCTTCCGTATAACGCATAGCCGCCGCGCCGTCGCCATCCATAGAACCAAAGTTGCCCTGACCTTCAACCAGAGGAACTCTCATTGAAAAATCCTGAGCCATACGCACCATTGCGTCATAAACCGCCGTATCGCCGTGCGGATGGTATTTACCCAGTACTTCACCCACGATACGCGCAGATTTTTTATAAGCTTTATTATAAACAATGCCCATTTCGTTCATCGCATAAACAATACGCCTATGCACGGGTTTCAAACCGTCGCGGGCATCAGGCAACGCGCGGGAAACAATAACGCTCATCGCATAATCTAAGTACGAGCGCTTCATTTCGTCTGAAATTGCTATTGTTTTTACATTTCTATTGTTCACAGAAACAGCATCTATATGATTTTCTTCTGCCATATTAGTCACACCAAATCATTCCTAAAATTAAATCAAAACTTAAGTCAAAAAACATATATAAATCTAGAATGGAATATCATCGTCTAAATCTGGAGCGGCAGAACTGCTGTCCCAGCCAGATGACGAAGAAGAGCCTGAAAATACGTCATTGCCGCCCGCGGAAAAATCCGAACCGCCTTCTCTGCCGTCGAGAAGCACTAAAGAACCGCCAAAGTTTTGCAAGACCACCTCTGTAGAATATCTTTCCTGACCGTTTGTATCTTCCCACTTGCGTGTTTGGAGCTGTCCTTCAAGATATACTTTCGAACCTTTTTTCAAATATCTTTCTGCTATATCAGCAAGTTGAGGATTAAAAATAACCACACGGTGCCATTCGGTACGCTCTTTTCTTTCCCCAGACAGCTTATCCTTCCAAGAATCAGAAGTCGCGATACTCAAATTAACAATCTTGCTTCCATTAGCAGTGTGGCTAACTTTTGGCTCATTGCCAAGATTACCAACTAAAATTACTTTATTTATACTTCCAGCCATAAAAAAATCACCTTTAAAATAGGATCTCAAATACAATCAACCCTTTATGTTTTCTACATTCGACCTAATATACACCGAATAAAAAGATAATGAAACAAAAACGAACAAAATATACACAAATTTGTGTACATTCTGCTGTAAAAATTTATATAAAGAAGATTTCCATTACCAATTATAATTGACGCCTAAGTTTATAGAAGAAGCGTTATGCTTTGCGGCGAACGACGAAAAATCAAACTCCTCCGCTTGCGCCGGAATAGCGAGAAGAAGCGAGAATAAAAAAGGCAAGCATAAAGTTCTTTTTTTAATCATATTTCAAAATCCTTATAGCGTGCAATTTTAGTACACCTTTTCAACGTGGTCGGAGCGAACTTTATAAATGCCGTAGTTTATATCATCCTGCGGCGCACCGTTGTTAAACATAACCTCCCCCCATGTTGTTTCAAACTTGCTGGTTTCAAGTTCTTTTGCAAGCTTGTCATAATCAAACGACTTCGCCTTGGCAACTAAATCTCCCCACAGTTTAACCGCCGTATAGCTGTACACGGACAAACCTTCCGGCTCGATACCCAGCAGGCGGAGCTTTACCAGTTCTTCCGTAAAAGACGGATTATCCGTTAATGACGGGAGGGCTATCATATATGAGTCTTCGGCAATTTTACCCAAAGCCTCGTTATATTCATCAACCAGTTGATATTTATTTGTAAAGATTACAAAATTTTTATTTTTTTCTTTCAAGTCGCGAAAAGCTTCCGTTACTTTTTCGGAACCGCCCAAAATATATGCAAGCCTGGCGCCGCTCTCAATGACGGCGTCCGTAAGCGCGTCGGCATTTTTATATCTGTTATAATCAAAGGATTTGAGCCTGTCCGACATTTTTTCTTTAACAAACTCCGCCTGAATTGTCGCCGCTATATCAACAATGTCCCTGTCATTACTGTCATAAATGATGGCAACCATTTTATCCGAATAATTTTCCTGAGAAAAATTGTAAAAGTCTTTGCCCTGCCGCTCTTTGCTTCCGACCAGTTTTACCAAGCCTTTATGGCTGTGCTTGTAGTTGTTAACGCCCATTGTTGTCGGAATAATCTGAAATATTTTTGCTTTTGCATATATGTCCGCAATCTCCTCAAAGCTATTTGAACAATATGGTCCGATTACCAAAGACACTTTGTCGTCCTTTGACGAGTTAACCGCCATCATCTGGGCTGTAGAAACCGATAATGTATCATCGCAAGGGTCGTCAATGCTTATAAGATTAATTCTCTCTCCCTGCAGACCGCCGTTGTTATTAATGTCATCCACGGCAATCTCTGTGCCTTTAATAAGCTCGGCGCCAAGCTTTTCATATCTGCCTTCCTTAGGGGTCATGATAACGACATTAACATCAGCGAATGCTAATGTATTGACAAAAAACATTGATACAAAAAAAATAATGAACCTTTTACACATATAGTCCCCTTCATATAATGGTTTGTAATTATAAACTTAATATTTTAAAATACAATTGTTTTATCCGTAGCCTTTTATTAAATTGACAAAAAAACTTTTAAATTATAAAGTTTTAGACAAGAGTTATTTTTGTTAAATTAAATTCACCAAATTTCATTTATATATATGCCATGAAAACTATCAAAGATGAGGTTATCGACTGCGTCGGCTTCTGGGCATCTGCCAGTCTCGGACACCCGACCTCCAGACACGACCTTCGCCACGATTTAAACCTTTCTGAAGTACAGATTGGGGACATCGTCTCGATGGTTAAAAGAAGGCTTGGCATCTTGATAAATGACAACGAGTTCCGAGTTATCGAAACCGTTGGAGACATTATCAGGATTGCGGAAGAGAAAAAAGCGGCAAAAGCTTGAATTAAGCAAATCCTACCCCTGGAGCATCCGTAATGGATGCTCTTTGTATTTTAAACAATGCCCGTGTTCTTATTTTGTTTCATTTTAAATATTGATTTTAAACAAACAAATCACTATATTAATGCGAGTACCATTTAAGGAAACGGATATGAGCGGCAAAATTGAAATTAAAGGCGCAAGAGAGCATAATCTAAAAAATATTGATATAAGCATCCCCAAAAACAAATTAGTTGTCTTAACGGGACTTTCCGGCTCTGGAAAATCATCATTGGCATTTGATACAATATATGCCGAAGGACAGCGCAGATACGTTGAAAGCCTCTCGTCTTATGCGAGACAATTTTTGGATCTTACCAAAAAACCAGACGTAGATTCT
Source organism: Lactobacillaceae bacterium (assembly GCA_031271345.1). Taxonomy (GTDB): domain Bacteria; phylum Pseudomonadota; class Alphaproteobacteria; order RF32; family CAG-239; genus JAQWBS01. The sequence goes on from JAISVX010000003.1 coordinate 478,961, forward strand.
ATAGAAGGGTTGTCGCCGGCGATTTCTATCGAGCAGAAAACAACCTCGCATAATCCTCGTTCAATTGTCGGCACCGTAACAGAAATATACGACTACATGAGACTTCTCTGGGCAAGGGTCGGAACTCCGTATTCGCCGGTTACAGGGCTGCCTATTGAATCTCAAACCGTATCCCAAATCGTGGACAGGATTTTAGAATATCCAGAAGGAACGAAGCTTTTATTGCTTGCGCCAGTCGCACGCGGCAAAAAAGGCGAATTCAGAAAAGAATTTGACAGCCTGCGCCGCCAAGGTTATCAGCGCATAAAAGTCGATGGCAAAATTTATGACGCGGAAGATTTAGCCGATTTAAACCTAAACAAAAACATCAAACATGATATTGAAGTTGTAATTGACCGCATTATTGTCAAACAAGAAATTGAATCAAGACTGGCACAGTCTGTGGAAACAGCGCTAAAACTCGGCGACGGACTAATTTATACCGAAGATATGGATAACGCCGCAAGAGAAACATATTCTTCAAAATTTGCCTGCCCTGTCTGCGGCTTTACGATTGAAGAAATCGAACCCCGCTTATTTTCTTTTAACAGCCCCCACGGCGCCTGCCCGCACTGCGACGGTATCGGCGCAAAACTTTATATGAACCCGGAGCTTATTGTTCCAAATGAAAACCTTTCAATTGCTCAGGGCGCTGTTGCCGCATGGAGTTCTAACAGCACCTCTTTTTATGCTCAGGCCCTAAACTCGTTGGCGCAGTATTTGAACATATCGACGAAAACACCATGGAAAGACCTGCCGCAAAGAGCCAGAGACGTGATTTTATATGGTTCCGGCAATGTTTCAATTCCAATGTACTATTCAAAATTTATGACTGACAAACCGTTTGAAGGAGTTGTAAATAATCTTGAGCGCAAGTTTTTAGAAACAGATTCACCAATGATGCGTGAAGAATACGCAAAGTTTCAAAGTGCGGCTCCCTGCGACTTCTGCCATGGCAAAAGATTAAAACCCGAAGCCTTAGCCGTTAAAATTGCAAAAATGGATATTATGGATGTCTGTGAAATGTCCATTGAAAAAGCTCTCGAATGGTTTTCTAAAGTAACGGAGCAGTTATCCCCTAAAAAATCTGAAATTGCCGATAAAATTTTAAAAGAAATCATCGAAAGATTAACATTCTTAAACAACGTGGGTCTAAGCTATTTAACGTTATCCCGCCAGGCCGGAAGTTTGTCTGGAGGCGAGGCTCAAAGGATCAGACTGGCGTCGCAGATAGGTTCTGGCTTGACCGGCGTTTTATATGTTTTGGACGAGCCGTCAATCGGGCTGCACCAAAGAGATAACGACAAGCTTTTGGAAACATTGACAAAGCTTCGCGACATCGGAAACTCTGTTATTGTCGTCGAACATGACGAAGACGCCATAAGAGCCGCTGACTTCCTAATTGATATTGGACCCCGCGCAGGCGTAAACGGCGGAGAGATTGTCGCCCAGGGAAGCGTCGAGGATGTGCTGAAAAACAAAAACAGCATAACCGCCCAATATTTAACAGGCGAAAAAAAAATTGCCCTGCCGTTAATACGTCGAAAAGGAAACGGCAAATTTGTTGAAATTAAAGGCGCAAAAACCAACAATCTTAAAAATGTCGACGTCAAATTCCCTCTTGGAACCATGACCTGCGTCACTGGCGTTTCCGGAAGCGGAAAATCATCTCTGGTTTTAGAAACCCTTTACAAAGCTCTGGACAAAGAAATCAATGGCAGCCGCGAACTCGGAGGCATTTATGACAAAATTATCGGCGCGGGAAATATTGATAAAATAATCGATATTGACCAGTCTCCAATCGGCAGAACCCCGCGTTCAAATCCCGCGACTTACACAGGATTATTCACATATATCAGAGACTGGTTCGCTGGTCTGCCCGAATCAAAAGCCCGCGGATACAGCGCGAGCCGTTTTTCTTTCAACGTTGCGGGCGGCAGGTGCGAAGCCTGCAAAGGCGACGGCGTTACCAAAATTGAAATGCACTTTATGTCAGATGTTTATGTTCAGTGCGATGTATGTAAAGGCAAAAGATTTAACCGCGAAACACTGGAAGTAAAATATAAAGACAAATCCATTGCCGATGTTCTAGATATGACAATTGACGAGGCATACAGATTTTTTGAAGCAATCCCGTCCATCCGCAACAGGCTTGACTTGCTGCACCGCGTCGGTCTCGGATACATTACGATAGGTCAGCAGGCTCCCACTCTTTCCGGCGGCGAGGCCCAAAGAATTAAACTGTCGAAAGAGCTTTCAAAAAGAGCGACCGGCAAAACTCTCTACATTTTAGATGAACCAACGACAGGGCTTCACTTTGAAGATATAAACAATCTTCTAAAAGTTTTGCAGGATTTGGTCGACAAAGGCAACAGCATAATAATTATCGAGCATAATCTTGATGTTATAAAGGTTGCCGATTACATTATCGACATCGGTCCCGAAGGCGGAGCCGCGGGCGGACAGATTATAGCTTTCGGCACTCCCGAAGAAATAGTGAAATCAAAGAAAAGCTATACGGCAAAATACTTAAAAAACAAACTATAATTGACAAAACGATGAAAGCCCAATTCGGCGAAGTCGTTCAAGAATGCGTGAAGGAATGGTCGTCTCTTGAAAAAGACGGAACAAAGAAAGCCTATGACGAAGAGTTTCTTAATTTCGTAAAACAGCGCTACAACGAAAAGTACGGAGACCAGGACATCGATATCGCCAACATGACTATCGAAGTTCAACCATCCTAAAAATAGTTGCCGGCACATTTAAGTAAAAAAAGGTTATCAGATCGGATAACCTCTTTTTTTGCTATATTAACCCAACTTCTCCGCAACCATCTTATTGACAACCGCTGGATTTGCCTTGCCTTGCGTTCTTTTTAGAACCTGCCCGACAAAAAAACCTAAAAGATTGTTTCTTCCGCCTTTATAAGCGGCAGCCTCATTTGGATGGTTTATAATCAACTCGTCAATTATCGCATTGATTGCGGCAACGTCTGTTTCCTGTTTAAGACCTTTTTCCTCAACGATTTTTTCCGGGCTTTCGCCAGTCTCTGACATAATCTCAAACACTTCTTTTGCTATTTTCCCGGAGATTACGTCTTTCGAAATTAAGTCGACTAGTTTTCCTAAATCTTCCGGCTTAACAGGGCTGTTTTTAATCTCCAGTCCTTTTTTATTCAGCATTCCAAAAAAATCTCCGATAAGCCAGTTTGCAACTTTCTTTGCGTCAACTCCTCTGGCGGCGGTCTCAAAAAAATCCGCAACTTCCCTGCTCTCGCAAATAACCTTGGCATCATAAGGCGTTAAACCAAGCTCTTCAATAAGACGTTTTTTCTTGACATCTGGAAGCTCCGGCATTTCTTTTTTGATATTTTCAACAAATTTATCATCAAGAACCAACGGCAGCAAATCCGGCTCGGGAAAATATCTGTAATCATGAGCAAATTCTTTTTTCCTCATTTTCTTTGTCACTCCCGCGACAGGGTCAAAATGACGGGTTTCCTGCTCGATTGTTCCGCCGTTTTCATAAACTTCAACCTGCCTTTTGGCTTCGGCTTCAATCGCCTGCATAACAAATCTGACGCTGTTGACGTTTTTCATTTCACAGCGGGTTCTAAACTCGCTGGAACCAAAAGGGCGAACCGAAACATTGACATCGCAGCGCATTGAGCCTTCATCCATATTACCGTCGCAGGTACCAAGATAACGCACTATTGAGCGAAGTTTGTAAAGATACGCGCCAGCCTCTTCCGGGCTGCGAAAATCGGGCTTGCTCACAATCTCCATCAAACCAACTCCAGCCCTGTTAAAATCAATAAACGTTTTATCCGGGTCAATATCATGGATTGATTTTCCAGCGTCTTGTTCAATATGCAGACGCTCTATGCCGATTTCTTTTGCCGCGCCGTCATCCAAATCAATTGTAATGCCGCCCTCTCCGACAATTGGATATTCAAACTGGCTTATCTGGTATCCTAATGGCAAATCCGCATAAAAATAGTTCTTACGCGCAAATTCCGAATAGTTATTAATCTTCGCGTTCAAGCCAAGACCTGTTTTTACCGCCTGCTTAACGCACATTTCATTTAATGTCGGAAGCAGACCGGGCATGCCGGCGTCTAAAAACGCGACATTATTATTCGGCATATCGCCAAAATTTGTTGATGCGCCGCTAAAAATTTTGGAGTTGGAAATTATTTGGCAGTGAACTTCCAAACCGCAAACTACTTCCCATTCGCCTTTTTTAGTTTTTATAATATATTCCGCCATTTTTACTTCCTCGCAAACTTAACATCTGTTTCCAACGCATGAGCGGCTTTGAGAACGGTTCCCTCGTCAAAAGGCTTGCCGATAAGCTGCAAACCCAAAGGAAGACCATTGGAAGACAGCCCTATCGGCAGGCTCATAGCCGGAAGACCAGCCAAACTTGCGGGAATGGTGAATATATCGTTCAAATACATATTTACCGGGTCTTCGCTCATAGACTTATCGCCAATCTTAAAAGCCGCTGTCGGAGCCGTCGGAGTTAAAATAACATCGCATTTCTTAAAAGCATTGATAAAATCTTCTTTAATCAGACGGCGGACTTTCTGCGCCTGCAGATAATAAGCGTCATAATATCCGCTGGAAAGAACATAAGTTCCAATCATAATACGCCTCTTAACTTCCCTGCCAAACCCTTTTGTACGAGTATTGATATAAAGATTATCCAGACTGTCGCCGTTCTCTCGAAGCCCGTATCTTACGCCGTCATATCTAGCCAGATTTGAAGAAGCTTCCGCCGGAGCCACCGTATAATATGCGGCAAGAGCATATTTTGTGTGGGGAAGCGAAATCTCGACAACCTCCGCGCCTCTTGCTTTTAACATTTCAATTCCCATATCCCAATACTTAGATATTTCCTCGTTCAAGCCATGAGGTCTGTATTCTTTGGGAATTCCGATTTTAAGCCCCTTAACATCCTGGGTTAAAAAGCTTTCAAAATTTGGAACCTCTGCCTTTGCCGAAGTTGCGTCTTTATTATCATAGCCGGATATAACGCTTAAAAGAATTGCGTTGTCTCTTACATCTTTGCCAAAAATTCCCGCCTGGTCCAAAGACGAAGCAAACGCGACCATGCCATAACGCGAGCAGCGTCCATAAGTCGGCTTTATGCCCGTTATGCCGCAATATGCGGAAGGCTGGCGGATGGACCCGCCCGTATCGCTTCCTGTCGCACCAGCGCAGATATTTGCGGCAACAGCTGCCGCAGAACCGCCGGACGAACCTCCGGGAACAAATTTTTCTTCTTCTTTCCATGGGTTTACAACCGGACCGAAACAACTTGTTTCATTGCTTGAACCCATAGCAAACTCGTCCATATTGGTTTTGCCTAAAAATGCCGCTCCGCCGTCCAGAAGCTTTTGGGTAACCGTAGATTCATATTCCGGCACAAAATTTGATAATATCTTTGAGCATGCAGTAGTGCGAACACCCTTGGTGCAGAACAAATCTTTAATTCCTAAAGGCACGCCTTCAACCGCCCTCTCAGAACCGTTTGCATATCTTTTATCGGAGGCTTTTGCCTGTTCCAAGGCTGTTTCTGTAGTTTCAAGAACATAAGCGTTTAGTCCGCGCCTTTTTTCCATCTCTTTAATATAGGATGACGCAAGTTCGACACAGGAAAATTCTTTTCTTTTCAGACCTTTTAATGCTTCGGCTATTGTCAATTCGTTAAGTTTGCTCATTTTTTTTCTTTCTTATTATTCAACAACTTTTGGCACAACAAAATATCCAAACTCTTTTGCCGGGGCGTTAGATAAAATCTTTTCAGCGTCTCCGCCTTCCATAACTTTATCTTCGCGACAGATTAAATTATTATCATTTACCGAAACCAAAGGAGCGGCATTCTTAGTATCAACTTCGCTAAACTGTTCAATTAAACCCAAAATATTTTCAAAGTCATTTTTGGTGTTTTCAAAATCTTCATCAACGTTTAAGCGCGATAAAAATGCTATCTTTTTTACTGTTTCATTATCTACTTTCATTTTTCCTCACTCACATAGACAATTTAAATGGCGGCAATACCGCGTCATATTCCATTCTTTGCAGCAATTTATAATCTTCCAAGTCTACTCCCATGCTCTCAAATACTTCTGTCCCCTGAACCATGGATGTTTTGCCATTGATAAACTCGGCAAGTTTTTCCTGCATTGTTTTTTTCTTCGGATAATATATGACGCTGACTATTGTGTCAATCTCGGCAAGAGCAGCAGCTTTTGTAACCGCCGCATCAATTCCGCCAATATCATCAATTAAATTAAGCTCTTTTGCCTCTATGCCGGTCCAAACTCTTCCGCGCGCAATGCCGTCAAGTTTTTTCAAATCAATACCTCTTGCTTTTGCAACCTTTGACGTAAAGTCAGTATAAACATTGTCTAAAGACTTATTAAAAGCTTTTCTTTCGCTGGCTGAAAACTTTCTGGCAGAGCTAAAAGCGCCTGAATTTAGCCCGATATTTATGCTCTCCCAGTTAACGCCCAGCTTATTCCACAAACCAGCCAAAACCATCTTTCCGCCAAGAACCCCTATCGAGCCGGTTATAGTGCTGCTTTCCGCGTATACATAATCCCCTGAGAGAGCGACAAAATATCCGCCCGAAGCCGCATAATTTGACATGGAAACAACGACCGGCATTTGTCTTTTGGATTTCAAATTATTTATTGCCGCCCAAATTTCATTAGAAGCGTTATAGCTTCCTCCAGGGCTGTTTATTCTTACAACTAAAGCCTTTATATTTTTATCTTTTTCAATATCTTTCAATTGTTCCAACACGGTCAGCGAACCTATTATGTTTTCCTTAAAAGGTCTTGCCTCGCTCAAGCCGCCTTCAATTACGCCGTCCAAGACCAAAAACGCCACAAAATTCGCGTTTCTTTTACTTTCCGAGATTAAATTAGCGCTATAATCTTCTATCGAAACCGGCAGATTTTTCACTACGGACTTGCCGTCAGCATCCTCAAACGTCGTTCTAAAATATTGCGCGTCAATAAGCCCCTCGGTCTGAGCCTCATTTGCGGTTAACGGCGCCTTATCAATTATTTTTCTCAATTTTGCAATTTCAATATTTCTATCCGTGGAAATATCCGCAAGAATCTGGTCAAAAATGCTGTTGGCCATTTTTTTAAGTTCCTGCCTGTGTTCTTTGGTCAGCTTATCATTAGTTAATGACGCCGCGCCGTTTTTATACTCATATCTTGTATAAAACTCCGGCTCCACGCCGATTTTAGCCAGCAAACCTTTGAAAAACGGAACTTCCATGCTTAACCCGGTCATTCCAAAATCTGTATCGGGCTGCATAGCTATTTCGTTAAACGCGCTTGCCAGATAGTATGACTTGGTGCCGCCTGAAAAAGAGCCAAATCCCGTAGAAAACGCCATGGTCTTTTTGCCTTGAGATTCAAAATATTTTACCGCGTTCCTCAAATCCTGAACCTGAGCCAGCCCCAAATCCACCTCGGAGACATCGGCAGCCAGCATCCTGACTCTGTCGTCATTAGCCGCAGAATATACCGCGTTAATCAAGTCATAGTAAGAAACAGACCTAATTCCCGCCATATCGGACACCAAATCGTCAACGCGCGTTTCATCATATATATTGGAGAAATTTATTGTCAAAACAGCTTTGGGAGGAATTGGTTTGATTGGAGCCGTATCTTTCTTCAACAATTCTATCAAAGAAAAAATTATTATGACAAATAATACACCAAGTAATGCGAAAGCATATAAAAAAGATTTCAGCAGCAATTTTGCTGAAAATATTTTTCTTCTTAATTGTTTAATCTCTGGGAATTGCGTCTCATATTCTGTCATAACTCGACCCTCTAAAATCGGACTAAGGCTGCTCTAAAATAAAGCAGCCTTTAATATAAAGTATAGCTTATAAAACTCAAGTTTAAATTTTATTCTCCGAGCATTTTGCCTGTCTCATGGACATTTTCCATATCAAGCATGGCAATCGCATGATAACCGGCGTCGACATGAAGATTTTCGCCGGTAACGCCAAGACCCATAGGAGAAAGAAGAGCCAGAGCCATTGTGCCTACCTCGTCTTGAGTAACGTTTTTATGAAGAGGCGCATTCAATTCGTTCCATCGGAGAATTTTTCTAAAATCACCGATACCAGACGCCGCCAATGTTTTGATAGGACCAGCCGAGATAGCGTTAACTCTGACATTTTGACGACCTAAATCAACAGCCGCATATCTAACGGATGCTTCCAGCGCCGCCTTTGCAACGCCCATAATATTATAGTTTGGAAGAACCCTCTCCGCACCGAGATAAGTTAAAGTGACGATAGCGCCGCCTTCATTCATAATATCCGAAGCAAATTTGCATGTTTCCAGAAAAGAGAAACAAGAGATATGCATTGTGTTGGTAAAGTTTTCTAGAGTAGTGTCAATTGTTCTGCCTTTTAGCTGGTTTTTATCGGAGAAAGCAATCGCATGAACAACGAAATCAATTTTCCCCCATTTTTTGCCAAGTTCATCAAAACAAGCTTTCACGCTTTCTGAGCTTGTAACATCGCATTGGATAAGAGTTGGCTCAAAAGAAAGCTGTTCTGCCAAAGGAATAACTCTTTTTTCTAAAGCTTCGCCCTGATAAGAAATCGCGATTTGAGCGCCGGCTTTATCAAGAGCCTGAGCAATTCCCCACGCAATAGACTTGTCATTAGCCAAGCCCATAATCAAACCTTTTTTGCCTTCCATAAGTTTCATATTATATTCCTTTGCTTGTTCAAAACATATAAATTGTATTTATTATTTGAGTTTTATTTATATAATTAAATCTAATTTGTAAACCTTTTTTTGAGAGATATAAGAATGTATTTAAAAGAAAAAACGAAAAGTATCGGGCTGTATTTTGCAAAAAAATTAGCTATACTGATAGACTTCAGCGTATTCCTTACCAAAAGGATAAAAACTGACGCGCTAACAAGGGTCGCGGCGTCATTGAGCTACACGTCTCTTCTTGCGATTGTTCCGCTTTTTGCCATAGGACTTGCAATTTTTGCCGCTTTCCCCATGTTTATGGACGCAAAAGTTCAGCTGCAAGAATTTATCATAAACAACTTTCTTCCCGATATGGGAGATGAAATAAGCGGATATTTCAACGATTTTATTAATGCCAGCGCAAAACTGACTACAATCGGCGTGGTTGGTATCGCCATTACCGCCGTTTTGCTTTTATCAACAATCGAAGGAACGTTTAATTTTCTGTTTAAGGTAACCAAACCGCGACCTATAGCAACAAAATTAACTTTGTACTGGACAATAATCACTTTGGGACCATTATTAATGGGAGCAGCATTTTCTCTAAGAGGATACATAACCATCAACAAATTTATGTCTGATACTCTGGGCAACGCAACTTTATTGTATTTCAGCGCTTTAATACCCGCAATGTTAAACACCATCCTGCTTGTCGCCGTATTTATGCTTGTGCCAAACAGAAAGGTAACTCTCTCAAACGCTCTTGCCGGAGCGGTCACCGCGGTTATTTTATTCGCGGTGCTTCGTTCAGGTTTTGCCAGCGTCCTGTTCAGAGGAACGACGTATAAAACGTTGTACGGAGCTTTGGCAACTGTGCCAATTCTCCTTGTCTGGCTTTATACATCCTGGGCGGTTGTTCTTTTTGGCGCCGCTGTAACGGCTGCTTTGGAAGAATATAGAGCCAAAGAAAAAGAGAAGGATATTTCCGCGCACCAGCAAAAATATAACAACAACAGGCATAACAATTATCAAAGAAGAAACAATAACAGACCGCCGAAAAAAAGTTATTAGAAAAATATAAAAAATAGTTCTTGCAAAAAAGAACAAAAGTAGTACATTGGGTAATGAATATTGTTTATAAATTTTAACAAAGAGAGTAACTACATGGAAAAAAACAAAGCTTTAGATGCCGCCCTCAGCCAGATTGAGAGAGCTTTCGGCAAAGGTTCTATTATGAGGCTTGGCGAAAATACCCACATGGATATTGAAGCCATCTCAACAGGTTCTTTAGGCGTTGACCTCGCTCTGGGAATTGGCGGTCTTCCAAAAGGAAGAATTGTTGAAATATACGGACCCGAGAGTTCTGGTAAAACTACTCTCGCTCTAAGCGTGATTGCCCAATCACAGAAGAAAGGCGGCACATGCGCGTTTATTGACGCGGAACATGCTCTCGACCCGTCTTATGCTAAGAAAATCGGCGTAGATATTGAAAACCTTTTAATTTCTCAGCCAGACGCAGGCGAACAGGCTTTGGAAATTGCCGACACATTGGTACGCTCTGGAGCAATCGATGTTCTTGTTATCGACTCTGTCGCGGCGTTGGTTCCGAAAGCGGAGCTTGAGGGCGAAATGGGCGACAGCCACATGGGTTTGCAGGCAAGATTGATGTCTCAGGCTTTAAGAAAGCTTACATCTACGGTATCACGTTCAAACACCATGATTATATTCATTAACCAAATTCGTATGAAAATAGGCATTATGTTTGGAAGCCCGGAGACTACTACAGGCGGTAATGCGCTTAAGTTTTATGCTTCTGTCCGTATCGACATTAGAAGAACAGGTTCAATCAAAGACAAAGAGAACGTAATCGGCAACCAGACAAGAGTCAAAATTGTTAAAAACAAAGTTGCTCCTCCGTTCAAAGTCGTTGATTTTGACATTATGTACGGAGAAGGCATTTCAAAGAACGGCGAGTTAATCGACCTTGGCGTAAAAGCAGGCATTGTTGAGAAAGCCGGAGCATGGTTCTCTTATAACGGCGATAAACTGGGTCAAGGACGCGAAAATGCAAAAATCTTCTTAAAAGAAAACCCTCAGATTGCGGACGAGATTGAACAAAAAATCCGCGCTGACGCAGGGCATATTTCAATTGATATGATTGGAGAAAACGAAGAAGCTGGAGAAGATTAGAATTTCTTCTTAAAACTCTTAAAGCCCTCATTTTGAGGGCTTTTCTTTTTTATTATATTTATTATAATAAAAAAACGAAAGAAAGGATTTATCATGTTAAAAAGCATTAATGATTCAAATTTACCTGTACGGTCCCCGGATGAAAATACAAAAATCACACAGGTCTTTTCTGACGCTGACGCCGAGATGAGTTTTGTGAAAATAGAATGTTCAGGCGACCACGGCATTTCTTCAAACCGCAGCGGCGATAGAATCTATTATGTTCTTGAAGGCAGCGGGGAAGTTTATTTCGATAACGACTGGCATTCCGTAAAACCTGGCGATTGCGCTTATATCCGCAAAGGTCGCTCTTGTTCCATAAGAGGAAAACTAAAAGGTCTGATTATCAATTCGCCGCCATTTAACCCCAAATCCGATTAAGCTTAATTAGAATGAAAATAAACAAAAAAATGAGTCCTCAATAAGGGACTCATTATTTCAGTAAAATAAACAAAACAAAGGAGTTTTCACCCCTTAGTTAATGAATTATTTTTTACCATTAGCTTTTGCTACAAGTTCGCTACCTGGTTTGAATTTAACCACTTTTTTAGCAGCGATTTTAATTGCTTGACCAGTACGTGGGTTACGACCAGTAGTAGCTTTGCGTTGAGATACACCAAATGTACCGAAGCCAACTAAACGAACTTCGCCACCTTTAGCAACAACTTCTGAAACAGAAGCGATGAATGCGTCTAAAGCCTTAGAAGAATCTGTCTTTGTAAGGCCAGTCTTGCTAGCAATGCTAGAAATAAGTTCACTTTTATTCACTGTGAGGACTCCCTCTAATAAATTGTTACAAATAATGATCCCACTAAATGCGACCATGAGTAAATTTAACCGCCTATTTTCTTATAAGTCAAACAAAATAAACAACTTCCACAAGTTTTTTGCATTTTTGGAAGAAAAAAAGACATATTTTGGCTTTTTCCACTGTTTTTTCGCGAAGAATCAAAGCAGACACCATTTTCGGAGGATTCGTGAGTCGATTCTGCAATCTTAAAAATGCAATAAAGAATTTACATTAAAGAGAATCTTATCTACTACTCCTTCGCCAAAGACCCGGGAATTTAATGCTTATCTGCTCGGCTTATTTCTATAAATCCCAGATAATCAGCGTAGAACAGCCCGTAATGAAAAAGATTTTCGAGTTTATGAACGGCAAAAAATGTACATTATCTTTTACCCAGAGGCTGCCCTGGTTACAATTCCTGTTAAACAACACAAAGCCTCTCTTACGAGAGGCTTTGTTTATTTATTTTATTGGTTTTGTTTTCTTGCTCAAAGCAATTTTCAACACTTCGGTCGCTTCAGACACAGGAACAATCCTAAGCCCTTCAAGAACATTTTTAGGAATTTCAACCAAGTCTTTTTCATTATCTTTAGGGATAATAACGGTTTTAATGCCTCCTCTTAAAGCGGAAAGAAGTTTTTCCTTCAACCCTCCGATTGGAAGAACCCTTCCCTGAAGCGTTATCTCGCCGGTCATCGCGACATCTCTGCGAACGGGTATCTTCGTTAATGCGGAAACAATAGTCGTATACATCGCAATACCGGCGGAAGGTCCGTCTTTTGGAGTAGCGCCCTCGGGAACGTGAATGTGTATGTCTGTTTTTTCAAAAATATCTGGTTTCAGCCCAAGCTCTTTACTATGCGCCCGAACAACCGAATATGCCGTATCAATAGACTCTTTCATAACTTCGCCAAGCTTGCCTGTTTGGGTAATCTTGCCTTTTCCAGGCATATCCACAGCTTCGATAAACAATATGTCTCCTCCGACCTCTGTCCACGCAAGACCTGTCGTTACGCCAACGTCATCTTTTGCTCCAACCTCTCCAAAATGATATTTTCTAACGCCTAAAAACTTGTCCAAATTTTTGGCATTTACTTCAACCTTGTCAGACTTGACCTGTTTTAGAAGAATCTCTTTAACCGCCTTACGCGCAATTGTCGAAAGCTCTCTTTCCAAACTTCTTACGCCGGCTTCTCTTGTATAATATCTGACTATGCCTAGTATAGCGTCATCGGCAATATAAAGCTCCGTCGGCTTTACCGCGTTCTCTTTAAATATCTTCGGCAGCAAATGGCGTTTGGCTATTTGAAGCTTTTCATCTTCCGTATAGCCGGAAAGCCTGATTATCTCCATTCTGTCAAGCAGCGGTCCTGGCATATTTAGAGAGTTTGCAGTCGTTACAAACATAACATCAGACAAATCATAGTCCACTTCAAGATAATGATCATTAAACGTCGAGTTCTGCTCCGGGTCCAAAACCTCCAGCAATGCTGATGTCGGATCGCCTCTCCAGTCGCTTGACAATTTGTCAATCTCATCAAGCAAAAACAACGGGTTTGACGTTCCGGCTTTTTTCAAAGATTTTATAATCTTGCCTGGCATAGAACCGACATAAGTTCTTCTGTGTCCCCTAATTTCAGCCTCGTCCCTGACACCGCCGAGAGACATTCTGACAAAATTGCGCCCGGTCGCCCGCGCGATTGATTTTCCCAAAGATGTTTTGCCCACTCCCGGAGGACCGACCAAGCACAAAATAGGACCTTTAATCTTATCAGCTCTTGCCTGCACGGCTAAATATTCGATAATTCTTTCTTTTACTTTATCCAGACCATAGTGGTCATTTTCTAAAATATCTTGGGCTTTTGCCAGGTTTTTATTAACTCTTGAGCGTTTTTTCCATGGAATATCAAGAAGATAATCCAAATAATTTCGCACGACTGTCGCCTCGGAAGACATTGCGCTCATGCTTTTGAGCTTCTTAACCTCTGCCAGCGCTTTATCTCTGGCTTCTTTAGAAAGCTTGGTCCCTTCAATCTTATTCATATATTCGGAAATTTCATTATCTTCGTCGCCGTCGCCAAGCTCTTTCTGAATAGCTTTCATTTGTTCGTTCAGATAATATTCTTTCTGATTTTTCTCCATTTGCTTGCGGACTCTGGATTTAATCCTGTTTTCCACTTCAAGAAGAGTTATCTCGCCTTCCATAAGCGCCAAGATTTTCTCAAACCTTTCGCTCAAAGATTTTGCTTCCAGCAGCTCCTGCTTTTCTTCAATTTTAAGCGTCATGTGCGACGCAATTGTATCGGCAAGCTTGCTGTAGTCTTTTATTTGAGATACCGAAACCAAAACCTCAGGGGGAGTCTTTTTTGAAAGCTTTACATATTCTTCAAATTGAGCGACAACTGTTCTTGATAAGGCTTCCAGCTCTATTAAATCTTCGACAGGCTCCGGCATAATCTCTATTGCTGCCTTCATGCAGACATCGTCTTCAAAAAACTCTTCTAATTTTATACGCTCAATGCCTTCGATTAAAACCTTAACAGTTCCGTCCGGAAGCTTAAGCATCTGCAGCACCGTGCCTAATGTGCCGACATCAAATATATCCTCAGGCTTCGGGTCTTCGGTAGAAGCTTCTTTTTGTGTGACAAGAATTATATTCTCATCATTATCGATAACTTCCTGCAAAGCTTTTATTGATTTTTCTCTTCCAACAAAAAGAGGAACTATCATTTTAGGATATACGACTATATCTCTCAATGGGAGTATAGGGTATTTTTCTTGTTTTTTTGCCATATTATTTCTTTACCAATATAAAATTTGCTTTCTTTATATATAGGTAATCAATCGACTATCTGCAATATGTCAAAGCGTTTTTTTAACAATTAGTTTTTTAATATTTCTTCAAATTACATTGCAGATTTAAAAAAATTATATATTATGAGCCATAAGATTAATTAAACGGCTCAAATAATGGCAGGAATACTAAAAAAATCGATGAAAAGGATATTAAAATCGCCTCGATTTCTTAAAATCGCGGGGTTTTTAATTTTTTGTTATGCAAAACTTGCGTTTGTAACCTGCAAATGGAAATTTGACGGCATTGATAAAATATATGAAGCATGGGATAAAGAAGAAAACATTATAGTTATATCCTGGCACGGAAGAGTGACGCTTGTGCCTTTTTTAAAAAAGAAAAACTATAAAATCGACGCTCTTGTTTCGTTGCACCATGACGGAATGCTGATGGCAAATTACCTTAAGCACTGCGATTTTGGAGTAATCGGAGGATCAAGCAACAGAAAACCTTATGAGGCCGCGTTAAAATTGATGGGAAATATCAAGAAAAACCAGGCTTCCATAGGCATAATACCCGACGGACCGCAAGGACCCAACATGACCATGACTCCAAGCCCAGTATATTTTGCAAAAAAATCAGGAAAACCTATTTTTGCCGTAGTATACAGCATGAAAAACGCAAGAATTGTAAAAAAAGCCTGGGATCAAATGCTAATCCCTCCGCTTTTCTCAACAGGAACATTCAAAGCGTTAGGTCCCTACTATGTGCCGTCAGACATAACCAAAGAAGACATGGAGCAGTATGCAAAAAAAATTGAAAATGATATGAATAAAGCTCTATTAAACATTGACAAAGAGTATGGGTTACCTAAAGTTGAAATTGGAAAAGTTTCCAGAAAAAAGCTAAAAAAACAAAAGAAAGAGAATTAAAATGTTCATTCGGATATATAATTTCATGATAAGGATACTATATCCTATTGTTATCAGCCGATATATAAAGAAACGCAAACAAAACGGAAAAGAAGATATTGAACGCTTCAATGAGAGAATTGGACGTCCGAAATTAAAACGCCCGGAAGGAAAACTATTTTGGTTTCACGGCGCTTCCGTGGGCGAGTCCATATCTATGCTTCCATTAATCCACCGAATACTTGAAACATATAAAGATTCTCACGTAATGGTAACGACAGGCACCATAACCTCGGCGGAAATTATGAGAAAAAGGCTTCCAGAGAGAGCTTTTCACCAATACATTACCCTGGATAATCCAGTATTTACCACAAGATTTATAAAACACTGGCAGCCTGACGTCGTATTATGGTTTGAGTCTGATTTCTGGCCGGCAATGTTAAGCAGCATAAAAAGAAAAAACATACCATTGGTACTGGTAAACGGCAGAATTTCCAATAAGTCTTTCAAAAGATGGCAGCAGTTTGACTTTGTCAGCAAAGAGATTCTTTCCTGCTTCACTTTCTGTCTGGGTCAGTCGGAAGAAGACGCGTACAGATTAAGAGTTTTGGGAGCAAAAGACACAACATGCCTGGGAAACATTAAATATGCGGCGCTGCCTCTTCCCGTTGACGAGGATAAGAAAAAAGAGATAGTAGAGCAGATTGACGGCAGACCTTTCTGGCTTGTCAGCTCAACGCATAATGACGAAGAATTTAAAATAGCAAGGTTCTTAAAAAGACTGCAGGAAATAAAGCCCGGTCTTTTAACAATGATTGCGCCAAGACACCCTCACCGAGGAGAAGAGATAAAAGAAAAATTGGTCAAAGACTTTGGTCTAAATGTTTCTCTGCGCTCAAAAAATGAAAAAATAACCAAAGAAACTGACGTATATGTTGCCGATACAATCGGAGAACTTGGAATATGGTACAGCATAGCCGACCTGGTATTTATCGGCGGCTCCCTAATACCTCACGGAGGGCAAAACTTCATGGAGCCTGCGAGAGACAGAGCCGCTGTTGTCGTCGGTCCGCACATGTTCAATTTCAATGACGCGATGAGCAGAGCAAAAAAAGCAGATGCGGTAATACAGGTTAATGATGTCATAGACCTGGAGGACGAGATTATCAAACTTCTTTCCAACGACGAGCTGCGCGAGGCAAAAGCAAGCCTTGCTCATAACTGGGCTGTGAGCGAAGCAAAAGTTCTCGATGGCATAATGAACAAGATTAAAAGTTATTTACCAGAAGAGTAAAAAAAGTGAGAACACCAAAATTTTGGAATAATAAAGGTATAATATCAACCTTTTTCCTTCCTTTAGGATTTATTTATTCTTCAATAACAAGTTTAAGAATGAAGTATATTAGAGGAAACAAGGTAAACGTTCCCGTAATATGCATAGGAAACCTAACTGCGGGTGGAACGGGGAAAACTCCTGTCGCCATATCGGTAGCCGAAATTTTACAGGAAAGCAGACTAAATCCGTTTTTCGTATCAAGAGGATATGGAGGCAAGCTCAAAAGCATCCCTGTCGACAATAAAATACATATCGCCGAAGATGTCGGCGACGAACCGCTGCTCTTATCAAAGCAGGCAAGAGTGATTATTGATTCCGACAGATATAAAGCCGCAAAAATAGCCGCGGATATTGGAGCCAATATAATCATTATGGATGATGGCTTTCAAAACCCCTATCTTCGTAAAAATCTTTCTTTTGTGGTTGTTGACGGAGGATTCGGTTTTGGCAACGAACGCCCGATTCCTGCGGGTCCGATGAGAGAAAACCTTGATAATGGGCTGAAAAGAGCCGATGCTGTAATTATAATCGGAAAAGACACAAAACATATTGCCAAAAGAGTCGGAAATATTCCCGTGTTTAAGGGAACGATGAAGCCCGCTCTTAAAACTCTTAAAGGAAAAAAAGTTATTGCTTTTGCTGGAATCGGAAGACCTCAAAAGTTTTATGACACGCTTCAGTCGTTAGAAGCAAAACTGGTTGAAACAATAGATTTTCCCGACCATCACAATTATACTAAAGAAGAACTTGAAAAAATAATTCATAAATCCCAGGGTTTAAACGCCAAAGCATATACGACTTCAAAAGATTTCGTAAAAATACCGCTTGAATTAAGAGAAAATTTTAATGTTTTAGAGATTGAAATTGATTGGGAAAATAAAGAAGAATTCAAAAGCTTTATACTAAACCATATAAAAATAGCATAACCTGCCATAAATAAAAAACGACCTAGGAACAAAAGCTCCTAGGTCTTACTAAGCATTTACTTCCAAAGACAAAGTTATGAACTTGCTATAGGGACTAATAAATTCTAAGAAAATAAATACTTAATAGGATGATAATATCACCATGTAACAAAACTGTAAAATTAAAATTTTGTTACAATTATGTTAATCCGCATATATTTTATTTGACAAATAAACTAAAACAGTACAAAATATACACATATTAGACCAAAAAAGACTAGACATACAAAACTATTTATAATATAAACAGATATATAAAAAGTTTCTTGCTTTCATAAGGCAAGCAGAAGAGGTTCACAAGAAGACTAAAGGTGGACATTACAAATAGGGACGGAGAGAGGAATATCATCAGGTATCCTCTCTCTTTTTATTTATATATCTTTATATCTTGCCAAAAACAAAAAAATCATATAATATTTTTAGACAAATGAATTTTTATTAAATTAAACAAAAAAACTTACTTACTAAATAAAATTAAAGTCATGATGAAACGGTTTTTGAAAAATGCCCGAGATTTATCCTCGATTCTAGGAATCGAACCTGTCAGGCTTGCTCCTCTTCCCCGCTCTGAAAAATTTCTCGACAACGGAAAAACAGTCAGCGGAAAAAGCATTCACGGCAAAAAAGTCTCCAAGCTGAGAACGCCCTACAAGTAAGGCGCACGTTTAAAAACAACAAAGGGTGAAACATAAAGTTTCACCCTTAAATTTTTATGCCGGCTCTTTTCTTACGCTTCCACAGTTTTTTCTTCCGCCATTCTTTTCTTTGCCGCGTTCTTATATTCTTTCATGTATTTAGTCATATAGTAAACTTCTTCTTCAGAAAGCTCAAATTTATGATATTTTACATTACTCAAAATGCCTATTCTCACTCTCTTTATTTTTTCAACGTCTAAATGCCTAACTTTCTCTTCATAAAAATCGGCAAAATTAAATGTTGTTTTAGTGTCGGTAGCGCTTTTAATTCTGGTAGGATCCATGCTGACCGCCCTAATATCCATCAAATTAACTTCCTGAATTTCTTTGGTGGCAAAAGAAGCGCTCTCCATTATTTTTGACGTATCTAAAAAGAACATTACCGCATTTGAAATTTTTAGCGGAATCCTTCCATTATCTCTCAAGTTTAGACATAATGACGGCAGACCCGTTTTGGGATTGTCTGTAAAGTATGCGAACTCGAGCTTCAGCCAGTTCTCTACATTATTCTCGCGATATGCTTTATATGACACTATAGCGGAAAAAATACACAGCAGCATTGTTCCTATTGCCACAAAGGTCTGAGTGACAATGTAAGAAACCTCAAAACTATTCCATAAATAATCTTCAACCATCTTAGTTTTTATATCCCAAAGCCTGAATTACCTGAACCTGCATGCCTTTAGGCAGTTTTAACACCTCGCCGAGTTCTTTAATATTGGCATAGCCGATAACAACGTTGCCCAAGTCGGCAGAGGCTGCATACAACCCGACATTCTGAGCTGCGGCGCCCGTATTAAACTTACTGTAAGAATCGCCGAGCTTTTCGGCATAAACAAGTATCATGGCTGTTTTCTCAAGCATATCTGTCTGTTTTCCGGCATCTGCCCTATAATCCTCGGAAGAAATAATCTCCAATTTGTTTGCCTCGGAGTTATAAAAATACATTCCGCTTGGCAAAAGAGCATACACACTTAGATTCTGCTCATTTTTAGCAGTAGGAATCGTTCTTTTCTTAACCCCGTCTCTATTTATGCCAAAAGCGGACCACAAAACATTTGATATAGTTTGCGGATCAAACTCTTTTCCGCTGAATTCCCTATGCGAAGAGCGCAGGCTTAGAGCTTCCATCAAAGGCTTTCCGCCTGTTTTTTGAGGCTCTGGAAGCTTAATATCTCCCTCGGCAGCAAAACTTGAGCCAATTAAAATTACAGACAGTATAAAGCCTAAAAGAATTTTTTTCATATTTTTTCTCCATTTTAAACAAAACTTATAAACAATAATAACCATTTTATTCAAAAATACTACAGCAATCAAAAAAATCCCCCAATTTCTTAAGAGATTTTTCCAACGCAAACTTTATGTTTATCCATAAAGCTGAAGTTCCGCCGTCAAAATTATAAATTTTCTTTTTTTCCTTTAGCGGAAAAAATGTTCTTTATAAAGGAAACGCCGCTTTGGGGTTTTCTTGCGGGTTCTTCGCTAATAACCAAACCATCATCAAAACCATTTGCAGAATCATGGTTTTCACTCATTTCTTTTTTTCTGGCATTAATCTTTAAGATATGCAAAAACCTTTCAGCCCTTGCGTTTAGACCTGTGTTATCTTTTATTTTTGGCGACAAATCTTTTTCTTCATATCCGCAGGTATCTGGATTATAAATATCATAAGTAAAATATATTGATTTATACGCTTCGTACTCTTTGTTTGTATCTTTATTTTTCACTTCGCCGTTTAGCTCGGCATATCCTTTTGTCTTTGCTTCAAACTGCCCGCCCTCGGCTCTATAAAACTCCCCGCCAGAAAACTCGTTCCAATTTTCCGCAGAGCCATTTATGAGATAATCCATATCCATGACAAAAGCTTTTCTGTCTTCCAAAGAGGTTTCTTTCAGCTTGTTTTTAAGCCAGTTATACCTTGTTCCGGGAAAGGCTTTAAAAGAATTATAATCTCCGCCTTTATGATATGCCTCGACAACCTTCAATATTTCGGCAAAATATGCCGATTTCTCGCTGTCTTCACAACTCTTATAATAGTCTTCTGCATTAAGCGCGCCGTTAGTTTTCTCTCTCTCGGCAATTTTAAGATTTGCGGAAAGATGATGAGCTTCATGGGCAAAATGATATGGTTTTTGACGAGCTTCAATGTTCACATAATAAAAATACGTAAACGCCAGATCATTTTCTCTTTTTGATAACTTTGCCGCAAAAGCTTCCCTTTCTTCCATAGGAATGCCCATTATATTTTCCGAATTTATTTTTGCTTTATTATAATCGTCTCTATCCATAACAAGGATAATATCTTTTATATCAATATTTTTTCCATAAGCTCCTCCGCCGGAAATATGCGACGGATTTATTTCTTTGCCTATTCTTATGTCGATAAATACGCTTCTTTTTAAGATTTCATCATATTTTACTTTAAGAAATAAAAACTCTCTATTAATCTGACAATCTTCTTCTTTTATGTTTGCAGGAACGGCACTGTCAGGAATTATATAATCAGGGTAGCAAAAAACCACATCGTCAAAATGTCTGGATTTTTCTTTTTCGATTGCGGCTTTTATTTTTGCATTGTCTTTCAGTTCGTTTTTATACATGACATTTCCAGTAAATATTCCTTATGTAAACATATTACACAAAAAAAATAGAATCTCAAGACAAAATTAGACAAAATTGATACAGGTTAATATATCAATTTTTTGACGCGGTTGGCATACGACCAAATAAGAAGAAAAACTCACAAGCATAAAACCTATTTAGCAGCCTTATCTTTTAAAAAGTTTTTCTATATCCTTAAGCTTCAACTCAACATAAGTCGGACGCCCGTGATTACATTGACCTGAAAGCTCTGTTTTTTCCATATCTCTGAGCAGTCTTGTCATCTCGTCATAATTGAGCTTGCGTCCAGCCCTGACAGAACCGTGGCATGCCATAGTCGCGCAGATATGGTGAAGCTTATCCGTTAAGGCATATTCTTTTCCCCACTCGTTCATTTCTTCCGCCAAGTCGTGAACAAGCTTGGAAACATTGCACTCCCCGATAAGCGACGGAACTTCCCTGACAATCAGCCCGGAACTGCCAAACTCCTCAATAACAAGACCCAGCCGTTGAAGCTCGCCTGCGGTCTGCAACACGCGGTCTCTTTCGCTCATGCTCAAGTTATCTACAATTTCGGGGATTAGCAATATTTGTGTCGCAACTTTTTCGCCCTTAAGGAGTTTTTCCTTCATTTTTTCCATAACAATGCGCTCATGCGACGCGTGCTGGTCAATGATTATAATGCTGTCTTCCGTTTGAGAGATTATGTACGTGTTATGAAACTGCGCCTTAGGCATTCCAAGCATGCCGCTTTCCGTCTCCTCTGCTGCAGGAACATCCTCAACCTTAAGAGATATATCGGTATCGAAACTAAAATTAGCGCTTTGAGGCAGCGAGTGTTTTGGAGCAAAAGATTGAAAAACATTGGGCTTTGTATGCTCCCGCATTATGCCGGACTGCAGATGTTCTTCCGCAAATCTTCCAAAATCAAGAGTCTGCGCCGTTTTATTACCTTCTTCGCTTAAGCCGTGGCGAATGGCGCCGACCAGCAGACCCCTTACCATACCGCCGTCATAAAACCTCACTTCTGCCTTTGCCGGATGAACATTGACATCAACATAGCTTGGGTTAATATCTAAAAACAACACGCACACAGGATAGCGATTGCCAGCCAGAACATCCTGATACGCACCCTTTATCGCACCCAATAAAAGTTTGTCTCTCACCGGGCGGTTGTTCACAAAAATATATTGAGACAATGAATTTGCTTTATTAAGCGTCGGAAGACTTACATATCCGCTTATCTTAACGTTTTCTCCATGGGCGTCAATCAAAATAGAGTTTTCAGAAAAATCTTTTCCCATAATATCGGCAATTCTTTTCAGCCTTGAATCAAACAAATCTCCGCCAGAAGCCTTAAGAGCCAGCTTTTTCTTATCATCCGCGGTTAAAGAAAACGATACGTAAGGGTTTGCCAAAGCAATTCGTTCCAGCATATCCGCGCAGTATGAAGTTTCTGTTGTTTCAGATTTCAAAAACTTCAAACGCGCGGGCGTCGAATAAAACAAATCCCTGACCTCAATTCTTGTTCCGTTGTTATGAGACACCGGCGAAAGCTCGCCTTCTTCATTGCCTTTTGCTTCTATCTTCCATCCGCCGTCCGAATTTGCCGTCCGAGAAATAATCGTCAGTCTTGAAACCGATGATATAGACGGAAGCGCCTCTCCTCTGAAACCGAGAAAATTTATATTGAACAAGTCATCGTCTGGAAGCTTTGAAGTCGCATGACGCTTGATAGCGAGAAAAAGCTCGTCTTTGGTCATTCCCTTGCCGTTGTCAGAAACCACCATCAGACTTTTACCGCCGCCAACAAGCGTTACATCAATAGATGAAGCCCCAGCGTCTATGGCGTTTTCAACCAGCTCCTTAACAACGGAAGCAGGTCTTTCGACAACCTCGCCAGCCGCAATCTGGTTCACCAAATTTGAAGGTAAAATTCTAATTGCCATCTTTAACCACCATATCTATTGGAACCAAATAAGAGGTTACCACTCCGTCATCAATTAAATGAACATGAAAAGCCAGAAAATCTCTATCTTCCCGCACCAGCGGCTCCGCCTTCTGAAAGTCCATATTCAGCAAGCCAAACGGACTTAATGTCGAAACTATCGGAACTCCGCCGATGTTTCCCATAAGCGAATTATGCAAATGCCCGCAGGCAATGAGCTTAACTTTGTTTTTATAAAGAGAAACAATCTCAGCAAATCTTTCATACCAGGGATTTTCGCGCTTTGCAAAAAAATGGAGATGAGTATTAAGCGGAAACCGATGTTTAATTATCACAACATTTTTACCCGCAGGAGTCGCTTCAAGCTTATCTTCCAGCCAATCGAGTCTTTCTGTATCCGTCATGTATCCGTCTTGTCTGTCGCCATAAAAATCTACGGCAATCACTCTCAAATCATCTATATCGACGCTGTATTGAAGATAACCTGAGATTTCGGATTTTGGATGGTCTGGATAATATGTTTTTAAAGCTTTTGCCAGCACTGAAGCCTTATCGTGATTTCCACCGATAACATAATACGGAGCCTTCAACCTGTTAAGCTCACAAAAGCACAGATCATAATCTTCCCAATTTGCCTCATTGACTAAATCTCCCGTCACGACAACAAATTTAGGCAGTATTTCAAAACCATTTATTGTATCGACAATCCTGCGGGCATATTTTAATGTCGCCGGATTGTCTTTGATAAAATGCGTATCTGAAATATGAGCTATATACATATTATTTTCTATAATTCCTGATTATCTTAAGCAATGACAATGTAGAGCTGTCATGCTCCGCCGGGTGCAAATCGCCCTTAAGCTCCGGAAGTATTCTAAGAGCCAGCTGTTTGCCAAGTTCAACGCCGAACTGGTCAAAAGAGTCAACATTCCAGATAACTCCCTGAACAAACACTTTATGCTCATACGCGGCAAGAAGCGCGCCCAGCGCATAAGGATCAATTTTCTTAAACACAAACGTATTTGACGGGCGGTTTCCAGAAAAAGCTTTGAACTTTTTCAAAAACTCGACCGTTCCTTTTGGTTTTCCAGCCTTAACAAGCTCGTCAGCCGCCTCTTTTTCAGTTTTGCCGCGCATTAATGCTTCCACCTGGGCAATCGCATTAGAAACCAATATCTCATGATGTTCTCCAATTTCATTATGAGATATTGCGGGAATAATAAAATCGCACGGAACAACGTCTGTACCTTGATGGATAAGCTGGAAGAAAGAGTGTTGAACATCTGTTCCCGCTCCGCCAAAGATAGCCGGACCTGTTGAATATTTAACATCTTCGCCGTTAACATCCACAGATTTGCCATTACTTTCCATATCAAGCTGTTGGAGGTAAGCCGGGAGATATTTTAAATATTGGTCGTATGCGATAACTCCGTAACGTTTATAGTTAAAGAAGTTATTATACCAAACTCCCAAAAGCGCCATAACCACAGGTATATTTTTTTCAAATGCCGCGCTCCTAAAGTGCTTATCCATAGCATAAGCGCCGTCAAGCATTTTTTCAAAATTCTCCATGCCGACAGCTATTGCAAGAGATAAGCCGATTGCTGACCATAAAGAATAGCGTCCTCCGACAAAATCCCAAAACTCGAACATATTTTCAGTATCTATGCCAAACTTTGCAACCTCTTCCTTATTCGTTGAAAGAGCGACGAAATGTTTTGATACCGCATGCTCTCCCAATTCGTCAACCAGCCACTTGCGGCAGGTTCTCGCATTTGTGAGCGTTTCAATTGTCGTAAATGTTTTAGAAGCCACAATAAACAAAGTTTCTTCCGGGTTAACTTCATTAAGAACCTGCGCACAGGCAGTCCCGTCAATGTTTGAAATAAAGTAGCATTTAATATCTTTTGCCCAATATCTTTGCAATGCATGGCTTGCCATCATCGGACCTAAATCCGAACCGCCGATACCGATGTTTACAATGTTTTTGAGCTTTTTGCCCGTATGCCCCTTAAACTCGCCGAACCTGACAGAGTCAGAGAACTTTTTCATCTTTGCCAAAACAGCGTTAATCTCCGGCATAACATCTTTACCGTCAACATATATAGGTTTATTTTTGCGGTTGCGGAGAGCGATATGCAGAACCGAACGGTTTTCCGTAATATTTATCTTCTCGCCTTTAAACATTGCCTCGATTTTTTCGGAAAGATTACACTCTCCGGCTAAATCAAACAAAAGCCGCATTGTTTTATCCGTAATGCGGTTTTTTGAGTAGTCAAAAGTCATATTCTCAAACTGAATAGTAAATTCTTCAGCTCTGTTTTTATCTTTATCAAACAAATCTCTCATCTTAAGCTTATCAACAGCCTTAAAATGCGAATGAAGCTTTTTCCAATACTTCATTTTGCATAAATTCTTTCTACTTCCCATTGTCATTTTCCCCGCTAATTTCTCTATTAAAATTTCCGATAGATATAAATATTAAATTATCATCATTAAAATATTTTTCCGCCGCCCCATTTGCTTGTTCTAATGTAATATTTCTTACATATTCGTTCCTTTTTTGCAGAAAGTCTATTCCTAAATTATACCTCTGCATATATGTCAGCATTGAAGAAATATTATCAATCGACGCAAAGCGCAGGTTGTAAGAGGCGATTAAGTAGTCCTTTGCAGATTTCAGCTCCGCTTCGGTAATGCCCTTACTTCCCATATTTTTCCATTCATTCTTAACAATTTCGATAACTCTGTAATAGTTTTCCGGCGTGGCGGAAAACCTGCCGCGCAGCATGTCGGATTTCTGTCTGTTAACAATTGAAGTGTATATGCCGTAAGTAAGCCCTTCTTCTTCTCTGGCTTTCAAAGATAATCTTGAGCCAAGACCGGCTTCTCCAAAAATATAGTTTACAACATATAAAGGGTAAAAATCTGTATCCGTCCTCTCCAATGCTCTGTTCGCAAAAATCGCAATATTTTGCGCGGATTTTCTCTTTATTTCAACATCCCTTCCATCAAAAACTATATCCGCGGCGGAGATTTCTTTGTTCAGCCCTTCTTTTTTAAGTCCTTGAAAGATTTTATCCAAGACTTTTCCCGCCTCATCAGGAGTTATATCTCCGGAAATCCCCACAACAAGCTTATCCGTTGTAAGGTTTTCTTTTATATAATTTTGCATATCCTTCCTGGTTATTTTAGCAATAGCCTGCTTTTGACCGACAGGATTTCTTGAATATGGGTGCCGACCGTAAATGTTCTTTGCAAACTCCAGCCCCAAAACGCTGTCTGGTCTTTCAGACTGCATTCTTAAAGCAAAATTCATTCTTTGCTTGGCTAAAGCAGCATTTTCATCGTCAAACCTCGGCTTTGTTAGGGCAAGATTTAGCAGATTATAAGCCTTTTCCTTATTTTCCGACAACGTCAGTAAAGAACCCTTAAAATCGTCAAAATCAACCCCAAAAGAAATACCGATAGCATAAAGCTCCAGCTCTTCTTTGAGCTTATCATTATCTAAATCCCCCGCTCCCTCGGTAAGAAGCGCGGAAACCATATTTCCAATGCCTTCATATCCAGCTTCATCATAAGAGATGCCGGAATTTTTAAATAAAAAGTCGATGCTTATAATCGGAATTGTGTGGTCTTCAAAAAGATATGCCTTAATCCCGTTTTCAGAAACTATCTCAACCACATTTGTTTCAAATGTTTTATCTTTTAATATAGATTTTTTAACTATTTCTTCAGGGTCAAAACTAACATTGCCGCGATATTTATACGCCTCAACCGCCATAAACAAAAGAAGAAGCAAAAACAGCAAATATCCGATTTTTAACAGCTTACTCATTTATCTCTCCCTGTAAAGGAGTTATAACAGCGGTTACATTCTGACCGCTGCCAAAAAGAAAATCCGCCGCTTTTTTCACATCTTCAAAAGACACATTTTTTATGCTGTCATCATAGTTGGTTATCTCATCCGCCGTCATGCCAATGGCTGCCATTATGCCGACAATATATGCCGCGTCGCCGGGATTGTCTCTTATATAAACAAGACCCGACAACATCTTCTTTTTTGCCAGCTCAACATCTTTTTCGGTTATCTCGCTTAAAGATTTTTTTAAAGACAATTCAAACTGTTGAAGCGTTTTATTAATGTTTAAATCCAGCTTTGGATACACACTGAAAGAAAAAGATCCGTAGCTTCGCGCAAACGCATTATAAGAAGAAGAAACGCTTAAAGCCGCCTTTTTAGCAACCACCAAATCTTTATATAATTTTGAGGTTTCGTCCTCTCCCAAGATTTTTGATAAAACCATTAAAGCGTATATTTTTTCTTTGTCAGTATTATAAGAAGGGGCAATATAATCTTTTATAATTCTTGGCGAGGCAATATCAGGCAGAGAGACTTCTATCACACCGCTAAACCCGCCATCCATAACAGGCGGATTTGGTCTGTCGGATATATCTCTTGTTTTAACTTTTCCATAGTATTTTTTTGCCAAAATCTCCGCTTCTTCTTTTGTTATATCGCCGGACAAAACCAAAATCGCGTTTTTAGGTGAGTAGAAGCTGTTATAAAAGCTCATGACATCTTGATAGCTAAAACCCATAATCTCCTCGTCAGAACCTATTACAGGACGACCATAAGGATGATTAGACCACAATATGCTTCTGTATCTTTCATTAAACCCGCCCATCGGATTGTTTTCTACGACCTGTTTGCGTTCTTGAAAAACAATATCCCGCTCTTTTTCAAAACTTTCATGGCTGAAATTGAGGTTTTCCATCCTGTCGGCTTCAAGAAACATCGCTACCTCAAGGCGCGTAATATCCAAAGTCTGGTGATATGCCGTAAAATCCAAACTGGTAAAGGCATTGCTGTCGCCGCCGTTCTCATCGATTATACGCGTAAACTCAGAGTCTTTAACGGTTTTTGTTCCCCTAAACATCAAATGCTCAAGCAGGTGCGCCTTGCCTGATTTACCAAGATTTTCATCAATACTGCCGACCTTATACCAAACTATATGCTTTATTATTGGAGCTTTATGGTTGGGAGCAACAATGACTTTCAAACCGTTTTCCAACGTAAACTCATGCAAATCAAACGTTTTGGAGCTTGCATTTTCCAAGAAAAAGCAAACACTTAAAAACGCTAAAACACTTATTTTACATAGCTTATTCATCTTTTTACCCAAGCGCAAAACTTGCGTTGCAAAGCATTATCCGCCGCTTCTGACGCTAACCGGCGTTGTGTCAAAATCCGGCGGCAAAGTTAATGAAGGATTAGTTTTTATCTGAGTTTCATCAGGGGCTTTTTTCTGAATCCCCAAATCCTCTTGAGCCTTAGTGCTGCAAGCTGCCACAAATGCCAAAATACCAAAAATTATTACAAGTTTTTTCATCTTCCACCTCTTACATAAAACTTACTGCGCCTTTTCCTGCTTCTTCATAAGCAGGCTGTGAAAAATTATCATAAAAGCGCCAATACAAATAAAACTGTCCGCAACATTAAATGTCGGCCAGTGATGTACGCCGACATAAACATCCAAAAAGTCAAAAACTGCTCCAAGACGCACTCTGTCAATTACATTTCCTATGGCTCCGCCAATGATAAACCCAAGCGCAGTCTGAATAAATTTACTCTTTTCCTTATAGAGCCAATGAATAAGAAACGCCACAATTGCAAGAGACAGCAAAGACAAAAGTAAAACGCCCCAAACACCGTGGCTGTCAAACATTGAAAAACTGACGCCCGTATTCCAAGCTTTAATGATATTAAAAAACGGAACAACCGCAATACTGTTTGTTTCCGCCAGCATTATGTCATAAACAACATATTTTGACATCTGATCCAAAATAAGGATTATCGCGGCAATACTTAAACCTAAAAGCAATTTCAAACTCCACAAAATTAAACTATGAACATTATATTG
Organism: Lactobacillaceae bacterium; assembly: GCA_031271345.1. Classification (GTDB taxonomy): domain Bacteria; phylum Pseudomonadota; class Alphaproteobacteria; order RF32; family CAG-239; genus JAQWBS01. The sequence goes on from JAISVX010000003.1 coordinate 507,942, forward strand.
CATTTTGAAAAGATAAAAAGAATTAAGTATGAAATATATACAGAGTTTTCTAGAACAGCATTAGTTTAGCCAGCATTAAAAAAATAAAGAAACCGCCTGAATCTGTAATTGCGATAAGAAACACTCCCGATGATATTGCGGGATCGGCTTTAAACTTATTTAAAACCAGAGGAATCAAAATGCCGGCAAGACTTGCTATGGCAAGGTTTAAAAGCATTGCCACTCCGATAACGACAGCTATCATATAATATTCAGGGAATCTAAAATAGGTTATAATACCCATCAACACCGCAAAAAGCATGCCGTTGCATAGACCCACCATAAATTCTTTTAAAATCATTCTCCATGTATTTCTTGAGGTCAATTCTTTCGTAGCCAAAGCCCTAACCACAACTGCCAGCGTCTGGTTTCCCGTTGTTCCTCCCATAGACGCGACTATAGGCATTAAAACGGCGATAACCGCCAGCGAAGAAATTATGTCCTGAAAACCGGCGACCACGGACGAAGCGACAATTGTTGCAAACAGATTCGTAGTCAGCCACAAAGACCGGGATTTAAATATATCAAACACTGAACGATACACGTCGCCTTCTTCCGCTCCCGACAGGTGCAATGCGTCTTCGGTTGCTTCTTCGTGAATAATATGCACGACATCATCAATGTTTATAACGCCGACAAGACGACCCTTAGCATCGACAACCACCGCGGACATCCAGCCATATTCGCGGAACATGTGAGCGACCTCTTCCTGGTCGGTCTGAACACTTATCGGAACGATTTCGCCGTTCATAATATCGCGGAGTTTTTCATTTGCTTTTGCGCGAAGAAGCTTATCCAGCGTAATTTCTCCAGTCGGACGAAACTTTTCATCCGTTAAAAACACTGTATAGAAATCTTCGGGAAATTCTTCGTTATCAGACAAAAGATAGTTTTTTGCTTCCCTGACCGTCCAATCATCGGGCATGCAGACAAACTCTCTAACCATGATACGTCCGGCGGAGTCTTCAGGGTAAGAAAGCGATGATGTAACCTGATGTTTTAGTTCCGGGTCAAGTTTCTGGATAATGCTCTGCTGTTCTTCATCATCCATGTGTTCCAAAAGTTCTACGACTTCGTCTGAATCCAGTTCGTTTGCAATATTAACAATTTGGCTTTCATCCAAAGTATCAATAATCTGTTCTTGGACTACTTCGTTTAATTCCGGGAATACATCCGGAGAGATTTTATCGCCTAAAATCTCAACGAGCTTCATACGCAAGCTAAACGGCAGGTTCTCAATCAAGCTGGCCAAATCATATTCGGATAAGCCTTCAACAATTTTGCGTACATAAACCTTATCATCTTCTTCAAGCGCGAGGATGATAGAGTTAATTATTTTTTGACCTATACCAAAAACTTCTTCTTTTTTCTTTTTGTTTCTTGATTTCTTTTTATTGCGGAAAAACTTTACATTTTTCTTATGGTTTGGATTATGTTTTGCATTTTTTTTCTTCATAAAACCTCCCCTTTCTTAAAATGTATTCTATATTTTTTCCATATACTATATAAGTGAACCGACTTTGGAGTTGAACGACTTACAGCTAATTTTTCGCTACCGTCGTACGGTTGGTGCGGTCGGGGAGACTTGAACTCCCATGAGCTTAGCTCACAACGACCTCAACGTTGCGCGTCTACCATTTCGCCACGACCGCATAATTTTATCTGCGCCTAGGAATAATACATTTATGCTAATAAATCAAGCTTTTTCGAAAGTTATTTAAACAAAAAAGACGATATTACCCGGCTTTATTTTTCTTTGGTAATATAAACTCTGCTTATCCTGTCTGTAAATGCTCGGTTTTTATTTGGTCGGGATGAGAGGATTCGAACCTCCGACCCCTTGCACCCCATGCAAATGCGCTACCAGGCTGCGCTACATCCCGACTATAAAAAAGAAGCTGAAGTTATTCTGCTTCTTCCAAACTTCTTTCCAGCTTGCTTTTTAAACCGCTAAGCTCATTGATTATCAAAGAGAAAATTGCTTTATCATCTTCATTTACCGTAACATTATCATCCAACATCTCGATAAAATCTTTTTGTATTTCTTCCCCCAAAAGAGCTTTCAGTCCTTTTTCTTTGATAAGCTTTTGAACACCTTCAATTGTATAACGCTTATCATAGAGATAAAATTTAATCTTTTGGAGAAGTTCAACGTCATCGGGACGATAATATCTTCTTCCGCCATTTCTTTTCATCGGCTTTAGTTGTGGAAATTTTGTTTCCCAAAAACGCAGAACATGAGATGCGACATCAATATCTTCCGCAACCTCGGATATTGTCCTAAAAGCAGATTTGGGTTTATTTACAACCATAGCAAACCACCTAAGCGTTAATGATTTTCCTCATAGTCTGGGAAGGTTTAAATGATATTACTCTTCTTGATGAAATAACAGCTTCAATGCCGGTTTTTGGGTTTCTGCCAACTCTTTGTTTTTTATCTCTCAAAGAAAATGTGCCGAAAGAAGAAAGCTTTACTTCATTGCCAGAAACCAATTCTTGAATAACTTCATCTATAACAGTATCAAAAATATCGCTTGCATCTTTTCTTGACAGACCAACTTCTTTACAAACTTCATCTGTAACATCAGCACGAGTAATTGTTTTCATTTTATCTCCCCAAATTCATTTCTTTTTCAAAAGTTACAACATAAAAAAATTAAAAACAAGCAGCTAATGCCACTTGTTAAAACATTTAATTAATATCTCACTAAAGCTCCGCCCCATGTAAATCCTGCTCCCATAGCAGTCAAAGCGATAAGATCGCCTTTCTTTATTTTTCCTTCTTCAACAGCCTCCGATAAAGCAAGAGGAATTGTCGCCGCCGAAGTGTTTGCCTGATGGTCGACAGTAATAATAACCTTACTGTTGTCCAAATTTAGCTTTTTTGCCACCCCGTCAATGATTCTGATATTCGCCTGATGCGGAATTACCCAGTCAACATCGTCAAGACTCGCCCCGACATCCCCAAGAACAGCCTCAATACTGCCAGCCATAGCGGGAATAGCGTATTTAAACACCTCTTTGCCGTTCATCCACAGCTTGCCTGTGCTTTCCGTAAGAGAAACGCCGCCTGTTGTTTTGAGCTGTTCATATCCTGAACCATCGGCATAAATTTTTGCGGTTAACAGCCCTGTATCAGCATTTGTTCCCTTGCCTTCTTTGGCTTGAAGAACAACAGCTCCAGCCCCGTCTCCAAACAAAATACAGGTGTTTCTATCTGTCCAGTCTGTAATTTTAGATAAGCTTTCAGCTCCGACAACCAATGCTCTCTTTGCCTGGTTTAATTTTATCATGTTATCAGCTATTGTAAGAGCATATATAAACCCGGAACAAGCGGCAGAAATATCAAAAGCAGGAACCCCCGTTTTTACGCCAAGTTCCGCCGCAACTTTTGTTGCAACCGCCGGAGTTATGTTATCCGCAGTTATTGTCGCAATAATAACCGCATCAACATCTTCCGCTTTAAGATTTGCATTTTTTAATGCCATTTTAGACGCGTTAACGCACAAATCGGATGTCAGCTCGCCTTCAGCGACTATTCTCCTGCTTTTTATTCCCGTGCGTTCAACAATCCACTCATCGCTGGTATCAACAATCTTTGCCAAATCATCATTGGTCACGACTTTAGACGGCAGATAATGCCCTGTGCCAATAATTTCGGATCTAATATGAGTCATAAATTATTTCCTGAGACAATTCGTCTAAATCAACTTTTTCAAGCTCATCTCTAATAGTTGCCACAAAGTCTTGACGAACCATTTTGATTGCATTATCAACCGCGACATAATAGCCTAAAGCATCTGTACCGCCGTGACTTTTAACAGAAAGACCGTTTAATCCGACAAACATTGCTCCGTTATACAACCTTGGGTCCAATATTTTTTTAATCTTAAATATTATACCAAGCATAAACAAAACCCCAACCTTCGCAAAAATTGACTTTTTTACCCTGTCTTTGATGATTCTCATAAATAACTTTGCGGTTCCTTCAACGGATTTCAATGCTATATTGCCCGTAAAACCGTCCGCGACAATAACATCGGCAACGCCGTCGCCAATTTGGTGCGGTTCGATATAGCCGATAAAATCCATGTTCATTTTTGAGCTTCTGATTATTTGAGCGGCCTGGCGGATTTCTTCCTTACCCTTCATCTCTTCAGCGCCAATGTTCAGAAGAGCCACTTTAGGTCTTTCAATACCCAAAGCGTTTTTAGCCACTATGTTGCCCATAAGAGCAAACTCGGCAAGGTTTATAGCGTCGCACTCGGTATTAGCGCCGAGGTCAAGCATGACATAACGTCCCGTTCTATGAGGCATAATGCTCACAATTGCTGGACGATGTATTTTTTGTATGGTTTTTAAGTTTAATTTTGAAATCGCCATTAATGCGCCGGTATTTCCAGCGGAAACAATTGCCTGCGCTTCGCCTTTTTTTACGGCGTCAATCGCCATATACATGCTGGTGCTGCGGTTTCTAATCACCTGAGACGGTTTATCTTCATTAGAAACAACATCCGTTGAATGGCGGACTTCGCATACGTTTCTAAGCTTAGGATAATCCTTAAGCATAGCATTTACTTTTTCTTCGTCGCCGAAAAGCAAAAAAGAAACATCAGGATTCCTATCTGCTACGATAGATAGTCCTTCAATTACAATCTTGGGGGAATTATCTCCCCCCATAGCGTCTATCGATATGACCAGATTATCAGACAAAACCTGCTCCAGTACTATTATTTAAACTATTCTTCAGTTGTTTTTTTCGCAACAACTTCGCGGTCATTATATGTGCCACATTTAGGGCATACATTATGAGGTCTCTTCAACTCTCCGCATTTAGGGCACTCATGATAAGAGTTAGCTCCTAAAGCATCATGTGAACGACGCATGTCACGACGAGATTTTGAAGTTTTCTTCTTAGGTACAGCCATTTTCTTATACTCTTTATATTAAAATTTAACCAAAATTCAGACGCATTAATATACCATTCAGTTTTAAAAATCAACTAAATAAATGCATATTTTTAACATCCTCTTTATTTACTGCCGTTTTACCTAATTTTTATATCTAATGCAAGTGTTTTTTATATTTATTTTTTTAACTCTGCCAAAATATCAAAAGGATTCTTTTTATCTTCTTCGCTAAATTCCGACTTAAAAGAAAAAGATTCTCCGTCTTTTCTCGGATAATCATCAATAAGCAAAGCCAATTGCTCAATAGCTATCTGAGCTAAATCTATTTTCCCTTCATAAACATTTTCGACAATTTCATCATCAAAATCAAGCTCTTCGTCTTCTTTAAAGTCATAAGAAGGATTGGTATCATATATCAAAGAAAAATCAGAACCATATTCTTTTGAAAACACCTCTAAACTTATAACGCTCTTTAGCTCCACTTTAGAGTTCAAATGACCGTTCACATTTAAAATATGCCTTTTACGGTCAAGCTTAACCTTAAATTCAACGCTTAGACTATGCATATCTTCGACCTTAAGCAAATCTTTTAAAAAAAGCAGTTCGCCTTTATCAGCTTTAATCTGATATTTGCTCTCACTAGACGACAAATCGTCAATTAAAAGAGGATACGAAAAATCTTTTTGCATTAATTCTTTCCTTATGATATATACCAACAAGATAATGATATAACTTTAAGGATATAAATATGTCAACAAACAAAATTTTGTTTTTAAGTTTAATGGCACTATTTTTAACAACATCATGCTCCAAAGAATGGTTTAGAAGCCACACTGGAAACATGCCGACGCAGCAAAGGGTCGAAAACATAAAAGTCGGAATGTCAAAAACCGAGGTTGAAAATATTATCGGCGTTCCATCCAATATTATCTCTCTGGATAAAAATACCTGGCTTTACATGTCGTCAGAAATGGAGCAGATAGCCTTTTTTGAACCTAAAGAAATTAACAGAGGCATTCTGGTTATAAGGTTCGACAAATATGAGCAGGTTGACAATATAGCAAAGCTAACCCAAAAAGACGGCAAGGATATATCAATAGATAAAGATAGAACCCAAAATGTCGGAACAGACCAGGGCTTCTTTGAAAAATACTTTGGAGGCGTCGGACAGTATAGTCCTATAGCTCCGAGTGGCGGCAGAGGCGGAATGTAAAGGTGGTTTTTTACCACCTTTTTTTATAATGTTTAAAAAGAATATTTGACCTCATACAAAATATGTGATATTTTTTGTCCAATAAAATATAATTTACTCAATACGTTTATGTCTCACTAATAATTAAAAAAATGAAAAATCCGTTCAGATTTTTAACAAACCTCTTCGGAGGCAGGAAAGCGGCAACGTCAAAAGAAAACGCCGCGGAAGTATCTCACGCAAGCACGCAGCCTGCAGAACCTGCTGGAGACTTCAAATTCCCCAAGAACATTGAGGAATTGAAAACGCTGGCGAAAAAAGCGGGAAACAGAGAACGAGGCAAAGACAAACTTCTTTTGACGCATGTCAAAAGCCTGGATGTTTTGACCGTCAAACAGATGAAAGCTATATACGGCGAGCTTTCACGCTCTTCCCTGACCGACGAACTGGCAGATGCTGTCTGTGAAAAGGTAAAAAAAGATCCCTACCTTTTCATCCAGTTGAGCGTCGGAAACATGGGATATTATCTCGACCACTTCGGCTTCTCCTCCATCATCGGCTTGTTCGATTACACCGTAATCGAAAGCGGAAAAAACAAGGAAGACTCTCTCAGCCTTCTCGAGCAGGTAAGAAGAACAACCTGCTGGGCGCACTACGAAGACGAAAGCTCCCGAAGGGCATACATCAAGTATTTCTCTTTCGGAGACGGAAAAGACCTTCTGAACAAAAACCTCGCCAAAAAATTCCTCAGCATTATTGAAGAATACACAAACAGGGAAGAGGCGAAAGAGCTTGTTGCCGAGGGAAAGATGTCGGAGGCTCTGTACAAGAAAATCTACTAAGGTTTTTCACCAAACATCAAAACGAGGCTCATTTAATAAATGAGCCTCGTTTTATAATAAAAAAGGGAAGCATTTGCTTCCCTTTTTTGTCTTTTTACCAAGTAAATCTGAAACCAACGTTGCCTGATGTAGCTTTAACAACGTCGCCAGTTTCGTACATAAACTGCATGTATAAAGCTGAACTTGCACTCATCTTAACGTTTATACCGCCGCCGAATTCGAAGCCTGTTCCGCCCATATCGGATTTAAGGTCAACGCCATTGTAGTTAACGTCAGTTTTTCCGTCAAACTCATGAAGAATACCCGCCTGAATATATGGCTCAAACACAGTTCTGTTATATGTCATTGCCTTATATCCCAACATAATGCTAGCCTTACCTGTGATATTTGTTGTATCGCCGTACTGAATGCTGTTGCCCAGGTTAGTTGTAATATCTTTCATGCTGGACTTTGCATAAATCAACTGTAATTTAGGCTCAAATATAATCGCACTGGTAAAATCCCTGTTTGTATAATGGAAGTTTTGTTTACCAACCTCTAAACCAACAGCCGTCATTTGACGTTTAGGTTTAAATTTAATTTCTGTGCCGCCAGCTGTATAGCTTGTCATATCAAAATCTTCATAAAAGTGTCTGACAACGCCGTCTACAAACCAACCCATATCGTTTGAAATAGTTGCGTACACGCCGAAGTTTGCGCCTTGACCGTTACCAGAACCATCTTTATCGCCATTAGTCTGATCTGTAGATATGTCGCCGGTATGAATATAACCGACCAATCCGCCTAAGTATACTCTGGTATTTTTAGCCACTTCCTGTTTGTAGTCATAACCAGCTTCAATACCGTAGAAAGTTACGTTAGTAGTAATCATATCGGAAACTTCAAGGTCTTTCGCATAGCTTCTAACCCATGCGCCGTTTTTATGATAAGGAGTATCTTCTCTTAACTCACCCATACGTTTCATAACTGAGTTCATAGCAGTTTTAGCCATCATGGAAATAAGGATAGGTTCGTTAATCAAAGTTTCCGCCATATTTGTTAATTTACCATTTGATCTTAAATAATATGACTGGTCACCGCCCGAACCCTGCTCAAGTTTATATACATAAGCAGTGTTGTCAATTTGACCGCCTTTTATTACAAAAGCATCGCCGCCAACTGTAGCGCCCGACTGCACATCAACAAGCTTCACGCTGGAGTTAGTAGAAACATCATCGCCCGTATTGTAAAGGTCTAATTCTGTTGTTCCAGTAACGCTGCCTCCAGACTCGATAACAAGTTTGTCCGCCTCCAACTGTTTTTGGTCATTAACCTTAAAATTCATAGCAATAGTAGCGCCTTCACCAGCCGCATAGTTTTTGACTGTAAGGGTATTGTATATACCGTTTGCTGTCGATTTTAAGTTAATTATGCTTGAATCATTGCTAATATTGGTAACATCCGAATGTTCAGCTATCATCCACTCTGCTTGATTAGTAAGATTAATAGTTGATGAACTACCGCTTGTTGTTTGTACAGAACCTTTAACATTAGATGAAGATATGTTAAGTTCAGCGCTGCTGCCGTTTAACACATTAAGCAAATACGCGCCGCCGTCAACCACTACCTGCACCGCCTCTAAATTAATCACATTATTTAAAGATGGGCTAGAATAAATACCAGACTTTCCAAATGCAAAAACATCATTATCCTTAACATACAAATACCCGCCGCTGATTTGCGCTGTTGAGTTGCCTAACTGAGAGGTATAGAAAGAACGCACTCCGTTCTGAGAATCTCCTTCACTATAAATATTCATATTACTAATAGATATAGTACCGCCGTTATTATTAATATCAGCGTGCGAATTATTTCCAAAAACAAGACCATCCATAGCCTCGTTAGAACTTAAAATACTTAAATTACTGCCAGAGTTAAGAACGATACCATAACCGCCGCCCGTTTGCCCCGCTTGGTTTACACCAACATTATCTCTTATGGCAATATCCATACCAGAAATTACATTATCGCTGCCATTTACTTCTATACCGGCAGCTTTTGTTGCACTAGAACCATTATTAGCAGAATTTCCTACAATTGTTAAGGTTGTCGACCCGCTTGCATTAGGATATTCTCCAAAAACAGGTCCTCCGCCTTCACCGCCGCTGCCATCATCAGTATACATACCAATAATAGTATTTTGACCATTCATTCCTATTCCAACAAAATCGCCAGTAACTTTATTGTTCAATATTTCTATAGCCGTATTTTTAATAACAGCCCCTGCAAGCATATTAACTCCATAAAGAGTAGAGCCTCCTCCAGCCGTTATCTTATTAGCTAAAATTGACAGTTTTTCACTACCTGAATTACTCTCTATTAATCCGCTTAACTCAAGACCGACAAAATTAACATCAGATCCAGAATTAATATCTGAACCGTCAACAGATATATTCATATCAGTAAAACTAGTAGTAGCCCCTGCGGCTCCCTTTAAACCATAGTATGCTGTAGAATCAATATTACTAGCAAAATTTATGCGAAGCGTATTGCCTTGCCCTGAAGTTCCCTGAAACGAGAGACCACCGCCAGCGGTACTATTATCAATAGCTATGGATGAACCTGTAGTTGAGCTTCCTGAGGTAACAATATTAACATCCATATCATTTATGGCTAAAGTACCTCCAGAATTTTTAATACCGACATCAGAAGACGTTATTGAAAGTGATTTACCCTGATCTGAGTTTTTAAGCGTAAGGCTATCTCCAGAAGAGACCAAAATGCCCTCCTGATTATTTCCAACCGTAATGCTGCCGTCAAAAGTAATTATACCAGTACCTGATATACCATACGAACCGGGATTATTGCTATAGTCCATATCGCCGGATATGGTTTCGTCTCCCGCCGCTGTCAATTGATCCGCCATAGCGCTGCCGCCATATATAAGCGAAGAAACAATAATAGTTGAAGTAAGAAGAAGTTTATTAAATTTTACCATGATAAAATTTTCCCTATGTTATAGAAATATTTATCCACATTATAATTATTTTTTTTAATTATACAACAAAGAAAAAACACCCCAAGTCCTTTTAGGGCGTTTTTTTCTTTATATTAACGATTTGTCAATAGCTTATTTACCGTTTGTTAATAAGTTTTTAACCAACTGTTTACCAATTAACTCTAAATCCTAAATTACCTGACAGCGATTCTATATTATCTCCTGTTTCATACATAGCATCTAAGAAAAGCTGCGAATTAGCTCCAATTTTAAGATTCAATCCGCCGCCAACTTCATAACTCGTACCGCTAATATCAGAATTATATATAGTAGCCCCGTATCCGACATCAGTTTTACCATCAAACTCATGAATTACGCTTCCTTTAACATAAGGCTCAACAGCGCTGAACTTTCCAATACTCGCGCTATATCCCAGCATGAGAGAAGCTTTGCCTGTTATGCTTTGAGTATCCCCAAAATAAATTTGTCTGCCTGTGCTTGTCGTCGAACTGTCCTTTGCAGAATAAGCATACATAACCTGCGCACTTGGCTCAACAATAAAACCGCTGGTTCTGCTTCTTCCCGTATAGAACATATTTTTCTTGCCAAGCTCAACGCTTGCCGCTGAAATCATTCTTTTCGATGTATATTTAATCATATCTCCAGCCGCGGTATAACTCTTCAGCTCCATATCTTCCCAAAAATTACGCGCCACCAAATCTACAAACCAGCCGTTATATGTTGATACTGTCGCGTATACGCCAGCGCTCGGCATTGAAGCGTCGCCATCGCCGTTTTTATCGCCGTTATCTTGTTTAGTATAAATATCATTGCCGTACATATAGCCGCCCATAATACCAAAATATACGATATAATATTTTGAAAGATTGTATTTATAGTCATAACCAGCTTCAACGCCATAAATATTAACGCTGGTTTTTATAAAATCTTCAACCTCCAGCTCTTTTGCATAAGTTCTTACCCATAAGCCGCTATTATTATACCATGGCTCATATCTAAGCTCGCTTAAACGCTGCATCACAGAACTCATGCCGGTTTTTGAAAAACTCAGCAATAATGACGGCTCGTTTGCAATTGTGCGGGCAATGTTAGTCAGGTTATTTGTTGAACGCAAATAAAATGACTGAGTATCAACGCCTTGAGTATCGCCTTGAAACAACTCATACTCATAAGCTCCGCTGTCAACCACCCGACCTTTAAGCGTAAAAACATCGCTGCCTATTGTAACTCCGCTACCGGCTGAAACAAGTTTTATTCCATCAACGCTTTCCTGTCCATCACCATTGACATTTATCACATGAAGCTGCGTTGACCCTGATGCGGTGCCGTTGGCAGCGATTATAAGCTGGTCGCTCGGAGAGCCGTCAGAACCGACTTTAGCATTCATTTTTATTGTGCCGTTACTTCCAGTATAATTCTTTACTGTTAAAGTATTAAATATGCCAGATGTTGAAGAACGTAAATCAATAACGCTGTCAGTATTATTAACATTTAAAATTGCATCACTAGAAACGACCGAACTAGAACGCATCAACCATGTGGATGAAGTCAGGTTTAAAGTTGAACGAGAACCTTCTTTCACGCTTATTCCCCCGGCTATCGTTGAACTCTCGGCATTAAACTCAATATTACTAAAGCCCATTACTTCTGCAAGATACCCGGTTTCTGCAGATATAACGGTATTATATAAGTTTATCTTTCCTCCAACAGATGGTCCGCCATAAGCAGAATCATCACCAAAAACAAATGCAGATTTATTATCACTAATAACGACATTAGAGTTATCAAGGTTTAATTCGCTTGTTCCTCGTGAAGTATAAAAACTATTTCCAGAAACAGATATATTCATATTATCAATTGTTATATTTCCTGCGTTATTATATATGCCGTACTCGCTATTATTTTTCAGACTAATATTACCCTTATTATCACTATCGGTATTTATTACAATAGTTCCTCCGCTATTGTAGAGACCAAATCCTCCTCCTGATCCCGAATATACACCAGAATTATTATCTAAATATATATTCATATTAGTCATTGTTAAGTTTGAACCAGACTCTACAAAAATTCCAGCTGCCGTTGAGCCGTTATCATTATTTGCTGAATTGCCTGATGAATTAAAAATATTATAATCATCCGAAGCTCCCAATATTGTCATATCTGCGCCGACATTCATACCAATTGACTTATCCTGATTGCTGGTATTGCTGCCGATAAAAACATTCATGCTATTTATTTCACTAGCGGCATTAACATCAATACCGATAAAACCCGAGCTGCCGCCCCCAGCGGCTGTACTTGACAAAGTATTATTATTTATAATTATTGATTGGCTGCCGTTTCCATTAATGGTTCCGTTTAATGATATGGCTGTAAGGTTTAATGCGGATGAGTTATTAAGGCTGTTTTCATGAACATATATGTCCATATTGCTAATGGCAAGCGATCCGCCGTTGGTGGAATTAATACCAATATAATTTTCTGTGCTTGTAGAATTTTCAAAAGATATTCTTATATCTTTTCCGCCAATAGAGTCTGCTATAGACAGCATGCTGCTTGAATTGCTGTTATCAATACCGATAGCCGTATCAGCGCTTGATGAAGGCACATTAATATTAACCCCCATATCATTTATTGAAAGAGCGCCGTCATTTTTTATTCCCGTCCCCGCCGTAATATCAAGAATGGTTTCATCGCCAGTGTTATTAATGGTTATGCTGCTTCCCGAATTAACCAAAATTCCTTCTTCGCTGTCCTTAACTGTAATACTGCTGTCAAAAGTGACATTACCGCCGCCGGATATTCCATACGACCCCGTATTCGAATATTCCTGCTCTCCTGAGATTGTCATATCGCCGGATACATCCAGAGCTGCCGCAAAAGAATTTGATGCAAAAAATGCTGAAACTAAAAGGGTTGAAGCAATAATTCTGCTATTTGACTTATTCATAGGAAACCTTTCATAACTATAATTATTATCGGCATTATAACCAATAATTTCATAAAGACAATATTTTCTTGATTATATCTGTCGCGCATAAAAAAGCCCCGCATTTTGCAAGGCTTAGATTTCTTAGAATTTTTTAATAAATTCCTTATCGAGATTTTCTGTTTTTTCCCAATTTCTGCCAGCGTCATAAAACAGTCCGTTTTTATGTGTTTCAGCAAATATTGGCTTATCCAGACCAAAATCTTTCATAATTTTTGAAGGAAAAAGCTTGGTAGCCAGCTCAAAATTCTTAACTGCGCCGTCTTTGCCTTCCATTTTAATATTTACTAAAACATCAGAGCGGCCAATGCAGCATGCAATGCCGACTTTTACTTTATATACTTTATCGCCATTATGCATAAGATTTGCTTTAGCGATTTGTCTGGCAATTAGATTAAGCGTTAAGTCTGCTTTTGTGCCGTCTTTGGTCCATGGACATCCGCCGCCGATTTTGCTGTTGCCGCCGTAAAAATCCACAACCAGCTTACGCCCTGTTGTGCCGCAGTCGCTGATTGACGAGTGGATTATATATTCTCCCGTGCCGTTAACAATTACTTCGCACGCGCTTGTTTTAGGATATTTCGCCAGCCAGCTTTCAACCAGTTCGGCAACGCTTGCTCTTTGCTCTTTTGTTTTTACAGGAACAGCAACAATAACGTTGCATACCTCATTTTTATCATTCAAAGTAATTTGAGTTTTAATATCAAGCCCTGCGATTTTTGTATCAAAGATTTCTTTGCTCAACTCTCTTGCCATAGCATGGTCTTGAGGCATATAGTTATGCGCCGGATTATTTTCCGCATATCCCCAGAATATACCCTGGTCTCCCCAGCCGTCTCTATTAACCCCTTGAGAAATGTCAGGACTTTGGTGAGAAATATAACATACGACATCCAGTTCGTCGCCGCAAATTGCCGCATTTTGTCCCCAAAAAGACTGGTACTCTTTTGTATAACCAATATCATCAACGGCATCTTTTACAAATTTAATCAGCTCGGCTTTGCTAAATTGATGCGAGCTTGTTACCTCGCCGCCTAATGTAACATGATTATCTTTTATCTGCACTTCAAGTGCAAATCTAGTTCCTTTGTCTTTCTCAACATATCTATCCAAAATGTATTCGCTTATATAGTCTGCAACTTTATCAGGGTGACCCAAAGCGACATATTCACTAGTTCTCATATCTCGAAATCCTAAATTTTAAATTATTTAAATTAAGTCTGATATCTTTTAGCACTATAGAAATTGATTTTCAATAAAAAAAACGGCCGCCAATCTAATTGGGGACCGTTCTCGATGTAAAAATGGTTTTATTCGCAGCTCAGGTTGTTTTTGCAAGCGATTTCAAAAACCTTTTTGGCAAAATATTTTACCTCACAGTAGTCAACAACTACGCCATTTTCAACAACTTCACATCTGTCACCTGTCGTAATGATGTAAATATTTTCCGTTAATGGCGTTTTTTTTACATCTTTTCTTTCTGAATTGTCTTTCATTTTTCCAATAATTTAAAAGTTAATAATTAAGTTAAATTCTTCTTACAGAACTCCACTTAATTTCTAAATTTTATGTTTGAAAATCGGCACAAAAAAAGCCCTTTTATGTTAGAGCCTTTGCCTGTATCACAAAATTTAGAAACTTAGTAAAGTTCAAATCTAAAAAATGCGATACCAACGGCTAAAGGCACCAAAAAAAGCGCTCCAATAGAAGTTGAAAAAATTATATGCAGAAACAGCCAAAGAACCTTTGGCAATATCACTTATATGTGAATTTGTTTCCGACATAAATAAAACCTTTGTTAAAATCAACTTTAAACAGAATGACGCAAACCAAAAATAATGTCAATATTTTTTTATAACACCGCCCTGCTGATAATATGATGTTTTTCCTTATCGCCGGGATAAGCCCATATACCGCAGACTGTCGCAGATTTGCAGTTTGTTGTCTCGGGAAAAGTAAACGGCTGGTTATTAATCAACGCATAAGCCATATCCGCAAATATTCTTGCCTCCATAAACTCTCCGCTGTATCCGTATTTATCCGACCAGCTGATTTCTGGAGCTTTTTCAAACCTTGAGTATATTCCGGCAAAAATATCTTTGTGTTTATCAAGAACAAACCCTCCGCCTTTTAGTATTTCTTTAAAATCATTCATGCATACTGGATTTTTCCAGCCGCCGCCAAATACTAGAAAATTATCCGGCATTCTAAAATCATAAGGCACATATTTAAGATTATAAACAAAAGTATAAGCGCTCAAATATTCGACCGTTCTTAAGACATCAAAAAACGAATGTTTCCCACAGTCCATAACATCTAAAATTCTATACCAGCTCGGGTCGGAAGACTTTGGAGGAATTTGCAGATAAAAGTTTTCTCCCTTCGCATTTACGGCAGCGTTATCAAAAAGTTCTTCCAAAACCCGGGGAATTACTTTTCCCTGCTTCCCATATCTGCCGTCTTCATCACAATACTCATTTTTAAACTTTCTGACCAAATAATCCGCAAAATGGTTAAAAGGTCCGACATCCCAGCCGACAACTTTAACCTCGCCGTTCTTATTTTCAGAAATAACCGCAATATTTCCAGTATTTCCCGCATTACAAAACGCTACGGGGAAAACCCCTTTTGCTTTCAAATCTTTCGCAATGTGCAGGTTGTGAACAGGAGCCAGCGGTGCGCCCTCACCGCCGTTTAATACGTCGTCGGAACGGAAATCATAGGCTACGGCTAGCCCGGTCAAATCCGCGAGGAGTTTTGCATCGCCGACCTGCAGAGTATACGACTTCTTACCCCCTGCGATTGAAGGAGGAAAATGGTCTAATGTCTGCCCATGAAACCCTATTGCGGCAATGTCTTTTTTATCAAAATTTTTCAAAAGCTTATTAACGGTCTCGGCTGCTAAAGAAGTGTATTCCTTTACAACGTCTTTCATAAACTTGTCATCTTCAAGATTTTTAATTTCTTTATTTTTTATCTTTTCTCTTAAGTTTAAAATATCTTGGGTTAGAGCTTTGGGATATTTCTCCGATAACGACGCAATATCCTTCATCTTGCCATTATCAAATTCCGTTAAAACAACATCTACCGCATCTAGCGAGTTTCCTGTCATTATGCCGACAATCTTCATGTATATTCTCCTTTATCAAGAGGATAATAATTTTAAGAATAAAAAACAACAAAAAAAGAGCAGATATAAAACCTCTGCTCTTTTTTATTAAGATTCAAATGTTACTAGAATTTATAAGTAACAGCAGCGCCAAAAATATGAACTTTACTGTCATATTGGGCATCGATAGAACCTCTTCCGCCCGCCACATCGCCAGGTGTCAAGCCGTTAAGAATAACTTTGCCTTTTTTTGCTTTGATAAATGTATAACCAAAGTCAAAAGCCAAGTTTTCACTATAGGCATATTGCGCGCCAAGCGAATACCAGTTACGGTCAGAGTCTGGAACCCTAGGAGTTTTAAACTGTTTTTTAACAGCTGACTTATCAAATCCCAAACCTGCTTTTACTTTCCACTGGTCGTTAATTTTATAGCTTGTACCAACAGCATAGAACATTGTATTTTTCCACATTTCGTCTGTTTGGCTGGCAACACCGCCGGCATCGTTATAAATACGAAGCTCTTTAAATGTTTCCCAATATGTTCTTTGAAGTTCAGCCATAACCGACCACTTGTCGTTAACATCATGATACGCGCCGATACTTAGCAATGCCGGAGTAGTAATTCTGGCATTGATATCTCTGCCGTAAACTAAAGGAGTTCCACTTGGAGCATAAACGTCCAAATCGCCCTTAAGTTTGTGTTTAATTCTACTTCTATAGCCTAAACCGAAACGTGTTTTATCGCTATATTCGTACATAACGCCCAAAACGTATCCAAGGTCTGTGGCTTCGCCTTCCAAAGCAGCGCGTCCTGTAACTGGACCCGCTCCAACATTTACGGCGTTTCTAAGTCTTGCGGTGATGTGTTGGATCTGCAGACCGGCTGCAATAGATACTTTTTCATCAACTTTATACGCTACTGTCGGGGTAAAAGTATAAGTTTTTACATTTGATAAAGTGCCATGCAAACGTCCTGCCCAACTGTTGTCATATTTTGTAATCATACCGATTGGAGAGTTAAGCGCCATAGCAATTGTAAAATCTTCGTTAAGCTGTTTTGAAGCATAAAAGTTAGGAATAGCGGCATTTTTAATAATGTCTTTTCCCTGAAGATTTGTATCGGGAATCCATCCGCCCGGGTTTGAATCTCCGGGAGCAGAAGGAATGCCTGCGGAAACATTGCTGACTTTTGATTTCGGAGCAACATAAGTTGTGCCGAAAACCACTTGCGAACCTTTATGTCTTGTTATACCAGCGGGGTTAAAATAAGAATATGAAATATCTTCCGCACCAGCGGTAGCACCTGCAAACGCGTTTCCTAAAGCTGAAACTGATTGTTCTTTAAGGTGAAACCCTGATGAATATGCGTTGGAGGCTAAAACAACACCAATCGCAGTAAGAGTTAGTAATTTTTTCATCAATTTACTCTTTATCTGTTAAACCAAAAAGCAACATATTATCCTATATTCAAAAAACCAAATCGGTAATAAATCGACACAATCTGAAATAATTTGAAACAATATGTTACTGGCAATACATTATATAATTAATTTTAATATTCAAGAAATTTAGAAAAAACTGGTGGAAAACCAAAAAAAACGAATAAAACTCAATAAGTTACGTATCGTGTAATATATCACAATATATAAAAAACTGTTAATTTTTATAAAAACAGCTTTACAAGCTTTGTAATAATTTGTATTAAAAGTTGATTGTTATAACTATGGAGACTAGAAGACTTGAGAAACTTCGTTAGATTTTGCCTTAGAGTAATTTTTAGATGCTTTAAGATTAGATGCAATGTAGCCTTTAGTGAAGACCAAGTTCCAAACAAAGGCGTGTATGTTTCAAACCACGTTTCTTATTTGGACCCGCTCGTATTGTTTGCTTTTTTACCCGGAGATCCAATATTCGCGCTAAACGGTCACTTATATCGCCGCAAATGGATTAGATTCTTTATGAAAACTGCGGATGTAATTCTGTTCAATCCAATTGAACCGGGCGACATCAAAGATTTGATAGCAAAAGTTGACAGCGGCAGATTATGCATGATTTTTGCTGAAGGAAGAATGACCGAAAACGGCGGATTAATGAAAATATATGAGGCTCCGGGTCTTGTAGCCGATAAATCTAAAGCGCCTTTAATCCCGATTTGGATTTCCGGACTGCAATTTAGCTACTTTTCAAAAACAAAAGGAAAAATACCCCACAGACCATTGCCAAGAGTAGTGGTAACCGTAGGCGAACCCAGACCGTTTAAATTGAAAGACGAACTGCGCCGTCAACGCGACCACATCAGTAATGAAGTGTACATGATTTTGCGCGAAATGCACTTTAACTCCATATATAACCCAAATATTTCTTTGTTTGCTCAATTAATGAAAACATCTAAAATTCATGCGAAGGTTAATGTATTTAAACGCGCAATGTATATAGAAGATATAAAAAGAGAACCAAATTCTTACAAAGATTTAATTATAAAATCTTTTGCGCTCGGCAGACAATTCAAAAAAATGACCAAAAGAAACGAGCATGTCGGCGTACTGCTTCCAAATGCCATAGCTACGGTATGCACATTCTTCGGGCTTTCGGCTTATGAACGAATTCCTGTAATGCTTAACTTTTCAACCGGCGCCGCAAACATGGTTTCCATGTGTAAAACCGCGGTTGTTAAAAAAGTTGTCACATCGAAAGCCTTCATAATTCAGGCAAAACTTGAAGAAGACGTAGAAGTTCTGAAAGAAAACGGTCTAAAAATAGTGTATCTTGAAGATATTGCCAAGAAAGTTACGCTCAGAGACAAATTAGGCGCATTACTCAGATATAAATCCAAAAGAGTTCCTCATAAAGACGGCGGGAGCAAAGACGCTGTTATCCTGTTTACATCAGGTTCTGAAGGAACGCCTAAGGCAGTGGTTTTAAGCCATGCGAACATTATATCAAACATAAAACAAATTGCCGCGGTGGAAACTATCTATGTCAACGACGTTGTCTTTAATGCCTTGCCTATGTTCCACAGCTTTGGTTTAACGGCAGGCACATTATTTCCGATTTTGGAAGGCGCAAGACTATTTTTATATCCTTCGCCTCTTCACTATCGTATTATTGCAGAGATTGTATACGAAATTGGCGCAAGCGTTATGTTTGGCACCGATACGTTCTTTAGAGGATACGGTAAAATTGCCCATCCGTTTGACTTCCACAACATGAGATTTATGTATGGCGGAGCAGAATCTGTGAAGTCAGACACCCGCGAACTGTGGCAGGAACGCGCGGGAATACGCGTTATGGAAGCTTACGGTTCGACAGAATGTTCTCCTGTGGTCAGCGCTAACAACAGAATATTCAACCGTTTTGGCTCAATCGGCAAGCTTTTGCCAGGTATGGAAGCAAAAATAACTCCAGTTGAAGGAATTGAAAAAGGCGGCGAGCTGATTGTTAAAGGACCGAACGTTCTTAAAGGATACTACTATTCCGACAATCCAGGCGTGCTTGTTCCTCCGCAAAACGGCTGGTACAACACCGGAGACGTGGTTGAGATGGATGAAATCGGCTTTATTTACATCAAAGACAGAATTAAACGTTTTGCAAAAATCGGCGGTGAAATGGTTTCATTAAACGCTGTTGATGAAATTGTCAAAAAAGCCTATAACAATGCCGAAGAAGGCTTCAACTGCGGTGTCGTCGCCGTTCCTCATGAAAGCAAAGGCGAGCAGATTGTTTTGGTAACCAACGATAAAAGAGTTACCCAAGAGCTTATTCATGACTATATCAAAAGAAACAACATGTCAGAGCTGTATCTGCCGCGTATAATTTTATTCAGAGAAAGCATTCCTGTTTTTGCCACCGGCAAAACTGATAACATAACTTTGAAAAAGGAAGTGTTAAAAGAACTCGGGATAGTAAAAGAATAAAAGATTATCCACCTAAAAACAACCCGCAAGCTGTAGTTTGCGGGTTGTTTTTATCACAATATTCCTATTCCGGCATTTCTTCCGATATATTTTTGAAATGTTCAAAATCTTTCGGTCTGCAAATAATATGACAATTTTTTATCTTTAATTTATCGCTGAATTTATCAGCGGATAGTTTTTCTAAGATTTCGCCGGTTTGATAATCAATAAATTCCATACCCAGCAGCTTTATTACCGCCCATGAACCAGCCATATCCCAAATCTTTACACCAAAATAAAAACATTTACCCCGACCTGTCGCCATATAAATTAAATGCACTACCGCAGAATAAAAATTAGCGGGGCAGTCAACGGACGTATCTAGCTCTACGCCAGGTCTGACAAACCAGTCCATATTAAAGACCAGCGGAAGTTTTCCCGGGTCTTTCCGCTTCAGTTCAACCCGTTGCTCCTTTTCAGAAAAAGCCTTCTTAACCCAAAAAGCATTATTTTTATCGCCGTAAATAAGCTCGCCAAGCGCGGGGGCATAAGCTGCCCCGCAATATGGTCTGCCATTATGCAAAACTCCTACAGAAATCCCGAACATCGGGATTTCGAGAGCGTATGTTAAAGTCCCGTCAATCGGGTCGATTACAAACTGCCATTCGTGTTTATTGATTTCTTCAAACGGGTTTTCTCCCAGTTTATCCAAATTCTCTTCATCTATAATGCAATAATCCATATCCTTAAAATTATCTTCAACAAATTTTGCAAACATTTTAGAGATTTCCAAATCGGAGCTGGTAACTATATCAAACATGCTGTCTGACTTAAAATTAGAATTGTCAGTTTTTCCATAATTTTGCAAAGCCAGACCACCGGCAGTTTTCATAAAATCCAAAATCTTTTCTAACATTTATTCCTCTTAGATATTATTCGTTAGTTTATAAAACTATAAGTGATGTTTTTATAAAAATAAAGAGAATAAGAAAAGGTTCCGAAAGGAACCTTTTCTTGCAAGCTTATGCAGCCATTATTTTTTTAGCTTGTCAAAGATACCTTTGGCATCAATTTTCTCTTTGACGCTGTCAATCGCCTTGTCTAAATTTTCTTTAGCCACAGCTTTAACATCATCCAGCTTATTTTTTGCGACTGCCGAGGTCGCTTCGTCAAGAATTCTTGTCATAACTTTAGAAATAGCGGTTACAATGCTGTCTCCATCTTTTCCTTTGCCAATATCTTTAATCACAATATCAGGCAGAACAATTGTCTTATCAACCGCTTTAGTTTCAATAACGCCTTCTATTCCCTGAGACGGAATAACGGCGGCAAGATTTGTCGCGTTAATGGAAATCTTATTAATTATAACTTTCTTGCCTGCTTTAGCATTGCCTGCCGGCTCTTTTTTCGCGTCTTCTTTTACTTTTTCTTCCGCTGACTGGGTATTGTTCTTAACATTTTTCAATATGTCGCCGACGTTGTTTTGCATAACCGACAGCATTTCATAAGTCATAGCAGGCTTATCAACCCTAATCTCTTCAATAACAATTGCATTGGAAGTCAGGCTTTTCATATTAACTCTAACATAAATTTCATCAGTGCTGAACAAATATGGAGTTTCATATCCTTTTGGATTGGCAACGGTAAACTTCTCGATTTTGCCTTCTCCATTTGCAAGATTAAGCTTAAATCCCTGCAAATCAACTTTAGTGCCGGTGATTTCGCTTCCATATTTATTAACTAGTTTTCTAACAATAATCTCAAGATTATTAAACAGGTAATATCCTCCTGCGCCGATTATTACTAAAAAAGCCAAAAATATATATTTTTTCATTATGACTATCCTTTCAATTGTTCATATCTTTTAGTTATATATTCTTTTATTTTTTTTTCAATAATAAAAGAATCATTTTCGCCAATCTGGTAATAACGCAGGAAAGCAATATATTTTTTCAAAAGTTTGTGTTTTTCGAAATAATCATAAGACGTTCTGTAGTTTATGTCAAAAAGCCATGCCAGAAACCTCATCGCCTGATCTGGAGCGGAAACTGCGTATCTATTATTTATAACTGTTTCAGCCATAAACCCGCTAAAAACTTTTTCGCTTATCGGAGCCTTTTTCATTTCATCAGACAACGGCGCGACATCAATTTTATAAAGCATTGTATCCAAAATGTCCTTAGCGTCGACAAAGAAATACATATTCGCCATTTTATCGGCATCTCTAACCAAAAATAAAATCTCTTCAACCTCGTTTTTAAGAGCATCATCCTCAATAGATTTATACTCTTCATCACTATAAAAATCTTCCAGCAAATGTCCGTGGTGTTTTATGGGAAGGATGATTCTGACATCGTTAAACTCTGGCATATCTTTCAACATTTCATATCCGAGCTGGCTGTGGTCATATTTAACGTTATGCCCGCCGCCTTCCGACCGCTTAAACAATTCTTCAAATTCTTTGAACCGACCAATATCATGAAGCAAAACCGATGTTAACGCTATGCCCTTAAACTCCGCAGTTTTATTTAGAAACTCGTGCTTATAAATATATTTTCCCAGCCCAAAAACCTGCATGGAATGGTGCAGTTTTTCATCGGCAAAATGAGCAAAATAACCTTTGTCCCCCACTTTCCTCCGGCATTCGTTATATCTTTCTTTTAATAGTCTCTTAGCGGCTTCAAGCATTTCAAACTCCAAAAATTATTTTTTTAAGATACCCCATAAAAAATATGTTTTAAATAAAAAAAGAGTGTTTACATTGCTCTTAAAAAAGAGGGATGTAAACACTGTTTTATATGTTTGTTTTCTTCAAAACTTTGGCGCAAGCTAGGGAATGAATCGAAATTAAATCCTGGCAAGAGATAAAAAATCAATATCATCCCCTAGCATAGCTCCAACCACAAAAGTTTTGTAAAGAAAAGAAGGCTTCTAAATCGTATATAATTTTATAAAAATAGCTGTTGCCTGCTTTATATGGCAGCTCTTTAAAAGAGTCAAGCGGTTTTATTTTAGATTCTTTTGCAAAATTATAAAAATCAGTTGAGATTTTAGAATTTAGTTTTATAAGTGATATTGTTGTGTAATAAAAATAAGGAAAATAATATGAAAATAGGTATTATTGGAACAGGTTATGTAGGGCTTCCAACAGGTGTAGGTTTGGCAGAACTAGGTAATGATGTTACTTGCATCGATAAAGATTTAAACAAAATCGATTCTCTAAAAAACGGAAAAATTACAATTTTTGAAGACGGCTTGGAAGAGCTGTACTTAAAAAACATTAAAAACGGCAAATTAAAATTTACAACTTCTATGAAAGACGGCGTTGAAAATGCCGACTTGGTAATGATTGCCGTAGGCACTCCGCCCCACCCTGTTACCAAAGAAGCGGATATGAAATATATATATGCCGCAGCGGAAGAATTAGCGGAGTATATTACCGGCTATACGGTAATTGCAAACAAGTCTACCGTACCGATAGGAACCGGAGACGAAGTGGAAAAAATTATAAAAGACAAGAACAAAAAAGCAGATTTCGACGTGGTTTCTCTTCCCGAGTTTTTACGCGAAGGCTTTGCAATTCACGATTTTTTTAATCCCGACAGGATTGTAGTCGGCTCAAACTCAGGCAGGGCTTCCGATGTCTTAAGAACGCTGTACAAGCCGTTTGAAAATAAATCCAACATGCTGTTTGTCAAGAGACGTTCTTCCGAGACAATTAAATATGCGTCAAACGCGTTTTTAGCCATGAAAATTCATTATATCAACGAAATGGCTAACTTCTGCGAAAAAGTTGACGCCGATGTTTTTGAAGTTGCTCAGGGAATGGGAACTGACACCCGTATCGGCAACAAATTTTTGAACCCTGGTCCGGGATACGGCGGCAGCTGTTTCCCAAAAGACACAAACGCAATGGCATATATGGCTCGTCAAAACTGCATCAATCTTTCGTTAATTGAAACAACAATAAAGAGAAACGATGAAAGAAAAGCCGAAATGGCGGAAAGAATTATTAACGCGGTTTCAGATGTTGCCAAGTCTAAAATCGGCGTTTTAGGTCTTGCATTTAAAAACGGCACCGACGACTGCCGAGAATCTCCGGCAGTGCAGATTATTGAGCATTTAATAGAAAAAGGCGCGAAAAACATTAAAGCTTTTGACCCTAAAGCTCTTGATAATGCCAAACAAATACTAAAAAATCAAATCTCTTATGCAATAGACGAGTATGACGCGGCTAAAGACGCTGATATTCTTGTTGTTTTAACAGAATGGAAAGAGTTTAGAGATTTGGATTTCAATAAAGTCAAAAAACTTATGAAAACTCCCAAAATAATGGATTTAAGAAATATCTTAAATTTTGAAGAAATAAAGAATTTTGGATTTGAATATCACAGCATTGGCAGACAGCATACGCCTTGCAAAGTAAAATAACATAAAAAAACGCCTGCCTTCAGGCGTTTTTTTTCGCTAAAAATATTTTTGTTAACTGTACATTTCATGTGTTGACTTCATCATTAGGATGAATAGAATGCAGTTATTACTTTATGTAACAAAAAAAAGGAATATATATAATATGAACAAAAATTTTATCAACTCTCTAAGAGCCAAGCTCGAAGAGGTAAAAGGTGCTGGGTTATATAAATCAGAACGCATAATTACAAGCCAGCAGCAGGCTAATATCGAGCTTCAGGACGGAAGCCATGTATTAAACTTCTGCGCCAACAATTATCTTGGTTTGGCAAATAATCCAGAACTTATAAAAACTGCTGCCGAAGCAGTAAGAAAATATGGCTACGGAATGAGTTCGGTACGTTTTATATGCGGAACCCAAGATGTACACAAAGAATTAGAAAAAGTAATCTCCAACTTTCTAAAAATGGATGATACAATCCTTTATTCTTCATGCTTTGACGCAAACGGCGGTTTGTTCGAAACCCTGCTTGAAGCTGAAGACGCGATTATATCCGACGCCTTAAACCACGCTTCAATTATTGATGGCGTGCGTTTATCAAAAGCTAAGAGATACCGTTATGCAAACAACAACATGGAAGAGCTTGAAAACTGCCTGAAACAAGCCGACGCGGACGGCGCGAGATATAAACTTATCGCGACCGACGGCGTTTTCTCCATGGACGGCGTCATTGCAAACTTAAAAGCCGTCTGCGATTTGGCTGACAAATATAACGCGATTGTAATGGTTGACGACAGCCACGCGGTTGGTTTTGTCGGCGAAAACGGACGCGGAACTCCCGAATACTGCGGCGTAATGGACAGAGTTGATATTATTACTGGAACACTCGGCAAAGCTCTTGGCGGCGCTTCTGGCGGTTATACGTCCGGACGTCAGGAAATCATTGATTGGCTGCGCCAGCGTTCGCGTCCATATCTGTTTTCCAACACATTGGCTCCCGTAATTGCCGCAACTTCAATTAAGGTTTTTGAAATGTTAAGCTCTGGAAAAGAACTGCGCAAAAAACTTGAAGAAAACAGCAGATATTTTAGAAGTGAAATGGAAAAACGCGGCTTCAAACTAGCCGGAGCTGGTCATGCGATTATCCCTGTAATGGTCGGCGACGCAAAATTAGCCAGCCAGCTGTCGGACAAAATGCTGCAAAAAGGCATTTATGTAATCGCGTTTTCTTATCCTGTTGTACCTCAAGGACAAGCAAGAATAAGAACCCAGATGTCAGCGGCTCACAGCAAAGCGGACATTGACAAGCTGGTTGACGCGTTTGAAACATTTGGAAAAGAATTAAAGATTATTTAGGAGCTAAAGAATGAAAGCACTTTCAAAATTAAAACCAGAAGAAGGAATTTGGATGGTTGATGTCCCTATGCCAACAATCGGGGACAACGATGTCTTGGTAAAAATCAAGAAAACGGCAATTTGCGGCACAGACGTTCACATCTATAATTGGGATGAATGGTCTCAAAAAACTATCCCTGTTCCAATGGTTATCGGTCACGAATTTGCGGGCGAAATTGTGGAAATGGGCAAAAACGTAAAAGGTTTTAAGGTCGGCGACAGAGTTTCTGCCGAAGGACATATTGTTTGCGGACACTGCCGCAACTGCCGCGCAGGAAAAGTCCACCTATGCCCTAACACAATCGGTATCGGTGTAAACCGCCAGGGCTGTTTTGCGGAATATTTATCTGTTCCAGCGTCAAACCTTTATAAACTGCCCAAAAAAGTTACGGACGACCTGGGCGCTATTTTAGATCCAATGGGTAATGCTACGCATACTGCACTTTCGTTTGATCTAATCGGCGAAGACGTGCTTATCACTGGCGCGGGTCCAATTGGTATTATGGCGGCAAGAATTGCAAAATTCGTCGGCGCAAGAAACATCGTTATCACTGACGTAAACCCATACAGATTGGATTTGGCAACAAAAATGGGAGCGACTTTAGCGGTTGACGTATCTAAAGATACGATTGAAAACGCAATGAAGCAGCTTGGCATGAAAGAAGGCTTTGACGTCGGCTTGGAAATGTCCGGCAATGGCAGAGCTTTCAGCAGCATGATTAAAGCGATGAAAAACGGCGGTAATATCTCATTGCTTGGTATTTTGCCTTCAAACACTACCATCGATTGGAGCGACGTAATCTTCAAAGGTTTGTTCCTCAAAGGTATTTACGGTCGCGAAATGTATGAAACATGGTATAAAATGGGCGCGATGATTGAAGCCGGCTTGGATATGAACCCAATTATCACTCATAAGTTCAAAGTCGACGATTTCCAAAAAGGCTTTAACGCAATGAGAAGCGGACAATCAGGCAAAGTCATTCTCGACTGGGAATAAAAAAAGCAAAATAAAAAGCCCCTCGATTGAGGGGCTTTTTATAGTTTAATAATTATCTCAAGACAAATTATGCTTTTGGTGCAGGGACTAAATCATCCCATTCCACAGAAAACACTGTTTTGTTATTATGATTATTACATCCAATACAAGATGGCACTATATATAAAACATTATTTTTATAATACCATTGACCATCACTTCTTTTTTCCACCAGTTGAACATGTGCGCCGACCAGATCTTTAGATTGTTCATTGCATTGACGGCATTTTCCCGCTATCAAACCTTTTTTACTATTCCAATAATCAATCCAGGCGTCATATCCGCTGGGAGGATCCAAATCATAAGTACCTTGTGCATTAGCTGCATAAACTTTTGTCATTTTTTATAATTCCATAAAAAAACATGCCGACCCACAAGAAACATGTTGCATTAAAAGCACGAATATCATAAAATAAGAGTTGTTAAGAAACCTATTAATGGGTCTATCCGCATAAAACCTTTATGGCTTTATGCGGATAATTTATTATAAACTCCTAAAAAAGTCAAGTTTAAATATAAAAAAAGTTCATTTCAATGAACTTATCCACAATATATTTTTTCACTTGAAAGATAAAATAAATTCTCTAAGATGAACTTACATACAAATGGAGAACAAAATGACCTCTAATTTAGGCGATAAAATCAAACGTCTAAGGATAGAAAAAAATATGACCTTAGACGAACTTGCTCAAATCATTGAAGCACAAAAAAGCTACGTATGGGGACTTGAGAATAGAAAAATAGAAAAGCCATCGGCTGAGAAGCTGACAAAAATCGCGGAAGCGTTAGGCGTAACGGTGGAATACTTGCTAAGTGAAGCCGAGGAACTAGACGAGAGCAACAAAAAGAATGTTTTATTCAGAAACTACAATAAACTATCACCAGAAGATCAAGAAAAAATAGACCAAATGATAAAGCTTTGGGGTAAAAAGTGACATATAAAGAAAAATCTCCCGAAAGCTGGGCAAATGATATAACGCGTATATTAAATGATGTATATAAAAACGACGAAAATCGTTTTCCAGTAAATGTTAAAAATGTGGCGCTTGAAATATCAAAACAAAAATTTCCCAATGACCCGATAACCTTAATCGAAGGGAATTCTTTTGATAGATTTGAAGGCATGCTAAAACCCCGCGAAGGAAAAAATGAATGGGGAATCTTTTACAACAATAATATGCCCAAAGGAAGAATAAACTTTACAATAGCACACGAGTTTGGACACTATCTGCTCCACCGCAAGCTGCTTCTAAAAGGAATAGAGTGTGATTATGGCGCCATGAAAGACTGGAATTCTCCTGAAACAAAAAGGGAAACCGACGCGAATACCTTTGCTGCATATTTATTAATGCCTTTCGACGATTTTCGTAAGCAGACAAAAAACAAAAAAGAGACCATAGCTCTTTTTAAAAATTTATCCGAACGATATGGAACCTCGTTAATATCAACTATTTTACGATGGATAGAGCAAACAGAAAAAAGAGCTGTAATAATTGAAAGTATTGACGGTTATATTGACTGGTCATGGTCAAGTAAAAACGCTAAGAATAGCAGAATATATTTCTCTGCAAGAAACCCAAATCAAGATCCAATAGAGCTTCCTAAAGAATCTGCCGCTTATTCAAACAGTGAAAGTTTAGAAGGCATTACCCAAAAGAATATATGGTTTAATGAAACATGTGTGGAGATAAATATTCCATACGAACATAACAACAATTTAACCTTATTAATTTTTGATGATGTCGTAGAAGAAATAGAAGATGCAGTTTATACAGATGTTTATGATGAGATTATGAAAAAGCACTTTTAATAAAAAAGTCAGTCTTCTCCGCCCGCTCTTTCGAGTTCGCCCCCTTGCTTTACCTACCAATAAAAAAAGACCATTAAAAAATGGTCTTTTTTTATTGGTAGGCGCGGCGGGGATCGAACCCACGACCCACTGATTAAGAGTCAGTTGCTCTACCGACTGAGCTACGCACCCAAAAAATCATATTGTTTATAACATAATTATAATAAACTTCAACACCATTTATAACTTTTTTTTCAATTTTTTATCCAAGTTTGAAACATAAATGTCAATTGACATTTATCAAAAAACAAATAAACTTTCCCTATGTAAGATAATTAAAAATTTATAAGGATTGTTATTATGCTAAAGAAAATCTTATCAATATTCGTACTTTCTTGCTTTCTAAGTCCTATAGCAAACGCTTTTGACTATGCTCAATGCGAGAAAAGAGCCTTGCCTCTTGGATTTGACGAGGTATCAAAATGTAAGCACAGCGAAATGTTAATTGAACAAAAAAAACTTCAGGATTTATATGATGTTTTAGCTAATGACTCAGAAATAAAAGTTCTAAACAAAAACGATATGAAAAGAATGTATGACAGCTGGTTATTTTACAGAAACTCATATTGCGACATGTATACAGCGGCTGTAACAGATAGTTTCTCCGAAAAATATAACAAAGAACACTGCCTTTTAGAACACACAAGAAACGCGCGTTTATATATGCAGGCTCTTATCGATAATTTTTATACGGACCCGGATTAATAAATCAAAGAGCCTGACTTAGTCAGGCTCTTTTTCTATAGGTACTTCAATAATAAACTCGCTGCCTTTATTTATCTTTGAGCGGACATCCGCCTTGCCGTGCAGCAGTTTTAACATCTTGCTCACAATTGACAATCCCAGCCCAATTCCATCATGATTATCAGGGTTGCTGCCGCTCTTATAAAACTCGTCAAAGATGTTTTTCAATTCGCTTTTCTTTATACCATGCCCATTATCCGAAACCGATATAAAGAGCTTGTCATCACGTATCTTCAACTCAAGCTTGACCTCATTTTTAGTATATTTGAAAGCATTGCTCAAAAGATTTCGGATAATTCTTTCAATAAAAAACGAATTACTGTCAATCGTCTTATTTTCAGATTTTACAACAAACTTTATCTTTTTGCTTCTTGCAATCTTCTTAAATTCTTCGCTTATCCTTGAAACCAAAAGCTTAATATTGAAAGTGGAAGATTTATATTTTTCCCCGACATAGCCTAGCTTTGAAACATCTATCAAGTTATCTAAAAGATAAGACAAATTCTCAACAGAATCATTAATGCTTGAAGTCAGTCTTGTCTGCTTTTCACCCATCTTTTCTTTCATCAAACTATACAAATTCATCCGCATAGCTTGAATAGGCTGCCTTAAATCATGGCTTGCCTGACCGATAAAATATGCTCTGGATTTTGACAGGCTCTCGGCTTTTGACTTTGCGGCTTTAAGCTCTTTATTGCTTTGAATTACCTTTGTTAAGTCCTGAAAAGTTCCGACAAACTTGCAAACGCCGTCGCAAATTACCTCGGCTTTTATACAACAATTGATAATCGCCCCGGTATCCGCTTTGACAAACCGAAAATACATCTCTGTCTTTTTCTTATTTTCCAGAAGTTTAAGAACTTTTTCTTTGAATTTATCCAAGTCTTTTGGGTAAATATTTTCCAAGATAACGTCTCTGTTCCTGTTATTTCGCTCTTCAATGCCGAGTATTTTATACACTTCGTGAGAAAAGAAAAAATACCTTGTTTCAAAACAAACTTCATAATAGCCAATTTCCGAAAGGTCTTGAGCGTTATCAACTTTTTTCATTATCTCTTTAATTATTTTTGAGCTGTCGCTTAGTTCCGTAATATCTTCAAATACAAAGACATAACCAAAATCATAAGTATAAACAAAGCATTCGTATATAAAATTTTTCACATCAATAAAAAAGCTGACGCCCTTGCCTTTTTCTTTCGTTACCGAAGTATGCGCGGTTAAAATTTTATATATATAGGTAGCGGAAGTTTTGCTAAGATTTCTGCCTCTTCTCAGCTTATTTCCCAACAGGCTTTTGGCTTTGTCATTATATTCCAGCACAACAAAATTCTTGTCCGTAACAAGAAAAACATTGGTTGATAAATCAAGCATAAGACTTTTTATATCCGACATTTTATATCTTTCCATACGTGCCTTCATGCCTTAAAAGATACGCTTTGGTAAAGGCGCATAACGGAACTATTTCATATTTATTGTCTATGGCATATTTTAAGGCTTCTGCCGTCAGCGCGGAAGCAATGCCCCTGCCCTCCAAATCTGGATGAACATGCGTGCTTAAAAACAGCATTCTGCCATTCTTCAAATCATAGTTCAGAGTAGAAATCATGCCGTCAACATCTACAACAAATCTGCTTCTTTCGCTTTCCTGCTTAACATCATATTTCATAACAGCCTCACTTTTCTATATATTTGTAAAAAATGCCAGCATAGTCCTGAGGTAATTCAAAATACCATCCTTCATAAAGAAAAGAATTGTTGTCAACAAAATATTTTACCTCTACAGTCGGCATTTTTGTTGTGTCCAGCTTAACCTGCCCCCAATATTTTCCATCTTTTGGCAGTATTGAAAACTCAACGCGCAAACCATCATAAGACACAACAACAAACTTTCTTTCCTGACCAGCGCCTTCCACAGTAAAATCGTCATTATGAACAGCATTAAGAAAATATATAAATCCCATATAGTCTCTAAAAACTATAGGCGTATCGGTATATTTAATTTTCTTCGCGCTTCCGTCTTCGGAAAGAGAATATATGTCCATAATCTCATCTTCCTGAAAATTAAACGCCGGAGTTTGTATCCAGGATATAATATCTAAAGGAAGCACAAATTTTCCAGTAATAAGAAACGTGTCTTTCCCCTTCTTGGCAAAATTATATAACCTTTTATCATCTTTGCTTCCAAGTATAACTTCTTCAACAAGCTTTTTATTTCCGTCAAAAAAACTCAAAACAGTCTGATTTTCAAAAAGGCTGTTATCAACATTTTCAACCAAACTGCTGTACTGAGAATTAAAAACATCGGTAAACAAACTGTTTAATAATATATAGTTTGCATAGTAGTTATCAGCTTCAGCTACTCTCCATAAATTCTTTTCAAGCTCAAGGTTTATTTGACTGCCGCCTTTTTTAACTGAGATAAACGTAACCTTGCCCATATTAGGAATAACATCTGAAAAAACGTAGCTTCCCAACATGCTTTTTCGTGTGCTGTGTTTATAAAAAACCAGACCGCTGAACGCTAATATAAATATTATAAGCAAGGTTAATATGTAGTATGTTCTAGCCTTCATTTAACATCTCCAATACTTTTTTTATTTTTCTTCTTCTCAAAATTGATACCACAGCAAACATAATCAGCACAGAAACAACAGGTACAGCCAAAGCAAACAAAATTATAATCGCGTTCATTGAACTGGTTGTTTCTTTTGATACTATATAAATTAAATATTTGCTCTTTTCTCTCAATTCCAACAGTTCTTTATTAAGAATTTCCAAATCTTTTACTTTTGCCATAGAAAACTGGCTGTCAATATCTTTTGACAACGACCTGACAGCCTCCTGCTTTCTTACTATTTCCACCTCAATCTTGGATATATCATCAAAACGCCTGCCGACAGCCTCATCCCTATATTTTTCAAAAAGGCTTTTTTGATTATAAATAATGCTTTTATTATTTATCCCCAAAAGCAGATTATTTCCCGTCAAATAGTCCAAAGACCTTGTTATAAAGTCCACATTATTATTCGGAACGATGAGTGTATAAGGGTTTATTCTGTCGCCATAATAGCTCCAGCTGTCCCCATCAAGAATATTAACATCGGAAACGACAACCAGCTTCGCAGGATTGATAGACATAATTAAAAACGGAGCCATATCGCTTTCATATTTAGTATTAGCCAAGATATTGTTGTTGAATATAGATGTCGATTTTCCTTCTATAAGCATCGCAAGAATATTTTCCGCGTCTTCAAATTTAAAATTATCATTGATATATTTATCATCTGCGGTTCTGGCAACATCGGTTTTAACAATGCCGTTCTCTTTTGATGTCGTAACAAGCGGCGTCATAAAACTTTTATCGTTTTCTTCAAACCCAATTAACGCCGGAGAAACAAAACTAATATTTGTCAGACCTTTTGTAATTGGATTTTCTTGGTTGATATATTCTTTTGTCACGCTAATCGCCAATATATCGCTGGCAATTCTCTTTACACCGTCATCTTCAACAACTTTTTTCAAAGCTAAAAGATTATCTCCTACAACTTCTTCGTCATCATAAATAACGCCCCAGCTGTCCAATATGTTCGGCGTATAAATCGAGTTCTCTTTATTTTTAACCTGAGAATTCACATTATCCACAAAAGCGATAACATTTTTTCCCCGCATTAAGAACTGATCAATACCATAACTCAAGAAACGGGACGCATGCTGAATATTTACGACAACCAAAGTGTCAATTGTATTTGGAATCTCAATTTCATGCTGGTTAATCCTGACTACATTATAATTTTCCTGCAAAACCGATGAAATCACGTCATCAGTATAGTCAAAGCCTAATGTGTTAACCCAGCCGACTCTTTTAATTTTTTCTTGAGAGAGTTTATAAATAGCCCTGCTTATATCTTTTTCCAAATATTGTTTTCTCTTCGGATGAAGAATGTTTATGGTCTGGCTTTTTCCTGAAGATGTTGAAATAACCGCTCCAAAATATATTAAATCGCTGTCGCTGTTTCCCAAAATAGACATTATGCCGTTTTCCTTGGCTTCGCGCTCAGTAACACTGTATCTTTCCGTTGTTCTGACGTCTATGTTTATTTTGCCGTTGGACTCCTTTTTATATTTTTCGAGATAATTTAAGACAAATTTACTGTAATCAGCCATAATTGGAGAGATTTTCCTGATGTCTTTTGATAAATATACTTTTATGTCAATTACATCAGAATTATTGGCGATTATCTCTTTTGTCGCCTCGGATAAAGTATATCTTTTATCGGAAGTCATATCTATTTTGTTTGTAGAAAACAACATTGACGACAAAATATTTATCAGCATCAATGCGATAACAAGCAATATGCCGATTAATGATATTCCCAGCCAGCTTTTATCTTTTCTGTCTTCAATAACTATTTTGTTTAGAACAAGAGCAACGGTTATGAACGATATAAAGTAAATAACGTTATCAAACCCAATTTGCGCTGAAACAAAGGCATTATAATGGTTTTCAAAGTTGAAAGCACCTTGGATATTAACAAAAATGACGCTGGAAGCATAAAACAGCGGCTTGATAATAAAGTTATAATCTACATTAACCAGCATCCATAAAACAAAAACCGACAGCAAATAAGAAACTATCGGACTGGAGTTTGTTGATGATATTAAACAGCATACCGCGCAAAACATCGCCGCGGCAAAAATACATCCGATATACGCGCTTATAACCGACAAGTTATCTATATTAGAGCTTAACGCGCTGTAAATCCAAAGCGGCGCGGTCAATAAAATCATCAAAGCCGAAATTTTCAAACATGCCCAAAACTTTGCCATAACAAGAGAGCAGTACGACATAGGATATGACAGCACAACTTCGTAAGTCCCTGACTTTTTTTCGTCAGACCACGAACGCATAGCCAATGCTGGAATAACAAAAAGCAAAATATGCGGCTGAAAATAAAAGAATGAATACAAATCTGTGTTATTGGTTATAAAATATGCTCCAAAATAAAAATTTGCGACCATAGAGAGGAAAAGATACAAAGCAACAATAAAATATGCCGCATAAGATAAAAAATATCCCATAAACTCTTTTTTCAATAGCGTTATAAACTGTTTCATCCCCTACTCCTTATTGCTGTTAGTAATTTTATAAAAAGCACTAATCATATCATTATCAGGGGCTTTTTTCTTTAATTCATCAGGAGCGGCGTCAAGAATAATTTTTCCTTTATCCAAAATCATTACTCTGTCGGCTATTGCTTCAACATCTTCCATTATATGAGTTGAGACGATAACAATATTGTCCTTTGAATATTCTTTTATAAATTTTCTTACGACAAATTTTTGATTTGGGTCCAAACCGTCCGTCGGCTCGTCAAGTATCAAAATTTTTGGCTTGTGAATCAAGCTTGCTGCAATAGCAACCCTTCTTTTATATCCTTTTGACAAAGTCGAAATTTTCTGATTAATCACAGTTTTAATATCCAGCCTGTTTACAAGCTCGTTAAGATTCTCCGCAAAGTCTTTTTTGCCGATATTCCATAAATCGGCATTAAGCTTTATCATCTCAAACGAGGTTAAATCCTGATATATCGGATTATTCTCGGGAACATATCCAATATTTCTAAGGGCTTCAATCCTGTTATCATCAATGCCAAGCCCTTCAATGGAGACTTCGCCGTCGTTTGGAACAAGGTATCCCGTGATAACTCTTATTAATGTGGTTTTCCCCGCACCGTTTACTCCCAGCAAAGCCAGCACGCCAATCCCCGCATCAAACGAAACATCGTTTAACGCCTTTATTTCTCCAAAAGATTTATAAATATTTCTTACTGTAATCATATTCTTCACATAAAAATTAATTTAACATTTCTTCATTGTAGCAAATTAATTTTAAATTTTAACAACTTTTTGAAATCTTTGGTGACAAAATCATTCTTTTGAACTATTTTATATAAAAAATAGACTTTTTTAGGGAGCATTAAGAAAGTGAAAGAGACATACTCAAGAGAAGACGCAAAATCGATAAAAGTCGGCATTATAATAAGCCTCGTTCTGCTTTTTGCGATAAGCTGCTTTACTTTGCAGAAATCTGCCGTAAAGATGGCAAATGATTCTCACGATTACGTCATCAATGCTAAATTTGGGCGCACTGATGGTCTGGTCGTCGGAGATAAGGTCATGTTATCAGGAATAGTAATCGGCAAAGTTACTAAAGCCGTTTTAGACGACAACTACAGCACTGTTCTAACGCTTTCTATAGACAACAGCGTTAAAATACCCGCCGACAGCAGCGCTTCTATAGTAAGCTCAAGCATACTCGGCTCAAAGTTTATTTCTATAGAGCCTGGAGGAGATGAGGAATTTTTAGAATCAAACGACTACTTCTCATATACCCAGGACGCTATGGTTATAAACGAGCTTTTAAACCGCATAGTTGCTATCGGAAAAAATAACTGCGGCAAAAACAGCTGCAAGAAAAAAATTTAGGGAGATTCTTATGAACAAAAAACCAATTGAAACAATAATGGGCATAATCGTAATTTTTATTGCGGCTTCTTTCATATATTTTTCATATAACGCTTCAGATTTAAGAGTGGTAAAAGGCTATGAAATCACCGTAAATTTCCTTAAAGTCGGAGGTCTCAATATTGGCTCGGATGTAAGAATCAACGGTGTAAAAGTCGGCACGGTCGTTTCTCAAAGCCTTGATAATGAGAACTACCACGCGGTAATCAAACTAAGTGTCGCTTCCAACATAAAACTGCCTAAAGACAGCACGTTTGAAGTTGCCACCGACGGTTTAATGGGAGATAAATTTATCAAAGTTCAGCCTGGAACATCATTAGAGCTTTTAAAAAACGGCGATACAGCTACCAACACCAAAGATTTCAAAACAATTGAAGACATGGTCGGCGAAATCATCTTTGCCGTAACCGGCGGAGATGGAAACGAAGTGATTCGTTAATATTGGCAAAAAACAAGGAAAAAGTTATGAAACCACCTGTGAAATTAATCGCTACAACAGCTTTTGCTGTTCTGCTTGCAAATGCTGCTCTGGCAAAAGAAATCAAAACAAATACGGCTCAAATGCAGGCAATGGATAAAATAACGGGAAGAGTGAAAGTAATAAATGTTCCTGTCAGCGGCAATATAAACTTTGGAACTTTCTCAATACTTGTTAGAGACTGTCAGACAACACCCCCGGAAGAAACCCCTGAAAACTATGCTTTTGTCGACATTCTGGATAACAATACCGATGGTTCGAAAGTCAATATCTCCAGAGGTTGGATGATGTCGTCAACTCCGTCGCTAAATGCTGTCGAACACCCGATATACGACGTATGGCTCCTAAAATGTATTAATACAAAAATTGATGCTTCGTCACTGCTCACAGAAGAACAGCTGGCGGAAAGAAACTCATTTAAACCAACGCAGGAAGTCAGGGTAAGCGGAGAGCCGACAAACCTTCTTCCTAATATTATCGACGAAGAAGAAACCGTTGAAGAAATAATTACAGCTCCAGAAACTGCCAATGATACGATTATAGCAGCCGAGGAAAAGACTGAAGAAGCCCAAGCTGTCGTCGAAAGCGAAAACAACGCGGAAGTTAGCGAAGTAAAAACGAACGAAGCGAAAGTATTGGATATTCCCGTTTTTCAGGAAAAAAACGAAGTTGTTGTCAAAGGGCTTGTTCCCGACAACTTTACCCTGCCGGCAGATGATGAGACAGGCATTGAAAAGTTTATAGAAGAAAATCCTGAACTGACGGATTAAGTTACAAAGAAAAGAGCCTTATTTCCAAGGCTCTTTTCTTTTGTATAGAAGTTTTTATATATCGGCAGTTCCGCCTGAGCTTAAAGTTTCTTCCAAAATGTCATCATCATCGGAAGCAGCGTCGGAACCTATATCAGGTAATGTACCCATAGCTTTTTTACGTTTTAGCTTGCCAACGAACTTAATTGAACGTTGAGCATCCCATTTTTTCTTGCCTTCTTCTTTTTGGAAGATTTCTTTATAAATATCAATTGCTTTATCAAACTCAGAAAGCTTAGTCAAACAGCTTGCCAAACCATCATATAGTTTATGATGATAACGTCCGTTGATTATCGCATGAGCTTTTTTGTAGCATTTTAGGGCATCCTGGAATTTTAGCATTTTTTGGTAAACGAAACCAATACTAATCCATGCCTGAATTTCTTTACTGTCGATGTTTAAGATTTTTGTAAAGCATTTTAACGCGGAATTATTGTCGCCCATCAACTGATAAGTAACGCCGACGCCATTCCATGCCTTTATATTATTTTTGTCAGCAGATAGAACTTTTTTGAAAAAAGAAATAGCCCTTTCATATTGTTTAAGCTTTTGCAGAGTAACCGCAATACTGAGCAATGTTTGCTGATGTTTGTTATCAATTTTCATTGCCTGCTCCAAAACATCTAACGCTTCTTTATAAGAAAACATGTGCTGAAGAGCAATAGCCTTACCATTCAAAGCCTCCAATGAAGTGCCGTCAATAGCAATAGCCTCATTAAAACAAAAAATCGCGTCTTTATAAAGACCGCGCATGCTTAAAGTTACGCCTTTGTTGTTAAGAACTTCAACAGATTTTGGATTAATCTCTAAAGCCTTATCAAAACATTCGACAGCTTCTGTATATTTGCTCATTTTTTGTAGCGCAAAACCCTTGCTGTTTAGAGCTTTCCATGATTTTGGTTGTTCCTTAACAGCAGCGTCAAATTGTACTATAGCGTCTTTATATAGACCTTGATCTAATAATTCTTGTCCCCTTTTATAAGCGGTATTCTCATTTGCTTTAACCATAACTTTTCTCTTTTCAATTAATAGTTCCAGAATAATGTTCATCAAAGATAACACTACAGAATATTTCTGTCAATAAATTGTTTCTTCTCAGCCGAGCTTTATTTGTCTGAAAATCGGGATAGCTGTACTTACGCTCATATAATCAAAAGAAAATTTCAGACAAAAATCTTTAATCAATTTGCTTTTATGGACAAAGTATTTTGCATACTCATCTTTAAAATTATCGTTTCCAGTATCAAAGATTAAATTCTTGTCGCCATCACTAATCATATACTCTCCCGATCGCGGAGCAGATTTTTCTATCCTGTCAAAAACATCAATCAAATACAATTTGCCTTTTTTTGACAAAGCCGCCAAACTCTTTTTGACCTTATCGTCAAACATATAAAAATCGCTGATTAAAAAAATCTCCGCCCTGCTTTTTATATTCTTTTGCAGCATTCTTAAGCTTTTTTCAAAGCCGCCGCTGTCTTCCTTAGACATTTTTTTATCCAAAGCGGCTGACTTGCCAATCTCAGACATTTTCTTTAAGACCGCCAACAATGCTGCTCTGGAGTTTTGCGGTTTATAAAAGAAATATTCCGAACCGTCATATATCAGGCAGCCAAATTTGTCTTTATTCTCAAAACTAATCCATCCCAAAAGACCGGCGATTTTAGCTGCGGCGACCGACTTTAGCTCCCTCTTTGTGCCAAAAACCATTGACGGTGACAAATCAAGAAAAACATACACATCTCGGTTTCTTTCTTCATTGTATATTTTTGTATACGGGGTCATTTTGCGGGCTGTAACACGCCAATCAATATCTCTTACCTCATCTCCATACTGATAAGATCTTATCTGGTCAAACTCCATTCCCCTGCCCTTAAACGCAGATTTTATATCGCCGGCACTCTTGGAGAAAGTAGTTTTTTTATTATGGTAGTTAACAAAATTTATATATCGGCGCTGTTCGATTAAATCCTCCAGCGTCGCATAAATCCCCTCGCTCACCTTTTCTTCTGACGAGAGATTTAAAATTTTGCCAGCTATCTCTTTTATGTTTTTCATAAAATCTTACCCTTTTACGGCAAAGGCACAATTTTAACCAGCCTGCTTATAATATCATCGGTTGTATGCCCCTCGGCGGTCGCCTCAAAGCTCAAGATTATCCTGTGTCTCAGAATATCAAAAACCACCGCATGAACATCCTCTGGAGTTGCATAATCTCTTCCGTAAAGCCATGCGTTAATCCTTGCGCATCTGTCAAGGGCAATTGTAGCGCGCGGGCTTGCTCCATATAAAATCATTCCATCCAGACTCTTGTCATATTTATACGGGTGCCTTGTCGCAACTACCAGCTGAACCAGATATTCTTCAAGAGCTTCCGATACATGGACGTCCAAAACCTCTTTTCTCGCTTTTAAAACCATAGACATATCAAGCTTATCAAAAGACTCTCCGCCTGCTTCAGCTTTTACTTCGCCTCTGACAAGCCGCAATATTTGTTTTTCAACCGCCGCTTCCGGCTGGTCAATTTTTATATACATCAAAAACCTGTCTAACTGAGCCTCTGGAAGATTATATGTTCCCTCATGCTCAATCGGGTTTTGAGTTGCCATAACCATAAATAAATCAGGAAGTTTATAGCTCTTTCCGCCAACGCTCACCTGACGCTCTCCCATAGCCTCCAGCAAAGCGGACTGAACTTTTGCGGGCGAACGATTTATCTCGTCGGCAAGAACGAGGTTTGCAAAAACAGGACCTTCCCTAAATTCAAACTCGCCCTTTTGAGAAACATAAATATCACTGCCCGTAATATCGGACGGCAAGAGGTCGGGAGTAAACTGAATACGGCTGTATTTGGCTGTGATTAAGGAAGCAAGTGTTTTTATAGCCTTTGTTTTAGCCAGACCGGGAGCGCCTTCGACAAGAGCATGACCATCCGCCAGCATTGTTATAATCAGCTTTCTGACCAGCAGCTCCTGCCCAAGAATTTTGCTGTCCATATAATTTTTTAACGATATTATTTTCTCTCTAATGTCAGACATCTATATCTTCTCCAATTACTCGCTGATTCTATTTAAAAAATTATGATATTCTTCCAAAACCGCCTGCTTCATTGTTTGGTTATCCATAAAATCAAACAGTTCAATCGAGCGTTTATAATGAATTTTTGCTCTTTCATAATCGCCAAGCTCGCGATTATACGCCTCAACCCTTGCAAGATACAGCAAAGCTTCCGCCTCGGCAAAATGATGCGCTACCTTGCCGTATAGATAAACAGATTTCATCAAAGCTTTTCTCGCGTTAGGAATATCTTTAATTATATATCTTAACGAGCCAATGGCGGACAATGCGCTTGCCTCACCCAATAAATCGCCGTTCTCGCGATATAAATCTCGGCATCTTTCAAGTACGTCGTGAGCATAGTCATAATTTTTATTTTTTATCTCAATTCGCGAGATTGCTCTCAATGTCGCAGCTTCTTTAAGCGTTATGCCGCTTCCCTTGTGAGCCTCCGCAGCGTGTTTATATGACTCCAGCGCTCTTTTTTCATTGTTGTCCTGAAGATAAATCAACGCTTCCAAATCATACGCGTCACCCAGCAAATCTGCGCTTCCAATCTGATTTGCGACTTTTTTTGCTTTTTCAACATATTTTAATGCTTCAACAATGTCTGCCTGCATCGACTTTGCTTTTGCCATTTTGATTAATATTTCCAGATATGTAGCCTGCGCATAATCAATATTCTCAACAAAACTCATGGCAAAAGTTAAGGACTTTTCCGCTTCTTTATAATCTTCCAGACTCAGCTCTAAATCTGCCCTGCGAAGCTCGACAATAGCCATTCCTTCAAAATCTTCCGTTTCATGATACATTCTTGAAGACTGCAGATAATACTTTTTCGCTTCGTCATATTTTCCCGCATGCCATGCGTCATCACCCATTTGAAATATACGCGCAGCTTCGGTTTGGAACACTCTGTCAGACTCTGTCGCGTACCGCCTTTGTTCTTTTTGCATATCTTTATTTTCCCTTTACATTATTGATAAATATAATATATGATGTGTCATTATAAAAAACAAGAAGTATTAGCAATGGACGATATATTTAATTTATCAGACGAGTATGAGCCTCAGACATTCAATAACATCGACCAACTCAAACCAAAGTTTGACTGGCTCGAAATATTAAACCCTGAGCAACGACTTGCCGTTACCGAAACAGAAGGACCTGTTTTGGTATTATCCGGCGCCGGAACTGGAAAAACCAAGGTTTTGACCACAAGACTCGCATATATACTTGCCAATATGAAAGCCCAGCCGTGGAATTGTCTGGTTGTAACATTTACAAACCGCGCGGCAAATGAAATGAAAAACCGCACCCAAAACATGATTGGGGATATAGCAAACTCAGTGTGGATGGGAACATTTCACAGTATCTGCGTTAAAATGCTGCGCAGACATGCCGAACTGGCAGAATTGAAATCAAATTTCACAATTCTTGATGAAGATGACCAAAAAAGGCTGATTAAGCAGATTATTGAGGCTGAAGGAATTGATGATAAAAAATATCCGGCACAGACAATTTTGGATAAAATTCAGCGCTGGAAAGACAAAGGCTTGACCATAGACAAGATTGGCGATGACTATAAAGACAATGTCACAATCCATGTCTACAGACAATATCAAAAAAGGCTTCTTGAGCTAAACTGCGTTGACTTTGGAGATATTCTTCTTGCTACATTAAATATTCTTCTCAAATACTCGGATGTTTTGGACGAGTATCAGGATAAGTTCAAATATATCATGGTTGACGAGTATCAGGACACCAACGTAACGCAATATCTCCTGCTTCGCCTGTTGTCGCAGAAACACCGCAACATCTGCTGCGTCGGCGATGACGATCAGTCGATATATTCTTGGCGCGGCGCCGAGATTGAAAATATCCTGCGGTTTGAAAAAGATTTTCCCGATGCCAAAATAATAAGGCTGGAAAGAAACTACCGCTCAACTGCAAACATACTTGCGGCGGCGTCAAACCTTATAAACCACAATCATGACAGACTTGGAAAAGTTTTGAAAGTTGCGGAAAACAGCCCGGCAAACCAGTCTGAAAATCACAAAATTAAAGTTGTCAGCAATTGGAATGGTGAAGATGAAGCTGCTTATGTTGTAAGCGAAATTGACAATATGCTGCGGCAGGGCTACAGCTATTCGAACATGGCAATTTTAGTCAGGGCAGCTTTTCAAATGCGCGAATTTGAAGAGAAATTGAATGAAGAAGCTATTCCTTACAAAGTTATCGGCGGACCAAAGTTTTATGAACGCGCGGAAATCAGAGACGCTCTCGCATATTTGAGAGTAATTGTTCAGCCGAGCGATGACTTGGCTTTAGAACGCATAATAAACAAACCGGCACGAAAAATTGGCGCAAAAACAATAGATGATATTATCATGGCGGCAAGAAAAGAACATACTTCAATGTTTGAGGCGGCGAGAGAAAACCCAAAATCCAAAGCCATAATTTCTAAATTTGAAGAATGGCAAAAGCTTGTCGATGTAATAACCCCGGGAGACTTGGCAAATCAAGTCTTAGATGACAGCGGCTACATTGATATGCTGAAAATGGACAAATCTGCCGAAGCTCCCGGAAGACTGGAAAACTTAAAAGAGCTGGTCAATGTTATCAGCGATGAAGAAAAATATCCAAGCCTGGCTGTTTTCCTGGAGCATGTCAGCTTAGTCATCGACAAGGACGACGCGCTGGACAATGACAAGGTTATGCTGATTACTCTTCACTCCGCCAAAGGCTTGGAGTTTGACATTGTGTTTTTGCCCGGCTGGGAAGAAGGCTTGTTCCCGCACCAAAAAAGTTTGGATGAAGGCGGAACAAAATCTTTGGAAGAAGAACGCAGGCTTGCCTACGTCGCGATTACAAGAGCAAAGAAAAACCTTTACATATCCACCGCATTAACCCGAAGAATATATGGTCAGTACCAACAAAACAGCCCGTCCCGTTTCATCGACGAACTTCCTACGCAAAACATTGAAATATGCAACAATTCATCAAGGTATTTCACACAAAACCAGAGCAGTTTCCAAAGCGGCTGGAAAAAACCTTATCAGGAACAAAAAACCAATGTCACTTATGATGACGGCGGCAGATACAGCTACGAGAGAGACGACGAATATTATAATTCCGCGCCATCAAATAAGTTTAACAAAGGCGATAAAGTTATCCATGATTATTTCGGTCTTGGAAAAATATCATCCGTAGAAGGCAACAAGCTTTTGATAATGTTTGAAGAACACGGGGTTAGACGCCTTATGGCGGATTATGTAAAAAAAGCATAAAAATCAGATTGACTCTATCTGGTCAACAGACTATAAAAAGACGTTCCTAAACACATTTTCGAAAGGAACAAAATCATGGACTTAAATAAATTAGCAGACGTGTTAGGCAAGGTAAAAGACCTGAAACGTCAGGGTTGGTGCAATCTTGAAGTCAGCGGTTCGGAATCTGTTGCGGCTCACTCTTACGGAGTTGCCCTGCTGGCTTATTTATTATGTCCTGAAAACTTAAACAAGCAAAAATGCCTGGAGTTTGCAATTGTTCATGATCTCGCTGAAATCATTGTCGGAGACATTACTCCGGGAGAAAATGTTCCGGCAAACGTTAAGCATGATATGGAAGTAAATGCGATAAGAAAAATCGCCGCCGATTTAAATAAGCCGGAACTTGCCGAGCTTTTTATTGAATATGAAAGACAAGACACTCCAGAGGCAGATTTCGTAAAAAGGCTCGACAGGCTTGACGCTGTAGCTCTGGCAAAATATTATGATGATGATAACAGAACGAATTTCTACAAAGAAAACAATGTCGGCTACGATAGTCTTTATGACGAGTTTGAAACAAACCACAGAGACATGATAGCTCCAATTATAGACATAATGAAAAAAGGCTAAATATGCAAAACAGTATCAAGGTTGGCGTCGGTCTATATATTCTTAGCGCGGATAATAAACTTCTGCTCGGCTTAAGAAAAAGCAAACATGGAACGGGAACCTGGTCGCCATCCGGGGGCAAGCTTGAGTTTGGCGAAGAATTTGAAGATGCCGCGATTAGGGAAACCAAAGAAGAAACCAGCCTTGATATAAAAAAGCAAGACATAACAATCGCCGCCGTAACAAGCGATATTCACGAGCAGGAAAACGAGCATGTCATAACTATTCATACGGTTACAAAAAAATATTCCGGCGAGCTTAAACTGATGGAACCAGACAAGTTTGAAAAATGGGAATGGTTCTCTCTTCAAAACCTTCCAGAAAACCTGTTTTTGCCGGTAGCAAAATTTATAAAAGAAAACGGACTTGATAAATTCATAAAGCCGTCTTAATCTCAGCTCCAATAATCTCAACATCGTTTAAAATACAACAAAAATAATTGTTGACAATCGGTTGGGGACATATTATTAAATACAAAGAATTTTTGCGGCGGGGTAGCTCAGTTGGTTAGAGCACGGGAATCATAATCCCGGTGTCGGCGGTTCGAACCCGCCCCTCGCTACCAATAAAAACATGCGCTTTAAAGCGCATGTTTTTATTTTTAAGTTACCATTTTATATCAAGATAAAACAAATCTGCTGGTTGCCCACGTAGTTGGATGTCAAATTTCAAACTTGTTTCCACATGACTACTGGCGTTATGTATTCTAAATGAAATAGCCCAACCATTATTCATTGTAAGATTAACAGTTGTT
Source organism: Lactobacillaceae bacterium (assembly GCA_031271345.1). Taxonomy (GTDB): domain Bacteria; phylum Pseudomonadota; class Alphaproteobacteria; order RF32; family CAG-239; genus JAQWBS01. The sequence goes on from JAISVX010000003.1 coordinate 552,916, forward strand.
GTGGATTTTTCTTTAAAAGATAAATCTAAGATTTTTGTTGGCAATAAAATCTTACTGAAAATTTTATTTGGTTTTTGCTTTATTGATGACTGATTTAATGTTCCTAACAAATTAAATGGCTGTATTCTTGTGATATGATTATTATAATGAATAAGTTTATAATAATCTTTTCCATTAGAACCAAGCAGATATTTTACCAGACTAGAGGTTATGTCCTCTCCATATTTATTATACAAAGCATTAAATTCTTTCATAAATGCTTGCAAAATAGGTACATAAACAATATTGTTTTTGTTTCTTATTTCAGACCATAGTTTATCAGTATCTTTCAATAACTTTAATTCAGAAAAAATAGGGATAATTTCATTAAAATATGTCTCTGAACAAGATTTGCCAAACCAAAGTTTACCAAAATCAATAGTTGCGGATAAACGAGAATGCTTTAACGCCGCATGATTATGTTTTACCGATATACCGATTTCCCACTCTATTGAGCGGCGAATTATAAGAACATCACGAATATCGCCGCTTTTCGCCACATCATCCGATTGCAATGAAATACTGAGCTTATCTTTACCATCTTCAATAATTCTTGGCTCCATATCAATGATAGCAACCATACCAACTTTTGCAGATTTCAACATTTCTGCTCTGTCTATTTTAGAGATTTCTTCATAACGAGTACGAGCAATTCGCAAACTGCTATTTTCTATAATTTCAAATAATCGCACATCTTCCAATAATTCAGATAAAGCCAAAACACAGGCATATTCGTATGCTTTACCCATAATAGTTGAATTTATTGTGCTTTTTACCATCAGTATAAATCCTTCTTTATCTGTTCCGCCACAGCCAACGCTAAATTAACAGGCACAGCGTTTCCTATCATTTTATAACCATCGGCAATATCAAAATATTTGAATATAAAGGTATCTGGAAATGTTTGTATTCTTGCGCATTCGCGAACGCTAAGTCTGCGATATAAGCTTTCCTTTCCCGGAACAAAAACACGTTTATTTTGCGCTACAAACAACATTTTTGGAGCTTGCGGATGAAGCGGGGCATGACGTCCGCCAGCTTGAATGGTAAAGGACGGTTCATCCCAGCTGCGAACACGATTTCTGGACATATATATTGTAGAAAAACCGCCATTCATATACTCGTGATTTGGAATCTCCAACTCGCCATTGGTTTTATTTTTATCTTTCGCTGGTTGCGCAAAGCGTAAATCATAAATAGCATCTTTTAGCGTAGGTTTATAATTATGCGGTTCAGGAAATTCAAATTTCTTACCTAAATCTTTACGATACCCAATTATAATAACGCGCAGACGATTTTCCGGGACGCTGTAATCATGAGCATCCAACAATTTCCATGAAATTATATATCCAGCATCTTCAAACTCTTTCAAGAAACCGCTAAAGGCTTTTGAGTGTTTAGGATGTAAAATACCGACAACATTTTCAACCAAGAAGAATTTAGGCTGTTTAATCTTTAATATGCGTATATAATCGTAGAATAACTGACCTCGATGATCTTCTATTCCCCTTCTGGCGCCAGCTTCCGACCAACTTTGACATGGTGGACCACCGATAATTCCTTCTACATCTGGAATTTCTTCAGGTGAAACATTTGTTATGCTTCGACGGTCTAGTTTGGCATGAGGGAAGTTATATTCAAAGGTGTCCCAAATGGTCTTATCATATTCATTAGCCCAAACAGTGCTAAATCCAGCCTTCTCAAAACCAAGGTCTAAGCCACCAGCCCCCGCGAATAATGATGCTATTTTGGGCATTGCTTGTATCCTTTTGTTTGTAATATGAAATTTATACACGAAATACCATATTAAAGTCCAGCGGAAAAATACCGCCGACGTAGAATTAGTGGAAAAGTTTACACTTTTTATTTTTACAGATACCGCTAATTCTTAAAAAAGCTCCAGACCAATATTTGACGATTGAAATCAGTTCTCTTAAAGTGCTTCCAGGGCGAAGATACCATAGTAGCGGAGCGTTATAGCTCGCCGCGTTCAGTCCTAGTTTTTTTGCGATTTTTAATGAGCGAAATGTATGAAAATCCGTCGTTATCAGCGCTATTTTATAACCCTTGTCTTTGAAACGGTTATCCAAAATCTCTTTCGCATTCGCCAAATTTTCATAAGTATTTCGCGATTTGTCTTCTTCAATAATCCTGCCGCCGTCAATACCTTTGGCAACAAGATACCTTTTCATTGCCAGCGCTTCGGTAATATTCTCGCCGTACCCCTGACCGCCTGCAACTAAAACAATTGCGTTTTGATTTTTTTCTAAATATTCTGCCGCCGCATCCAAACGCAAAGCCAGCATGGGAGCCGGTTCTTCTCCAATAATGCCGGAACCTAAGATCACCGCGGCGTCTTCATCATATTTTACCGTATTATGAATTCCGTATTTAATCATAAAAGACAATACAACCACGGTAAAAATGCTTGCCATATATATTGAAACCCTTGTAGCGGTCTGCAGCCATTCCGGCATAACCGAGTAGTATCTTCCAACCATCAGCAGAGCAAATCCCAATAAAAGACCCAAAGCATTATTTATCGACATATTCATGACAATTGCAAAAACCGCGCACCCTATTATTAAAGCAATACCAATATACATAGCTATTTTTTGCAGAATTTCGGAACTTTTTCGCATTTTTTCTCCTTGCCATAATTTGAAAATACAGCTTAGATTCCAAAAGTAAATATATGGTTACAGGCGTTCCTTATTCTTCTCAAAGGCGTATGAATTTTCTCTAATCCAGTGCAAATCTCTTTTTATCACTTTTGCGGGAACGCCGCCGAGCGCGACGTTGGTTTCCTCAAATTTTCCAACGACTAAGCTGCAGGCGCCGACAACGCAGTTATCAGGAATAACCGAACCTTTTAAAACCGTCGACCGCACTCCCAGCCAAACATGATTTCCGATATAAACATTGTCATTCAGATTTATAATCTCACCATCGCTGTTTTTTATTATATGCCCGTCAGAGTTTCTGATTAAAACATCATTGGCAAACATGCAGTCATTTCCAATAATAATTTCGCTATTATTGGAAAGGCTCGAAATGCTTCCGCTTTCGCTGCTAAAATCTTCGCCGATAATAAACTTGCGGGAGTTGCTCAAGCACATATTAAATTTTGTGCGTTTAATTTTATATTTGGTCTTGTCCAGTTTAAAAAGATTATTGTCTCCAAGCACCAATACCTTAGATTTGCAAAAATTGCAGGGAAAACCAATTTTGACAATATTATTGCTCCCTTTAATTGTGATATTTAACCCTTTAACTCTTTCAAACTTCGAAAGTTTGAACTCATATTTATCATGCACAAGTATAATTTTATTATTTTTACCTTTTATGTTATAAGGCTTTCCCCAAGAAATATTATTTCCTATCAGTTTATATTTTCTGCAGAAAAGTCCAAAAAGAATTGTTTTTAATTTATTCATTTATATACCTTACGGACAAATTATTAATATATTAAGTTATATAGCACAACTTTTAATATTTCAATATTTAAATTTACAACCACAATAACTTTGGTCATAAAGATTAAGCTCTTTAATAAGACTAGCGCGCCTCTCCTGCATGCCGCCTTTACGACCTTCGATGCGCGCATATTCAACCCCAGTTTCAAGAGAAGCTTTCTCGGCATTTCTTTCAACCTGATTCGAATCTTTATATCTGGAAACTCCTAAAACAGAAGCGACAGCATCAAAACCATTTTCTTTTGCATACTCCATAACCCTTTTTATACGCATATAAAAACACACGTCGCAGCGGGCGCCTCTTTCCGGCTCGTTTTCCAAGCCTTTAACAAGCCCGCGCCAACGCTCGTTATCATATTCTAAATCAATAAAAGGAATGTTATGTAATTCGCAAAGTCTTTTATTTTCTTTGAGTCTTTTTTGATATTCTTCTAAAGGGCTGATATTAGGATTATAAAAAACAACCGTAACATCATTTTTATCCCGCGCCATTTTTTCAACTACGGCACAAGAGCATGGAGCGCAACAGGAAAGTAAAAGAATTTTTTGCTTCATACAACCCTCTCAAAAAAAACTAAGAAGAATATAAAAGCATTTAAATAAAAAAGCCACTAAATAACAGCGGCTTTTCAATATTTTTTTAACTAAAGAAGCTTTTATCCACCCCGCAAACGTGGCAGACAAAGTCATCTGGAAGCTCTTCAAAAGGAATGTCGCCGTCATAAACCCAGTTGCACACAGAACAAACATGTTCTTTTTTTTCATTCTTTTTTTCTTCAGCCATTTTTATGTCCTTTTTTATATTTTGTTTTTTTATCATATATTAAAAGTCATTTTTTTAAACCTTTATTTTAAATATATAATAAATCTTTAAAATAAAAAAAGGGCGGCTCAGAAATAAATCTTAGCCGCCCAAATGGTTTATAGTTTTTTGCAACATTTTACAAATCAACTATTCCAACTCTTTCCCAGTAATCTTCTCCCGGGGTCTCGCCAAAAATGCCTTTCCAGCGTATAGCCGTTTTAGGGTTTTTGGTTAAATCCGTTCCAGAAATTGCCTTATAGACTTTTAAGTCGACAACTCCTTTGCTAACGTCGATATGAAGCACATCTTTCGAATATTCAGCCGTAAACTTAATATTCGAGAATTCGGCTTCCTGGCGCGGAATAAGCCTTCTTTCCAAAAGCTTTCCATTTTCCATATAAAACAAATAAAAACAGTTTCTTCCTTCAAACGATGTGTATATCATTGCATAGTTTGCTGAGTCTGTTTCAACCTGCACGGGATTCCATTCGCTGTCGTCGGCGAAATATCTTAGTATTCCTAAAACACTCGCCGCTTTTTTCGAAACTCCCGATGTAACGACAACATCTTCCTTCCTTTGTTTTGCAAGAAAATCATTGTCTGCCGCTTCCTGCCTCCACATAAAGTGGTGAAAATCGTAATAAAACCTTGCAACCAAGATTCTATCGCTCCATCCTTCCGCTATCATCGGCTCAATTGAGCAGCCGGGAAATCTTTTCAGCTGACCTTCCACATACTCTTTCCGCTTATCCTCATTCTTTTCGAGCTTCTTCCTATTTACATTGTCTTTCCCAACAATCTTCTCATACCTGAATATATACAGGTTTCCGTATTCTTGGCAAAGCTCAAGTTTTTGGTCTAAACCTACTAAGTCAAAAGGGGTTTGGTGCGTAAGAGTATCTGCGTAAGACATCTTTACTGCCAAAGTCTGGATGGTACTGTCATTTGTTTTATACGCAAGCTCCGCTTGGTAAGATGACCGCCAATCCAAATTACAATGACCGTAAAACGACTTTTTATCGGTAAACTCCAGCTTTTTGTTGTGTTTTCCGATTTCGAACTGCACATCGTCAGAAATTTCTCTCAAACTTCTTCCGCGGTTGTCAATTTGTGTTTGTGCGTACGCACTTTGGGCAAAAGTTAATAAACCTGCCGCTGCTAATAGAATAATCTTCTTCATTTTGTATAAAATTTTGGTTTGTAACTAATAATAACATTTGATTTCACAATAGATTTTTTTTGTCTAATTGTCAATATCAATTAATCAATGCCAAAACTTATCCCCTCGCAAGATTACAATTATTTTTCAACATTTTCTTTAAGTATCTTGAATATTAGAAAAAAAGATATAATATAAACGAGTGTTATATTATTAATTTGGCAATCTTGGAGAGAAACCTTATGGAAAAACTTATGGAATTATATAAAAAATACGCAAAATATATTTTTGCCGGCGCGACCGCATATTGGTTGGTAGTTGGTTTAATAGGTGATGTTTTGGGATATTTATTTACAATTATAGGATTGGGTCTAGTTGTACACATCCTGTATATTGCTGTTGGTTTAGTTGGCGTTGTTAAGCTCATTGAAATATTCAAACCAGAGCTTATTGAAAAATATGTAAAAACAAAAACTCCAAAAAAATAATATAAAAAGCAGCCCCGAAAGGCTGCTTTTAATTTATTCTTTCGGGTATTTAAATTTTATTTCCTGCCATTTTTCTATAACGTCAATTAGCTCAAAAGGCAGGTCTCCTCCGCTTTGAAGAACAATATCAAACGCTTTTAATATTGCGTCTAACTGTTCTTCGATTGGAATTTTTTTCAAATAATCCCTTTTCCTTTTTTCCGCATAAGTCATTTTTCTTCTAGGCATTTAACTCTCCTTTTCTATTTTATAACCTTACTGCCGACATCTATCAAACCATTTGCCAGATAGCTGCCAACCCGTAGATTATACGCTCCGCTGCTTGAACTTCCCGTATACGCATTGTTCAAACTATCTTTTATAAGTTTGTTTTGAGAAGATAGAAACGAACCTGAATCAGATGCTCCCATACTTCCAATAATTGCGCGCCTTCTCGCTAACTGCTCTTCTAAAATATTTTTTCTTTTTCGCTCATCTTCTTCTATTTTCTTTCTTTCCGCTTTAAGATTTTCTCTTCTCTTCATATTCTCTAAAGTAAGATTTGTTGCGGTACCCACAGCCGTAGCTGCCACAGAAGACCACAAAGCCGCAGAACCGGCCGTCATTGTTCCTGTTGCTGCCATTTTTTCCTCCTATCAATCTTTAATTTTTAATTTCATAACCACTGATAACAAGTTGAAAGGCAGAGGAACATCGCTTCTAATGCTCCAAATTGCGTCTTCCAAACTTCTTATCCACCATATTGAGCGCAGCTCAACATCTCCAGAATAAACTTTTGCCGGAGCGTCTAAAATATTGTCTTTAAATATTCTTTTTAGCGGCACATCCATATAACCATGTCCTAAACTTATGAAAAACGACTTTGTTTTAAGCAGTTTGAATACGGAGCTAATCGCTTTAACCGCATTTGGAGTATACGGGCGCATAGCATCTACCATATAAGGCAGAGGCTCGACTACATGCTCAAACGGCATGCCTGCAATTATCTCGGAGGTCTCTTCAAAAAGAGCAATGCTCCCATTTTCAACCTTATATTTTCCGAGATAAAAATCATTGCTTACAACCGATAAAATCTCGCCTTCAAAATCATCAAAACCTTTCCAGAAGGCTTTCGGCTCATCCGAAGTTAGAACTCTGCCGCAATCTACATGAAATCCTTTTTCAAATTTTTCCAAAAAACAATGATTTTTTCTCTGTATGATAAAATACATATCATCGCCGCAAATCGCCAATGATTTAAAACTGCCGTTTGTCCTTAATTTGCTCCAGGCGTTTACTTCTTCCGTCCTATACGTCGTAAGACACGAAATAGTTCCGTCGCTCAGCGCGACATAAAGAACGCTGTCTTCCTTATTAAAAGCAGAACAGATTGGAACACTAAGCATATCTTCAGACAACAAGCTCAGGTTTTTGCTCAAATACGCCTGCTCTGTATCCGCATAAAGAAATTCTCTTAACTGCTTCCCGCTATACGAAAGAAAGACAGTCGCCCCGTTTACCTGCTCTGGAATTATGGAATATTTGTTATAGCAGCCTATGTTTGTCTGCCTGCTGATTTGAACCCCGGTAGGCGTCAAAACATCTCCGCTTAACATCCACTCGGAACCAGTGGTAAAAATCAACAAATGCCTGCTTGAAACAACATTGCTTATAGCGTTTACCTGATCAGCCAAAATTGCCAGCTCAATACTTTCGTCATCCAAACCCGTACCCAAATCAAAATTAAATAAATCCGACGATTTAGACAGCCATATCCTGTTTGGAAGAGAACGCGAACCTCCAATTACCAGCCTGTCCTGATGAAAGGTCACGCTGCACGGAAAGCCTCTCATTTCAGAGAACGACTGTTCTTCCCAATCCGCTGTTTCCGTGGCTGCCTTAAATTTCTTCAGTGTTTTTACATTAGCCTTTTTCGCGCTTTCAATTTCGACAACTTCCAATAAGCCTTCATTAATTTTAATTTTAACGCCGACATATCCTTCACTAAAAATATCCGCATCGCTAACCAGCAAAGCATCTCCTTCCGCATCCGATAAATCTTTAGCCTTAATCGCAAGCTTAACTTTTCCATTATAAAAATTGAAATAAGGACAATAGATGTACCCGTCTTTGGCATAATATTCCCAAGCGCTGATTCTCCACAGTTCATTATTATTTCTTGTAATAAGCTGCGGTTCGACATCTGGATGAACAATAAGCAGCGTATCCGCGCTTTGTGTCCAGCTCAACTTTGCATGATGAGCAATCCCCCAGGGAGTTTCCATAACCGCAATGCACTCGCCTTCCCTATATACCTTAGCTTCATAATCCAAAAGACATAAAAGATATTCCTGCTCCGAGTTAAACTCAAAAGGAATAAGTTTTCCCGTGCATGGAAGTTCATCCAACAGCTTCAGTCCATGCCTTCTTGAAACGCCTCCTGTCGGATGTATTATAACATTTTCCAGACATCTCGCCCCGTTTTCATATACGCCTAAATCACCTCTTCCAAATAAATTGCCGGATATTTGCCCTGAAGTAAAATTGGTTTTGACAGAAACAATATTTGTCATTTCCTCACCTCCACAAGAGTAAAATCTTCAAATTTTTTGGGAGTTGACTGTTGAGCGTCAATAAGCCTTGCCGTTTTTATCTCATCTTCCGCTTTTTTAACCAGATAATTGGCTTTTGCAGTGTCGTCAATAAGAGACAAACAAAACTCCGAAGCCAGCTTAGTCGTTAAAGCATCGCAGAAAAACGGCGGCAAATCTTCTTCATAAACCTTATAAATATATGTTATTATAACTTCAGAAGAATTAGTGCAGAGCTTATTCCCGCTGATTCTGTAGCTTAATCCCAGACTTTTTTTTCCTGAACCAGCCGATATAATTCTCAAATAATCATTCGGAAGATGGTAAGAATATTTATAATCTGCAATCGGAGCGTCTGCCAGCCTTGAAAGCCTTTTCTGCGCGGTTGCAAAACTCCATGGATATGACGACAGCAGCCCGTCTTTAATCAAATCATATAAGCTTGAAGCAATCTCAGATTCCGCTGTTCCGTCCTCAAATGAAGTTATCCCCTCAACGCCAAGCTTTGATAAGGCTTTTGAACATATATTAATACTTGTATAAGCCATTTAGTTTCTCCATAAAAAAAGAGGGGACGAATCCCCTCTTAAAGTAAATTATACTAGACTTGAGCAGATGTGAAATCTGTCGCTGCAACAACTCCGCTGTTTATAGCAGAAATAATAAAAATAGCCGGCACTACGGCATTTTCCTTATTTGCGACAGTCAAAATCATATCGCCCACTCTTGCGAAAGACGCTATTTCATTAAAGTAACCGGCAGTTTTTACATCTGCCAAAGCATCTTCCGTATTATAGTTCCATAGCGTAAAGCCATTTGCATAAGCTAACACACTAAAATTTTGATTTTTAAAAGACATATTATTTTCCTTTCTCTTAAATATTAACTTAATTAAGCCGCTTCTTTACACTTAATGCGAACAACGCCGGTCTCGTCAATCAAACATGTTCCTTGCGACATCATGTTGTTAACAAAGTGAGCGGCATGGTCGCCATGCCATGAGATGTCTGTTTTTACATCCTGACCAGAAGCATGACCAACTGCTGTTTTGTGATAGATAAAACACTCTCTTTTACCTGCGTTAAGCGGCAAACCTGTATGCATAATCCAGTTAATGCCAAGCCATTTGCGGCTTTCCGTACCTTTTAAGAAAGGCGCGTTATCGCCCGCATAGTCAGAGCTTGAAAACTCTTCTATAGAAAGAAGGGCATTCCACTGCATAGGACCTACGACGGCAAATCTTTGACCATCATCAGGAACATTGCTCTCGTTTAGCTTTGCAAAAGCGGAAAGAATAGTTTCTTTATTCAAAACCGCAGTATAATTTCCTACATCGTTTGCCGCGCCGGTTTTTGAAAGAGCTTCAATGATTAACTCATCAGTTTTGCGTCCTAAAGCATAGGCTCCGGAACCCGCAATAACTCTTCTTTCATCATGACCGATTTTTAATTCGTCAAGAGCGTCAACCCAGTCGCCCGCATAATAATCCTGAAGTTCGCACTCAACCGGCGAATAATCGACATTCATAACGGGAACCAAACCATGACGCGCCTTTTGCGAAGCGACGCCCTTGCCAACCTTTTGGAAAACGGTTGACGAACCTTGCACACTATTTTTATAACGAACCGTGTCTTTTAATTTAGAACCCATTTGTTGATATGCCAAATGGACATCAGCTTCAAACTGTTTAATAAAAGACGAACTAATTTTTGTAGACATATTTTTTCTCCATATATATTTTTAATTATCAATTTTTTTAACAAAAAAACTGAAGATTTTACTCTTCAGTTTCAGGGTATAGTTTTTCAAAACCTTTTCTTATTTTCTCAATATAACTATTGTCCTTATCTCTCCAGTAACGAGGATCTTTCATCATTTCTCTCAATGCCGTTTCATCAACTTTTTCTTTGGCGCCATTGTCTTTTGACAACAACGGTTCATTTGATGACATCATTTTATATAAAGTGACGACTCCTTCGTATGTCGAGCCTAAAACGTCATAAAGCTCCGAACTGATGTTTTGCTTTGCCCAGGCGGATATTTGTCTGGCAACTTCATCAAAACGTTCCTTGCTTCCAAAATGAGAAATAAGTTTCTCAAACTGTTTTTCAGCTTCAAAATCCACCGTCAAATCGTTAAGTATCGGCAGAATTTTTTCTTGAGCCAAATCATATACCAGCTGGGCTTGTTCATTTGTAAAGCCGCTGTCGTGAAGTTTTTTTAGAACATCGTCATCCCTAACAAAAAAGTCGTTATCAATGCTGATGTCATATTTATCAAAACTCTCTGGTACATGACGCAGATTATCTTCAATTAGATTTTCATCCCTTTCAATTAAAGACAAATAATCTTCAATAAGCTCATTAATTCTAATTGCATTTTTTTCCGCGTCCCAAAACTTTTCAGGCAGTCTTTCAGGCTTTCCCGAAGCAGTGTTGTCAGCGGAAGATTTATAGTTTTCAATAACATTATTTATATTATTGTTCTCCATTTTTTATCCTTTCACATATAGTTATCTGTAACTGCTGAGAGATGCAATATAACCGACTAAATGCCTCTGTCCTTCAAGGTGTCTTAACTCTCCTTCCGAACAATCAGGTCCTAAATATCTCTCCGTAGTTATTCTCCGTAAAAAAGAGAGGGCAACTTTGCCCTCTTTTGTACTAAAACATTTTATAAACGCCTGTTTTATTTCTTTGTCAGACATTTTCTTTGTGTCATAGTATTCCATCATCAATCGTCTCCGATTTTATTTCCTTAACAAGGTTAGACGGTATATTCAGCGTCCTGCCCAGCCATTTTGCCACTTCAAAGCTGTTAACCGCAGACGTTCCTTCCGCGCCCAAACCTAAAATTAAATTCAGCCATTCGGATACATTTACAACATCTTTCCTTGCCTGCGATAGAGCCAACGGAGATTTATATTGTAAATCCACTATTTTTCCATCGAGGTCAAAGTTCATAATGTCGCCTCTTCTTCTTAAAATATGAAAAGCCCTTTTAAGAAGAGGAGTTAAAAGTTCCGACTGCAGCCTGCCAAATGTCGCGCCCAATATTCTGGCGACTTCCGCCGAACGTTCCAATATTTCTGTCGCCGTCATTGAAGGCGAAGAAATCTGCGCAAGCCTATCCGCGAGCATAGCATGATTTATACGCGCCCGCAAATCTTCCAAAATAATTTGCGAAATATCAAATTTTCCCGGCGCTTCCAAAGGCGTAAGCCCCTTTGAGCCGATAGCCTTAGGAATAATCGCGCCTGGAACAAGTTTTATATTCGCCGGGTTTAGAACCCCGTCATCTTCAGCCTGCCAGATTCCAGTTACAGAAATTGACGCGTTCTTAAGTATAAGCTCAACAACTTTATTAACTGTTTTTATATCCGGCAGCGACTTCATCACCGGCGAACGTCCATAAACCTCGCCCGGCGCTTTCAGCCACCTAAAGTTAATAAAAGGAGATGTATCAAAATATCCTTCTTTAATCAGAATATTCCGCTCATATCCAACGCTGTCATCCCACGCGAGGACAACATACTCATAACCGCCCTTTCCGTTAGTCCTAATTCGTGGAAAGACGGCTTCAAGAAGCTTAACTTTATATTCGTCTTCATTTTCATCTTTTTTGATAAAATCAAAAGGTATTTCCGCATCTGGAAACCTTGATTTTATATTAGAGACTGTAACATCAGAACATCTGTAAGTAGTATCAATTCTGCCATCGCTTCCCTGCTCTAAAGCAATTTCATTAAGAGGAATTGCCGTAAACCTAAAAGCCGTGGCTTCGCCGACTGAAGCTTCTTCAAACAAAAGGCAGGCTGTTCCAGCCGTCACCAAATCTAAATAACATTGGTGTATCTCCACCGCAAAATTTGAGTGTTCAAAATTTTGCAGCAGAACATCCGATGTTTTTTCCAATATCGGCGCCGCCTGCTCCCGCTCGACATCAGTAAGTTCGCTGCCAGCCTTAAGACCAAACCATTTCGCCCAGGGAGGCGTTAACTCCGCCAGCAGCGATGACGCAAGCTGATCAACCGCATCGGGAGCCGTGCCGTCAAAAAGATTTATTGTTTTTTTATTTGAACCAAAATCTTCCGAAACCGCGCTTTCTCTCTGCGGAAAAGCAAAAGCATAGCATTCCTGCCAAACAGGAACCCACTCGTTTTTTCTTTGCTCGGCTTTCTGATAAGAGCTGATTAAATTCTCCAAATTTTTTCCCATAATTATTCCCCTAATAGGTTTTTTCGTCTTAACAAAGGTTCTTCTTTATCAAAATCAAGTATTCCTCTGTAAGAAGTTTTTATCGTTCCAGCTATCCCCCTTCTGTGGCGTTCTATTGTTTTTTTTCGTTCCGCTTCGGCTTCTTTTTTTGCGCGAGCTTCAACGTCAATAGATTTTGGACTGCTTCTACCCCCCATTTATTTATCCTTTCATTTTTAGCTAATTAAAAAATTCCCCATACAATTTCCCACAAATACTTTGTCTGGGAAAAAGCATTAAGTACGTTAGTTGCGTTATTTGTATCTTTTATCATTACATAGCTGACAGCAGCAACCACCAGAAGCCAGCCTGCCAAAACTACATAGCAAAAAATTATCCTATGTATTCCGACAATAATTTTTTTATTTTTTTTCATGCAAGGTCTCTATATTATTATAAAAGATATGGTCTCCTATCTCTGCGCACGGTATCTTTCCTATTGTCCACGACGGCCTTGCTTTCTTTGTATGATAATGGGTGGCTCTGTTTGTGTTATCAGCCAGAAGCCCTGCGGCAGCTCTCTTGGAAATTCTTTTGCAGATACAAAAAATAGGGTTGTTTTCATCAACCCTATTAATTATTGCAAAATTTACGTCATTTTTATTCCAACAGGAAAACTGCTTTGACTTCAGGCATATTTCCTCAATCGTATTCCCCCACCAGTATTTCTTAAACCGCTTTGATATTTCCAAACGATTTAAAACTACAGAAGCTACGGACTCCATCCCCAAAAGAGTTTCACCCCTAGCCTCTCCATATATTGTTTTTGCTAAAACATCTGTTTCAATATTCAACGCTTTATTCTCCCCACATCGTCCAGCTTCTTTTCAATTCTCAGAAGATGGTTTGTCAGCCTGTTTTCAACGTCCTTAAGGTAGGTCATTGAGGCATAGTTCCTTGCGACATGCAGTTTAAAATCTGACAACGCGTCCTTATACTCGGATGTCACAACGTCGACATCTTTTCTAATTCTCATCATCATTTTGAACAAAGCCATAAATACTGGTATCTCAATCATTGTAATCCAATTAAATATCTCATTCATTTTTCTAGTCCTTATACATCAAAAAACGTCTTTGCTTTAAATTGCGTTTTCTCCCCTTGCCAGTTATATTCTTTTAGTAGTGACAGTTGCTGCGATGTTTTTGACATTCTGACAGGCTGCGATAACAAACACCCAGCCACAGCATCCAAACCATCGTCTTTATTTTTGCCGTTAAACGACCACTCCCGCATTTCTTCAATAAAAGGAGTCTGCCAAATTTTGCTGTGGGCATATAAAGACCTGTTAGCAAGCAAAACATCAAAAGCTTCTATTATTCTAAGTTCCTTATTTTTATGAGAACTAGCTTCAATAACCGCGGTTTTAACTTTTTTCTTTGCCAAAACCTGCTTCAATATGCCCGGCAAAAATTTGCCTATCCCGTTTGTTTCCACTCTCACCGACGGAATACAGTTTTTTATAACAAAATCGGCGACAATCTCGCATTGATATGTAGCAACATCCGTTACATCTTTTTGAGTATCTATATATTTTATGTCATGAAGCCAAAACTTGCCGTCCTCGTCAGAAAAAACACAGGCTATCACGCTGTTGTCACCTTTTTCGCAAAACGCAAAAGACGGATCCCACCAGCAAGATGCCGATAATAATTTATTTTCCCCAATTTTCAGAATCTGCTGACCGTTAGAATAAACAAGGTTCAGCTCTTCATCATAAGAAACCAGTTTTTCTGGATTCAAAATACTGTCCGAAAGATTTACCGACTTAAGCATCATCTGCGACATAAATTTATTTTCGCCGGATCTTTGCCTTATCGACGCAATTTTTTCTTCAGAAAACCTTTCCGGCCAGCTGCTTTTTCCTTTCGAATTTAATATCGGTATCTCAAGTTTTTCAAACTCCAGCAGAAAAGGAACGTTCTCCGGATTATCCTTATCTCTTTTAACCTTATATATGGTATAAAAGCTATGAGGGGTCCCAATATATAAAAGCATTCCGCTGGGCGTTAATATGTAGTCCAGCTCGCTTAGTTTTTCCCGCATATCCGCTCTTTTTTCAGAAGAATCACAATTTTTCGGAACCTCGACGTCATCACAAATTATAATATCCGCGCGAAGCCCCGTAATATTTGCTCCAAGTCCTTTGGCCAGTACCGACGGGTCTCTAAGTTCAACATCCCTGTTTATCGTAAACTGATCCGCCGCCCACTGCTCAATTTTTTGCGGCTTTAAGTTTTTAGTAAGAGGGTGCTGTTCAATTATCTTTTTGACATTACGTACCATCTTCTTAGCCAAATCATAATCAGCGGCGATAACCAGTATTCTTGCGGAATTATCATGATAAAGCGCCCAAGAACAAAAAAGCCCTACTATTGTCGACTTTCCAGAGTTTCGAAACGCCATCAGCAGCGCTTTCCTATTATCATCACCCAACCAAACATTATATAGCCATTCGGTCATTTTTTTCTGATGCTTCGGCATTTTTAGTCCCTGCAGTCTAAACCACAAATATACAAACTCAAAAAAATCTATTTTAGTTCTCGTCTCCTTCATCTTTTTCTACTTTAGCCTCAGCAATTATTTTCCAAATATCATTTTCGCTTTCATCAAAAGCTCTGTCATCTTTGTTTTCATCAACCGTCCATCTGGCTAATTTCAACAATGTCTCAAGGTGCGTCACGGCAGATTTGCACGCCGCGTGATGAGCGCTGAACCCTTTCGCATCATCAGGCATATTTTTTTTCAAAAATTCCTCATAGCTGTCAATCACAATTGATATTTTTTCTGGCAATGTTTTTTTCAAACGTGTCTTTACAGCTTTTATTGTTTTCGCTTTTTTTTCCTTCATTGAATAAAACCTTATAAAAAACTCTTATTAAAAGTTTATGCCATTTTGTTATTTCGGGTTTAAAAAACAAAAAAAGCCTCACATTTTGTGAGGCTTTGGATACACTTCTCCCTAGTAACAATTCAGGGTATATCACAAAAAAAATCAAATGTCAAGACTTTTTTCCTACAACTTTAATTTTTTTATAAAGCTGGTACGGAGTAATTATAAATCTATCGTGAATACCCAGCATTCTTTTTGCCGCCTCTACGCAGGTAAACAAAGCTAGCGGCGCGGTTTTTACACCGACATCATTGACCTCAGCCTTATAAATAATTGCGTCAAGTTTTGATTTTAATAATCCTATATAATCATAAGAACAGACGAATTTATAAAAATTTATAAACATTTTATTTGACATAGGATTTATTTCAACCCATGTCATGCCGTTATCAATCTCAATAATAATATAGCAATGCCGAAAACCTTTTTTCAAAAACCTCAGCCACCACAGGCTAGTCTCATCAACAAAGACTACATAAACACTTTTAATATTCTCATATATAAAATCTTCCGCCCTCATAATATTATCCCTTTTTCTCTAAAGTAAAACTCAAGAACTCCAATAGCCTCCGACCATAATCTAATCTCGCTTTTTTTCGCGCGTCTTTCATAATATGGCGGAACTGACATGCTTCCCCATTTAACCAGGACCCTTAAGTGCCTGTTGGATATATGTTTGCGCATTTTTATTCTTTTAATAATCCTATATATATCATTTATTTCGCAACACCTTTCTCTTCCACCATAGTCGCCCCTGGCACGCAACCCTGTATTTCGAGCAACCATACTGCTGCAAAACCAAAACCATACCTCCTCAGCGCTTTCAAAAGGTTCATAACAAGTCCCCATTTCCCTTTCTCCTTTTAGTTGATATATACAACTTAACGAATTATTAACGATATGAATTTATACATAAGGTTGTAGGAATTTCAATCTAAAAAAGATTTGATTCCTATTTAAAAATATTTTATAATGATTACATACACAAAAGAATTCTTTATTTATAAGGAGGTAAGATGAAGTATGAACAAGTTTGGGAAGCTGTTGATAAGTTGGCAAAGATTAATGGGCTGACCCCTTCTGGACTGGCAAAAAAAGCGGGACTTGACGCCACGACCTTTAACAAGAGCAAAAGAATCAGGACAGACGGCAAAAAGCGATTCCCTTCTCTTGAAAGCATAAATAAAATCATTGCCGCATGCAATATGTCTTTTGACAACTTTTGCAAACTTGCCGAAGTAGAAATTAATGATGATTATAAAAGCTCAATACCTTATACCAAACTTTCATTGCTGGAAGATAAGGGGACCCCGCCAAAAGAAGCATTTAGTTTAGCGCAGTGGAACAGAATAAAGTTCCCTGATATGAAGCACAATCTTTATGCTATAGAAATCGACTATGACACCGACATGCCTTATGATGCGGGAACAACGCTAATCATAAGCGAAAACTCTGAAAAAAGAAGAGGAGACAAAGTGCTGGTCGTATGTAAAGATAAAACCGTATATATCGGAAAGTTTATTAGAAGAACCGCCAGAAGCGTAGAGATTATCGGCGCAAACAAAACCAAAGACAATGACTTAACCATCCAAATAAACAATATCGAAAGAATAAATCGAATACTATGGATAAGCCAATAGGCGGGAAAAACATGAATAATATTAAATTCTACATACAAAACGCCAATGAAGAGATATGCGAAAAAGAAAATAAATATAACATGCTGAAAGAGCAAAAAACAAACAGCCATTCAGAACTCAACAAGCTGTGTTTAAAGCAGACGGTTGATATATCTTTATGCAGAAAGAAAAATACCGAGACAAAAACTATGGAAAAAAATCTTTTTGACTATAGAGAATATGCGTTAAGCTCTAAAGACTAAACCTATTTTTGACTTTCAGAAAACAGCTCTTTCAAAGAATTAGGGCTTATCGCAGATAATGGATTAATATTTACGTCTGGATTAGAAACATTGCCCCGCGCCCTGTAATTTGCGGCAAAGATTGTTTTGTCTTCGCCGGACAACAATCTTCCTATAACAGGAATACTGCCGAAAAATCTGTTGATACTGTAGGCGGGAGCAATCGTGCCTCTAAAGTTTAAGTCTCCGTTTTCATAGTTATAATTGCCATCGGCAGTAATACCTAAAACCTTGCCAAAAGTCTTAGCGTCTTCCACCTCTAAAACGCCGCCTTTAAAAACAAACGGAGCATCAAAATGCGAGAAAACAATGCCGTCACCTCTCAGCATATCCAATATGCCGGTTAAAGAAGCAATACTCAGCAGACGTGATAAAATATTCGTCTGCATCAAACTAAAGTTTCTGATTTTTGCATGCCCGATTATTTTATCTTCAACATCCTTTTTGGCAGAAATAGAAAGATTTCCTCCTGCCATATAATCATAAAGGCGCAGAACTTTTAACGTGCTTCCGGCGTCATTACTTGCAATCTCAATAGAATATTCGCCGTTTACGCGTGGTAGATACTCAAATTTAAAAAATAAATCTTTTTTATAAGAATAATTGCCGATAAGTTTTATTTCATTTATTCCGACATTATTTCTCAGGCTGACCGAGCCGGCAAAATTGGTTATAGGAACATCTTTGTTTGTCCATAAGCTGTTAACCGCAATATTAATATCCGTATCCGGCACATTTTTTAATCTTTCTTTTATACGCAGCCCATCATTATTTGAAGCTTTTTTCGTTTTCTTTTCATTACTGTCTTCTTCAAACAACCCGGCTATATTATAACTGTCTCCAGAAATATTAACTTTCATCGGCTGGTTGTTATCTCCAATGTCAATTCTTGCCTTAGCGTCAGTTCTCTGACCTTTAATACTCGAAATATCGACTGATTTTACTTCGCTTTTTTTATCAAGATTTACTTTTCCTTTAATCTCAAAACCATCTTTTATCAGCGCTATATCGCTAATGGATGTAACGCTTCCGTTATTAAGATTGACAACAAAATCAGCTTTTCCTATCTCTCCTTTTTCTTTTGTATATCCCAGCAGATTATAGTCTATCGCGCTTTCTGTTAAATCTATCGTCATATTAGCCGATATATCGTTATCAGCCTCATGAACGACTCCGACAACGCCTGCCTCGCCATGCCAATAAGGATAATTCAAAAACGCGCTGTCAATGCCGAGCTTTTTCTTAATCTTGTCATTAAGATTAAACGACACTTTATAAATGTTTTTATACGGCGGAGAAAAAGCCCTGTTCCACTCCAGACTCATATCAATACCGTCAGCTTTAACGTCGCCTGAAAGAACAATGCCGTTATTGTTAACCAGCAAATCCAGTTCGTCAGATTGAATTATTTTACCTTTGATAACATCTTTTATTTTTACATTTTTGACCTTTGATTTTACATTAACATTAACCTCTTCAGGCTGTAAATCTTTTTTCAGTTCAAACTTCAAATCCAAAACCGTGTCTGCGTCGCCTTCAATGCTGTCTGGGTTTATGCCTATTTCCCTCGCATAATTCAACGGCGGATTATCTATCAGCCTAAGGCTGTCGGTGACCGCGGAGTTAGCAATCAGCCTTATATCAATAAAATTGTCCACTTTGTTTAAGTCATATAAAATTACATGCCCGCCCGTAACATTATTTCCGTTTGAAATGCCTTTATCTATATTTATATGGATTTTATCATTATAAAAATGCGCCGTGCCGTAAATATTGTTTACATGAGGCATTCCTTCCAAATAATTAAGACTTGCATTATCAACATGAGCGACGCCGCTGAGTTTTGTAAAATCCATTCTCTTTTTCTTCTTATCATAAGCAAAATTAAACTCAAACTTCGCATCTTTGGCATAACCCGCATATATGCCGTCTCTAACCCACAGCCACGCATCCTCGGCAATATATCTAGGCCAGTATCTTGGAAGCTCTATAAAAGGAAGTTCGTCAATATTAGCTTTAAGCGATACTTTCAGGTCCTCCGCGGAACCAGATAAAATAAGCTTTCTGATACCCGAAATATCCAGCCCAAGCAATGTTTTCTTATCTCCAAGATTAAAATCTGCATTTTCTATTTTTATATTATTCAGTCCGCTGTCGAGGCTTCCTTTTAACAGGAATGAAGAAACATCGTAGTTTAAATCTTCATTTTCTGAAAAAGCAATATTTCCTTCGCCGCCTTGAAACTCGAAATTAAATTTGGTTATTGCAGTATCCAGGCTTCTTGACACTTTATCTCTGTTCGCAAGAATTTCGTTAAAATCCACCGAAACATCCAAACTGCCGCTGACAGGCAGATTTATGCGGTAAAAATTGTTGTCGTCTTTATAAGACATAAAATTATCAACAACATTCGAAGGCATTAAATCTTTGAAAGAAAAATCAACATCAATAACATTTGTTTTCGGAAAGAAATCGACATCAAGGTCTATCGGAACATAAACATCCCCAAAATCCATAACCGCGGTGAGTCCTAATTCTATATAATTCGAGTGCCTGCTGAATTTATAATCAGCGTCCGTAAACACCAATTTTCTGCCATAGTCTGTTTCATTAAACTCAAGCTCCGCGTTTTTTATATATATGCCGTTAATATAATTTTCCGGATACGACATATCTGGAGAATTAAAACGCTCCATAAATTCTTCAAAAATATTAAAATAAAACCCTATTTTCTTTTCATTAAGACTGTATTTTTCTTCCCTGCCATCGCTCTTGCCGCC
Source organism: Lactobacillaceae bacterium (assembly GCA_031271345.1). Taxonomy (GTDB): domain Bacteria; phylum Pseudomonadota; class Alphaproteobacteria; order RF32; family CAG-239; genus JAQWBS01. The sequence goes on from JAISVX010000003.1 coordinate 573,303, forward strand.
GTTATAAGTTGTGCTGAGAGAAACCGACGGTTTATCTATCTCAATTGAGCTTGGAGAGATTATTCCTCTTATAAGCGCCCTCATGCTAAACGAAATTGATGTTCTCGGCGCTTTTACAACTATGCTTTCATCTGTTTTTTTATAAACAACATCCTTCGCAATAATTTTAATCGGCTGGATGGAACGAACAAGCTCAAGGTTCACCGCATCGACAGTAACCTCATAGTCCGCATTATCGTGGTTTAACGCCTTAATTATGTATGGTTTTAAGAACGGAAGCGGCATTGGAGAACGGTACAACTGCCAAATAAACAATATAACAAAAACCAGGATTAACGCGCCTAGATAATCCGTTATCCTTCTTATTATATATTTTTTTGACTTTGAGCTTTTTCCCATTATTATAAGTAATTACCTTCTAACCATTTTCGTATTACAACAAAGTTCTCGACGTCATACAAATCATTATGCCCTACCCCGGCATCATAAATTATAATATCCTTTGGTTCAACAGCATGATTATACAAATCTTCCGCAAGATAATATGGAACAATGCCGTCATCTTTTGTCGCCATAATTAAAACTCTCGTATCCACATACGGAATAAGCGATATATTATCATACTTATCTCTAATTAAAATATCAAAAGGCATATAAACTGGAAAAATTGCTTTTACAACGCTAGGCAAGGTGTTAAAAGGCACCTCAAGAACCAACGCTTCAAATTTTCCCTGCTCTTTTAAAGTATATACCGAGCTAACCGCCATGTGCGAACCTAAAGAAAACCCATAAACAATTATATCTTCATTCTTGTATCCGAGCTTATTTGCTTCTTTAACCGCCGCCAAGGCATCCATAACCAAATTCTTATCCGTAATCTTTCCTTTAATTCCGCCAAACCCTCTATATTCCGGCATAAATGTGGCATAGCCGTACCTGTTAAAAGGCGAAACCTTGGGGAAAAACGCCTCAATATTAAGAGCGTTACCATGCATAAACACTATTATCTTGCCTTTATGAAGCCCCTCAGGCTCAGTATGCCACCCATATAAATCCGTTCCGTCTTCCGACTTATATTCGACCAGTTTCGCTGGATAGCCGTTTCTCCTTGCCATTTCAATATTAGAAACCTCATTTGACGGAATATATAAAAACAACTGCGGAAAAAAATATAATAAAGTCATAAGCGCAATATATATGAGGATTAAATATATAATTATGCTTTTTGCTAAATTTAAAAACTTTTTCATGATATTACCCTAATTTGCTTGCTAAATAAGATAATAAAAAGAGGTCAATATCCCCGTCAAGAACGGCTTTAGTATCGGATGTTTCCGCTTCTGTTCTAAGATCCTTAACCATTTTATACGGCTGCAAGACATAAGACCTTATCTGATGTCCCCAGCCAATGTCTGTTTGCGCGTCCCTTATGCCTTGCGCTTCAGCCTCTTTTTTCTTTAGTTCTAATTCATATAATCTCGCTTTTAACATTTTCCACGCGGTCTCGCGGTTTTTAAATTGCGACCTGTCGCTCTGGCTCTGCACAACAATCCCCGTAGGTATATGCGTAATCCTGACGGCGGAATCAGTTTTATTAATATGCTGCCCTCCGGCTCCAGACGCGCGGTAAGTATCAATACGGCAGTCGCTTTCCTTTATTTCTATCTGTATTTCATCATCGACGACGGGATATACTCCGACCGAGGCAAAACTTGTATGCCGGCGGGCAGAACTGTCAAAAGGAGAGATACGAACCAGCCTGTGGACTCCGCTTTCCGCTTTTAGCCAGCCATAAGCATTTTTGCCGGTTATCTTAATCGTAACAGATTTAATGCCAGCGACATCGCCTTTTGTTTCTTCGATATATTCGCTTTTATAACCGTGAGACTCCGCCCACCTTGCATACATTCGCAAAAGCATTTCCGCCCAATCTTGAGCTTCTGTGCCGCCGCTTCCGGCATGAACCTCCAAAAAAGCGTCATTAGCGTCAACTTCGCCAGAAAGCAAAGCCTCAAGCTCTTTCATCTTTATCTCGGATTTTAACGCGTGAAGCTGAGATATAATATCATTTACCATATCTTCGTCATTCTCGTCTTCAGCTATTTCGGCAAGCTCTGTTAAGTCTTTTAAGACCTGGCTGATTCTGTCATATTCGGATATATTTTCTTCCAACGAGTTTTTTTCGCTCATAAGCTTCTGCGCCTTTGAAGCGTCATCCCACAGTTTAGGGTTTTCAGATAAAGAGTTCAGCTCTTCAAGCCTCAGGACTGCATTATCATAGTCAAAGAGACCTCCTTATAAGGTCTAACGAATTTTTTACATCCTCTATAGGAGACAATATTTCTGCTCTCATAGTAAACTTCCTTAATATTCGGTTCCAAGCTGGAATAAATCATCCTCATCAGAGAAATATATCGCTTTCTCTTTATTCTCGTTAGCCGCCTCCGGCTCTTCTTCCACAGCCTCTTCCCCGCTGATAATTTTTTGGGTTTTCACACTATCAATATCAGGCTTTAAAGCTTCTAATATAACAACCTTGTCAAAAGGCGTCGCTGGCTTGCCTGTATCATAATTTATACGCACAAACTTAATGCCGGACGGCGTACGAAACGGTATATCCGGCTGCCCTTTTAAAGCTTCTTTCATAAAGTCGTTAAAAACAGGAAGAGCCGTCACCGCGCCTGTTTCAGACCTGCCAAGCGTTCTCGGCTCATCAAAGCCAAAATAAATGCCGACGACTAAATCCGGCGAAAAACCGATAAACCAAGAATCTTTATTATCATTAGTCGTTCCTGTTTTACCTGCCAGGTGTCTATTTAATCCTCTTAACCCCGCGCCTGTACCGCGTGTCGCGACGCCCTCCAGCATATATGTCATTTGATATGCGCTTAACGGGTCAACAATCTGCTCTCTGTTGTCCTCAACATCTGGAATATCCTGACCGTTCCAATATTCGGAAACACAGTCAGCGCATTCTCTTCCATCTTCCTTAAATATGGTTTTTCCGTTTCTATCCTGAACGCGTTCAATAAAATATGGCTTTATCTTTTTACCGCCGTTAACCATAACCGCATAAGCACTGGATATATCTATAAGCCTTGTATCTCCGGCTCCCAAAGACATCGATAAAAAGCTTGGAAGATTGTCATTAACTCCCAATATTTTTGTCATGTTTGAAACTTTTGTCATCCCGACGTCGCGGGCTAATCTTACCGTCATTAAGTTTCTGGATTTTTCTAATCCCTGACGCAAAGTCATCAAGCCGTAAAATTTCTTTGAATAGTTTACTGGCTTCCATTTAGGCAGTCCCGGACCCTGATCAAGAACAAACGGAGCATCCAAAATTAAGTCGGTTGGAGAATATCCGTTTTCAAGCGCAGTCAAATAAACAACCGGCTTAAATACCGAACCTGTTTGACGGCGCGCCTGCGTAGCTCTGTTAAACTGAGACTTTCTAAAATCATACCCGCCGACCGTTGCCAAAACTCTGCCCGTATGCGGATCCATAACAATCATTCCTCCTTCAACGTTTGGAATTTGCCTTAGTTCATAGCTGTTCTCTTTTAGCTTTTTGCTTGCTATCACGCTTTCAGAAGCCTTCTCAACAAGTATGACATCGCCTTTTTTTACAACCTGAGCCACAGAACCAGGAACGTTTCCGACAGCCTGTTTTAAAAGATTTGGTTTTGCCCATTGCAGCAAAGCAAGAGGAATCACGCCTTTTTCTCCGTCAACGGTCTCTATCTCCGCTTTTTCTTTTGCAGCTTCCAGTACTATTGCTTTTTTCCACCCTTTGTCAGCACCAGATTTAATATAAACATTTTTCAATTGTTCGGCATAATCATCGCCGATTTCGATATTAGCTATTGCGCCTCTATATCCGTGTCTTTTATCGTATTCCTTGACATTTTCTCTAAAAACTTTAGTCGCGATAGCCTGCAGCCCTGGATCCAGGGTTGTTCTGACCAAAAGACCGCCCTCATATAAAGCTTCTTCGCCAAAGTTTCCTTTAATTCTTCTTCTGACTTCTTCGCTGAAATAATCGGCGTCTTTTACAAACTCATCGGAACGCATAACAACTGCCAACGGCTTTTCTTTGGCAACCGCCGCATCTGTTTCATTAACATAGCCCTCTATAACCATCCTGTCGATAACCCAGTTTCTTCTTGCCACAGCATAGTCGTATCTTGTTTTTGGGTTGTAGTTATTCGGACCTTTAGGCAGCGCAGCCAAATAAGCCGCTTCTTCCAACTCAAGCTCGTCCAGCGATTTGTTGAAATAGTTTAACGCCGCCGCGGCAACGCCGTAAGCTCTGTTGCCCAAATATATTTCATTTAAATACAGTTCTAAAATATGCTCTTTGGGAAAAGCTCTTTCGATTCGCAAAGCAAGAAGTATCTCTTTAAGCTTGCGGGAATATGAAAGTTCTGATGACAATAAAAAGTTTTTCGCCACTTGCTGGGTTATTGTCGAAGCGCCCGTCGGTCTTCTGCCTCTGCCGATATTTTTAAGGTTTGCAAGAACAGCCCTGCCGATACCCATATAGTCTATGCCGCCATGATTATAAAATCTTTGGTCTTCAGCGGCAATAAAAGCTTTTTTTAATAAATCAGGAATTTTATTCTCTGGAACGAAAATTCTTTTCTCATTTGCATATTCCATCAACAGCTGACCATCGCCGGCATAAAACCTTGTCGTAACCGGCGGCTCATAAGTCGACAATTGCTTAATTTCTGGAAGCTCGCTTGTAAAGCGCCATAAAACAATAATGCCGACAAATATTGCGATTACCGCAAAAAAGCATAACGTGCTAAATAAAGATGATAAAGTCTTTAGCATAAATAAAAACCCAATTTAAAAATTAACGAATATTACTGTCAAAGCAGTTTATAACAAATTATTATAATTTAACAACTAAATTTTGGATACTTTATTTATTTTAAAAAACAGACGCATGGTGCATATTGTCAAAATATTTATCAATTGCTTTTTTTGTCGCGTCTGCCAGCTTTGCTCTATACCCTTTTTGCTTAAGCAGCCTTTCTTCCCCCCTGTTTGATAAATATCCCATTTCCAGCAGCACGGAAGGTACGTCTGGAGCTTTAAGCACTGCAAAACCCGCAAACCTGTGAGTATTTGAAACAAGCTTTACCGATTTTTTCATTTCTCCAACCATAAAAGTTGCAAATTCTGAAGAACGGTTCATTGTTTCTCTCTGTGCTAAGTTAATCAAAATATCCGAAACCTCTTTCGAATGTTCGACAAGATTCAAACCGGCGATAATATCCGCCTTATTTTCCCGCTCCGCCAGCGCCGCGGCTTCCTTATCCGAAGCGGTTTCGGAAAGAGTATAAACAGAAAGTCCGATGGCATTCCTGTTTTTTGCACTGTCCGCATGGACAGACAGGAACATATCCGCGTCATACTTGCGGGCAATATTAACTCTCTCCCTTAAGCTGATAAACACGTCGTTGTTTCTTGTCAGATAAACTTTATATCTCGGGTCTTTATCCAGCAGAGCTTTAAGCTCTCTTGCCATCGCCAGAGTTATATTCTTTTCATGTATCCCCGAGTAGCCGATGGCTCCGGGGTCTTTGCCGCCATGACCGGGGTCTAAAACCACTATTCTTTTCTTTTTTCCCGCCTGATTCTTAGCATTTTCAGCCACTGTGGATTTTCGTGTGTTTTTTGCGCCGGAAATGCTTTCATTGCTTGAGAAAACGCGGTCATTTCCAACGGATTCTTTAAATTGTTTATCGGAAGCGGCTTCAATGTCAATCACAAACCTCCAGCCAAAACTGCTTTGCGGAGGCAGCATAAACACCTTTTTTATAAGAATGGATTTTTTAAGATCAAAAACAACTCTGGTTTCATCGCCGTTCAAAGAGCCGAGCCTTGTCGACGCTATCAAACTGTTATTAACATTGTCGCTGCTTTCAACCGCCGGATTTATCGACACATCTTGAAAATCAACCACCAGTCTTTTCGGAGAATCAAGCAAAAAAACCTTGTATTGAAAATCGGTGACCGCGTCAAAAACAACACGTATACTGCCAACGCCGGAACCTATGCGCACATCCGCGACATCATATTTTGCTTCCGCGGCGCTGATTTTTAAAAACAGGTATGCCGCAACAGCCAAGACTAAAACCGTCATGTTCCGATTAAGATACCGTTTTATAAATTCCAACTTATTACGCATAACCTCTGTTCTTCGTTAGTTTTCCCATAACCGATAAACAAATATAGATATTTTTATAATACTAAATAGTTATTACAAATATATTAAAAAATTATCAAAAAAGTTGCAATGCGGCAAAATTTTCATGTTGTATTTTAAATCTAATTGTATATTCTATAAAAAAACTGGATGAGCTAAAACATATCAGCCTTAGGTCAACTTTATTGGCATAATTTTACTTATATGACCTAACCGTTGATACCGCGTCCTTTCACAGCGATTGGAAGCAATCATGCGGTTTTTATAAAACGAGTTTTTGTTGAGATTGAGTTCAGCTTTTGGGTATAAGATAAGTAACTAATAATAAAAACGCCAAAAGAAAAAGATTTTTTATAAGGGCTTGCGCCCTTGTAGCATGGCTTAGAGCTAAATATATTTGCTGCGCCGACAATATACGGCGGCAATTTTATAGATACTGGGAATCTATCTTTTTATAACTCAAACAACAATTTTTTAGAAGTTTACACAACTGCATTAAAATGCAGTTTATTAGTTGCGGAGTTTATAATGACAAAAAGAATGTTAATTGACGACACTCACCCGGAAGAAACGAGAGTTGTTGTTATCGATGGAAATAAATTAGAAGACGTTGAATTTGAATCAAGCGCAAAAAAGCAAATCAAAGGCAACGTATATTTAGCAAAAATCATGAGAATAGAGCCATCCCTCCAGGCGGCATTCGTCGATTATGGCGGAAACAAGCATGGTTTCTTGGCTTTTGGAGAAATTCACCCAGATTATTACAATGTATCTGAGAAAGAAATCGCGGAAATTGAAAAAGACGTAGATGACATTATCGACGCAAAAAAACAAAGCATTAAAGACCGCGAACATGAAAGAGAACGCCAAAGAGAAGCAAAAGCGGCTATTGCCGAAGAAAAGAGATTAGCCGAAGAAGCTCTAAAAGCAAAAGAAAATGACGAGAGCAAGGATAACGATACTGCCGAAAACTCGGAAACCGAAGCAACTTCTGCCGAAGCTCCGGCGGAAGAAAAGAGAAGAGGCAAAGGAAGAAGGTATCTAAGAAGAGGCAATAAAAAAAGCTTCAAAGAAAACAACAATGAAGAAAAAGCTTCCGAACCCGTATCTGATAATGCAGGCAATAGTTCTGACGAGAATAAAAAAGACGCTTCTAACGAAAAGAAAAAAATAAAAAAACCGGCTTCAGGCAGAAAACAAAAAAATGAGCTAAAAGTTTTGGCGGAAAATTCTGGAACAAGAGAAGATACGGTTCGTGAAAATGTAAACTATCCAAAAACATCAAAAAGAATTGACGATGACGCATACGATGTGTCAGACGACGACATTGACGATGATGACGAGCAGGATTTTAACTTTGAGCTTCAAAGAAAACTTCTGGTTTCGCGCAAATTGTTTCACAAAAGCAAAATACAAGATGTGATTAAGGAAGGACAAGTTGTTCTTGTTCAGGTTGTGAAAGAAGAAAGAGGAAACAAAGGCGCCGCTCTGACAACATATCTGTCTCTTGCGGGAAGATATTGCGTTTTAATGCCAAACAGAATAAAAAGCGGCGGCGTTTCCAGAAAAATAACAAACGCTTCCGACCGAAAAAGACTGAAATCAATATTAAAAGAGCTTCCTCTTAACAGCGATATGTCAATGATTGTCAGAACTGCCGGAGAAGATAAAACCAAAATCGACATTACCCGCGACTACAATTATTTGATAAGAACATGGAACCAAATAAAAACCGACGCATTAAAAAGCAAAGCTCCAAAACTAATCCACGAAGAAGCTAACCTGATAAAAAGGGCGTTGCGAGACATGTATACCAAGGATATTTCCGAAGTTATCGTTGACGGCGCAAATGCGTATAAGACAGCAAAAGACTTTATAAGAATACTGTCTCCGCAAAGCATGAAAAAAATTAAGACCTGCAGGGAAAACGATGCTCCGTTGTTCCAGCGCTTTCAGGTCGAAGGGCAGCTTGAAAAACTTCATGACACAACCGTTCAGCTGGAGTCAGGCGGATATTTGGTTATAAACCCAACCGAAGCGTTGGTCGCTATCGATGTTAACTCCGGCAGAGCCACCAAAGAAAAAGATTTGGAAGAAACCGCTCTTAAAACAAACCTTGAAGCAGTTGATGAAATTGCCCGCCAGTTAAGATTAAGAAACCTTGCCGGCCTGGTTGTCGTCGACTTTATTGATATGGAAGACAGCTCCAACGATAATGCGGTTGAAAAACGTATGAGAGAAGCTCTAAAGAAAGACCGCTCCCGCGTGCAGGTTGGCAAAATGAGCTGTTTCGGGCTGATTGAAATTTCTCGTCAGAGAATGCACCCTTCTTTCTTTGAAACCAGCTATGAAGTATGTCCTCACTGCCTTGGAAAAGGAATGGTCAGAACTACCGAGTCATGCTCTGTGTCCATTCTTCGCGAAATTGAAGGCGAAGGAGTTAAAGGACGTTATTCAAGCATAAACGTTTATGTTCCATGCAATATCGCAATATATCTTTTGAACCAAAAAAGAACCGTTCTGTCCGCTCTTGAAGCAAAATATAACATGGGCATTATAATCAGTGCTGACGACAATGTTAAAAACATATCCAACTTCAGGATAGAACGCACAAAAACTACAAAAGGCATGGAAGAAACAAGCGCAAAAGATTATGCTGAGAATAATGAAGAAGCGCAAGCGCATGACGAGGATATATATTGGGAAAGCAATGCCGCTGAACAGAATAATAACGGCAGAAACAACAATTTTAACCGTCACGGCAAAAACAACGGCCGCTTCGATAAAAGAAGAAACCATGACCGAAGAAATGATAATGGTTATAACGACAGAAGAAAATCTTACGATAATAATCAGGAAGAAAAGAGACACGCTTCCAAAGATGATAAAAAGGAAAAATCTAGTTGGTGGAAAAAACTAATAGGCGGTTAGGTTTTAAACTTGAACAGATAAAGACAAAGCTCATAGGCGGCATAATGCTGCTTATGAGTTTTTTTCTTTGCAAAAACACTTTCTCTCTCAATATTATATATGACGAAGAAGCCGAATTATACCTTCAAAATTTAGCGCGTCCCATATTTAGAGCAGCAAACCAGCCTTTCAACCGCAACAACTTTTTTATCGTCAATGACGACGGTCTAAACGCCTTTGTCGCCGACGGCAACGCCTTATTTATAAACACAGGAACCATAATCAGCTCGGATAATGACGATGAAATTGCGGGGGTTATCGCCCATGAGGTCGGACATATACAAGGCGGACATATCTTAAGAGGAAAACTAAGGCAGCAGGAATTATCAGAAGTTGGTTTAGCCTCCATGCTGCTGGCTGGAGCCGCCGCCGTAATGAGCGGACGCGGCGATGTCGGAATGGCGATTATGCTCGGCTCGCAGTCATCCATCCTAAATTCATACCTCAGCTATATGGTCGAAGAAGAAAGAAGCGCCGATGAAGCCGGCATAAAATTTTTAAAAGAAACTCAAACTTCTCCAGAGGGTATGAGAAACTTTATGAAAAAAATTGCCCAGCAAAATATTGCCGAAGGAATTGAAGAAACATCTTATTTTCGCACGCACCCTGTAACTAAAGAACGTCTTGGCTTTTTGGACAATGCCGTTAAGAACTCCCATTACACGGGAAGAAATAAAACCAGCGAAGAGTTTTTGAGAGTAAAAGCAAAGCTTATAGCTTTTCTTTATACTCCTGATACGGCATTAAAATACTACCCTAAAAACAATACTATTCCAGAAAAATACGCTCATACGATTATCTATTTTAAACAAATGAAAAAGCAAGAAGCCATAAATAATATTAACGAGCTTATTGGGCTGGAGCCGAATAATCCGTTCTTTAGAGAGCTAAAAGCCCAGATATTTATGGAAACCGGCGATGTTAAAACCGCAAAAAAAGAATATAAAAAAGCGTTAGATTTGCTTCCAAACTCTACCCTTCTAAAAGTAAGTTATGCTCAGGCGACAATTGAAGACGAGCCGACTTCGCAAGAATTAAAAGAATTAGAAACAATGTTAAACCAAGCCGTTTTTGTCAGACCAAGTTATGAAGCGTGGATACTTCTTGCAAGAACCTACGGCATGCAGAATAAACTCCCCGAGGCAAATTATGCCTCGGCGGAAGGAAGTTTTAGGCTTGGTCTGTTTGACGTTGCAAAAAAACAGGCGAATGACGCGCTTAAAGGCAATTCTTCGCCAAAATTAACCCTGAAAATAAACGACCTCATAAACAGAATAGATGAATATAAAAGATAGCTTATTTTAACTCTTTCAGTAATTCCTTCGCAATATTTTCATAAGCAATGCTGTGCGGACTGTCGGGGCTGGAGAAAACAACAGGCATCCCGTTATCAGAAGTTTCTCTGATTTCTATATGCAGAGGAATCTCGCCCAAAAATTTTACTTTAAGCTTTTCTGAAGTTTCTTTTGCGCCTTCGTGACCAAAAATCTCGGCTCTTGTTCCACAGTTTTCACATATATAATAGCTCATGTTTTCAACAATCCCCAATATAGGAATCCCAACTTTCTGAAACATATTCACCCCTTTTACCGCATCAATCAGCGCAATATCCTGAGGAGTGGAAACTATCACAATCCCATTAAGGTCTAATTTCTGAGAAAGAGACAACTGAATATCCCCGGTTCCCGGAGGCATATCAATTATCATAACATCGACATCATGCCAGTTTGTATCGGTGATAAGCTGCTGAATTGCTCCGACAGCTTTTGAGCCGCGCCATATTAACGCTGTGTTTCTATCAATCAGCGCGCCGATAGACATCGACTGAATATTCGCATGCATAAAAGGCTCAAATGTACTGCCGTCAAACGACCTCACCGGCTCGCCCTCATATCCAAGCATTGTTGGAATAGACGGACCATATATGTCCGCGTCAAACAAAGCGACGTTCATGCCTTGGTTCGCTAATGCCAAGGCAATATTAACAGAAGTTGTAGACTTTCCTACCCCACCTTTTCCCGAAGCAACGCCGATTATTTTTTTCACACCTTTAACATTCCACTTATCATCAAAAGAAGCGGGTGACGGCTTTGAAACATTTTTAGAAACCGTATGGACGACAGAGACTTTTTTTACATTATCCAAGCTTTTGACCCGCACCGTAATTTCGCTGTCCGCATTTTCCAGTTCAGATCCCACCAATGTGATAATGACCTTACTATTAAAAACTTTTATACTTTCTATCTGCTCGGTTTTATAAAAATTAGAAACTATCTCTTTTATTTTATTTTCCATACTAGTCCAGTCTTTTTTATTTTTTTACGTGTTCGATTGATACTTTTTCAATACCAACGTTATACATCTCTTTTTTCATTTTTTCATCAATATTTTTCGCATCTTCGCCGATTAGCTGGATTCTAACAATATTGCTTGCTATCTCAAGCTTTTTTACCTGGTCCTTTTTATAATATTTTGAAATAATATCGTCAATTTTCTTTTTCATGGCTTTGTTCCTTAATCCTGTTGTTAATTTGTTAATATAATTTCATCATAGATTGTATTTCCATGATATTTATATTATATAATATTGGAATGTTAAATAACTAGAGGAAGTGATAAATGGCAGATAATAAAAATCCATGGGAAGACGATACTCCTTATGAAAGACCTCAAAAAGAAGGAACAAACCCCAAGGTAACAAAAATCTCGGATATAAAAAGAAAAAACAATGTTTTCTTTGAGTTTGAGTGGAAAATCAGATGGTTGATTTTTGCCCTGGCTGCAATCTGGCTGGCTTCAGGATTTTATCAAATCGAACCAAACGAACAAGGCATTGTTTTACGTTTTGGCGCATATCAAAACACGACCGACGCCGGTTTGCAGTATCACCTTCCTTATCCGATTGAAACCGTTATTAAAGTAAACCAAACTCAGGAAAGAAGCTTTACTCTCGGCGTATCAAGCAGCAATAGTTATGGCAGCAGCAACTACAGCGGAAACGGCTTCCCTGCAAAAAACAGATACGGCTCGGCACAAAGCTCTGGTTCTTATGATAACTTTACCGAAAGCCACATGCTGACCGGCGACGAAAGCATTGTCGATATAAACTTAACAATCGTTTGGAAAATTAAAAATTCAAAAGATTATCTTTTCTCTCTAAGAGAACCAGACCAAACCGTATATGTTGCGGCTCAGTCTGTTCTCCGCGAGATTGTCGGTCAGTCGCAAATGATGGAGATTATCACCGGAGATCGTGGCAAAGTTGAAGAAGAAACCAAAAAAGAACTTCAGTCTGTTCTTGACGAATATGGCTCGGGAATTGAAATAACCCGCGTTCAGCTTCAAAAAGCGGATCCTCCGCAACAAGTTGTCGACGCTTTCAACGAAGTTCAGCGCGCCAGAAACGATAAAGAAAAATATCAGGAGCAAGCTCTGGCTTATTACAACAACGTTGTTCCAAAAGCGGAAGGACAAGCCATTCAAATGCTTAACAATGCAAAAGCATATAAAAATAAAGTTGTAAACGACGCTATCGGCGAAAGCGAAAGATATAAAAGCATTTATAGTGCGTACAAGCAGGGAAAAGACGTAACGTCGACAAGAATGTATTTCGAAACTATGGAAGAAGTGCTTAACAAGTCCAACACCGTTATCGTAGACCCTTCCGCAAAAGGTCAAAATGTATTACCTCTTCTGCAAGTGAAATAATGGAGTAAAGAAAATGATTAGTAAGACAAAAATTTCAGCATTCATTGCTCTGGCAGTCGCGGCATTTATAGCTTTCAACTCTCTTTATGTTGTGGGACAGACAGAACAAGCCATAGTCTTGCAGTTTGGCGAGCCTATGCGCGAAGAAACGACACCCGGCTTGAAAGCCAAGGTGCCGTTTATTCAAAATGTCGTATTTTATGACAACAGGCTTTTAAGGCTTGATCCTTCGGCTCAAAGTATGCTTCTAAACGACAAAAAACGCTTGGAAGTCGACAGCTTTACAAGATATAAAATTGTTGACCCGTTAAAATTTTATAAAACAGTACGTATGGAAAGACAAGCCGAAAGCAAACTTCAGGAAATCGTGAACTCGTCTGTTCGTAAAGTTTTGGGTAAAATCACCCTTCAGGAGCTGTTGTCTGAAAAAAGAAACCAAATTATGAAAGACATCAGCGAAGCGGTTAAGGGCGAAGCAAAACAAATCGGCGTCAGCATTGCGGATGTTAGAATCAGAAGAGCCGATCTTCCTCTTGAAGTCTTAAAATCCATGAACGAAAGAATGATTGCCGACCGTGAAAAAGAAGCTACATTTGAAAGGGCGCAAGGTGAAAAAGCTGCGATAGAAATCAAAGCAAAAGCCGATATGGAAAGCGTAATCATTGTTGCCGAAGCAAGAAAAAAAGCGGAGATTCTTAAAGGCGAAGGAGATCAGGAAGCCATATCAATTTTAACCAAAATTGCCAACAGCGACTCTAAATTCTATGCTTTCTACCGCTCATTGGAAGCTTATAGAAAATCTTTGGCATCTTCGGACACTTCTTTGATTATTTCCCCTGAGTCTGAGTTTTTTGAGTTTTTTAAGAAATCAATAAAGACTGGAAAATAATGTAAATGAGAACAAGAACCGTAATATTGGGAATTTTATTGAGCTTTTACTGCGTCAGCGCGGCAAACGCTCAATGCTCGCTGCCGGATTTTACTGTTCTTGCGGAAAAACTTATGCCTACGGTGGTTAATATAACTATTGAGCTTGATACCGACAGCCCGGAATATGAAGACGAGGAACTTACCGCGCCGAAAATATCTTCCGGCTCCGGCTTCATAATCTCGCCCAACGGCTACATTGTCACCAACAAACACGTTGTTGACAACGCAAAAACCATTCATATAACAACGGGCAGCAGAACATACAAAGCAGACATTATCGGCATTGATAATGAAACCGATATTGCTTTGTTGATACCGCATGTAAAAACAGAATGGAAAGCCGTCGAGTTTGGAGATTCTGACAAAATAAAAGTCGGCGAATGGATACTTGCCATCGGAAACCCTTTCGGTTTGGGCAATACCGTAACCAAAGGAATTGTTTCCGCAAAATCAAGAGACATCGAAAGCGGCAACTACGACAGTTTTATACAGACAGACGCTTCCATAAACAGAGGCAATTCCGGCGGACCGATGTTCAATATGCAAGGCGAGCTAATCGGCATAAACAACGCAATTTTCTCAACGACTGGAAGCAGCATGGGAATTGGCTTTGCAATCCCTATAAACCATGTTAAATGGGTTGTCAACGAGCTTAAAACCAAAAGAAAAGTCGAACGCGGCTGGGTCGGCATCGGAATTCAGTCAACAACATTTAAAACTCCGGGAAAGGTTGCCATTGGTCCAAATAATGAAGAGCGCGATGTTTTTTTTGAAGAACATGGAGCGATTATATCTGTTCTGACCGATAATGCGCCCGCGCAAAAATCAGGGATGGAAGTCGGAGACATTATAATAGAATATAACGATACAAGAATTGATGACACCAAGAACCTATCGCGCATGATTGCGGAAACGCCAATAGGCGGTAAAACAAAATTCAAAATCCTAAGACAGGGAAAAGAGATTGTTCTTGATGTTATCATTGAGAAAATGCCTGAGAAAACCAGTTCCGCCGCAAAACCTGACGCTGCGCCGGCGGTTGTTGAAGTTCCGATATATCATGAAATTTCCGAGCTTGGCATAACTGTCGTTGAAAATCCGCTGGGTTTAATTATCGCGGAAATAAAGCCAAATTCTGACGCTGCAAACAAAGGTCTGAAAAAAGATGATTTGATTACAAGAATTGACAATAAAACAATTTTCAATGTCAGCAATGCCAAATCATACGTAAATGACGCAAAGCTTGATAACAACAGAGCCGTACAGCTGCATATCTTAAGCCAGGATAAGAACTATTTTGCAACAATCGAGTTGGGAAGAGAATGAACAGAATAGATTTTTACCATTTACAAACGCAAGGATTAGACAATGTGCTTCCAAAGCTCATTGAAAAAGCATATAATTCAGGCAAAAACATCAAAATTAAGGTCGGAACGGAAGAAAGGGTCGAGTTCATAAATTCGCTGCTCTGGACATACAGCGAAACCTCATTCATTCCTCACGGCTCAAAAAAAGACGGGTTCGCGGAGCTTCAGCCTATTTGGCTGTCTTCAGATGACGACAATCCCAACAACGCTCAAATGCTGTTTCTAGTTGACGGCGCAAAAGCGAGTTTAGGCGAAACGCTTAAATATGAAAGAGTCTTAAATATTTTTGACGGAAACGATGCCGTATCTCTTGAGAATGCCAGAAACTATTGGAAAGAGCTAAAGGGAAATGCCGAGACATACTATTGGCAGCAGGATAATTCTGGAAAATGGCTCCAAAAATAAAATCTAAAATAATAAACTACTGAAAACAAATAAATTACCTAGCATTTTCTATAAAAGTGTTATACAAATTATATTATTTTACTTAATTATAAGAGGAAAAAACATGTCTGACAAAAAAAATATAAAAATGATGGACGGCAACGAAGCTACAGCTTCTGTTGCACATCGCTTGAACGAAGTTATTGTAATCTACCCAATCACGCCTTCTTCTAATATGGGAGAGTGGGCTGACGCATGGAGTGCGGCGGAACAAAAGAACATTTGGGGAGAAGTTCCTCAGGTTCAGGAAATGCAGTCCGAAGGCGGCGCGGCAGGCGCTTGCCACGGTTCGATTCAAGCAGGTTCATTAACAACCACTTTCACAGCTTCTCAGGGCTTGTTATTGATGATTCCCAACATGTATAAAATAGCCGGCGAATTATCTCCTTTTGTTATCCATGTTGCTGCGCGCTCGCTTTCTTACAGCGCTTTATCAATCTTTGGCGACCATTCGGACGTAATGTCTGCCCGTCAAACCGGTTTTGCAATGCTTTGTTCAAACTCCGTTCAAGAAGCAGGCGACTTTGCTGCAATCGCTCAGACTTCATCTTTACGCTCGCGCGTACCATTCTTACATTTCTTTGACGGCTTCAGAACATCTCATGAAATTAAGAAAATAAATCTCCTTACCGATGACGAATTAAAAGCGATGATGGAAGGCGTAAACCGCAATTTTGTCGCTCAAAGCGCGCTGCGTCCAGAAGCTCCTTTCATCCGCGGCACAGCTCAAAACCCGGACGTATATTTCCAAGGTCGCGAAGCATCAAACACTTATTACAACAAGTGCGAAAGAATTGTCCAGGAAGAAATGGATAAAATGGCGAAAATCACCGGACGTAAATATAACGTTGTCGAATATATCGGCGCAAAAGACGCCGACAGCGTAATCGTCGCTATGGGTTCCGGCGCTGAAACAGTTGAAGAAACAGTTGAATACTTAAATAAAAACGGTTCAAAAGTCGGCTTGCTGAAAGTAAGGCTTTATCGCCCGTTCCCATCTGAAACATTTGTAAAATTAATGCCTGCAACTGTAAAACATGTTTCCGTATTAGACAGGACAAAAGAGTCCGGCTCTGTCGGCGAACCATTATACCTTGATGTGGTTACAACTCTGACTGAAGCATATAACAGCGGAAAAATCAAAACTCTTCCAACCATTGTCGGCGGACGCTACGGTTTGTCTTCAAAAGAATTTACTCCGGGAATAGTCAGAGCGGTTTATGACAATATAAAGGCAAAAGCGCCTGTAAACGGTTTTACTGTCGGTATTGAAGACGACGTAACCAATTTGTCATTAAAATATGACAACGCGACAATAGACACAGAAAACGCAGATGTCGTCCGTTCCGTATTCTATGGATTGGGCGCAGACGGCACGGTTGGCGCAAACAAAAACTCAATTAAAATTATTGCGGAAGACGCTGGAAAATATGGTCAGGGATACTTCGTATACGACTCAAAAAAATCTGGCGCAATGACAACTTCACACCTGAGGTTTTCTGACAAACCAATTCGTCAGGCATATTTAATTGACAAAGCGGACTTTGTTGCCTGCCACCAATTTTCGTTTATGGCAAAAATCGATGTTTTGAAAATTGCCAAAGTTGGCGCAACTTTCTTATTAAACGCTCCTTATGAAGGCAATGAAGTATGGAACCATCTGCCAAACGAAGTTCAAAGAGAAATTATCAAGAAAAAGCTCAACTTTTATACAATTAATGCTGTCGATGTTGCAAGAAAAACCGGCATGGGCATGCGTATTAATACAATTATGCAGACATGTTTCTTTGCAATTTCAAACGTTATTCCTAAAGCTGAAGCTATCAAAGCTATTAAGGACGCCATTAAGAAAACTTACGGCAAAAAAGGTCAAAGCATTGTTGAACAAAACTTTGCCGCTGTTGACGAAACTCTTAAACACCTTCATAAAGTTGAAATCCCTGCGGAAGCAACATCTAAAACCTGCTGCTTGGCGCCGGTTCCTCCTCACTCTCCAAAATTTATTCAGGATGTGACTGGAGAAATAATTGCCGGCCGCGGCGACGCTCTTCCCGTAAGCGCTTTCGGAACTACGGTAGACGGAACATGGCCAAGCGCTACAACCCAATATGAAAAACGCAGAATTGCGACCGAAATCCCCGAATGGGACCCAGTTTCATGTATCCAATGCGGCAAATGTTCTTTGGTATGTCCTCATGCCGTTATTCGTATGAAAATTGCAAATAAAGCGGAACTTGCGGAAGCTCCAAAATCATTCCGTTCCACATTATACAAAGGCAAAGAATTTGAAGGAAAAGAATTTATCCTGCAAATTTCTCCCGAAGACTGTACCGGCTGCGGAATGTGCGTAAGCGCATGCCCTGCAAAGAGCAAAGAAAATCCTGAATTAAAAGCAATTAATCTTAAACATGCCGAAGATAATATGGATGCGGAAATCAAAAACTGGAAATTCTTTGAAAAACTCCCTTATGTTAAGAGAACAGAAGTTGCCAAAAACCTTCCAAAAACCACTCAGTTAATCCAGCCGTTGTTTGAGTTCTCAGGAGCTTGCGCAGGCTGCGGCGAAACTCCATATTTGAAGCTGTTGACACAATTGTTTGGAGACAGAATGGTTGTTGCAAACGCGACCGGATGTTCGTCAATCTATAGCGCAAACCTGCCGACAACTCCTTACTCCAAAGATGAAAAAGGTCATGGACCAGCTTGGGCAAACTCATTGTTTGAAGACAATGCCGAGTTTGGTTTAGGCATGAGATTTTCTATCGACCAGCAGGAAAAATCCGCTTATGACCTGCTTGAAAAGCTAGGAGAAAAAGTCGGCGCCGAACTTGCCGGAGAGATTATGAAAGCTCCACAAACTAATGACGCGGAAATTGACGCTCAGAGAAGCAGGGTTAAGACTCTAAAAGAAAAATTGTCTAAGCTCAAAGGAAACGATATTGACCAGCTTTCAGCCATCGCTGATTATCTTGTTAAAAAATCGGTATGGATTATCGGCGGCGACGGCTGGGCTTATGATATTGGCTTCGGAGGTCTCGACCATGCCATCGCAAGCGGAAGAAACATCAACATACTTGTTATGGACACCGGCGTATATTCCAACACCGGCGGTCAACAGTCAAAAGCTACTCCTATGGGCGCTTCTGCAAAATTTGCAATCTCCGGCAAAGAATTGCCGAAGAAGGATTTAGGTTTGATTGCAATGAGCTATGGCAATGTTTATGTAGCACAGATTGCATTTGGCGCAAACGATTTGCAGACAATTAAAGCTCTTAACGAAGCCGAAGCTTTTAATGGTCCGTCAATTGTAATTGCATATTCTCACTGTATCGCGCATGGCTTTGAGTTAATCCATGGTCTAACTCACCAAAAGCTTGCCGTTGACAGCGGAGCATGGCCGTTATACAGACATAATCCAGAAAATACCGAACAAGGAAAACCGGCTTTGATGTTAGATTCAAAAGCTCCATCTGTTCCGCTTTCTGATTATATGGATTTAGAAACCAGATTCCAAATGGTCAAAAAACAAAATCCAGAACATTATCAAAACCTGGTAAACAAAGCTCAGGCGGGCGTTAAAACTAAACGCTCTTATTTGGAACACTTAGCGAATTATGCTCCCAAAGACAGCGAAGCATAAATAAAACCAACTTAAAGCCCTGCTTAGAAAAGCAGGGCTTTTTACATTCTCTAATCATTACTTAATCTGCTTATAGTAGTTTTCAGGTTTTGCATAGTATCCAAATAAAGAGGTTTTTATCTGTTCTTCATTATTATCTTTAAGCTCGTTAAACGCTTGTGTTGTCTTATCTCCAATATCATTATCGACCTTTAATGGCGTAAAACCGGCAGTGCTTTCTCCTATTTTATTCAAGCTTGTTTGCAAAAACTCCCCGCCTTTATCTTTATCCAGTCCCCATACGTTTTTTTGCAAATCGGTCTTCTCAACAGGTTTGCCATGATTATCTTCCAGCAAACCGCTAAACGCCCCCATATTAGCTTTCTGGTTTATCTCGCTAACGCCATATAAAGACGCTGCTTGTTTTATCCTGCTTGTGGTTTTTGGTCCTATCACATTATCTTCTTTAAGCTTAGGCTCAAGACCAAACATATTTAACCCTTTTTGCATTGACCTCACTCCAACTTCATTCATCTTTTCGGCAGCCTTTTGAAAAACGCCAGATTTTACCATATCGTCCTTACTTTTCAATTCGCTTGGCTTCAGCAATGTATCTTTTACAGTGTCTTGGCTTATAACCCTGCCGGTCGCGTCATGCTTGAGAGTATCTTTGCCATAATTTTTCTGATACCAAGAATAAACCTTATCATCTAATTTATTCTTTAAATCTTTATCATTGACATTGAACAATGCTTTTTGCGCTTCTTTAACTTCTGCCGCAGAAATATCTTTCAGGTCTTTGTATAAAATATCTTCCGTACGATTATCATACTTTTGCAGCTCTTGAAAAAAGTTGTTCTTTTTAGACTCAATCGGAGTTTGTTTAATGATTTCCGCTTTTTTTCGCTGCATTAACAAACTTTCCTCAGGGTCTGGCAAAATAGGCTTTACATCTGGCAGCAACGTTTGCTCCTTGCTTAAATTTTTCACTCCTTGCTTATGATTATTGTTATACTCAATCAACTCTTCAGCCGTTAAGCCATATTTTTCGGCAACGCCAACCATGTCTTCGCCGCCTTTGGCTCTATATCTTCGGTCAGCAAGAATGCTCTTTTCATAGCTGCGAAGTTTATCCTTATTAGCTATTATCTCATTGCGAAAATCATCAATTGACATTTCTTTGCCCTGAGCTTCATAATTATCATAAAGTGCCATACCAATTTTAACCATGGGATCATCCTTTTTATCTTCTTTATCAGCTTTAAAAGATTGCCAAATATCATCTATTTTCGCTCCATACTCAATATCCCAATCATGGAATCCTGCCTTTTTCAATAAATATCCGTAGGAAATATTTCCCCATACATCATGATCAAGAATTTGTTTATCATCGCCTGACATAGAAGTGCCAAAAACAGCGGCGGGCTTGCCTAAAGTATTCTTTTCTTCCTTATGATAAAACTGATCAACAATCTTTTTTGCAGGAACTTTATGATCCCTCTTTCCATCTTTGAAATCATTGTAGATTTTAGGATATGCCCCTGCCCTTTTTAATCCTTCATATAGTAATATCTTATAAGGGTTTATGCTGTTGCTTTTACTTGTATATATATTTTTTATCTGCTCAAAATCTCTGTCATTATCAAGATTTTTAATGTCATTATACACAAGTTTCAACATTTCCTCAAATGCGTCATATTCTTTATTATTAGTCATATTTTTTCCTTTCTATTAAATTTAAAAATAAAAAAACTCAAGGTTAAGCCTTGAATTTTTTGTTCTTGATTTGTTCTTTTTTCTTGATATTATATTTTTTTAATATAATATAAAATCATGACAGAACATAAAATTGAAAATAATTGGTATAATAATATCGCCCACCTGCTCTTACAATTCTCTGTAAGCTGGATTTTTGTTGGTTATATTAGAATTCATATTCTAAATATCCCATACACTATTTATAACGACCATTCATACAATTTTATTGCAAGTTTTATTTGCACCGCTTTGCTTTATTTTTTTGTATATAAAAGATATTTAGTAAAAATTAGTTTAGATATACTATTTCTAGGAATTTTCATTAGTATTCTTAGTGGAAAATCATACTTTATGTATTCTATTAATGTTTTTGAACATTTTGGTATTAATATGGATTATTATAACGAGAAACTCTTTTCACCATATACATATATATCGAAAACTCTACCTATGGCTGCATATTTATTATCTTTTATTAATAAAAAAGCTTTTATAATATTTATGACAATAAACTTTGTTGTAGAAATATCCTATTTTTACATATAAAAAACAAAACTCTAATCTCATTCTTCATATTTTTTCCTTTCTATTAAATTTAAAAACAAAAAAACTCAAGGTTAAGCCTTGAATTTTTTGCTCTTGATTTGTTCTTTTTTCTTTATATTATATTTTTTTAATATAACATCAAATCATGACAGAGCATTAATAAAAAAACAAAAAAGAGCTTAAGGATTTTTAAGCTCTGGACACACTTGTTCTAAGTAACTCAATTTATGTAACATAAATAAAGCAAATTGTCAAGGATTTTGTTCCTATTATTTTGTTTTAAACTGACAGCCGGCAATATGGTCATCAATTATCCCGACAGCCTGCAGAAACGAATATATAATTGTTGTGCCGACAAAGCTAAAACCGCGCTTCTTTAAATCTTTGCTGATTTTATCTGAAAGCTCCGTTTTTGCCGGAACATCATATATGCTCTTCCAGTTGTTCACTATCTGCTTATTCCCGACAAAGCCCCAAATATATTTGTCAAAAGACCCGAATTCTTTCTGAATGTCTATAAATGCAATCGCATTTTTTCTTACCGTAAAAATCTTCAGACGGTTTCTTATTATCCCCGAATCCTGCATTAATGATTCCAGTTTCTCATCAGAATACCCTGCAATTTTTTTATAATCAAAATTATCAAAAGCCTTCTTAAAATTATCCCGTTTGTTTAAAATTGTACTCCAGCTCAGTCCCGCCTGAAACCCTTCAAGAATAAGCATTTCAAAAAGATATTTGTCATCATGGTCGGGCTTGCCCCACTCGTTGTCATGATACTTAATGTCCGCTTCGCTCTTTGCCCATTCACATCTTTTAATATTCATCAAAATTCTCCAGATTGTAATAAGATTTAACTTGACGATTAGCATAGGTAATACTAAAAATCAATGAAGTTACAATAATAAGGGTATAATGATGGAAAATTTATCATACTATTTGTCACACTTATCAAATGAGTGGATGTGGACAATTTTTGGGTTTATCGTTTTATTTTTGCTTTTTATAGATTTATTCGTATTTAACCGCAAAAATGAAGTCCCAAAATTCGCTCATACTTTTTGGATTTGCGTGTTCTATATTGCCGCCGCACTATTGTTTGGCGTTTTTGTCTGGTATGAAAAAGGCGCGGATTTGGGAATGAAATATTTCACAGGGTTTCTGGTCGAAAAAAGCTTGTCTATGGACAACATATTCGTTATGTCATTAATTTTTACGGGTTTGCGCGTGCCAAGACAATATCAGCACAGGGTTTTGTTCTGGGGCATTTTGGGCGCAATCATCATGAGAGCCATATTAATCCTTGTCGGCGAAGCGCTAATCAGCAACTTCGAGTGGGTGCTATACGTCTTCTCATTCTTCTTAATATATACCGGCATTAAGATGTTCAAACACGACGACGCGGAAGAAACCTCAATCGAAAACAGCAAAATATACAATATAATGTCAAAGATTTTCCATGTTACACACGAGATTCACGGCGATAAATTCTTTGTAAGAAAAAACAACGGCAAATTGTTCATGACACCGCTGCTCTTCGCTCTGCTCCTTATTGAAACTATGGACGTCATCTTCGCGCTGGACAGCATACCTGCGATTTTCTTGATTACGACGGACCTGTTTGTTGTATATACTAGCAACATTTTTGCCATTCTCGGTTTAAGAGCATTATACTTTCTGCTGGAAGCGGCTGTTCATAAATTCAAGTATTTAAAGCCTGCGTTAGCGATAATTTTAATATTTATCGGTATCAAGATATTCCTTCCGCATATAGGAATAAAAATTGAATCATGGCATTCGCTGACAATAACATTCGGATTGCTCTTCGGAGGCATACTTGTTTCGTTAATAAAAGACAGAAAACAAAAAGCATAAGACATAAAAAAGCCTCTCGATTGAGAGGCTTTTTTCTTACATTGGCAAAGGCATGTGAGTATAAGCCGGGTATCTGAAATACAAATATATGCTTGAGATAACAATGCTTACAAATGTTACGGGAAGCCCCCATGCCATAAAACGGAAGAACTTAATATGATGTCCTTCTTTCATCGAAATACCTGCGACAACCACGTTTGCCGAAGACGCGATAAGAGTGCCGTTACCGCCGTAGCACGCTCCCATCATCAACGCCCACCAAATCGGCATAACAGCGTCGCGCCCGCCCATATCGGCTTCAATTGATTTGATAATCGGTATCATTGTAGCTACAAACGGAATATTATCAATCACACAGGAAAATACTGACCCGACCCACAAGAAAAGAAATATAAGTTTTTGAACAACACCGCCGGCAGCTTCAACAAAAATATGTCCGATTAACGTTAAAACGCCCGTACTCTCAATACCGAAAACAACGACAAACAAACCCATAAAGAAGAAAATTGTTGTCCAGTCCACAAGATTAAATACCTCCTCAACCTTATGGTCTCTGTCTTGCTGCTTAAAATCCATGCTGTATAAAATGAGCATTATAGAAGCTCCAAACATGGCAATCGTGCCGGTCTCAAGATGAATATAATGCGCGAACATAAATGTTATAATTACGCCGATTAGAACAGACAAAGACTGCTTCAAAAGCCTTTTATCGGTTATCGAATCTTTTTCGTTCATTTGCATAACAAGCTCTCTGGCATCTGGAGTTGCCGCCAGCTTCCTTCCCCAGATAAAGTCAAAAACAATTATCAAAACAATAACCAGCACATAGGATAAAGGCATCATATTAACGACAAAATCCATAAAGTTTAAGTTCAGAGTTGAACCGACCAAAATATTTGGGGGGTCTCCGATTAACGTTGCCGCACCGCCGATATTGCACGAAAAGATTGAAAGCATTAAATAAGGATACGGTCTGACGCCCAGCCTTTTAGTTATCTGAAATATAATCGGCGTCATCAATAAAACCGTGGTAACGCTGTCAATATAACCAGATAAGAGAGCTGTTACCGCGGTTAAAACGGCAAGCAGCCCCCGCGGATTTGCCCTGACCTTTTTAGCCGACCAAATCGCGATATACTGAAAAATACCGGTTTTTTCCGTAACCGACACTATTATCATCATACCGACCAAAAGCGCCAGAGTATTAAAATCAATTGCCCTTATAGCCTCTGCCTGAGACAAAACTCCCAAAATAACCATGAGTCCGCCGCAAAAAAGCGCGATAACAGCCCGATTAAGTCTTTCAGTAAAAATAACCAGATAACAAATTATCATTATCGTTACAGCTACCAATGTTTGGTTCATTCCAAACAGCATACCTTTCTGAACTACCGCGGCCGCATCATGCATATAAGAACTCCTTGACATAAAATTTATAGTTATTTATAGCAAAAAAACATTATAAAAACGTTAAATAAATATAATATTGCAGATTAAACCTTACAACCTAAAACCATTAAAAAGTTTCTTAATCTAAAAAGTTTTTTATCTCTTCTTTTATAACCATTGAAAGTCCTTTGCCATAGTGTCCCATGTATGGAGCGATAACAAGCCTGGATTTTGGAAGAGCTTTATGCAGTTCATAGGCGTTCCGCAAAGGACAAACCATGTCCAGCCTGTTATGAACTATAAGAGTTTTAATGTTTTTTATTTTTTCAATATCGTTCATAATTTGATTTTTTTTGAGAGTAAACTCCTCAGCCGTATAATTGATGAATATCTTCATGCTCCCGATTACATCAGCGTCAAGCTCCGAGAACCCAAGCTTTGGGTTTAGAGAACCCAAAACATTCTCATAACTCCCATAAAGCTCAATAGCTCTTACCTGCTCGACAAGATTATTTGAGTTTATTAAATCCGCATAATATTTTTTCATATCCGCAGAGCCTTTAGCTCCTTCTTTTAGTCTTTCCAGCATATCGGGATAAAACAAACCAGAGGTCTCCGCCTGCCATTTTTCATCGGAAGCATTCGCAAGAAAAATCTTGCTCACAATAAGTTTCTCAATTTTTTCAGGATACGTTTCCGCAAAAAGCAAAGCTAAAGTCGACCCCCACGAACCGCCGTTGACAATAACTTTTCTCTTAATTTTTAGATAATCCAAAAGCCTTTTTGCATCACTCGCAGCTTTCGCGGCAGTATTGTTTTTCATTTCGCCGTAAGGGATTGACCTGCCGCAGCCTCTTTGGTCGAAAAGTATTACCCTGTATTTTTTAAGATTAAAAGTTTTTGAGGAGTTTGCCCGCGAGCGGTATCCGGGACCGCCATGAAAACTTATAACGGGTTTGCCGTCAGGATTCCCAATTTCCATAAAAAATATTTTATGCCCGTCCTCTTCGGGAAGATACCCCTGATTAAACGGTTTCGCGTCAAAGAATCTTTTAAATATCTTAAAAAACATATTCTATCTCCTTTTATATAACTTTTAATTTGCAATATTTATTAAACTTTGACAATATATAAATATCAAAAAAAATTTTTATGGAGTTGAATAATGAAAAGCGCTATCTGCATACATAACGCAACTGTTCTTACAGGGTTTTCCATAATGGAAGAATGCGCTGTTTATATTGAAGACAAAAAAATAGTCGACGTATTTAGCGAAAGCAGGTTCAACAAAAAGTCTTTTGACAACAATGTCAAGTTCATAAACGCTTATGGTTCTTATGTCGCGCCGGGATTTATTGACACCCACCTGCACGGCATCGGCGGGTACGGCACCGAAGACATGGATAAAAACTCCATACTCAAAATGTCGGAGATACTGCCTAAATACGGCGTAACCTCTTTCATCCCAACTATATATTCAATGCCGGAACCAGAATTGATAAAGTCAATAAAAAGCGTTGTCGATGCAATGGGAAAAGAAAAAGGCGCCCATATTCTGGGAATGCACCTTGAGGGACCTTTTATCTCAAAAGAGCGTCTTGGCGTCCAAAAAGAAGACTCAATATCTCCCGTTGATATAGAACTGATGAAAAGACTTATAAAAGCCTCAAAAAACCATATAATAAATATGACAGTCGCTCCAGAATTAAAGGACATGAGAAAACTCGCGCTCTTTTGTCTGGCGCAGGGGATAGTGCTTCAGGCAGGACATACAAACGCTACATACGAACAAATGCTTGAGGGCATGCAGGCGAGAATACTGCATACGACCCACATCTTCAACGCAATGAGCAGAATGCACCACAGAGACCCGGGCGCGGTCGGAGCGATACTTATCCATCCAGAAATGTCATGCGAAATTATTGCCGACGGCGTTCATATAAATCCCAATTTAATAAAACTTCTGTTCAAATCAAAACCATTAGACAGATTAGTCTTGATTACAGACTCACTAAAGCCGACCAAACAAAAAGGCAGCCGCTTATTTGCCAACGGCGAAGAAGTTTTCTTCGACAATGTATTTTACAGAAAATCGGATAAAGTAATAGCCGGCTCTGCAATGACCATGATTGAAGGCATAAAAAATCTTGTAAGTTACGGAATAAAGCTTGAAAAAGCCGTAAAAACAGCAACGGCAAACCCGGCTAGTATATTGAAAATTCAAAATAAAGGATTAATTGTTCCAGAATATGATGCAGATTTAGTAATTTTTAACCAAAACTTTGAGATAATAAATACTATAATTGACGGGCAAATCTACCAGGAGAAAAAATAAATGAGAGTTATTATTCAGAAAGATTATGACAAATGTGCAAAATGGGCGGCTAACTATATAGCAAACAAAATTAAAGTTGCCCGCCCTACAGCCGCAAAACCTTTTGTTTTGGGTCTGCCTACGGGTTCGACGCCAATGGGTGTTTACAAAGAATTAGTCAACATGTTTAAAAGCGGAAAGCTATCTTTCCAACATGTTGTTACTTTCAGCATGGACGAATATATCGGGCTGGACCTAGACCATCCTCAAAGCTATGCTCACTTCATGTTCGAAAATTTATATAACCATATTGATATAAAAAAAGAAAACATCAACATACTAAACGGCATGACAAAAGACTATGCCAAAGAATGCGCGACTTATGAAAGCAAAATGAGACATTACGGCGGCGTCAACCTCTTCTTTGGAGGAATTGGAACAGACGGACACATTGCCTTTAATGAACCAGGCTCTTCTTTAACATCAAGAACAAGGGTAAAAACTTTGACCCAGGAAACTAGAGAAGATAATTCAAGGTTCTTCGGCAACAACATAAACAAAGTTCCTAAAACTGTTTTAACCGTCGGAGTAGGAACGATTATGGACGCCGAAGAAGTATTGATTATGGCGTCTGGAGCAAGCAAAGCTCAGGCAATTCACGACACTATCGAAGAAGGCGTCAACCACATGTGCGCTGCCAGCGCTCTTCAAATGCATCAGCATGGAATAATTGTATGCGATGACGCGGCATGTTCAAAATTATTGCCGAAAACCGTTGACTACTTCAAGCAGATAGAAAATCTAAAATTTGAAGGCGTATAAAACTTCAGCCCCTCAAAAGAGGGGCTGTTTTTTATTCTTAATACGAAAATTTTGTCAGCTGACATATTGAAAATCCACATCTTTCCAATAATCAGCATGGCTTTTCTTTTTTATATAAAGCAAAGCCTTCCCGACCGCAAATTTTAAAAACAGAATAACCAATAAAGATATTATCATGCTGACAACATTATGAGAAATAAAATGCTCTCCCCTCATCATTTGATAAGTGCCTGTGATATTTCCCAATACAAAAGAAAATAAAAACGCCATGATTTTATTTCGCCTATCCCTAAAAATCAAATAGAGCGAAAGCAGCGAAAAAGCCCCGGTAACATGTCCCGCCGGAAAACATCTGCCGTTCTTTTCGTTTGCGCTGCCTTCCTCAAATATCCTGCTTAGAAATTTTTCGTATTTATATTTTGAATTATATATCTCAAGCTTATTCGGACAATGTATGTTTGTAACGTCTTTCAGCTTGCTCACTGTTAACGACACAGTCATGGTTGAAAGCAAAACGACAAGAACCGCCGCAGCGTTATATCGATATTTTTTTATCTTTATCGACAAAAGCATATAAATTACGCAGGAAGTTCCGATTAAAGTAACAAACTGTTTTGAACCTCTATAAAAAATGAAGCTGAGCTGCTGGTGTTCCGCGGGAGTAATGAACCATTCACGCTTCTGAAAATCATAAAAATCGTTTAGTAAGACAACATCAATTTCAGTCAGACTCTCAATAATAATAACAATTAAAAGAGCCGTAAACAGAAGCAGAACTTTAGCCGATGTTTTCATGATTGCCTTAATCTATGGTTAAATTTCATTTTCTTATAGACAAGCAAACTAAAAATAGTCTGAAAAGACAATTTTTAGTTTGAAAAAGAGGCAATTATTATATATAATTCAGACATTATGAAGAAAGTTAGTGCAATATTAATAATCATATCTCTACTTGTTTCTGCGTTTGACATCATAGATACGAGCGATATTTTAGTTAATGGAAAAGCCGCTTTTTCATCAACAAACGAACTTGACCAGGATGCAGAAGACAGCATAAATGTTAAAGTTGTTTCAAGTTATAATATTTTAATATTTAATTTAGTTGAGAGTCAGCAAGACTTTATTCCGACTGAGAAAACCATCGCATTTTTATCTATAATCGACCAAAAACTCCATCAGGACTTCATACAAACCATCAACGAGCCTCCAATTGCATAGTTAATGTGGACTAAAAATTTGAAGCCGCCGCTTTAAATTTCTGCACTATTAAAATTTTGGAGAAGCTTTGTGAAAAAAGAACTACATTTATTTATAGTTTGGCATAATGCCCGATATAAAGAAAAAGAAATTCTAAACGATATTTCTTTAAAGTTTGATATTGTCCAAATTTTTAGCATTAATTGGTCAAAAAATTCATTCACGCATAATATTTCAAGATTTTACGGCAAAAAACTCCTAAAAGCACAGAAGAAAACCAGACAAGTGGGAGCAGAAGAATTTTTATTAATAGCCGCTTATGACAATAGTCCGTATCATAAGTCGGGAAAAAACATAAATATATTATCAGCCAAATACAAGTATAGAGAGATAACTGGCGGAGGACATTTAGTCCATGCCTCCGACAATCCTGAAGAAACCGAAGAAAACCTGCTCTTTTTACTTGGATTAACCTCCAAGGAGTTTGAAAACAAATTTCAAGCTCCTTGGAGGGGAAATGTTATTTCCATTAATAAAGACCCCGTTGCAGCGCAAGGCTGGAAAGATGAAAATCTACTAATCAATTTAGCTGGTAAAATAGAAAACTGCATAATGAATTTATATAATGTTCACATACAAGGGGCGAGAAAACTGTTAAAATAAAAAACAATATCTTATTATAAACAAAGCCTCCTTTCAGAGGCTTTGTTTTACTTTCTTGAAAGTTCTTCTAATCTTTTCTTTATCAGCTCTTCATCAAAAGGCGGAACCTCTTCGGAAGCCAAACCATTTTCCAGCTTTTGCTTCACCGTCTCAACGTTCACTTCTTCAATATCCTGCTTTAGAACAAGAGCATGACGCCACTGAAAAGCCGCCTCAATTTTTCTTCCCGCCATCCAGTACGCGTCTCCCAAATGGTCGCTGATGAGAGCGTTTGCAGACTCAATCTCCGACGCGTTTTCTAAATATTCGACGGCCTTATCATACAGCCCCAACTTATACAAAGCCCAGCCCAGACTGTCTATTATATGCCCGTCATTGGGAGCCTGACTGTAGGCGTTTACAATCAGAGAAAAAGCCTCTTCAATATTAGTTCCGCGAATAATCCAGCAATAGCCGATATAATTGGTCGGAACATAATGGTTGTTGCTTAGCTCTATTGCCTTTTTTAAACTTTCCTCCGCTTTTTCCCATTCGCCGTTTCTTTCATACGCGACGCCCAAAGCATAGAAAGCCACCCAGTTTCTTGGCTGAACTTCTTTAATATTACCAATCGCTTTATTATAAAAATATATCGCTTCATCAAACTTTTTAAGCATTCTCAAATTATCCGCCAAGTCCAAAGAAACCTGATAATCATCAGAATTATCCTTAATCAAATCTCTCAACACTTTTTCAGCTTTTCCATATTCTTTCATTATTGTGTAAGCTGTGGCTTTTTTAATCTGGGCTGTATAATATGTTTCTTTTTCCGAACCGATTTCATCATAAACTCTGACAGCGTCATCATACATTCCTCTAGCTTCCAGTATATCTGCCAAAAGCAGTTTAGCCAAATCATAATCCTGGTTGCTGTATATTGAAAGACAGATAAATATGTGGGCTAAGTCCATGCCAATCGGACCCTGACGCAGAGTTGCGGCAATACTGAACAACGCCTCCGCCAAACCATCGTCAGCATTGGCTAAAATCTTTTTTGTATTGTCCGGGTCGGCATTTTCAACATTTATGCAAAGCCGTTGAAGCATGTCCACCATGTTTTTATCATCAGTATATCTCTTGATAAGCTCAATAGCTTTATACTGCTCGCCGTGCCTTATATAAAAATTAGAAATCAGCTGCAAAGCTCTGTACGACATATCCATCTTTGCTTCGTCCATCAAATAGCGATAGTGTTTTTCCGCCTCTTCCTTATTATCAAAATAATCATTTATCATGCCTGCATGAAAATTATATAAAGCTGCCAGCCCTGGCTCGTTCTTTATTTTTTCCAGCTGTTTTAAAGCTTCTTCTCTTTTTCCTTCGCCAGTTTTTACCCAGGCAATCATTAAAGGGGCAATAAATTCATCATAAACAGGACCTTTAAGGTTGGAAATAGTCTTCACAGCGTCCTCATACTGCTGTTTTTTCATCTCATCCACGGCAATAATGATATAGGTAAAATTGTTATCATCCCCGGCTTTGAGTGATTCTCTGGCATATATTGCGGCTTCGGAAATTCTGCTTTCGGACGCCAATATAACATAAACTCTGCCGATAAGGTCTGCATTTGCCGGATCGTTTTTCAAGACCTCGACATAGTAATCAGCCGCAGAATTAAAATCTCTGCGCAAATGAGCCACCCTGCCGGCTAAATAATAGCCATATTTTTCATTTTTAAATGTTTCGTTTACAGCCGTAACCGAAGCGTCGCCTTTTTTGCAGTTATCATTAAAACAATCGCAGCCCGACACAGCAATAACCGCGCATATAACGGCGGCGAACACCAAATTTATTTTAACCTTAAACATTCTGACTTAAAACCCTAACTATTTTATTTAGAACCTTTTTCAAATATAATATAATAACTCCTTTGTGTAAATAAATGATTATTAAGCTTGCAAATAATTAGATTTAGTTTAGCTTAGAAAACATGATAAACAGCTTAGAAAACATTCTCGAATGGTATATAGAATCCGGCGTTGATGAAACTGTCGGAGATATTCCTTTTTCTCTTGAAAAAAAAGCTGTTGAACCACAGGCAGGCGCGCCTGTGACGGCATCTTCAAGACAAGCGACCACCAATCTTGCGCAAGCGACCATCGCGGCGCGGCAAAGCTCCCGGGAAACCGCCGAAAAAGCAAGAAACCTTGACGAATTAAAAGAATTGGTAAAATCTTTTGACGGCTGTTCGCTAAAGCTTACGGCAACCAACACTGTCTTTGGGTATGGAAGCGAAAAAGCAAAAATCATGTTTATAGGCGAAGCTCCCGGAGCAGACGAGGACAGAATTGGCAAACCATTTGTCGGACGAAGCGGGCAGCTTCTTGACAAAATGCTTGCGGCAATAGGCATAAAAAGAGAAGACTGTTTTATCAGCAATGTCTTGCCATGGAGACCGCCGGGCAACAGAACTCCTACAGACAGCGAAAAAGCCGTCTGCCTTCCTTTCTTAAAGAAGCAAATTGAACTTGTATCGCCGGAATATATCTTTATTTTAGGCGGAAGCGCGGCAAACTCGCTGTTTGATAACATGGAGCCAATATCAAAGCTGAGAGGAAGATGGCTTGAATATAAAACGGAAAATGGAAAAATAATAAAGGTGCTGGCTAGCTTCCATCCCGCATATTTATTGAGGAACGCAGGACAAAAAGCAAAAGCTTGGTCAGATTTTTTAAGGTTGAAAAAAAATATTTGCTAAATTTTATCTTTTTGTTCATTATTTATTGGTAAAATGCAACAAATTAGATTATTATCTATTTAAAACATTTAACTAACATTATGTAAGGAAATAACATGATCAATAATAAAAAAGTTTTTGTTGGAGCATTGGGACTAATTTTAGCTGCCGGTATCAACACAGCTAAAGCAGCAGATGACAGCGCTAAAGCCGCTGTTGTAGAAAACCCAGCTATTTTATTCAAGATTCATGACATTAAACCTGTTACCAACAGTGATGGTCAGACAACATCTTGCGACTTTGCCGTAACTTTCTTTAACCGTTCAAACGAAAATATCAATGGCGCGTCTATTGATTTAACATGGGATGACGACACTGTAAAAATTCTTTTGGATGAAGAAAAAAACAACGATAGAAGAGCTTCCTCTTCAAGAAATGCAAGTTCAACCGTAACTGCAAACATTGAGGTTCCTGCCGTGCAGGCAATGAAACAAGCTGTTGTAAGAACCAGACTTCAGTCTGACCGTTGTTTCCTGCTTATGGATGATGTAAAATTAAGAGTTAGATCATGCAACATTGCTTCTCAATCAAGAAGCGGTTCAAGAAGCGCTACAGTATGCGCAAACCTGTTCAAATTTGTTTCTCCAAACAATCAGGAATATTATCGCGAGTTTAAACCTGTTACTTTGGAAGAAGAAGCGGCTATAAAACTTCAAGAAAAAGAAAACATTAAAAAAGACATTAACGAAGAATATTCAAAAACTGTTGCCGAGTTTGAAAGAGCATCTCAATTATTAAAAGAGATTAAATAAGGGATTTAAGATGAAAAGGTGTTGCTTATTACTAGTATCTTTATTAGCGTTTACTTCTTTGTTTCAAGTAAAGGGCATAAATGCTCAAGTCTTTGCTGAACCTGTTTCAAACCAGCAAAATACGACAGATACAAATGCAGCGCCTTCAACATCTTCACAAACAAATCCTGGCTGGAGTACGGCAACACGCCCAACGACCAGAACTACTGTTAGAAGAAGCTCTCAAAACCTTCCCAAAGAACGCACTCCAGAACAAATAGAACAGGAAAGACTCGATAAAATCCAAGATGCTCTTGAGAAAGAGCTTAAAATTCCTCAAACAGAACGCCCAACTTTAGACGGCGTTGTCAGAGGACACATATCTATGGAGCCAATACTTGAAGAACCTGAAGACGATAAAAAAGAAGACAGATACATATTTATCTATCTAGACAATTTCAGCGTTAGAACAACGATGTCTGGAAAAATCCTGTGCAATGTCCGCTTTATCGTGCTGTCTACCCTTGACCGCAAAATCAATAATGTAAGCGTAAGATTAAAATGGCCGGAGCTTGAAACGCCTATCAGCTTCAGCGATATTACTCCCAATGTTAACACCTATGTTAACTACACCCTGATAGGCGACGGATGCTACTCTCTTGACAAAGCTCCAAACATTATTGTCAATAGATGCAGAGTCCGCGATTTTACTCAGAAAGAATGTGCAGACAAAATCAGATGGCTACGCAAAGCCGCTGGATAAAATTCTGTGTTTAAGAAAAAATCATCTAGTATAGCAATTGTTGTCGCAGCCCTTATCTTAGGAACATTTAACAACGCTTATGCGGATGTTAAAAAATTAGAAATAATCGATAAAAAAGCATATAGCAAAATTCTTGATAACCTTGAAATCAGCAATAAAGATTTAAGTATATATAAAGAATTGTTTGCGGCCGTAGAAGAGGAAAGATGGGATAAAGAAGAAAAAAGGCGCGGAAAAATAGAAAACGACATTCTGCTTGGTCATGTTTTAGCGCAAAAATACATGTCGCGCTCTTATGATTCTTCGTATGAAGAATTGTTGGAATGGCTGGAAAAATATAACGATTACCCCCAATACAGCAAAATATACAGACTGGCGGTCATAAAAGGCAGCTCGGAAGAACTTCAAGAGTCTTTGTCATATTCAAATGCAATCCCCGAAGGAACGCCCGGATATAACTGGAACTTTGAATATTTTTCCAATTTATCAAAAGAAAATCAAAAATATGTTCTAAATCTTGTAAAAAAATTTCGCGGATACATAAATTCAGGAAAATCAAAATCGGCAAAATATATTCTTGAAAACCCAAAATTTAGAAAACTCGTGCCAAACAGAACCTGGGATTCAATGGCGGCAACGCTTACAACCCTATATTTTACAGACAATTATGATAAATTAGCGCTCGAGTGGTCCGCAAAACCGAGAAGAAGAAGCAATGATGTAACAGCAATCTGGTTTGGAGGGCTTGCCGCATGGAGGCTCGGAGATTATAAAAAGTCCGCCGAACTTTTTGACAAGCTTGCAAGACTTGACATAAACGATGACTGGATGATGTCCGCCGGCGGATATTGGGCATACAGGGCATATATGAAACTTAATAAGCCGGCTCTCGCTAAAGACGCTCTGGAAGAAGCGGCAAAACATAAAAGAACATTTTATGGAATTTTAGCTAATTATAAGCTGGGAATAAAATGCGATTACAATTGGGATTTTTACTCCTTCTCAGCCGACTTTTCCAATTATGAATATATAAACCACATTTTGGCGTCTCCCGCTCTTCAAAGAGCCGTACTTCTTGCATCGATAGGGCAAGACAGACTCGCCGCGGACGAAATATACAAAGAATACAAATCATTAGACAACATACAAAAAGAAATAACCATGTTCATTGCCGAGCAGTATGAAATGCATGGGGTCGCAATACATATTTCCAACAATCTTAAAGATGATGACAACGACATATATTATGACTGTATAACATATCCTGTTCCAGACTGGGACAGCGGCGTCTGGCAATCCGACCAGGCTTTGGTCTTAGCCTTGGTCAAGCAAGAATCTGTTTTTCATCCGAAAGCCGTAAGCAAAAGCGGCGCTTTAGGTTTAATGCAGATAATGCCCAACACGGCTCTCTATATAAGCAACGATAAAAATATCAAACAAAATGCCGCGGCTTTATTTGATACGGAGTATAACCTCGGTATCGGACAAAAATATGTAAACTATCTCTTTGAAAAACCATACATTGAAGGGAATTTGTTTTATATGATGACGGCATACAACGCAGGACCTGGAAACTTGTTAAAATGGAAAAAGAAAACAAGGTATAAAAACGACCCTTTAATGTATATTGAGGCAATTCCTTCCCGCGAGACACGCATATATATTGAAAGAGTTATGGCAAACTACTGGATGTATGGCTTTAGACTCGGAAAAAAAATGCCAAGTTTGGAGCAGCTTTCCAAAGACGAATGGCCGACGCTATAATTTTTGTCCAACTAAAATCCCTTATAATCTGCCAACAATCAATTATAAAAGATATTTGATTTTATCTATTGTACAAAAAAAATATTTGTGCTATCATAAGGGTACTTACAATTTTTTTAGTGAACATTATGCGAAACCGTACCTCTGGTACATTTAAATATTTTTAATATGGAAGAATTATTGAAATACGGATGTTGGGCGTTCTGCGCTATTTTTGCGATAGTTTTTATATATTATACTATTTTCCAAGGTGGAATGACCGGTATTATCAGATTTGTTGTAAAAAACTTCTGGTGGGTTATCGGTATCATTGCAGCTTGCATTGTTTTTAGTTTCTTTCTTGGAACTTTTGACAGTGGCAAATGGTATAATGTTGACAGCTTTGGTTTCGAAACCTTTTTCTTATGGTTTGGTCTCATCGCTGGCTTAATTATCAGCTTAGTAGTCGCCCTTTTTGGTCACATCGTAGGTTTTCTTTTCTATTTGTTTGGAATCATTATCGTTCCAATCGCCGCTCTGTTCGGAGTGCATATTCAAATAGGAAAATTCCTCGTGTTCAGACCGAGAGTAAAGAGCTACAAGAAAGTCGATTTGTCAAGTAATTGGCTTCGATTTGCCTAACAAGGGAGCTGGCTAGATGTAAAAATCTAGTCGGCTTTCGACTTTTAAACCGCAATAAACACAATGGGCGGTTATAAAACCGCCCCCTTGTTAAATATAAACAAAAACTATGCTCTGATTACGCCCCCGGTTTTCTGACCAACCGCCACAATAACTTTGTTCATTAATGTTTCAATTTCCTGATCAGTATAAGTTTTTTCCTTAGGCTGAAATGTTACCGATATAGCGAGAGATTTCTTGCCCGCCGAAAGGTTCGCCCCCTCGTAAAGGTCAAACACTCTAACATCGGCAATACTCTCTTTATCCGCCCCTTTCGCAGCCATAATAACATTAGCCGCGGGAACATCTTTATCAACAACAAAAGCAAAATCCTTATCAACCGGCTGGAACTGAGAAAGCTCCAGTTTTTTCTTGGCTTTTGACGCTGCGCCGCGCGGAACCGGGATATTATCCATATAAACCTCAAAAGCTGCAACTCTTTGCTTCACTCCAAGCTTCTTCAAAATAGAAGGATGAAGCTCGCCAAAGTAAGCCAATACGTTCTTTCCTAAGCGCAAAACGCCGCTTCTGCCCGGATGATAATATTGGGGAGCGTCAGCAGTAATCTGCGCATTGTCATAAGGACCGTTTGCCGCGGCAATAACCGCCATCGCATCCGCCTTGGCGTCAAACACATCATATTCTCTTACATCGCCAATCCAGCTTTTCTTTGAGGTCTTGCCGCTTCTAATGCCTGCGGTAACAGTTTTCTGCTCCAAAGGCTTGCGACCGTAAAACTCCGGACCAACTTCAAAGATTGAAACATCCGAATAACCGCGGGCAATATTGTTTCTCACGCCGATTAATAAGTTTGGAAGAATTGACTGGCGCATTTCATCCAAATCTGCCGCAATAGGGTTTGACAGCAAAATTTCGTCTTGAGATTTGCGAAAATATTTGCCAATACTTGAGTCTGTAAAGCTCCAGGTAACGGTTTCATACATTCCCCTGCCTGCAAGCTCGTGTTTGGCTGTGACAACTCTTCTTTGCTCAACTGTCAAAGTCTGCGTTGGAAACTTTTCTGTCGGCAGAGAAAGCGCCGGAATATTATCCAAACCATACATTCTCACAACCTCTTCAATAATATCGCTTTCAATGGCAACATCATTGCGCCACGAAGGAATTACGGCTTTAATTTTATCTCCCTCGACACTTACCTTAAATTCTAAGTGAGACAAAATCTCAACCACCTGCTCTTTTGTCACATCTATACCCGCAAAAGATTTTATCTTTTCAATAGTAGTATAAGCGGCTCTTTCTTCCGCTTTATCCAAGCCTTCAATCATTATATCGGAAGCTTCGCCGCCGCAGATTTCAAGAATAAGCCCAGCAGCATAATCCGAGCCAAGTTTATTTGAGCTTGGGTCGATACCTCTTTCATAACGATACCTTGAATCGGATTCAATATTATACTTGCGTCCTGTACGCGAAATAACCTCGGGGTTAAATGTCGCGCATTCCAAAAGAACGCTTGTCGTTTCAGCAGAGCAGCTTTTCTCAAGCCCGCCCATAATACCGCCCAGACACTCAACTCCGTCATCATCGCAAATACCAAGGCATTTATTGTCCAGCTCATAAAGTTTGCCTTCCAAAGACGTAAACTTCTCGCCCTCTTTAGCCATTCTGACAACAATATTTCCTTTAAGCTTATCAGCATCAAAAACGTGCAGCGGGCGGCATAAGTCATAATTAATATAATTAGTGACATCTACCAATGGAGAAATTGATTTCAGACCGATTGCAATAAGCCTGTCCTTCATCCATTTTGGAGTTTCCACTTTATTATTAACGCCTTTGATACAACGACCGACATAAGTCGGACAAGCGGCAAAATCTTCAACCTTGATTCTAACGGGACTGGTAAATTTTGCCGGAGTTTCTTTTACAGCCAAAGGTTTTACTTTGCCTAACCCAGCGGCTGCCAAATCACGGGCAATACCCCTTACACCCAAACAGTCTCCGCGATTCGGCGTAATGGATATTTCGATTACGGGATCAATTGCTAAAACTTCGGAAGCTTTAATGCCGACTTTCGTATCTTGAGGAAGCTCAATAATACCGCTGTGGTCGTCTCCAAGACAAAGCTCTTTTTCCGAACACATCATGCCAAAACTTTCAATGCCTCTGATGTTTCCAACTTTAAGAGCTTCGTTATAAACAGGAATAACCGTTCCGGCTTTTGCAAAAACGCCTTTTAAGCCTTCATAACAGTTGGGCGCCCCGCAAACTACCTGATATGTCTCTTTGCCGTCATTTACTGTCAGGAGATTAAGTCTGTCGGCATCCGGATGCTTGTCTTTTTTAATAATTTCAGCGGTTATAAAACCTTCAAGCTTTGCCGCCGGATTATATACTTCTTCAACTTCCAAACCAACCTTTGTAAGCGCTTCAGCTATTTCCTCAACATTTGCCGAGGTATCTAAATGTTCTTTTAACCAAGATATAGTGAATTTCATCGTGTAATACCTCCATTGTTGCTTAAACCGCCTGTCATAGAACTCTCGTCCAATGGAGCAAAACCATAATTTTTGAGCCAGCGGACATCCGATTCGAAGAAAGTTCGTAAATCTGGAATACCATATTTAAGCATTGCAAGCCTGTCCATGCCAACGCCAAAAGCAAAACCTTGATATTCGTCAGGGTCAATTCCGCCCGCTCTTAACACGTTTGGATGCACCATACCGCAGCCAAGAATTTCCAGCCAGTCATCGCCGCCGCCGATTTTAATTTCATTTTTAGTCTTAAGACACCCTATA
The DNA here is from genome assembly GCA_031271345.1 of Lactobacillaceae bacterium. Lineage (GTDB taxonomy): Bacteria > Pseudomonadota > Alphaproteobacteria > RF32 > CAG-239 > JAQWBS01. The sequence goes on from JAISVX010000003.1 coordinate 612,575, forward strand.
TCCATTTCCGCGGACGGCTCCGTAAACGGAAAGAAACTTGGACGATAACGAACGGGAATCTCATCAAGCTCAAAAAATGCTTTAACAAAGTCATACAAACATCCCTTAAGATGAGCCATGGTTATATTTTTATCAATAACCAAGCCCTCAACCTGATGGAACATTGGGGTATGCGTCGCATCATAATCCGAACGATATGTTCTTCCAGGAGCAATAATCCTTATCGGCGGCTGCCCTTTTTCCATTGTTCTTATCTGCACCGGCGAAGTATGAGTTCTAATCACATAGCTGTCATCAATTTCTTTGCCGCCGTCCTTTTCTTTCGGAAGATAGAAAGTGTCGTGCATTTGACGCGCCGGGTGATTTGCCGGAATGTTCAAGGCGGTAAAGTTATAAAAATCCTCTTCAATATCTGGACCTTCGGCAACAGAGAAACCCATTTGACCAAAGATTGCGACAACTTCTTCATAAATTTTTGAAACGGGATGAATTCTTCCCTGATTTTCTGGTCTGACCGGCAGAGTAACATCAATTCTTTCTTCTATCAGCTTTGCGTCTAATTCTGATTCTTCTAAAACGCTTTTCTGTTCTTCTAAAACCTTCTCGACCTCAGATTTCAAAATATTTAAGTTTTTTCCCATCTCCTTCTTCTCTTCAACAGAGAGAGAGCCAAGATTTTTCATCATTTCCGTAATCGTGCCTTTTTTACCCAACACAGAAACTCTAATATCTTCTAAAGACTTTGAATCGCGAATAGCCTGGATTGCTTTTTGAAAAGCCTTTATTTCTGGAGAATTATAGATATTCTCTACTACTTTCTTAGCAGATTCTCTATAAACCTCTAAAGCTCTTAATGCCTTATCCAAATTTTCCTCGTTTCCTGTAATATCCAACTTTTTATTTTCCATATCATTCCTCACACGTCATCCTCGCGTAGCGGGGATCCAATCACAACAATCCCTCATATAAATCTTCCCAATCAGGATTCATTCTCTCTATCAATTCAAGTTTTTCTTTCCTGTAAAACTTCTTTATTATCTTCTCTCTTTTTATGGCATTTTCTAAATCATTGTAAACTTCATAGTATCCTAACTTATCAACACCATACTTTTCAGTAAAGCCCTTAATTATTTTATTCTTATGTTCATACACTCTTTTGATAAGGTCAACCGTAACTCCTGCGTATAAAGTTCCGTTTTTCTTGCTAAACATGATATAAACATAACTATTGTCCATCTATATTCCTTTTTCTGGATCCCCGCTACGCGAGGATGACGGCTTTGCCATATTATTAAAACATAAAAAGAGTTATCTCCGCTAAGAGACAACTCTTTTTATTTTTTTTATTTTATATATAAAACTTACTTAAGAGCAGCCTTAGCGCTATCTACAAGCTTGGCAAACGCCTTAGGCTCAGTGTAAGCAATATCTGCAAGAACTTTTCTGTCAAGCTCGATACCGGCTTTAGCGAGCCCGTTAATAAATCGAGAGTAAGTTAAATCATAACTGCGGGTTGCCGCATTAATTCTTTGAATCCAAAGAGAACGAAAACTTCTCTTTTTATTTCTTCTATCACGGTAAGCATATTGTAATGCTTTTTCTACTTTTTCAACAGCAACTCTGAATACGTTTTTATTGCGTCCTCTATAGCCTTTAGCCATAGACAATATTTTTTTATGACGAGCGCGGGCTGTTACACCTCTTTTAACACGAGACATCTATTTATCCTCCTATATATATGGCAAAAATTTCTTAACGATTTGAACATCGGCTTCAGATACCAAAGTTGTACCTCTAGCCTGTCTTTTCATTTTTTGAGATTTAGCAAATAAACAGTGTCTCTTATTAGCGAAATTTCTCTTTAATTTTCCAGTTCCTGTAACGCTAAAGCGCTTCGCTGCGGAACTATTAGTTTTCAATTTTGGCATTTTGCTTCCTTTCTTAAATGTAACCAAATTGGATGCTTTTTGAGTAATAAGGCATGCCATAATTAAGCCTTAAATACTCTGAACTTGGTTGTTATACATTAAACATTATAACAATGCAAGCACTTTTAATAAAAATTTCTTCCTTTATCGCGAAGCCCTCTGATATAGTTTGACAGTTCTTCCTGGTCAACATATCCGTCTTTGTTTGTGTCAATCGCGTCAAATCTTTGCTTGTCTGGAAGAAAAACTCCGTCTTTTTCATCCCTTCTCATATTTCTTCTGTCCTCGCGGGTAAGAGGGCGTCTCATATAATCATCAAAAGACATCTCCAACTTCCCGTCGCGCTTCTCGCCAAATTTGCTCATATACCTTGAGGCGATAATATCAGATCTCGTAGTAGTAACATCCGCAGGGGGATTATATTTTGCTTCCGCCGCCTGACTAAAACCAAACAACGCGAATAAAGCTATTAAAACAACCTTTTTCATTTTCTTCTCCTTTATCAAATATCAAGAAGCCTGCCTTCTTTAATTTGAATTTTTCTATCCATTTTACCCGCCAAATCAAAATTATGAGTAGCGATAAGCGCTGATAGTCCTGTTTCTCTCACAATAGAAACCAACTCTGAAAAAACTATTTCCGCGGTTTTAGGGTCAAGATTGCCTGTAGGTTCATCAGCCAGCAGCAACTTCGGCTCATTCGCCAAAGCTCTCGCAATCGCGACTCTTTGCTGCTCGCCGCCGGACATTGCCGACGGACGATGGTTAAACCTATGCTCCAAGCCAAGTCTCGCAAGAAGAGCTTTCGCCTGCTCTTCGGCTTTTTTATATTTCTTCCCCGCAATAATTTGAGGAAGAACAACATTTTCAACAGCATCAAAATCAGATAAAAGATTATGATATTGGTACACAAAACCAAGATAATCTCTGCGCAGCGAAGTTCTTGCATTGTCGCCCAGCCTGCTGCTTTTTACGCCGTTTAACACAATTTCGCCTTTTGTCGGTCTGTCGAGCAAACCGGCAATTTGCAGCATTGTTGTTTTACCTGAGCCGGACTGTCCGATAAGAGCGACTATTTCCCCTGGCTTAATCTCCAAATCAACAGATTTTAACACCTCAAGCTTATGACCGCCCTGAACATAAGTTTTAGTTATATCTTTTAATGATAATGTCACATTATTCATATCTCAAAGCCTCCACCGGGTCATATCTTGCGGCTCTGAAAGACGGATACAATGTCGCCATAAATGACAGAAGAACAGAAAAAGACATTACCGCGGCAATTTCCGCAGCGTCCATTTTTGCAGGCAGCTTAGATAAGAAATACATTTCCGCGGAAAACAAATCCCTTCCGGTTAAATATTCCATAAAGTGCCTGATACTTTCTATATTATCGCAAAACAACACGCCCAAAATTCCGCCCAAAATTGTTCCCACAACGCCGATTAAAGCACCGTCAATAAAGAATATTCTCATAATCATGCCTTTTGTCGCGCCCATAGTGCGCAATACGGCAATATCCCTTCCTTTGTCTTTTACCAGCATTATCATGCTCGCGATAATATTAAATGTCGCGACGATTATAATCAAGCTCAGGATTAGAAACATAACGTTTCTTTCAACTTCCAAAGTGTTGAAAAATGTTGCGTTCGATTGTTTCCAATCATATATAAACAAACCCGCGCCAAGTCTTTCCATAATTCCGAACTTGGTTTCTTTCAATAAATTTTCGTCTTTCAGCGTAACATCGATATTGGTAATGGTTTCTTTCATACCAAAAAATGTTTTAGCTGTTTCCAGCGGCATAAAAATATAACTGCCGTCATATAGAGACATTCCAAAATCAAAATCTCCGATGATTTTATATGATTTTATTCTTGGGACAGTTCCAAAAGCCGTAACTTTTCCGTCAGGAGAAATTAATGTTATTTCCTGACCTTCAACCAATCCAAGTTTCCTAGCCATTCTATATCCGACTACAACCACATTGCCGTCATACTCGTCAATATTAACTCTTGCGAATGCGTTCTTAAATAAATCTCTGCCAAGTATATCTTCTTTGGATATGCCTCTTACCATTGCGCCTTCTGAGCTTCTGCCGTTGCTGACCAACACCTGCTTTTCAATCATTGGAACGACTGCCGCGACATTCTCGTCGATTTTTATATTTTTTATCACTTCATCATAATCTTCAATCGGATATCCGACTGAAGATACGATGCCGATATGACCGTTTATGCCTAAAATCTTTGATAACAACTCGTCTCTAAAACCGTTAAGCACGGACATGACGATAATCAATGTCGCCACGCCTAAAGCTATTCCCGTAAATGCAAATCCCGTAATAACAGATATAAAACCCTCTTTTCTCTTTGACCGAAGGTATCTGCTTGCGACAAGTCTTTCAAACTTAGAAAAAATCATTAATAAAACTCCTTTAACACTTGAATTTATAAGCAATAAAGAATACTTTGGCAATATAAATATCATAAGGAAGTGAATAAAAAAGAAACATCAGGCATGATAAAAAGAGCGGCGATTTTAGTTTTATTGGTTTTAACCAGCGCGTGCGGGACCTCGCACCGCATGAAAGCCGCTGAAATTAATGCTTATATGGAAACCGGCGATTATAAATCCATAATAAAGAAAACAACGGGAACAAGCATTGGCGAAAAAATAAAAACTGACAAACTGGATACGTTAGATTCTTTAAATGCCGGAAACGCATTATTCTTTACAGAAAAATATAAAACATCAATAAACATTTTTGATAATGCCGACATAAAAATCGACGATTATTTTCGCGAAGCTTTTATAAAATCTTCCGCAAGAGAAGCCGCAGCCGCCATAAACAACGCCAGTATATTTGACTACGAGCCGATGGTTATGGACAACATATATTTAAGCTCGTATAAAATCTTGTCTTATCTTGCTCTTAATGATACGGAGGGCGCAAGGATTGAAGTAAACAAAGCATATACGAAACAGCAGTCGGCAGCGGAATATTTCGGCAAACAGATTGAAAAAGCAAACAACGACGCTCAAAGCCAGCTCAATGACTTAGATACCAAAAACCAAACATTATGGAATAACAATAAAGACGGCGCCATAAATAAAAATTTTGCAGACTTAAAAAAATGGAGCGGGTATCAAGATTATATGAACCCGTATACCACCTATTTAAGCGGGTTATATTTTATAATCAGCGGGCAAAACAGAAGCGATTATGAAAACGCGGCGACTTATATGAAAAGAGTCGCGGGAATGGTTCCCCTTAACAGCTTTGTTATAAAAGATTTGATTCAGGCTGAAAATCTTGCCAACTTCAAACCTACCGGCAAAGAAAAAAATGTATGGATTATATATGAAAACGGCATGGTTGCCGATTTTGAAGAAATAAGAATAGATATACCGGCATTTCTCTTTTCAAACAATTTATCTTTTATCAGCTTTTCCATGCCAAAACCAAAATTGCGCTCTCAAGCATTTCAAAACATAATAATAAATTCTGACGGCAGCCCAGGCATAAAAACGGAGATTCTTGCCGATGTTGACAGCATGTTTATAGCCGAATATAACCGCAAATTGCCAGCCCTTATAGGCAGAGCCGCGGCGCAAGCCATTACAAAAGCAATTATGCAGTATACCGCGTATAACAATGACGAAACCGGGTTAGCGGGGCTTGCCGCAACTATCTACAACCTCTCGACATCTCCCGCGGATATTAGGAGCTGGCATACGCTGCCTAAAAATGTGCAGATAGCGAAAATAAAAAACAATAAATCCGACACCTTAAACATCTATACAAGCGAGATGGTGTTCTTGGAACAAATAAAAGTGCAGCCTGATAGAAATACTATTGTCTATATAAGAATCCCGAGTATAATGTCTAAACCTGTTATTTCTGTAATAACGTTGTAAACAAGGAGAATTAACGTGAAGAACATAGTTAAAATATTTGCCGCAGCCGCCGTTTTGGCGGGATGCGCAAGTACAAAAGTAATTGATACCAATGACCAGTCGCAGGTCGAAGGGATGAGTCATGTAATGCAGTTAGAATTCCGCGACTGGGAAAGAGCCGCTGATGAAGCCGTGGCAGACATGCTTTCTTCAGGCGCCGTTAATAATCCTAATGGCGGCAGATATGTTTTGGTCGTATCAAGAATCACCAACAATACAATGCAAAGACTTGATACCGATGAGCTGGTTAAAAAAATCAGGACACAACTGCTCAGAAGCGGAAAAGTAGTGGTAACAACAGCTGTAGGTTTGGATGGCGGCGAAGACCCAATGGTTATCGCGGCAAGACAACTGCGCGATTCTACCGAAGTCAACCAGGCGAACGTGGCGAAAAAAGGAACGATTGTTGCTCCAGATTTAAGCTTGTCTGGCAAATTAATCCAAAAAAACTTAAAGCTTGATAAAAGTTTTCTTAGCAGCAGCAAAGAAAGAGTCGAATACTACATACAGCTTTCTTTGACAGACCTTAACACAGGACTTGCTTTATGGGAGAATGAAACTCCGATAATCAAAGAAGGCAAGAAAGCTCCAACTTGGTAATAATAATGAGGGACAAAAAATGAAAAGTTATAAATATATTTTAACAGCACTTTTATCTTTGGCTTTTTCTATTACGGCAAATGCCAAAGAAACTAATATTGAAACAACCGGCGTCGGCGACGATTATGACTGGGCGGTTTTAAACGGTCTTGAAAATGCTGTAAGGCAATCAAACGGCGCATATATCAATCAGACAGCTTCAATTGTAAAAGAACTCCAAAAAGATTTTGTCGATATAAAAATCGAAGATGGAAAAGTTTTTACAAATGCCGAAACCAATAACCTAAACGGCAATATCTCGACACAAATTAAAACCATAGAAAACCATTATCAAGGCAGGATAAAATCTTATAAGGTTAAGGGTATGGAAGAGAAAAACAATAAGGTTTATGTAACTCTTGATACTGTTGTCGATGTTGCGGAAAATATGAAAACCGAAGAACCTAAAGTTCCAGAAGTTGTTCAAACCACAGTAGTTGTCAAAGAGGAATATAAATCTCCCGAGATTGTTCAGAAGCCAGAACATACAATCGCGGTAATGCCGTTTAAAGGTCTTAGAACATACAGCTGCGGCAAAAACAGCATTCCTTTAAGCACTGTAAACCACAATATTGCAGCCAGCTTAAATAAAGGCGTTTCAAGAACTAAATTATTCTCCGTTTTAAGCAGGGATGATTTATACGAATACAGCAGCGAGATGGAACTCTCCGCGTCTGATTTGGCAAGAAGCAAAGACAAACTTAAACTTGGCAATCTTGCTACCGCAGACTATATGATTATCGGCACAATCAACGAGTTTCAAAGCTTTACAAACACAAAGAAAATTGAGCCTACTGGAGAAACCTACTCAAAAAGTTTTGCAAAAATGGTTGTAAACTATAATCTGGTTGAAACAGCGACAACTGAAATAATATTTACAGATGTTGCTTCAGCATCAATTGATACTGAATCTGAAGCTTTATCCTGCGAAAAACTTCTCAGAGAGCTTACTGACAAACTCAGCGCTTCTGTAGTTAATGACACAATGAAAGCGGTTTTTCCAAATTATCAGCCCGCTGAAACAAAGAAATCTGAAGATTCTGTAAGCAAAACAATTACAACAACCCAGACAAGGGAAGTTATAAAACTGCCTTACGATAAATAAAGAAACCTTTGTATTGTCAAACAGCCTCCGCAAAAACTGCGAGGCTGTTTTTTTCTGTTTGTTTCTGCAAAAATTTTTGACAGAACATATTTTCCGGCGCTATAATAAAACTGCTTTTTATTATCAATGACCGTATAATTTTTTAACAAAATAATAAATCCTTTTAACATGAATAAAGCATTTTATTATGAGTATCTGAATCAAGGAGATTTAGACCTCGCAAGAAACCTGGCTTCAGAGCTTAGTTCAGATTTGAGACTTCCCGTCTACCCCGCCCTCGGTTTATCAAACGGTTCCGTATGCCGCGTCGGCATATATTTTGAAGCTGACATCGACTGCGAAGAAAGGGAAAAAGAACTTGAACAGCTCGTGAGCAAAAAAATGACAGGACGTATTTCTACAGGCATACCAAGACCTGCCGCCGAAAGCTATAACGCGTATCCTCTCACAATATACAACATGAGAATAGAAGACGTCGGCGACACCTGGTATAAACTCAACCAAACCTCGAAAGCAAACATCGACTGCAAAGCGTTGTTCTCGAGCTTTTTGTATGAGAAGAACGGAAACGTCGAGGTCGGAGGGACATTTAAGATGAGCGGAGAAGGCACTCAAAGCCTGCTTGTAAACGAAGCGCGCAAGGCGTATGTGTACAAGCTTCACAAAGAATTTCCGAACAGTAAAGTCCACTTCGAACATCCGAGGTACAACTGGTAGAAAACGGATTTTCATTTTCAAAAGAGAGGGTATCTTAGATACTCTCTTTTTTTTGACATAGACAAACATATTTTTTGTGCCATAATACCAATATTCAAAATTACATGCTTTTATTTTACAAATCAAAAATCCTCAGACAATGGAAAACACAATGCAAGACCTGATTTTCTTCTATGCGGTAGAAAATCTTTCAAAATCTGTTGGTACAGACAATATCAAACAGGTGATGACAAACGTGGAAGAGTCCCACAACGAAATTTTGGCTTTCTTTGCGGGTAAAAACGCTGACGTTAAGATACACAAAGCTGTGTCGATATATACCAGCGGCGGCGAATGCAACCTTGCTGTTCCGATGACGGTCATAACAGGAAAAGACGCGTTTGCCGCAGAAGAATGCCGCGGCGGCGAAGTCATCTTTAACAAGGAAAAGTATTCTTCTTTCAACCCCCGCCTCTCTCTCGCTGAAAGAGATTTCGCAGATATCGTCGAACAAACTATTGAAACATGCGATAGACATCAAACCAATTTCTCATCGCAAGTAATTGTTTTCGAGAAAGACGCGGCGGTAAAGATTCTGGTAAAGACTGGAGAAGACGGACAAAAACTCGTTTTTGACTTTTTGGAAAAACACTTCGACTAGCATTTCGGATGCGGATTATTGTAAAAAGGGAAGCTTTGAAAGCTTCCCTTTTTCTTTATTTAAGCCTGCCAATCCGCTTTGCTATATCAACAGAGAGTTTGCTGACAAGTTCGCTTTGTTTTTCGACCAATTCATCATAGTTATCTCCTAAAGGAGCTTCATATCTGCTTGTTTCGTTTACAACAATTCTTCCATTATTATCAACCACAGTCCACCATGCTTCCAGCAAAACTTTGTCATTGAACCTGCCGTCCAGCTTATTAAACTCCACGGAGACAATATAATTAAACGAACGCCTGTTTACGCTTGCGGGCTTTACCATGGCATTTTTCATAACAGACGACATATTAGACGCGATAATTCTTTGCAAAGCATTTGAGATTGGCTCAGCCCACCTGTCAAACTCCGCCAAATTAAGCTCGCTGTTATTCTTAATTGTCACAATCTGCGGACGTTCCAAATACCCAGGAACAGACACCGTATCAATTCCGACAAGGAGTTTCTTTGTCACAACATCCGCGCCGGCTGGCTCATTAGACGCCAGACTATAAAATCTGTTTGGTTTGCTTGAAACACACGCCGTAACCAAAACCAACAAAAAACAAATTAAAACTTTTCTCATCTAATATCCTCCTTTTCCTCTTAATAATGCCTCGGGATGTCTTTCTATATAATCGGCAAAACTTCTCAGCGCCTGCGCCGCTTCTCCGACATCTTTAATTGTTTTATTCAAATTATCAATTGCCGACACCCTATCGGCATCAGAGTTATCCGCCAGTCTATTAATACTTTTTACCGCCTCTCCCAACTCGTCTAAAACAACCGGCAGCTTATTGTTTGTATTTGTTATGAGGTTATTAAAGTTTTCCAACACAGATTTTATCGGCAAATCCTGAAACCCTTTTGACAACTCGCCCATTGGCGATAGAACCGTAGGAATTTCGACAACCTTCCCCACACCGCCGCGATATACAATCGGATGGTCGGGCATAATTTCCAACTCAATCATCAACTGCCCGGTCAGAATATTTTGAGATGTGAGCCGTCCTTTTAATCCCCTGTCGACCATTTGTGTTACAAACCTTTTCTTATTTCCAATTTCACTATGCCCATATTTTTTTAATATCGATTGGTTGATATTGATATAAACAGGAAGCCTAAAGCTCATATCATCTAAATCCGCGACAATATCTATTTTTGCGATTTTGCCGATTTCCACCCCTCTAAACACAACAGGAGAACCGACCCTCAAACCTTTTAGGGATTCGCTAAAATAAAGTACGGCGAGGTCTTTATCTTTAACAAAGATTTTATCACCGACAAATATAAACATTACGGCAATAAACAACGCTGCTCCCGATAATGCAAAAAAACCTATAAGTTTTTTATTTGGCTGCTTCTTCATTTCCTTTAATTCCTCTGGTTAAAAATCTTAAAACTGTATTATTAGGCGGGCTGCTCAATAATTCCTTAGGGTTTCCTTTTGCTGTAATCGTTCTGGTTTCATTATCAAGGAAAATAGAGTTTGTGCCGATTGCAAAAATTGACGCAAGCTCATGCGTAACAACAACAATCGTTGTTCCCAAACTTTTGTTTATTTCAATAATTAAATCATCTAAAAGCTTCGCGCTTACGGGGTCTAAACCAGCCGAAGGCTCATCAAAATAAACTATTTTCGGATCAAGCGCCAAAGCTCTTGCAAGACCGGCTCTTTTTTTCATACCGCCGCTTATTTCTGACGGATAAAAATCCTCAAACCCTGCCAAACCGACCAATGCAAGTTTCAAAGAAACTATTTCGCCAATCTCGTCATCAGAATAATTTGTATACTGCTGCAAAGGCATGGCGACATTTTCCGCTAAAGTCATAGAGCTAAACAACGCCCCGCTCTGATAAAGAATACCGTTTTTCCGCATTATCTTGTTTTGAACATTTTTATCGGATTTCCAAAAATCCACATCTCCGATATATACAACTCCTTTTGTCGGCTCTTTCAGCCCGGTAAGAACGCGGAGAAGCGTGCTTTTGCCGCTGCCGCTGGCACCCATTATGATAAATATATCGCCTTTATTTATGGTAAAATTGACATCTTTCATAAGAACAAAATCGCCGTAAGCAACCGTCAGATTTTCAACTTTTATTTCCGCTGACTTACTCATATTCCAAACACCTGACAAAACACCGTTATTACCGCCGTAGCGATTATTATCCACACAATGGAATAAACCACCGCGTTTGTTGTCGCTTTACCAACACTGTCCGCGTCTTTGCCGCTTTTTATTCCGTAGTAGCATCCGCACAAGGCGATTATGCAGCCGAAGACAAAACCATGAAAAACGCCTATCAGAAAATCTTTCATTCTCATGGCATCAATGGTTGCATTCCAATATTCCTGAAGAGGCAAATCAAGCATTAATACTCCGACCATGCCGCCGCCTAATATTCCGACAATATCGGAAAAAACCGTTAAAAGAGGCATCATGAGCATCAGAGCCATAACCCTTGGCAGAAGCAAAAAATCGACAACAGGAATACCCATCGTCCTCATTGCGTCAATCTCTTCATTGACCTGCATTGTGCCAATTGTAGCGGCATAAGCTGAACCTGTGCGCCCAGCCATTATAATTCCCGTCATCATCGCGCCCATAACCCTAAGCATTGCTATAGCGACCAAACTTGCGACAAAAATCTGCGCTCCAAAAATTTTTAACTGCATTGCCCCGACAAAACCGAGTATTAAACCAACCATAAAACTTATCAGCGTCACAATAGGAAACGCCTTATAACCGCAGTCTTCCAAAGCGAATAAAAAATCTATCTTTCTCATTGTTGCCGATGAAACAATAAACCTGCCTATAGACTTAAAAGAAGAACTGACAAAATCAATGCCGGACATAAAGGAGTTGAAGATGTTTATAGTCTTCTCTCCGACGCAGATTAAAATATCTGTTTTGTTTTTACGATTTGCCGTTTTGTGTTCGGGAACAGAAAACGCAAGATTTAACAATCTTTTCAAGCTTTCCTGAAGATTCGAAGTATCAACATTTATAGATTTATTTTTTGCGGTTTTTACTATGTCATACAACAAGACAACTAAAACAGTATCCCATCTGCCTAAATTTCTTGTATCAAATTTTATATTTTTTAAAGTTTTATGCCTAATTTGTTTATAGAGGTCGTCTTTTTGGGCTTTCTTATCAAAAGAAACATAATCTCCAGAGATTTTTATCTCCAGAGTATCGCCACTAATCCAATTATAATCCAGTTCAGGACTCATGCCTTAATCCCATAAATACTTTAACATAAAGAAAATATAGCAAAAGAACCCCTATATTTCCAGCAAATATTAGCTATAAGTAACATTTAAGCATTGAAATCTAAATTCCAATCTTCATAACGAGACGCGTCATTCATCCAGTTTTCTCTTACTTTAACAAACAAGAACAGATGCACCCGGTCTTCTAAAAGCTCCTCAAGTTCTTTTCTTGAGGCAAGACCTATCCTTTTTATCATAGTTCCGCCCTTGCCCAATATAATTTTTTTCTGGCTGTCTCTTTCAACATATATTGTCTGCTCGGCTCTGACCGAACCATCTTCTCTTCTTTCCCATAGTTCTGTCTCAACGGTTAACGAATATGGTATTTCTTCGTGAACATATAAAAACAATTTTTCTCTTGTTATCTCTGCCGCCAAAAGCTTCAAAGGCATATCGGATATTTGGTCTTCAGGATAAAACCATGGGCTTAAAGGAAGATTATCGGCCAAATATTTATAAAAATCATCTATATGCCTGCCAGTAAGGGCCGAGACCATAAACGTTTCTTTAAAATTTCCCGCCTGATTTATTTCTAATGTCAGACTCAAAAGCTTTTCTTTTTTAATAACATCTATTTTATTCAAAAGAAGTATTGCTTCTATCTTCTGTTCATTAAGTTTTTTTACTATCTCTTTTGTTTCATTATCAAAACCGCGTTTCGCATCAACAACCAAAACGACTATATCCGCGTCATTTGCGCCGTTCCACGCGGAAGAAACCATTGCCCTGTCCAAACGTCTTTTCGGCTTAAATATTCCCGGAGTATCAATAAATACAATCTGGGTGTTTTCAAAGATATTAATGCCCCTGACCATGGTTCTTGTTGTCTGAACCTTTGGCGAAACAATTGATACTTTGGAGCCGACAAAATTATTTGTTATTGTTGATTTTCCAGCATTTGTAGCCCCGATTAACGCCACAAAGCCGCACCTTGTCTGAGCATCATTTTCCATGCCCAACCCCTAAGTAGTCCAACATTTTCTCAGCCGCTTCCTGCTCCGCAATTTTTTTGCTTTTTCCATGACCAAACTGAGGTTTAACATTATCAAAAGAAACCGACATATAAAATGTTGGCTCATGTTCGCTCCCTTCCCGATTAACAAGATTATATACGGGAACTCCCAATGATTTTACATGGGCTATTTCCTGTAAAGCAGTTTTTGCATCTTTGGGAGGCTGCGTATTTTTTTCTATTAATTCTGCCCAGTGAGATTTAATAAAACTGCGGGCTTTTTCAAAACCGCCGTCAATAAATATCGCTCCGATTAGCGCTTCGCAGACATCGCACAAAACGCTGTCATTTACGCGCAATTCTTCATTCGCAACAACAATATGTCTGTCAAGCTCCAGACTGCGGGCAACATCAGCCACAGTTTCCTGACAGACTAAACCCATATATCTTTGAGAAAGGTTTCCTTCAACATCATTTGGAAAAATATCATAAAGCATTTTCGCAACGCAAAGACCTAAAACCCTGTCTCCAAGAAACTCCAGCCTCTCATAGTTTTCATCAAACTTGGAAGTGTGGCTGCTATGGGTCAAAGCCTGCTCAAGAAGCTTAACGTCATTAAATTTGTAGCTAATTTTTTTTTCCAAATTCATGCTTATTACTTTATTATGCTGAACAATCTGCGCCAGCGGATAATTCTCGGCCATGTCCAAGGTTTATACCAGGCACCTTCATTATTGTGAGAGAAAAACAGCACTCTTGCCTTTCCAACAATATTTTCCATTGGAACCATCCCGACAATTCTTCTGCTGTCATCAGATCTGTCTCTGTTATCGCCCATCGCAAAAAATTTGCCTTCTGGAACGGTTATCTCTTCAAAATCATCAAAAGTTTCATTGTCTGATATTTCAAAAATATTATGTTTAACGCCTTCCAAATCTTCAATATACTGCTTATATCTTGTCGGGTTCCCCGCGTCGTCTCTATCAACGTAATCCTCAATTTGCTCGCGCTCAATCATCTTATCATTAATAAACAAACGTCCTTTAATAAGCTTAACCTTATCTCCGGGAAGAGCCACAACTCTTTTTATAAAATCTATTCTTTCGTCGCTGGGAAGCTTAAATACCACGACATCGCCGCGTTTTAATTCGCCTTTCCAGACCCTGCCTTCCCAAAGCGGAATGCTTAAAGGAAGCGAATGTTTTGAATATCCATAAGTATATTTTGACACAAAGAGATAGTCGCCGATATATAATGTCGGATACATTGACGAAGATGGTATTTTAAAAGGCTCAAATGCTAAAGTTCTAATTAATACCGCTATTACAATAGCATATATAACTGTTTTTATCGTATCCATAACACTGTTTGGTTTTTCCATTTTTTCTCTCTTTTATCTCTTAAATCAAAAACTTAAGCACCATAATATCCATTATTTATTTTATGGCAATAACTAATTTATATTTTCTCAATCATTACAAAGGCTTGCGCCCAAGGATAATCATCCGTCATAGTTACATTAATAACCATTTCTCCGCCTTCCGTAAGTTTTTTCGCATGTTCCAGCGCCCCGCCGCTAAGCCTGATTATAGGCTTTCCAGACGGAAGATGCACAACCTCCATGTCCCGCCAAAACGTTCCGCGGCGCAAACCTGTTCCCAGGGCTTTTGAACAAGCTTCCTTAACCGCAAATCTTTTGGCAACGGACGAAGCATATCTGCGTGGAGAAACTTTTTTTCTTTTCTCCATTTCCATTTTTTCATAATCGGAAAATATGCGGTTTATAAACCTGTCGCCGAAGGTTTCTATAGATTCTTCTATTCTGGTTATATTTGCCAAATCGCTGCCTATTCCAACTATCATTGCTTATCCCTTGTAACATAGCTTATTACTTTTGA
The DNA here is from genome assembly GCA_031271345.1 of Lactobacillaceae bacterium. Taxonomy (GTDB): domain Bacteria; phylum Pseudomonadota; class Alphaproteobacteria; order RF32; family CAG-239; genus JAQWBS01. The sequence goes on from JAISVX010000003.1 coordinate 627,729, forward strand.
CGACCTTAGAGCCGCGATAATATCTTCCAAATGTCTGGCACTTTTTACTTCGACATCGATTATAAGCTCAACATAGCTGACTGTGCGGTATACTATGGTTAAGTTTGATATATTGCCGTTGCTGCGGGCAACAATATTTGACAACTCGCCCAATGTTCCAGGCTCGTCGCTAAGCATAATCTTGAGCCTTGCCACGTGCTTTTCATTTTCCGCATCATCGCCCCAGGCAATATCCAGCCATCTTTCCGGCTCTTTTGCAAACTGCTCTAAAACTTTGCAATCTATTGTATGAACCGCAACACCCTTGCCGGTAGTAACGATTCCGACAATTCTATCTCCGGGAATAGGGTGGCAGCAGCCGGAAAAATGAACCGCCATGCCTGGAACCAAACCCCTTATCTGCAAAGGGGTAGCTTTTTTCTTTTTATCTCTTTTCTTAAACACGGGAGATTTAATCGCACTTACCACCTTGGCAAGTTTGGATTGTTTATATCCCGGGTACGTAACCCTTAAAACATCCCACCCTGTTACCAGACCTTCCCCAACCTTTGCATAAATATCATCAACCGTATCAGCTTCAAAGTTTTGCAGCACTGTCGCCAATATTTTATCTGACAGCTCCAATTTTTCAGACTTAAACGTTCTTTGCAAAATTTCGTGACCAAGCGTAATAAACTGGTCTCTTTTATACGCCCTTAAATATCTTCTTATGGCTGCTCTAGCTTTGCCCGTCACGACAAATCTTTCCCACTCGGCGGAAGGATGCTGCGCGCTTGATGTTAAAATTTCCACCTGATCGCCATTTTGTAAAATTGTTCTAAGAGGTTTTATCTCTCCATTGATTTTTGCGCCAACGCAGGTATTTCCGACGGAAGAGTGGACAGCATAAGCAAAGTCAACGGGCGTCGAGTTTATCGGAAGCCCGATTAAATCTCCTTTCGGAGTAAAGCAAAACACCTGGTCATTATACATCTCCAGCTTGGTATTTTCCAAAAATTCCTCTGGATTTGACGCCTGGTCCAAAATGTCTAACAACTCGCGCACCCATCTAAAGTTTTTGCCTTCGGCTTTCTGCCCTTGCTTATAAGCCCAGTGGGCTGCAACGCCTTTCTCCGCGACTTCGTGCATTTCGTTGGTTCTAATCTGGATTTCAATTCTTGTATTTTCAGGACCGATAACGCCTGTATGAATAGATTGATAGCCGTTGGGCTTAGGGGTGGAAATATAATCTTTAAATCTTCTCGGAACCATGTGGTACTTGCTATGCACAACCCCGAGAGCCTGATAACAGCTGCCAATATCATCAACGCAAATTCTAAATGCCATAATATCCGATAATTGTTCAAAGGTCGCGTTTTTCTGCTGCATTTTCCGCCAAATTGAATATGGAGTTTTTTCACGACCGGTAATTGTCGCCTTTATTCCGTTTTCTTCCATATCTTTTTTAAGCTGCTTGATAATTTTGGGAACAATATTGCTGCCCTGCTCTCTTAAAAAGTTTAGACGCGCGACGATTGAATCGTGGGCTTCTTTGTGCAGTTCGTCAAACGCTATTTCTTCAAGCTCGCTTTTAAGCTCCTGCATACCAATTCTTTCCGCTAAAGGAGCGTAAATATCCAATGTTTCTTTGGCAATTCTTTTACGTTTTTCAGGCTTTTCAAGAAAATGCAGAGTGCGCATATTATGAAGCCTGTCCGCCAGCTTTATAAGGAGAACTCTGATGTCTTCGCTCATCGCCAGCAAAAGCTTGCGGAAATTTTCCGCCTGCTTGCTGTCAACGGACTTCTGTTCAATCAACGCCAGTTTTGTAACGCCGTCGACAACGGACGCCACCTGCTCGCCAAACAAATTTTTGATTTCTTCAATTGTTGTATCCGTATCTTCGACAGTATCATGCAAGAGACCGGCAATAATGGATGCCGTGTCTAATTTCATTTTTGTTAAAATGCCGGCGACTTCCACAGGGTGCGAATAATATGGGTCTCCCGAAGCTCTAAGCTGGGAGCCGTGTTTTTTCATGGTAAGCACGTACGCCTTATTTAATGCGTCTTCATCGGCATCCGGGTCGTAAGATTTAACTAACTCTACTAATTCATACTGTCTTAACATAAATCACATTATATTTTAGAAATTTTAACACTGGACTTAAAATACTATAGAACTAGCAAAAATACTACAACAAAAAACTTAATTTTTACTTTAGAATCTGTTCCAGTCTTATAGGCAAAGAAAAAAGCAGAATACTAATATTCTGCTTTCGGATTTTTTTATATGCAAAAGATTACATATCTATATCGTCATCCATATCAAAATCCATGTCCATTCCGTCATCGAAACCAGTTTCGGATTCTTCTGTTTCACCAAAACCTTCGTCATAGTCTGATTCCAGCTCCATACCGTTGCTGTCTTGGAATTGCATATCATCAGCCAGCTCAGATTCTAATAAAACGCCTGAAAACTCATCGTCAAGCTCTGACAATTCTTTTTCTGCGGCTAAAATTTCTAATTCTTCTTCTTCTGGTTCTTCAACTTCAACAAATTTTTGTAAACCAATAACTAAAGATTTCTGCAATTCTTCAATGCTGATTGTTTCATCTGCTATTTCGCGCAATGCGACGACAGTGTTTTTATCATTATCACGTGGAACAGTCAAAGATGAACCTGAACCAATATCTCTAGCTCTTTGCGCTGCAACCATTAATAGCTCGTAACGGTTAGGAATTTTATCTATGCAGTCTTCTACGGTAACGCGTGCCATTTTATTAACCTTATAAATTTAAACTTTCATACTGTATACTAATTATGAATCAAAAAAGCAATAAAAAACTTTTAAAAAACAGCTTTTTAATAATTCATTATAACAGGACTGTCTATCAAAGTTTCCTGTATTTTCAAAATTTCCTTGCGCAATTCGTCTCCAGAGCTTCTAACCTCAAGCACATCTTCAATCGGAGCTTTATACATTTCAGCGATTGACTGCATGGTAGCATATTGCTGCTGCGCGGATTCATCATCCAGCATCTGAACCTCTTTTTCATAAACTTTTCTTTGATAGTTCATTATTGACGGAATATATTTGCTGTTCAGCGACGCAACCCTGTATGCTTTAAAAGTTTTATCGCAGGTATAAGCCCAAGAGTTTAAATCAAACCCCTGTTTGCCGATAACTTTTAAAAACTTATACTCCAAACCCGCCAGTCTGATTTTCTGGGCAAGCCTCTGGCACGGATTAACAACCGCTTTTAAAGCCTGAACGGGCAGACCTTTTCCATTATCAATCTCCCATGCCTCAAGCAAAGAGCCGGCTTCAGATATTTTCAAAACATTATAATCCTCTTCGCCAAACTTCTCCACATCATAAATCGTGCTGACAAAGGCTTTCACATCGGCTGAGGTTAGCGGGCTGTCCTTTGTCGGGTTTATGGTTCTCAGCCTGCTTTTTAGCGACTGGCTGATGCCGGAGCCAGGATAATAATTTTCCTCTGGAACCAGTTCCTTAATCTTATTAAAAAACTCTGGGTCATATTTTGTTTTTCCCGGGTTTGATAAAAACCTCTTTCTCGGAATCTCTTCTGTTTCTCTATAACTAGGCCACGCCTCGGGCATAAGCATAAAATATAAATAAGGCGAAAGAAACTCAATGTCTTCAATGTCTTCAAGCTCTCGTGCAATCCTTGTCGGAAACCTGTTTTTTGTTTCTTTTATTCCCGGCATATTTAATATTTTTTCAGGTATGCCCGGAACCGTATGCAGATATGGTCCGATATACTCCCAATATTCCTTCGGAATAACATTTAATACTCTCTCCAGATTTTTTTCTTCCTCGTGAGGAATTCTTTTGGTTGAAGAGCCATAAGAAACTATAGTAGCTTTGAAAACTTCATCAAAAACATTCCCAATATTCCAATGATAGTCATACTTTCTATCAAAATCTTGATTTGGGTTAATATATTTTTCTCTCAACTCCTCTATAGGAGGAAGCTTTTCTTCCAAATCAATGTCAAAAAGCCGCGTATAATCGGCAACTTGAGCGAAAGCCGAACCGCACAAAACAAACGAGAAAAAACTAACGAATAAAAATTTTATCATTGCTGTCTTGAAATCCTCACCTTAAACTTCAACTCAACCTTATCTTTGCTTGGAACATTTATTGTCCAGTTAACAACATTCTGAGACTTTTTATCTGAAGGGTGAGATTCCGACAAAATACTCCAGTCATCATATATATTCTGCTCAAAAACAACCATTGCATCTTCAGATTTTGAATTATTAATTGTTACCTCGACATCAATTTCTCTTACGTTTTTAGCAATTACTGTCGTATTTGCGATTTTTCCTTTTGCAAATACGTCGGAAGCAATACCAAGATTCAGCTCGCCTTTTTCATTTACAGCCAGCTGCTTAATGTTGCTCTCGCCGATAAACTGTGTTTTATTGCTGTCGTCTTTATTATAAAATCTTACAATACCCATTGGCAAAGGCATTCCAATATTTGACTCCTGGTCGTTCGTAATTTTATAAACCGTCTGCGGATGAGTCTCCGTAAACTCTCCATTGCCGGAATATGAATTCATATAAAGAGGAGACGTAAGTTTATATTCTTTTGTATAAGCGACATTATTGCTTTCAAACAATTTGATTTGTTTTGTCTGCTGATTTTTAATTGTTGTGTTAAACGGAATCGTATAAATATGATATTCCCCGACTGTTCCCTGAGTGGAGTAGCCGCCGCCATCGCCGCCGCTATAAGCCGGAGCGGATTCTTCGGTCATGACCATATCCATAACCATTCCTTTCATCATGGCATTTCTTGCAAGAGGAACAACGCCTGGAGAATTATAAACCTGATTAACTGTTCCTGAAATAAACTGAATAGACGCGTTCTTATAATCAACGCCGGAATTATTTGTCAAAGTAACGAAGCTTTCTAAAGCCATCGACTTATCATCGGTAATATTCGCGACATAATCAGCCCTCCATGTCATACCGCTTGTAAGGTAACTAAGCTCAATATCTTTTGCGGAAACGCTGCTGTTTTCCATGCTTATGACAAATGTCGGTTTTGTGCGGAGATTATAAGGAAGCTCATCAAAGATTATGCGTCCTGGAAAATTTGTTTCAATACCATAATCAAATTTCAAAACCGCCCCATATTCGCTTTCAACCACATAAGCTTCCGAGAAAGTAGTTCTTCCCGTCTGCTGGTCGGTAATCGCTGTTTTAACTTTTTTTCCGACTGACTCTTTAAGAATGCTGGCTGGATTGATTATGTTGAAATCATAGTTCTGTTCCAAAACTTTTATGCCGCTGGCATTGACGATAGCGGTCTCCGGCTTCATCTGCCTAGCCACGCCGACAAATGCTATTGAGCTTTTGCCATTGGGAAGAGTAACTCTGCGGGTGTCTTTTACCAATGCCAGATTGTCATTATATACGCTTATGGTCAATCCGACATTATTATCTATATCAAGCTTTACCTCTTCGCCGACTTCGGCAAAAGCATAAGCTGGAACCAGCGCTGCGGCTGTTAAAACTGATAAAAACTTTGATTTCATAATAAATACTCCTTTTTACTAAATAAATGTAAGAATTAGTCCAACCGCTATGGGAATTGATAAATTATCATCAATCTTTATTTTGTCATCAAACACTTCCGCAAATGTTGCGGCAAAGCATGCTATTATGCTTGCATAGTTCACTGCCAGCAGCGGATTACATGCTAACACCACTATAAGCGAACTGATGAAAAAAGCAATAGTTCCTTCCATTGATTTTTTTGCTCTGAGCTTCCTTATGCCGTAGATTTTTCCAAATACCGCCGCAAAAGTGTCGGATATGAGCATAATTGATAAAGACACCGCAGCGACTTCTTTTGAAAAAACAGCGACACATATCATTGCAGAAAGCAAAACATACATTGAACCGCTGACTTCAAAATTTGTTTTTTTACTTTCTTTGGTTCTCAGCATCTTAAAAAACAGCTTTCCATAAGTTGCCCTCACCCAAGTCCATCTTTTATAGTTTCCAAACTCCAAAAGCATATTGACTAAAAGCATTAGAGAAAAAAGGGCAAAAGCAGCCCTTTCGTTCGCAAAATATATAAACACAGGTATCCATAACGAGCTTAAATGTATGGATTTTCGCATAAGTTCTCTTTTAATAGATTTTGTAAAAATAAATCTAAACTTTAAAAGATTCGGTCTTGGAACATATTTCTTAATTTTCTCTTTCCAAGATTTGGTTTGCTTCATCTTAAACATACACGCTCCTAATAATTAATCTGACGCCAAAACTTTATATTACCTTTCTAACGGCATCAATCGCATTCTGGATTTTATCTCCGTTCGGACCGCCGGCCTGAGCCATATCTGGACGCCCGCCGCCGCCCTGACCGCCGACTGCCGCCGCCGCCGTTTTTACCAAATCAACAGCGGAATATTTTGAAATTAAATCATCGGTAACCCCGACAACAACAGAAGCTTTGCCGTCATTGTTTGTCGCAAGTAAAATCACTCCTGATTTTATTGCTTTTTTGCTTTCGTCGACAAAAGCTTTCAAATCTTTGACTGGAATGTTTTCAACTTCTTTTCCGATAAATTTAACGCCGTTAACAATCTCAACATTTTCCTCTTTGCTGCCTTTGCCGCTTGCCATGGATTTACGAAGCTCAAACATTTCATGATTAAGCTTTTTATTATCTTCCAAAAGGTTTGAAACTCTAACCTCAAGGTCGTTAACACTGGCTTTCAGCAAACCGCTCAACGCCTGAAGCTTGTTTTCCAAATCATCGACAAACTCTTCGGCCTTTGGACCAGTCAAACACTCGATACGTCTAACACCCGCCGCTACGGCAGATTCTGAAACTATATTAAAATAGCCGATTTCACCGGTCGACACAGCATGTGTGCCTCCGCAAAGCTCCATGGAAACTCTGCCGCCCAAATTATCTTCAACGCAGACTACCCGCACCTCATCGCCATATTTCTCGCCAAACAACGCCATTGCACCGCTTTCAATCGCTTCTTCAGCAGTCATAATTTTTGTCGCAACTTTATAATCTTTACGAACAGCTTCATTTACAATCTTTTCAACCGCCCTAAGCTCTTCTGGAGTAACCTGCTTATTATGAGTAATATCAAAACGCATTCTGTCGGCGGAAACCATCGAGCCTTTTTGAGTAACGTGTGTTCCCAAAACCTCGCGCAAAGCTTTATGCGTTAAGTGGGTAACCGTGTGGTTTGCTCTGATTCTCTTTCTGTTTTCTTCATTAACTTCAAAAACAGCCGAGGTGTTCACTTTAGCTTCGCCCTTAACAATTCTGCAGTGATGCACAAATAAACCGTCAAGTTTTTTCTTAACATCTGAAACATAAGCTTCAAAATCTTCATTGCTTATTTTGCCAATGTCGCCAACCTGACCTCCTGATTCCGCATAAAACGGACTTTGGTTTGAAACAAGATAAAACTCTCCGCCATTGGTTGATAAAATTTCCTTATCTCCTTGAACCAGCGCTTTAATTTGGCATTCTGCTTTTAAGGTGTTGTAACCAAGGAACTCTGTTCTGCCTAATTTCTCATACAGTTCAAACCAGATTTTTTCAGTGCCGGCATCACCGGAACCCGCCCAGTTTTTTCGCGCTTTTTCTTTCTGTTCGTCCATAGATTTTTCAAAGCCCTTAACATCGACTTTTATATCTTTCGCTCTTAAAACATCCTGAGTTAAATCCAGAGGAAAGCCATAAGTATCGTAAAGCTTAAAAGCCACTTCGCCTTTAAGTTCCTGACCTTTATTTAAAACTTCTATTTCATCATCAAGAAGCCTAAGCCCTTTTTCCATTGTTTTAATAAAACGAGTTTCCTCAGTTCTGATAGTTTCCTTAATCAAGGCGTCCGCGCGGTAAAGCTCTGGATATGTATCGCCCATTTCTTTTTGCAAAACGGGAACAAGTTTGTATATCATCGGCTCCTTAATACCCAGCAGATGAACATGCCTCATTGCGCGGCGCATAATACGGCGCAGCACATAGCCCCTGCCTTCGTTTGAAGGAAGAACGCCGTCGGCAATTAAAAAACTCATACAGCGCAAATGGTCGGCAATTACATTATGCGACGCCTTTAACGGACCATTTGGGTCAGAATTCGCCAAATCGGCGATTGCCTTTATAAGCGTTTGAAACAAATCTATTTCATAGTTTGAGTGAACGCCCTGCATAATAGCCGTAAAACGCTCCAGCCCCATGCCTGTGTCAATTGACGGATTAGGGATTTTTATACGTTCTCCGCTTGGCAAATCTTCAAATTCATCGAATACCAAATTCCAGATTTCAATATATCTGTCGCCGTCTTCTTCAGGCGTGCCGGGCTTTCCACCCCAAATTTCTGGACCATGGTCATAAAAAATCTCGCTGCAAGGACCGCATGGACCAGTATCTCCCATCTGCCAGAAGTTATCTTTTGTCGGAATCCTTATTATTTTATCATCGCCAAAACCCGCGATTTTTTTCCACAAATCATAAGCGGCGTCATCCGTATGAAAGACTGTAACCAGAAGCTTTTCTTTCGGAATGGAAAAATCTTTTGTAAGCAAATCCCAGGCAAATTTAATTGCGTCTTCCTTAAAATAATCCCCGAATGAAAAGTTTCCCATCATCTCAAAAAATGTATGATGGCGGACCGTATAACCAACATTGTCCAAATCATTGTGCTTGCCGCCTGCCCTGACGCATTTCTGGGCTGTCGCGGCTCTTGGAAAAACGGCGGCTTCATTGCCTGTGAAAATATTTTTAAACTGCACCATACCCGAGTTTGTAAACATCAAAGTCGGGTCATTATTGGGTAACAAAGGAGAAGCAGGCAAAATTTTATGCCCATTTTTCTCAAAAAAACTTAAATATGTATTTCGTATATCTTTTAATGTTGTAACCATGTTAAAACGTCTTTCCCAAGCTGCTTAAATAACCATAACAATTTAGGGCAATTTTTGCCTTCTGTCTACAGCATTTTGCTATAAAAATTACATAATCAAAAATGCGGTGAATAAATTGACAAAACTTTACAAAAACACTTGCTTTTTTGTCGAAAAAGATTAATAATGCAATAATATATCGGAATCCTTAATTCTGGAGCTAAAATCAATGGCGTATAATGAAAAAAACAACTCAGAAACAAAAGTGCTTTTTGTCGGCGGAAACAATGACGTCGGTATCGGCGCAAACTGTATAGTCGTGGAAAATACCAACGAAAAAAACGAGACGACAAGGATTATGATTGACCTCGGAATGAAGCTCACCGTAGACGACCCCAACTATGACGGAATTATCCCAGATATTAGAGAATACCTTGACAGAGTTGACGGAGATGGAAAAGTTATCGAACCCGCGAAATATCCCGTTAGAGCAGTTTTTATAACCCACGCCCACGAAGACCACAGAGGCGGCTTCAACTCTCTTGAAGCACTGGGATATAAAACTCCTCCAAAAGTTACGGGCGCGACCACCGCAAAAATTGAAAAAAACAGAATTAACAGAGAAGGATTAAACTTAAACGTTGTCAGCACCCAAAACGTCATTTCTGTTAACGAGCTTCCAAAACCTGTCGTCGGGTTTAATAAAAAAGACGAAGGCGGTTTTGAAATAGAGGTCGAAGCATTTAAAGTTTCTCACTCAGCCGTAGACTCAAAAGGATACCATGTTCTAATCAAAAAACCTAATGGAAAAGACTTAGGACTCATATTCACCGGCGATTTTAACATGAGAGAAATGCAGGCGAAGTTTAACGGCGTACAAGATGGTTTTAACGAAAAAGAATATCTTGACTTAATATCCCGCAAACCTGTAACCCACATTTTTCACGATTCAACTTCAACAGGCTCATCAGACGAATTTATCTTTGATAAAGAAGCATGTATCGAAGGCTGGAAAAACCTTATCGGACAAATTGAAAACGATGGAAAAAAAGAAATATTTACCGAAAACATCGCAAACAGCGTTGACCATCTGTTAAAATTGGCGGAAGGCGCCAGACGTTTTAATGCGGAAAATGACCGTTCAAGAAAAATGTATATTGACAGCGGAAATTTAAGATTGGCATACAAAGCATATTTAGACACTGGCGGAGAACCTTTTGATGATGTAATATTTATGACCGAAAACAGAAACGGCGCCAACGAGTTCAATTATCAGGTGCCGCAAGAAGACCAGATTGTTATATTTTCCGGCGTATTTGCGGAAGGAGCCGAAGACAGCCCGATGTCAAAAGGTTTAAAAATGCCTTCCGGCACTGTAAAACTATCCCGCGGCGAAAAAGTTATTACCAGTGCAAAAGATTATGAAAAAAACAAAGATAAATTAGGCTCTGACACCGGTCACAGATTTTTTAGAGTAGGATCGGAAACCGCCTACGTCAAAGCCCAAAGAGATGTCGGCATAAACTCCAGAGGCATTCGTAAAACAATAAACAAAATAGCGGCATTGGGAGCAAAAATATATCAGGTTGCAACCTACCCGGAAGCAAGCATTGGAAACTATCCGATGTTTAAAATCCAATCAAGCGGTCATGCCAGCAAAAAAGAAAGCCAAAAATATCTTGGCTATCACGACCCCCAAACGACTGTCGTCATCCCCATTCACGGCGACATTTATCAGTTGAAAACAACTGCAAAATTAGCGCAGGAAGAGGGTTTTAAAGCAAATGTATATAAAAATGCAAGCACCATAGAAGTTTTCAAAAACGGCAGCAGGCTGATTGATGAAAATGACGGCAGCGACACATACATTGCTTTTAGAAACGAAGGCGATTATCGGGAAAAAGTTTTGGTTATTGACGAAGTTGCCGTTTATCAAGACTATAAAGACCCTAAAGTAGAACATATTTGCTATATGAGCAGCCTTGGAAGACACATTGCAAAGAAAGTCGACGGCAAATGGATAGACGCCCAGATGGTTGACGGCGCGGATATTGAAGGAAACGGCAAAAGAAACAAAAAGCAGCTTCGCAAAAATATCAGCAACCTTCAAAAGCAAATCTATGAAAAGAAAAGAGAAGGAAATTCGTAAAAAAGTTGTTTGCTTAATGTAAAAAAAGACATATCATCTAACAGTTTATATACTTTTTTTGAGGTGTAATTTTGAAGTTTTCAAGAAAATTAATAAAAGGGACAATAATTGACGTACACAGCAATTTAATCGCCGACGTAGAGTTTGAAAACGGCGCAGTCGAAGCTGTTTTCTGCCCAAACCCCGACCGAGTAAAAACTCTTTACAAGAGAGGCGCAGACGTATGGTCTATGCCCATTGACAACACCAACAAAAAAGTCAGATATGAAGCAACCATTGTCGAGAACGACAAAGGTTTGGTTATGGTAAACCCGCACTACAGATATGATATTTTCGCCGAGGCTTTTGAAAACAATATATTGGATGACTTTGACGAATATGATTCAATAGAAAGCCTTGATGAAAACGATACCCGCCTGAGCTTTAGATTGTCGAACGAAGAAGGCAAAGAATGCTATGTTTATATATGCAATATATACAACAAGCAAAACGGGTATGCTGTTTTTCCATCTTTCGTAGATTTTCGCGAATTTACCGTATATTCCGAGCTAGATGAAATAAGAAAAAGCGGCATTGACACATATTTTATAATAATGGTTGTAAGAACAGACTATAAAGGCGTAAAATTTACCTGGAACCTGGACCCTGTTGCATCTGCCAAAGCATTTGACGAAGCAAGAAACGGCTTGAAATTCTCATGCTATAGTTGTAATTTAGACACATCTGGAATAGAGATTTCACAAAAGATAGACATTAAGTTTTAGGAGCGGAAAGTGTCACAAGTTAGAAAAGACGGCGTAACTCTTTATGAGAAAAAAGACTTTGAAGGGATGAGAAAAGCGGGAAAAACCGCTGCCGAAGTTTTGGATTTTATCACGCCTTATGTTCAAGTCGGCGCTTCGACAGGCGAGCTGGACGACCTTTGTCGCAATTTCATCAAAGAAAAAGGCGCCATCAGCGCAACTATCGGCTACAACGGCTACAAACACGCGTCATGTATCTCAATAAACCATGTTATATGCCACGGAATCCCAAATCATGAACGCAAACTTGCCGACGGCGACATCTTAAACATAGATATTACCGTAATCGTTGACGGCTGGTTCGGAGACACCAGCAGAATGTTTTATGCCGGAACCCCAAAAATAAAGACCAAAAGACTTTGCGACGTAACTTACGAATGCACAATGCGCGCGATTGATATAGTAAAGCCAGGAGCAAGACTTGGCGATATTGGGGCATTAATTGAAGGCATTGCTCATAAAAACGGCTATTCTGTTGTCGATATGTTCTGCGGACACGGTCTGGGAAGAGTTTTTCATGACGAGCCGCAGGTAATCCACTGCGGGCAGAAAGGCACTGGTCCTCTAATTGAAGAAGGCATGTTCTTTACAATTGAACCAATGATAAACATTGGCAAAAGAGACGGCATAATCCTCCAGGACGGATGGACCGCAGTTACAAGAGACAAATCGTTATCAGCGCAGTTTGAACACTCTATCGGCGTTACAAATGACGGCTGCGAAATATTTACGTTATCTCCCAAAGGATATACTAAACCACCATATAAGATTGGCTAAAATGAACGAAGAAAAACCAGATTATCTAGGACACAGGCAAAGACTTAAAGACCGTTTCATGAGAGACGGCGGAAAATCTATGCCGGATTATGAGTTTCTGGAACTTCTTCTTACCATCGCTATACCGAGAAGAGATGTTAAACCTTTGGCAAAACAGCTGATTAAAAAATTCGGGAGTTTTGCTGGCGTAATAACCGCATCTTACGAAGATTTGACAAATTTCAGCGGGCTTAAAGAAAATACTGTCTGCATACTAAAAATTATAAAAGAAGCGGCAATAAGATTAAATTGGCAGGTTCTGCATAATTCAGACAACCCGATTATCAATAATTGGGATTCTATGATAGATTATTGCAGGTCTGCGATGGCGTACCAAGAGTATGAAGAGTTTAGAATAATCTTTCTAAACCCCAAGCTGGCGGTAATCGGAGAAGAAATCCAGCAGCGAGGCACGATTGACCAGGTTGCGATTCATCCGAGGGAAGTTATAAAATCGGCTGTGATAAAAGGCGCCAGCGCAATAATCTTGGTTCACAACCACCCGTCGGGAAATGTAACGCCTTCAAAATCCGATATTGATATAACCAAGAAAATAAACAGCGCCGCGGAAGCCGTAAACATAAAGGTCATAGACCACATAATAATCAGCAAATACGATTACTATTCTTTCAAAGAAAAAAGAATTATATAATATTTGGATTTACATATTTTTTTATAAAAAAGTGCTTGCAAAAAGAAATTAAATTGTATATGTTGTGAAACGAAACGGGATATAGCTCAGCCTGGTAGAGCGCTAGTTTTGGGTACTAGATGTCGTAGGTTCGAATCCTGCTATCCCGACCAGAAAACAAATGACCGCCTAAAGGCGGTCATTTGTTTTCCGCTTTTCGGGGTCAGGATTTGAACTTACGAGAAAGTAGGTTTGGCTACCAGGTTTAAACTAGACGGGAGTATCGCCGGTTTGCGAAACAAAAAACCGCCAGTGCAACTCGAGTATAGCGAGAGTAATCCTGCCAAGTCATTAACCGACAGTCTCAACGACAACTCTACTAAAATAAGCATAATCTTGCCTAAAATATTTATAAAAAAATGCTTGCAATCTTCTAAAATATATCCTATTAAATAGGACACTAAGGTCCCGTAGCTCAGTAGGATAGAGCAACAGCCTTCTAAGCTGTGGGTCAGACGTTCGAGTCGTCTCGGGATCGCCATTTCAAAAACCGTCCATTAAGGACGGTTTTTTTATTACAATCAGAGACGACTACTTCAATCTGCCCATAACGGTTTCTTTTATCAATTTGTCCCAAGCTTCCGTGACAAGTCTTGGGTCGTATTTTTCCATATCTTTCGCGGCTTTTTCACCCATGTCGATACGAAGGGCTTTATTGCCCATAAGAACTTCCATTTTTTCCGCCAGTTCCTCAACGTCTTTTACCAAATATCCGTTATGCCCAGTAATGATAAGTTCGTTTACAGATGGAGTGTCAACAAAACCAATGCTTGGCAAGCCCATCGCCATTCCATCCGCAAGCCCCAGACCAAAGCCTTCATGCAGACTTGGAAAAACCTGAAAATCCGCGTCTTTATAAACTTCCTGGATATTATTTGAGTAGCCCATTATGTAAATATTTTTTTCAATGTCATATTTTTGCGCCAAGTTCATTAGCTCTTCATTATATTTTTTATATTTTTGCAAGCCCCAAAACTCAACAACCCACTCGGGAAACTTCTCGGCAATTTTTGCAAAAGCCTCAATAATAAGGTGCTGGCGTTTTCCTTCTTTCTCGACCCTGGCGACATAAATTATTTTTTTCTTCTCAATAGATAAATCCGCCCTGTTTCCTGTGGGAATCTGCTCAACCGCATTTGGAATATCGACAATTTTCTTCACTTTATAATACTTGCTTAAAACACTGGCATGAGACTTCATAAGAACCTGAAAAACCGCAACATTCTCTACAATCTTTTGATATATCCCGCGCAAAAAGAACGGTTTCTTTTTTATTTTTCCAAATATTATCGAAGGATAGCAGTGCATCATCATTATTATGGGAATGTTATGTTTCTGCATAAAAGACACATTAAATAAATCGTTCATAAAATAACAGATGATAACATCAGGCTTTTCTTTTTTTATGAACTTTTTATAACGAAAACACGGAATAAAAAACTTTTCCCGGCAAAACCTGAAAACATTAATCAAAGGATTTTTGGTTTTCGCGTTTAAGTTTGTAAACTTAACTTTGCCGCTTAGCTCAGCCCCTTTGCCCTGCTTGTTATAACTATCGCAAACGACATGAACCTCATGACCGACTTCCGCTAAAGAATTAACAAACTGAGTTAAAAACTTTGTATTAAGGACGTTACGATCTTTAACTACCATAACTTTCATTTCTTTATCCTTTTTAAATTTGAAACAAATTTATCGACTAATTTCATAAAATCAGGAGATTTTGGAGACGCCCAAAATCTTATGGACACTTCCTCAATGCCGACTTCCCTGCATATCCCCATCCTGTGGTGTCCCTGCAAAACCTGGTCTCGAACCCCAAATTTTCTGTTTAATAAAACTAAAATCGGGTTGTTATAATCATAGCCCTTTTCTTTCAATGAATTATAAAGCTTGTCATATCTGCTTTTTCTTTCCGCTTCAGAAAAAGACCACGCTTTCCCTTTTGACCACTGGTACGCGTTTTGCGCATTTCTCATTCCGCGCGTGATGTTTTTGTTTTCCACATCTTTTAACATCGTCCAGTAGATTCCCGAACCGACAACATAGTGTTTTCGCTTTAAAGGTTTAATCAAGTTAACAAAAAACGCAAAAAAATCAGACATATCTTTATACGCTATTCTTGCCTCAACAAATTTTTCCTTGCTTTTATCTGCTGCATCCAGCACCTTGCGTCCGCTGTATAATGTGTCTGGTATTCCTTTATTATTATCGCCCAGCAAGATAACAACACCATCTTCGCCGAAATAATTCCCAGCATTTTCAAGCTTAAGAATTTCATCTATTTTCAGCAAATAAATTTCGGAAGAATAAGCCAGTTTGTTTTTCATAGAACCCACCAAATCTATTTTAATACTCTTCTAAAACGGCATTGGTAAAACTTACGTCATCGTCATATCGCTCAAGCAGTGACACAATTTTCTTTTCAGGAATTCCCGTCATACTTGATAGAGCCGCGGCATATTCTTTTTCACCGCTTGCGGAAGCTTCAACCTTCATCTCGGCAAAATTATTTAAGATATATTTACGGATTTTTCCTTCTTGAACTTTTCTCTTCTGCGCGGCTGGAGAATTATCGACTTTTTCCATAGTTATATAGAAAGCATTTGGCTGATATTCCCACATTTTATTGGTAGAGCTGTCTGTTGAAAACCCAAATGAACCTGTCGGAATAAACGATATAAAGTTAAGCAGCGTTACTATATTCGCTCTGCGGTCAACCGTAATGGCAGTATCTTCAAACCCCTGCTTCTTAGCGACAATAAGCATGGTATTGTTTGATTTTGCGACCTCTGTCACGCAAGGCGCCGTACACATTTTTTGATTATTAATATATATCTCGACATCGCTCTCGTTGGAATCAAAGCTCATTTCCTGGTTTTTACTTGTAAAAACCGTTGCGCAAGAGCTTAAAAACACCGAACAAATGCTGACTGCAAATATTGATTTATACAAACTTTTCATACCGCCTCCAGTTCAAAACCTACGAAACCATCTTATTTTTTAACGCTTCTAAATTAAACTTCCACTCAATAAACCTGCCGACGCCCTCTTTAAAAGAAACTTTCGGACTATATCCCAAAAGTCTTCGAGCTTTCGAAATATCCGCAATGGTTTTATCAACATCGCCAGACTGCATCGGCAGTCTTTCAATAATCGCTTTTTTGCCCAAACATGTTTCGACAACCTGTATAAGCTCGTTCAGCATAACCGCTCTGCCGCCTGCCAGGTTTATAATTTCATAATCCGTCCCGTTATAATTTATCGCGGAAATCACGCCGGAAACAATGTCGTCGATAAAAGTATAATCTCTCATTGTCGTTCCATCGCCGTATACAGGAATGGATTTGCCCTGCGTAATCAAATCGACAAACTTGCTTATCGCCAAATCCGGGCGCTGTCTTGGACCATATACGGTAAAAAACCTGAAGCAGACTGTTTTAATGTCATAAAGTTTGCTGTAAGTATAACAAAGCTGCTCGCAGGATAATTTGCTTGCGGCATAAGGAGAAATAGGCTCTCTAAGATTTAAATCTTCAGAAAATAAGTCTGCTTTGCTGTTGCCATAAACAGAGCTTGACGACGCAAAAATAAGTCTTTTAATATTAAACTCTTTCATAAGCTCCAAAACATTAAGAGTCCCCAAAACATTGGTTTTAAAATACAACTCAGGATTATCTATAGAAGGTCTGACGCCTGCCCTCGCGGCAAGATGAATAACGCAGTCAATGGAGTTTTCTGCAAAAACGGACCTCAAGTTTTCTTTATTTTCAATATCTGCTGTATAGATTTTATAATCCGGATTATTATAATTTACGTTTATATTTTCTTTTTTTATGGATGAGCCGTAAAAATCGGTAAAACTATCGACAACGACAATCTTGCCCAGATTTTGCTCCAAAAGCTTGTCAACCAACGTTGAACCAATAAACCCGGCGCCGCCTGTAATTAAAATGTTCATACTGCTTTCCCAAAAACTCTTTATATTTCTACCGATATACTACAAAAATGCTTATCTGAAAAGCCTTTTTTCCAACATAGTCATATACACATATAATAATTTATGTTTGACTGAATTTTTCCTTGGCATTATCCTTAACGCAATGCACAAGTATTGCGGGAGATTATAAATGAACGACACAAAAGAAAAAAAAATCGATATAAAAGAAGTTACAAACATTTCAATAATCTGGGCTGTTCTGGGGCTTATTTCTTCATTATCATACATCCGCGGCAACTACTTAATAATGCTGTTAAGCTTTTTATCGCCAATGATAATTTACTGGATTATTGTCTGGAAATTTGGCAGCGGATATTTACTGCATAAAATAACAAACCTCGGATTTATAAAAGCCATTTTCGGTTTCTTCAACAAAGTCCTTATGATTGATAACTTTGAAAAAAGCGTTATAAACAACTCTGCGCAAAGAAAATCCAGATTATTTGTAATATCCATTATCACTCTTTTTCTTATCGCGACAGTTTTTTCTCCTCTGCATTTTGAGGTAAAACTTGGAATACTAACCATATACATTCCTTTATATTATGTCGCATTCAAAGGTTATCAACTTGCGTTTATCGCGCTGTTTGCAATAAAAACAATCGACATAATTGCTTTAATGACAAGCAAATCAAATTTTCTGCTTGGGCTGGTACCTTTCATCGTCCTCAGCCTTATATATTTATACGCGCTAAATACCGAAGACGTTCGAGTTACGCTTGAAAATGAAGGAAAGAAAAAGCCTCAGGAAGAAAACCCCGTAAGAGACACCATAATCATAACGGGTTCATATTTAGTACTTTTCATGCTTATGGTCTTTGCCATATAAATAAAAGCCTCGAAACAGTTCGAGGCTTTTATTTAATGCTTAATGATTTTTATTTCATATCTGCCATCTCGAAACTCAATGCTTGCCGTTCCGCCGATTGGGAAAGCTATTATCGGAGTGCTGTGTCCAAAATCAACATTGGCAATTATCGGCAAGTCTTTAATCTGCTCTTTACTCATTAAAATAGCCGAAAGCCTGTCTTTGGATATATTTGATTCTTTTTGAAACCTTCCAACCACAACCGCTTTAATATTTTTCGCGCTTTTTTCCTGCAGCAGCGAAGTCAGGTTTCTTGAAAATTCGACATCTATCGTCATAGAATCATCTTCGATAAATAAAATCGAACCTTCTAAATTAGGCATATAATCCGTTCCTTGCAAAAGATTTATGGTACAAAGATTGCCCCCCATAATCTTGCCCTCTGCTTTGTTTTCTTTTCCTTTATTAATCAGCCAATGCCCGTCGTTTGGAATAAATGTTCTATTGTCCTGCTCCATAAACCATGGGTCATCGCTCCATTCTTTTGCCGCCTCAATTAAAAAAGCCTCTTCGCTGAAAAAACATTTTTTAAAATATTCCAAAGTATATTCAAATCCCTTTTTCATGCCAAAGCTTGAAAAATGCGGTCCCGAATATGTGACCAGACCCGTCTTTGCATAAATAGCGTTTGCCAATGCGGTAATATCTGAAAAGCCGCACAAGATTTTAGGATTGTTTTTTATCAAATCGTAATCCAAATGGTTCAAAATCTCGTTCGAATTATAACCGCCGATTGCCGTCAAAATTATATCGACGGATTTATCCGCAAAAGCGGCATGCAAATCATCCGCCTTTGACTTTACGCTTGAAGACGCAAATTCGTTCATCTCATCCGCATTTTTTGCATAAGAAACCTTAATGCCCAGTTCCGCAAATCTTTCATTTGCGATTTTTCTGGTTTCTTCGCTTATAATCTTAAAGCTCCTTGAAGGAGCAATAACTCTAACATGAGCTAACTTTCCTATTTTTTTAGGAAAAACAGACATCGCTTTATCCTTTCGACCGGTTGTTTTTTACATATCTTAAAATATATACTCTGATTGCGCTGGAAAGATTATCTTCCTCTCTTTCTCCGTCTATAAGAGTAACAAGCTGGTTAATGCTTAATTTTTTATCTTTTGCAATAATCTTTAGTTCTTCAAAAAAATCTTCTTCAAGCGATATGCTTGTTTCATGTCGGTTAGCTATGACAACTGATTTTTTTAACATTTTTAGTTTTTCTTTTTACGAAATTCATCAATTGATACAATTGTTGCAGGCTCGTTTGAAACTTTTCTGGTTTCTTCCATTTTATCCGTTGTGTCGGTAATGCCTTTTTCATCATCATCAGAGCCAAAAGACAACCCAAATCTTGTTGAAGGATCCGCAAAGTACACAATCGCGTCAAAAGGGATTTTCAGCTTTTGAGATATTCCGCCAAATTGAAGTTCTACAGAAAAAGCGTCGTCAAAAACTTCCAGATCTTTGTACTGATGCTGCATAACAATTGTCATTTCTTCGGGATACTGGCTTTTTAACATTCCAGAAATTTCTGTGTTCGGATGATTTGTTTTAAATGCGACATAAAAATGATGGTCTCCGGGAAACCCCTGGACCTCAACAATTTTAAGAGCGTCTTTGATTACGTTTTTTAATGCTTTCTCAACTAAAAAATCATAATTAATATCATTTACATAAACAGTCATTTCATCCTCTTTCTAAGCTCTACAATCTTTTTTAGAGAATGACAGACATTCTAAAAAAGATGTGGGACGTTCTGTTGCTAGGTGTCCCATCCCCCACTTAATACCAACCAAGGCATTAAGAATTTATGTTCGCTACATTAGCTGCTTACGCTGCTACTGCAACTGGTGCAAAATTATCGTTTGCATTCATTTATTTTGAACCGATAACGGTGGTGTCTCACCGAACGCAAGCTTTACCTTTATTACTCATGTCTATCCTGTATCACCCCCGTAGATTTCCGCCATCTGAGCGAAACACAGTTGAGCGCTCACAGCTGACTTAGCGCTCTCGCCGCGCGAGTGGTGGAGGTGCTGGGTACCGCCCCCAGGTCCATTAAGCCTATTTCATATCGCGTTTAGCGTCATAGTCAATCACTTGACTGTAGTAGTATAACTTTAAAGTTATTATTTTCAAGTAGCAAATTTTATTATATCTTTCAAGATAGTGTATATTTTAAATGGAAAGAACAAATTATATGACAAAAGTTGCAATATGGTGCCGCCATAAGGATGATAATGTTATAGGAATCGGTCCAAACATACCCTGGCATGTTTCATCAGACTTCCAGCGCTTCAAAAGAATAACCTCGGGACAAAACATCCTTGCGGGAGAAAGAACTTACGAAAGTTTTCCCAACCGCACATTGCCAAACAGGAAGATTTTTATTTTGACATTCAATCAGGATTATCAGGTTTCAGACCCTGAAAACCATTATGTTGTCAATAATGTAGACTTCTTTAAAGAGTTTTCCGACGACATATACATCGCTGGCGGAGCTTCTATCTATAAATTGTTTTTAAGCACTCCAAGCAAGCTCAACCCGGACATTATTATCGACTGCGTGTATATGGGCGATTTAAATCCCGAGCTTAAAGGAGAAAAAGTTGACATAACGTCATGTATTGATTTTATGAAAAAAAATTACATAAAAGTATCAAAAGATTATGAACAAGATGATATTGTGACTTCTGTTTACATAAAGAACAGTATTTTTGTTGAGCAAAGCGTGCTTAAGAGAATTATAACCGCTATCGAAGAGGGGATGAACTAATGAAACAGTATCTTGAAGTTTTGGAAGATATATTAGAAAACGGCGTCGATAAAATGGACCGCACGGGAACAGGAACCCGTTCTGTTTTCGGACGCCAGATGCGCTTTGACTTAAGCAGAGGATTTCCTCTTGTCACAACAAAAAAAGTTCACCTGAAAAGCATTATACACGAGCTTTTATGGTTCATTAAAGGCGAAACAAATATAAAATATCTGAAAGACAACGGCGTTAAAATCTGGGATGAATGGGCTGATGAAAACGGCGACCTGGGACCTGTATACGGCTCGCAATGGAGAAACTGGAATAATGAGGGAATTGACCAGCTTGCGGAGATTGTGAACAAACTAAAAAACAATCCAAATGACAGAAGGCTGATAGTTTCGGCGTGGAATGTTTCTAAAATACCCGAAATGAAACTTCCGCCATGCCACATGATGTTCCAATTTTATGTCGCTGATAATAAGCTCTCATGTATGCTCTACCAAAGAAGCTGCGACATGTTTTTAGGCGTTCCGTTCAACATCGCGTCATACTCGCTGCTGGTAATGATGCTTGCGCAGGTTTGCGGCTTGGAACTTGGCGATTTTGTGCATACTCTGGGAGACGCCCATATTTATCACAACCACTTTGACCAGGTAAAAGAACAGCTTTCACGCAGCCCGTATCCGCTGCCAAAGATGAAAATCAATCCAAATGTTAAAGACATCAATGATTTTAAATTTGAGAATTTTGAGCTAACCGACTATCAATCGCATTCTGGAATTAAGGCTCCAGTTGCTGTTTAGGGAATAAAAATGACTGAAAAAGATTTTTTTCAAAGCTACTGTAAATTTGCAGACTTTACTACTTCCGAATACGGAAAAGATGACAATATATTCAAAGAGAAAACAGGCAAGCTTTCTGCGGCTTTAAACGGAAACTATTCAAGACTGGACAACGCGGTTTCCGGCATTTCCGGCGAAGCCGGGGAGATTGCCGATTTATGGAAAAAAATCAAATTCCACGGCAAAGAATTTAATGAAGAAAACAAAGAAATGCTTGTCAAAGAACTGGGAGATATGTTTTGGTATCTTGCTCAGGCTTCTATTGCTCTAAATGTTTCGATGGAAGAAATAATAAATAAAAACATTGAAAAACTAAAAGCCAGACATCCTAACGGGTTTAGCGATAAGTATATGAAATAAACCTTATCTTAATCAAAAACAAAAAATCCCGCTTTACGCGGGATTTTTCCTATATGCTTATATAAATTAAGCTTCTTCGCCAGATTTAATACCAAAACCAGCAAATTTATTTTTAAATTTGGACAATTGACCGCCAGTGTCAACCATACGATATACACCAGTCCATACAGGGTGTGATTTAGGGTCTATTTCTAGAGTCATCTTATCACCAGCTTTACCCCAAGTAGATCTAGTTTTAACTTCTTTTCCATCAGTCATTACATAAGTAATTTCGTGATAATCTGGGTGTATGCCCTTTTTCATCTCAATATCTCCACGTATTTTACAATCAAAAATTTAACGTCTTTATACATTAGGCAATTTAATTAAGCAAGTATTAATTTTACTTTTTTTATAATTTTTTACTATTTTAATTCAATAATCTCAACAGTGTCAGCTCTGCCAGTTTCCGCGCTGACATTCGTAATCTTCATCCCCGAGTTTTTATAACCAAGAGAAATCAGATACTTTCTCACCTCGCCGGCTCTCGTAACGCTTTGCAGTCTGCGTTTTGAAACGTCTTCATCACTGTCAAGCGCATAAGAGAAAATAATCATCCTGTTTTTTGCCGGATTCTCAAACTTTGATACAATGTCTTTTATAGCGCTTTTATGCTTATCGGTAAGCTCTGTCTCATTCTCGCCAAAAGAAATATACGTCTTCGCAAGCTCTTCTATAACCGCGACGCCTTCAGCTGCTGGAAAAACCACCGCTTCGTCTGCCTGTTCGCTTTTTTTATTGTTTATAGCGTCGGTCAAAGCGCTAAGATTATTTTCAAGTTTTTCTTCTTCAATTTTTAGAGCGGCTGGCAGCGTAGATTCCCCGCCCTCTTCTTTTACGTCTTCTGCCGGCGCTTTTGCTTCCTCAGATTTTGGCAAAGCGCTTTCATCAAGACCGACATCTTTAAGCATTTCTTCCGGCGTTGCCAGCTCGACAAAAACTGGAGCAGCAGCAACAGGCACAACAACCGGCTCAACCACTATCGGGTCAATTTTTGGCATAATTTTAGGAAGTTCTTTTTTTACCGCTGGTTTTATGCTTGGCTCTGCTTTTTTTACCGCAGGCTTTTTAACTACAGGAAACTGCGGCTCGACAGGAAGCAGGCTGATAACCGAACTTGAGGACTCCTGAACTACCGGCTGCGCTGCGTCCGCTCTTGGAACAGATACGGAAATATTATCAGAAGCCGGCTCAATTCTTTGAGACGGAACAGAACTTGTATTTACCTCTCCCAAAACGGATAAATCAATGAAGATGTCATCTTCACACAACCCATTTGTAGAACCGACAAACATAATACCTAAAACAAATAAAGCAACCAAACTCTTTTTCATGACCGTAAGCCTTTCAATAAGTGTTAGATTAAGAATTTACTAATTCGTGTATTTTTTTACTTAAACTATTATTAACTGCTAAGATATTACCTGAATCAAAAATTTTTGCAACATTTTCCGAACGAATGTCTTGTTGGCTTAATTCATAGACATAACCGCCGGCCTCTTTAACCAATAATGCCCCAGCCGCTAAATTTGCCGAATTATTTTCTCTGCTTACAACCGCGTCAAATTTTCCCGAAGCAAGATAAGCCAGCTCCAAGGAAACAGCGCCGAGAACTCTTAAATTTTCGGAAAACTTATCATAAGCAAAGTTTGTTGAAACAACGGCGCTTTCAATATCCTTTCTTGAAGATACTCTAAGCCTCTCATGGTTTCTAAAGCCTTCTTTATAAGCTCCGTTGCCTTTTTCCGCAAAATAAAGTTCATCCATTGCAGGATTATAAACGAGCGAGATTAAAACATTATTCTCCGCATCGCACATTGCTACACAAATTGTAAAAAGCCCCATGCCATGAGCAAAGTTGTCAATTCCATCGCTTGAAATGACAAAATACGGGGTTTTTGAATTTTTCAAAAGCTCCTTAGAAACAGGAAATTCCGATTTTACTTTTGCCAGCTCGAAATACAAATTTTTTTCAACTCTCTCAAAAGCAGAATTAACAAAGTCGCTATGATTTTTTACTGAAGAAAGCAGCCTTTCGATTTCGCTGAAATCTCTATTCATAGAGTTAGATGCTTTCTTAACCGCATTAATTAAAAGTTTAAGAGTTGGTGAAATATATGACATTATTTTGCTCTCTCAACATAAGTTGCTTCAGAAGTATTGACAACAATTTTCTCTCCCGTAGTTATAAACGGAGGAACCATAACCCTTACGCCGTTATCCAAAATCGCCGGCTTGTAAGAAGAAGCCGCTGTCTGACCTTTTACAACAGGCTCCGTTTCCGTAACCACGCAGACAACGTTTTGCGGCAAATCAACGCTTACAGGCTTTTCCGCGATAAAGTTGATATAAACTTCCATGCCGTCAACCAAAAAAGGACGGCTGTCGCCAAGAATATCCGTCGGCATAATAAACTGCTCGTAAGTCTCATTATCCATAAATGTCAAGCCAGTGCTGTCTTCAAATAAAAACTGACATTTCTTTTCTTCAACCATAAGCTTTTCAACGGTTTCTTCAGTTCTAAAACGCTCGTTGGTTTTAGTTCCTTCCTCCACAGCTTTCATCTCAACCTGCATAAAGGCTCCTCCTTTGCCTGGCTTGATATGCTGGGCTTTTGTAACTGTCCATGGCTTGTTTTTATATTCAATAACCCAACCTATTCTAATCGAACCTGCTTGTTGTTTCATTATTCTCTCCTAAGTTTTCTTATATTTTTCAGTTAGCTAGAAACTAATCTAAACTTTCATTTTTATCAACAAAAATCTTATATTTTTTTTCATCAAAAATTATTATATCTGCGTCAATCTTATCAAGCGCCATATCATCATCCTGAGGAATAATCGCGAGCTGCAGCAGGAAAAACTCCAAATACCAGTCCAAAAGCTCCTGAAGCTTATCAAACCCGTCCTTCCAAACCTTAAAGATTACAAAATCAGGCTCATTTTCGCTCACAATCATGGCTTCATGGCGTCTCGAACGGGTTATAACCCCGAGAAACTTTCCGCTTCCAATCTCAGACTTCGCTTCGTCCATTTCTTGTTTTATTTTTTCCGTCGAGCTTAAATCTATGATAACGCCGTCCAAATCAAGCTCTTTACACAGCTTTACGGCATCCATACCGTCTGCCAAAACGATTTTATCAAGTTTGCGGGCTTTTGCCGAAAAATCCGCAGTAAATTTTTCTGAAAGATTTGAGCCGACAATATAGCAGTCTATATTTTTGCCAAGCCACTCATCATTCTCATTATCAATTTTTACTATAATCTTTTGCATAATGTTCTTGAAAATTTCCTTTTAAATTATATCATTAGGTTTATATTAATAATCCTCTAAAAGAAAGTAAAATTTGTAATGACTGCAAATAATTTTGAATTCAAACAAACAATCTCCGCTCTTAACGAGCTTAAGGAAGCGCTTTCTTTACTTGAAAATGCCGTAAAAGAAAAAAAACGCGACTGCACAAAAAAAGATAAAAAAATCAGCGGCTTAACAAGTTCGACAAAAGAGGCAATCGGCACCATAGATAAAATTGTAAACAAACTTAATAAAGTAATAGAATAATGGCACAAGTAACGATAACCATAAACTCCAGAGAATATGTTGTTGGAGCCGAAGACGGACAAGAAGCTAATATTTTAAAGTTGGCAGGCATTCTTGATGAAAAAGCAAAGCTGATAACGTCATCTCTGGGACAAGTAAACGAAAACATGCTTTTAGCTATGGTAGGACTTCTTGTTGCCGACGAACTTTCTGAGACAAAAAAAACCGATGGCAATAAGTTTTCCAAAGCAGAAAATGTCGTTGACTATTCGGCGCTGAACCAGGAAGACAGCAAAATTTCCGAAAAAATAAAAGATATAACGGCAAAAATAAATTCTATTGTAAAAGAGCTATAAATATAGTAGTATAAAATTATGGGAGGCGAGCTGTTTGACGCGTGATATTCCGCAGGTCATCTGAGCCAACATTTTGAAAAAGGGAATTGTCACTGAATAGACTGAGGTCTACTTATTCACGATGCCCACCTTATTATTTATAAGGTTCGAATAGACTGCAATACACGGTCAATTGGCCCCTCCTTAAAAACCCCTGCCCAGGGGTCTTTTTATTGAAAATAGGAGCATAATTTGAAAATTGTATACTGTGGCGACATTGTTGGCAAAAGCGGCAGAGACGCCGTTTTAGAAAACATTTATAACATAAGAAATAAATATAAACCCGATGTTTTTATCATAAACGGAGAAAATTCCGCGCACGGCTTCGGCATAACTCCGAACATAGCCGACATGTTTTTTGACAAAGGTATTGACGCCATAGTCACAGGAAACCATGCTTTTAACAAAAAAGAAGTCATTCCTTATATGGATAAGTGTAAGAAGATTATCCGTCCGTTAAATTTTCCAGACGCAAATCCCGGAAGAGGTTTTTGCGAAATAGAACTTTTGGACGGCAAAAAGATTTTGATTGCGCAGATTCAAGGCATATTATTTATGGAGCCTAACGATAACCCGCTGACTACCATAGATAAGCTTTTATCTTCTTATATTCTTGGAAAAAACATAAACGCGATTTTCATTGATATTCATGCCGAGATAACCTCCGAAAAACTTGCTGTCGCACATTATTTAGACGGTCGCGTTTCGGCTGTGATAGGCACGCACACGCATGTTCCGACAGCCGATGCCAGAATCCTCAAAAAGGGAACGGCTTATCAAACGGATGTCGGCATGTGCGGCGATTACGACTCCGTAATAGGTTTCGACGCAAAGGAGCCGATAAACAGAGTGCTTTACAGAGAAAGCCACGGAAAACTGGTTTTATCCGAAGGCAAAGGGAGCCTTTGCGGGGTCTTTATTGAAACTGATAATAAAACAGGATTGGCGGCAAAAATCGAACAGATTATAATTCACCCCGATGAATATTAAAAATAAAAAAACCGACCCTTCTTAAAGAAAGGTCGGTTCTTTTTTATAACTTTGGCTTTGATTTACAAAACCGTGAAAACCACCTGTGTTCCAAGCACAGTGTCGTTAAGGATGAATTCCACCTGAACGTCGATGTCGCCGCCTTTCTTCTTCCTTTCTGCGAAAAGATGAGAATTGCTGATGACAACTTCTTTCGGGCGCAGACACTCGAACTTATAACCAGCCGAAGCTTTTACGGTATAAGTACTGCCGAGAATATAGCCTTTGTAACTGCTCTCCGCGAAGAGATCTCCCTCGGAAAGATTTTTGTTATCAGTCGCTTTAATCCTCAGAGACGCGTCTCGAGTTATGTGTTTTACCCACCCTGCCTGACACATATCAACAGTTTCTGTTGCGAGAGGCACATCAGAAATTTCGCTGATAATGCCTTCGGTGAACGGGCGGAGTACGTCGTAGGCTGGGCTTCCTTCTGAAGGATTCAACACTACTTGTCCATTTGCAAATTGTAGAGCCATGATGTTATTATTTTAGATGATTTATATTCTTAGTGAGCCAATAATTACGTGTATATATAGAATACAAAATATAAAACTGGTAGTCAATAGCAATTTTGGACAAATTTATACAAAAAATATTTTTTGGTATTTTTCAATTAGTTGCGCTGACAAGAAAATTATTTTTTAAAATGGTTTTTCATATATTTTGCTGTTTGCGGGAATTTCTTCGCCGATTCCTCTTCTCAGAACATTTTTTCTGACAAACCCCATTTCGCCGCCGTCAAGCATTATCCTGAACCACACATTATCAGGCGTATATCCGGTAACACGCACCGTTGTTTTTGCTTCAATAACGGTTAACAAATCAAAATCATCCCCCGGAGCATGCATAACATTTGTTTTTGAAGCGACATAAAACAACAAATCAGGGTCTTTTGTGTCAACAGGTATATCAACGACTTTTGAAACCAAAACATCGTCAAAAGTACGACCTCCCGTTCTACTGAACTTGACCTCCTGATAATAATTCATCTCTTTATCTTTAGAAACATACATTTGAAAATCATCAAAAGAAGCAATATTTCTTGTAAAAGGAAGCGCTGCCAAAACCAAAATTACTAATGGAAAAATCAGCTGAAGAAGTTTCAAATATCCATAATTCCATGGAGATATTTTATTGGGAACTTTGCCGCCTATCATGGCTCCAAGCTTATGAAGAAGCGCCTTTTGACCAATGTTGGCATAATCTCCCGCCTGAACCAAAGAAAACAATGCCTTATCGTTTTTCTTTTCTCCCCAATACGCGATTGAATTATGAATCAGCAAACGGAGATTGTCTTTTTTATTTTTATCAATATTTCTAATATTGCCCAATATTGCTTTTATATTAAGCCCAAAACTCTTTAAGCTCCACCATCCGAGAAGCCAGTTAGAAAAAGACGTTTTCAAAACAAGTTTTTTCGCTTCATTAAAACTGCAAACATCCAAATCTTCGCTTGATGTATATTTCATAAATTTTCCAATAACTTTTTTAAGCCTGACGCCTCTGACAAAAGGGTCTTCGTTTCCGTCTAAATCTTTATATGACTTTAACGAGAACATATCTGGGAAGCTGTCTTTTGTATAAACTTGCGACAATAAATCATAAATCAGTTTTTTCCTGTCATCCTTCAAAATATCATAAGCGACAGAAATTTGTTGAAACCTCTCTAAAGCGTCTTCGCTTGTATTTTGATCCGGGTGCCAAATTTTCGCAATATTACGGTAATTGCTTTTTATATCATTTGCGCTCGCGTCAGAATCAAGCTCTAAAGCCTCATAATATCCTAAAGCGTCAAAATTTTCATTTTCCACACTCATTTATCTTCTTCCAAAATTTTCTTTGCTATCGCAAACATATCTTCCACTGCTTCTGATGTCGGATACCTGCTAATCATTGGAGATTGGTTCCTTATGGCATCTCTAATTCTTGTGTCTCTTCTGACAACCCCTAAAAGCGCTGGAGAAATGCTTAGATAATTCTGACACGCATTGAGCAAAGTCGAATATGTTCTTTTTCCATCGCTTATTGTATTTGCCTTATTAACAACAATACTAATCATATTTTTCGGATATTGCATAGTCATAATTTTAATAACATTATAGGCTTCGGTGACAGACTCAGAATCCCCCGTGCAAACAACAATAACCCTTCCCGCCTTGCCTGAGAGGATTCTCTCGTTTCTTCCGCCGCAGTCGCTTGTATCGATTATTACTTTTTCGTACATAGAAGATAAAATTGCCAAATCATCCCCAATAATCTGGAGCCTGCCAATAGGCATAGATGAGATTTGAGCCGTTCCCGAACGCCCGGTAATAATATCAAACTTCGTCTTATCGCAATGGCGGATTATCTGATTAAGCGTTACCTCTCCGTTTATTACGCCGCCAATATCATGCTGGACTGAGAAACCAAGCTGGGCATTAATATTTTCCAGCCCCAAATCATTATCAAAAAACAAAGTTTTATACTTAAGAGTGCTGAAAACATGAGCCAAAGTCGCTGCAAACCAGGTTTTGCCATCTCCTCTTTTGCCTGAAGATACGGCAATAATATTTTTTCCCTTTTTTTCATCAAAAAGAGAAATTTCGCTTGAACTAATATTATCTCCGGCAAAATCCATAAAAACACAATCCCTTTACTTCAAATCTCAATATAAAATATACCATACAATATATAATTTTAAGAAAATAATAAAAAAATATTCACAGTCTCAATTTTCTTGATTTATACAGTGGGTTATATATAATTGTAAAAACTAATTTTTTGGGATAAATGCTATGAAAAACTTTGTTAAAGCTTTATTTGCCGCCGCGCTGATACTTATAAACTGCGCGGCCTCTCACGCAATGCTCGGCGAAAATGAAAGTGAAACAAGATACAGATATATGAATGCAACCGGGTTTGCGGACTATCCGCCTTTTGGAACATTTTACAGGGGCGATTTCTCAAGCCTTTTTGACGACTTCATAAAAGATTTTTGCACGGCAAAAGATTTTGAAATAACTTATATGTCAAGTCAGGATAATTATAATCAAGACGTTCAGGATGTCAGAACCGGCAATATTGATTTTATTATTGGAATGTACAGCGCAACGGACGAATATAGAGGAATTGAATTTATATACCCTGCCGCGACAATAAATCCCATCCACATTGCAACCCTGCCGGAGCGCACCGAAGAAATTCAGACAATCGACGACCTGAAAGGACTAAAAGGACTTATCAGTGCGCAGGAACATTTGAGCGATTATATCAATGATAAGATTGGCGAGCTTCAAATTGAGAAAAACAGCTCTTCGTACGATATGTTTGAGAAACTGGCGAAAGGCGAAGTAGATTATATTATCGGCAGCAGATATTTTTTAATGATTGAATCAGCAAAGCTCGGCATTAAAGATAAAATAAGCTTTTCTAAAAAAGCCGTATGGAATATTCCAGTGTTTTTTGGAGTTTCAAAAGCTTATAGACATAGAGGACTTGTTATGGAATTTATGGGAAAAGAATTAAAAAAACCAGAAGTTCAACAAAAAATTAACAACTATTTAATTCAAATGATACATAATATTGAGAGAGAAAATGCCGGCGTTGTGCCGCCGACATTCATAAACAAATAATACAGGAGTTTGTATGGTACTTCTTATACACCACAGCGCTTCGCCTTTTTCAAGGAAAATTCGGATTCAAATGTCCGAAAAAAAGGTGCTGTTCGTACTAAAAGAAGAAGAACCGTGGAACCTTTCTCAGGACGTATATAAACTCAACCCGGCAGGCACCCTTCCAATATTTCTATATGACGGCAACTTTATCTCTGGAAACTATGCTATTTCAGAATATTTGGAAGAATTTATAAAAGAAATCAGGCTTTATCCCGAAGACATTAAACAGCGCGCGGAAACCCGAAGAATTATCGAATGGTTTGACGTTAAATTTTATGACGAAGTATACAAAAAAATTGTTTTTGAAAAAATTTATAAAAGATTTAGCAGCGGATCCGCTCCTGATTCTAAAACATTAAAAGTTGGATTGAACAATCTCAACTATCACCTTGAATATGTTGACTGGCTGGCGGAAAAAAACAATTATCTTTCTGGAGAAAGCTTTTCTCTGGCGGATGTTACCGCCGCCGCTCATTTATCAATCATTGATTATCTGGGAGACATTCCCTGGGATAATTATAAGAATGCAAAATTGTGGTACTCCAAAATAAAGTCCAGACCAAGCTTTAAAGATATTTTGAAAGACACAATTCGCGGAATACTGCCTTCTAAACACTATGCAAATTTGGATTTTTAACATGAAGAACATTCTACTTTTATCAATTTCAGTAATAACTTTAAGCGCTTGCGGGATTACCTCTTCAATTTCATCCCCTAAGGGCGAAGGACAGGTTATCTTCCACTGGGAAAAAGAAAACACGGGAATTAAAAAGTTTTCCAGAGACCATAACGAATGTATGAAACAAGCGGAAGCCTTCAGGTTTATTCCAAACTTCAAAACATGGTTTTATTCCGAAGAAGCAAGAAATGAAATCAGACCAAACTGGCATGCCGAAAAAGGCGTTTGGGCAAGTTATGTTGCCTATCCGGGCGCACAGCCTGTCGTTTTAAACTCTCTATGGCGCAATGAAGATATAAACCCGAGAAAATATCGTTTATGCATGGAAAGCAGAGGATATTGGCATAGGACTTACGATATACCTACTGTAACCAACGTCTTTGTATACAAACCTCAATTTGTGCCAAAAGACCTTCCTCTTGACGGATATGGATTATAAAAACAAATCTTAAAAAACGAACATATATCTTTATATTCTAGTCTTTATGTATAATTTATTTGATAATTATAATAAAAAAGACTAGAATTCGTTCGTTGTCGTAAATTATGGGATTATGAACATGTCTAAAAATAAAAAAATAAAGCCTGTCGTCCTTCAGGTACTTCCTGAAATGGAACATGGCGGCGTAGAAGTTGGAACAACAGAAATCGCTTCGGAGCTGCAAAAACAAAAAATTCAAAACTTCGTTGCCTCAAAAGGCGGAAGAATGGTCTACCTTTTGGATAAAATCGGCGTAAAACACTTTACTCTTCCTCTAAAAAGTAAAAATCCGTTTACAATTTTAAGAAATGCCAAAGAACTGGAAAAGATAATTAAAGACAATGGCATAAACATTGTCCATGCCCGTTCGCGCGCACCGGCATGGAGCGCTTATCTCGCAGCCAAAAGAGCCGGCGTGGTTTATGTCACTACTTACCACGGGACTTATGGTCTCGGTCCTCTGGGAATAAAGAAAATTTATAACAGAGTTATGACTTTTGGCAAAATTGTCATCGCAATATCCGAACATATAAAAAACCATATAATTGAGCATTATAAAGTCGACCCGAAAAAAATCAGACTAATCCACAGATGCGTTAATATAAACAATTTTTCGCCAGAAAACGTTACTTCTGAAAGAATGATAAAAGCAACGGAAGAAAATCATATCCCGGAAGACAAGCAAATAATTACTCTGGTAGGAAGAATAACACGATGGAAAGGTCAGCACCTGCTGATTGAGGCTCTGCCAAAACTAAAAAACAACAATTATCATTGTTTAATCGTTGGTTCTGATCAGGGACGCAAAAAATATCGAGAAGAACTTGACGAGTTGATAAAAAAACATAATCTCGGCGGAAGAGTCCAGTTCATTGACCATAGCTTTGACATACCTGCTTTACTAATGATTTCGGATGTGGTATTATCCACAGCTATTGAGCCGGAAGCTTTTGGCCGCGCTTCTATAGAAGGTCAGGCAATGGGCAAAATAGTTCTTGCTTCAAATATCGGCGGGTCTTTAGAAAATCTGATCGACGGAGTATCTGGAAAATTGTTCGAAAGCAACAACCCGGATTCTCTAGCGGAAGCTATTGACTGGGCATTGAGCCTGAGCAATGAAGAAAGAAAGAAGATTTCAAACGCGGCAATTGAAAATGTAAGAAATAATTTCACCAAACAAATTATGTGCGACAAGACAATTGCTGTATATAATGAAGTATTAAAAGATTAATTAACCCCAAAAAACCATTTTTGGTTTTAGAAAAGCAGACTGATTTTTGCAATTAGCCTCCTCATAAAAACCAAAACAAAATGAAAGGAAAAAAATGGTTGCTATAAAACTGCCTAACGGTGATGTGATGAAGTTCAATGGCGAGACCAGCGGTTTCGATATTGCGTCACAAATTGGCGCCAGCTTGGCAAAAGCTGCGCTTGCGATAAATGTTAACGGAAAACTTCAAGATTTATCAACCCCAATCACCAAGGACGCAACCATAACGATAGTAACGGCAAAAGACAAAGAGGGTTTGGATTTGCTGCGCCACTCCGCTTCACACTTAATGGCTCACGCGGTCAAAGAATTGTGGCCGGACGTGCAGGTTACTATTGGACCAGTTATTGAAAACGGTTTCTACTACGACTTTTCACGCAGAGAACCTTTTACAGTTGAAGATTTTGCTAAAATAGAAGCAAAAATGCACGAGCTTGTTAAAAAGGATTATTCTATTGTCCGTGAAGAATGGAACCGTAACGAGGCTGTAAAATATTTCAAATCCATCGGCGAAAACTATAAGGCTGAGATTATTTCCGATTTGCCCGAAGGCGAAACCATCAGCCTATACCGCCAAGGCGACTGGGTTGATTTGTGCCGCGGACCGCACGTTCCGTCAACCGGCAAAATCGGCGACGCCTTTAAGTTGATGAAAGTTGCCGGTGCATACTGGCGCGGTGATTCCAACAACGAAATGCTCCAGCGTATTTATGCTACGGCATGGGCGAATAAGAAAGACTTGGACGCATATCTGAATATGCTGGAAGAGGCTGCCAAACGCGACCATAGAAAGCTTGGACGCGAAATGGATCTATTCCACTTTGAGTCGGAATATGCCCCGGGTGCTGTTTTTTGGCATGACAAAGGATATAAAATCTACCGCAAGCTGATTGAATATATGCGTAACCGCCAAGAGCAAAACGGATATATTGAAATTGACACTCCACGGGTTATGGACAGAGTTCTTTGGGAAACTTCCGGACACTGGGAAAAATATGGCGAGCATAACTACTCGGGTCAGACTGAGGACGGCAAAGTTTTTTGCATTAAACCGATGAACTGCCCGGGCGGATTATTGGTGTTCAAACAAGGCATTAAATCTTACCGTGATCTTCCGTTGAAAATGGCGGAGTTTGGCAAGGTTAACCGTTATGAGGCCAGCGGAGCTTTAATGGGATTAATGCGCGTCCGCGAGTTTACTCAGGACGATGCCCACATTTTCTGCACGCTGGACCAGCTGGAAGATGAAAGCATTAAAACTTTGGAGCTGATTTTAGACATCTATAAAGACTTTGGCTTTGAAGATGTAAAGATTTATCTCTCAACCCGACCTGAAAAGCGTATAGGCGCGGATGAAGTATGGGATATTTCAGAAAAAGCATTGGCTAATGCTTTAACAAACCATGGCTACAAATTTGAAATAAACGAAGGCGAAGGCGCATTTTATGGTCCCAAGCTGGAATTTATTCTGAAAGATGCAATCGGTCGCGAATGGCAGTGCGGTACGGTTCAGGTTGATATGAACCTGCCCGAGCGTTTCGATATTTCTTATATCGGCGAAGACGGAGAAAAACACAGACCCGTAATGCTGCACCGCGCATTGTTCGGCTCTATTGAGCGTTTCCTTGGAATCTTGATTGAACATCACGCGGGACGTCTGCCTCTATGGCTGGCTCCTTTGCAGGTCGTAGTGGCTCCGATAGTCAGCGAATTTGACGGCTATGCTAACGAGGTTGCTGGGTTGCTCAGAAAATCAAAAATCTCTGTTGAAACAGATTTGCGTAATGAAAAAATCAACTACAAAATCCGTGAACATTCTTTGGCGAAAACCCCGATAATCGTGGTTGTCGGAGGAAAAGAAAAAGACAGCAGAACTGTGACAATCCGCCGCATTGGCTCTGAAAAACAAGAAACTTTTGCGTTGGACGATTTCTTAAAAATGGTAACAGAAGAAGCAAAAATGCCTCACGCATAAAAATTCACGGTTCCGCAAGGAACCCTTCTTTATAACCAGAAACCCTGTATTCTTATGAATACAGGGTTTAAGTTTCAAGTAAAAAGGCTTAGTCTGGGTACTTTTGGTCGGCTATAAGCCTTCCAGCATAAAAACCTCCCAATACCGAACCAACAACCATTCCTCCAACCGCCACAAACAACAGCAACACGGCAAGCACAGAGCTTTCCATGTCAAGTATCGCTTCGGATACCTTGAAAAGAGGATAAATCAGAACGGCAAAGAATACAAAAGCCGCTATGACGCCCCAGTTATCAGCCGTAGCTTTTTTGTTATATGCTCTCAGCACCTGTTCTTCAGATGCGTCCTGGTCGCCGAATATATATTCTTTGCCAGACTTGAAAACATTAACAATCATACCTTCTTCAAGCTCATCGAGACTCGGATAAACGGTTTTTTCTACATCTTTGTATTTTACCCCGTTTATTGTAACATTATGCTCCGTAGTTGTTGAGCTTGACGACATCGGCATTTTCAGCGCTGCATTGTACGTCACGGTACTTCTGGTATGCGAACTGGTGTTAATATGTTCAACAAGACCTTTTGATACAATCTTTTTCATAAAATTATTTTTTAATTATCAATATTTTTTAATTTACTTGAGCTTATATTATACAACATATTTTAGACAAATTCAACAATGTCTTTTAAAAGGCCAAGAGCGCAACTGATGTTGCGCTCTTACTAGCTAAAACTGCTTCAATCTCAGCTAGATTTTTTTCTGGTGCTTGTTGCTTTGCTCGCTCTTGCTCCTGCTCGTGTCTTTGCTCTTTGTTTCCTTGCTTTTGCCAATTTTCTCTTCCTCAGCCACTGCTTTACTTCTTTTCTAACGCCTTGCATTGTCAAGAAGCCGCCGGCTAAAGTAAAAATCCCGCTGACAACCGAATAAATTACTTTCATCGTGCTGGGTTTACGAGGGCGTTTGTCGTGATACCTGTCGCCTCTTGGACGCCGGTCACGTTCATAAACGCTGTCTCCAGCAGATTTATTATCGGTAGCAGCTTCATCTATCTGTACTGCATCGCCTTCGGGCGGAACAGCGATTTTTTGAGAAAATGTTTCAGGCATTGCGCTCGGAAAACTGTCAACATGGTTTATTGATGTTAAACTGTCTTCAACGATGTCTGTTTGTGTTTCTATGACATCGGATGAGCCGCCTAAATCCAAAAACCATATACCAGACAAAGCAAGCAAGCCAAGCACCAAAAATACGATAGGCCATTTAATCTTTTTCATGACATATAATTTTAGAATTATTAGAGTAAATAAAGTAACTGTCTTTTTAGACTATCACCCATTTTTGACAAAATCAACAAAAAAATCTGTTTTTTGAAAAATACATATTTTTTATGCGTAAAAATTGAATTTCGCTTATTGCAAATTATATTATAAGCTGAGGACCTTAACAGATAAAAAACCGTTGGAGAAAAAAACATGAATATAATTATAAAAAACTTCCCAAAAGTTATCATACTGACCATGCTTTTATGTATTTTTAACATATCAAACGCATTATCGCAAACAACCGCCGAAATATGTCATCAGCAAGGATATAAGCTGGCTGCCTGCGACCCGGGGTTTGTATCCAGAAACCATTGCCCGAACGACGGTATGTTTTTTGAAAAATGCGTATGCGACACTGACATCTTTAAATTTAATGAAGAAAACTGCGCCTCTCCAAAAGTATTAAACGGAGAAAAATGCGAAAACAATTACAAAAACTGTTCTTGCCCTGAAGATTATACGAAGCTTTGCGTTTCTCCATTAGTCGGAGAAGAACCGGGGTGTGAAGGAAGATATAAACGATGCGTTTGCAAAGAAGGCTTTAGAAGCTGCTACCCAGCTATGCCCACAGCAGAATGCAGAGAAGAAACCGGCGAAATAAAATATATGGATTGTAAAGTATTCTAGATGTTTTTAAGAAAAAACCCTCTAGTTTTTCTAGAGGGTTCTTTTTATGCTTTCTTTAGATTTCCAGCAGAAGTTTTGCCTTTTTCTGAAATTAGCTCATAAGAAACTTTGTCGTTTTCATACAATGTTCTCATACCAGCTTTTTCAACAGCAGAAATATGTACGAATACATCTGCACCGCCATCGTCAGGTTGAATAAAACCAAAACCTTTTTTGTTGTTAAACCATTTAACAGTTCCTGTTGACATATCTATATCCTTTATAAACAGGTTAATAAAAAAAATAACAAATCAATGTGAAAATTACTGTTCTATAAAGCACACAGGATAACTTAAAATATCTCACGGCTGCAGAAAAATAACTCCTAAATCACAGAGCCTTGCATCACTTACTATAATGCACCATATTTGAAATATTTACAAGCAATATATTTTAAAATCTTACACGCCGCGCTTTTTTCTAATATCGCTGATGGCTTCGTCAATATAGCCCCTGATATTGTCGCCAAACGTTTCCCTTATATAAATCGTCACTTCCGACGGTTTTTCAACAAATCTTTCCGCTTGAGACTGCGCCTGCAGAAGCTCCTCTATTTTTAGAGCCTTTTCAAGAGCGTCGCGTTTTTGAGCCGCTTTGGGAGCGCCGGAAACCGAAGCGATATTAAACCAAACATGCGCTTCGTAAATATTTTGGGTATAAACCACGCCGTTTACCAGAATATCCCCAAGTTCGGTCATTGCCTCAAGGTTCCCCTGATTAGCCGCCGCGCTCAAAAACTTGACGGCATTGCCATAGTTTTTCGCGACACCTTCTCCGTTTATGTACATGTTTGCAAGAATATACTGCGCATCATCATAATTGCGTCCCGCCGCTTCTCTCATCAAAGAAAAAGCTTTGCGCAAATCTCTTTTCACCCCAAAACCTTTATAATACGCATATCCAAGCATAAACTGAGCCGTAGGATTCGCATCATTTGCGGCAATTTCAAACAATGACACTGCCCGCGAATAGTTTTTCGGCAGTCCCATTCCCGTCAAATAAATAAAAGCCAGATTAACCGCTGCCTCATTATTTCCCAGCGACACCGCTTTTTCAAACATCTGAGCAGCCTTAACGGTGCTTCTTTCCGTTCCGATACCGCTATAATACAAGCTGCCAAGATTATTAACCGCTATTTTATCATCTTGTTCAGCGGCTAAAGAATAGTAATGAAAGGCTTTTTTATAATCCTGAGGAATATCTTTATCACCGTACAAATATATGTATCCAAGCAAAAGCTGGGAGTCAACGCTTCCCGCCTCCGCTTCTTTTACCAATCTGCTTTCTACTGTTTCGCCTTCTTCAAGCCTTACGCTGGTATCTTCTTTTTTTCCAAAGCTAAACTTCATAAAAGAAAAAATGCCTCTTCCCTCTTTGGCTTCTTCAATTACCTTTGAATCTTCTTTTTTTGGGTTCAAATCTTTAAGCGGGTCTTGACCGATGTCAATAACCGGCTGCGCGTTTACGGCGACAGCATAAAAAACTCCACACAACAAAACAGCAGCAAATCTAATCATTTAATTTATTTTCCTCTGGTATCTAATTTTTGTTTTAAAGTAACTGCATCATTATTCACCTTTTTTGGCGTTTCTGCAACTCTTTCTTTGCCCGCAAATTTCAAATAGTCTCTTTCTTCTTTGTTTATTATCCGTCTTTCAGCTCTGCTCAACGATGCCGCATACTTGCTGCTTTTCAATATTTTGCTGTTTGACATTTGCTCCTGTCTTTCCGCCAGCGCTTTATCATAGTCGTCAAAATAGCCTTCTTCCAGCTCGCCTCTATAAACGCCGATATAAACGGCCTCAATTATATGATAATATCTCCTGGCAAAGCTTTTCATATCCGCTTTGGTTTTTACCTCATCCATAATTATCATATAACTTTCGACATCTTTTTTCTTGTCTTTAAGATTATCTTTATCATACTTAATGTCTTCAATATTAGTGATGTCCTCTTTAAAATTCAGAGCTTCAAACGGGCTTACCAGTAAGTTGTCGCGCAAAAACTTTCCAACCGCAGGATGAGTTTTGCTTCCGTGCTTAAGACTGTTCTCCGCCGCTGTTCTGTCCTCATTAAGTTTTTTTAGAGTTTCCAAGTCTTTCGGGATATTAAGCTTTCCCTTCCACTCCTTGCGGAAAAGCTCGACTTCCATTTCGGCGGCGGTTTCTAAAACCTTGTTATTATATTTTTTCAAAACTTTTCCGTATATACTTTTTATTTCAAGTTTTTTTGCAATGATTAGGCTTTTAATCTCCGCAACTTTTTTAGTATCAAAGCAATCCCTAAGCCCCTCTTCCAAAGCTCTTATTTCTTCATAAATTTTATGAGTTGCACTGTCTTCTTCGCCCAATATTCCAATCTTAAACTGGGTTTCAAAAGCTATATTGAACCCTCCTGCCTTGTCCTTTTTCTTATAAATGACCTTATCGTCTCTATAGCCTTGGCTTTTTTCAAAGCCCTTATGCCTTGGAGAAGTGTTTCCGTAAAACTTATCACTGTTATAAACAGTACTCATAACCTCGTCAAAGCAGCTTTTTAGGTATGTTATATTATCATAATAGTTCGTTGTTATCGAACAGCGATAAATATCTCTTAAGCGTTCATGCGTGCGGCTGACTTTTGACATCTCCGATATATACTCAGAGTCTCCGCCCAAAAGCTTATAATAAACCTGAAGAAGTTCCTCGTGCTTGGATTGCCTGGCTTTATTTTTTTCGGACTTATTTTCTTTTTTATCGTCCTGACCTGAAAAAATGTCTTCCAACTCAATCAAATATCTTGAAAACAAAGGGAGTTTATAGAAATAGTCTTTCATCCTCATATCGTATTTCGCAACATCTATCGCTATGTCATAAACCTCTTTCATAACATCCAGCACCTGAGCGGAGCCGTTTTTAACCGTTGTTTCAATCTCATGAATTCTTTTTCTATATTTCAATTCTTCTTTTTTATCTTTATCTGGAAACCTTATCTTCTTCAACTCCGCCAGATAAAAAGAAACAGCTTCGGAATAACGCCAATCAAGAGCGTCTATTTCATTTTCTATGGATTTATCGCCCTTTTGTTTTGAAATAAAACTCTTCAATTCTGGAACAAACCGGCTGTTTTTTACCGCATGCTTAATTCTTATGCTTTCTGTTTCATTTTCATAAGCCGTATGATACTTTCCGCCGATTTTAACTTTCTCAATGGCGCGCTCGACATTTTTAACGCCGGGAAGTATAAGTATAAGAGGTTTTCCATATTTATCAACAAACTCAATTTCAACAGATGTCATTGGAGTAACGCAGCGCAGACTGCTTGACACAGGCTTCATATTTTCATGAAATAACGGCATCTTATCGCCGCTGCTTAAATCCTTATAGCTTATTTGCTTGGCTTTGCCCAAGCTTCTCTGCAGCAGATAATACATATTTCCATATAAAAACATTGTGTTTTCATAATGTTTCGCAAGATGATCCCTCGTATCTTTATCTATTTTTGAGTCCGCAATTTTCTTGCTTATGGCAGCTTCAATATAAACGCCTTTAACCATAGCGCCGATTTTTCCGTTATTGACATCCGCCGTAACTATTTCGTCGCCGATTTTTACATCAAAAGAATCACTTTTGTTTTCCAAACTGTTATTATACACATATTCAATCAGCAGAAGATTTTTTGCGTCTTCTACTTCTTGAACCTCATACGCGGCCTCACTGGTTACGGCATTGGCAATTTTAATATTGCCTTCGTTTTTCGCTATACTTTCTTCAGTCTTAGCTCTCTCATAGTCATCATACATTGTTTCGTTAGACATAACTTTAAATCTCTACATTACAAATTCCCTATCCTTTAATTTTGTCAAAATTTGCGCTTTAAATCAAGTAAAATATGGTGAAATAAGTAATTTGCATCCTTTATTTTTGCGCGTATCTATGATATAGGGTAAATATGAACTTTTAAGGAGACTATTATGACCACAGATACGCTTATTACTTTAAGCCAAAATGAAAAACTCACTTATTTAAAAAGCCTGACTTATATTTTAAACTTAAGTAAGAAAGGCGGCTCAAAAAAGGAATCTAGAAAGAAACTGTTTCTGGAGTGCCACATGCACGAGCTGGGAATCCCATTATCCGAGCTTCAAAGCATCAAAAACAATAAAGCGGAAAGCATAATTAATGAGCTAAAACAAATACCGAATATCAAAATAAAAAAATATATGCTGAGAGAAATGATTTTATTAGCCATTGCCGACCATGAGCTTTCCGACGGCGAAATATCGGCAATATACCAAATCGGCGCTCGCGCGGGGATTAAAGAAGAAGCGATAAGCGACTTCTTTCTTTGGGCGGCAAAAGGCGTTGAATGGCAGATTGAAGGGCTGAAACTGGTTGAGGAAAACATTTAAAACATGGCAATCGCCCCTATTTTCACTCTAAAGAATGCAAGCTTGAGTTTCGGAGACAGAACCTTGTTCTCCAATGTTGAACTGTACATAAATAGAGGAGATAAAATATCCCTTGTCGGGCGGAACGGAAGCGGCAAATCAACGCTCCTAAAACTTATTGCGGACATTATTGTCCCCGACGGCGGAGAAACATTTATCCAGCCGGGAATAAAGATTTCTTATATGCCGCAAGACCCGGACTTATCCGAATTCAAAAGCTTAAAAGATGCGATAATATCAAAGATACCAAGCAGCGAAGAATATAAAGCCGATATTCTAATAGAGAAACTTCAAATAATAGGCTCGCAATCGCCAAAGGTTGCTTCCGGCGGCGAATTAAGAAAAACCTCTCTCGCCATGGCTTTGGTTTCCGAGCCGGACATCCTGCTTTTAGACGAGCCGACCAACCATCTTGATATATCTACAATTGAAACGCTTGAAGAAATAATAAAAGACTTTACCGGCGCGGTAATAACAATCAGCCATGATAAAATGTTTCTAAAAAACATGTCAAAAGTAACCTTCTGGCTTGATAGAGGCATAATTAGAAGAAACAATAAGGGTTTTGCCTTTTTTGAAGAATGGCAGGATGAAGTTATTGAGCAGGAGATAAAAGAACAAATCAAGCTGAACAGAAAAATCGCGGAAGAAACCGAGTGGCTGCACAAGGGCGTTACGGCCAGAAGAAAAAGAAACATGGGGCGCCTTCGCAAACTCCAGGAGCTAAGAAGAGTTAGAAGAGAACAAATTAAGCAGACCGGCTCCGTCAACCTAAAGGCTGAAGAGGCTGATTTTCGCTCTAAGCTTGTTGTTCATGCAAAAAGTGTAAGCAAAGCGTTTGGCGAAAGAAAAATCATTGAAAATTTCACAAC
Organism: Lactobacillaceae bacterium; assembly: GCA_031271345.1. Classification (GTDB taxonomy): domain Bacteria; phylum Pseudomonadota; class Alphaproteobacteria; order RF32; family CAG-239; genus JAQWBS01. The sequence continues at coordinate 670,274 of JAISVX010000003.1, forward strand.
AAGAATAATAAAAGGCAATAAAATCGGAATTGTCGGTCCAAACGGTTCGGGCAAAACGACTCTGATAAAAATGCTCACAGGCAAAATGCCGCCGGATTCAGGTTTTATCAGAATTGGAAAAAATCTTGAAGAAGCATATTTTGATCAAAACAGATGTATGCTCGACCCTAAAAAAACTTTGTGGCAGACGCTGTGCAACGAGGGCGACCATATTATGGTTCACGATAAATGGAGGCATGTCATCGCGTACCTAAAGGACTTTTTGTTCAAACCTGACCAAGCCCATACTCCAGTCTCCGCGCTTTCGGGAGGCGAGAAAAATCGTCTTATGCTGGCTGTCGCTCTGGCGCAAAAATCAAATTTCCTTGTCCTTGACGAGCCGACAAACGACCTTGACATGGACACTCTCGACTTGCTGCAGGAGGTTTTGATGGAATATGCGGGAACAATACTCATCGTCAGCCACGACCGCGATTTTCTTGATAAAATTGTAGATTCCGTAATCTATATGCCCGGCAATGGAACCGCAACAGAATATGCCGGAAGCTACAGCGATTTATTGGAAAAGATAAAAAGCAGGGAAAGCGCTAAAAACATATCCCCAAGCACAGCAGCAAAAACCAATAAAGCCGAAGCTCCAGAAAAAAACAAAAAAACTGTTAAGCTCAGTTATAACCAACAAAGGCTTCTTGAAATTCTGCCAAAAGAAATTGAAGAAATCGAAAGCAAAATTATAAAAATAGAAGCAAAATTAAACGACGCGGATTTATATTCTGAGGATCGGGATAAATTTAACAAACTGACATCAGATTTAGAAAATCTCAGACTTGAAAAAGAAGATAAAGAAAACAAGTGGCTTGAAATTGAGCTTCTAAATGAAAATCTCTTAAGCTGAGCTTAGTCCTAGCCCGAAATCGCTTTTGCAAGCCTTGCCCTCATCAACTGAATATTTTCCTTTATTGACGGCTTGGCTTTGGCATCTGTTTTCTTTTTGCTTTGTTCGGCATATTTTTTCAACATTTTAAAATAACCGCTTCCAAGAGCCATAACCGCATTTTTTCGTCGCAAATTTTTTGGAGTATTTTCATTATAATACTCCTTTGCATATTTTTCCTGCGCAGAATCTTCATCGCCGCCGCTCCATTTTCCATGCCATGATTGAGTTGACATAAAAGCATTGCCGATATGCACTGGCTTTCCAAGCTTATTAACAACCTCAACCCCGCAGTCAAACGCCGCAAAATGACAAGGAATTGTAAATTTAGCCAAATCCTTATCGCTGATATTAACCCCTTGCTCGGAGCAAAATTCTTTGAACTGACCCTGGATACGTTTTAAATCGCCATTACCATACTTGCTGCCAAAACTAAATCCGTGGTTAGCCCAAACATAACCGCCAAACAATTCCTGCCCGCTGTCATGATGAAAGCCCGACTTAGCGTTTACTCCGATTGAAGAGCTATTTTTCCCGCTGTTTCCCATCGCCTGGTCATGAACGGAAACAAAGTTTTTCAGCTTGCCGATAATCTTGTTAGGAACGTTGGACTTGCCTTTTGCTTTGAACATACTTTCCAGCTCGACATCAAAAGTTTCTCCGTCAAAGTCAAAATCCATCGCGACGACATATTCGCTGTCTTGCCCCTTAACCGCTCCTTTGATTTGTAAGGTTCTGACAAAACCCGCTTGTTTGCCGGTTATATTTGCCGAATAATATTCCGTTTCCAAACCTTCTTCAGAAAAATCCATGGGCCATATACCCGCAAGTTCTTTTGGCAAATCTTCAAAAAATTCTTCAATAGCGGCTCTTCCAGAAAAATAAGCGTCTTTCCCGAAAGCTTTGTTTTCAAAAATTTTATCCGCAATAGATTTTGCCATTAGTCTTAATTAACCCCGTCTTGTTTTAAAATCTCCGCCAATTCTTTGAAATATGGTCTGACCATATCTCTTTCATCTTTTGATACTTTCTCAATATTTAGAAGATTTTTCTGATAGTCTATTTGTTTTTTTATTCCTTCCTGAATAATCGAATCCCCCGCAACCTTCTGCTGCTTTTCAAGAAGCTCTATCGTTTTGTTCGCCCTGTTTTCAACTTCTAACGAAGTGACTATTGCTTTCAGCCTTTCTTCGACATAAAAGAACCTGCCGACTTCCCAGCCTTTCCTGTTTATCCAGGCTTTAGTCAAATAGGGAACTTTCTTGTCTGGTCTTGAAGATGTTGTCAATGAAAGCTGCTTTGACCCGATTTTGCTTGCCCAGCTTTTCATATAAGACGACCAAACTTTTAGAAAAGCATTTATTTCCTTACTTGTAATCGGCTCTCCAATCACATTTTTATCTTCCTTCTGCTGGGCGACAACCGCCACGGGAACAAAAGTTTCTTCCTTTTCCAAAAGCAGCGGAAGATTAGCCAGAAAAACCACTATTACAATTGCTAAAACGAACAATATTGCTTTACGCATTTACTCACCATCTTAAATTAGAAATTACAAAATCAGGATAGACCTCAAAATTAGCAGCCAGCTCTTTGGCTTTAGTTATATCTGGAATATATCCCTCTCCCAAGAAATTAACATGTATTCCTTTAGAAATCAACATACTATCAATACCTATAAGATTCGCTCCTTTTATATCGGTTGAGAAGCTGTCGCCTATGAGTATAGTCTTACTTTTATCAATACCTTCAAAATTCTCAACGCTGTATAACAAAACCTCAGGGTCGGGTTTTCCTACAGTAATAATATTTCCGCCCATTATCGCATACTGCTCCGCCACTGTGCCGGACGCTAAAGAAATCTGTCCGTCCATATAATTTGCGGCGTCATTTCCGCAGCATAAAAGCGGTAGAGATTGATTGGCTCCATATTCTAAAACAGGATAATAATCTTCAATAACCTCGACAACGCTGGAAGCCTCGCTCATATAAAGAAAATCGGCGTCCGAAATGTCTTCGACTCTTTCATAATCCAAACCGTTGAAGACGCCAAGACCTTTATTGGAACCTATGCAGTAAAACTTAGAGCCGAGAGCCGCAAACACTCCTCTTCTGGCTTTGAGCTGATAATGGATTATCTCTCCCGCCGAAACTACCGCGTTCCATATTATGTCTGGAAGATTATTTTCCGAAAGAAAACTTACAATATCTTTTGCCCGCATTGCGGAGTTTGTAACCAGAATTAGCTTTTTACCCGTCATCTTTAATTTGATTAACGCGGCGGCGGCTTCTCTTTTTACTGAAATGCCATCGCATAAGACGCCTCTAAAACCAACCAAAAAAGTATCATAGCTATCTATTATCTTAGAAATACTAACGATTGGTTTTATCATTTTCATAGTTGAATTTTCCGCAAAAAGATTATTGGCATTTAGCTAACTATATATCATCAATTTGTTAAGATAACCTTTATTTTGCGGGCTGTATAATGTGCTTGACAACAGTATCGGCAATCATAATGCCAAACATTGCGGTTATTGTGGGAATTGAACCTAAAGGAGGTTTTCCGCCCTGTTTTTCATCTTCATTAAATATTTCCATATCTGTAGACAGAGGCTCTTCCGTTGAAAAAACGCAGTTAACCTTAGAAATATCAACGCCATTAAGCTTCAGCCTTTTCCTTATCTGCTTGGCTAGAGAGCAATGCGTCGTTTTATCCAGCTTACCTGCTCTTATGAGAAAAGGATTAGTTTTTCTGGCCGCCCCCATTGACGAAACAAACCTGATATTTGTTTTTGACAATGCCTCAATAAGCTCGCATTTGGCATTTAAACTGTCTATCGCGTCAACAATATAATCAGGATTATAACTTAAAAGACTTTCAATATTGCCCGCGTCAACATACATATCATGAATAATGACATCGCAGTCTGGATTAATGTCCAGAATTCTATTCTTTGCCGCCGCAACTTTCTTAACTCCAACGGTTGATGTTACCGCCAATATCTGACGGTTGATATTTGTCTCGTCAAAGGTATCAAAATCGACAACAATAATCCTTCCGACTCCAATTCGAGCCAAGGTTTCCAACGCCTGTCCGCCTACTGCGCCAGCGCCGATAACCATAACAGTTGAAGCAAAAATTTTCTTCATCGCCTCTTCGCCCAATAGAGCCTGCGTTCTTATAAATCTTCTATTACCCAACTTTTATAAACTCCAGCGAATTATTGTATATCTGCCTTGAGAACTCATTCAGCGGCATTCCTCTTATTTTTGCAATTTCTTTAACCAGAAAAGGAAGAAGAGCCGGCTCGTTATCTCTGTTTTTTTCAAAACTTTGATACGGACTGTCCGTCTCCAGCAAAATTTTGTGAATAGGAACCAAATTAACCAGCTCCGCCAGCTCTTTATTCTGCAAAACAGAAAAAGAAAACGACACATAGCCGTTATGAGCTGTAATTTCTTTTAGAAACTCCTTTTTCCCGTTATATGAATGAAAAACAAACTTTTCTGGAAGCAGCCGCCAATTGTTTTCAAACCAATTCTGCGACTTTACACAATGTATTATTATAGGGCGGTTATATTTATGCGCCAAAAACAATTGCCGTTCAAATACCTCTATTTGTCCGTCCGGGTCTTTATAACCATCAAGCCCTGTCTCACCAACCAGTGCTTCTGGATATTTTTTGAGCATATTTTCAAGCTCGCCGCTCCAGTTTTTCTTTCCATCCTTCGCATACCAGGGATGTATGCCAAAAGCCGGCAGTATCTTTTTTGGGTATTTATGAATAAGTTTTTCTATCTTGCTCCAATCTTCTGACTTGGCGCTGACACAGATAAACTTTTCTATGCCAACTCCATGCGAAGATATTATCACATCTTTAACATTTTCAGATGTAAAATCTTGCAAATGAACATGAGTATCTATAATATTCAATTCAACATTTCCCCCAAGGTCATAAACCACATTATAAAGGATTTTATTTAGTTATGAGTATTTTTACAAGACCAATTTTAGAAATTGACCTAAACAAATTATTAGATAACTACAATTACCTAAAAACCATTGCCCCCAAAGCCGTTGCAGCTTCTGTGATAAAAGACGACGCTTATGGGCTTGGCGCGGCGGAAGTCGCTGCCGTTTTGCATGATAAAGGCAATTGCAAAAACTTTTTTGTCGCTTATGCAAAGGAAGGAGAAAAAATATATCCTTATGTAAAAGATTCAAACATATATGTGCTGCAGGGAATGGGAGAAGAAGAAACGCTTATATTTAACAAACTCAAGCTTATACCCGTTATAAACTCTTTGGAGCAGCTTGAATTTTGGAAAAAGAATAAAATTGAAGGCGTAAAACCCGCCGTACATATTGATACCGGGTTAAACAGACTCGGTCTAAGGGAAGACGAAATAAAGCAATTGTCAAAAGAAGATATAAGTTCTTTTTCTCTGGTCATGTCCCATCTGGCTTGCGCTGATGTTAACGACCATTTTATGAACCATCAGCAATTGGACGAGTTTGACCGCCTAAAGAAAACATATTTTCCGCTTTTAAAAAGCTCATTGGCAGCTTCTGACGGAATTTTTCTTGAAGAAAAGTTTCATTGCGACATGGTCAGGCTGGGAGCTGCTGTCTATGGCATAAACACTGCTCCATACCTTAAATCAAACATTAAGAACATCATAGAAATAAAAGCTCCGATAATTCAGATTGCCGAGCTTAAAGCCGGAGATTATGCCGGATACAGCGCAACATACAAAGCAAGCTCCAACAGAAAAATTGCCATTGTTTCAATTGGTTATGGAGACGGATATCCGCGAAACCTATCAAATATCGGAAAGATTTTCTTCAAAATGAATGACCATATCGAACATGCAAATGTTATCGGAAGAGTTTCAATGGACAATATTATATGCGACATAACAAACATTGAAAATCTAAAGGTTGGAGATATTTCATATATAATCGATGACCATTACAATGTTGACGACATGGGGGCAGATTCGCAGACAATAGGTTATGAAATATTATCCAGATTTGGTAAAAATCCGCGATTCTATAGAAAATATATAAAATAGACCTAATAAAAAAAATCCCCCTGAAAATAAATTCCAGAGGGATTTTTTTTATTAAGTTACAATTATTATTTTGTATTTACCCTAGCATTTCTCATATCATTTACTGATACTGTGCTTACTCTTGTTGTTTCTCCGTTTACAACTGGAGCGTTTTCAGCTTCGCTAAAATTATCAAGAGCTTTTCTATAGTTATTAAAACTCTCCCCAAATTGTTTTGGATATTTTGCCGCAAGAGCTTCGTGAGTTTCACCGCCGCCTGCAACATACCATTCAGGACTGCCGTTTGCTCCTCTGACCACAAACGCATCTCCGGTATTAATGCCTTCGGTAAACGCTTTCATAACATCGTCGCCGGTAGTCATGTGAACATTAGAAAATCTTACTGCCCACTCGTCGTCAATCATTTGGCGGCCATAAGCGGCATATTTATCTATCATTCTGTCAAGATAAGCCGAAGCCTCTTCCTCGCCAACAAACTGTAAGCCGCTCTCTGAAGGAATAAATCCTTGCGAAATAGATTCTGTCGTAAAGTTGTTGCCCGGGTCGCCGATAACTTCATGAAGAGTCTGCTCTGGCGCCTTAGGAGCTTCTGCCGCTGGAATCTTTTCTTCCGCAATTATTACCACAGGCTCTTCTTCTTCAACAACTTTCTCAATTGGGTCGGTAACAGCTTCGCCTTCAGAAACATCTATGTTGCTGTAGTCATCGGTATCTGTCGTAATCGTTGTAGTAGTCTCAACAATTTTCCGAGTAGCTTCCGCTGTTCTCTCAGCAGCAATAAAGTCGTCTTCGCCGCATCTGTTAAACAATGCTCCAGCTTTAATAGGCAGCGGTCTCCACTCGTCGCCTTTAACGCTCGGAGTAGCCGTAACTTTACCGCCGTGTTCCAAATCATAGTGAGATCTCGCATGGTCAATAATTTTTAATTGGTCTTCAACTGACAAGCCGGCGCAGTTTCCTTTAGCAATATCCGCCATTGATGAACTGGTAATTGTATATTCTCTGCCGTTTTCTAAAGTTATTGTTTGGCTGTAGCTCCTTAAATATGTATCTGGATGGAACTGCATTTTTTCCATGTGAGCCAGGTTATAAATTTCTTCTGCGGAAATTCCTCTGCTCGCAGCCGCAGCTATAAGCTCTGGACTGAAAAGCTTAAGATTTTCAATTTTCTCGTCAAGCATAGCTTTAGCCATCTCGTTAGTTATTCTAACGCCTGTACCGTTTCTAACTTCCATAGTCTGCATATATGATCTTGTATATTCCAAGCTTCTTCTATAAGCGCCGGTCTGCACGCCTTTTGCTGTTTCTGGATCAAAATCTCTAGCATAGTCTTTATCATAATCCACAACAGTAGTTGTTTCAGTTTCCGCAGCCGCTGCTTCAGCAGTTTCCGCCGTCTCTCCAGCTTTTACGCCATCACCTGCTTCAGTTCCAGCTTTATCTTCACCGATACCAAGCCATCTTTTCCAGAATGGCCTGTCATCTCCGCTTTCTAATTTTCCATCAGGAACCTGCGTTTCAACCTTAGCGGCGTCATTAACATCTTCCGCGCCGGTACCAGCGCCTTTGCCTGCACCGCCAGCACCGCCGAGACCCAATTTTTCCTGCGCAAATTTTGCTATATCATCGCCTAAGAACATTGATACTGCCGCAATACCTCCGGATATAGCCATCATTCCCCAAGCAGCTCTTCTTTCTTTTGAAGAAGTTGCATTAACAAGCGATCTGGTGCCTGAAGAAAGACCGACAGTAAGAGAAGCGCCGCCGCGAACCATTCTGCGAACCACGGCATCCATGCTGACGCCGCCTGCAGCCGCAGCTAAACCACCCAAACCTACCACGCCGGCGACACCGGCGCTGAGCGCTGTTGCACCAGCAACAATCACATCCATTTTATGATCTTTAAGATAAGCGCCAAACTTTTTATTTTTATATGCTGGATCCGACTTATATTTATTTTTCATGTCTCTCCATGATTTAATCGCAGCATGCGTTGCAAACCCTGCGGAAACCAAAGCGCCCGCCGGAGTGAAGAGTTTTGCCGCAGCTAATACTGCGGCGCCTTTTAATGCCGCCTTACCAAAACCTTTGGCAACTTTTGCTGTTTTTGGATGTTCCTCTTCAAACTTTTTCCAACCTGCTTTAGCTCTGTCATAAAACTTGGTGAAACCAGTTTTTTTCGCAATATATTTTCCTACGGCTAAAACTCTTTGCTTTGAAGTCGCAAGATTCATCAGGGCAACATTTTTGTTGATTTGTATTTTCTTAGTTTTGCCTTTTTTGAAATCTTCAAATGCTTTCGCCGCTTTTTTCTCAAACTCTTTTTTGTCTTTTGCCGTGATTTTGCCTGAGGTAAATTTCCTTTCCGCATCGTGAACAGCCTCAGAAAGCATTGATTTTCTTATAAACTCTTCAACAGCCTCTTTTTTAGCTTCAATTAAAGCTAATTTTTGCTCATGCAAAGGTTTTGCGGCAAATGCAGGATCAAGAGCGCATTTTCTCAACGCGTCTTCTGTCGCAAGGTCATAAACTTCTTGTCTAAACTGAGCGGAAGTCAGTTTGTCGCCGTCCGTATCTTTAGGGTCTTGAACAATCTCTACAGAGTTAAGAAAATCTTCTATTTCTTTATTATTTTGAGCATAAGCGCCTGTAGCTGTTTCCAACTGCGCGTTGACGCTTTCGACAAGAGACAAGCTTTTATCGAGATCAGCGGCGCTGAATGCGGAAACATTTCCCAGGTCATTTTCTTTAACAAAAGCGTTTATTTCAGCTTCAATTTTTTTGATAAACTTTTCTACCGCTTTTTTCTCGTTTGCTTTTACAGCGATTATGCCGTCATCAATATCTTTCTTAAGGTTTCTTGCGATTCCTTCAACGACATCCAACTCGTCTGGAGAGTATACGTTTAAAATGCTATAGTTTTCGATTACTTTGTATGCTTCGGTTGCAAACTTGTTTCTAATTGGCTTATTGCTAGAAAACAGGCTGACTGCTTGATACATATTATCAAACTCTTCCAGGTTCTCAGGGTTGACTTTTATGTCGCTGAGAACTTTGTCTTGAAGAGGAGCATTATTAGCGAAAGCCGCATTATTGCCTTCAACGTATGTTGTTAAACCGCTTAATTCGTCAGAATATGCGAAACTTCCCTGTAAAGCTCTAAATATATCATATATTTCACCAGCAGACAGTCTATTATAACTACCGCCGGCGTTTTTCAATTTTTTAACAGCATCTTGAGTGTCCATAACACAAATCTCCATATATAAAACTTTATTCATGTCAACATTGTAGCATATTTTTATTTAATCACAAGTATTTTTTGTCAAATTAGGCAAAATTTTTTCTACTTTTAACGAAATGGTAATAAAACCAAGAATAATATACCCTATTTACTTCTTTACGCCAGTAGTAATAAGCCTATCTCCGGGAACATGCTTGTCCAGGGAAATGCCTTTCGGTCTCTTGCCCGAAGAAGTGCCTGCCTGCGCTCTTCTCGCCGCAATATTAGACAATTTTATCCCGGATTTCCCCGCCATAATACTTGCCAGACTTTTTCCCGCGGTTCTGTTTTTAACAGGCGCTTTCTCCCCAGTTTGGACAGAAACGTCTTTTTCATCCTCAGAATTCAAGTCGGATATGCCTGCTGGCGATTGCTTTTGAAGCTCCGCATCAATATCCGTATCCGCCATAAAAGAAAAATCATGAAGGTTTTCTTCATTTATTGACACATTTTCTTCGCTTTTAACCGGCTCGCCATAAAAAGACGAAGGGGCTGGAATCTCAGCCGAATTATTATAAGCGCTGACCGGCTGAGGGCTTTGCTCAATCGGCTTAACATCTTCTTTTTTAGCCGTTTTCTCAGCATTGAACCTGGCTATTTCAACAGTTAAAAACTCTTGTGGATTTAAACCGCAGCTTGGATCATAAGTTACATCTTTAGTATTTCCGCTTTTATCTTTAATCCTATATTTTTTCAATCCTTCACCAGACACAAATGGACTCCTTTAAAAACATTGCGGCTAGTATAACTCAGTTATCCGCAAAATTCAATAGGATAAAGAGCTTACCAGCCGCAATATTATGCTTTAAAAGAAACTATCTGGTCTTTTTTGCCGCATGATCGACAAGGGCTTTATGAGCAAAATCATATCTTTTCTTCGCAGTTTCTATATCTTTTTTCTCCGCATCGGTTTTACCGTCTGTTTCTTTATCTTTCAAATCACGAGTACCTTCCAGAATTCTTCTTGCCTGCTCTTTTTTAGCGGCAATCTTATCAGTCTCGCTTTTTTCTTCTTTATAATGTCCTGTTTTTTCTTTGTTTTGAACCATTGCGCGAAGAGCAAGCGCTCTAACGGCTGGATTCTCCTGATCTTCCTTGGTCATCTCGGTAAACACCGGCACTAAATCCAGCTTATCCGTATCAACGCCGTTAGGTTTCGCACCCAAGAGTTTTGCAGCGACAAAAGCTTTTGCTCTGTCTTCTTCAGGAACGGTGCCGACATCAACAGCAACTTCTTTTCCGTGTTCTTCCTGAGCTTTTTGGATTTTTGCTTTCCAATCTTCAAAGCTTATGCCTTCTTTTTTTGCACCAATCTTTTTGCCATATTCATCAAGACCAAGTTTTTCCATGACAATTTTTCTGTCTTCCGCTTTTAGGCTTGAATCTTTAAAAGCATCTTCAAAACTAAGCGTCGCCTCATCAACACTTTTAACATCAACGCCATTTGCGATACAAGCGATATAAAGCTTTGCCCTGTTTTCTTCTTTCGCCATTTTTGTAAAGTTTACAACCTGCTGCTCTTTCTTCGCGCCAAGGGCAAAATTTTTCCAGAACTCATAATCAGCCGCTTTTCCGTCGCTTGTCTTAATCTTGACAATCTCCGGGCTTTCATAGTGAACTTCCACGGCATGAACGCCAGCAGCTTTATCCGACACGGATTTATAATACTTGAATGCAAGTCCAGACTGGCTTTCATCACGCTCATATAAATAGCCGCGGTCCTTATTCTCACACCATCCTTTCCAGTGAGTTTCCAAATCCTGAACCCATTTGTCATCCGGCGAACGTTTCTTGCCATCGTCTCTTTCTTCTAAGATGACCTTTTCGGCGTCTTCGGTTTTCTTGCCGTCAACCTCGTCTTTGATTGCCTTGGCAGCCGCAGCTTTTTCTTCTTTTTCAATTTCGAGAGCTTTCTTTTTATCAGCGGCTTTTTCTTCCGCAATTGCTTTTTCAGCAGCTTCAATTTCCTGCTGAAGCTTTGACCATTCTTCATATTTTTTTATTAAAGCGTTAGCCTCGGCAACCGGCATTGATTTGAGGTCTTTTGTGCCAATAAAACTATTCCAAGCTTCTCCTTCTGGAATTGGCAAAAGAGTTTCGTCTGCCACTGGTGTTTTCTCTTCTTTTTCGTGAGTTTCTTCGTCAGCCATTGCTTTATCTCCTTCAAGCTCTTCCGTATTTATCAAACTTTCCAACTTACTAAAATCTTTTATAACTTCTTTTTTATCTTTTTTTGGTTCTTTTTTGTCTTCTTTATCAGCTGCCGGCTCCAGAGGCTTCTTTTTAGACTTTCTATCGCCGTACCTTCTGTTAAAATCGTCAATTTCTTTAGACATATAATCCTCTCACAGCTATTTATTTATTATTAACATAACACTATTTTTCTATTTTGTCTATTTTTTTATTAAAAATTTTTATTTTTAATTTATCTGTAACAGATATATTAAGCAATGCCTAAGAAAGCAACAAAAAAGAGGGAAAACTCCCTCTTTTCTGTTTTGTGCATTTTGTGTATAAAAACTTGATATATTAGGAAAATATATAAAACTCAGAGAATGGGCTTAATAGCAGGAGACAAAATTTTTAGCGACAGGAGCGTACATAATAGTACTGACTTAGCCAAAAATTAATGTTGACGCACAGCGGACCATTATATGAGTTTTTAAGCTACTTCCGCATCATAAACAACTTTTACCCCCTCAATATCTGCTTCAGTACCTGACGAGGCATTGTCATTTATCCTGACTGCGAGAACTTGCTCGGAAACGTAGTCTCTGTTTTCCTTAAGCGCCTTTGCAAGCTCCGCGTCGGAAGTCTTATAACTCAGCTCAATTCTGTCGCTGACATTGAAGTCTTTATCTTTACGCAGCGTCTGCACCAGACGGACAAAGTCGCGTGCCATGCCTTCGCGCTTCAACTCATCCGTAATTGTCGTGTTTAAAACAGCCACCGCCTTGTTATCGGCAAAAGACTTTCCAGACACATTTTCTTTCATTTCAAGACGAACTTCAAACATATCGGGCGTTAAAGTTTTTCCCGCAATTGAAAGCGTACCGCCATCGTTAAGCTTCCAGTCGCCGGATTTATACGCGGCCATCACAGCCCCCATATCTTTGCCCAAAACTTTTCCAAGAACCGGCGTATATAAATATACAGTGGTTGTGGCATATTTGGATAATTCGTTGTCAATGCTGACATTTTTAACGTTAAGCTCATCTTTGATAATATCTTTATATTCATCATTTAAAAATTCAAGATTATCGCCGACAACAGTTAAATTTGTCAATGGCAGACGATTGCGGATGTTTTTTTCTTCGCGGATAAATTTGCCCGCAGAACTTAAGTCTTGCAAGAAATCCATATCCTGCACCAGCTTATCGTCAACTTTAATGCCGTCTAAAGCCGGATAGTCGCACAAGTGAACGCTCTCTTCTTTAGTTAAATCTTTGAAAACGACTTCCGCGGCATAAGGCAGCAACGGAGCCAAAATCTTGGTTAAATTAACCAAAACCGTATATAAAACATCAAAAGCCTGTTCATCGCCATCCCAAAAACGCTCGCGGGTTCTGCGGATATACCAGTTGTTCAGCGTTTCCATAAAGTTTGTAATATCAGAACAAGCGGTCGCGACTTCATAAGTATCCATATTCCTGCGAACGCTGGAAGCCAGATTCTTTAGTTTTGACAGAATATAATTATCAATCGCTTCGCTTGAGCGGGAAATTTCTTTTGCCTTATATTCTTCGGCGTTCGCATATAACGTAAAGAAATAATATGCGTTCCACATTGGAATAAGGGCAAAACGCGCGGCTTTTGCAATTTCTTTGCCTTCTTTATCAACTGCAAGATTACCTCCCTTAAGAACTGGAGAAGAAACCAGGAACCAGCGCAAAGTATCCGCGCCGATTGTATCCAGAATCTCATTAGGGTCAGGATAATTTTTCAAGCGTTTTGAAAGCTTTTGACCTCCTTCCGCCATTAAGAGTCCCGTACATACGCAGTTCTTAAACGCCGGCTTATTATGAAGCGCAGTCGCCAGCACGGTTAATGTATAAAACCATCCGCGGGTCTGGTCCATCGCCTCAACAATGAAATCCGCAGGAAAATGGCTTTCAAACCATTCTTTATTCTCAAACGGATAATGTACTTGAGCATAAGGCATTGAGCCGGATTCGAACCAACAGTCAAAAACGTCTTCAACGCGTCTCATCATTGTTTTTCCAGACGTGTCATTCGGATTTGGATAAACTACATTATCAATATAAGGTCTGTGCAAATCAGTCACATCAAACCCTGTTTTTTCTTTAATTTCCGCTGTTGAACCGAAAACATCTATTCTTGGAAACTTTGGATTATCAGATTTCCACACGGGAATTGGAGCGCCCCAGAAACGGTTTCTGGAGATTGACCAGTCTCTCGCGCCCTCGAGCCATTTGCCGAAACGTCCGTTTTTGATGTGGTCTGGAACCCATGTAATCTGCTGATTTACCGCAACCATATCATCTCTGAAATCAGTAACTCTGACAAACCAGGAAGACATCACTCTATAAATAAGCGGAGTATCAGTTCTCCAGCAGAAAGGATATGAGTGAACATAATTTTCTTTCTTAACCAGTCTGCCTTCTTCTTTAAGTCTCTGCATAATCGGTTCGTTAGTATCAAAAACCTGCATTCCCTGATAATCTGGAACCTCTGCCGTAAACTTTCCGCCTTCGTCAACCGGGCAAACCAGCGGAACATTCAAGCAGCCCTTGCACACATCGAAGTCGTCCTGACCAAAACCAGGAGCGATATGCACAACGCCGGTACCGTCTTCAGTAGATACAAAATCTCCCGTAAGAACTCTGAACGCACCCTTATTTTTATAACCCGCAAAATAAGGAAACATCGGTTCATATCCCATGCCCAGCAAATCAACGCCTTTGATAGTTTTTACTTCCACCGCGTTTTCCAATTGTTTTTTATATTTGCCGACCAGCGCTTTTGCCAAAATATAATTCTGACCGTCTTCATTCATCACCGCATAGTCAATATCCGCGCCCACCGCCAACATTAAGTTTGAAGGAAGCGTCCACGGAGTTGTTGTCCAAACAAGAATTTTATCTCCGTTGTCTAATTTGAACAAAACAGTGATAGCCGCGTCCGTTTTATCTTTATATCCTTGGTTAACTTCAAAATTTGACAACGGCGTCTGCGCCGCCCACGAATATGGCAGCACGCGGTAATCTTCATAAACCAGACCTTTTTCATAAAGCTGTTTAAAGTTATTAATTACGCTCTCCATAAAGGTTAAATCCATGGTTTTATAATCATTGTCAAAATCTACCCAGCGACCTATGCGCTTAAGCATATCAACCCAGATATTGGCATATTTTAAGACGTCTTTGCGGCAAAAATTATTAAATTTCTCTATTCCGTATTCTTCAATTTGTTTATGACCAGAAACACCAAGCTGCTGCTCCGCGGACATTTCTGCAGGAAGACCGTGACAGTCCCAGCCGAGACGGCGCTCAACTTTTTTTCCATGCATGGTTTGAAAACGGGCGACAACGTCCTTAACGTAAGAAACCATAATATGCCCATAGTGGGGAGTGCCGTTGGCAAACGGAGGACCGTCATAAAACACGAACTCTTCGGCTCCGTTTCTGTTGTCAACGGATTTTTCAAACGTTTTGTTTTTTTCCCAAAACTTTAATACTTCTTTTTCTAATTCTACAAAGTCGGCTTTTGCCTTCACTTCCGTATAATGTTTAGTCATTGTTTAAACACCTTAACTTTACTAAATTGATTGATATATAAAAACTGAAAATTTTAAAAAGAAACGACAATCCCCTAAGGGATGGTTATAATAGAAATGAATATTCGTCTGTTCATAGCTAAATCTCTTGATTAAATTACTTGTTTTAAAATTTACACGAATTAATTAACTGCGTCAATTATAAACTTTTCTTTTTTTGTTTTATATGCTAGCTTTTTGATAAAATAAACCAATTAAAGGATTTCATATAATGACATATCTAAAATTGCTATATAAAACTTTTTATGATTTAAGCTTTGTCAAAGATTACGCAAAAAATGGCAGAGGAACCGGGGTTGCGCTGGCTGGACTGCTTGCTTTAATTATGATTGCCACCTTTTCGTCCCCTATAATCTCAAAACTTTCTCCCGTACTCAATACCGATGAACTGAGAGGTCATATCAACGCCGCGTTTGACAAGATTCCAGAGATTAAAGTAGAAGACGGAGAACTTATCTGGGAAGACGGCGTCATTGAAACCTACAGCCTTGACAAACAGCACCACGTCACTATTGATACCCAGAACGACATTCCAAGCATGAATCAGGTTTCAAGCGCAACTTTATATTTAACTAAAAGCGAGTTGTATATAAACAACGGAAGAGGCAAAATCCAATCAGTTTCGTGGACTGATATTCAAGAAGCTTTTGATAAAAACCCAATAGATTTAACATCCCCAGAAATGAGAGAAACTGTCGTCACGATTGTAAAATACTTCATGATTGTGTTTGTTGCTTTCGCAGTGTTGTTCGCTTTCTTCTTTTTCTGGATAATGAACGGCATTCTTGCGACAATCACCAGAGCATTATCGTCAAAAATATATAAGAACTTTGAAAATATGGACCATTATATAATAAGAAGAACCGCAACCGCCGCGATAACGCCTGTTTTGCTCTTGATTACTTTATCGCAGGCACTGTTTAATATTCCCGGATTTTGGGGCAAAGCTTTCCTTACAATAATTATAGGAACTTTACTAATGTCTAAATTTAAGCCGCTGTCCGAAGATAAAGAAACGTCTTCCGATACCCCTGAAAATGCAGAAAACAATTAATTTGGAGTCTTTAATATGAAAACATGCGTACAACTATTATATAAAACCTTCTATGATTTTCCTTTTGTTAAAAACTATGTAAAAAACGGCAAAGGCAACGGAACAGGCTTAATGGCTTTTCTGGCTCTGGTTATGTCAATAATTCTAACCGCAAGTTTCTTTTATCTTATAAGTCCGTTATATAACACAAACTATATGACAAAGCTTATAAACGAACAGACGGAAAAACTCCCTGACCTGACGATTACCGATGGTCAGCTTGCTTTGGAAGAAGAAGCTTATTATGAGTTTAAGATTAGCGATTTTAATGAAAAATTTGCATCTGAGCTTACCGAACAGGAAAATATGACTATTCTCATTATCAATACTGTTGACGATAATCCAAATACTTTTGAAATAAAAAAATCCATATTTTATTTAACAAGAACAACTCTTTATATTAACAGCAACGGAGAGATAAAAGAAACGCCTTTGGCGCGATTGCAAAAAACCTTCGGCGAAAGTTCTTTCAACCCATTGTCTCAAAAAAGCATGGAAGCCGCTCTTAAATTTGCCCAAACATTTATGGTGTTTATCCTTGCTTTAATGTTTATATTCGGCTTTTTCATGAACTGGGTGGCAAACACATTCTTAGCCATCATAACCAGATTCTTCTCTTCAATATCAAGCGAAGCTATAGAGAAGCTGGGGTTTAGCGAAAAACGCAGAGCTGCTGCCGCCGCAGTAACTCCGACGCTGCTTGTAATTGTAATCCTTCAGTCGGTTTTTTCAGCTCCCGGAAGCTTTGTAAAATGGGCTGCAACCATAATTATCGGCGTAATTCTTATGAGTAAATATACCGCATTTGAACCTAAAGAAGAAAAAGCTGAAAAACCCTCTGAAAAACAATAAGATAATATTTTATAAGATTTTTTTGACAAAAGAGGTTAAATAAAGTAGAATAGTTCCATAAAGGACTACTTGCTATGGAGAATAAAAATGGTTGTTAACGGTGCAGCAACATTAAGCATTAATGCTAGAAAGGTAAAGGCGCTTACTTTGGTAAGCTCAGTTGCCGCTAAAAAGTATGACACAAAAATTACCAACAGCTTTTCTTCCGGCGTTAGAAGCTTATTATCGACAAACCTTGGCAAAAGCGTTACCAATAATGCAACTAAGATTATTGACGCGACATCAAAGTTTCTTCGCAACTTTAAACTATTAAATAGGTAATCTCTATGCTTCATGCCAAAGAATATGAAATCATGACCTCCGAAAACGGAACTCTATTCTTTGCAATCGATGTGTACGGAGACGAGCCAGACAAGCCTATTTTAGTTTACGATGGCGGAAACCACGCGACATTTTATCGTAACTCTGAAGACGTGGTGCTTTTGGATTATATAAATAAAGATGTTCAAAAAGCTCTAAAAAACTCAGATTTTATTGTTGTTGCCGAGATTGACTTTGAAAGCGACCGAGTCGTTAGAGATTATAAAGCAAGAATAAAACTGTTTAAGAAAAATCCTTTTACCGATGGATTAAAATAATAAAAAGCGCCATTCTGGCGCTTTTTTAAGACCCTAAGGTTCAAAGACATCCCCGCCGACCAATGGCTCTGGAACTCCTGTCGTACTCGGAAAACTTACAGGCAGCAGGTTTAACCGTCGAACCGCCCAAAAAGCTGCGGCTCCGCTGTCAACTTCATCAACATTCATCCCCATTTCCATAACTGTTTCAACATTCTGTTCAAACAGTCTCTGCTTTATAAACCTGACCAAGGTTGGATTCTCCGCTCCGCCTCCAGTTATAATAACTTTTTTCGGTGTCTCTGGAAGATACATCGACATCGAATAAGAAACAGCCTCGGCAATAAAAGCCGTAACTGTCGCGGCTCCGTCTTCCAAACTCAGTCCCTCAAGATGTTCAAGTTTTTCATCAAACGTTGATTTATTAAGCGATTTTGGCGGATAAACCGCTAAATATTTATGCTTCATAAGAATATTTAATACTTTGCCGTCAATTTTTCCCGTAATCGCAAGCTTCCCGTTATAATCCATGCTTATGCCGCCGTGCTTTTGAACCCAGTTGTTTATAGCCAGATTTCCCGGACCAGAATCAAAAGAAAGCATTTCTCCCTGCATGCCTATCCATGCAATACTTGTAATTCCGCCAATATTTATGATTGCCACAGGCTTTTCCTGCTTGTAAGAAAGCGCCGCATAATATGACGGAGTCAGCGGGAACCCCTGCCCTCCAGACAAAACATCGGTTTTATGAAAATTGCTTACAACCTTTATGCCCAGCATTGACGACAACTTTTTCGCATCCCCAAGCTGATAAGTATAATGGTTTTGCGGATCGTGATAAACCGTGTTGCCCTCAAGCCCGATTATATCCGCTTCGCCGTAAGTTGACATAAAGTCTTTTACCGCTTCATAATAAAACTCCGCAAGCTCGGCATTAACCTCGTGAATTAAAGCAAAATCATTTTCCGTTTCAGGCTTCTTTCCCAACACGGATATTATTTTTGCCTTAAGATTATCGTCATACAAAAACTTCATCGAACCCAGAAATTCATAGACATCGACACCGTCTGTCGATATTAAAGACAACCCGACGCCATCTGCCGATGTGCCGCTCATTATGCCTAATGCTCTCAATGGTTTTATCGAATTCATTGCCAACGCTCCTTCATTATTAATAATACAACAAAACAGTAAACTTTTTATTACATTAGATTATTGCATAATGAATATTTATGGAATATTATCGCTTGGTACTTAAATTTTATAAAGGAAAGGGCAGATGACCAAATTTAAATCAGAGTTTTTCAACCTGACGGTTGACCGCGGATTCTACAAACAATGCACCAACGACGCAGGGTTTGACGAATATCTATATGAATGCGAAAAAAGCGGAACACCGGCTGTAGGTTATCTTGGCTCTGATCCTACTGGCGACAGCCTGCATGTTGGTCACTTAGTTCCTTTAATGATGATGAGATGGTTTCAAAAATGCGGGCATAAGCCGATTTTACTGGTCGGCGGAGCAACCGCGCGCATTGGAGACCCTTCGGGCAAAGATAAACTAAGACCATTTTTAAGCGAACAAGAACTCAGGCACAATATCGCCGGACTAAAAAAATCTTACGGCAAATTCATAAAGTTCGGCGAAGGTAAAACCGACAGCTTTATTGTTGACAACTGGGACTGGTTTCAAAATATCAATTATCTTGATTTTTTGCGCGACGCCGGTATCTACTACACTGTTAACCGCATGCTTACCATGGATTCCGTAAAATCCCGCCTTGAGCGCGAACAGCCGATGTCTTTTTTGGAGTTTAACTATCAGCTGGTTCAAGGTTTTGATTTCTGTACATTATACGAAAAATATGGCTGCCGTGCGCAACTAGCGGGCGACGATCAATGGGGAAACATTACTTCGGGAACAGAATTAGGACGCCGACGCAACAATGTCGAGCTGTTTGGCTTTACAAATCCGATTATAACTGACAGTTCTGGTAAAAAAATGGGCAAGTCCGAAGGCAACGCCGTTTGGGTCAATGACGACAAACTTCCGGCATACAACTATTACCAATATTTTAGAAACATCGGCGATTCTGAAGTTGAGACATGCTTAAGAATGTTTACCGAACTGCCGATGAACGAAGTCAGACGCCTGGCGGCATTAAAAGACCAGGAAATAAACGATGCAAAAAAAATATTAGCATTCGAAGCAACAAAACTTTGCCGCGGCGAAGAAGAAGCCAGGCTGGCTCAAGAAACCGCTGTCGCAACTTTTGAAAAAGGCGGTCTGGGCGAAGATCTTCCGAGCATAGCTTTTGTTGAAAACATGAGCATATTAGACGCTTTTGTTCAAATCGGCTTTGTTGAAAGCAAAGGCGAAGCAAGACGCCTCGTCAAACAAAGTGGACTGAGAATTAACGATATTGCCGTTACAAATGAAAATATGGTTTTAACTAAAGCTGATATGGTCGACGGTAAAATAAAAATATCTCAGGGAAAGAAAAAACACGGTATTATTGAATAAGCAATAATATTTGACTTATGAATAAAAATAGGTAATGTAAAAAAACACTACCTATTTTTTATATTTATTTAACCACAAAATACATTTTTTTATGGAAAACATCACAAAAAGAGATTTCTCTATCAAAGAAATCCGCAAGACACCCGGCACTTGGCTGGTTGTCACACGGGAGCATGGTTTCTTCGAAGCCCCGCGAAAATTCATCAAAGACGGCGAACCTTACGAGGTGGAACACATCCGGGGAGACATTTTAACTGTCACCTACTCCTGGGAAACAATCAAAGAAATGCACGTTAACGGCGTTTTGATTTTCCAGGACAACTCTGAAGACTTTCGGCTTCTTGAAAGCGTCAAACATGGTTACGGCGATAAATTCGAGTACAATTACGGCGCCATAACCGCGGACGATGTCGAAAAGTTTGCCGCTTTCGTTGAAAACTCTGTTGCGCCTTCCGAAGACGATTTCCAGAAAAACACCATGTATCTTCCAGAAGCCTGCAGGTATAGACTGCTTATCATCGCCAACCAGAGTATCGATATGCTTAAAAAAGCCAATATCGAGGCAATACTTCTGAAAATCGGGCAGGATAACCGAATGATTACTTACGGCAGGAAAGAGTTTGCGGCGCAGCAGAAGAAAATTCTTTATGAAATCCGCAAAAACAATCTGGTCGCAAAAGACGGACAGCCGCTGAAAATCGCTATTGAAACGGTGTGGAGTTCCGCGCTGCAGCTTTCCGCTTATCCGTGGCTGCCGACCAAAGTCACAGACTTTAACTTTTCTCTTCAGCTGAAAGAATCAATTGAAGATTTAAATGATAAAAAAGGCTGGTGACAATCTCAAAAAGAAAATAAAGGACCCTAGTTTTTGGGTCCTTTATTTTTTATAACAAAACTAAAACTTGCTATTGAAAACAATATAAATATTATGCCGAGAAGCGACAAAAAGATAACCCCGTTTGTCGAAATATTATAATATCTGATAAAAAGATACCACAGCAAGAAAACGCCGATACATAAAAAAAGCACCGCCTTAATTATCTCAACAACAATTTTCAAATATCCGCCTCCGAAACAAAAAACTTTTAATATTTTCTATTTTATATCAAATAAAATTTAATAAAGTCAAATTTTAACTGACTATAATATCAATAAGTCTTGATATTTATGTCACAAACTCTTAAATTTATAAGAGTTGGAGATTTTTTGAACATGAATGATAATTTACCTGAGTTGAGAGATATTCATCTTCCGAACGGTGTGTCTATATTTCCGCCCGCTTACGGCTGGTGGATGATTTTGGCTTTAATTATCGCTCTTATTATCATAAATGGAATATTCGGTTCCTTAAGAAAAAAAAGCAAAAAAAGATACGCGTTAAATCTATTGTCGCAAATAAACGCGAACAACATTGTTCCCGCCGCAGTAGAAATATCGGAAATCCTGCGCAGAATATGCGTATATAAGTACCCGTCCGCAAACGCGTTATTTGGAAAAGACTGGCTGACATTTCTCAACAATAACTCTACGCAGAAATTATCTGGGAAACCTGCGGATTTGCTCATAAACGCTCCTTATATAAAAACCGAATCAACGCTTTACGGCGAACATGATGTAAAAAATCTGATTTCTTACGCCCAAAACTGGATAGGAGAAAATCTATGATTATTTTTGCCTACCCCTTGGTTTTTTTCGCAATCGTTATCCCTTTTATATATAGAATGCTGCTTCCGCCGATTAAAGGAATGCACGGAGACGCTCTTGAAGTTCCCCGCCCGTTTATGAACGCTGTAAACAAAATCAGTGCAAAATCTGGAAAAGGAGTTGCGGCAAATTTAGATAATAAAACAGAAAACAAACTAAAATTTACGCTTCTATACTTTATATGGGCTTTAATTTTATGCTCCACCGCCCGCCCTCAAATTGTCGGGGAGCCGATACAAATAAGGAGCTACAGCAGAGAAATCCTTCTTGTTGTCGATATATCGACATCCATGCTTGAGCCAGATTTCAAAATCGACAACAAAAGAAGCGACAGGCTTACCGTTGTCAAAAAAACCATAAGCGATTTTATAAAAAAAAGAACCGATGACAAAATAGGATTAATCTTTTTTGGAACAAACGCTTATCTCCAATCCCCAATAACCTACGATAAAAAATCTTTGGAAGAAATCCTCTATGCGGTTGACGCAGGAATGGCTGGAAATTCGACAGCCATAGGAGACGCCCTCGGTCTGGCTTTAAAAACACTGCGCAAAGGCGAAGACTTAGAAAAAAAAGTTATAATCCTTTTAACTGACGGCGAGAACAATGACGGAAGCATAAATCTGGCGGAAGCAATAGACCTGGCAGGAAAAGAAGGCATTAAGGTTTATACAATCGGCGTTGGAACCGATGGAGCATTAATACAGTCAATGTTTGGTTTTAACATCAAAGTCGGATCATCTGGTCTGGATGAAAAGTCATTAAAAGAAATTGCAGAAGCAACAAAGGGAACATACTTTAAGGCTAGCGACACAAAATCTCTTGAAAAAGTATACGATACTATCGACAATATGGAACCAAGCGCAAACGAGGACATATATATTCAGGAGGTTAAGGAGCTATATTATATTCCGCTCTCAGCCGCGCTTCTTTTTGCGCTCATATTGGTTTTATGGACAAGGAGGTATAAAAGATGATGAATTTTATTCAAAATTTTCATTTCATAAGACCTCTGTGGCTGCTTGCATTAATAATACCGATAATTTTTTATTTTAGGTTTTTTAACGGGCTTCGCAATAAATCTTCCTGGGAAAACGTCGTTGACCAGAACCTTTTAAGTTTTCTTCTCATCCGCGGAAGCTCGCAAAATAGAAAAATGCTCGGATATGTCGGATTATCCGTATTCCTTCTTGCAATAATCGCGATTGCCGGTCCGACATGGAATAAAAAAGAAACTCCCAACATGCAGCCGGAAAATCCCGTTATGATAGTGTTAAACCTATCTTCCGACATGATGGAAACAGATTTGACCCCAAACCGCCTATCCCGCGCAAAATATAAAATTTCCGACCTTTTATCATCTTTGAAATCTGTTCAGGCAGGGATGATTGTTTTTACCGACGAGCCGTTTTTAATCACCCCTATTACTGATGACAAAAACATTATAACCAACCTGCTTCCAAATATCGTCTTTGAAATAATGCCCGGCAACGGCGACCGTCTTGACCGAGCTATAGAATATTCGGTCGAGAGACTTAAAAGCTCTGGATATAACAACGGCAATATCATAATATTCACATCAGATGTCGGACAAAAGCTCGACCTTGCGATAGCTGCCGCCCGCAATTCCGGCAGTCAAAATTTTGATATTAATATAATAAATATAAGCGCTAATCAAAACGAAAAACTTGAGCTGATTGCCACCAACGGCAAAGGCGAATATGCGGTCACAACCCCTACTGACCAAGATATAAAAACAATTTCCGAAAGAATAAACCAGGAATATAACCAAACATTAAAAGCTTCTGAAAATATCAGTTTGGTCTGGGAAGAATATGGATATTGGATTTCCGTGCTGGTATTGATAATGAGTTTGTATTTCTTCCGCAAAGGCATATTCATAATCGCTTTTCTTTTTTCCATAACACACACAGCCAACGCGGGATTCTTTTTAAACGGCAACCAAGAAGGAATTGATTATTTTAACAAAAACCAGTTTGAAGAAGCTTCCCAAAAATTTGAAAACAGCAGCTGGAAAGGCGCGGCATATTACAGGCTTGGAGATTATGAAAAAGCCTATAACGAATTTGCAAAAGAAAGTGATATTACGGGTCTGTATAATCAGGGAAACGCTCTCGCAAAATCCGGCAAAACCGAAGAAGCCATAAAAAAATATGAAGAAGTTTTACAAAAAGCCCACAACCATGAAGACGCAAAGTTTAATCTTGAATATTTGAAACAGCAGCAGGAGCAGCAGCAAAATCAAAACTCAGATAACAAAAATGATGAGGATGAGCAGAATCAGGATGAAAACTCCAGTTCATCCCAACAAGATCAAGAACAGAGTTCTGAAGATAATCAGCAGGATGAAACCAGTAATCCAGAACAAAATGAAGATGAGAAAAATCAAGACCAAGATTCAGGCACTCAGGACAAGGAAAATAATAAAGAGCCAGAGAACCCTGAACAGGATAATCCTTCCAAAATGAAAGAGCAAAAACCAGAAGAAGGACAGGAAGAGCAAAAAGCCGCCGCTCAGGATGAAAAAGACGGTGAAGACGACTGGGACGAAGAAATGCAGGCAAGAGAGCAGCAATATAGAGAAATCCCGGAAAACCCAGGCGGACTTTTAAAATATCTCATAAGAAAAGAGTATATGAGAAAAAGATATGAAAAATAGAGGTTGAAGATGAAAAAATTTACAGTCGTTTTGGTTTTATTTCTTACTTTTTGTGTACAGGCAAATGCGCAAACCTTTACGGCAAAAACCAATCGAACGGAAGTTCCCGCCGGCGAGCTGTTTGTTCTTATCTTATCTTATGACGGTCCCGCAGTCAACGATGAGCCGGATTTATCTCCCCTGGATAAAAACTTTACAACATATTCAGTGTCTTCAAATTCTTCGTCGCGGGTTGTCAACAATGCCATAATAACAAACGAAAAGTGGGAGCTTTCATTAATTTCAAACGCTACTGCGGGCGAAATTGAAATCCCGGCGATTAAAATGGGAAATTTGGCGACCAATCCATTATCGATAAAAATAAGCGCCGCAGCGTCTTCATCAGCACTCGCAAATCCAGGCGGATACGAAGATTTAAACAACCAGCGCCCTAAATATGCCATAAGAGCGAAGGTCGACAACAATTCGCCTTATGTCCAGCAGCAGATAAAATATTCCGTCATTGTCGAAGACGGCGGAAGCAGCCTGCAAATTTCCGAGCCGCAGTTTGCCGATAATATAAAAAACGAGTGGATAATAAGAACTCTTAGAAACCCGGAAGTAACAATTGAAACCACCCCTGAAAAACGAAGCTATAGAAAAATAGTTTTTAACTATGCGATTTTTCCGCAAAAAAGCGGCGTCATAAAACTTCCCGAAGCAAGGATTGACGGTTATTATGTGACCCAGTCAAAAAGAAGAAATATCGCCGGAGACATATTCAGCGATATATTCAAGGACGAGTTTGGAGAACTTGAAAATATTCTCAACGACGTTTTTGCTCAAAAAAATCCCGTAATTCTTCGAACCCAGCCAAACTCCGTTGAGGTTAAGCCTAATCCGCATATTCAAAACCTTGACTGGTGGCTGCCGGCAAAATCCGTTAAAATAAGTTCAAAATGGGAAACTCCGGCTTCAGAATTCAAAGTCGGCGAAGCAATTGGCAGAACGATACAAATCGAAGCTGTCGGCGCTATTGACAGCCAGCTTCCAAACATTAAGCTTAAAGAAATCGAAGGGGTAAAACAATATCCCGAAAAACCAGTACTTTTATCAAGTATAAATTATAATGACGTTACTTCGGTTTTAGAAATCTCCAACGTATATATCCCGACAAAATCTGGAAACATCACAATTCCGAAAATTGACATTTATTGGTTTAACACTTTAACAAACAGGCTTGAAAAATCTACGCTTCCGGCAACGCTCATAAATGTGCTGCCAAATGAGAATTTCAAATTTGAAGCCAACGCTTCCGAAACTGTGCAAAAAGAAACCCCGAAGATGGATAACCAATCGCTGCTGCCGGATGAAATATTAAATACCGGCAACAAGATAAATAATTACATCATTGTTTTTGCTGCTTTTATTGCGGGTATAATAATTACATATTTGCTGTTAAAACCAAGAAAAACTACAAAAAATGCGGACAAAACTTATAAGATTGATTATAAGAAAAATGTGATTTCAGCCGCAAAACAAAATGATTTTAAGTCTTTGAGAAATAACTTGCTAAACTGGGCAGGCGAGCATTTCAAGGACGATAAAATCTTAAATCTAAACGATATAAATAAACATATCAGCAGCAAGGAATTTGCCCGCGAGCTGGAAATAATCTCCGCCAATCTATATTCCGGTGAACCGTTAGACTGGAACAGCTCAAGATTTATTAAAACCTTTGAGAAAATAGATTATAACAAAACCATCGTCAACAATAACTCCGCCATACTGCCCAAGCTTTATAAGTAATATACGGGAACCAATCGAAAGGATTTAAGATGAAAATAAAATTTCTAGGAACCGGCGGAAACATAGGAACTCCTGTATGGAACTGCGATTGTAAAACATGCCGAAGCGCAGATTTAAAAAATAAAAGAATGCGCGCCTCGCTCTTTCTAACAACTGACGACAACACGAACATTTTGATAGATTTTGGTCCAGATTTAAGACAGCAGCTGCTCCAGAATAATATAAGAAAAATAGATTATGCTTTTCTGACCCATACTCATGGAGACCACACTCACGGATTCGAACAGCTGTCTAGGCAGGAAAACATTAAGATATTAATGACAAAAGAAGTTTTGCAAGAATTCGAAAAAAACAAAGGCGCTTTGGAATGGTTTAAAAAAAGAAATCCATCGGCAGACATAAAAAACTTTGATTCCATTACAGTCGACGGCATAAAAATAACCCCCATAAAGCTGATACACCAAAAGGACTATTCTAAAGAACCCTTCCCATGCGTAGGATTTATTTTTGAAGATCCAAAATTTAGATTTGCATATCTTTCCGACTATAACGCCATTTCTGGCGATGATAACCTTCTTTATAATTTGGATTTGATTGTTTCAGACGCTAATTCTTGGAAAGACAACGGAATAGGTCATGCCGGCATTGAGGAAAATATTCAGCTTTATAAAAAATATAAACCCAGAAAACTACTTTTGACTCACATAAATCACACTGTGGAACACAATGAATCTCTCAAATATTGCAAAGCTTACGGAAACATTGAACCTGCTTACGATGGATTGGAACTTGAAATATAAGTTCTGTTTTCCATATAAGCGACTGCGCAATTGACCTAACAAATAAATCTAGTCTTTTTTGCCTTTAAACTGAGCGTTATACAAAGCCAAATACGCGCCTTTTTCTATCTCAAGAAGCTCTTCATGCGTGCCTCTTTCGATAATTTCACCGTCATTGATAACCAGGATATAACTGGCGTTTCTGATTGTGGACAAGCGGTGTGCAATGACAAACACGGTTCTGTCTTTCATAAGGTTTTCTATGGCCTTCTGCACAACCGCCTCAGATTTATTATCCAACGCCGAAGTCGCCTCATCAAGAATAACAATCGGCGCATTCTTAATAAATGCCCTCGCGATTGCAAGACGCTGCTTTTGACCTCCAGACAGCTTTGAACCCCTCTCTCCGATATACGTATCTATACCGTTTTCAAGCTCTGAAACAAAGTCGTCAAGGTACGCAAATTTAAGCGCTTCATCAATTTCTTCCCAAGTCGCGTCTTCTTTTCCAGCCAAAATATTGTCTCTTATCGTGCCGTCAAATAAAAAGTTGTCTTGAAAAACCACGGATATATTGTCTCTTAAAGATTCTAAAGTAATATCTTTTACATTTATCCCGTCTATTTCAACACTGCCGCTTTTAACGTCATAAAAACGGGGGATTAGATTAACAACCGTAGTTTTGCCGCCGCCGGAGTTTCCGACTAAAGCAACGGTTGTTCCAGACTTGACGTCAATATTGATGTTTTTTAATACAGGCACGCCCTCGTTATATTCAAACCAGACATCCTTAAACTTAATGCCATTGCTGACGCCTTCCAGTTTTCTTGCATTTTCCGCATTGAAAATCTTTGGTTCCATTTTAAGAATATTAGCTATTCGCTCAATAGCCAAAAAGGAAATCTGCACCGCATTATAGTTTTTGCCAATGCTTTTTATCGGACCATAAAGCATAATCAAAGCCGCGATGAACGATACGAAGTTACCGCTGGTAATAGTGCCGCTGACAATTAAATAGCTGCCGTAACCGATAACCGCGCCGATACCGATAGAAACGGATATGTGCATTAAAGGAGTCAGCCAGGCTGTTTTCTGCACAAGCTTAATGCTCAATTTGAATATAATTCTCAAAGTTTCATCAAACTTCTTATAAACTCTTTCCTGCATATTATATGCCGCAATTGTTTTATTTCCTGAAAAAGTCTCATTATAATTCGTTATAATTTTTGAGTTTTCTTCGACGGTTTTTAAGATTGTTCCCTTTATCCTTCTTTTTACCTGAGACAAAGGAAGCAGCGCAAAAATCAAAACAACAATCGCAATTATTGACAACTGCCATGAATTATATATCAAAATCGCTATCAAAGATAAAGATGAGAATAGTCTTGATACAAACAGCTTCGTATTATCCAAAAACCCCGTGCAGGCCGTATCCGCGTCGCCAGAAAACCTTTGAACGATTATGCCGGAATTTGCTTTATCAAAAAAAGCCGTTTCAAAGCTTAAAAGCTTTTTATACATCGCACGCTTCAAATCATGCGTGATTTTGTTTCCAACCCAAGAATTGACATAAGTTGCAAAATAGTTCAAAACTCCCTGCAATGTCGTGAAGCCGACGATTAATAGAGGCAGAACCAAAGAAATTCTCGCATTGTCTTCAACCAAAACAACATCCATAAAAGGCTTCAGCGACCAGGCAATCACACCCTCTAATGCGCCGATGGGAATTGCCAGAAAAATAGCAAGGAAAGCGCGGAATAAATAAGGTTTAACATAAGGCAAAAGTATACCATAGTGTTCTTTGAAACTCATTTTATCATTATGTTCGAAATTCATATTATCTCTCTATTTTTTTATCTGGTGCCATAATAGCCATTAGCTCTAATATTTCAAGTAAATTATAACATATTCAAGAATTTCAATATCAGATATACCATGCAAACCTGCATAACACCCAAGAACCAGAACGCTCCCTGATAGCTTCCTTTTTTATTTTTATGCTGAAACACTTTCTGTCCGATTAGCGCTCCAATCCACCCGCCCAAAAACTCCAAAGCGTGCAGATTTTTTTCAGGAACTCTCCAAGCTCCTTTTTGAGCGGCTTTCTTGTCAACAAAATATGCCAAAATTGTAATAAGGTTAATTGAAATAAAATGAAAAACAACAAACAGCAAAAGAATTTTCGGATTAAGCGGGTCAACTTTGTACACGTGGTTTTCAAAATAGTACGCGCTAAGAATAACTATTGCCGAATGCAAAATATAAAAACTGTTTCTTTGCAGCGGTCTTGATAAAGCCAAAAGACCCAAAAGTATTCCAGAAAACACTATTACCATATAAATTTCCCCAGTTTCTTGCATAAATTAACTTATTAGTATAAATTATCGGATATAATATAAAAATCAACGTAAATAAATTGAAAAAAAGTAGTGTGATTTTAAAAAAATACATGTATATTCTTTTTATCAAGACTAAATTAAGGACGACTGCTATGAAAAAACTTCTTGCCATCTTACTCACAGCATCTTTGCTCGCTGCATGCCAAACAAACTCAAACGCCCGACAAGAAGACGCTGCCGCCGGCGAAAACTCTAATGCAAAAAATTCGTACCATATCGACAGACCCTATGCTATGCAAAGCTACTATGATGAAACAGCTACGCCGGAAGTATATTCAATCGTTGCGACAAGAGCCGTAAACAGAATGCTGGATCAAACCAGACCAATTTATGAAAATCTCGGCGCTACATTTTTATACATAATGGAACCAAAAACCAGCAAAGAAACTGAAAGCGGATTTTATTTGTCCCAAATGGTCGCAAAAAAAATGATTGAAGGCTCAAAAACCTACACAATCGTCAACAGCATGAACGAAGCCGACTATTATCTGGAAACCTTGATAACTAAAATATCTATTGAGGGAAGCGACAGTCCTATCATTCAATATAAGCTGATGATGTTTGATAAAAAAGACAGAAAAGTAAACGAGTGGATAGAAAACATCCGCCAGGTCAGCAATGACGACAGAAGCTGGCTGTAAATGAAAAAGCTTTCCGCACTGCTTATTGCGTTAACTTTCTTCTCAAACGTTTCTTATGCGCAGAACGCCGATTATGAAACTATTTCCGTTTATGCGGATATATGTGAAAAAATAGAGCCTGAAGAGACCATTTCACAGGCAAGAGTGAAAGCGTCTGATAAAGCTGTATTTGCGGCTGTAGAAAAACTCCCGGTTTTAGAACTGCCAAAAAAAGAGTTTGACCAATACGACTTTAATATTCTCGTATATAAATTAGTAGATAACTATATTGAAAACCTAAACGTCCGCACAATAAGACAAGACTCAGAAAAAGTCTGCGTCGATGTCGAAGGGTATATCAAAGGCTCAAATATTATAAGCGCGGTTGTCGAAACAAAAGAGATAGCGGATAGAAGGGCGGAAAGAAGGGCGGAAGAGAACCTTGTCGGCAAATCTCCTTTGCAAACCCAAAAAGAAATTGAAAACATCATTCTAAAAGAGGCAAAGATTTTACCTGTCAACCAAGGCGAAATTTATAGAATAAACGAAGAAGAGCTGCTGTCCGAGCTGGGCGGCGAAGGGATTGAAGAAACAGCGGTATCCGTCATACAGGAAGAGACCTTTTCATCGGAACCTAAAGTTATAATACAAGACAGCGATACAATAATAATAGTAAACGACGGTATCGACAGCAATGTTGATGATGCGTCCGCTGTTAACGAAATTCCCATCATAGCTAATCCCGTTCCTCTTGAAAACGAGTATAAAAAGAGTTTGGTATATATAACTTCTACTAAATTTTTTGACAATTCGACATCAGAAGAACATTCCAGCGCCTTAAAAAATCTTATTAACGGCAGCGATTATGTTGTTGTAACCGACAATAGAGAACTTGCTGAATACATTGTTTCTCCAAGCATTCTTCGAGTAAAAATTGACGCCATAAACGATATAACCAACAGAATGCAGATGGTTGTAATGGTTGAGATGGATGATTTATATGATGGAGCCAACACTAAAGAACACCAAAACCGTTTTACCCTTCTGTCAGTTGAAGACGACGAGCAAAAAGTGGCGGAAGACCTTATGAATAATCTGCTTGAAAAAGCCGGCTCGCAAATTCTTTCTAAAATAGAGCTTTCCGAAAGAAAGAAGAAAAATATAAAAGGTCTGCCAAAAATAATCACCCCTGCTTCTAACTAGCCGCCGCGGGATGGTTTTCTATTTTCCTCACCGTAAACGCCAAATTATATATCCTTTTTTTCCTAGCCGCTAAAAAGTAGTTATCTACCTCAACCGCAATTTTTCTATACAACATATCGACATCCGACAGCTCTTTGCTGACATATATGAAAATTTCAACATCGGTAAAACCTCTGTCATTATATAACGCATAGTCATATGCGCAAACATAGTCCTTGCTGTTGTTTATTATAATTCTCTGAATTTTTTTATAGTCGTCAGTATAGTTTTCTCTTTTATAAACATTGGTAAAATCAATAAGAATATTTACGGGATTGTGTCTTGTCGTATATTTTAACAGCCTGTCGATAAGGTTTATATTGCCTGTTATTATTGAAAACTTCAGCATTACCCCAAAAAACTCCGCGACATTATGCTCAATCGCCTCAAACCTTGGCTTAAGCAGCATAGAAGCCATTTCCAGAAGATTTAAATCAATTAATAAATTTATATAAGCAACGGCGGCAAAAACTTCAAACTCTCCGCCGACATCCCAAATATTATGAGCGATTGCAACTGCTTTAAGCCTGTTTCCAAGCATTTTTTCCGCTGTTGCGACAACAACCAAACCATTTACATCTTCGCCTGCTTCCCGAAGATTATTATATGCCTGAGTCTCGACAAGAACTATAACTTCTCTGTCTGAAAAAGCTGTTTCCTGCAGCAATCCATACAAGATTTCATTATCTTTTATTTGATGATTTTGTAATATATTTATATCAACTGCCATTTTCCACCCCGGCTATTTTTTTTCCAACAAAAAAGTTACTGGTCCGTCATTAATCAGCTCAACCTGCATATCGGCTTGAAAAATGCCGGTTTCAGTATTTATGGCTTTTTCTCTTAAAAGCTTTACCACATATTCGTACAGCCTGTTTGCTTCTTCAGGCTTTGCCGCATTATCAAACCCCGGGCGGTTGCCCTTTGACGTGTCTCCTGCCAGAGTAAACTGCGAAACAACCAATATTTCGCCCTTTATATCCTGAACAGATAAATTCATTTTCTCATTTTCATCTTCAAAAATTCTTAAATTTGAAATTTTATTCGCAATATATTCCGCCTGCGAATTTGTGTCAGACTTTTCCACTCCAATAAAAACCAAAAGCCCCTTGCCGACAGAACCCGCAACTTTATTCTCGACCTCAACAGATGCCTTTTTCACCCTCTGCAGCAGCGCTTTCATTTTTTGCCTTGTCCTTTTTCAAATAACACATATATTTATACTAGATTTATCTTCTTGGAGTATAATAATGTCAGAAAAGCACAATACTGAATCTTTTGCAATAGTTTTAGATGGAAATGGTGGAATAAAGGAGACATTGGACCTTGACAACATCAATGCGGAGATACAAAACTTGTGGGTTCATTTGGACTACAAAGACGAACGGGCAAAAGATATTCTTCTAAAGCTCAATCTTGAATCAATTGTTACCGACGCACTATGCACGCAAACCAGGCATACAAAGTTTTATCAAAATGACAGCTATACTGGAACCTTTCTCATATTAAGAGGAATGAACCCCGACAGCCAGCCAAAATCAAAAGATATGACATCTTTAAGGATTTGGATTGACAGCGGCAAAATTGTAACCTTATGCCACAACTATTCGCATTCCATAGATTCAACAATAAAAAAACTGCAAAAAGACGGTCCCGGACCTAAAAACAGCGTCGAATGTTTTATAAATATTTCCCAAACATCTTTCCATAATATTTCCAACGCCACTTATGAGATTGCGGAAAAAGTAGACAGGTTTGAAGAAAAAATTATCAAAGGAAAAAACAGTTACAAGCTAAGCACTAAAATCGGTTTTTTAAGAAGGCAGATTATTACGATACACAGATACCTGCTTCCGCAAAAAGATATTTTCAAAAATCTGCCGTTAAGTAATATGTTCTCGGACAACAAATATAAAAACCAGTTCAGGTCTTTATATAATGACATAAGCAGATCCTTGGAAAACCTTGAATACTCGCGCGAACATATAGTAATTTTGCAGGAAGAACTGGAAAATAAAGTAAATATCAGTATAAATAACAATATGTATATTCTTTCGGTAGTTGTCGCGATATTCACTCCTTTAACACTGTTCAGCGGCATGCTCGGAATGAATCTGGAAGGAATACCTTTCGCCGACAGCAAATATGCTTTTGGAGCCGTAAGCATTGCAATGCTGATTGTCGCATTAGTATTGTTTTGGATGATGAGACGCCGAAGAATAATTTAGTAAAATATATAGGCGAAATATACAGCCAACGTTATTCCGATAAAATCCGCGGCTAAGGCGCAAGGCAGAGCATGGCGGATTTTTGCTATCTTCACCGCGCCAAAATAAACTGCCAAAACATAAAACGTAGTTTCTGTCGAGCCTTGAACAACAGAAGCTGCAAAAGCCGGAAAACTGTCGACGCCGTAATTATTCATTGCTTCAATCATCATTGCTCTTGCGCCGCTTCCCGACAAAGGTTTCATAATTGCGGTCGGCAAAGCAGGAACAAATCCTGTATCTAATCCCATAAGCTCAAACAACTGACCCAGCCGGACAACTATAATATCTAAAACTCCAGACGCCCTCAAAATTCCGATAGCCGCAAGCATGGCAACAAGATAAGGAATAATTTTAACCGCTGTGCCAAATCCCTCTTTTGCACCTTCAATAAAAGCTTCATAAACATTAATTTTTTTATAAACGCCGTAAGCGATAAAACAAAACACAAAAAAGAAAATTGCAAAATTTCCCGCGTCTGCCGAGTATCTCAATCTTTCGTCCGGGGTAAGCGATAGAAAAAAGCAGGTTATTCCTCCGATAAAAGCAGTAAAGCCCAATATATACGACAGCACGACAACATTAAAAACATTAATTTTTTGAACATAAGCCACCAGAAGAAAACCGATAAATGTAGAAATTGAAGTCGCCAGAAGAATTGGAATAAACACGGAGCTTGGATTAACCGAACCCATTTCCGCCCGATACATCAAAATTGTAATCGGAATTAAGGTTACGGCGGAAGAATTTATAACCATAAACAAAATCTGCGCGTTTGAAGCCGTGTCTTTCGAAGGGTTCAGCTCCTGCAGCTGCTCCATTGCTTTTATACCCATCGGGGTCGCGGCGTTATCCAGCCCCAGCATATTTGCCGCCATATTCATCACAATAGATGTTAACGCCGGGCTGTCTTTCGGCACCTCCGGCATAATTCTTTTAAACAATGGATATAAAAACTTTGCAAAGAGATTTGTTATTCCAGACTTTTCCGCAACCTTTAGCAAACCAATCCAAAAACATAAAATTCCCGTTAAATTAATGCAGATATTGAACGCTGTTTTCGAGTTTGAAAAAATAGACTGCGTCATCTCAGTCCACACATAAGTATTTCCCAAGAAAACCGATTGGTAAAACGCGGCAAGAAACCCGACGATAAAAAAAGCAACCCAAAAAACGTTCAGCATATAAAAATCCCCTTCGCATATATTGATATTTTATATAAAAAAATTAAAAATATGCTTAATATAAAAACAACCCCAGCCAAAAATGGCGGAGGTTGTTTTTTAAAACGTTTGACCTTAGCATTATACCAGGTTCTCAGGGTTAAGACACAAAAGCTCGTCAACAACGAAGACGCCGTCTTTTCTGATAAGAACGCCGTCAAAGTAAATTTCTCCGCCGCCGCATTGTTCCGTTTGAATCTGGATTAAATCCCAGTGAACATTCGAGCGGTTTCCGTTGTCGCAGGTGCCTTCAAAAGAGTTTCCGATTGCAATATGAAAGGAGCCGGAGATTTTCTCATCGAAAAGCCCTTCGCCGGTTTCGCTTAAGATATAGGGGTTAACGCCTAAGGCAAATTCTCCCATATATCTGGAACCCGCATCCATATCCAGAATTTTATCAAGGCTTTTCTGGTTACCAGTACAACGGCTGTTAACGATTTTGCCATTTTCAAACTCCAGATAGATATTAGAGAAAGAATACCCGTTGAAGTCCGTTCTCGTGTTGAAAAAAACATGACCGTTTATCGAGTCAATAATCGGAGCGGTATAAACCTCCCCGTCGGGCAGATTTTTCCTGCCCGCGCTTACCACCGTCATAATACCTTTTATTGAAAACTCAATATCGGTATCAGGACCTATGATTCTAACGCGGTCGGTTTTTTCCATCATCTTCTTAAGAGACACCATCGCCTCGCCCATCTTCTTATAGTCAAGCAAACAAGAGCTGAAGTAAAAATCTTCATATTGTTTAATCGACATATTGTTCATGGCGGCTTTGACGCTGTTCGGATAACGAAGCACGCACCAGCGAAGCTTGGGAATCCGAGTATCTCTGTGAACCTGAGAGAAATGGTGGTTTTGAAACATAACCATCTTATCTTCAGAAACATCCTGAAGTTCGTAAAGATCATCTTCCGCGCGAAGAACAACATAAGCGGAGCATTGTTCCATAATGGCTTTGTCGAAAGCCCCTTTCATTTTCATCTGCTCTTCAGATGCGGCATTGATAAATTCTTTTGCTAAAGAATCATCGTTGAAGTAGTAAAAAGGAACCGCGCCGACCTCTGTAGCAGCCCTAATCATGGCGGACAACATCGGAAGCGTCGAAAATCCTCTCGTTTCAATAAAAACTTTTTCTCCAGGCTTAAGTTCAAGAGAGCCTGTCATAATACTTCTCGCAAGTTGCAAGATTCTTTCGTCTTGTTTCATAATTGTATGATTTTAGTATGACCTGAATTAATAATCGTTTGGTAGATATTTTATACCACCAATCGAAAAACTATTCAATTAAAATTAGTTAAGACCAAGAAAACCCTGCGACTGCATTTCATAAAAGCCATAGTAAACGCCTTTTTTGCGCAGCAGGCTTTTATGGCTTCCTTCTTCGATTATTCTGCCCTTTTCCATAACCACAATCCTGTCCATCTCGCGTAATGTTGAAAGCCTGTGCGCAACGGCTATCACGGTTTTCCCACTCATAAGATTTTTTAATGACTCGTGGATATATTTTTCGCTCTGGCTGTCAAGCGCGGAGGTTGCCTCGTCAAGAATAAGTATCGGCGCGTTTTTCAAAATGGCGCGGGCGATTGCAATTCTTTGTCTTTCCCCGCCGGACAGCATAACTCCCCTGTCTCCGACTTTGCTTTCATAGCCGTTTGGCAGAGACATTATAAAATCGTGGCAGAAAGCCTTCTTCGCCGCGGAAAAAACTTCTTTATCGG
Organism: Lactobacillaceae bacterium; assembly: GCA_031271345.1. Classification (GTDB taxonomy): domain Bacteria; phylum Pseudomonadota; class Alphaproteobacteria; order RF32; family CAG-239; genus JAQWBS01. Next base: position 706,873 of record JAISVX010000003.1, read on the forward strand.
TCGCCTTTATTTTGCCATAACGAATATTTTCCATTATCGTTCTATTAAACAAACTCGGGTCCTGCGGAATTAATGAAATCGCCTCCCGCAAACTATCCTGAGTAACGTTTCTAATATCTTGTTTCCCGATTAAGATTTGCCCTGCCTGAATATCATAGTTTCTGGATAATATTTTAACCAAAGTTGATTTTCCAGCCCCGGAATGCCCAACCAGCCCGACCTTTTCGCCTTTTTTAATTGTTAAGTTAAAATCCGCAAGCAGCGAAGCCGAAGTTTTATAATGATAGAAAACATTGTCAAAAACTATATCTCCAACCTTTTTACTAAGCTTTTCCGCGTTTGGAATATCTTCTATCTCATAAGGTTTTGCCAGCATTTCCAAACCGTCTTTTATCTGCCCGGTCCTGCGGAATGTATCGGAGAATGTCATCATAACCCTGTTATATTGACCTGTTATGGTAAAAGTCAGCGTCTGCACAAAAACAAAATCGCCTACCGTAATTTTACCAACATACCAAAAATAAACAGGGATAATATAAAACGAAATTTCAAACGTGTAACGCAATATGCTTTGAAGAAAATATATCTGACCAAATTTATTAATCTCTTTTCTCGTCGCCAAAGCATTTGCTTTTAGGGATTTGAAGTAATTTCTTCTTTCGAAGTTATAATTGCTGAAACTTTTTACCAATGATGAATTTGTAATGCTGTCTACCAGAACGCCGTTAGACTCTGACATTGTTTTTGCAGCTTCCTTTGCATAAGGACCGAGAACTTTTGAAAGAAGAAACAATAAATATACCGACACAACCATTAATAACGCCATTATCACCGACATTATTATATTTACTTTGAACAAGAAAAAGAAAGTGACGACAAAAGCAAGAGCAAACTGCAGTCCGCCCCAAACAAAGATATGATATAAGCTTATGGATGATTCAATTATATTTCTTATTTTTCCAGAAACATTTCCAGCCATTTCCTCGTCAAAAAACGTTGTCGAATGTTTATGGGCATATTTAAACAAATCTTTCGATAATATGCTTCTGTATAAAGGCAGAAACCTTGCCTCGATAAAAAAATATGCGTTCATGGTCAAATATCGGACAATCGTTGCGGTCGACGCAAAAAGGATAAGCAGAAACGACCTGTGAAAAACCTCTTTTTTATCCAGCCCGCTGGACAGCAGGTCGACAATTTTTGATATATAATAAAAAGACAGTCTAAAGGTCAATGCTTCAATAGCAAGCGTACACAGCACCAGAAACACAATCCATCTAAGGCGTTTGAGATATTTCCATAAAAACTTGCCGACATTTGCTTCCATATTATTCCGCCTTACCATCCATGTTAAGTTTACGCATTATCTTTGCGTTTTTTCAACCTTGTCAGTTTATCGCTCACGATTGAAGTATCTTTGCCGGTTTTTGCAAGTCTTTCATACATACGCTCAATTTCTTTTTCAAGATAGGCTCTTTCAATCTCGTTCGCCAGTTCTTGTTTCTGCTCTTCTGTTCCGTGGTTCGCAATCTTTTCCATTTCTCCCGCGATATGCTCGACAAAAATTGTTTTATCAGTTTTTTTCTTCAAGAAATATGGCAGCTCATAAATCAACTGGCGGGCATTGCCATAAGCTTCAAAAGAATCTTTGCCTTTTTCATAACGAAGCTTCAACAATCTAAACACCACCATCAATTCTTCGCTGTCATCAACAATGATAAACGGTATCGGGTTGGCAAATCCCTGTTGTGAAATGTGCTTTAAATATTCCACCAGATGATGAAAAAAGCCGTCTATATTAAACAGGATAAAAGGCTTAATATCAATAAAACCATCCTGCATGGCAACGCAGTCATAAGCCAGCTCATCCAGCGTTCCAACGCCTCCCGGAGCAAACACTATAAAATCCGCGTTAAGAAGCTTGTTTTTTCTGTCTTCCAAACTATCCGCGACAACTACGTTTTCGATTTTGCTTACAAGATCGTCATTTCTCTCATAGAGCGAATAATATTCTTTTGTCGTAATCGCATTAATCGGCAGGACAAGATTTTCATATTTTTCTTTTTCCTCGCGCCAGCCGTCAATAACGCCCTGAGCAACGGCTCCCATAATTCCCTTGCTTGACAAGCCAAAATCAAGTTTCATACCCATTTTAACTATCTGCTGTCCCAGTTTATACGCCTCCTGGATATAAACTTCGCCGTTGCCTGACCTGGCGCCTCCAGCAACAAAAACTCTCAGACCGTCTTTTTTATTGGCTTCGGCAAACGCGTCAATTACGGACTGAATATCTCTTTTATTTTTATCTCTTTCTGACATATTTCCCTCTTTTATAATTCTGGAATGTCACCTTTTGCCTGATTTTTGTAAAATTCGCTTACATATTCATCCAAAGTGTCATTGGCAAGAGCATTTCTAAGCCCCTGCATTAAACGTTGATAATAACGTATATTATGCCAAGTTAAGAGCATTACTGCAAGAACTTCATTACATTTTTGCAAGTGGTGGATATATGCTCTGGTATAGTTAACGCATAACGGACAATCGCATCCTTCTTCAAGAGGTCTGTCGTCTTCTTTGTGCCTTGCGTTTCTTATATTAAGCGCGCCATATTTTGTAAAAGCCTGCGCGGTCCTGCCGGAACGGGTCGGCATTACGCAGTCAAACATATCAACGCCTCTTAAAACGGCTCCGACAATATCATCCGGACGCCCGACACCCATAAGGTATCGCGGCTTATCTTCTGGAAGCATTCCCGGAGCATAGTCAAGAGCTTTGAACATTTCCTCCTGTCCCTCGCCTACAGCCAGCCCGCCGATTGCGTATCCGTCAAAACCGATTTCTCGCAACGCGTCCGCAGACTGTTGGCGCAAATCTTCAAAAACACTTCCCTGCTGGATACCGAAAAGACCATATCCGTCTCTATCAACAAAGGCTTCTTTGCTGCGCTTTGCCCATCGCATTGACATTTCCATAGACTTTTTTGCTTCTTCATAAGTCGCGGGAAAAGGAGTGCATTCATCCAAACACATCGTAATATTTGAATCCAGCTTATGCTGAATCTTCATAGACTCTTCGGGAGTTAGGAAAAACTTTTTACCGTCGACATGCGATTTAAATGTTACGCCTTCTTCCGTAAGCTTGCGCAAACCTGACAAGCTCATTACCTGAAAACCTCCTGAATCGGTCAAAATAGGCTTATCCCAATTCATAAACTTGTGAAGTCCGCCCATTTTTTCAACCAAATCGGCACCAGGTCTAAGCATTAGATGATACGTGTTGCCCAAAAGAATTTGCGCGCCTGTTGCCGCAACAGATTCCGGCATCATCGCCTTAACGGTTCCGCATGTTCCAACAGGCATAAACGCGGGAGTATCGACCACGCCGTGCCTGGTATGGAGCTTGCCCAAACGAGATTTTCCAACTTTTTTCAATATTTCATATTTCAGCGCCATTTTTCCCTCTCTTAAAATATGCTGAGAATATGGCATTAAACGGAGTTTTTATCAAGTCTCTTTTTGTTTTTAATTTGACAAAACTTAAACAAAATGCAATCATGAATTTAAATCATAATAATTCATAAACTATGCATAACATTATTAAACTACCGAATGGGATTGAAGTTGTAAATATTTACAACAGCTCTCCGCTGATTAAACTGTGCTTTTTATTTAAAGCTGGCTCTACTCAAGATATGGAAGGCAAATACGGTCTTGCTCATTTTCTTGAACACATGACATTTAACGGAACCCGCAAGCGTTCTAAAATCGTCATAGAAAACTCTCTAAGCAGGCTCGGAAAACGATACAATGCCAGCACGGACTATGAACAGACATATTATCAAATAGATGTTCTCAAAGAAGATGTTGATTCGGCGATGAACCTCCTTTCTGATATGGTCTGCAACTCTGTGTTTTCTCGCGTTCAAATAAACCGCGAGAGGGAAGTCGTTATTCAGGAGTTAAAAGAATTCTCGGATATACCCGAAGAAATTCTTTTTAACGAAAGATTTTCCGTCCTCTATGCCGGTCATGGATTAGCGCACCCTGTGCTTGGATTTGAAGAAGATTTGGATTCCATCTCAAAAGCAGATTTTTACGGTTATACTGACCAATATTACTGCAAAAATAATCTTCGGGCTATTTTTGTCGGCAATATCTCCCAGGAAGAAGCTGTTTATCTTACTCAAAAACACTTCTCCTGCCTGCCGGATGGAAACGAAACAGCAATGGGCAAAGCGCCTTTCAATGTCGGTTATAAGTTCATCAAGAGAAACTTAAACAGTTCTATTGTGAATTTGTGCTTCAACAGTTATGACACCGCTGCAAAGCAAGTCGAACAGATTGTTCTGCAGAGTATTCTGGAAGAGCGGATATACAGAGAAGCAACAAATCAGTCATTGTCATACTCCCCCGAGTGCCTCGGCGAGTTCCTCGAAGGGTGTTCTTTGTTTGACATAAACGGAAGATGTTCAAATGAAAACGTCAACAAGCTTATTGACGTTTTTATCTCTGGTATCAACGACATAAAAGCGTATCCTGTTTCCGACCACGAACTGCTTCGAGCAAAGAAAAGCATTAAGATTGGGACTCTAGACAGCTTTTATGACAACAGCTTTGCCTTTGCCAGCGCAATCGGCAGATTTGACATCAATGACATTGAGCTTGATTATAAGGACAAACTCAACGACATTGACAACCTCACGAAAGAACGTTTGCATAATCTGGCTATGGATATTTTCTCCGTTGTCAACCTTGGATACTTTGTTATGGGAAATAAAATCAACTATTATCCTTTTGACAAGGTTCAAAACATGCTTATGTAAAAGTTTGTCTTACACAAAAAAGGTCAGCAGTTTGCTGACCTTTTTTGTATTTTATTCTTCGACGCTGTCATCAGGGATTGAATTATCAATAGAATATCCCGTGGCGCGGACAGTTCTGATATAGTCTGGTCCGAACTCATTTAAAGACTTGCGCAGGCGCCTTATATGTACATCTACGGTGCGGGATTCAACATAAATATTATCTCCCCAGACACTTCTGAGAAGGTTTTCTCTTGAAAAAACTTTTCCAGGATGTTCCAAAAGCATGCGGAGCAGCCTAAACTCCGTAGGACCGAGGTGTATATAGTTATTTCCTCTAAAAACTTTCTTCTCAACCAAATCCATGCGGATGTCTTCAAATATAAGTTCTTTTTTCGCCATTATATCTGGAGTTCTGCGAATGTTTGTCTTTATTCTGGCAATAAGCTCGGGTATTGAAAAAGGCTTGGTAACATAATCATCCGCGCCGGAAGACAAACCTTTTATCTTATCTTCTTCCTCGCCTTTTGCGGTCAGCATAATTACAGGGATATTTTTTATATCGGGCTTGCTGCGGATTAATCTTAAAATATCTATGCCGGATATTTCCGGAAGCATCCAATCTAAAAGGACAACTGAAGGGCAGTGTTTTTCAACTTCCGCAAGAGCCTTGTTTCCGCGCGCCTCCCATATAACCTCGAAACCTTCTTTTTCCAAGTTATACTTAAGCAAAAGAGCCAAAGCCTCTTCATCTTCAATTATCATTACAGAATGCGCCATATTAATATCTCCAGCATCACAAATTTGTATGAATATAACACATATTATCTTAAAATTGCTTTAAATTAAACAACAAAATATCCCGGAAAGCGAACTGTGAACTAAATTATCTTAAGGCATCAATATTTTGTTTATATTCGTCCGTGGCAAAAACGGAGGTGCCTGCAACTAATATATCCGCTCCAGCCGCAGCACATTCTTGGGCAGTCATCGGATTAATTCCGCCGTCAACTTCTATTTCTATATCATAACCTCTTATCATTTCTTTTATCTTTGATATTTTCTCAAGCTGCGAAGATATAAACTCCTGCCCTCCAAAACCAGGGTTAACGGTCATAACTAATATCAAATCAACCTTATCCAGCACATATTCTAAAACATTTTCCGGCGTTGACGGGTTCAGCGACACGCCGGCAATTTTACCATGCTGCCTAATCATATCCAACGCGCTGTCCAGATGCGTGACCGCTTCGGCGTGAATTGTAATAATGTCGGCTCCGGCATTAGCAAACCATGGTATCATCTCTACCGGGTTTTTGACCATTAAGTGAACGTCTATCGGGATATTAAGATAAGGTCTTATGCTTTTTAAAACATGCGGACCAAAGGTCAGGTTTGGAACAAAGCTGCCGTCCATTACATCAAAATGAACCAAATCTGCTCCAGAATTTTCCAAAGCTATAACTTCTTCGCGCAAAATTCCAAAATCGGCAGATAAAATACTTGGGGCGATTTTTACCATAACTCAACTCCTTTAACCGTTATATAATGAATATATGACAGCATTTGTTTAAAATCTATAAAAATAATAAAAAAAGCATTGATAATACATTTAAATTGATTATATCATGTTAAGAACCAACAATACTTATGGAGGAAAAAATGGGTGAAACAGCTCAAAAAATCATTAAAGTCAACAAAACGGAATTGTTAAAAATCCTTAATGAAGCGTATGCTGAAGAATGGTTAGCATATTACCAATACTGGCTTGGCGCAAAAGTAGCGGCTGGCGCTATGCGCGCAAGCATTGTTAAAGAATTTGAAGAACATTCAAAAGAAGAACACGAACACGCTACCATGATAGCAAACAGAATTATCGAGTTGGGCGGAACGCCTCTTTTGTCTCCTTCCGACTGGGAAAAGAAGGCTCATTGCAAATATGACGCTCCAAAAGACGAATGCTCTATTCATCTGGTTAAGGACAACCTTAAATCTGAGCGCTGCGCAATTCAGAGATACCAGAACCTTGCCGATATGTGCTTTGGCAAAGACCACAAAACTTACAGCATTGCCGTTCATATCTTAAAAGAAGAAATCGAACATGAACAAGAAATGGAAGACTTCTTAACAGATTTGGATATGATGAAAAATAAATGCATGAAATAATGCTTTATGTACAAAAATGCCCCGGCTTCGGGGCATTTTTTTATTCTTAAAAAGCTTAAGAAACTTTAGATAATGGACTGTTTTCAAAAAACATGTCTATTATATCTTTTTTTACAAAATCTTTTTCCATATCATGCTCAAGCGTAAAATCAGTTGTTACTGAAATAGACTTATCCGCATATTTTTCAATCAGCGGCACAATCTCTTCGTATGGAAGATCGTCAGGATAGTTTATGCCTTTATTTCTGTTTTCAACCATATAGCTGACAGCTGAAACCGCCGGAACAGAAACCTGCAGAATTGTAGGAGTCTGACCAGGAAAATGCTTATTAATCCAATCTAATGTCAGACAGTTTCCAACCCATCTCGACTTAAACTTATTGCCCATAATCAAAACGCCGACATATTCGGTGCCTTCGACAATGCCTTTTTTAACCAGCTGCATGTTTTTTGGCTCTTCATAGCCATTAAGAGCGGCTTTTCTTAATGATTCCATACCCAAATCACTCGCTCTATAGCAAAAATATACTGTCGGACGGTATCTTAACGAACCGTCAGGATTATATACTGACAAGCAATCGGAGATTGAAAAATCTTCTTCATGACCGACAATCATACCCAGATATTCGCCGCATGGCGCCCAGCCTTTTGAAAAACATCTGGTGCCTCTCTCATTTACTTCAACGGCTCCATACTCCGGGTCATATAATTTTAAATCCAGCTTGCCGCTGAGTTTTTCTGTCGTGCCAATTCGCGCCTCCGCAAAACAAGTACTCTCATTATAAAATGTCAGAGCATTCCACGTACTGTAAAAAGTATCTGAAGAAATTGTATTTGGATCCATCATTTGATTATCTCTGTCGCTCGACTGGATTGTTCGAACTTCCAGATATTCGGCAAGCTCGCCCCATTTCTTCTCATCAAGAAACTTTTTCAGCTTTGTTTTATCCAAATCTGTTGTTCCATCAATAAGCTCTTGAGCAATATCGTGCAGACCAAGCTTGGCAAAATGAGAAACCGAACCGGGGTTTGCGCCGTGGTGGATTACTATTGTTGCGGCATCATCTGCGCAGTCTTTAAAAAACGCTTCATTTTTTATATAGTGTTCGTAAATATTGCTCCACTCATTGTGCGGCCATTCATTATCGCCGGTATTAAGATACATAATGCCATTTTCATAACACCATTTAATAGTTTCTATACAGTCGACATCAGAACTAAAATCTAAAAGCAGTCCGCCTTTAGAAACATAAGGAGAAAAATATTCATTCTGTTTTCCGGGAAAAAGCTCCGCCTGAACATATTTATATTTTGTATCAAACGGTTTAGCGGTCTTATCAATTATAGTCAGCTTATTTTTATCGAAACTAATCTCTTTTTCCAATATAACCAACGCACTTTGTCCAACAGCTCCAAAGCCAAATAAAACGATGTCATTTTCAAAATTTTTCATATTGAAAACCCCTTTCCATATTATTTCGAGCTTATGTCATTTCTGACTTTTTCTCCAATTAGCACAAATATTTACACGAAAAATAGTATACTCTTTTTTTAGCTTATTGCAATAAGTTTTACTTGTTTCTAAACTTCTTATGAGTTCTCTTTTCTACTGGAGCCGGTCTGTCAAACTTTCTGGTTTCGTTATCTCTGCCAGACGGCGCGCCTCTTGGTTTAAAGCTTCTCTCTTCGCCGTTTGAATCCCTTCTTGGTCTATCTGAAAAACTTTTTCTTTCGCCAAATTCTTTTCTTGGCTTGTCTGAAAATCTTCTTTCGCCTTTATCTGCCGAGCCTTCTCTTGGCTTAAAACCTCTTCCTTCGCCTTTTGCTCCGTCTCTTCTTGGTTTATCCGAAAAATCCCTTCTTGGTTTAAAGCTTCGCTCTTCGCCATTTGAATCTCTTCTCGGTTTATCTGAAGAATCTCTTTTTGGTCTGTCGGAAAAGCCTCTTTTTCTATCTTCTCTTCCTGAAGGCTTTTCCGAAGGTTTTTCTCTTGATGTTTTTTTCTTATTAACGGAAAATCCAAAGCTGCCGAGTTTGCGACCCATTGTAAAATATTCTCCGTGAGAATAAACCAGCATTCCGGCTCTTTCCAAGTCCAATTTGCCGCTTTCATCAATATATTTATCATCAACATTAATTGCCAATATTTCTGCGATAAACATATCATGGCTTCCATATTTTTTTACTTCAATAACTTTACATTCTAAAGAAACCGGGCTTTGTTCAATTTGAGGAGCAGAAATTTTTCCGCATGGAAGAACCTTAAGCCCCGCGGTTTCTAACTTATCTTCTTTGCTTCCAGATTTTACTCCGCAATAGTCCGCGGCTTCCGCCAAAGCAAGAGTTGTCAAATTAATTACAAACTCGCCGCTTTTTGATACCAGCTCGTGAGAATATCTTGAAGGACGTATTGAAACATACGTGATTGGCGGTTCGCTGTTAATAATGCCAGTCCAGGCGGCGGTCATAACATTCGGTTTTTCCATTGTTCCGCATGATACCATTACCGCTGGAAGCGGAGCGATTAAAGTTCCCGGCTTCCAAGAAATCTTTGTCATTTATTTTTCCTTTGCTAAAAAATTTTTTCCCAATCTACAGCTTATATTATTATTTTGCAACAACCATCTCTTTCAGATTGTTTTTAGACGGCTATATTATGTTCTAAATAAATTAATTAAGGAAAATGCCATGCGATTAAAAAACCTGCGGGAAATGAGCTTAACCACATTTACAATATTATATTCTTTGTTCATTTTAGCTTTTTACAATTTTTTATTTTTTTCAAAAGTTTTTAATATCTCGCAAAGCTTGCTTTTTACAATCGGAACATTTGTATCCGTTCTTTTCTTATTAATATTCTCCTGCAATTTGTTTTTTTGGAAATACACGGTTAAACCTTTGGCGATATTGCTTATCTTGATAAACTCCGGTGTCTTATACTTTATGGCAACTTATAAAGTTGTCGTTGATGCCGTCATGCTTCGAAACACTCTTGAAACCGACATCGCTGAAGTTGCTGATTTATTAAGTTTTAAGCTTTTCATTTACATATTTTTTCTGGGTCTTCTGCCTTCTTTTATAATATATAAAACAAAAATAATTTTTCATAAGCCTTTAAAATCCATATTATACAAGCTGCGTAATCTTTTAATATCTCTTCTTCTTATAATTGCCATAGTCCTTCCTAACTACAAAAACGTTTCTCAATTTGTAAGAAACAACCAAAGCATTAAATACAGCTTAATTCCAGTAAACTATGCGGCTGGCGTCTTCGCCATTATAAAAGCAAACATCAAAAAGAACAGAAAACTGGCAATAATAGGCGAAGATGCAAGAATCGCGCCTTATTGGCAAAATACCGATAAAAAGAACTTATTTGTTTTTGTCGTCGGAGAAACCGCAAGAGCGAAAAACTTTTCTTTTGGCGGGTATGACAGGAACACAAATGAGCCTTTAGAAAAATATTCGTCAGACATTTTGTACTTTTCCGACGTCGATGCCTGTGGAACATCTACGGCGGTATCCGTGCCTTGCATGTTCTCTAAATATGAGCGAAAAAAATTCAAAAACAGCGTTGAATTCTCCGAAAACTTTTTAGATGTAATGTCAAAAGCAGGCTACAAGGCAATCTGGCTTGAAAACAACAGCGGCTGCAAAGGAAACTGCAGAAGAATTGAGACTATTGAAGTTTGCAATCACACGGCTTCCTGCCCTGACGAAAAAATGGTCGAGATGTTTTCCGACAGAATCAAAGATTTGGATACTGACGCCTTTGTTGTTCTTCACCAGCTGGGAAGCCACGGACCGACATATTACAAACGCTATCCCGAAAATTTTGAAAAATATAAACCGGCGTGCAGAACCGAGCTTTTAAACGAATGCTCAAGAGAAGAAGTGGTCAATGTTTATGACAACACAATATACTATACAAGCCATACGCTTGCCCAGACAATTGAAGAATTAGAAAAAGTTTCAGACAAGTTCAATACGGTTTTGATTTATGTTTCCGACCATGGAGAATCTCTTGGCGAAAAAGGCTTGTACCTTCACGGCGCTCCATACATGATTGCTCCCGAAGAACAGACAAAAGTTCCTTTATTTATTTGGATGAGCGATGAAACCTCAAACAATTTGAATATTGATAAAAACTGCCTGAAAGAAAAATTAAACAAGCCCCATTCGCATGACAACCTTTTCCACACAATGCTGGGGCTTACAGGTATCGAAACCAAAGAACGCCTGAACAGCTTAAATATTTTTGAAGGATGTATAAAACATGACTAAAAAAATTATAGATAAAAAATATAAAAAAGAACTTAAAAGAAAGCTTCTTCATCTAAGCTCCCTGTGGATACCAGTTTTTATATATCTCTTTCCCAAAAATATCTGCATAGCAGTTTTAGGCGCGCTGCTTCTCGGCAATATTATAATTGAATATCTAAACTACAAAAAGAACCCGGTTACCAGAAAATATTTGGGATTTGTATTTTTGAAGCTGTCAAGAAGCTTTGAGCTAAAGAAAAATCAAATAAGGTTCAGCGGCTCGGTTTTTGTTTTGCTGGCATCATTATTCGCCGTAATTTTCTTCTATCAAAATGTCGCGATAATCTCAATAACCATAATGCTGATATCCGACACCGTGGCTGCTCTGTGGGGAAGAGCTTTTGGAAAAATAAAAATTTTTGATGGAAAATCCGTCGAAGGCAGTCTGGCATTTTTTACCAGCGCAATTATCACAAGCATAGTTCTTGATAATTTGCTTCCATTCAACTATTCTATTGTCATTGCCTGCATCACCGCAACTTTTTTTGAAATATACAGCAAAAAGCTTCGGCTTGATGACAACCTCGCAATAACCATGAGCTTGGGAACAATGCTCACTATTTTATAAGAGACTTAATATGAAGATTTTACTAGTTGAAGATGATGAAAAACTTGGAAGCGTAATAGTAAAAGTATTGCAGACTTATGGTTATGACGTTGACTGGGCAAAAGAAAGCGCAGAGTGTTTAGAATATGTGGAATACAACAGCGAAAACACTTATGACGTAATACTCCTCGACTGGATGCTGCCTGGCAAAAACGGGGATATAATATGCAAAGAACTGCGGGAACCGCAAAAATACAATTTTAATAACGGTATTATCTTTTTGACGGCAAAAGACGCAATGGACAACATCGTCAAAGGCTTGGACATCGGAGCGGATGATTATATTGTAAAACCTTTTGAAAACTCCGAGCTTATTGCCCGCATAAAATCTGTAAACAGACGCAAAAGCAGAACATATATCGGAGAGACCGCCAAAGTTGGAAATATAACGATAAACAGGCTTGAGCAAACAATCACGACAGGAGATAAAACAGGCAAACTCAGTAAAAATGAGTTTCATCTTTTTGATTTATTTGCTAAAAGTCTGAATAAAGTAATTTCAAGAGATGTGATAATGGAAAGCGTTTGGGGAATAAATGAAGAAATTTCACAGGCAAATATCGACAGTTTCATATATTTGCTCAGAAAGAAATTAAAAAGCATTAATGCGAATCTCTCAATCACCCTATACAAATCAATCGGCTATAAACTGGAAATTAAGAATGATAAATAAAATTAAGCAAAAACTGGTATGGAAATATACGTTTGTAATGCTTTTTATGCTTATGATTGTTTTTGTCGGCAACTTTTTTTTAATTAACCATATAATAATGGAAAGAAGAACATCTTCTATCGAAAAATATTTAATTGAAGAAGTTGACGAAGCCGTTCCAGTATTTCTTCAATATAGAACAAACCCCGATTTAGAGCCTATCATCCACATGATTGACAACGACAATGAAAACGCGATTAACAATTTTGTTTACTGGATTGATAATAACGGCAGACTGATTATGTCATCCGGGCTAAGCAGCAAAATGACAAAAGAAAAGCTTATATTGATGAACAGCTGGAACCACCCCAATAAAGCGCTGGTCAACATAAACATCACGGATGAAGACGGAGATACCTGGAATCTGGTCATGACGGCTGATGACGCTTATTATAACGGCGAATTTTTAGGAAAAGTCTTTGTCGGAAAAAACATAACCATACTGCAGATTATTCAAGATAAATACCTTAGTTTTATATCTGTTTTAATAATAATCATGATGGGGGTTACATTTATTTTTGCCGATAGAATGGCTGGAAGAGCCATGATTCCGATAATAGAATCGTTTGACAAACAAAACAAGTTTGTTGCCGACGCGAGCCACGAGATGAGAACGCCTTTAAGCGTTATGCTGTCTTCTATTGATTTAATAAAAACATCGTCAAAAGACAGCGTTGAGCTTAAAGAAGGAATAAAAACAGAGATTCTCAATATGCGGAGTTTAGTAAACGAGCTGCTTGACTTAGCCAGATTCGATATAAACAACAGCCACATCAGATATAAACCGTTCAACCTGAACGACGCTGTAAAAGACGTTATAAAAAGCATAAGCGTCATGGCAAAAAATAAAGACATAAAAATTCATAACAACGGCAAAGATATAACCATAAACGCCGATGAGAAAAAAATTAAGCAGGTGATATACATCCTTTTAGACAACGCAATAAAATACAGCGACGACAACAAAAATATATACGTCGCGCTTGAAGAGGATAAAACCGGCGTTTTATTTAAGATAAAAGATGAAGGCATCGGAATCCCCAAAGACGAGCAATCATTAGTTTTTGACCGCTTTTACAGAGTAAACAAAGCAAGATCCCGCTCTATTGGCGGTTCTGGGCTTGGCTTGGCGATAGCTGCCGAGATAATAAAGCTCCATAACAGCGCAATCTCCGTCGAGAGCGATGAAAAATCCGGCTCTGAATTTTCCTTTAAATTAAAAAAATAAGTCTTTGTACAAAAAGCTCTGGACTTTTTGTCGATAATTTATTATCTTCATATAAAGTTATATGAACTACAGGGAAACTTATGACAAATAAAACATTCGCCAAAGGTCCAAGGATTTTTACCCGCCACAACATGATAGTGTTTGCTGCCATGGCTGTTTCTATTGCGTCTGACGTTCCCGATCCTCCCGATAATAACGAACCGCTTTTGGTAAAAGACGAGCTTACCTTAAGCTCTATCGCAAACAAACCAAGCTCGGGAGCAAGCAGAGGAACCGCGGGCGGCGACAATTCTTTTCTTAAAGAGGGAAAGAAGCTTGAATATGAAAGCGGCGATTTATTAGACAGCATGCTAACAGCGAAAGTACCGTTAAGACAAACCGCGCAGTTTTTCATAAACTATAAAAACAATCTCGACGAAGAAGGAAAAATTACCAGCAACGCTTTTGCGCAAGCGGCAAAAGACGCTAAAATTACAAGTCCGCAGTTTAAGCTGATGGTTGAGGCATTAAGAGATATTACAAGAACCAAAAAACTCGACATCGTATCAAAGGCTGATGTCAACGGGTATGATTATTTTGATAATCTGGTCGATTTTCGTATTGATGACAAAGGCGAGCCAAGATTTACAACTCAGGTTACAATAAACAATATTGCGGAATATTCAAAAGATATTGAGACCATAAATAAAGCCATTCAAAAAACCAGAAAATTTAAAACTGACAACATAAATTTTGAAGCCCACAATTTGATAATAAAAGCTTTTGTCTGTGCAAAAATGCGCAAAATAATTGACGATGGAAGAGATACTCCAAATTCTGATAAGCTGTTTAAAAATTTTGAACAAGACCTAAAGGATTATAAACTGACTTTAGGTGAAAACGGAAAACTCCAAAGACGCACGGAAACGATTAAGCTTAATCCAGCAATACAAAAAATGTGGTCGTTAAGAAACAGCTACCGCGCCGCCGGATAACCCGAACCCCAGCTCTTTTTACATGGAAATTTATCCGTATAAGCGTTTATCATCGCTTCATAATATCTTTTCGAGCCTTCTTCATCCCGGTGTTCTTCAAGGTATTTCGTAATATAGTCGGAAAGAACATCTAAAAATACAATAAAGCTTTTTCTTTCCGCTTCCGTCACATTATTAAAATCTTTGATATTGGTACAAATCAACCCCTCATTTACCAGTAGTTGAAGAACATCAAGGTTTGACTTTATATACTGATTATAATATGCGCGTTCTTTGCTTGAGGGTTTCACCGGCCAGAAAAACCATGATATGACGTTTTCAGGAACAGGATCCAAATAAGCGACATATTTATTGTAGTTTCTTGATTTTTTATGAATCCTTATGGCGTTTTCTATACCCATTTTTGACGAAATATCAAAAGACGTATCAATTTGAGCTTTAATTCTTATGCCGATAAAAACCGCTAAAAATATCATTATAAAAAAACTAAACTTTTCCGCAAAATCCAAACTATGAGAATAATCTGATTTTTCCGCTCTTGCTCTTCTTCTGAGATTATCTCTCAGATAAAGAACATCCTCTCTCCATCTTTCGTTTAAGTTGTTTAAAAGAAACCTCATATCAGCATCTATTTTATCGGTTAAATCAGCAAAAGACTTTTTCGACCTTGTTCCGCCTTTAATATATTGATAAACAAAATCATTCACATCCGCGGCGAGTTCATTAATATATTCCTGATCTTCGGTTTCGCTGGTTTTTTCTTTATTTCTTATAACCTTAATCTTTTTTAAAACTTCCATATATTTTCTAAAAGCGCTTGGTTTTTCACTTATCTGCATAGAAAAACTCCATATAAAAAAATATCATTAAGCTATTATAACTAGAAAAGGCTTTAAAAACTATCAATAAAATAAAAAAACCTCTGATTTCTCAGAGGGTTTTTAATGGTGCGGTAGGCCGGACTTGAACCGGCACGTCCTTGCGAACAACAGATTTTAAGTCTGCAGCGTCTACCTATTCCGCCACAACCGCTAAGTAAAAAATCTCTTGCAGAGATTTCTTAGCCTTGGCTATCTTAAGTCAAGACTAAGAAACCTTATACAAATATTTTACCATAAATGCAATAATTAAAATTTAAAATTTCAAAATTTTCTAAAATCATTAATCTTGTGGGGTAGAGCAACATATTTCTTGTTTATTTCTTCAAAATGTGCTTACTTATTCCTAATTAAAATATAAAGAGAGGAAAAACGATAATGATTAAAACATTTGAGATTTCTTGGCGTAGATATGTTTTGCCCAACATTCACAATGAAGGATGGAAATTTGTCGGCATTTTTGCCGCTGTGACCGCTGTTCTTGCAGTCATTTGGGCGCCTTTAGGCGTTGTTGGTCTGGTATTAACCGTATGGTGCTACCTGTTTTTCAGAGACCCTGAACGCGTCGTTCCTCAAATTAAAGACGTTGTTGTTTCCCCTGCTGACGGCATTGTGCAGATGATTGCAAAAGTTGCCGGTCCCGAAGAGCTTGGCTTGGAAAAACAAAAGTTCACAAGAGTAAGCGTGTTTATGAGCGTGTTTAATGTTCATGTTAACAGAATCCCTGCCGATGGAAAAATCACCAAAGCTGTTTATGTTCCGGGAAAATTCTTGAACGCCACTCTTGACAAAGCCAGCAAAGATAATGAAAGACAGCTTATAGGCATGAAAACTGCCGGCAGCAAAAATATTGCTTTTGTTCAAATCGCGGGTTTAGTGGCGCGCAGAATCTTGTTCGAAGCAACTGAAGGACAAGAATATAAAGCCGGCGACAGATTTGGCTTAATTCGTTTTGGCTCGCGTTTAGACGTTTATCTTCCAGAAGGAGTTGAACCTCAGGTATGTTTAGGGCAGACAATGGTCGCGGGCGAAAGTATAATCGCAAACCTAAGCGGCGAAGCAAAACAAGTTGATGGAGTTATAAAATAGTGGAAAAAATTAATAGAAAAATAAAAATTTCTAAAGACAAGCTCGGCTCTCTGCCTTTTCGAAAAATAGCGCCCAACTTAGTTACAATGTTAGCCCTCTGCGCCGGTATTACTTCGATTCGTTATTCTATTCAGCTGGATTGGTCAAAAGCCATTATCTGTATATTTCTTGCCGCTTTTTTTGATATGCTCGACGGCAGAGTCGCAAGAATGCTGAAAGCATCAAGCAAATTTGGCGCGGAACTTGACAGTTTGTCCGACTTTGTAAGCTTCGGCGTCGCTCCGTCAATAATGATATACAGATGGACTCTTTATGATCTGCCTAAGTTTGGATGGTTTTTCTGTCTGCTTTTCAGTATGGCTATGGCAATGCGCCTCGCGCGTTTCAACACTATGCTGGATGACGAGCCTCAGCCTTCCTACTGGCAAAATTTCTTCGTCGGCGTCCCTGCTCCCGCAGCAGCCGGTCTGGCGGTTCTTCCAGTTATGACAAGCTTTGAATTTTCCGGCTGGGAATTTTTGCGCTCAAACTGGTTCATGGCCGCCGTAATGTGCGTTGTCGCAATATTAATGGTCAGCAGAATACCTACAATTTCCACAAAGAAAGTAAAAGTTCCAAGATATATGCTTATGCCGTTGATGTTGATTGTTGTTTTTATCGCGAGTTTTATGATTAGCCAGACATGGCTGACTTTAAGCATTATAACTTTATGTTATGCGGTTTCAATACCAATCGGCACATTGGTGTTTTTACGAGAAAAAAGAAAATTTGAAAATAAATAAAAACCAAAGGAGGGCTTTAATAATAAAGCCCTCCTTTTAGTAGGTTAAATGAACTCCTTTCTCGGCATTTTTTGCGACAGTAAAAGTTTTTCGGTAGAGTTTTTCGCCAGTTTCAACCCGGTTAATAAAGTCCACCTCTTTCATTGTCTGCTTACGCCCCCATAACGAAACCGTCCGATACCCGTTTTCACGGTTTGCAGCGTCGACCCAGACTGGAAAAGCATATTTGCCGTTCTTCACCCGCACAGAAGCAAGGTAAACCGCTTCGGTTTCAAGGATAGTTTTTGCCTCTGCCTCCGTTGCGACAGCAAGAAACTTTACTTTAGGCTCTCGGTTCAGAAGAAATACTCTGTCGGCAATTTTCTCCGTTCTTTTCATCAAAAGAACATACTTTTCTTCTAATGAATCCCAGAAATCGCCGTCGCGAATATCCTCTCCTTCAATAGCTTCGCCAGACATGACTCTGAGAAGCAGATCAAATTGAGGACGACTGTTTACATACTGCACCCAGAAAAACTCATACTCGGTTGCAATATATGAAGACCTCAATTTCACTACTCTCAAATCTATCGGTTTTCCTCTTGAGCGTCGCGTTGTTCTTTTTTCGAACAACCTAACCGCGTCATCCTCCAATATAGGAAGATTATAAAGACGTTTTGCTTCCATTCGATTTATATGTTTTATGGTTTGACATCATAATAAGAAAAAAATGGGGATTACATGATATATAATCCCCATTATTAAACAATGAAACTGCCTAAGCGTATTTCTCCAGCATTTGAACTCCGTCTTTTACGACCAGAATAAAAACGCCGGGATAAATCTTCGCTTCGTTAAACATTACGAGAGAGCCGGACTTAAACGGCATAAGCTCCGAGATAACCTCGTCAGCGGAGAGAATCCTCGCCGTTTTTCCGATAGTCTCCGCAATCGCTGTCTCATCACACTCCAGCACAACGGGTATGGTGATAACAAAGTCGGAATCTCCGACTCTTATTTTCGCTGCCCACTGGTGAATGTTAGAGGCTTCGTTGAGGGCTAACTTCCAGTCTTCATGTTTGATAGACTGAGTGTCAATGCCGTCAACAATACTCGTCAAGCTGTTAAAAGCTCCCGGGTTTGTGAGAATACTGATAACCTGTTCCATATTATATGTTTTTTAGTGATACAATACTTGAGAATAAATAACTTTTTGTCTAAACAGCATATTACACCATCAAGTTTTTGTCAATGTTATAATAAAAATCCCCTGCTTGCCGCCGGGGATTTTTATTATTCTTTATCAGCGTAAGGGTTTCCTGTTTTACGCACCGTAATCCTTATCGGAACACCTCTGAGATTAAAAGTATCCCGCAAAGAGTTTGTCAAATATCTTAAGTAGCTGTCAGGCAGTCCTTCGGGATTGCTCGAAAATATATAAAATGACGGCGGACGCGTTTTTGCCTGAGTAACATAACGAAGCTTAATTCTTCTTTTGTTTTTACCCAAAGGAGGAGGATATGCCCCCAAAACATCCGCAAACCAATCATTTAAAGGAGACGTCGGTATACGGATATTCCATCTGTCATAAACCTTAAACACCGCACTCATCAATTTATCAAGATTTTCTTTCTTTAATGCCGAGATAGTAACGGTTGGAACCCCGTCTATCTGGGTTAAAGACGATGCGAGTTTATCATTCAATTTTTGCAAAGCTTCCTGCTTATTGGCAATATCCCATTTATTTACCGCGATAACCAACGCCCTGCCCTCGTCGATAACATTGCGGGCAATTGTCAAATCCTGTTTATCCAGCACCGCATCGGCGTCCAAAACCAATATCACCACCTGCGCCATGGAAGCGGCATGCTTGGTATTTGCCGCAGACATTTTCTCTAATGAATCGCTTACTTTTGAATTACGGCGCAAACCAGCGGTATCAACCAGCTTAACTTTTCGACCCTTCCACTCCCAGGGAATAGTTATGGCATCGCGGGTAATACCGGCTTCAGGTCCCGTAAGCATTCTGTCATCTTTAAGAAGAGCGTTTACCAAAGTCGACTTGCCGACGTTAGGTCTTCCGACTATTGCAATCTGAATTGGGCGGGTATCATCTTCACCCAGACTTTCATCCTCGTCAACCGCTTCTTCCTCAACATTTTCATCATATTCCTGCAGCGCTTCGTACAAAAGCTCCAAGCCAATGCCGTGTTCTGCTGAAAAACATATCGGGTCGCCCAAACCTAGTTTATAAGCTTCAAAAACACTGTTTTCCTGAAGCCTTCCTTCGCATTTATTTGCTATAAGGATAACCGGCTTATGGCTTTCTCTTATAATTGATGCAAAATGTTCGTCATAAGGATGAATGCCTTCTCTGGCGTCAATCAAAAACAAGCAGACATCCGCTTCGTCAATCGCATATTTTGTCTGCTTCCACATTCTCTGTTCAATAGTATCTTTATTAGAATATTCATAGCCGGCCGTATCAACTATCACTAAGTCAATATCCCTAAGCTGAGCGGGCGCTTCTCTTCTGTCTCTTGTTACGCCGGGCTTGTCATGAACAATAGCAACCCTGCGTCCAACCAGTCTGTTAAACAAGGTGGACTTACCGACGTTTGGACGACCAACTATTGCAACTCTAATCATTATTTATTCCTATTCATAAACAAACAATTTAGCATTATTTGTCGTTAAGATTATATTTCCATCCGCCACAATCGGTGATACCTCAACCCCGTTGTCAAGCTCGGTTGAGGCTATAATTTTTCCATCATAAGGAGACACTGCAAACGCATAACCGTTGGATGTCGCGACGATAAGCCTGTTATTAACCAAAATCGGACCAGCGGCAAAAGCCCCTACTTTTTCGTTCAAATCTTTTCCAGAAGAAAGCTTTGACGCCCAATAGATATTTCCATTTTGAGCATTTAAAGCGACAAGCTCGAAATTATTATTTAAAACAAACAAATAGTTTCTAACCAAAAACATCGGATTAGATGTTCCGATTTCTTTTTCCCAAAGCTTCATGCCGTTGCGTAAATCTATTGCCGCCAAAATATTATTTGTCCCGGCCGCATAAACGACTTCGCCGTCAATTATTGGGTTGGACTTAATCGCATTAATGCTTGATAAAGAGTTTGTTCTAACTTTTGGCGCCAGGAAATAATCCCACAAAGGAGAGCCGGTGCTGGTCTTAAACGCGCTGAGTTCGCCGTTTGAAAAAGCCGCGATAACAACATCTTTTTCCATATTATATGCGGGGCTTGCGCCGCCGACAATCACTGTTTGCTCGTTTGAGGTTTTATATCTCCATGCTTCTTCGCCAGAAACAGCGTTCAGCGCAATCAAAGCATTATCGACAGTTTGCACAAAAACATGACCGCCGCCGATTGTCGGAGCAATTCTTATCGGAGCCTCCGCATCAAATTTCCATATTCTTTTGCCCGTCTGCATATCAAAAGCATAAACCATGCCGAAACCCGTTGTTGCAAAAACCGTTTTTTGCATTGCGGAAACTGCCAAACCAGCGCCTTTCATCGATACGTCGTTTTGGGTTTTCAAAGCGGGCTTTATTTTTTTCTTCCAAATCCTCTCGCCGTTATCCAAACGAAAAGCTCTTATTTCCGCGTCGGCGTCTATAGTAAAAACAACTCCGTTGGCAACCACGGGGGACGCCATCAGATAATCGCCTCTGGAAATACCTGAGCCAAAGCTTGCAGACCATTTTTTCTTAAAATTGCTGCCAGCCATCAGATGGGTCAACCTATGTTCCGAGTTTCCGCCGCTTTGATACCAGCCGTTGTTTTTTACCATTGGAGGGAGTTCTATGCTGTATCCAGAAACCGCATAGTCGGAATACAAAGAATTTTGTCCTTCCAAAACACCTATTCTTTCACCCTCAAGAGGAATTTGTTCTTTTTGAAAAAGACTGCAAGAGGCAAGTATGATACTTGCCCCTAATATAGAGATTTTATAAACTTTTGACAACATGAGTAAACTCCAACTATCTCAAATACTACTCGTTGTTCAAAACAGATAACATGTCTTGAACCCTAAATCTTAGGACATCCGATAATGAAGGAGAGCTTAGGATTTCTTCATAAATTTTTCTTGCCTCGGCATAATTTCCTTCTCTAATCTCCAACATCGCCAGCATTTCTTTAGCAATATTAGTCCATGTGTTTTCCGTTGACGCAAGAGTCTTCAATAAAGCTTCTATCTCTTCTCTTGGCGCTGTATCTAATTTATATGAAGCAATTTTGATTGTTGAAATGTCCTTTAGCTTTTCATTCATATTTTTATCATTAATAACATTTTCAAGTTCGGAAACAGCTTTTTCTGTATCGCCTTCGTCAAAGTAAATGTTAGAGATTTGTATTTTTGCCAAATCAGAATAAATTTCGTGTTTCTGCTCGACAATTTCTTCCAAAGTTTTAAGACTGTCCTCATACCTGCCTTGAAGCTGAAGGCTTAAGGCATAAGCATACTTATCCGACCATGTTTGATTTCTTTTTTCATGCAAAGCCTTGAATGTTTCAAAGCTTACTGTAGCCGTAAGAATTAAAACTACGGCAGCGACAATGTAAAGCCCGTATTTTTTCCAGAATATAACTAAATTTTCATTTTTTAATTCTTCATCAACTTCCTGAATAAATCTATCTTGAAACACTTCCAAATCAGACTTTTCTTCCGCTTTGCTAACTCTTTTTTTCATATAATATCTCTCTTTACCAAATAGTTATAAATTTTACCGCACATTTTTAATGTTTATATATCAAATAGGCAATTAAGCAAACCAATTATTTCAAAAATTACCAACTTATTTTATCAGCTCTTTTATCAAAAACACCCTTGCCCAGACTAAATCATCCATCGGCACCTTCTTGCCAAAAATCATATCTCTGTCTTCTGTTCCGATAGTAAGATAGCTTCTGCCGGTCGCCGGATTTGTTGTGACTTCAATTGATTTTATGTCTTTTTTCATCATCTCGCTTTGTTTTTTTGAAAAACCCAAAAACTTGTGATGAACAATAATTTTTTCCGGCTTAATAATGATTTTATCTCTTTTAAACAACGCCAAAACCGAAGCCAAAATACCAAGAACCGCAAAGCTGTACGCAACCACAGCCGCAAAAGTGAACCCGGGACTGTTCAATATCAGGATTGAAAGAACAAAGCCCAAAACAAGAATGATAAAAATCGCTAAAACATTATACGCATCCCAGACTGCTCTTTTAACTTTAAGTATTGTCTTATCGCCTTTTCTTGCGACAACCAAAGTTTTTGGGCTGTATTCTTCAAGCTCCAAAGAATATCCGTCAAGATCTCTATCCATATCCACCAAGCTTTGAGAAAACTCTTCAACAGTTCTCGCAACAAAATCTCCACCCCTCATAACGATTATCGGTTTGCCAAGCTTTTCCGCATAGCTTTTAATAAGAGAATTTAGGTTTTTATCTTTTAAGCTTATATAAAGCGGAATAGTTTTTTCGTTATCTTCATGATAAAGCTCGATAATATATTTGTTTCTATTAATCAAGCCAAACTGAAAATATTCAATTCTGGCTCTTACGCCTTCATAATTCGTAAGACTTTCGCTGATAACCTTTTTGGCACCGAACAGCGGACGGTGCGTAATTATAAACGTGCTGCCGTCAAAGAATATTTTTTTATATTTTATATAAGAGGACACAAGAGAGACGACAACCCCGAGACCGATTGCTATCATAACAAAGTCGAAGATAACGGGAGTAAGCAATGTTGTTCTTTGTGGAGTTGTAACAGTTAAGTCGTCAAAAGCGGTACTGGAACTTATAAATCCGTCCAAAAACTCATAAACGCCGATTATTGCGAGCAAAGCTCCAAAAAAAATCCCCGGAAGCAGAATATTTATGCTCACCCTGTCTGTTTTTCTCGCAGGAACCCTGCCTAAATCTATTTCATAGTTATAGCTAAAATGCTTAGGATATTCATTATTCATTTTTAATGTCCCCAATTATATTTCTCTTCTAAACTCATACTATTATACTTCTTTACAATAATCACCTATTTTTTTCTGATTATCTAAAACAATTTAGTTTATTTTAATAAAAATTTTGTTTAATCTAGTTACATGTCAATAATTATATTTAGTTGGGATTATTAAAATGGGCGCAATAGAGATCTTTACTAATAACTTGTATTTCTACATTACCGTAGTTTCGTTGTTTCTGCTGTTTCTTGTAATATCATATACTTCGCTTGACACCAAACAAGCCGACGGCGTATGGCTGTTCTTTTGGGGGTTGACCTTTGAGTTTCTGGCATCCTGGTTTGGATATACTATTTCAGAATATCAAAGCAAACCGCATTTTGATGTTCTGGTCTTTTCCGAACTGTGCCTGCTGCTGGCTTCCCTGGCATTTATGTCCCTGGCGGCGTTCAGCATGCTTATGGGAAAAAAAGACAGCAAGAGTTTTGTGTGGATTTTTCTCGTAATCGCAGTTGTCGCCGTATCATACTTTGTATTTGTCGCTCCAAACGGAGACATGGCTGAAAGTATGAGGACCGTTTTCCCGCTAACAGCTTTCATCATTATGGCTTTGTCATTTTGGGCAAAATCAAAATACGGCTTTGGATACAAGCTTGCGTCTCTTGTATGCGTAATCGCCTCAATAATTCTCATATTCAAGCTGCTTGGCATGAATGATACCGTACAGGATTTATGGTATATTCCAGCCACAACTTATGTTCTGCTTTCCGTCGCCGTTTTAATTATAAAATCAGACACCTTAAATCACAGCCTCAAAGAAAGCCGCCAAAGAGTTGAAAACCATACAAATCAAATTGAAAACATTATAAAATCATCTCCGTTTCCAATAATTATATCAAGATTAAGCGATGACAAAATAATAATCGCAAATAATAACGCTATAAAACTTTTTGGTATAAAATCTAACGAACTTGAAAGATATAAACTGAGAGATTTTTTTGTCGACCAGGAAAACAGGCGTCTCCTTAACGAACATCTTGAAAAAGAAAAAGAAATAAAAGATTTTGAAATTTTGGTTAAAACAGCCACTGGAAACACTCCTTTCTGGCTTCTGACATCTGCAAACATCATTGACTACAACCATGATATAACCGTATATCTGGCATTTCAGGATATTACCTCCCGCAAAAACCGCGAGGCCATTCTTAAAAACCAGGCTACAAGAGACCCTCTGACATCGCTGTTTAACCGCAGATACTTTGAAGAAGAAGTCAAACAACTGGCAAACAGGTCCGGTCCTCCTTTCAGTATTTTAATGCTTGACGTCGATAAATTCAAAAATGTTAACGATACTTATGGGCATAAGGTTGGAGACCAGGTGCTGATTGAAATGGCTGGAATATGCGAGAAAGCCTTGCGCGAGCAGGATATTGTCGCTCGTTACGGCGGCGAAGAATTTGTTATCTACCTGCATGATACCAATGAAGAAAAATCCAAAGCTGTGGCAGAGCGCGTAAGAGAGACAATCGCCGCAAGTAAAATGGACATCGGTGAAGGTCAGACAATCGGCGTCACCGTCAGTATCGGCGTTGCTACTTCCAGACTTTCCGTTAATATTGACGAGCTGGTAAAAATGGCGGACGCGGCATTATATAAAGCCAAGAACAACGGCAGAAACCGCACGGAAGTATTTGAAAAAGAAGATATTAAAGATTTGGACACGATTATCGTCAAAAAATCGTCTTCCTTACACCCCGCGTTTGCAAAAGAAGAAAATCAGGAAATTTCTCTTCTCGACGGAATTGGAGCCAACCATATCACAAGCGGCGCAAACGAAATTAAAAAAGAAGCCGATAATATAATCAATCCAAAACAGGATGAAAAATAAAACATGAGCTGTATATATTGGCAAAGATGCGGAGGATGTTCATATAGCCTTGACAATGAGGATGAATATAAAAAGGTCAAGACAAATAAATTTAAGCAATTGCTTCAAAACCTCAGCCAAGAGAATGTGCCTTTCGGCGAAACCGTGTTTATACCAGAAAACACCAGAAGAAGAGCAAGCTTCGTTTTTAAATACAGCAAGGGAAAGCTGGAGTTTGGTTTTAATGAAAAATCAAGCCGCGATATTATATCAATAGAACAATGCGCGCTTCTAACTCCAAGGATAAATAAAAATATAGGGTTTATAAAAAATTTAATTAACGAAATATGCAAAACTCCCATCGTCGGAAAACTGAAAAAAGGAAAACCAGAAAACAACTCTATAGCCTCTGGCGACATACTTGTCTGCGATGCGGAAAACGGACTGGATATAGTAGTTGAAACCATCGCCCCTTTCAGTCTTGAGCATAAATTGATAATCAGCGAATTTATCCAAAACAATTCGGACGTCATCCGCATTTCACACAGAAAAGACATAAATGACGAAGCGGAACCAATCGTTGAAAAAGTTAAACCTTATATAAGAATATCAGATATTGATGTTTTTATTTCCGCGGGAACATTTCTTCAGGCGTCAAAAGAAGGCGAAAAAGCTTTAATAGATTTGGTTGTCAAGTATGTCGGAAGCGATGAGGGAAATATCGCCGACCTGTTTTGCGGGATCGGAACTTTTTCATATCCGTTAAGTAAAAACAAAAACAACAAAATAACAAGTATGGACAGTTCCAAACCTCTTTTAGACGGCTTCAAAACATCCATTAACAAAAACATGATAACAAACATTCGGATTATGCAGAAAAACCTGTTTAAATATCCGCTTGACGAAGAAGAGCTTAAAAGCTTCCACGCAATAGTTTTTGATCCTCCAAGAGCAGGCGCGGCGGCGCAAATGAAAAAAATAAAGGAAACCGGCGCGGATAAGCAGCCTGGGAAGATAATTGCCGTTTCATGCAACCCTCACAGTTTTATAAAAGACGCTAATATTCTTCTATCGGCAAATTATATGATTAAAGAAATCACACTGGTTGATCAATTTACTTATTCAAATCATTGCGAATTAGTTGCACAGTTTGTAAAAAAAAGTTAGAAAGATATATATAAAAAATTTTCAGGAGTAATAATAATGCTAAAAAAACTTACAATGACCTTCCTTGTTATTCTCATCTCGGCATGCGGCAGCTGGGGAGAACAAAGCGAAACTCAAAGGATATGTCCCAGCGTCCTAATCACCAGAAACGATGCTTATTTAGTACAAAAGGGATTAAATCACGAGGAGTTTAACATTGAGCTGATTGGTTATGAGGGTTATTGCTATTACGATACAAGAATAAGCCACGACAAAGCCGTTGTTACTCCAATATTCAAAATAAAAAGATTACGACCAAATGACGAAACGGACATAATGTTCTCGTTCTATGCCGAAACTGTAAAAGGTCCGCCTGAGTATCTTGGCAAAAAAACCTATTTTGAAAAAGCCGAAATTCCTGTCGACATAATAGAAACTGAATATAGAGGACAACAGGCCGAAGTTAGAATCCCGCCTAACATGAGATATGAATTCGACATCAATCTCGGTCTAAACATTGCAAAAAAAGATAAAGAATATAACAAAAGAACCTTTGACGTTCCATTGGGTTATGAGGAGTAATCAATATGTCCGCAAGCAAAAACTCTAAAAAACACGACAATATGGCTAACGCGATTCGTTTTCTTTCCGCCGACGCTATAGATAAGGCAAATTCCGGTCATCCCGGCATGCCGTTGGGAATGGCTGACGTTGCCGCGGTTTTGTTCGCCAAATTTATAAAACTCAGCCCGGAAAACCCAAAATGGTTTGACAGAGACAGATTTATCTTGTCCGCCGGACATGGCTCCACTTTGCTATATTCTGTTTTATACCTGATGGGTTACAAAGACATATCTATCGAAGATGTCAAAAACTTCAGGCAGTTAAACGCAAAAACCGCTGGTCACCCGGAATACGGCTACCTCCAGGGAATTGATATGACAACGGGTCCTTTAGGACAAGGCATTACTTCCGCTGTAGGCATGGCGATAGCCGAAAGACACGTAAACAGCAAGTATGGCGATAGTTTATGCGAACATTATACTTATGTTATTGCCGGCGACGGCTGCTTAATGGAAGGAATTTCAGAAGAAGCGATTTCTCTTGCCGGGCATCTTAAACTAAACAAAATGATTGTGTTTTGGGATGACAACAACATAACCATCGACGGGAAAGTATGCTCCTCATGCTCGACTGACCAAATCGCAAGATTTAAGGCTAATAACTGGAACACAATCTCAATAGACGGACAAAGCGAAAGCGAAATAACTGCGGCAATAGAAAAAGCGCAAAAATCAGACAAGCCGACATTAATCGCGTGCAGAACCACAATCGGGTTCGGCGCTCCAAACAAACAGGGAACCAGCAAAGCGCACGGTTCTCCTTTGGGCGCGGAAGAAACCGCCGCACTGCGCAAGAGCCTGGGTTGGAGTTATCCTGCCTTCGAGATTCCCCGGGACATTTTAAAAGACTGGAGAGAAGCGGGAAAAAAATCGGACAAAGAATATAAAAAGTGGGCGGAGGCCGCAAAAAAACAAGGCAAAGAGTTTTTAGATTTTATTGAAAACAAACTCTCTAAAAACTGGAATAAAGACTTGGAAAATCTAAAAAAGAACGCGATAAAAGAACAGACTAAAGTTGCCACCCGCAAGGCATCTCAAATGTGCTTGGAAACCATTGTTCCAAATATTCCTCAGACGATTGGCGGTTCCGCTGATTTATCGGCTTCAAACCTGACCACGGTAAAAGGAATGGAACCTCTAACCAAAAATAATTATGGCGGAAATGAGATTTTTTACGGTATCAGAGAACATGCCATGGCTGCGGTAATGAACGGTTTGGCGCTGCATGGCGGAGCAATCCCTTACGGCGGAACCTTCTTTGTTTTCTCCGATTATATGAGACCCGCAATGAGACTTGCCGCGTTAATGGGAATAAGGGTGGTTTACGTCTTAACGCACGATTCTATAGGCGTCGGCGAAGACGGACCGACACACCAGCCAATCGAACATCTTGCTTCATACCGCGCAATGCCGAATATTTTGACCTTCCGCCCCTGCGACGTTGTTGAAACGGCGGAAGCGTGGCAGATTGCCCTTGAGACGGAGTGCGTTCCAAGTATATTAGCCCTGACAAGGCAAAACCTGCCGATGATAAGGACATCTGCAAAAGAAAATCTTACTGCAAAAGGCGGATATATAATTTCAGATGTCGAAAAAGGCAAAAAAAGAAAAGCTACGATAATTGCCACTGGCTCGGAAGTATCTCTTGCAATTTTAGCCCAAAAGAAACTAAAAGAGGAAAAAATTGATGTTGCGGTAGTTTCCATGCCCTGCACGGAACTATTTGACAAACAGGACATCTCTTATCAGGAGGAAGTTTTGGGAACGGCTCCGAGAATTGCTGTTGAAGCCGGCTCTAAATATGGCTGGGAAAGATATGTCGGACTAAGCGGCGATATAATCGGAATGGATGGATTCGGAGCGTCTGGTCCCGCTGAAAAGTTGTTCGAATACTTCGGCATTACCGTGGATGAAATAATTGACAGCGTAAAAAACAGCAAAAAATAGCGCTTTGCCTATTTTTTAGTTTGATTTTTAACAATAAATAATATAAATTGTTTTCAGAATTCAAAACTTCTGGGGGTTAATTTTATGAATAAAAAGATTTTAATGGCTTTAGCCGCTTTCTGTATGACTTTTAGCGTAGCAAATATTGCAAAAGCAGACTGTGACGGCATTTATTTGGGTGTGCGCGGTGGTATGTTTAAGCCAAAATTAGGTAAAGATGGTGCTTTGGCAGGCAATTTTGAAATCGGCAAAAGAACATGGAGCTTTGGCGGAGCTATCGGATACAGATACGAATATGTACGCGCGGAATTAGAGGTTATCTTACGCGGAGAACCAGAAGAAACCGTTATGATTATGGGAACTCAAGCAAAAGAGAAATTTGAAGCGCAGTCCTATATGTTTAACGTTTTCTGGGATTTATCTCCATACACTATGTTCACTCCATACTTAATGGCTGGTATCGGTATGTCGGAAATAAAAGTAGAGTCAAGACCTCAGGGCATGCCTATTCACGCTTTTGACGACAACAACTTCACATGGAGCTTAGGCGGCGGTTTATCCGCAAAAGTAACAAGCCGTTTCAATGTTGACGTCGGCTACCGTTATTTTGACTTTGACAAGCTTAATGAAACAGGCGTTAACGGATATGAAATTTACGGCGGTTTACGTTACGTATTCTAAGAAAAACTTTCAATGTTTAAAAAGCACTGCCAAAAGCGGTGCTTTTTCATTTTAATAACTTCCTCTAATAATTGATATTTAACAATCAATATGGTAGCCTGTTTAATATTAATTATAGCAGCGGCAGTCAATATGAACAACGGCAGAAAAACCAAAGATTTATATTCCATATCAAACATTATCACCCCTTTTGCAAAAAAGATTTTGGGCAAGAGAGGTTTTGTAGAGGTAGATATAATAATAAATTGGGACAAGATTGTCGGAGCAGACCTCGCAAAATATACTTCGCCGCAGAAAATTGATTTCAAAAAAAACGAAAGAGGCAATGGAACCTTATATATTGAGACAATATCAGGGGCTTTTGCCCTAGAAGTTCAGCACAAAGAAAAAATAGTTATAGAAAAGATAAACGCCTATTTTGGCTACAATGCCATATCTAAACTAAGGATAATCCAGAATCCTAATATGGCTGAAGCTTCAATTGATGAGAAAGAGGATGAAAACCCTAAAAAAACCCTTGTAACAAGGGTGGAAGAAACTTATATTAATGAGATGGTAAAAGATTTAGACAGTTCTAAATTAAAAGATGTTTTAACAAAGCTTGGAATTGAGGTTGCAAGCGCAAATAAAAAGAAAGAAAACGACAATGACTTTTGAAAATACTATAAAAACAATAAGTTCAATTTGTGCAAGTGTGGTAATCTTTGTGCTGGCTCTTGGGATTTATTTATCCTCAAAAGGATTTATTATGGACCCGGAAGGAAATATTGTTTTTGTTAATGAAGCTGTTGCTCAAGATACAACGCAAGAAGACAAAAACATAGCCTCCGACTTAAACAATGTCAATATATCAGTTGATTATCTTAACATCTTAGGAGATGAAAACGCTCCAGTAACAATGTACGAATATTCTTCTTTCGGCTGTTCTCACTGCGCGGACTTTCATTTATCCACATTGCCTAAACTGAAAAAAGAGTTTATTGACACAGGCAAGCTAAAACTTATTTTCGTTGATTTTCCTATTGATAAAAAATCTATGCAGGGTGCAATGCTTTCTCATTGTATTCCTGAAGACAGCTACTTTGAATTTTTAGATATTATATTCAAAAACCAAAGAGAATGGTCATTTTCTATGAGGACCGAAAAAATCTTCTCTACTTACGCGTCTGTTTTTGGAGTTAACGGAAGAGACGCTGAAAAGTGCATGAAAGATGACGACATTCAAAACAGAATTTTAGGCAACCGCCAGCAAGCTATCGAAGTATTTAAGGTACAAGGAACGCCTTCTTTTGTTCTTGCGAACAAAAACGGAAAAGAAGTAATTCACGGCGCGGTTTCTTTTGATGATTTCAAAAACGCAATAAATAAAATGCTTGAACAGTAGTTACAGCGAGAGATTTTTAATGAGCAAAACACCCGATGACATTAAAAATTTAGAAAAGAGAATTCATAAAGCGCAAGCAACGTATGGAAACAAAAAAGCTGATGAAACTTTTCTTTCTCTCTCAAACTCCGCAAGAAGAGGTTTAATAATTGTCATTGAATTTGTTTCGGGAGTAATTGTCGGCGGCGCCATAGGCTATACGTTGGATATGCTGTTTGGCACAAAACCTTTTCTACTGATAGCCTTATTATTCTTTGGCATGGCAGCCGGCTTTTTGAACATCTACCGCTTTGTAAAAAACGAAGAAACTAAGGAGACATAAATTGGCTAATCCAATGGATCAGTTCATAATTAAACCTTTAGTTCCTATAAAAATAGGAGGGTTTGACATATCATTTACAAACTCGTCCTTAGCTATGGTTCTTGCCGTGATTTTTTCAATAATTCTCTTATCCGTTTATTTCATCGGCAAGAGAAGCATTATACCGTCCAAAACCCAGCTTATACCTGAAAGCATATACAGCCTTGTTCTTGGTATAATTAGAGAAAACGCGGGAGAAAAAGGGCTGAAATATTCGCCTTTTATCTTCTCAATATTTTTATTTGTTGCTTTTGGCAACCTGTCTGGCTTACTGCCTTACAATTTTACTTTTACTTCGCATGTTGCCGCCGTGGGAACATTGGCTGTTTCCGCATTGTTGTTCAATATGTTCGTCGGAATAAAAAACAAAGGATTTGGATATTTCAGAATTTTTCTGCCTAAAGGAATCCCCTTGGCGCTAGCTCCATTGGTAGTGCCGATTGAGACCATATCGCTGTTATCAAAACCATTTAGCTTGACAGTCCGTCTTGTCGCGAACATGACTGTCGGTCATATTATGCTAAAGATAATAGCGGGTTTCGTTGTCGGGCTGGGCATAGCCGGCGTTGTGCCGTTGGTGTTCAGTTCGCTTGTCGTCGCATTTGAGGTGTTTATCGCGCTGATTCAAACATATATTTTTACTGTTTTAAGTACAATATATTTGAGTGATGCCATAAATGGTCACTAATGCATTATTAATTAAATTTTGAAAGGAAAAAAAATGGATATGTTATATTTAAGTGCCGCTCTTTGCGCTATCAGCATGACTGTTGCGGCTTGGGGTGTTACAAAACTCTGGGTAACCATGATTACTACTGTCGGAAGAAACCCTGAAGTAAAGAAACACGTCGATGTATACGGCTGGGCAGGTTTCGCGGCGATTGAAGCGATTGCCCTTTATGCCCTTGTAATTGCTTTGGTTATGCTAACCGGCGGAAAATAGTCGTTTCAGGCTCCTTTATAAGCCACTAGAAAACTCCATGGAGATACTATGCCTCAGCTAGACCCTGGTTCATTTGCTTCACAAGTATTTTGGCTCTTGATTTGTTTTATCAGCCTTTATTTTATTGTGTCTACATTTTTTACTCCAAAAATGGACGGCATACTTAATAAAAGGCAGAAAACAATAGACAGCCATATTGAAAAAGCAAAAAAGCATAAAGAAAAAGCCAATAAGCTCTTTGAGCAGTACGAAGACGCCTTGGATGAAGCGCACAACAAAGCTTCGGAAAGCTTTGAAAAAGCTCTTAAAGAGTTAAAAGCTTATATTGAAGATAAAAAAGTTTCTCTTCAAAGCGAATTGTACGACTACACAAAAAAAATGCAGGAATCTGTCCGCAAAGATAAGGAAAAAGCTCTCGGCGAAATAAATCTTACGGCAGTGGGTCTCGCAAATGAAATTGCGGCAAAAATCGGACTTCGCGGTTTGTCCGAAAAAAACCTCGAAAAAAACATAAAAGACAATAACAGCTAGGAAAATAAATGGGAGAAAATGAAAATATTGAGCAAACAACGGCGTCTATAGAAACAGACAGCCATGCTCATAATTATGACCATTTCTACCAAGACCCCGCCTTTTGGGTCGGACTAAGCTTTGTTATTGTTGTTGTCTGTCTGGCAAAACCTCTTTATAAAATTGCTCAAACCCTATTGGACAAAAGAATAAAGGCAATAAAAGACACCTTAAAAGAAGCGAAGCAGCTTGAGCTGGATTCAAAAAGGCTTCTTCAGGAATATGAAGCAAAAATGGCAAATCTTGAGCAGGAAGTTAAGGACATATTGGATAAATCTAAAAAAGAAATCGACTTCATAAAAAGCAAAAACATAAAAGACCTTGAGGACGAGCTAAAAAGAAAAAAGCAGGATAATGAATATTTCATCTCCAATCTAAAAAAGCAGGCGCAAAAAGAAATCACTGAGATAATATCCAAGAAAGTTATATCCGCAATCAAAAATACGGCTGCCGAGGACCTTGAAGACAAGGATTATGACAAACTAATTGACGCGGCAATAAAAAATGTTGAAAATTTAGGCAAAAAAGCTAAATAAATCTTTCGCTTTAAAATATTTAATCCCGGCTAAAAGAGAATAAACGTCATACAAAGCGTTATGCTCATCCAGCCCGAGCTGTTCAAGCTCTTTCGAAACTCCCAATAGTTTTGCTGTTCCGCCAGAGTTAATTTTTCCCGCATTAACAGCGTTCTCAGCATATCTTTTTTTAAACCACTCCGCGATATTAGAATAACGAGGCGGATATTTATCTTCCATGCCGGCAAAACTTAAATTCTTTTCCATTATTTCCCCGTCAGCCAGACTTATTCTGCCATAGTCCATATCATAAGCAAAACATGTCAAACCAGCGGAAAAATCTTTAAACTGCCAATAAGCCTGCTCAAAAGGAACGCCCTGTTCTTCTATCAGCTCGTTAGTCAAACCAGTTAAATTTATAAAATAATCCGACAATATCGGGTTTATTACAGGCGTTACATATACATTAAATTCTTCCAAAACTTTTAATGTTTTTGCGTCAACCTTTATCGCTGCGATTTGGACGATTTCTTCTTTCTGCCATTCTGCCCGCCCATTTTCCATACAGCCTTTCCACGATGTATATTCGGTATCAAATATAACAAATTGTTCGGTCATTAATTTTCCCCTCAGAAAAAATTATTAATTTTTTCTGAACTTATCAGTTTTATAAGTGCCTAAAATATGAACTTCTTCGGAAAAAAACTTTAGCTCTTCAATAGCGTTTTTATACGATTTTCTTGCGGGATGTGACTCAACTTCGACATAAAATTGGGCGGAAACAAACTTTCCATCCAAAAGGTAGCTTTCGATTTTGGTCATATTTATGCCGTTTGTCGCAAACCCTCCCAAAGCTTTATATAAAGCGGCTGGAATATTTCTGACCTTAAAGACCAGTGACGTTATAAAGCAGGAGCCGTCATCTTCAGGCAAAACGCCTTTTCGAGACATAATCAGAAATCTTGTTGTATTATTGCTCGCATTCTCAATATTGGAAGCCAGAATATTTAATCCATAAATCTCTCCGGCAAGCTTGGAAGCTATGGCGGCTTTATCTTTCGGTTTATCTTCTTTTATGCTTTCGCAAGACTTTGCCGTATCAATTCTGGCAACTGCTTTTATATTGTGTTTTTTCAAAAAATCCGAACATTGAGCCAAAGCCTGCGGATGAGAAACCGCATACCTAATATCTTCAAGCGCGGCGCCAGGATATGCCAAAAGCTGATGTTCCACTCTTAAAAAATGTTCGCCGACAATCGCAAGCCCCGAATTGGGAAGAAGAAAATGAACGTCCGCCACGCGTCCGGCATTTGAGTTTTCTACAGGAATAACGGCATAATCGACAACATTTTTATTGACTAAATCCATAGCAGTTTCAAATGAATCGCAAGCGACATACTCCGCACCAGGGAAAGCCTCCTGCGATGAAATATGAGAATACGCCCCGGCAACGCCTTGATATGCGATTTTAAGTTTCATAGTTTTATCCTCAAATAATCGTAAATTTTGATACATGAGTCTAATAATAAGAAAAAACAAAGAATTTTACGAGGAAGTGTAGAAAAGTCTACATGACCGAGCAAAATATCTGAGGTTTCTGGATTAGCAGACCATAGAACGAAATTTTACCTAATGTACTTGCGAGCTTCAATAAGATCTTCTTCAGTATCGACATCTGCCGGAGCATCTTGATTAAGTTTAAGATTCTCAACGATTTTTGCTCTGATGTACATGCCGTTTTCCAAAGCTCTCAACTGTTCCAGACTTTCGCGGGCTTCAAGAACGCCGACGGGAAGAGTAACTATCTTCGCCAAAGATTTCGCATTATAAACATAAATACCCAGGTGATGATATAAATCCTGGTTTTTAGTTTTTTCCGGGTTTCTTGTAAAAGGAGCAACCGCGCGGGTAAAATACAGACATCTGCCCTCAACTTCGCCGTCTCTCAAACCCATAACAATTTTGACATTCGCAGGGTTTTCAGACGCTTCCTTGGTTTTGAAAATCATGCCGCAGGTAGCAATATCACAGCCGGTTTCCTCAACTATTTCAATCAATTTATTATTAATCTCTGGATCAACGTTTAAGCTGTCGCCCTGAAAATTGACAACGATGTCATATTTCTCGCCTTTAGGGTCAATTTCTTTCAACGCCGCCGCAATACGGTCGGTTCCAGAAGGTAAGCTCGGGTCTGTAAGAATGGCTTTTGCGCCGAATTTCTCACATTCCTTAACAATTACTTCATCGCCGGCAGCAATA
Organism: Lactobacillaceae bacterium; assembly: GCA_031271345.1. GTDB lineage: Bacteria > Pseudomonadota > Alphaproteobacteria > RF32 > CAG-239 > JAQWBS01. The sequence continues at coordinate 742,685 of JAISVX010000003.1, forward strand.
TATATATCGCCTGGAACAACTTTTTTCACATTTTCGTAAACTCTCTGTACCAAAGTTTTTCCATTAATATCCAAAAGCGGTTTATTGGGTAATCTGGTTGACGCCATACGAACCGGTATCATAGTAACAACTTTTGCCATTTTTCATTCCTTAAAAAGTTCTTGAGATTAATAAAACTATATAATATAACATCGCTTAAATAAAGGATTTTTAAAAATGGACGTGGATATTTTTGATTTTGAGTTAGATCGCGGTTTGATTGCTACGGAGCCGGCAAGCCCTCGTGATAACTCCAGGCTTTTAGACCTATCGGTTGAAAATAAAATCTCCGATAGAAAGTTTTTTGAGCTTCCAGATCTGTTGGAAGAAGGCGATGTTTTGGTCTTTAACAATACCAAAGTTATTCCGGCAAAGCTTTACGGCGCAAAAGGAGAAGCCCAGATTGAAACTACTCTTTACCGCCCTGTCGACGGGATTAACTGGTGGGCTTTTATCAAAAACTCAAAACGCCTCCGCGAAGGAGATACCATTAGTTTCTATACTAATGAAATATCCCCGGAACATTCTGACTTTTCTGCAAAAGTCGTGGAGAAAAAAGGCGAAGAAGGCGTCCTCTTAAAATTTGGCGTTGGCGCCGGAGATTTAGGCTCATATTTACAAAAATACGGCTCTATGCCGCTCCCTCCATACATCAAGAGAGATAAACTGGAAAACAGAAACGATACCGAAAACTACCAAACCATATACGCAGAACATGAAGGCGCTGTAGCCGCTCCAACCGCGGGACTGCATTTTACAGAAGAAGTTATGAAAAGGCTTGATGAAAAAGGCATCAAAAAAACTTTTTTAACACTCCATGTCGGAGCAGGTACTTTTCTGCCTGTAAAAGTTCAAGATACCAAAGATCATAAAATGCATTCAGAATACGGCATTATTGCTCAGGATTCATGCGATATGATAAATAATGCGCGCAAATCAGGAAAAAGAATTGTCGCGGTCGGAACAACATCTTTAAGACTTCTTGAAAGCGCAACTGATGAAAACGGTATAACTCATCCTTTTACAAATGATACCAGCATATTCATAACACCAGGATACAAATTTAAATCCATCGATATGATGATAACCAATTTCCATCTGCCAAAATCGACCCTGTTTATGCTTGTCTGCGCGGTTGCCGGCATAGATAAAATGAAAGAAGCATATCGGCACGCGATAAAAAACAAGTATCGTTTTTATTCTTACGGCGACAGCTCCATCATCAAATGCGTAAATAAAATTTAAACTATGTTTTGATACAATTGCCCACTAAGGGGAAAACATTGTTGAAATTTTTTGAAAACTTTAGAAATACTTTGCCGCTGACAAAAAACGCTGTCTTGCCTGCTATCATTCTGGCTGTCAGTTTGGTCGGGTTTTATGCCGTTGAAAATATTCCGTGGTCGACACAGCTCAGTCTGCACGCGGCGTTTTATATTTTTATCTTCTCAAGCCTGTGCATTTTGATATATTTTAACAAAACAAAACCCGTAATGTTTATATCCTTCATTCTTCTGAGCTATATTATATGCAACTTTTTGAAAAAAGAAAACGGTTCGGATTATATCAGCTCTCCTTATTATATAAATTTATGCGTGCTTGTTCCGTTTAATCTCATTATATTTTATTTTCTTCCGCAAAGAAAACTGTTTACCCGCGAAAATTTATTAATCCTGCTAATAGTGTTTTTCGAACTAAGCTTATATGAGAACTTATCTTCAAACGACATACTTATCGGATACAGTCTTTTATCTCAAAGCTACGCGGACATAAACCGGCTTGGACTGCTGATGTTTATAATCGGAACAATAATCATTCTGCTGGACGCCTCCATAAACGGCAGAATACTCAGATCTTATCTCTTATTTGCTTATGTTGAAATAATGTTTGGATTTATTTACTCTGAAAACTCAACGGCGCTAACTGTTTTTTATTCCGCAGCAACTCTGACAATTTTTATCGGTCTGTGCCATGATACTTATTACGAAACCTATAAAGATGTTTTAACCTCGCTGGCGAACAGAAAATCTTATGTAATACAATCAAGCGCTTTTCCGTTAAAATACAGCGTGGCAATAATTTGTATTGACGATTACGAAAGACTGAACAAAGGTTTTAGCGCATCAGAACTAAATTCGCTGATAAAAATGGCGGCAAACAAAATTATCGAGTTTGAAAAAGACAATCCTGTTTATCGATATGACAAAGATTTATTCATTATCATCTTTAAAAACGAAGATAAAAATGACAGCTTTAAAAGGGTGGAAGAAATAAGGCGCGCAATCGCCGGATCCGAGTTTGTCCTAGGCAGGCGCAAGAAGCCTGTAAAACTTACCGTTTCCGGAAGCATTGCCGACAAAAAGCGCAGCGACGCAAGCTCTCACGAAGTTTTAATCAGAGCCAGAAAAGTTTTAGAAAAAACCAACAAATTTACCCAAAACATAACTACTCGGGTTTAGTTTTAAAAGATTTATATATCGCCCAAATTCCCGCCAAAATCAATGGCACAGACAAAAGCTGACCCATGGTCATAGAACCAAGCACAAAACCGATGTGAGCGTCCGGCTCTCTATATTGTTCCACTATAACTCTAAACAGCGTATATAGGATGGCAAATGTCCCCGAGATAAATCCTGTCTTTTCTCTTGTCCATTTTATATTCCACAAAATGTTAAGAATTAAAAACATGACAACGCCTTCCAGCATCGCTTCATATAACTGCGACGGATGTCTTGGCAAATATCCTCCATTAGGAAATCTAACCGCCCAGGGAACCGTTGTCACCCTTCCCCACAGCTCGTCATTTATAAAATTGGTCAGTCTGCCCAAAAACAACCCGATTGGCGCGAAAGGAGCAATTATGTCCATAATTTTCAAAAACGGATACTTAATTTTATAAGAATACCACAAAACCGCAAAAATAACGCCGGCAATACCCCCGTGAAAAGACATTCCGCCCTTCCACAACTGAAGAATCAATGCCGGGTTTTCCCAAAACGGATTTGGCTCGCCGCCATAAAACAAAACATATCCGAGCCTTCCGCCGGCAACCATTCCCATTGTCGCATAAAAAGCCAAATCGCTCAGGTTCTCATCTGTCAAACCCCAGTCATATTTCTTAACGTTTCTTTTTACCATAAACCATGCGAACAATATTCCCAACAGATAAGCCATTGAATACCATCTGACAGAAAAGAAGCCTATTGAAAAAATTTCGGGTGAAATATTGGGAAACGCCAATCCAATCATTTAATATATCCTATTTTTGCATTAATTTTGAGACAATTATATATAGATAAAAAAAATAATCCACATATAAAAATTTATAAAAAAATTCATTAAATTTTATCATTTTGTTTTTACACAATATTTTCAATATTTGCTTTATGAGAAAAAAAATAAAGTGGAAAACTTTTTTAATGTTATTGTCTGATGACTCGAGACACTGCTATGTTGTTCTATGAATGAACTAATGGAGAATTTTAATGAGCCTGGCATCTTATGCCGTCAAATATAATCCGATTGATATGGTTGAAAGCATTTTCAACGATAGGTCTTTTGAGCTTGAAAGAAGAGGCATAAACGAAGTTGCCGTTGAGGTTCAGGGCAAATGGAACAACCTGCTGCTATTCTTTGCCTGGGAAGAAAACATTAAATGTCTGCATATATCCTGCATTCTAGATATTGAAAACGTCTCTGACAGCAACTCAAAAGTTTTTGAGCTTTTGGCTTTGGTCAACGAAGATTTGTGGCTCGGGCATTTTTCCTATTGGAAAGAACAGAATCTTCCGGTCTTCAAACATTCTATGCTATTGGACAACAATGAAGACATATCACCCGAAAAACTTTCTCAAATTATCAATATCGCGATAAAAGAATGCGAGAGAATGCACCCGATTTTCAAAGCGGTTCTAACCAAAGGCGTTGAGCCGGAGCAGGCTTTATATCCGATTACTTTTGCCACAATCGGTCAGGCATAAAATTTTATTTTCTGATTGTGCTTATCCACTCGCTGACTTTTTTTCTATGACTGTCATAATTTTCAGAAAACTGGTGTCCGCCTTTGCCATCGGCAACAAAATATAAGAAATCCGTATCTTCATAATTCAACGCCGCTTCTATTGAATCCGCGCTGACATTGCAAATCGGCGTTGGAGGAAGCCCTTTGTGCTTATAAGTATTATACGGGCTGTCCATTTGCAAATCCGCTTTCTTTAAGCTTCTTCCCAGAAAACCTTTTCCCTCGGTTAGAGCATATATAACCGTAGGGTCTGTCTGCAGCAGCATTCCTATCCGCAGGCGGTTAATAAAAACAGACGCAACCAAGCCTCTTTCTTCTGGTATCGAAGTTTCTTTTTCAATAATCGAAGCCAAAATCAATGCCTGATATTTATCTTCCAACAAAGTTTCTTTTCTTTTTTCCCAAGCCTCGTTCAACACTCTCGTCAGGGCGTCTCTGGCTTGGATTACCACGCTGTCTCTGCTGTCGTCTTTGGAAAACGTATAAGTTTCGGCAAGCATTTCGCCTTCTTTGACATCAACGGTTATTTCGCCGGTTAAATTTTCTTCCATATCAATTATGGAAAAAAACTGCTGGGTTGTCAGACCTTCTGGAAGGGTAATCCTGTGATAAAAGACATCTCCTTTTTCCAGTTTTTCAAGGATTTCGACAATCGAAATATTGGCGGGAAAATAATATTCGCCCGCGCGGAGTTTTCTGTCTGCTTTTTTGATTCTTGCCGCAAGCTCTAAAAGCCATGCCTTATCTATCATACCTATGGCTTCCATATCTTTCGCCACAGCTCTTACGGTCGAACCCCGCGATATAGATATTGTTGCGGCTTCATATAACGGTCCGGCTTTATTTGCCCAGTAAAAAACTGTGGAAATTGCGGCTATTATAATTATAAAGGCTAAAAGTGATGCAAAAAATATTTTTTTCATAGCTCTCTGCTCAAAAGATTTAAAGGGGCTTAAAAGCCCCTTTTATTATCCTTTATATTTCTTAAATATTACTGACGAGTTTGTTCCGCCAAAGCCAAATGAGTTCGACATAACCGCCTTCAACTCTTTTTTCTTCGCCTTTAACGGCACCAAATCAAGACCGGCAAACTCTTCATCAGGGTTTTCCAGATTCAGCGTCGGAGGACATGTGTCTTCATTCAAAGCTTTAATTGAATAAATCGCCTCAACTGCACCGGCCGCTCCCAACAAGTGTCCAATTGCAGATTTTGTAGATGAAATTGACACTTTTCCAGCATTCTCGCTAAACAACCTTTTTACAGCCGCAATTTCTTGCGGATCGCCGACTGGAGTAGATGTTCCATGCGCGTTAATATAGCCAATATCGGTCAGCTCAACGCCATGATCATTTTTGGCGTGACCTACAGCCATTTTCATCGCTCTGTATGCCCCATCACCATCCGAAGAAGGCGCTGTAATATGATAAGCGTCTCCGCTCATACCATAGCCGACAACTTCGGCATAGATTTTTGCTCCGCGGGCTTTCGCGTGTTCCAATTCTTCCAAAACCACCGCTCCGGCTCCCTCGCCCATCACAAAACCGCTGCGGTCTTTATCCCACGGACGAGATGCCTTTTCTGGAGTTTCGTTAAAATCTGTCGTCAATGCGCGCAATCTTGAGAAACCAACCAATCCAAGCGATGTAATAGCAGCTTCCGCTCCGCCCGCAAGCATAACGTCGGCATCCCCGCGGGAAATTATCGCCGCCGCGTCGCCGATTGCGTGAGTGCCTGTTGAACAAGCTGTAACACAGGCGTGGTTTGGACCTTTATATCCATACTCAATTGAAAGATGCCCGGAAATAAGATTAATCAAAGACGCGGGAATAAAGAAAGGAGATATTTTACGGCTTCCTGTTTCATGAAAAAGAATTGAGTTTTCATAAATTGTCTGCAAACCGCCGATACCCGAACCCATCATAACGCCCGAACGGTCTTTGTCTTCCTCCGCTTCCGGCTTCCAGCCGGAATCTTCAACAGCGTCTTTGCCAGCGGCAATACCAAATAAGATAAATTTATCAACTCTCTTTTGTTCTTTTGGCTCAATCACGGTATCCGGGTCAAACTCGCCATCGCCCTGACCATATCTAATTTGCCCGCCGATTGAAACAGGTATATCCTTAAGCTCAATGCCTTCAAGTTTTTTGATACCTGATTTGCCATTAACAATTTTGTTCCAATTGTTTTCAATTCCTCTTCCGAGAGGAGAAACAATACCCATCCCTGTTACAACAACTCTTCTCATTAATTTACCTCGTTTATATTATTAAAATATTGAATAAACAATATGAAAAAACTCGCCATAAGTTAAGTCAAGCGAGTTTCATCAAATAACCACTATCTAAAAATTAAGCGTTTTTAGCAAGATAATCGATAGCGTCTTTAACTGTAAGAATTTTCTCAGCAGCTTCGTCTGGAATTTCCACGCCGAACTCTTCTTCAAAAGCCATAACCAACTCAACAGTGTCTAAGCTGTCTGCGCCTAGATCGTCAATGAAACTAGCATTTTCTGTAACTTTTGATTCTTCAACGCCAAGGTGTTCTGCAACAATTTTCTTAACGCGATTAGCTGTATCAGTCATACGATAAACCTCTTTAAATTAAAATAAACCAATCGGCTCTTGTCGAACCGTGATTGACTAGTTATCACAGTTTTATATAATTTGACAAGTATTATTTTAATAATTGGTGCATAAGATTATGCCTGGCAAGCAAAAAAACCAGAAAAATCCTATGTTTTGAGCCACTCAAAAATTTTCAAAAAAAACCACAAAAAAGCCATGAATTAAAAAAAATCACTACATGTTTTCACATAAAATTAACATTCAATAACTTTTATTAGCATTGACAAATATATCAGATGGAAATACTCTAAAAGAGGTGCATGAAACAAGCTAGAGCATAAGGTAGAGAAAAATGAAAAAATTAATTTATATTGTACTAATTGTAATACTTCTTGTGTTAATAGGAAAATATGTAAAAGAAAAGAGCAACGAAATTACGCCGGAACCTGTAACTGTCGTTGAAGAAGACAGCTTCAGCTACGACATTGTAGACCCGGTAACAGGCGAAGTTATCGGAACATCAGAAGGCAACATCGTAACTACAACGACGTATGATTACGACAACGCCGACGGCATGATTATGGAAAATGATGAATATGTCGAAGAAGAAATCATTGAAGAAAATCCCGAGATGACCCAGTTTGACGATGAAACAATAGTTGCTGAATAATTTCGAAATATTTATTGATAAAAAGCTATTCCACCCGAAGAATAGCTTTTTTCATTTTTAACATTATATTTACATAATAAGAAAGAACAAAACGAGGAAAAAAAATGAAAATAGGTATAATCGGCGCGGGAAACGTTGGAAGCACTATCGCATACACTCTCGTTATAAACAATATTGCGAGCGAAATAGTTTTGGTTGATACCAACACCGCAAAAGCAAAAGCGGAAGCCAATGATATAATGCACGCAACCCCCGTATCGCACAATGTAAAGATAAATGACGGAGATTATGAAGATATAAAAGGCGCGGGCATAGTAATAATAACTGCCGGCTCAAGACGTAAGCCCGGTCAGACAAGAACCGACCTTTTGGAAATAAATACTAAAATATTTGCAAGCATTGTCCCTGAAATAGTTAAATATGCCCCTGAAAGTATAATAATCATCGCGTCAAACCCCGTTGATGTTATGGCTCACATTACGCTAAAACTTTCTGGTTTTCCACCAAACCGCATTATCGCCAGCGGAACCATTTTAGACACAGCCCGCCTCCAGTCTATTTTAAGCAGACATTTAGCAATATCCCCCAAATATATAAACGCTTATGTTTTAGGCGAACACGGCGACAGCCAGACGCTTATCTGGTCTGGGTTAAAAAACGGCAAAATTACCAAAAAACTGATGGAAGACATAGATAATGAAGTTCGTTACGGCGGCAAAAAAATAATAGAAGGAAAAGGCGCGACATTTTACGGCATCGGATGTTGTGTTGCCAGACTCTGTCAGGCGATAATAAATGATGAAAACGCCGTATTTACGGTATCAAGCCACCGCAGCGAAGCCGAAGGAATAAAGGATGTTTTCGCTTCATACCCTACAGTCATTAATAAAAATGGAATTGGAAAGATTCTTAAGCCAGAAATCTCTAATGAAGAAAAACAACTTTTAATAAAAAGTATTGAGGCTGTAAAAGCTAATACAAAAACCGCCCTTGCCGCAATCAATAAATAATTGTTTGATTTTATAAATAATTTACCATATATTTACGACCTAAACGGAGGGTCATTCTTTTGGTAAATGTTGTTACGCTTGGCTGCAGAATAAACACTTTTGAATCTGAAATTCTAAAAGAAAAGTTATTAAATATTGATAACTTAATAATTGTTAATACCTGCGCGGTAACAGGCGAAGCCGAAAGACAGTGCAGGCAGACCATCAGAAAACTGCGCAAAGAAAATCCTGACGCAAAAATTGTTGTAACAGGCTGCGCGGCGCAGATAGCTCCGAAAAAATTTGAAAGTATGGAAGAAGTAGATTTAGTTTTAGGAAACAAAGAAAAAGCTGAAATCGAAAAATATATATCGCAAGACATAACCGAAAAAACCATTGTCGGAGATATTTTCTCTTATGACGACTACGACAAATATCTCATCACCTCTTTTGAAGGACGAAACAAAGCCTTTGTACAGGTGCAGCAAGGCTGCGACCACAGATGCACATACTGCATCGTTCCTTATGCGAGAGGCAGTAACCGCTCTGTCCCAAAAGAAGAGATAATTAAACAGATTAAAGAGCTTTTATCCAACGGATATGATGAAATATGCTTAACAGGTGTAGACATTTGCTCTTATAAACCTTCGCTGGGTGATTTAGTTGAAAACATCTTAACCGAAATCCCGCGGCTTCAAAGTTTACAGTTTGGCTCTTTGGACCCTGCGGCCATTGATAAAAAATTTATATCTTTAACAAATGACAAAAGAATACATCCTCATTTTCATCTATCCGTTCAGGCTGGAGATAATCTGGTCCTCAAAAGAATGAAAAGACGCCACACAAGAGAAGATGTTATAAATCTATGCAAAAACATTCGCAAAATTAGACCAGACGCAACTTTTGGTTCCGATTTTATATGCGGGTTTCCAACCGAAACAAACGAAGCTTTTGCCAACACATTAAAACTTATAGATGAAGCCGGCATAGACAAACTGCATGTTTTCCCCTATTCTGAAAGGAAAGGAACTCCTGCGGCTTTAATGCCTCAGATTCCAGTTGAAATTAGAAAACAAAGAGCTAAAACCTTAAGAGAAAAGAGAGACAGCGATGATTAGTTTCTTCAAAAAGAAAAAAGACGATGAAATATCCGTAGACATAAATCCAGAAAAAAAAATGGGGGTAATAAAAAGTATTTTTACCCAGAAAAAGCTTGACGAGCAAACCTTGGAAGATTTGGAAGACCTGCTCATAATGTCGGACATGGGATTAAAAGCCGCCAATAAAATCATTATGAATTTTAGCAAGAGAAGAGTTGATAAAAAGTCGACGGACGACGAAATAAGAAAAGAGCTTGCAATCGATATTGAAAAGATTTTAACGCCTTGCGAAAAGCCTTTTAAGATTGATCAAACCCAAAAACCTTATGTTGTTTTAATGATAGGCGTAAACGGCGCCGGCAAAACAACAACCATTGGCAAAATCGCCGCAAAATTAAAATCCCAAGGCTTAAAAGTATCTCTAATCGCCGCGGATACATTTAGAGCCGCCGCAGTTGAACAGCTGGAAGTTTGGGGACAAAGAAACGATATAAGAGTCTTTCATGGCGACAATGGCTGCAACAGCGCCGGGCTGACTTATGATGGCATAAACGAAGCAATAAAACAGAAAGATGACGTTGTCCTGATTGACACTGCAGGAAGATTGCAAAACAAGACGCATTTAATGGAAGAGCTGAAAAAGATTGTAAAGGTTATAAAAAAAACACTTCCAGACGCTCCGAACTCTACATTGCTCACCCTTGACGCCACCACAGGGCAAAATGCTCTGGAACAGGTTAAAGTATTTAAAGAAGCCATGGATATAACGGGGCTTATAGTAACCAAGCTGGACGGCTCGTCAAAAGGCGGCGTATTGATTGCTATCGCGGAAGAGACAAAAACTCCGATTCATTTTATCGGCTTGGGCGAAGGCATAGAACACCTGACCAACTTCTCTGCAAAAATATATGCAGAGAAGTTAGTTGGGTTTTAGAGTGTTGATTAAATTAGCCATAAAAATCTAATTGAAGGTTAAATAACTTCTGACTGTATCAACATGGGTACAGGCATGATTTTGCGGTAATTCTGAAACATGTTGCCGACAAAGACGTAACTGTGCGCTTTTGCGTTCAGCATTCTGCCAATTATGCCAAGCATGTGTTTGTAGTAGTAAGGCTTAAAGGGAACGAAACTGTCTAACCGCGCGACAATATCCCTCCACTTTCTTTCTCCATTTTCGATTGTAAAGCCGCGTAACTCGACATTATCAATCTCATTGTTGAAGAATTTAGCAGCATCAGCGTAACTCATAGCAAAAACTCCTCCCACCTCACTTTCCTGAATGTTGTACTCAATGAGCGGCGCTTCGTGATTGATGAGGAAAAGATTGTCAAAGACGTTGTATATCCTGCCTTCATTGCTAGACTGGCAGATACGATAACCAACGCTGAGGATCTTTTCGTCACTAATGTTCAGCCCGAGTTCTTCTTGTGTTTCGCGAATAATCGTCTCGAAGGGGGTGTCGCCGACATCGACGCAACCTCCGGCAGATACGCCCAAACGATTGGGGTAGCTCACAATGTCATTACTCCTCAGTTGAAAGATAATTTCTTCATCCGAGGTGAAAATCCATGCATGCGCAGACTGGTGCCATAATCCCTCTTCGTACACTTGCCGCAGCGGAGCGGTACCTAAATGCCGAGTGTACGTAGCATCAAAAACATCTACTTCTTTCATGGTCGTATTTTTTTTTAAGAATTTATAATATATAGAGAGCGAATAATTAAGAAAGGTAAATATAGGATACCATAAGAAGAGGTAAACTCAAGTCGTTTTGTCTAAAATAACAGATGATTTTTGCAGTTTTTTGAATGTTAAATTTTGGCGGAAACTCTGCGCTTTAATATTATTTCATATAAAAACCTTCATAAGTTTTTTGCATTTTGGCATATCATTCTGCTCTGATAAATAAAGCCTATAAGAACTTTTTCCTATCTGACCGCAATAAAATAACTTACAAATAACAAAAGTTTAGCCGCTATGCTCCGATTCGTTTTTTAAAGAAGCTGGTAATAATTTAACTATAACGCTTAACAAAATAAGAAAACGCATATAAGATTTCAACCATGAAAGAAATAAAATGCAAGAGATAGAATTAAGAGAATTTACCGTAAGCGAAATATCTTTTGAGATTAAAAGATATGTTGAAAACACTTTTAGCTTAGTCAGAGTAAAAGGTGAAATTTTTGGCGCAAAAAAAGCTGACTCTGGTCATTGGTATTTATCCCTTAAAGATGAAAACGCCGTACTTTCCGCCGTGTGCTGGAAAGGTGTCGCAAGCAGATTTAACTTCAATCCCGAAGACGGTCTGGAGGTTATCGCAACCGGCAAAATAACCACCTTTGCGGGCAAGTCGTCTTACCAGCTTGTTATTGAACAAATGGAAGTTGCCGGAGCAGGCGCTTTATTAAAGCTTCTTGAAGAAAGAAAACAAAAATTTGCCGCCGAAGGGCTGTTTGACCAGGCTCATAAAAAGAAAATTCCGTTCCTTCCCAAAACTATCGGCGTTGTAACAAGCGCGAGCGGAGCAGTTATCAGAGACATTATCCACAGAGTAAGAGACCGATTCCCCAGTCATATTTTATTATGGCCGACGCCCGTACAGGGAGAAGGTGCCGCTTTAAGCATCGCCGCCGCCATTGACGGCTTTAACAATCTTCCGCAAAAGCCGGATGTTTTAATAGTAGCCAGAGGCGGCGGAAGTCTTGAAGACCTTTGGGCTTTTAATGAAGAGGTCGTGATAAGATCCGTATTTAACTCCGAAATTCCCATTATATCCGCGGTTGGACATGAAACCGACACCATGCTCATCGACTATGCTGCGGACGTCAGAGCGCCGACGCCGACTGGCGCGGCAGAATTTGCCGTTCCCGTAAGAATGGAACTTTTGAACCAGACAAGCAGCTTTGGAGCAAGGATGGCTTCTTCGATAATGAGATTTATTGGGGAAAGAAAAAATTACTTGACCGGGCTGGCAAGAGGAATTCCCAATCTTTCTCAAATATTGCTGGAAAACCAGCAAAAACTGGATGACAGAATTGAAAGGCTTAACATCTCTTTTAAAAGCTTTATACAGAACAAGCAAAACCAAATTACCCTGACAAGATTGTCGCCTTATTATATTTCTAATATTTTTGAGAAAAAGAAAGAGAATTTAAACAATTTAAACATTAGACTTGAAAACGTTTCAATCAGCTCTGTGCTAAAGAGAGGATTCGCCTGGATAACTGGAAAAAGCGGCAAAACTATATATAATACGGACCAGGCGCAAAACAATCAATTTTTAAACATTCAGTTCATTGATGGAACTGTTAAAACAAAGGTGGTTAATAAAAAAGATGAACTGCAAGCCGATTTATTTGATAATTAGTTTTATGATACTTTCGTTTCCCGTAAAAGCGGAAACCGTAAAAATATGCGGAACCTTAGCCCAAGGACAGATTATTACTGGTCATGCTCCTAACGCAAAAAAAGTTTTGATAGAAGGCAAAGATATCAAACTGACAAAAGACGGAAAATTCATTTATGCGTTCAGCAGAGACAGCGAACTTCTTAATAATCTGGAAATAGACTACGGCAGCGGCGAAACAAAAAACTATATCTTAAGCATATCCGAAACAAAATGGGATATACAAAACCTCAAAGGCGTCGAGCAAAAGAAGGTAACGCCTTCAAAACAGGATGAAAAAGAAATTGCCCGCGAAAGAAATGACATTCGCGCCGCCCAAAACAAAACGACCGAAAATACTTTCTGGGAAGAAGTTTTTTCTTTTCCCGTTGAAGGAAGAGAAAGCGGCAAATTCGGCGGACAAAGAATTATGAACGGAAGCAGGATGAACCCCCATGCAGGCATGGATATAGCCGCGATGGAAGGAACCCCCATAAAAGCTCCGGCAGACGGAATTATAACATTAAGCGGACAGGAAAATTATTTTTATTCCGGCAATGTCGTTGTCATCGACCACGGATATAATCTGTACACAATTTATGCACATATATTGGATACAAAAGTTAATGCTGGCAATAAAGTAAAAAAAGGTGATATACTAGGCACTGTCGGTAAGACAGGAAGAGTGACAGGCGCCCATCTGCACTGGGGCGCTTCTTTGAACGATGTGAGATTTGATCCAAAATCTTTGCTAAAAAAAGATGACTTATGTATCAATTTATAAAGGTAAAAAAATGAGTGAAACAATAAAACAACAGAAGACAGAGTGGGACAATATCAGATGTCTTGTTGTTGATGATGACCGTTTCGCAAGAACTTTCATTATCTCGGCATTAAACCATGTTGGATTGGTATATATAAAAGAAGCGGATTCCGCGGACAGAGCAATGGATGTTCTGCAAAACAACAAAATTGACATAATCTTCCTTGACCAGCAAATGCCCTCAAAAACCGGGCTGGATTTTATAAGAGATTTAAGAAGCTCAGACAACGAAGAGCTTAAGAAAACCCCGATAATAATGGTTACAATAGACGCAAAAGAAAAAACCATTCTGGACGCTAAAGAACTTGGCGTTGACGACTATGTCATAAAGCCGATTTCTCCATTGGTTTTAAGGAAAAGAATTCGCGATGCATTAGGCTTCAGCCAAGAGGGATAATCATTGAGTACTTTAAATATCTTGTTAATTTCTATTCTGCAGGGAGCAACAGAGTTTCTTCCCGTAAGTTCTTCTGGACACTTAATTTTATTTTCCAAATTCACCGAGTTTCCCGATCAGGGTCTGGCGATGGATATTGCTTTGCATGTCGGCTCGATTATTGCCGTAATGATATATTTCTCCGAAGAACTTTGGATAATGTTCAAAGGACTCTTGAAAACCTATTTTCTGCCAAACTTTAAAAATGCGGGAAACAGAACGTTTTACCTTATTTGTATAGCAACCATTCCGGCAGTAATCGCCGGTCTGGTTTTTGCCGAATACGGAACCGAAATAGTACGAAACACAAAGCTCATAGGCTGGACAATAATAATATTCGGCATAATCCTTTATATCGCGGATAAAATCGGCTGGACGGTTAAAAAGGTTGAGCATTTAACAATAGCCGACGCAATAATAATAGGCTTTGCCCAGACGCTCGCGCTAATCCCCGGAACCAGCCGCTCGGGCATAACCATAACCGCGGGAAGATTTCTCGGTCTTGAACGTACGGAAGCCGCAAAATTTTCAATGTTATTGGCGATTCCAACCATATTGGGAGCCGGATGTTTAGCCGCCTGCAAACTATTCAACACAGGAAGCCTGTCAGAAGTGGTATACGCCATTGACGGCATAACATATTCGTTTATATCGTCCATAATTGCCATTTATATGATGATGTGGTGGCTGAGAAACAAAACATTTCTTCCGTTTGTCATCTATCGCATAATTTTAGGGACTTTCCTACTTTTATATTCATACGGATATATACTTTAGTTCTAGAAATAAAAGTTTACTAGTATTTAGCTCTATTTTATAGTACAATAAACTCATTGTCGGAAAACATTAAGGAGAAAGTAATGGATGGCGAAGTTACACTAGAAAGCTTAAGAGTCAAACATGCTCTCTTGGATGCAGCAATAAAGGAAGAGGAAAACCATATATGGAAAAATCTTTCAAAAATTGAGGAATTAAAAAGAGAAAAGCTAAAAAGAAAAGACGAGATTCTGAGAATGACTCTTCAGCAGGTCTCTAAAAATTAAACTAATGAATAGACTATAGAAAAAAACACCTTCGCAATTGAAGGTGTTTTTTGCATTAAATAGACAAGCGACCGCTCAATTGGTCAAAAAACAGTTTCAGAACTACTCAACAATAAAGCAGGTTCCGTCAACCCCGACTATCTTAACAGCTTCACCCTTTTCTTTATCTGATTTGGATTTTGCCGACCAGATTGTGTCGCCGACTTTAACTTTACCCACGCCGTTTTCTATATTGCCGACAACGGTAACTGTTGTTCCAATATACTGCTCCCCTCTTCTGTTAAGAGTCGCCGCGCTTTCAGATTTAACTTTTTTATACAAAGAAACCTTGCCAAAATAACAAAATATAACTGATAAAACCGCAAATATTGTTCCAGACCAAATAAAATCCAATGATGGGAATATATAATTTAACCCGCCGACAACAACCGCCGCCAAACCAATCCACAGAAAATAAAAACCTGGAGTCAAAATCTCTAAAAAAATCAGTCCCAACCCAGATGCTATCCAAATCCAGTAATCAACCACTTCCATTTAATTACTCCTATACTTTTCTTGAAACTTTTGGCTGAGAAGCTTTTTCTAAAATCACATCGGGATGAGGAACCGTCTCAACATTTCGATTAGAAAACGCTTCTTTTGCAATTTCGCCGATACCGGCGATAGAGCCAATTAAGCTTGTCGCCTCCAAAGGCATCATTATAATCTTTTGGTTTTTAGCGCCGCCAATATATTTGAGAGCTTCAACATATTTTGTGCCGATAAAATAGTTTAATGCCTGCACATCGCCGGCAGCCACTGCACTTGAAAGCATTTCGGTTGCTTTTGCCTCAGCCTCGGCAGATCTTTCTCTTGCCTCCGCAGCCCTAAACGCCGCCTCTTTTTCGCCTTCCGCAGATAAAATAAGGCTTTGTTTTTCGCCTTCCGCCTTTAATATCTCGGCCTGTTTAAAACCTTCGGCTTCAAGAATTTGCGCGCGTTTCTCACGCTCCGCTTTCATCTGGCGCGCCATTGCGTCAACCAAATCGCGCGGAGGAGAAATATCCTTAATTTCAACGCGCGTAATTTTAACGCCCCATGGACCAGTGGCATCATCGACAACACCCAGCAGCCTGCCGTTTATATGGTCGCGCTGAGACAACAGCTCGTCCATCTCCATGCTTCCCATAACCGTACGCAGGTTGGTTGTGACCAGATTTAGCAAAGCCACTTCAAGATTAGTAATTTCATAAGCCGCTTTTACAGGGTCTAAAACCTGAAAAAACACAACGCCGTCAACTCTAACCATCGCGTTATCTTTTGTAATAACCTCTTGCGAAGGAACGTCAAGCACCTGCTCTTTCATATTAATCTTCGCGCCCACTCTATAAAAGAACGGCAGGATAAAATGGAGTCCTGGTCTTAGAGTAGTATGATATTCGCCAAATCTCTCAACTGTATATTCATAACCTTGTTGAACCATGATAATGCCGATTTTGACAACGGCGACAGCTAAAATTATCAAAGCCAGCACAATAAAAGTTGAACCGCTCATATTCTTTATCTCCTAATTAGTTTTTTATACTAGTTATAAGTCTACACTATATCCAATTTAATAAAACAAAAAAAAGAGAGTTTTCACAAACTCTCTTTTTCAAATTCTTAAGGATTAGAATCCTTCAGTCTCTAAGCGTTTACGTAGTTGCTTACGAGAACGTCTAACAGCTTCCGCCTGACGACGCGCTCTTTTTTCAGAAGATTTCTCATGATGACGTCTTAACTTCATCTCGCGGAAAACTCCCTCTCTTTGCATCTTTTTCTTCAATACTTTGAGAGATTGGGCAACATCATTACCTACTACAGTAACTTGAACCACTTAAATCACCACCTTTTCTGTTAATTTTAGGTTATTAATAACAAATGTTATTGCAAGTTTAACTATCACATCTATACTTATAATGCAAGAAAAAATGCTGGCTATGCGATAATGTTAGGAATTATCTTGGACTCAACCGATTTAATTTTTGTTTTCACGCCTTGTCTGCTGCTAGATAATTGTTTTGCCTGAAAAAAATCGACAGTCTTATTTTGGTTGACCAGATTCTTCATCTCCAAGTTCAGTCTTCTTTCTTCTAACTTAAGCTCACAAAGGCGTAACTGAAGTTTTGAAAGATTATTTTTATTATCCATCAATGTGTATCCTTACAAAAAGATATGAAAAAACTTATTTTTTACTAGCAAGTATCAAATAAAATCTGTATTACATAATACAATACATTTGTAAAATAATCAACAGTATTGGAGATTTATATGAGTAATATTAAAAGAATCGGTGTTTTGACAAGCGGCGGAGACTGCGCTGGTCTTAATGCCATCATGAGAGCAGTAGTAAACTCCGCGACAGAGAAAGGCTGGGAAGTATACGGCATTAAAAACGGTACTGACGGTTTAACCGAGACACCAAGAGCTTATGAAATCCTCACTGTTGAAAACTTTTCGGAATCTCCATGGCCCAGATTAAGCGGCTCATACTTAGGCTCTATCAATAAGGGCGTAAAGATGGGTTCTTTGGAAGAAATGAGCAGACGCTTTGCCGAAGGTGTCAAAGAACTTGGTCTTGACGCTTTGGTTGTTATCGGCGGCGACGGTTCAATGAATATTGTAAGCAATTATTGCAAAGGAACAAATATCAGAATGGTCGGCGTGCCAAAAACAATCGATAACGATACGCCGATTACAAGATCTTCCGTCGGTTTTTCTACAGCGCGCGAAGTCTGCGAACAGGCAATCGACAGCCTGGAGCTGACCGCCCGTTCCCACAACCGCGCGATAATCGTAGAGGTTATGGGACGCGACGCCGGACACTTGGCAATGCATTCCGCGCTAGCGGGATATGCGGACGTGTGTCTTGTTCCAGAAATCCCATATTCAATTAATAATATTATAAAAAAATTGAAGCAGATTAAAGCCACTGGACGCAATCACGCAATCATAGTTGTGTCGGAAGGCATTAAAACGGAAAAAGGCGAGCATATAAGCAATAAGAAAAACCTAATCGGAGAAGCTGTTTACGGCGGCGTTGGAGACTATTTAAGCGCGGAGCTAAACGCCAGATACAAAAACTTTCAAACCCGCGTTACCACCCTGGGGCATTTACAGCGTTCCGGACGCCCAACAGCCTTTGACAGGCTTCTTGGAACATTGTTTGGCGCCGGCGCCGTTCATTTATTGGCAAACGGCGAAAACAACAAAATGATTGTTTGGGAAAACGATAAAGTTAACGCCTATGATATTGAAGAAGTGGTAAAAGAAGGAACAACGCTTTTAGATGTTCACAGCGATTATGTCAACGCGGCAAAAGCGGTCGGCATGTATATCGGCGAAATTTAATCTATAAACACTAAAAAGCAATGCCTTGGAAATTCCAAGGCATTGCTTTTTGATTATATTAATTAATCTTTATAATCTTTCAAAACCTCGCGAGCGAGCTTTCTTAACTCCTGATGTCTTTCAAGCGACAACTTAAGATTAGCTTTTGCCAATTCTTCATTTGTGCCGCAGTCAAATCTTTCGACATCGCAAATAACGCCTGTCATTTTCATACCTCTTTGAGCAGCCAGACCAAGGGCATCCGCCAGATTAATCTCGCCGTTTGTGCCTTTTGTTACTTCTGGCAGAATCCCCATAATTTCGTTTGGCAAAATATACGGTCCCAACACGCCAAAGTTTGAAGGGATTTTATCACGGGCAGGTTTTTCAACCAAACCGCTGGCATGAATTATATTTCCTTCTTTCTGCGCACCGACAAGAACCCCGTAACGAACAATCTCGCTATCTGGAAATTCGCTGGTATTTTCAACTATTCCGCCAAATTTTTCATAAACATTAAGGAGCTGCTTTAATACGCCTTCGCCCTTAAGGTTTACATAAACATCATCCGGCCACATAACGATAAAGTTTCTGTCGCCCACAATTTCTTTAGCCATAAGCACGGCGTGACCATTGCCTTTTGGCTCTTTCTGCTCCGCAAATGAAAACTTCATTCCGTGTGGAATTACTTCATCTAAAACCTCAAGCAGCTCACTTTTGTTTTTTTCTTTTAAATGGTTTTCCAGCCACTCATTTTTTGAAAAATGGCTTTCAAATAAATGCTTGCACGACTGATCACTGTAGATAAATACAATTTCTTTAATTCCGATTTCTCTGCACGCATCAACAGCATACTGAATAATCGGTTTGCTGTCTAATGTAAGAAATCCTTTATGCAGCGCTTTAGTAGAAGGCAGGTTACGCGTTGATAATCCCGCAACAGGCAGGATACAAACTTCTGGTTTTTTATGCATTTTAAACTCCGAATAATATAAATTTTTCCTAATGAGAAAAATATAACATAAAAGAAGTTTTTCTCAAGCTTTATTTCTTAATAATCGAGCCTGACGCACCAGAAACTTCGCCATCGGTTTTCTTTAAAACGCCATCGTTTGAAGAAGTGGAAATTTTAGCATTAATCTCTTCTCTTGTAAGAACAGTTCTACTCTGCGTTGTTGTCGTAGCAGCCTGTGAAGTCTTGCCGGCTTTAGAAAAGTCCAGCACCGGTATTTCTTCATTCTGTTGTGATTCCTCAGATCTTTGGATGTCTTCCAAATCTCTGACAACGGTTACGCTCTTACCTGTAGACGAAGAAATCGAACCCTTGTTTTCTTCAATTTTTTGTTTCTTCAATTCTTCTTCCGCAATTTTATCATACGCAGCTTCTTCTCTTACAGCTATCTCTTCAAGATACGCCATAAGTTCCGAGATTGAACTTAGAAGACCAGCTTCTTCAGTCTTATATGTCTCTATCATTTCATCCGCTTTAGCCACATATCCTTCAAGCTCTGAAACAGCCGTAACTGTCTGGATGTTGACATAATCCTTTGAAGCTTCCGTATTTTGCGCGTCAAGTTTAGAGAACTCTTCTTCGATTAATTCTTTTAAATCATTAACCTTTTTATCATCATTTACCAATGACACTTTTTCAATAATCGCCAGTCTTTTTGGATATTCTATAAACTCGTCTCTATACTGAACTATGTCATTGCGTGATTTTTTAAACATATTCGCTAAAAGGTTATATTTTCTGTTAACCAAATCTTTTATATCTTGTAAATAAACCTCGTCTATCTCCGGCTGAATGACCGCCGCATCTTTTTCCGCCGCGTCATTAATAGCTTTTGCCTTGCCAATCAGCTCATTAGTATATGTTTCATCATCTTCTTCAGAAGTAGCGGCTACATAATCAATGTTTTCCTTCAATGCGTCCAGATGACTTAATATGTCACCGTATTTTGCCCGCACCTCTGGGCTTTCAGCAACATTAAGCCTGGTCTCAATAAAATCTATTTTTTTCGCCAGATCTTTTTCCAGCAAGACTGCTCTGTCCTGCTGCTCGCCCATTAAGAAAATAAGCTTATCAACCCTTTCCGCTTCTTTTTGTCTTTCGTTTTCTTCAATAGCGTCTAATCTCTGCTGATAAATAATGCCGATGTCTTGAACATCTACAGTTGGAACAGGCGTTGAGAGAGGACCGTTAAAACTAAACTTAAAAGAAGGCAGCCCTTGAACATTTTTCATCTCGACAACAAAACTGCTCTTAACATCCCATAAATCAATATTTCCTTCGGCGGTAATAGGAATTGTATATTTACCGGAGGTTAAACTGACATCCTTAAATTTATAATTGCCATTATTTAGAACAATATCGCCGATAAAGTCTGTGAACTCGGTTTTTCCAGTTTGAATATTATCTAAAGCCAAAGCAGGCAAACCTTCATAAACGCTTCTTCTAAACAAATCCGCTTCAATAACGTCTAGACTCCAGCCGACGATACCTGGATTGGAAATCCTGAAGTTAATATTGCCCGTCAGGTTAGTCATAAAGTCGCTTTCTGAAGACGCAAAAGAGCTAAACTCAATAAGAACATTGCTTAATATTCCGCCGTCAAGACCATACTTAGTACCTAAGAAAAGCCTTTCCAAAGGCTTATCCTTTAGCGAAACTTTTCCCACCGCCTTGTTCTCGCCTGCAGCAGCGATAGATATATCTCCCGTAAGTTCTGAGTTGGCATAATATCCTAAGAAATTGCTTACTTTAATTTCAGAATCACTTATATTTAAGTTAAATTTCGCCTGATTAATAAGTTCATTTTTATATGTCAGCGCATCAATAACGATATTGCCCTTAACATTAGCAAAAGTATACGGAGCATAATCTATTTTTGTTTTATCAAAATATGGTTTTGCCAAAAACTCAGCTTCGCCGCTGCTTTGTATAGAGAAATTGCCGGATGTTTCCGAATTTTTGTTCGCATTATAGAAAAATCTGTCAAACTCAAATCTGCTGATATTCATATTCGTTACAATATCTGGTCTGTCACCCGATTTTTTATAAGACAACTCGCCTTCAAACTTATTAGAACCGATATATGTTTCCATATCTTTCAGCTCAAAATCGCCATAAGTTCCTTTTACGGACGATTTCAGTCTTAAAACTCCCATAGATATAACTTTTGGATTATACTTAATGTCAAAGCGGTTTAAGAACTTAACAAAATCAGGCGCTCTAAGCTCAATTTTTCCATCATAGCTGTTTACATCGCCGCTTCTCATAATATTGCCGGAATATGCCAAATCAAAATTATCAACCTTGAAAACAGACTTTGTCGCAAACCTGCCAAGGTCTCCTGTAACAACGCCTTTAGCGCTAAACTTTTTGAAATCTTTCGCTCTTTTTAAGATGTCGGGAAGACTGTCTTCGGGAAAAACCGAGTAAAAATTTTGCGTATCAATGCCGTATTTCAAATTTGATACCTTAATATCGCTTCCAAAGCCTTCTATCTCGCCTTTAAAATCAACGCTTGAGTTCTTTACGCTGGAAATGCTCAGATTATTAATATCCATAGTTCCGTCTTTAAGCGTAAATGACAGATTGGTATCTTCAAAAGGAATTGCCGAGTAAATGCCCAGACCTAAAGTTGAATCAAAGTGCATATCCACATCATTAAGGAAAGACAGCTTATTGAACCAATAAATAAATTCTTCTTCCATACCTTTTGAAGAAATATTAGCGGGGGCTTTTTCGAGATAATTATCAAAGTTAATACTGTCAATATTCAAGTTCATAAGCACATTAGCCCTCTCCCCTCTTGCAATACCGATTTCGCCGTCTATTATTGACTTGTCAATCTTCAAGTTTAACGGAGATATTTTAATATTCTTCAAATTACCCGAAACGCTGGTTGTCAACTCAACCCCGCGATAAGTAAACTGGTTGACCGTAGGGATTTCGTATCCCAGCCATTGAAACATTTTAAATGCGTCCACGCTGTTTGTCGAGGTTTCAAAATTATAAGTTAAAACATCGTCATGAGCAAAAATTTTACCCTTTGAAGTAAAAGAAGTCTCTCCCGGCAAAATCGCTCCCACTGAATTTATCATGACATTATCTTTTAGGATGTCCGCACTGACATTAAAATCCCTTATTATTTGCTCATTATACATTGTTTTTACAGATTTCATATCAAACAAAACATCGTAACCCAAATCTAACTCAAACTTTTGTTTATCTTTATCATAATATTTTCCGGCAGTCTTAAAAGCTTCAATTACGGGAGCCAAATCCAAATCAGTCATATTAAAACTGATTTCCATTTTTTGCCTTTCTTCATCTTTTTTGTCGCTGTAGTCGTCTTTGGATTTAAAAGGAATTAACACGTTACCGGCGCCGACTGTCTCGCCGTATTTAACAACAAAATTTGATACGTCTATTTTAGTTTTATTAGTGTTCACCTCAAGAGACACAGCTAAAGGATATTCAAAAACAGGGTCGACATCATAATGAAAATATGTGTTAAGAAAATCCACTACTTTTGCAGATTCGAACACCACGCTGCCGTTAACCGCACTGTTTTTTAGGAAAAAAGAACCGTCAAATCTTAAATATGTACTAGAGTGCGGATGATTAATCACAAAATTCAGCGTTGTGGCAAAACTGTCGGAAAACCGCCCCAAAGAAACCGCAAACCCTTCAGGATTGTTGTCTTTTATATAAGTTCCCTCAATACGATACGGACCAAATATACTTTCGCCGATAACTTCGGCATTAAGATTATCAAGAGTAATATTAATATCGTCTTCATGAGAGATTATGTTCAGCGTGGCTTTTTCAATGGTTACACTGTCTAAAACGACATCTATAGAGCCTTCTGCCTGGTCATAGTTTATGGGAGACTGCCAGTTGATTTTGCCTTCGGGGAGAATTTCGACAATCATTTCCGGCTCGCTGATAACCATGCGCTTAACATCAAAGTCGCCGCCAAACAAAGATACCAGAGAAAGGTCTACCTGCATTCTCTTGATTATTGCCAGCGCTTTTGGATTAGCCGACCTGTTCTTGTCATATATTTTTACATTTTCCGCAGAAAGATAAGGAGACGGAAAAACTTTGAAGTTTACGGGACCTTCAAATACAACTTCCTTTCCGGTAACATTGGAAAACTGGTCCGCTATTTTATCTTTATGAGCGTTCCAGTCCATCATCGAAATATATACAAACGCCCCGATAACAATTAGAGCAACAAGCGCGGCAACAATTAATATAACTTTTTTCAAGCTCTTTCTCCCCAGTGTGAAAACTTAAAAATAATCTTTGCTAAATGATACTTTAACCAATATATTATAACAATAAATAATTAATATAACTTTTAAGGAAAAAAAGCAATTATGAAAATAGCAGAAAAGTTGTTTAATTTAGCTTTAGAAGCCAGAAAACGCTCATATTCTCCATATTCAAAATTTAAAGTCGGAGCCGCCATATATGCGGACGATGAAAAATTTTATTCATCCTGCAATGTTGAAAACGTTTCATATCCTTGCGGGACATGCGCTGAAACCGGAGCAATTTCAAGCATGATAGCAGGCGGCGGAAAGAAGATAAAAGAAATACTCGTAGTTGCCGACAGCGAAAATATCATATCTCCATGCGGAGGGTGCCGTCAAAGAATTATGGAATTTTCCGATAAAAATACTTATGTTCATCTTGCCGGTTTAGATGGAATAAAAAAGACGATGAAAGCCCATGAACTGCTTCCGCTGGCTTTTGATGAAGAGGAACTCCGAAATGATTGATAAAATATCCGCGCAAATTAAAAACAAAATAGGCAATAAACAACCCAAAACAGCAATAATTCTCGGCAGCGGCTTAGGCAAAATCGCCGATGAGCTGACCGATAAAACAATCATTAAATATGAAGACATTGAAGGCTTTCCGCAAAGCAGCGTGTCCGGGCATGCCGGTCAGCTAGTTATCGGCAGGCTTGAAGGCGTTGAAATTTTGTGCATGCAGGGAAGAGTCCATCTTTACGAAGGACACAAACCGCAGTCAATAGACTTAATCATAAAGTCTTTTAAAAAACTCGGCATAGAATATCTAATCGTTACGAATGCGGCGGGATCCCTTGATATAAACATGCCAGCCGGCAGCTTAATGCTTATTAAAGACCATATAAACTTCAGCGGACAAAATCCTTTGGTCGGCGTAAATGATGACAAATCAGGTCCAAGATTCCCAGATTTGAGCAATGCTTACGACCATGACATTCGAAACATTGTAAAAAACACGGCAAAAAAAGAAGACATAAAACTTTATGAAGGCGTTTATCTTATGGTTTTGGGACCAAATTTTGAAACAGCCGCGGAAATAAAAGCTTTTAGAATTCTAGGCGCCGACGCCGTAGGCATGTCAACCGTGCCAGAAGTTGTTTCAGCCGTTCATTCGGGAATGAAAGTCTTGGGCTTTTCCGTAATTACAAACCTTGGGACAGGGATGAGAGACGGAAAACAAAGCCACGAAGAAACTCTGCATGAAGGAAAAAAAGCAAGCCAAAACCTCATAAACTTACTCAAAGCTTACATTAAGGAGACAAAAAATGGATGATGTAACAGCGGCAAAAGCCGCGATAGCCCTTTTAGATTTAACATCATTAAATGATAATGATTCCGCTCCAAGAATTGAAAAACTCTGTAAAAAAGCCGTAACTTCCTTTGGAAACGTCAGAGCCGTATGTATTTATCAAAAATTCATACCCGTGGCAAAAGAACTTTTGCGCGATACAAACATAAAAATCGCAACTGTGGTAAATTTTCCCAAAGGCGATTCAACTATCAAAACCGTCAGAGATGAAATAAAAAAAGCTATTTCCTCTGGAGCGGAAGAAATTGACGCGGTTCTTCCATACAAAAAACTAATAGCCGGCAACATTGACGCGGTAAGAGAATTTTTGGAAATGGTTGTCGAAGAATGCGGCAAAAAAACAACTACAAAAATAATTATTGAAAGCGGCGAGCTGAAAAAAAGCGGCTTAATTTCCCAAGCATGCGATTTATGTATAGAAGCCGGAGTTAATTTTATTAAAACATCGACTGGAAAAACAGAAATTTCGGCAACCCCGGAAACCGCCAATCTGATTTTGGAAAAAATAAAAGAAAGCGGCAAAGATATCGGGCTAAAAGTCAGCGGCGGAATTAAAACGTCTTATGACGCAAAAAAATATCTCATTCTTGCCAATACCGTTATGGGAGAAAAATGGATAAGCCCAAAACATCTTCGTTTTGGCGCAAGCTCTCTTTTGGATGATTTAATAAAAACAATTGAACAGGGATATTAGGAGATTGCAATATGCTGCCTCAAGAGATTATCAGAAAAAAAAGAGATAAAAAAATCTTAAATAAAGAAGAAATTGATTTCTTCATAAAAGGCATAACAGACGAAACAATCGCCGACAGCCAGACAGCAGCATTAACTATGGCGGTTTTCCTAAACGGTTTAAACCGCGAAGAAATTGTCAACATGACGCTTGCGATGAGGGATTCTGGAGATGTGCTGAACTGGACCGGCTTTGACGGACCGATAATCGACAAACATTCGTCCGGCGGCGTCGGCGACAAAATCAGTTTAATGCTGGCTCCTATGTTGGCGGCATGCGGCGGATATGTGCCGATGATTTCGGGACGCGGTCTCGGACACACAGGCGGAACGCTGGATAAGTTCGACTCTATTCCGGGATACAACGCTCTGCCCGACAACAAGTTGTTTAAGAAAGTTGTAAAAGAAACAGGCTGCGCAATTATCGGACAAACCGGCAATCTTGCGCCCGCCGACAAAAAAATCTACGCAATCAGAGACGTTTGCGGAACCGTCGAATCAATTCCGCTGATTACGGCGTCTATATTGTCAAAAAAACTGGCTGCTGGTTTGGATTGTCTGGTTATGGATTTAAAATGCGGA
Organism: Lactobacillaceae bacterium; assembly: GCA_031271345.1. Taxonomy (GTDB): domain Bacteria; phylum Pseudomonadota; class Alphaproteobacteria; order RF32; family CAG-239; genus JAQWBS01. Next base: position 769,061 of record JAISVX010000003.1, read on the forward strand.
AACGGCGCTTTCATGAGCAGCTTTGAAGACGCAAAAGCGCTGGCAGAATCAATCGTCAGGGTCGCAAATAACGCAGGCACAAAAACCAACGCGGTTTTAACCGATATGAACCAGGTTTTGGGATACAATGTCGGAAACGCGCTGGAAGTTTTAGAAGCGGTCGAATATTTAAAGGGCGAAAATGTTGACCCAAGGCTCCATGAAGTTAATATGGAGCTGTGCGCGGAGCTTTTAGTCTCGTCAACTCTTGCGAAAGACTTGAAAGAAGCCAGGCAAAAACTCCAGACATCTATTGATTCTGGAAAAGCGCTGGAGATTTTTGCAAAAATGGTAACCGAGCTTGGAGGCCCTTCAGACTTTACAATAAGACCGAAGCATTACCTGCCGAAAGCAAAAATTGTAAAAGCGGTCTTTGCAAAAGAAGAGGGCTATGTTTATTCAATGGATACCCGCGGAATTGGCTTAAGCGTAATCGGGCTTAAAGGCGGGCGTATACATCCTGACCAAAAGCTGGACTATGCCACAGGTTTCACCGGCTTCTGCCAAATTGGAGATAAAGCGGATAAAACCAGACCATTGGCTTTCGTACACGCGCAAACGGAGGAGCAGATTAAAGCCGTTGAAAATGATTTGAGAAGCTTAATTAAAATAAGCGATAAGAGACCGAAGCTTAACTCCCCGATAATCAAAAAAGTCAAGTAAAACAAAAAGCCGGTCATTTTTAATGACCGGCTTTTATAAAATCACATTCGGAAAAGTTAGAACTCGTCCTGTTCTTCGCCTCTTGCGTTGATAATCCTCTCTTTGTACTCTGCGTCCAAAATAGATAAAAGGATGTTTTTGACAACTTTAACCTTTTTAACATTTTGAACCTTGTCGCGGAAGATTTCCTTTTTCAGCTTGCTGTTGTAAATAACCCGCACCGGCTGACTTCCGAAAGTTGTATCAAAGGCTACGAGAATTTTCTTGTCTCCGTATTTCTCTATGTTCCGCATATCAATGTAAGGAACATTGGCGCTGAACTGAGGAAAACGGAAACGAACAGACTTGCCTGTCTTAACCCACGCAAAACCGTTATGAATAACGATTACTTCATCGGCAGAAATAACTTCATTACTCCCGAAAAAGTGCAGTGTAGCGCCTTTCTCATTAACAAAACAAACGAACTTGTCTGTTATTGTCATCGATGAAAAAGACGGGTTCATAGATTCTCCATAGGAGAAAATCCCTTTCACATCTTCCCCTGCGTTGTCGCAACGGGTGAGAGAATAAACGTTTTCGTCTACTCTATCAACGGTTAAGCTAACACCTGCGGGAAGGATTTCCGAGCCATTGAGTTTTCCATTCACGATACTGAATCTACTGCCTCCGACGGCGTCTAACACTTCGAAAAAATCTGTTGCTTTCATGATTTATAAAATTTGAATTCGACATTCATTAACAAAAATACCAACTGTCAGATAAAAATACTGGTTGCTAATAAAATAACATATATATTTTTTTCCAGCAATCTTTTTTTTAGACAAAAAATGATTTAATTGATAAATATTTTTTAACCTTGATATTTCTATATGCAGGACATAGAATTAAACAAATATATATTTTAAGGAAATCAGGCATGGGACGTGTGATAATTTTGATGATGGATTCTTTTGGGATTGGCGGCGCGCATGATGCGGAAGAATTTGGAGATTTGGGTACCAACACTTTTGGTCATATCGCAAATCTTAATGACGGTCTAAATATACCCAATCTTCAAAAACTTGGTTTGCCGCAAGCCGCAAAAGGAGCGTGCGGACTATATCCCGTTTTAGGAATACAAGACGCCCCTCCAAAAATCACCCTGCCGTCAAAATATGGACACATGAGCGAACTCAGCATTGCCAAAGACACTTCGTCTGGTCACTGGGAAATGGCCGGGGTTCCTGTTTTAGAGCCTTGGGGATATTTCAAACCAGACTATCCGTCTTTCCCTAAAGAACTTGTGCAAAGCATTTGCGCTCAAGCGGGTATTGAGGGTATTCTCGGAGACAAAGCGGCTTCTGGCACCGAGATAATCCAGGAACTTGGCGAAAAACACATAAAAACTGGAAAACCAATTTTTTACACCTCCGCTGACAGCAATATGCAGATTGCGGCGCATGAAGAGCATTTTGGCTTGGATAAACTTTATAAACTCTGCGAAATCGCTTTTAAAGAAGTTAAACCTTACAACATTGCCCGAATTATTGCCCGCCCGTTTATCGGCGAAAAAGCGGGAGAGTTTACCAGAACCAAAAACCGTCATGATTATTCCGTAACCCCGCCCGCAAAAACGGTTTTAGACAAGCTGAAAGACGCTGGAGGCAATGTTATCGCCATTGGCAAAATCGCGGATATTTATGCCAATCAGGGCATTACAAAAGCCGTAAAAGCAAGCGGACTGGAAGAATTATGGAACAAGACTTTAGAAGAGATTAAATCCGCGCCGGATAAATCCGTCATATTTACGAACTTTGTTGATTTTGACATGCTGTGGGGACACCGCAGAGATGTCGAAGGCTATGCGAAAGGGTTGGAATATTTTGATAAAAGGCTTCCTGAAATTGAACCCGTTTTAAAACATGACGACATAGTTTTTATTACAGCCGACCACGGGTGCGACCCTTCGTATAAAGGCTCGGACCACACGCGCGAACAAGTGCCGGTAATTATGTTTGGCAGAGACGTAAAGCCAGAAAACATCGGACACAGAGAAACCTTTGCCGACATCGCGCAGACAATTGCCGAGTATTTTAACCTTGAACCTTTTAAAGCGGGAAAAAGTTTTCTATGATTTATGAAAGCGAAAATTTAGAAAAACATAAACACTTCTTTTTCGGCTCTGCCGAAGGCGTTTCAAAGGGGGTATATTCTTCTCTAAACACCAACAACTTAAGCTTAGACGCCCCCGAAAACGTCAGGAAAAATCTAGAAATAATTGCGGCTAAGTCCAAGCTTGAACCCAAGAATCTAATGCTTTTGGAACAAGGTTTTTCAAACACCGCTCATTATGTTGAAACCCCGTCTTTTCGAAAAATCGCGGGAGACGGAATTGTAACCGACAAGCCCGGCATAATACTATGCGTAAGAACCGCCGACTGCGCCCCCGTCCTTTTTGCAGATTATGAAAACGGCATTATCGGATGTTCCCACGCCGGATGGCGCAGCGCATTAAAAGGCATTATGGAAAACACTTTAAATTTGATGATAAAAAAAGGCGCAAAGCTGAAAAACATCCGCGCAGCAATAGGTCCATGCCTGCAAAAACATTCTTTCGACGCTGGAGACGATATGCTTGAACAATTTGCAAGCGTAAACGAAAACTTTGCAGAATATTTTCATCCCAACAATGAAAAATATCTTTTCGATTTTGAAAAATTTGTTTCTGACAAGCTCGCAAATTATGGGTTGGACAATATATCAAAATCCGGCATAGATACCTACGCCGACAAAAACTTTTTCAGTTTCAGAAGAAGCGGACACCTAAAGCAAATCAAACAGGCCGGTGATTTCCCAACTCAGTTATCAACTATCGTTTTATAATTCTCTTTCCTTTTAGGTTTAAAGAATATAGAATTTTCAAACGTTTCAACAGAACCTTAGGCTGTCTATGATACTTTTTGGAAAACTTACATTATCTATAATTGGCTTCAGATTTTTCGGGATATACGGAATGTTCTGGGGGTTATGCCTCGGACATCTTTTAGTTGACCGCACAATTATAATAAAATATCTCTATAACAAATTGTCCGAATGGGACGATGACGTAAGGCTGTTGATGCCATATAGATTTTACAGGTTTTACGACCTGTTTTTATCTCCGATGTTTGGCAAAATCTGGGGCGTTATTCTGGGAAGCGTTACTTATGGATGGATTGGTTTTGCCATCGGCGCCGTTATCGGACATTTTGCTTTTGACTCTGACAATGATAAAGTAGAAAAACTTAAAGCAGAATTAGATAAAACTTTTAGAGAAAATATCTTTTTGCTTTTGGGCTTTACAATCGGCTATACGCTTAACAACAAAATTATAACCTTTACAGGAATGATACTTGGCTTAAGCATTGACCTCATGCGTTCTGACACAGGTCTGGTCAGCCGCTTAAAACTTGGGCATATCACCTCTTTCTGGCCGAGAATCAATGTCTTGAAACTATCCTTGAATTCGCCGGAAGCAAAAAAAGCCGCTTTAGTAAAATCTATGGCTGGTTTATCCGCAAAACTTGCAAAAGCTGAAGGCGAAGTAACAGAAAATGAAATAAAAGTTTTCAAAAGACTTTTCAATATTTCTTCAAATGACGATATATCCATGAAAATATTCAACAAGGCAAAAACATCTTCAGAAAATTATGAAGAATATGCCAAACAGCTTAAATATATAGCCGGAGACGATATAGAACTTAAGGAAGATATAATTGAAAACCTTTTTGAAATTGCCGCGGCAGACGGAGATATTGTTATGGAAGAGCTTAATATGCTGAAAGATATAACAAAAATAATCGAGTTTCCAGACGGCAACTTTGAAGTCGTCCGCAAACGTTATGAAATAATAAATAATTGCAGCGATTATAAAGACTACTACAAAGTTCTCGGATTGACCTGCGGAGCAAGCAATAAAGAAATCCGCGAAACATGGCGCAGGCTTACCACCTCATGCCATCCAGACAAAATAATTGCCGGCGGCGGAACAGATAAAGACATCAGGGAAAGCACGGCGCTCATGGCTGAAATAAACGAAGCATACCAGCAGATTATGAAACAACGGAAAGCTTCATGAAAATAATTTTAAGCACAATTAATGCAAAATATATTCACGCGTCAATGGGTTTAAGGTGCCTAAAAGCAAACTTAAAAGAGTTTGAAAATGACGCGGATATTTTAGAGTTTTCGCTTGATATTTCAGTAAACGAAATCGCTGAAAATATAATAAACCAAAACCCTGATTTTGTCGGCTTTGGCTGTTACATCTGGAACATTGAACAAACGCTGCGGGTTTGCGAGATTATCCAAAACATTATGCCCAAAACAATCATAAGCCTCGGCGGACCGGAGGTTTCTTATGAATATGACGAATTTTTGCCATACTGCGATTATATCATCTGCGGCGAAGGCGAACTTGCTTTTTATAATTTGATAAAAGCGATTGATGAAAAAACACCGCCGAAAGAAAAAATATTGAACGAAAAAATCTGCGACCTAAGCCAGATAAAAATGCCGTATTACCTTTATAACGAAGAAGACATAAAAAACCGCGTTATCTATGTAGAAGCGACGCGCGGATGTCCTTTTACCTGCGAGTTTTGTTTATCCGCCTTATCCAAAGGCGTTCGGGAATTTGACTTGACTCTGTTTTTAGAAAACATGGACATGCTGATAAAAAAAGGCGTCAAACATTTCAAATTTATTGATAGAACTTTTAATATAAAATATGATAGGGTAAAAAAGATTTTAGGCTTTTTTAAAACCCGCTGGAAAGATGGAATGATACTCCATTTCGAGGTTTTTCCCGACAAATTAAATGATAAAATGCTGGAAGAAATTAAAAACTTTCCCAAAGGAGGACTGCACCTTGAAGCGGGAGTTCAAACATTTTACGAGCCGTCGTTAAAAGCTATATCAAGAGTCCAAAACGAAGAAAAAACCTTAAAAAATCTTGAGTTTATAACCAATAAAACCGGCGCGGTGATACACTCGGACTTAGTTGCCGGACTGCCATATTCGACAATTGAAACTTTTGCCGGTGATTTTGATAAAATAATGCGAAGCAACCCGCAGGAGCTTCAGCTCGGAATTTTAAAAAGACTGAGAGGCGCTCCGATTGACCGGCATACAACAGAATGCAAAATGCTATATTCCAAGCACCCTCCTTATGAAATTATGCAGACAAAATATTTAAGTTATAAAGAGCTTCAAGATATAAAGCGTTTTGCCAGATATTTTGACATTTTTTACAACAGCGGCAAATTTTCTCAAACCATGCTGCTTCTTTGGGAAACCGACGCCTCAAAGTTCTCGGCTTTTATGGATTTTACAAACTTTATATGGGAAAGCTACAGCCAAACGCATAAAATATCCATCCAAAGGCAAACCAAAATATTATTTGATTATTTGACCCAAAAGATGAGCCGTAAGAGGGTTGCAGAAAGTCTTTTGAAAGACTATATTAATAATAATCGAGACGATAGAATAGACTATATTAAGGAACATTTATAAGAATGAAAAAACATCCTCTGCCGTATGTTTCAAGACGCAAAATGCCTGTTTATATGCTTGTGCTGCATTGCTCGGCGCAAGATACGATCGGCATGATAGAGGTTATGCACCAATATAAAGTCAGCTCCCATTACATCGTCGGATATAATGGCGAAATAACTCAGACTGCCGACGATTATGACTCCGCGCACCATGCTGGTAAAAGTTTTTGGAGAGGGCATGAAGATTTAAACCAATGCTCCATCGGCATTGAAATATCCAACCCAACTCTGGGACAAACAGAATATACAAAAGAGCAAATAGACACTCTGATAAAATTTCTGCCGGAACTGATTGCAAAGTACGACATCAAACAAAGAAATATCATTGGGCATTCTGATATTGCCCCGACAAGGAAACCCGACCCGGGCATAGCTTTTCCATGGAAACTGCTGTCCGAACACGGCGTAGGAGTTTGGTATGATATTAATGACGCCGGTAAAATGGCGGAAAAAGACGTCGCAAAACTTCTCAACATTATAGGCTATGATACAAGAACAGAAGAAAGCGTACTGGCTTCATGCTATGCTTTCAGACGCAGATTTTTGCCGGATGAAGTCAAGATTGACAACGATATTGCCCACCTGGTCAATAATGTGTATCCAGTCGGAGATAAAAGTTTAAAAGAAGGAAAGAAATTTTTAAATGCTCTTAAAGCCGTGGCTTACAAATATTTAAACATGTAGCTATAAATATTTAAGCCTGTCAAGTGCGCCTTGCAGAATATAACTCGCCGCGGATGAATCCAAAACTTCTTTGCGGCGTTTTCTGTTCATATCTACTTCCTTAATTAAAAAACTTTCCATTGCCGCGGATGATAATCTTTCATCCCAGAACATAAAAGGAAGATTTGTCGCCGCATAAATTTTGTCAGCAAAATCTCTGACCTGAGAAGCGGTTTCGCCTTCTGTCCCGTCCATTTGCAAAGGAAGACCATACACTATTCCTCCGACTTCTTTTTCTTCTATTATTTTCTTTATCTCTTTTATGTCGGCTTCCATATCTTTTCTTGCAATTATTTTATAAGCCGTAGCTATTGTACAGAGCAAATCGGACACGGCAACTCCCAGCCTTTTTGACCCATAGTCAAAACCAAGGACTGCCTTGTAAGATTTTACGCTTTTTCTAAACTCCAAAATATCCAATTTATTGCCTTTGCTAATCTATTTTTAATCTTTTTATCATAAGATTTTTAAATTACCACAATTCTTTTTTTACAGGGACAAAAAATGAAAATTAAATATTTTGTTGCATTTCTAATATGCCTATTCCCAGGCATAGGAAGAGCCGAACTGCAAATCGACGTAGTCGGAGCCATGAGCAACCCTCTGCCCTTAGCTTTTCCAGATGTTTTATCCGAAGGCTCGACAAGGCGTATTGCCTCTGATATTAAAGATGTGATTTCGGCAGATTTGCAAAATACCGGGCTATTTAGAATAATCCCTGAAAGCAGCTATATTCAAAAATTTAAAACAATAAACGACCAGCCGGTTTTTGTAGACTGGAAAGCTATCAACTCCCATGCCTTAATTCAGTCTGCAATTGTTCAAACCGACCCCGATACGGTTAGAATTGACGTCAGAATTTGGGACGCTCCGGCGGAAAAACAACTTTTTGCCCAGGCATTCTCATCAAAAAAATCAAACTGGCGCAGAACCGCACATAAAATTGCCGACAAAATATATGAAAGACTGACCGGCGAAAAAGGATATTTTGATACCCGCATTGTTTATATTTCAGAATCAGGACCGGCAACTCAAAGAGTTAAAAGGCTTGCAATAATGGACCAAGACGGCGAAAATCATAAGTTTTTAACCTCGGGAAACGCAATGGCGCTAACTCCGCGTTTTTCACCAAATATGCAAAAGATAACCTACTTATCTTATGCCGGCTCCGTTCCAAAAGTTTATATCTTAAATATTAATACTGGACGGCAGGATTTAGTCGGACACTTCCCAGGCATGACTTTTGCCCCGGCATTCTCTCCCGACAGCGGAAAACTTGTTTTCAGCTACGCTGCAAACGGCAACTCTGAGATATATGAAATGGATTTGGAAACAAAGCAGACAAAACAGCTTACCAACCATCCTGCTATTGATACCTCTCCAAGCTATTCTCCTGACGGCAGGAAAATAGTGTTTAACTCTGACAGAGGCGGAAACCAGCAGCTTTATGTTATGGGCGCGGATGGAGGCAATGCGGAAAGAATCAGCTTTGGCAACGGCAGGTACGCAACGCCTGCATGGTCTCCGCGCGGCGACTATATCGCGTTTACCAAAATGGCTAACGGACAATTTTATATCGGCGTAATGTACCCGGACGGAAGCGGCGAACGCGTAATAGCCAGCGGCTATCTGGTTGAAGCTCCCGTATGGTCCCCAAACGGTCGCGTCTTAATGTTCTTTAGGCAGGAAAGAGGCGGAAAATTTAGAAATGCTGCGGTTAACCTATATTCAATCGACATCACCGGATACAACGAAAGAAAGATAGTAACGCCGGCAGAAGCGTCCGACCCAGCCTGGTCGCCGCTATTAGACTAAGCAAAAAAACATATCTCATAAAGGCGGAAACTTAGTTTCCGCCCTTCTTTATCTGGACAAAAACTTATAAAATATACAAAAGAGCTATTGTAATCTTTTATCAAATGTACTATAGTGCTTCCTACTGAATACAAATTAAAACATTATTATATGAAAACCTTTCAAACTTTAGATGATTTTCTAAAAGAAAGCAAAGACCTGACGCCCAACCTTCTGTTTCAAATGAGTTATGAACTCAATTCTCAGGAGTTTGACTGCAAAGGCTTTCTGCACATTTCCTCGCTGATGAGGCTTTTTCAACTTGTCGCTCAAAAAGACATGCACAGCAATGGGCATGACGTTATGAAAGACATTGAAAACGGTCACCAATGGATGGTTCGATACTACCAGGTATCTATCGAAAGATTCCCTAATCCCCTTGAAAAAATCAAGGTGTATTCATGGGTTTCTCAGATGGAGAGACTCCACGCCACCAGAAATTTTCTTATCACCCAGGGTGATCAGGTAATTTCCAAAGCGGCTAGTCAATGGTTTATTGTCAACCAAAAGGTAAAAAAATTCGAGCCGATGCCCGAAACGTATAAAAGTAATATCTGGGATATGAATCTTTTAGACGTTGATATAAAAAAGGTATCGGATCTGCAAAACACCTTTACGAGAGAAAGCAGGGTTGCGTATCACATGATTGATAGCAATCAACACATGAACAACTCCTACTATCCGCTTTTGGCAGCGGAAGCTGTTGAACCGAAATTCAGATTAAGCCATGTGCCTCATGACTTTCAGATTTACTTCAGAAAAGAAGTGAAATTTGACGAGACCATAAAAGTGCTGACGGAACTGAAAGAAGGACCTGAAACGGTACACTCGTTAAGGACAGACAAAGAAGAGCTTTCCCAGATTATTATAAAATGGAGGGCTATTTAACAAACGCTAAAAACAAAAAAGGTCTTGGATAAAACCAAGACCTTTTTTGTTTTTTTAATTCTCGCCAATACGCAGAGCTTCAATAAAGGCAGATTGGGGAATCTCGACATTGCCAAATTGGCGCATGCGTTTTTTGCCCTTCTTTTGTTTTTCCAAAAGTTTGCGCTTACGAGTAATATCGCCGCCATAGCATTTAGCCGTAACGTCTTTACGCAAAGCGGATATAGTCTCGCGCGCAATAACCTTTGCACCTATCGCTGCCTGAATAGGTATCTTAAACAGATGTCTCGGAATTAAATCTTTCAATCTTTCGCATATCTGACGACCACGTGCTTCCGCCTGACTTCTGTGGCACAAAAACGCCAAAGCATCCACCGGCTCTTCATTAATCAATATCTGAACCTTGACCAAATCAGACTTCATATATTCTTCAATCTCATAGTCAAAGCTTGCATAACCGCTGGTAATTGACTTTAGCCTGTCATAAAAATCAAACACAATCTCATTAAGCGGAATTTTATATATCACCATTGCACGGTTGCCGACATAAGTAAGCTCCACCTGCTCTCCTCTTCGCTCTGTGCAAAGCTTTAAAACCGCGCCGAGATAACTGTCAGGAACCATAATCGTCGCTCTTACCATTGGTTCCTCAATTGACTCTATCTGCGTCGGTTCCGGCATATCCGCCGGATTATGCAAATCTATTTCAGCGCCGCTTGTAAGGTTTATTTTATACGCGACTGACGGGGCCGTCGTAATCAAATCTAAATCAAATTCCCGCTCCAGTCGTTCCTGAATAATCTCCATGTGAAGAAGCCCCAGAAAACCGCACCTGAAACCAAGCCCCAAAGCCGCGGAGTTTTCATTTTGATAATCTATGCTCGCGTCATTAAGCTTTAGCTTGGCAAGCGCGTCTTTCAACGCCTCATACTCGCTGCTGTCAACAGGAAACATTGAGCAGAACACAACCGGCACCGAAGGCTTAAACCCCGGCAAAGCCTCGGATGTCGGGTTTTTGCTGTCGGTTATCGTATCGCCGATATTGCAGTCGCTGACGCTCTTAATGCTCGCGGAAATAAAACCGACCTCACCCGGATACAAAGCGTCTACATACTGCATTTTCGGAGTAAAGAAACCAAGGTTGTCGACTAAATAAGACGCACCGTTGGACATCATTTTAATCTGTTGTTTTTTTCTTAAAATACCGTCTTTAACCCTGACCAAAATGATAACGCCCAAATATGTATCGTACCAGCTGTCTATTAAAAGCGCTTTAAGCGGAGCGTTGACATCGCCTTTCGGAGCCGGAAGCTTATGAACAATTGCCTCCAATAGATCATCAACGCCCAAACCTGTTTTGCCGGAAACCTCTACCGCTTCAGACGTATCCAGCCCGATTACGTCCTCAATTTGAGACTTTACTTTTTCCGGCTCGGCGGAGGGCAGGTCAATTTTATTTAAAACAGGGATAATTTCATTATTTGCGTCTAAAGCCAAATATACATTGGCAAGCGTTTGAGCCTCAACGCCCTGCGTCGCGTCAACCACCAAAACAGCGCCCTCGCACGCGGACAAACAGCGGCTGACTTCATAAGAAAAGTCAACGTGTCCGGGAGTATCCATCAAATTAAGCTGATATATCTGACCATCTTCAGCTTTATAATTTAAGCGTACAGACTGAGCCTTAATGGTAATGCCTCTTTCTCTTTCAATATCCATACTGTCAAGAATCTGCTCCTGCATTTCGCGTTTTTCAACACCGCCGGTAAACTCGATAATCCTGTCAGATAACGTGGATTTGCCGTGGTCAATATGAGCGATAATTGCAAAGTTTCTAATTAAATTTAACTCTTGTGCCATTTCATTCCCTGTAAAGATGATATTAAACTGCCGAATATTAGACTTGATTCCGAGCTAAATCAAGCAATTTTATAGGCTTTTGGGTTATTTTAATAACTTTCCGACCAGTCTTTTCCAAAAACCTTCTTTGGGCTTAAAGAAAGTCACCATCGCAACGCCGGCAATTATAACCGCGGCGCCGATTGTCATTCTATATGTCAACTGCTCACCCAAAAGAACCATTCCGCCCAATATTGCAAACACTACTCCAAGCAAAGATAATGGAACAAGTTTATTAACTCCATGAGTACTTATAAGTTTTTGCCATATTGCTAAAGAAAATCCTAAAACAAAAATTTGAAACCCAAGAGAAATTGAAAATCTGCCCCAGTCAACATTATCAACAATTAACTTATTATCAAAAAAAAGCGACAATACCAATAAGAATGGAACAGAGAATAAAGCCGTATATGCAACAAATGTCGGCATATGAAAATCCCCTGTCTTTTTCATCATAACTTGTGTTATAGCAAAGAAAAAAGCAGACATTATGATAAATGTAAAGCCAGTTAATTTAACCTCAGGAATTCCATAGATTATTACTACACCAACTAAAGATATCATCATACCGAGCATTTGCATCGGGCTGATTTTTTCCTTAAGAAAAATTACTGAAAACAAAACAGCCATCGGCACTTGGATTCTTTGAATCGATGCAGAAGCAGAGGCTGTTAAAAAATATAAGCTTAAATACTGAAAACCTATATGCAGCACATTAAAACTAATAGCTATAACAAGCAAATCTTTTATATCTTTTTTCTGTAGCTTTGCAAAAGGAAGAAACAGGAGTCCTGTTCCTATAAATCTCAATGCAACAAACAAAAAAACAGGGAAATCGGAAATTCCCAGTTTAGTTATAGGCGAGTTCAGACCCCAGGTCATAACGACCAACAAACCCCAGATAAGATACATTTACATAATCTTTCAAAAGCAAAACCACAGGAAGATATATTAGAAATTTAATCTTTAGGCAATATATTATTGTAAAAATGTTTAAAATATGTTTTACTAATAGATAGGTAATTGTTTATATTTTAAGGGGTAATATGAAAAAGTTTATCGACATCCCATTCGGCTCGACAAGATATGACGAACTTGTAGAATTAAGGTACAAAGTTCTGCTGGAGCCGCTTGGTCTAAAATTTTTAGACATGCATCGGGAGAAAGAGGCAAACTATCTGCACATCGGCTGCATTGAATCTCTTGATGACAAGCTTGTCGGCGGACTTATATTAATTCCTCTTAATGATAAAGAGATTCGCTTAATGCAGGTTGCCGTTGATGGAAAACATCAGGGCGAAGGTGTTGGCAGAGACTTGATAAAACATGCCGAAAAAAGAGCTAAAGAAGCTGGATATACTAAAATAGTTATGCATGCGATGCTCTCTGTCGTGAACTTTTATGAAAAGTTAAACTTCGTTCAAGAAGGCGATTTGTTCGAAGAAAAAGGCATAACATTCGTCAGGATGACAAAACCGCTATAGGACTTAAGGATAAACTCATGGCTGAAAATTTTGAAGATTTAAAACTTGAATTATTAGAGCATGACAAAAAAGTAAAGCAGGAAGACGAGCTTCAAAGAGGGTTTAATACTTTGGAGAACAACCAGTCTTTAAGGTCTTTGTGCGACAGAATGCAAAAAATCTTCCCAAAACAGCCGTCCCTTCAAGATATAAACGCGATGATTTACGTTTATACAAACCTAAACCCAAGCAGTATAACAGAAAATGACCAAAACGACTGGGTAAAACAAATCGGCAGTTTTGCAAAAGCAATTCCCGACAATTATGAAGATCACAGAAGGCTTCAATATACAATGGCAAGCCTTAAAAAAGCAAATGCCTCTCCAAAAGAAACATACTCATTGGGCAAAAAACTCGTTGGTAAAATGGCTCCAGATTCTCCTGCCAGAGAAGCTTGCGTTGAAATGCAGTATCAAAATGCCGACAACTATTTCAAATATGCGCTGGAATATGTTCAAGATAGTAAAAACTTCAAATCATATATGGACCAGACAAAAGCTTTTAACGGTATCGCAAGTATTCTTTATGAAGTTAAACCGACTATAAGAAAAAGCAGATTTGAAGACTTTGCGGATAAAATGGGCAAGCATTATATGCACTCAGAATGGGGACAGGTAAACTTTGCTCACGACCGTGGAAAAATTTCTAAAAGAGTCTTTAAAAGCCTGCCCGCCGCAAGCAGAACAGCTATCAGCAACAATAGACGCAGAACCGAATTTTACGCAAGATAATAAAAAGCCTCCTGATTGGAGGCTTTTTATTATCTCTCAAGTTTCTTATACTTAATACTATGCGGATTAACCGCGTCTGCGCCAAGGCGTCTGACTTTATCTTTTTCATATTCCTCAAAGTTTCCTTCAAACCACACTACCTGACTGTCTCCTTCATACGCAAGAATATGAGTCGCAAGCCTGTCCAAAAACCATCGGTCGTGCGATGTTACAAACACACATCCAGGATAGTTCATAATACCTTCTTCCAACGAACGCAGCGTATCAACGTCCAAATCGTTTGTCGGCTCGTCGAGAAGAATAACATTAGCGCCTTTTTTAAGCATTTTTGCCAGATGAACACGGTTTCTTTCGCCGCCTGACAACTGACCAACTTTTTTCTGCTGGTCGCCGCCTTTGAAATTGAACTGACCGACATAAGCGCGAGAAGGAATTTCTTTTTTGCCAAGCTCAATAATATCCAAACCGTCAGAGATTTCTTCCCAGACTGTTTTGTTCGGGCTTAAATCGTCTCGGGATTGATCAACATATCCAAGGTCAACCGTATCGCCGATTGTAAACTCTCCTGAGTCTGGTTTTTCCTGACCTGTAATCATTCTAAACAAAGTTGTTTTCCCGGCGCCGTTTGGACCAATAATGCCAACAATTGCTCCTTTTGGAACTTTAAAGGACAAGTTGTCGATAAGAAGTCTGTCGCCATAGCCTTTACTGATGCCTTTAGCCTCGACAACCAAATCGCCAAGACGCTCGGTCATCGGAATATTGATAACCGCATGGTCAATTTTTTCTTTTACCGACTGCTGCAATAATTCGTCATAAGCATTAATACGGGCTTTTGATTTTGCCTGACGGGCTTTCGGATTTTTTCTAATCCACTCCAGCTCGTTTGCCAAAGATTTTTGGCGCGCGGTTTCTTCTCTGCTTTCTTGTTCAATACGTTTCTGTTTCTGCTCCAGCCAGGAAGAATAATTTCCCTCATAAGGAATGCCCTGCCCTCTGTCAAGCTCCAAAATCCACCCGGTAACATTGTCTAAGAAGTAGCGGTCGTGCGTTACCATAACTACGGTTCCCGCATAATCTTTAAGATAGTTCTCGAGCCACGCTACAGATTCCGCGTCCAAATGGTTTGTCGGTTCGTCAAGAAGCAGCATATCAGGCTTTGAAAGAAGCAGGCGGCATAAAGCAACGCGCCTTTTTTCACCGCCAGAAAGCTTTGTTACATCCGCATCGGCGGGAGGACAGCGAAGCGCGTCCATGGCGATTTGAATGGAACGCTCTAAATCCCAGCCGTTTGCGGCGTCAATTTTTTCCTGAAGCTCCGCCTGCTCATTTAACAGAGCATCCATTTCCTCATCGCTCATCGGCTCGGCAAATTTCATTGATACTTCTTCAAATTTTTTCAGAAGGTCTCTAACCTCGCCCACGCCGTCCATAACATTTTCCATAACATTTTTCGCCGGATTTAACTGAGGCTCCTGTTCAAGATAACCTATTTTCACGCCGTCTGCCGGCCAAGCTTCGCCGTTAAACTCTTTATCAACGCCAGCCATAATCTTCAGCAATGTAGACTTACCGGCGCCGTTAGCGCCCAATACGCCGATTTTAGCCCCTGGCAGAAAAGAGAGCGTAATACCCTTAAAAAGCTCTTTTCCTCCCGGAAAAACTTTTGTTAAGTTTTGCATTACATATATATATTGATACGAAGCCATTTTTTCTAAAACTCCAATAAAATTTTGATTGCAATTGGCGAGTATACTGAAAAAATAGGAACTTGCAATCTTTTTCATTCTGCGCTAAACAGGAACGCGCGCTATCAGCGCGCGAACAATATTGGATGACGAAGAGGCATTGGAAGCGACCATGCCGTTAACCTGACTAACTATCTTTTATTGCGGCTAATCCTGCCAACGCTGGCTTCCCCTGTTTGAGGCGGAGCAGATGTTCTCTGATTAGCGGGAGCCTGCTGTTGAACATTTTGCCTCGGAGCCTCAACTCCCTCCGCTTTAATGCTGGTATTCGCAGCCCTTACATTGCCTTCGGAGTCATATATCTTCTGAGCTGACGACTGCTCGTTTCTGTTTTTTTCATAAACCAATGTAACGTCATAAGGATTACGCGGAGTAAATATCTGTCCGTCAGGCATTTTAATTGTGCCATCTCTGTATACCGTCATATTAAAAATGTCTTGATTATTAAACCTGTAGTTTATATTTGCACAATCATAAAAACCGTCAAACTGCTTTGAAATATATGTGTTGGCTTTTTCCTCGCTGTAGATTCTCATGCCCTGCTCCTGCATATTATCCGATGAGGCTTTGGTAATAAGGATTGTCCGAGCAAGCATTTCAAAAGTATCATATTTTTCCGCCTTACAAGCCATGCCCTGACCCGCGACAACGCCCAAAGACTTAACTTCTTCAAAATATTGGACATCCGCCTGAGCTTTTGCATTGTTTATAGAACAAACAGCAAATAAAACTATCAATAAAATATACTTTTTCATCTTCATACCTTTTGATATATACAAACCTAATTAAAGATAATATACAAAATTACTTAACAAAAGTAAAATTTAGAGTTGACAATTATCTTTATTTGGCATATTTTCCGAACAAAAGTTAAATAAGGAATAGAAAGATGAAAGTTTACAGCTCATTAAAATCTAAAAAAGTTCGCGATAAAGATTGCAAAGTCATTCGTCGTAAAGGTCGCGTATATGTAATCAACAAAAAGAACCCTAAGCTTAAGGCTCGTCAAGGTTAATTGTTGCGTAGATTGTTACACAAAATTCTAAGCCGGCAAAATGCTGGCTTTCTTATTTGAACAACTAAAAAAAGCCGCTTTCAGCGGCTTTTTAACTATCTTTTATTATGGTATCAGAAGCGTTTGAACCATATTGGTTATACCAGATTTATTAAAAGGAATACCAGCGGTAATAATTATAAAATCTCCAGATTTTGCATAATTATTTTCCGTCACGGTTTCAATAGCTGTCGATTGAACCTTATCAAAGCTTTTAAACGGATCCTTGTTTATATGACATTCCGTACCCCAAACTAAAGCCATGCGCCTTGCAACCTCAATATTCGGAGTTATCGCAATAATTGTCTGCGAAGGTCTTTCTCTTGCCGCAAGCAAAGTTGTTTTGCCAGAACTTGTATAAGTAACAATCGCGGATACATTTCTCAAAACATCCGAAATTTCTGTCGCTGCAAAAGTAATAGCGTCCGCCTCGGTCATACATTTTGGCTGATTTCTTGTATTAACCATTATATCATAATAAAGCTTGTCGCTTTCAACCTCGACAATGATTTTCTTCATCATTTTAACGGCTTCTTCAGGATACTGCCCAGCGGCAGTTTCAGCGGACAGCATAACCGTGTCGGCGCCTTCATAAATCGCGTTGGCGACATCGGATACTTCCGCGCGGGTCGGCATTGGAGAAGTAATCATTGACTCCAGCATTTGAGTCGCGACAATAACCGGCTTTGCAAACCTGCGGCAGACCGAAACTATCTTTTTTTGCAGAACAGGAACTTTTTGCAGCGGACATTCAACACCCAAATCGCCGCGCGCAATCATAATTGCGTCAGACAATCTTACGATTTCATCCAAATCGTCAATCGCGCTTGGTTTTTCAAGTTTTGTTATAATCCACGCCTTGTCCCCGATTATTTCTTTTGCTCTTCTGACATCGTCCGCGCTTTGAACAAATGACAGACCAATCCAGTCCACGCCAAGTTTCAGCGCAAATTTCAAATCTTTCTCATCTTTTTCCGTAATAGCGGAAATATTAAGCTGGGTGTTGGGAAGGTTAACGCCTTTATTGCTTGAGATATAACCGCCGACAGTAACTATTGTTTTCGCATGTTTCTCATCGCATTCATCGACTGTAAGAACTATTTTTCCATCATTAACCAGAAGCTCGTCGCCGACTTTCAAAGCATGAAAAATCTCTGGATGAGGAAGCTTAACCCTTGTCGCGTCGCCAAGCTCGTCTTTCATATCAAGGGTGAAATAATCGCCCTCTTTAATATAAACGCTCTCGTCTCTAAATTTGCCAACTCGAAGTTTTGGTCCCTGCATATCCGCAAGAATTGAAATGTATTTGCCTTTTTCTTTCTCAAGTTTTCTTACAATATTATAGCGTTCTTTATGCTCTTCGTGAGAGCCGTGGCTAAAATTAAACCTAACCCCGTCTGCCCCGGCATCTATGAGTTTTTCTATTTGTTCTTTGGTGGAAGAAGAAGGGCCTAACGTCGCTAATATGTTTGCGTGTGTTTTTTTCGGCATTTTGTTGTTCCCTAATTTAAGTATAAGTCTTATATTTTAGCAATATAGCAAATAAGTTTTAGAAGTCATCATTTTAATTATATAATCACAAAAAAATTTATTTCTTGTAAAAATGTCCGGGGTTTGATATTTTCCATTCAACAAACATTTTAATAGGAGATACAACATGAGCGAAGCAGGCGGAATTGCCGTTGACAGACTAAAATCATTAATCGAGCGGATTGAAAGACTCGAGGAAGAAAAAAAAGCTTTAAGTTCCGATATCAGAGATATTTTTGCAGAAGCAAAATCTGCGGGCTTTGACACCAAAACAATGCGCACAATCTTAAAATTGAGAAAAATGAACGCTGCGGATAGAGACGAGCAGGAGTTCCTGCTTGACACATACCGCAAGGCTTTGGATGTGTAGGTACAACGAGCTTTTATCTCAGGATAAAGGCTCTTTTTTATAGTTTAAAAACAACTCCGATAATCGCCGCCGCAACAATGTAAAGGATTGGATGTCTTTTATATTTAAACACCGCAAAAGCCAAAACCAAAGCCAATATCAGCGTTTTTATATCGATAATTGATAATGACGCAAGCTCTGCCCCCGTATAAAAAATCAATGCGATAACCGCGGCTCTTACTCCATAAAGCAGATTATAAAACAATTCTCTTTTTTCGGGGCTATGCAAAACTTTTGAAACAAGCATCACAATTATCACAGACGGAACCGCAGTTGACAAAGTTGCAAAAACTCCACCCCAAATACCGGCGGCTCTATATCCCGCGAAAGTCGCCATATTCACTCCTATCGGACCTGGAGTAGAAGTTGATATGGCTATCATATCAATAAGCTCGGGCGAGGTAAACCATCCATATTTGTCAACCAGCTCAAATAAAAATGGAATTGCCGCCATTCCGCCGCCGATTGAAAACAAGCCTATCTTTGCAAACTCAAAAAACAACAAAAAATAAAGCGTCATTTCTTTTTCTCCATTTTTCTAACCATAAATCCAAAAGCCGACGACACAACAATCAAAATTACGGGAGAGACGCTGAATGCCGTAAGAAAAGCAAGGCTCGCCATAAAAACTCCCAAACCAAAAGCATTGTTTACCGATTTTTTCCACAAGCTTACTATCGTTTCCAAAATCAGTATAATCGTCGCGACTTTAACGCCGGTCAACGCATGTATGACATACTCGTTATGCATAATATTTGTCATTACCGAGGCAATAAGAAGTATGACAATAATCGAAGGCGTTATCATTCCGGCAACAGACGTCAAAACACCGATTTTTCCTTTAATTTTATATCCGACAAGACCGGCGACATTGATAGCTATGATACCAGGCAAAACCTGCGACAGAGAATAAAAATCTATAATCTCGTCATCTTCGCACCAGTGCTTTTTATCCACAATGTCTTTTCTGAGTATGGGCAGCATTGCATAGCCGCCGCCAAACGTAAAAAGCCCTATCTTAAAAAATATAATAAACAGGTCAAAAATTATTCTCATTTCAAATCTCGTATCATTGTTATATAATTTATCATCTATTATATTTATATAAGCTTTCCTAATAGTTAAAAGGATGACGTATTATGATTATTGTTATACCAAAAGAAATAAGAGAAAACGAAAATCGGGTTGCCTCCTCTCCTGATGTCGTAAGAAAGCTGGTCGGCATGGGGTTTAAAGTAAGGGTTGAAAAAAACGCGGGAAAAAACGCCGGCTTTTTTGACGATGATTTCAGCCGGGCTGGAGCAAAAATTTCAGCAAGCGCGGAAGAGCTTTACAAAGATGCAGACATAATTTTTAAATTATGGGCGCCGCTCTTGGAGGAAGAAAAATATCTCAAAAAAGATATGATAATAATCGCAAATTTTCATTACCTTAATGATAAAAAAATGATTGAAAATCTGGCGGTCAAAAACGTCGCATGTTTTGCGTTAAACCTAATGCCGCGTATCTCCCGCGCTCAGGGTATGGATATTTTGTCATCCCAAAGCAACCTTGCCGGTTATAAAGCGGTTATTGAAGCCGTCGGTTATCTTCCCAAAGCCGTTCCGATGATGATGACCGCCGCAGGCACTATCGCCCCGACAAGATTCTTAATTCTCGGAGCCGGCGTTGCCGGACTGCAGGCAATTGCAACGGCTAAGAGGCTCGGAGGAGTTGTTTACGCATTTGACGTCAGAGCCGCGGTTAAGGAACAAGTTGAATCTTTGGGAGGAAAATTTGTCGAGATTAAATCGGAAGAAAGCCTGGAAACCTCGGGCGGATATGCAAAAGAAACCTCTAAAGATTATCAGACAAAACAGTCTAACGCGATAAAAGCGCAGTTGGAAAAAACCGATATAGTAATTACGACCGCTTTGATACCAGGAAAAAACGCTCCAATTTTGATTGCTAAAGATATGCTGAAAGCTCTTCCAAAAGGAGCAATCATCGTTGATATGGCGGCGGAAACAGGCGGAAACGTCGAAGGCACGAAAAATAATGAAATAGTCGATATTGACGGCGTTAAGATTATCGGCAACAGCAATCTTGCTTCAGACCTGCCCTTTTCAGCAAGCAGTCTGTATGCGAAAAATATTCTAAATTTCATATCCCCGATGTATAAAGCAGAAACAAAATCTTTAGAGTTTAATTTTACTGACGAAACCATTTCCAAGACCTGTATATGCAAAGGCGGAAAACTAACCCGTTTAGATTTGTGGGGAGAAAATAAATGATAGAAATATGGACATTAATGACAATTTTGGTTCTTGCCGGATTCGTCGGATACTTTGTCGTCTGGGGAGTTACTCCGGCGCTCCACTCTCCTTTAATGAGCGTTACCAACGCAATATCGGGAATTGTCATTGTCGGCGCCCTCATAATCGCAGGCTCAAGCGACATGACGATTGAAAATAAAATAATCGGCCTGTTCGCCGTTATGTTCGCTTCAATCAACATTTTTGGAGGATTCGCCGTAACCCACAGAATGCTTCTGATGTTTAAGAAAAAAGACAAGGAGAATAAAGATGGTAAATAACATAGTCTCCGCATCATACCTTATCGCAAGCATTCTCTTTGTCTTTTCAATAAGAGGCTTGTCATCCCCGGAAACTGCAAGAAGAGGCAACATACTTGGCATAATCGCAATGCTCATTACTATTGCGGCAACATTATATTCTCCAGTTACCGACGAATATAAATGGGTTGTTTTAGCCATTCTGGCAGGCGCGGTAATCGGCATTATCAGCGGAATGAAAGTTAAAATGACCGCTTTGCCGCAAATGGTCGCTCTCTTAAACGGCGTCGGAGGCTTAACTTCCGTGCTGGTTTCGCTGGTCGAAATCCGCCAGGGAGGAACAACTTATATAACTTCGTCACTGGGTTTGATAATCGGCGGCATAGCGTTTACCGGCTCTTTTATCGCTTTTGGAAAACTGCAGGGAATCATATCGGGAAAAGCCGTTACTTTCTTTTTGCAAAAGACTGTCAATCTTTCTCTTTTAATAGCTATCACGGTATTAACCGTTATGTTTGCGATGACGCAAAACATAAACTATTTTTATGCGTTAACCGCCGTGAGCTTAATATTTGGTGTTCTTGCGGTTATCCCAATCGGCGGAGCTGACATGCCTGTGGTTATCTCGTTTTTGAACTCTTATACGGGATGGGCAGCCGTATTTGTCGGTTTTTCACTAAACAGCGATCTTCTGATAATTGTCGGCTCCATGGTCGGAGCCAGCGGCGCCATACTTTCATACATCATGAGCAAGGCGATGAACCGCTCGCTGACAAATGTTATCCTGGGAGGCTTCGGCAATATCTCCTATGCCGGAGCGAAAGATGAAGGCGAAAAATATGCGAGAACTGGAAGCCCGGAAGACGCGGCTTTCATTATGAAAAATGCTAATAAGGTGATTATCGTTCCAGGGTACGGCATGGCTGTCGCCCAGGCTCAACACATCATTAAAGAAATGACCGGCATATTGCAGAGCGAAGGAGTCGAGGTTAAATTTGCAATTCATCCTGTTGCCGGGCGTATGCCAGGACACATGAATGTTCTGCTGGCGGAAGCTGATATTCCTTACGAGCAGGTTTTTGAGCTTGAAGATATAAACCGGGAGTTTGCGACCGCGGATGTCGCTTATGTAATCGGCGCAAACGACGTTACCAATCCTCTGGCAAAAACCGATCCAGACTCGCCAATTTTTGGCATGCCGATACTTGAGGTCGAAAAAGCCAAGACTATCTTTTTCGTAAAACGTTCGCTGGCATCCGGCTATTCTGGCGTTGATAATCCGTTATTCTATAAAAGCAATACAACAATGCTTTACGGAGATGCAAAAAAGGTGACCGAACAGGTTGTCGGCGCTCTGGAAAATTAAAAAAAAGCTCCCCAATCTGGAGCCTTTTTTATATAAGAAACAACAGCAAAATAAACAATGTGCAGTATAGCAAAAGCCCGCTTGGAAAGATACACGCAACCCTAAAATCTGTGCGTGAAGGAATAGCGTTTTCAATTATTATGGTCTGTAAAAAGATATATAAAACATAATTTAAAAACGTCGTGTTTAACGTCGGCAGCCAGTATCTGTTGAGATAAAAGCTCAACGGCAGCAGCAGCAATGGAGCCAAAGACGCGGGAACCGCGTTATAAAAAGTAATATTTCTAAAACCGACGCTGCCCATAATATATCCGCCGTCATCTCTTTTCTTCGGGATAATTGTAAAATTGCACGGCTGGGCATTAAGCGCGCCTCCGATAATAAAGTGCATAAACTCATGCAGAAAAGTTCCCGGAACATTAACCAGTGCGCTCATTAAAAAACTTTTATACGAGCTGTATTTCAGTCTCATCAGCATAACAACCAGCAAAATTATATAAAACCGATTATTAATAAAGACATCAAGAAATTCTTTAGAATTTATATAAAAAATGGTTTTGCCGTATATTGAATAGAAAATTCCCATATTCTTACCCTAAAGAAGTCATTCCAGCCAAGTATGTGTTCAAAAGAAGCTGGCAGGCTGTTTCTCTTCTTACATCATTAAAATTTTCAAACAAATTGTTTGTTAAAAACGGACTTAAAGAAAACAAAGCAAGCCACAAAACTCTTTTCAGAATTTTTCTTTCCTTTTGTTTTATTCCGGGGTTTATTTTTGAAAAATCAGAAAACATCAATTTCATCACTTTAACGATTCTTCTCGCATATTCTTCTGGAAGCTTGTCTTCGTGTTTTCGAAGATGAAACTCGTAAAGCAGCGACCAAAGATTGGAGTTTTTATACACGAAATCAATTCCCGCACTCAAATAATTGTTTATGTTTTCATAAGCATTATCTGTTTTGCGGATTTTAACCAGCGAATCATAAACCTGGTCTAATGTGAGCATGTTTTGAACAATTATAAAATTGTCCATATTGAAGAACTGATTGTAAATTGTGCCGACAGAATAGCCCGAAGCCTCGGATAATTTGCGCGCGGTAAGATATTCCACACCCTTATCAATTACAAGTTCCCTGCCCTTTGTAACTAAATTGATGTATATTTCGCTTTTTATGTTTGTCATTTTCTACTTATTTAATAAAATGTTTTATATTTAGTGGTATCATATATTAATTATGAACAGTGTTCAACAAAAGGTGAAAGTTATGAAAAAGTTTTTTTATTTATTTGGTTTGGGTTTTCTAGCCTCATATATCTCCCCGGCAGCAGCTCAGGAAGCCGCGGATTTAAGAAGCATTCTTATATCGGAGGATATTGTTGTGCAGGACAAAGCCGCGGAAGCAAAGACGGACGCGGGCAAAATGCTTAATTCCGCTCCGAAAAAAATTGAAATAAAAGGTTTGAACACGCAGCCTGCACGCAGAAAAACCGTTCAGAAAGAAGCCGCTCCCCAAATCGTCGATAAATACGGCGAAGCTCCTTTCGGTTTGGCATGGGGTTCAAGCATAAACTACACAAAAGATACGGGCGTAGTTCTTAAAGAGACCGACGATACCGCAAGCCTTCGCTCTTATTTTGCGACATATCTTCCAAAACCCGTAAATGACTTTGACAGAGTCGTCGTTTTCTTCGGCAAAGAAAATAAATTGTGGAGAATAGCCGCTTATGGAACTTCGTATAAAGACAATGCAAAAGGCGAAGCAGTTTTAAGAGAATACAACAAATATTCCCGCCTTTTAGAAAAAAAATACGGCAATAAAAAAGAAACATTTATTCCAAAAGTAACAATTACGGAGAGAATTGAGCAAATTGACAAAGACAAAACCGAAGTAATAATCGAGAAAACAGAAAGCGCCATCGGCGGGGACGATTTTCTTCAGGAAATTAAAAATGAAGAGGCTGTTTTATATTCTACCTTCAACGACGAGAAAATCGGAGTTGGTTTATCCATTGAGGTTAACGATAAAAACGAAAGCAACATTATAATCGACTATAAAAATCTTCAACTGATTAAAGAGCAGGAAGAGTCAACTTTTAACGCCATATAGTAAGGAATTGAATATGACTAAAATTTGCTTTAGCGGAATCGGCGGCAATGGAATGAACCCTTTGGCTCAAATTATGAGATTAAGAGGATATGAAGTTGTAGGAACAGACAGAAACTTCGACACCCAGGCGGAAGGCAATCAAAAAATAAAAGAATATCTTGAAAGTATCGGCATTGCAATAAAGCCTCAGAATGGCTCCGCCATAACGGATGACATTGAAACTCTTTATATTTCAACCGCGATAAACGACTCAAATCCTGATGTCAAAGCGGCTTTAGCAAAAGACATCCCCATAAAAACCCGACCTGATTTATTGGCGGAGATTTTTGATGAATACAAATATAATATTGCCGTTGGTGGAACAAGCGGAAAAACTACGACAACGGCAATGATAGGCTACGCTTTGGATGTTATGGACAAGAAACCCTGCATGATTGGCGGCGGAATGCTCAAAAATTATGAAGACAAAAACCCAATGCCTTACATGATTTACAACAAAGGCGACATTTGCGTAATTGAAGCGGATGAAAGCAACGGAACAATCGAGCAATATAATCCTTATATAACCACAATAAATAACATATCTGTCGACCACAAACCATTAGAAGAAATAAAACAGATTTTTGCAAATGTTGCAAAAAAACCGAAACATGGTTTGGTTTTAAATGCCGACTGTCCATACTGCAAAGAGCTGGCAAATAATAAAATTAAAACCGTGTGGTTTTCATTAAAAGATAAAAACGCCGATTTTCATGCTTATGATATTAAAAACCTACCCGACGGCATTGAATATAAACTCGCGGGAAAAACATTTAAGCTGAAACAAATCGGAGAATTTAATGTTGAAAATGCGCTGACTGCTATTGCCGCGTGTTCTCTTTTAGGAATTGACAAGTTTGAAACGGCAAAAGCCCTTGAAGGATTCTTGGGAACAAAAAGGCGCTTGGAGCTTATAGGCAGAAAAAACGATATAACCGTAATAAACGACTTCGCTCATAATCCCGAAAAAGTTCTCGCTTCCGCCAAAGCATTAAAAAGCTATAACGGAAGGCTGATAATAATGTTTCAAATCCATGGTCCCGACCCTGCAAAACTATACGGCATGCAGATTATGGAATCTTTTGCGCAAACCTTAAACAAAGACGACATCCTGCTTATGCCGGAAATTTTTTATAAAACCGAAGCAGACAAACTTTCGGCGAAAGAAATGGTCGAATATGCAAAAAAGCTTGGGCTTAACGCAGCATTTACCGAGACTAAAGACAAAGCGCGGGAAATTATCCTTAAAAATGCAAAAGCTGGCGATAGAATAATCGCTATGGGAGCAAGAGACAATTCTTTGGAAGACTTCTGCAAAAGTATTTTGAAGGAGATAAAATAATGTTAAAAAAAGGCGATAAAGTAGGCATTGTTTCTCCCTCGTCCTACATTGAGCAAAAAGATTTTCAAAAAGGCATGGACTATTTAACGTCATTAGGCTTTGAATGTGTTCTGGGAGAAAATATTTTTCGAAAAAACTTCTGGATGGCGGGAACGCCGGAAGAAAGAGCATTTGATATAAATTCCTTTTTTGCCAATCCCGAAATAAAAGCAATCTTCACAACAAGAGGCGGTGCGGGAAGTCAGAAAATATTGGACTATATTGATTATGAAACTATCAAAAAAAATCCCAAACCGTTTTTCGGCTTTAGCGACACCACCTCTTTACAGCTTGCGATATATTCCCAAACAAAATCGGTAAGCTACTCGGGGTTTCTTTTGATGTTTGATTTTATATATGAAAAAATTGACGGCATAGTAGAAAAATCGCTTTTAGAAATTTTCAGCGGCGCTCAAAAAAATATTAAGGCTGGAGAAACTTTTCATAATGGAAAAGCCGAGGGCGTGTTGGTTGGCGGAACTTTGGCGTTGTTGAACGGTTTGACCGGGACAAAATATTTTCCCCTAAAAGAAGACAGCATACTTCTCATAGAAGACACTGAGGAAAGAACATACAGAATAGATTTATTTCTCGACCAGCTTAGAAAAAATGAAAATTTTCATAATGTTAAAGGGATTATCATAGGAGAATTTGTCGACTGCGAAAACTCTATGCAAAGAGATATTAGCATTGACGATATTATAAATAATTTCTGCAGAGGATTAAACATACCGATAATAAAAAACTTCCCTTATGGACACGGACCAAGCAGACACATAATGCCCATCGGCAGAAAAGTTTTAATTGATGCTGATAGCTGTGAATTGAGTTTTTTATAACTTAAAAAATATAGCTTAGAATATATTTTAAATTATCCATATTCAATTTGCCAATAAGCCTGGTATATGCCCACATACCTTCCCATCCTCTGCTGTTAAAAGCGAGTATGCAGCCGATTGTCCATAAATTTGCGCTCGGCAGAAACATCACGCAGAAACTATATTTTGCCTTTGTTAAATCTGTTTGCTTTTCATGAATCTGCGAAACCACCGTGTCTACATGATATGCTAAAAAATATCCTAAAAAACCGCTCAAAATTAAATTTATCGTATCATTAACCGGCGCGATTTTAGTATAAATAGAAACCGTTATCATATAAAAAAAAGCCAATAGAGGAAAAAAGTACGGCGATATAATAATCAGCCAGTTGCCTTTTCCCTTAAACCCCATTTCGCCGCCGGAGTTATCAGGGTTAAGCCTTATATGGTTGATTTTATGCATGGTAATAAGCGCAAAAAACGCATGCGTAAACTCATGAGCTGCTATCTGCATAGTGACTTTAACCGACTTATCCGCCATTGTTCTCGAAATGAAAAACAGTATAAATCCGGCTCCCATAACTAAATATCTTAGATGGGAAAATTTGAAATACTTGAAAGAAAAACTCTCAATTAATGCGGGCAGCGACAGCAGCGCAATTATTGCCACAGGCCACTTAAGAAGCTCCAAAAATTTATCTATCGTATGTCTCATTTTATGCCGATTTAACTTATGATTATTTAACCCTTTTATACCATAATCTTATAATTATCAATATTTGGCTTGTAATTTTATACATTTATTAATACTATGAAATATATATTTTAACTAATCTAATTATTAAAACAAAGAAAGGGTATAAAATGGACAGTACAGATTATGATATCTTCGATTTCATTATAAATGATGAGGATGAGTTAATGTTGTTGATTTATCAACAAGAAACTGAGCCTAATAATCCATATATCGAATTAGATAGAGAAAGCTCTTCCGGCGTTTTACACCGTAATGAAAATGACTTCATCATCCTTAACGGACTAAGCAATGAAGTATTCGACAGCATTTTTGAAGCTGATAATCTTCTTGTATGCGAACTAAGCAGAGAAGAAAGAGAAGAAGATACAAAAATCGTATACGCTTACGAAGCGGAAGTAAGATACTAATTTCCTATTTCTTCAATAAATCCGTTATTTTCTCAGCAACTTCCGAAACATTATAAGGTTTTGCAATGAACCCGAGATTTTTATTTCTTGGTATCATATCGCCGATTTCGTCATCTGCCGTATATCCGCTGATGAAGATTGCCTTTATATCTTCTTTTTTGGCTCTGATAGATTTATAGACATCAAGCCCGCCTCTTCCGGGCATAACCACATCAAGCATAATCAAATCCACATCCTGATTTTCATTATACCGTTCCATAGCCTCGTCGTAGCTCTTCGCAACAACAACTTTTGCGCCCAAGTATTCGAGAATATCTTTCAAAAGGCTTAACAAAATTTCTTCATCATCAACCAGAAGTATCTTTGCTTTTATTTTCTTTTTTGATTTGCGCGCGCTGCTGATTTTTTTCTCGCTCTTAATCAGCGGAAAGAATATCGATATTTTTGTTCCTTCTCCGGGAATACTCTGAAGCTTCATCGTCGCTTTATGCTCGCGGATTACGCCATACACCGCAAACAGCCCCAAACCGTTTCCTTTATCAGGACCTTTGGTTGAAAAGAACGGCTCGAAAATTTTGTTTTGTATGTCATAGGGAATTCCTCTGCCGTTGTCTTCAAC
Organism: Lactobacillaceae bacterium; assembly: GCA_031271345.1. GTDB lineage: Bacteria > Pseudomonadota > Alphaproteobacteria > RF32 > CAG-239 > JAQWBS01. The sequence goes on from JAISVX010000003.1 coordinate 797,745, forward strand.
AGAAAGCTCCACATATTCGCCGTCTTCGACATCAAACATCGTCGCTTCAATATCCCTCTTTGTCAAAACTATATCTTTTGTCTCGATTGTTATATTGCCGCCTTTTTCTGAAAAAGCATCGCGGGAGTTTATGCCAAGATTTATTACTATATTCTCAAGCAAATCTTCATTGCCTATTATATTGCTGTCTTTTGCCTTGATATTGGATACTATTTTAATCTCGGGATTATTTTTAACCGCCTGCTCTAATAATGCGACGCCCTCTTCAACACAGTTATTAAGATTGATGTTTTTCAAAACATGGGTTTTGTCTTTTGAAAAGAACAAAAGCTGCTTGGTCAAATATGCCGCTCTGTGGCATGCGTTTATAATTATTTCCGGGTATTTTTTCAAAGGATTGTTATCCGAAATATTCATATTCATAAATTCTGCAGCGCCGTTTATGCCAGCCAGAATATTATTAAAATCATGCGCGACTTTGCTGGCAAGCAAACCGACTGATTCCATTTTTTGAATACTCGCGACTTTTTTTAATATGTCTCTTCTCTCATCTTCCAAAACTTTACGGTATGTTACATCAACAACTATTATAAGCTCCTGAGACTGGTTGCCGATTTTTATGTTAATGCTCTTCAGGTTTATATATTTAATATTGCCATTGATGTCATATATTTTTATATCTTCTTCAATATCAAGCTTCTTATCGGGATTATGCCTTTTTGCCGGCTTAATAAAACTTGCGTTGATAAAATCAAACGAACTTCCGCTTAAAAGACTTTTTTCATCTTCCCCGACAAGTTTTGCAAAGGCTTTGTTGACATATAGTATACGGTTGTTTTTATGAACAAACATCGCGACGGGAGTGCCGTCAAAAAGATTTTTATAATCTTTTCTAAGCTCATTAATTTTTTTTGATTTAAGCTTTATCTGCAAAAGCCTTAAGTATAAGCCCAATAAAACCGCAAGAAACAACAGGCTCACAATAAACAAATATTTCTGATAAGCGCCTTGTATCATCTCTGGAGAATCTTTATTGCTCTTTGTCCAAATCTCCATAACCTGCAATTGAGTAAGATGATTAAACTTCGATATTATTTTATTTACTATCGGAACAAACATCTTATGCTTTTTAAGCAGACCTATGCTAATGGTAAACATACTATTGTTTAAAGACGTTGCGAGATAAACGTTGTCAAGCTCAACTCTTACAATTACGCTTTTAGTATTAAATATGTCTCCGATGTATGCGTCATAAGTACCTTTGCTTATGCCTTTGAGACCGTCGACAACACTTTCGACAACGATTAATTCAAAGTCGCTATCTTCAATAGGAAAGAATATCAGAGTTGGTCTATAAACCGCGACTTTCTTTCCCTTCAAATCATCCATAGAGTTTATCAATAATCTATTTTCGCCATTAGTAAAAATACCGACATTAAATGATAAATACGAACTTGAGAACAAACTGTTTTTTGAATATACATCCGTATCTACGGCAAGAGAAAAAATATCGACCTCGCCTTTATTAAAGGCATTAATCGCCTGTATGGGATGCTCAAAAGGAACTACTTCAAAAGAAATCCCTGTTTCCCTTTCTATTTCATATAAATAGGTAGAGGCAATTCCTTTATATATTCCATTAGCGTCAACATATTCATAAGGATAGTAGTTTTTCAGCACCGCGACTTTAAGGGTCGGATGTTTTTTAAACCATTCTTTTTCATCTTCGGTAAAGGCTATTTTATTTTTGAAATCCACCATTTTATGAGGAGGCATAACAGCCGCGTCAGCGCTTTTAATCAACGCACAAAACAGCAACAACATCAATGCTGAAAACGCAACAAATTTTTTCACCCGCATGCTCCTACAATAAACTAATTATAGTATAAGCATATTTTTCTTTATATAAAGCAAAAAATTTAGAAATTGTTTCAAAAGCTTCTTATATAAGCCCTTCTTTTTGAGCAAACATAATCGCCTGAGTTCTGTTCTTTGCGCCAAAAGCCCTAAGAAGCGAGTTTATATGCAGCTTAACCGTAGATTCGACCACTCCGAGTTCGTAGGCAATCTGCTTATTGGACAATCCGCTTGCCGCGAGTCTTAAAACCTGCTCCTGCCTTTCCGTAAGCAGTTTGCTTTTTTCTTTATGGCTTTTGTCAGGATTTGAAATCAAATATTTGTGAAGAATGTCGGACGGCAGATAAATTCCGTCATCCATTACAATTCTTATAGCGCTTTCAAGGATTTTTGGATCCGTGCGTTTGGGAATATAGCCTCTGGCTCCAAGTTCCAGACATTTTTTGACGGTTTTTACATCTTCCGAAGCCGATATAATGAGAAACTTCGTGTCTTTTTCCAAATTTTTCACAAGCAAATTCAACCCGTCTTCCCAGCCCATATCCGGCATATCCAGATCGACAATAACCAAATCAATAGTTTTCTCTTTATTTAAAATCTCTATTGTCTGGGCATAGTCAGCCGATTGAAATAATTCAATTTTAGGGTCAATATCTTCTAAAAAATTTTTCAAGCCCTCTCTAAACAGAGCGTGATCATCAGCTATAAGAATTCTCATGGTAAACTCCAAAAATAATATCTGTAGACTTTTTCTACTTATACAGGAACTTTACTCGATTGGCAACTCTTTATATTCGACTCCTGCTTCATCAAACATTTGTCTTGAATAGTTAAGCTGGTCTCTCCATGTGTTTTTTGGAGTGTTTGCATCTATTTTCATTTCATTTGTCACGACCATTTTTACTCCCGCCTGAATAATCGCTCTCGCGCAGTCTGTGCAAGGAGGGTGCGTAGCATACATAACGCAGCCTTTCAATGATGTCCCGGTGAGCGAAGCATTATATACGGCGTTTCTCTCCGCATGCTCAAAAAAATCATATTTAGTAGGACGCTCAAAACGCTCCGACCTGCTGTCGTTAACGCCCCTAACCAGTCCGTTGTATCCGGTCGCGCGAATTTCCTTATCTGGTCCGACAACTATTGCCCCTGTTTTGGTACTTGGGTCTTTAGACCATGAAGAAACAAGTTTTGCAACTTCCATAAAACGGCGGTGCCATTTATCTGTAAACATTTCATATACCCCCGATAGTTTTTTCCATTTTAACAAAAACAACCTTATTGACAAGGTTGTTTTTAATTTTTTAGTCTTTTTCTGTTTCCAAAACTTCTATTGCGTTGATTTCATTATTATCATTATTCTCAAACATTGTGTGCAAATACATGCTGTGCGGAAACATAAAAATATGCACGGTCAGCCACACTATTGAAAACACTCTGGCAAACCACACAAAACCGCCTCTTTTTACATATATCGTCCAGCCTAAAACAACCATAATATTATCAAAGATAAGGCGGTTGGTCCAATGCTCAACTCCCTGAAACCAATATCTGACAGGTCCTCCGAACAATCCTGTTTCAATATAATGTTCTAAAGTTTCCCACATATACGCTATCATCAAAACAATAACAACATTGATTCTGTTTCTGGTTTTTTCAGAGACTTTTTCATCGCCCAGGATTCTTTTTGAGATAATTTTATCGGCAATCCAACCCACGGTAATGCCCATTATCAAATGTTCTATTGACCAAACGTCAAAAGCGGCTTCAGTTTTAACACCCCACCAAATCATTTCTTTTCCTTTTTATTATGAGTCCTTAAAACAAAAACTACATAATTTAATCTACAGAATCAATAAACTTTTTTAGTTATTAAATTACTGGTGATAGCCTGGAGTTTTTCTTGACAAACGTATAAAAATGATGGAGTTTACAAGTAGTTTTTTTAAATACTTTCGAAAGGAATATAAAATGAGTGCAATTATTGATATTCACGCAAGAGAGATACTTGACTCACGTGGAAATCCAACAGTTGAAGTTGATGTTGTTTTACAATCAGGCGCTTTCGGTCGCGCCGCTGTTCCTTCTGGAGCATCAACCGGCGTTCATGAAGCTGTTGAACTTCGCGACGGCGATAAAAGCCGTTATCTGGGCAAAGGCGTTCTAAAAGCTGTCGATAATGTTAATGATGAAATTTATGACACTTTAGCAGGCTTGGACGCTGACGACCAAATTGCTATCGACCAGGCTATGATTGACCTTGACGGCACAGAAAACAAAGGACGTTTGGGCGCCAACGCTATTTTGGCTGTATCTATGGCTGTGGCAAAAGCGCAGGCTGAAGAAGCGGCTCTTCCTTTATACCGCTACCTTGGCGGCACAATGGCTCGCGTTCTTCCAGTTCCGATGATGAACATCATTAACGGCGGTCAGCATGCCGACAACCCGATTGACATTCAAGAATTTATGATTATGCCGATTGGCGCGCCAAGCATTAAAGAAGCTGTCCGTATGGGCGCGGAAATTTTCCATACATTAAAGAAAAACTTAAAAGCTGCCGGCTACAACACAAATGTTGGCGACGAAGGCGGTTTTGCTCCAAACTTAAAATCCGCTGACGAAGCTTTGACATTTATCGTAAAATCTATCGGCGATGCCGGTTATAAAGCCGGCGTTGATGTTATGCTGGCGTTAGACGCGGCTTCATCCGAGTTTTATAAAAACGGCAAATATGAAATGACCGGCGAAGGCAAATCATATACGGCTGCGCAAATGGTTGAGTTCTATGCAGGTCTTTGCGACAAATTCCCTATCTTCTCAATTGAAGACGGTATGGCTGAAGATGACTGGGAAGGCTGGAAAATGTTAACCGAAGCTATTGGTGACAGAGTACAACTGGTTGGTGACGACTTATTCGTAACCAATCCAAAACGTCTTGCTATGGGCATTGAAAAAGGCATTGCAAACTCTATTCTTGTCAAAGTTAACCAAATCGGTTCATTAACAGAAACTATGCAGGCTGTTGATATGGCTCACCGCGCAGGTTATACGGCCGTTCTTTCTCACCGTTCCGGCGAAACGGAAGATACGACTATCGCTGATATTGCCGTCGCTACCAACTGCGGTCAAATCAAAACTGGTTCCGCATCAAGAACTGACCGTATGGCAAAATACAACCAATTAATCCGTATTGAGGAAGAATTAGGCGATATGGCTATTTATGCCGGTAAGTCTATTCTTAAAAACAACAAAGGCGGCTGCGATAAAAAAGGCTGCAAATGCGGTAAATAATGCTAATCAACTAACATTAGCTAACAATTTTGATAAAGCGCTTTAATTAATTTTAAAGTGCTTTATTTTATTATTAAATATCAAAATACATCTAAGGCGATTCGAATGAAGAAAGAACAGTTTATCGGCAGGAAAACATACCTTTGGGGAACGGGCGTTGAAGGACAGGCGGTAATATCATGGTGGAACAAAAATCTCGCCAACGAAACTTTAGGAATAATAGAAGAAAACATCATTCCTGATGACGCGGAAATAATAATAAAATCTCCCGGAGTGAGCTTTTATCTGCCTCAAATTAAAGAAGCAAAAAACAGAGGCGTTATCTTTACGTCCGTATTAAACATTTTCTTTGCAAATCTTTCTTACAAGCCGATTGTCATTGGTATTACAGGAACAAAAGGAAAAAGCACTTCTGTTTCAATGCTGAGTTTTATGCTCGAAAAACTAGGAAAAAAAGTTGGTCTCGCTGGTAATATCGGAACCCCTCCTCTAGATTTTTTGGAACAAAAAGTCGATTATCTGGTTTTTGAGCTTTCAAGTTTTCAAATTATGAGTTTGGATTACCCCGTGGATTACGCGATGGTCGTAAACATTTCACAGGCGCATACAGACTGGCACTTAACTTATGAAAACTATCGCATGGACAAGCTGTCCATCTTAAAATACCCACAAACTGTCAAAATCTTAAACTATGAGGACAAATGGCTTAGAGAATTTAAGGGCAACAATATAATCTATTATGACAAAGACAACGGATTCCATGTCGATGGCGGCTCAATTTATGATAAAAAGGAAAAATTAGACCTTCCTCCGCTGCAGATTTTTGGCGCGCATAACTTATCAAATATATGCGGCGTGCTGACAATAATAAAATCTCTGGGACTGGATTATAAAAAAGCCTTAAGCGCGTTAAAAGATTTTGCTCCATTGGAACACAGACTGCAAAAAGTTTATGAAAAAAACGGGCTTAAGTTTATTAATGACAGTATAGCGACTGTTGCTGACAGCGTTATCGCGGGGGTTAACTCTTTTGACGAAGACATCGCTCTCATTGTCGGAGGTTTCGATAACGGACCAGACTATACGGAGCTTGACAAGTTTATTGAAAACACCCTGAGAATTAAAGTCGCTTTGTGCCTGCCTGACACAGGACGCATGCTGAAAAACTCAAAATGCGTGCAGGTCAACAACATGAAAGAAGCTGTCTTTGAGGCAGTCAAAAGGCTGAAAAAAGGCATTGTTCTGCTTTCTCCCGCAGCGCCAAGTTTTAATATGTACAAAAACTATAAAGAACGCGGATATGACTTTACTAATTTAGCAAAGGAGCTAAGCGATGAAGTTATCTAATTTATTAGAAGGGTTGCCGGATATTGAAGTATCCGACATCTGCTTAGATTCAAGAAAAGCGGCTCCCGGCGCTCTTTTCTTTGCCGTAACTGGCGCGGTCAGAAAAGGCAGCGAGTTTATTCCAGATGCGGTAAAAAACGGCGCTGTCGTCGTCATTGGCGACGAAGATTTGCATGATGTCGGGGTTCCATATTTCAAAGTAAACGACATCAGAAAAACCATCTCTCAGGCTGCCGGCAGATTTTTCCATAACAAGCCCAAATATATTGTTGCCGTAACAGGAACAAACGGCAAAACTTCCATCGCGTCTTTCTGTGCGCAAATGTTTAAGAAACTCGGGTTAAAATCCGCGACAATTGGAACATTAGGCGTTGTCTCTGATGACTACAGCTTTGATTTTGGGGTTACAACTCCAGATGCGATTGAGTTTCATAAAACCCTGCAAAAACTTGCGGAAAACGGCGTTGAAGCCGTCGCTTATGAAGCTTCGAGCCACGGTCTCGACCAACACAGGGCTGAAGATGTAGACCTAAAAGCAGCCGGCTTTACCAACCTTACACAAGACCATTTAGATTATCACAAAAATATGGAAGACTACCTATTGGCAAAGAAAAAACTTTTTACCGAAGTTCTTCCGCAAAACGGCATAGCCATAATAAACGCGGACAGTGATGCCTATGAAAAATTTGCCGACAGCGGGCGGAAAACATGGAGTTATGGAAAAAACGGCAAAGAGCTGAAGCTCATCTCCGCCGAGGGAAGAAACATTGCAATCGAGGTTTTTGGCAAACCATTTAAATATGAAACCATGCTTGTCGGAGACTTTCAAATTATGAACTCTCTTTGCGCTATGGGGATGATAATAGCCTGCGGGTTTGACAAAGAAAAAGTTACGGAGATTATGCCGTCATTAACTCCTCCTCCCGGACGCTTAGACTTTGCGGGAAAAATGTCAAACGGAGCGGAAATTTATGTTGATTACGCGCATACTCCAGACGCTTTGGAAAAAGCGATAAAAGCTTTAAGACCTTATGCAAAAAATAATCTTGCCGTATTATTCGGCTGCGGCGGAGACAGAGACAAAACCAAAAGACCGAAAATGGGAAAAGCCGCCGAAGACTTTGCGGACATTGTTTACGTAACTGACGACAACCCCAGAACAGAGGACGCGCAGACAATCAGACGGGAAGTTCTCGCCGGATGTCCAAACAAGGGAATAGACGCTGGAGATAGAAAGACCGCGGTTAAAACCGCTATGTCAAAGCTTAAATCTGGAGATATTCTTCTTCTTGCCGGAAAGGGACACGAAGATTATCAGATAATCGGAACAACCAAATATCATTTAGATGATAAAGAAGAGGTTAGGAAAAACTTGAGATGAAAGATGTAAAAATACTTGGCAGTGAAATTGTTTATAAAGGCTTTAACAAAATCACAAAATATTTTTTTGAGTTTAAAAGCTTCGATGGAAAAGAAACTTTTACGATGGACAAAGAAATCTTTCAAAGAAAAGATGCCGTTGCCGTTCTGCTTTATGACCCCCGCGTTGACGGCATAGTTTTTATCGAGCAGTTCAGACCTGGCTGCTATGTGGCGGACAACATTCCCTGCCCGTTGGAAATACCCGCCGGTTTGGTTGACAAGGGCGACGATAACTTTATCGCAACAGTTAAAAGAGAAGCTATGGAAGAAGCAAATTGCGAGATTGAAAAATATTTAGAAATTGGTTCATTTTTCCCGGAAATAAGTTTCAGCTCCAGAAAAATACATCTGTTTTGCGCAAAGGTAAACACTGGAAACCTTGGGATAAGCGGAGGTATTAAAAGCGAAAGCGAAGATACAAAGATTACTCTTATAAAAGCCGCGGATTTGAGAAAAATGCTTGATAGCGGCAAAATAATCAACTCTCACACTTTGATAGCCGTTCAGTGGTTTTTCTTAAATATTGATAAAGTCAGAAAAGAGTTTTTGTAAAAACTACCTTACTTTTCTGGCGATTATTTCAAGAAACGTGCTTTCAAAACCTTTATCATAATTATGATAAACGATTGTTCGCTCGCGCGCGTTTTCTATTTCGAAACCAGTTTTTGCCAGTTGTTTTTCCATTGCTTTTTCGCTAAAGAATCTGCGAGACGCGCCGTTAAAAATAAACGTATCCTGCCCGATTTCTTTTCCTTTTCCATACATTCCATCATTTACGGACCTGCATGCCGCAAAAAGCCCGCCGTTTTTAACCATAAACGAATTTAACTTTTTATATATTTCAGTGGTTTCGTCATCATTAAAATAGTGCAGAGCCGAGAAGGCGTAAACAGCGTCAACTTTTAGGCGCGACGAAGGATTAAAGGTTCTTATATCGCTTTCAATAATGTTCGCCGAAGGAAAATCGTTCCTTAATCGCTCTACCGCCGAACCAGAAATTTCAACCGCCGTAACATCCAAGCCGCTTCCAACAAATATCTGAGTATCCCTTCCGGCACCGGGTCCGACTTCCAATAATCGTGTATAACCGTTTCTCCTCATATAATCAATTGCAACCCCGGAAAATACGTTTGGTTCTTCTCTGTCGTTTTGTTTTTTGTAAGAGTCTATGGTATTATTTTTCCATTTTCTTTCCCAAACATCTTTTTTATCTGTAGGCTGAAGATTTTCTTTAACTTTTTCCATTTCAATATTTATGGCTTTTAAAATATCAGAACCAATATCTTCCTGCTTATTCAGAGAGACTTGAAGCGATGAAATAATTTTATGCTGTCTTTGTAAAAACTCGTCTGGAACTATGAGTATCCAATTTCCTTCTTCTGCCTGTTTTGTCAGGTTATCCAGAATTTGGACATCCATCCATTTTAACTTTTTAAGATTTATCGAAGTCTCCACGCTTTTATCAACGCCATCCAGAGCCTCATCCAAAGACCTTGTCTGCTTTTTCCAGTCCATATAATTATTTTTGATTTTTTCTACCTGCTCATCCTTAAATTCGCCGTTGGAATAGACTTCAAAATTTACATAGCTCGACCCGCTGTCAACTTTTAAGTCTTCCAGCTTTTCCCTTAATTCGTGCAATGTTGTTGAAAAATTTAAAACATAGAGATTATTTTGCATAAAATCATACCTTTGAAAAGTGCCTTTTCAAATATCATTTACCATGAATCCCTACATTGTCAAAACATTTTTTATAAGTCGAGACATTTATTGCAAATTAAGATATTGCATCGAAAAATTCTTTTTTTGCGTCTTCAGCAGGCGAACTATACACCCTGCCAAATTTTGCCTGAACAATAACCGCATAATGTGACAAATAAAAGCGAACCACTGACGATTCGCTTTTTGTTCAATTCCGTTAGAGGTTAAAGCGGATAAACGAAATCTCCGTTTTTCCTCCCGTGTTTTACGTCTTCTTCGTAGTCATGATGCCATTTGGCGTCCGCGTCCACATAAACCCAACGGTCCGATGTGTAAAAGTAGTATTCATTGAAGCGAATTTCTTTATCTTCTCTGCACAGCTCGGCGCCGGCAGCAATATTATAAAGAACGTATTCTCCTTCAAAGCCGTAGACCAAATACTTTTCAAGATACTCTGAAATCGTATCATAGATAAAAGGCAGCAGTTCTTTTCCATTATAGTCCAGAATGCCCCATTTCTCGTTCCGACAGACCGCGAAACATCTTTTGTTATTATAAGAAGTCGGGAAAATATAATCGCTTGCTTTGATTATTTCCTCATTCTTATAATTGACAACATAATACTTTTTAAAGTTGTCGGAAACGATAACCCTGTCTTCCCAGCCGCGGACAATATTTTTGTAGACGACGGGAATAAAGGTGCGTTTTGTTTCAACATCATAAAGACCGCATCGGTCGGAAGTAATTATTTTGAAGACTTTGTCCTCAAATGAGTAGTCTTTTTCCACCTTATCTACCTTGGCTGGCATAACAACCTCCAAGGGAGAGAGGAACTTTCTTTTTCCAATACCCTGCTTTCCACCTTGTGAAAAAATACGGTATTTTCCATGTCTTGAAAGGATTTTTTTCATTTTTATATGGTTTTTGATTATTTTCTAATAATAGCTAGTAGGCGCATTATACGAAAGAAAACACATTAATTCAACAACAAAAAAGGCGAACCGTTTTCACGATTCGCCTTTTATATACGGGTCGATTTTTATTCTGATTTTTCAGCTTCTGCTTCAGCAGCTTTTTCTAAAGCTACGCGCGCAATATCTTTGGCGCCTTTTGCAGATGTATCTCTGTCAACCAGCTCGATGATAGCCATATCAGCGGCATCGCCATAACGAATGCCTGCCTTAAGAACTCTTGTATAACCGCCGTTACGGTCTTTGTAACGCTCTGCTAAAATGGAGAAAAGCTTAGAAACAACTTCTTGATCACGCAAGAAAGAGACTGCTCTTCTTCTAGAACTTAAATCACCTTTTTTAGCCAATGTAATCATGCTGTCAGCAAATGTTCTTAATTCTTTTGCTCTTGGAAGAGTAATTTTAATTTGCTCATGGCTAAGCAATGCGCCTGTCAGGTTAGCAAACAAAGCTCTTCTTTGACTTTTAGTCATACTAAATTTTCTATGTTTCATGCCGTGTCTCATAACTTTTCCTTTCATATACAGCTGGCTTGACGCGCAAGCCGGATAAAACATAAGCCACACTACTTTTCAATATATGCAGCCACTTACCTTTTTAAGGGCAATAAGAAGTTTGATATAAGAGATTAATAATAAGAAATAAGGAAAGGAAATTTTTTAGCATAGAAAAACCTATGTGAAAATTTCCTTATCCGAAATTTCTGTATTAGAAATCCTTAGAGCGAACTTCTAAAAATGCTCGTCGAGGCGACGTATTAGATCCTCAATATTCTCAGGCGGCCATCCTGGAACTTCCATACCAAGATGAATACCCATTTTTGCCAATACTTCTTTAATCTCGTTAAGAGATTTTCTACCGAAGTTTGGAGTTCTAAGCATTTCTGCCTCTGTTTTCTGTACTAAGTCGCCGATGTAAACGATATTGTCGTTTTTCAGGCAGTTAGCAGAACGAACAGAAAGCTCTAATTCTTCAACCTTCTTCAACAAATTTCTGTTGAAAGGAAGCTCTTCCTTCTCAATTTTAGTCTCTGGTTCCGGCTCGTCAAAGTTAATAAATGGTTTTAATTGGTCTTGAAGAATTCTAGCCGCATAAGCAACCGCATCTTCAGGAGAAACCACACCATTTGTCTCAACGACCAAAGTTAATTTATCGTAGTCGGTTGCTTGACCAACACGAGTATTCTCAACTTTATAAGAAACTTTTTTAACAGGAGAAAAGATTGCGTCAACAGGGATAACGCCGATTGGGGCGTCAGCCGCTTTGTTTTGATAAGCAGGAACATAACCTTTGCCTGTATCAACGGTAAGTTCCATATTAATCTTTGCGCCGGCGTCCAATGTGCAAATAACATGATTGGGATTTTTAATTTCCACATCATGAGTTGTTTGTATCATCGCAGCAGTGACTTCTGCCGGACCTTCCGCTTTAAGAGTTAAGTTTTTCGCGCCTTCGCCGTGAACGGCAACCGCCAGACCTTTAACATTTAAAACGATGTCTGTCACATCTTCTCTAACACCTGGAATAACTGAGAACTCGTGCAGTACGCCGTCAATTTTGATAGCCGTAACCGCGCCGCCTTGCAAAGAAGACAATAAAACTCTTCTTAGAGCGTTACCCAAAGTTAAACCAAAACCTCTATCGAGAGGATCAACCACTATCTTAGCTTTGTTTCCATTTTCGTTAACAACTTCCAAGCTGGTTGGTTTAATAAGTTCTTGCCAATTCTTTTGAATCACTGATATATCCTCTTCTTTTTTGCAAAATTTATTACGTAAAATCAAAAGATGGCGAGGCCGTAAAGCCTCACTATCTAGAAAACTCTTATTAGACGCGGCGTCTCTTCTTCATACGACAACCATTATGAGGTATCGGAGTCACATCGCGAATTGCAGTAATTGTAAAACCAATTACTTGTAATGCTCTAATTGCAGATTCTCTACCGGAACCTGGTCCTTTAACTTCAACTTCCAAAGTTTTCATTCCATGCTCCTGAGCTTTTTTACCAGCTTCTTCCGCAGCTGTCTGCGCAGCGTAAGGAGTAGACTTTCTTGAGCCTTTAAAACCTTGCGCGCCGGCAGTAGACCACGCTACCGTATTGCCTTGAGCATCAGTTATTGTTACTCTTGTGTTGTTAAAAGTAGAATTTACGTGAGCTACGCCCGCTGTAATATTCTTTTTCTCTTTTTTCTTAACACGTTGTTGTGTTGCTTTAGCCATTTGCGTTATACCTTACTTCTTCTTGTTCGCAACAGTTTTCTTTTTACCTTTGCGTGTACGAGCATTTTGTTTAGTGCTTTGTCCACGAACCGGCAAACCTTTACGATGTCTTAAACCTCTATAACATCCAAGATCCATAAGTCTTTTGATGTTAACGTTAACTTCTCTGCGTAATTCACCTTCAACCAAGTATTCAGCATCAATGATTTCACGTATTTTAGCAACTTCATCTTCTGTCAACTGATGAACACGGCGCTCAGAAGTAATTCCGCTTTTTTTACAAATGTCTTCAGCAGATTTTCTACCAATGCCAAAAATATAGGTTAAAGCAACCTCCACTCTTTTGGCAGTTGGAATATTTACACCAGCTATACGAGCCAAATTAAATCTCCATTTTTCTCAAAAATTAACCCATTCAAAAAGTTGATCACCACTTTTCAAAATTACGCCTTTTATAAGGCTAATATTCGTTGGTGTCAACTATACTTTTAATAAAAAATCAAAAAAACTTCACTTTTTTACTTTTTTTTAACTTTCTACTTATCTTCAACTTTTTAGTTCCCAAAAACAGAACCTATTTATCTATCCCCAAAACCTCGTCGATTTTCTTTGAAACTGCTTCAATAGTGCTTGTTCCGTCCACTGTGCGCAGCAATCCCTGATTCTCAAAATATGGAATAGTTGGATATGTCAACGCGCGGTAGTTTACCAGCCTGTTTTGGACAGTTTCTCTATTGTCATCGATTCGCCTGTAAAAATCCGTGCCGCCGCATTTATCGCAAACGCCATAAACTTTGGGTTTTAGAAACTTATCATGATACCCCTGCCCGCATTTCATACAGGCGTATCTTCCCAAAATTCGCTCCATAATTATTTCATCTGGAACCTGAATTTCAATTACGGCATCAAGCTTAATATTTTTTTCCGCAAACATTTTCTGCATGGCTTCCGCCTGAGGACATGTTCTTGGAAAACCGTCTAAAATAAAGCCGTCTTTACAATCCGGCTCGTCTATTCTGCAGGATACAATATCAATAATCATCTCGTCTGTCGCCAAATTGCCTTTATCTAAAAGCTCTTTAAGCTGCAAACCCTGCGGAGTAGCTTTTTTTATCTCTGCTCTTAAAATCTCTCCGGTCGACAGATGCGGAATATCAATTTTTTCCGTTAAAATACGCGCCTGGGTGCCTTTTCCGCACCCAGGAGCGCCTGTAAAAACAACATGTATTTTTCTACCCAGCATTATTTCTTCTTCTTACCTGCCAATGACGCTTTTTTAATCAAGCCCTCATATTGGTGGGCAATAAGATGAGACTGCACCTGGCTTACAAAATCCATAGTAACCTGAACCACGATAAGCAGGGTTGTGCCGCCTAAGATAAACGGAACCGAAAGTCTGTCAATTAAGACCTCTGGCAAAATACACAAAAGCGTAAGATAAGTAGCGCCTAGAACTGTCAATCTTGTAATGACATAATCTAAATACTCAGCCGTATTTTTACCCGGTCTGATACCCGCGACAAACCCGCCGTGTTTCTTCAAATTATCCGCTGTTTCTTCTGGATTAAACACTACTGCGGTGTAGAAGAACGCAAAGAAAATAATCAAAAACGCATACAAAGCAAGGTACAAAGGCTGACCATGTTTTAAATATTGACCGATAGTCGCCAACCAGCCTGTTCCGCCATTTTCTGCCGAAAGATTAACTATTGTCATAGGCAAGAGCAATAGCGAGCTTGCGAAAATTGGAGGAATAACGCCTGTTGGGTTGATTTTCAATGGCAGGTGAGAGCTTTCAGCTGAAACCATTCTCATACCCATTTGTCTTTTTGGATATTGGATAGGAATTCTTCTTTGCGCTCTTTCAACAAAGATGATGATATATATCAAAGCGACAGCCATAACCAACAAACCTAAAATCAATGTCATTGACATCGAGCCGACGCGGCCTAATTCAAAAGTTCTTGCCAAAGCGGTTGGAATGTTCGCAATGATGCCGACGGTGATAATTAATGACGAACCATTACCAACTCCGCGCTGAGTAATCTGCTCGCCCAGCCAAACGATAAACATTGTGCCGCCGACCAAAGAAACGATAGTTGTAAACGTAAAGACAAATCCCGGGTGAACAACCGCGGAAGCGCCCGAACTGCCAATCATTCCTTCCAAGCCTACAGCGATACCGTAACCTTGAACTATAGTAATCAACACGGTTAAATATCTTGTATATTTCGTAATTTTACGCTGCCCTGCTTCGCCTTCTTTTTTCATCGCCTGCAAACTTGGCACAATTGACTGCGCCAGCTGAATAATGATGGAAGCCGAAATGTATGGCATTATGTTTAATGCGAAAATGGTCATACGCCCTAAAGCGCCGCCCGCAAACATATTAAACATGCCAAGTATGCCGCCAGAGTTTTTGGCAAATATTTCTTCTAATATTTTAGGATCAATACCTGGCAATGGAATAAATGTTCCCAGACGAAACACAATCAGTGCCAAAACCGTAAACCAAAGCCTCTTTTTTAATTCGTCAGCTTTACTAAACGCAGACATATCCATATTTGCTGCCATTTTATCTGCTAATGATGCCATATTTATAAATCCTTATTTAACAATTAAATATACAATTAGATAAAGGGGCTTGCGGTTTGATGATTTTTAAGCGATGTGTAGAAAATCAACTACATAAACAAAAAAATCATAAACTTTAAACCCCTTTTACAAATTATATAAGCTTTACTGAACCGCCTGCTTTCTCAATAGCCGCAACAGCCGCTTTTGAAGCTGAGTTAACAGAAACGTTAATGTTAGTTGTAACAGCTCCGCGAGCCAATAATCTAACACCATCAAGCTTCCTGGTAACTATACCAGCCTTGATAAGAGCGTCTATATCAATAGACGCGGCGGATAATTTGCCGGCATCTACAGCTTTTTGAAGCGTATCCAAGTTTACAACTGTAAACTCTTTAGCAAAAAAGTTCTTAAATCCGCGTTTTGGAAGCCTGCGGTAGATAGGCATTTGACCGCCTTCAAAACCTTTAATAGCCACACCAGAACGAGATTTTTGACCTTTAACGCCACGACCTCCGGTTTTACCTTTACCGCTGCCGATACCGCGGGCAATGCGGGTGCGCTCTTTTGTAGCGCCTGGATTATCTTTAATTTCATTAAGTTTCATAGCTTACTCCTCTACTTTAACCAAATGAGCCACTTTGGCAATCATACCGCGTATTGAAGGAGTGTCTTCCAAAACAGAAACCTTACTCATTTTATTCAACCCTAAACCAATAAGAGTAGCTCTTTGGTCTTTTGGATGTCCTATCGGACTTCTAACTTGAGTAACTTTTATAGTTTTTTTACCAGCCATTGGATTATACCTCCTCCACAACAACTTTACCGTTCATAGAGCTTTCGCGACGGCTTACGATGTCACCAACTTTTTTACCGCGTTTTGCAGCAACCATTCTTGGCGAATTGATACCTTCAAGAGCATCAAAAGTTGCCTTAATCATATTGTATGGATTGTTTGAACCCACAGATTTTGCAACAACATCTTGAACTCCCAAAGCCTCAAACACCGCGCGCATAGCGCCACCAGCGATAACTCCGGTACCGGCTGGAGCAGTTCTTAATGTAACTCTGCCGGCGCCATATCTGCCGCTAATATCATGGTGAAGCGTTCTGCCTTCTCTGAGCGGAACTCTAATCATGTTTCTCTTTGCCTCGTTAGTAGCTTTGGTAATCGCGTCAGGAACTTCGGTAGCTTTACCTGAGCCATAACCAACGCGGCCTTTTTTATCACCTACTACTACTACGGCAGCGAAAGACATTGTGCGTCCGCCTTTAACGGTTTTCGCAACACGGTTCACGTGAACTAATTTTTCAATTAATTCTTCTTTCTTTTCTGTCTTATTATTACGACGATCTACAGCTTGTGCCATTTTCCTATCTCCTAGAATTTCAGGCCAGCTGCGCGAGCAGCTTCAGCCAAAGCTTTAACACGACCATGGTAAATGTAGCCGCCTCTATCGAAGACAACTTCACTAACACCAGACTTTAACGCTCTCTCAGCTATCAATGTGCCAATAAAGCTGGCTGCTTCGACAGTTGATGACTTTTTGATGTTCTTCTCTCTAATTTCTTTGTCTAAAGTAGACGCAGAAACGATTGTAGAACCTTTTAGATCGTCAATAACTTGCGCATAAATATGTCTACCGCTGCGAAAAACAGAAAGTCTGCTTTTACCGCTAGCATGTTTTTTTAGATCATATCTAACACGAGTTTTTCTTTTATTAAACAATTCTCTTGGCGTATTCATCTAAACTTTTCCTTATTTCTTCTTGCCTTCTTTGCGACGTACATATTCGCCGACATATCTTACACCTTTGCCTTTGTATGGCTCTGGTTTTCTATATTCACGAATTTCAGCCGCTGTTTGACCAACCAAATCCTTGTCAGCACCAAAAACACTAATTTGTGTTTGTGTCGGGCAAGTTATTGTAACACCTTGCGGCGCAGAAAACACAACGTCATGCGAAAAGCCCAGTGAAAGAATCAGGTCAGAACCCTGCATACGGGATTTGTAACCGACTCCCAATAGCTCTAGTTCTTTTTTGAAACCTTCATTAACACCAATAACCAGGTTATTGATTCTAGCTTTTACAGTTCCCCAAAGAGTTCTGCCTCTTTTGTTTTCTGAAACCGGCGTAACAACAATTTTGTTTTCTTCCTGTTTTACAGTTGTAAGATTAGGGTCAAAGCTATAGCTTAGTTCGCCTAATTTTCCTTTAGCTGTAACTACGTTGCCTTTAATTTCAACATTTACACCAGCAGGGATAACAACTGGATATTTACCTATTCTAGACATATCTCAATTCCCCCCGCTAAAATACTTGACAAAGAATTTCACCGCCAACATTAGATTTTCTTGCATCATGGTCACTCATCACGCCTTGTGATGTTGAAATGATAGAAATACCTAATCCGTTATAAACTCTGGGAAGGTCGTTTACAGATGCGTAAACTCTTCTGCCAGGTTTAGATACACGGTAAATTTCAGTTATAACCGAAGCACCTTCATGGTACTTTAATTTAATATTAAGTTCATCAATACCAGGTCTAACATTAGATTTTTCCCAACCTAAAATATAGCCTTCTTTTTTGAGAACTTCTAAAACGCTTTCACGCAAACGAGAAGCTGGAGCAATAACTTCAGTTTTCTTCGCTCTTTGTGCGTTTCTAATACGTGTGAGCATATCGCCCAATGGATCAGAAATAGCCATTTTTCACTCTCCTTACCAGCTTGACTTAACTAAACCTGGTATTTCACCAAATCCAGCTAACTCTCTTAACTTATTACGACATAAGCCGAACTTTCTATAGTTACCACGCGCACGGCCTGTTAATTTACAACGATTTCTAATTCTTGCTTTCGCAGAGTTTTTAGGAAATGATTGCATCTTAAGTTCCGCTGCCCAAATATCTTCCTGAGTAGAGCTGGGATTGTGGATTATATCAAGTTGCTTTTGGCGAGCATTTGCATATTTCTCAGCCATTTTTATTCTTTTTAAGTTTCTATAAACTGCACTTTTCTTAGACATTATTTACTCTCCTTCTTTCCGCATGGAACATTAAAACCAATCAGAAGCTCTTTTGCCTCTTCGTTAGTCTTAGCTGTAGTGCAGATAACAATATCCATACCTCTGATATTTTCTACTTTGTCGTAGTTAATTTCAGGGAAAATGATTTGTTCTTTAATACCGAATGAGAAATTGCCTTTGCCGTCAAAGTTCTTACCGTTAATACCGCGGAAGTCTCTGATACGAGGAAGAGCAATATTTACCATTCTCTCTAAGAATTCGTACATTCTATCTGAACGTAAAGTTACTTTGCAACCGATCGGCATGCCTTCGCGAAGCTTGAAAGTAGCGATTGATTTGCGCGCTTTTGTAACAATCGGTTTTTGACCGGCGATAAGAGCTAACTCATCAACAGCGTTGTTAAGTTTCTTCTTATCGGTAACCGCGTCGCCGACACCCATGTTTAAAACGATTTTAGTCAACTTAGGAACCTCATGTGGATTTTTGTAACCGAATTTTTCCACAAGAGATTTCTTTATGACCTCATTATATAGATTTTTGTAATTTGTCATAAACCTTCTCCTATTTATCGATTACTTCACCAGATTTACGAGCAAAACGCACCTTACTGCCTTTAACTTCCTTGTATCCAACCTTAGTAGCTTTGCCGCTCTTAGGGTCGATTAAAGAAACATTAGAAACATGTATCGGAGCTTCCTTAGTGATAATGCCGCCAGGATTTGTCTGACTAGGTTTTTGGTGTCTTTTCACCAAGTTAATACCTTGTACAACAACCTTATTATCTTTAGGCATTGCTCTTACTACTTCACCAGTTTTTCCTTTATCTTCGCCAGATAAAACGATAACTTGGTCACCCTTTTTAATTTTTAATTTAGGCATCTTATAATACCTCCGGTGCTAACGAAATTATTTTCATAAATTTTTTCGCACGTAGTTCTCTAGTAACGGGGCCAAAGATACGAGTACCGATAGGCTCACCGTCTTTATTGATAAGAACTGCAGCGTTACTGTCAAAACGGATTACAGAACCGTCTTTACGACGAACATCGCTTGCTGTACGAACGATAACAGCTTTGTGAACATCACCTTTCTTAACGCGACCTTTAGGAAGCGCCTCTTTAATAGAAACCACGATAACGTCACCAATTCCCGCATGCATTCTTTTAGATCCACCAAGAACCTTGATGCACTGCACCTGGCGGGCGCCAGAATTATCGGCTACGTCCAGGTTGGTTTGCATTTGTATCATCTCTAAATTCCTTCTCTAATTTAGGCGTTATCAACAATTACAGTCCAAGCCTTGGTTTTTGACATTGGTGCAGATTCAATAATCTTAACATTGTCACCAGTTTTGAACTGATTGTTTTCATCATGAGCAGCATATTTCTTGCTTCTCTTAATAAATTTCTTATAAACAGGGTGCATAACCTGACGCTCTACTCTGACCACGACAGTTTTATCCTGTTTATCACTAACAACAACCCCCTGAAGAATTCTTCTAGGCATAATTTTTCTCCTAACTATTCTTCTTATGCTCTGTTAGAAGCATGTTAATTTGTGCATTTTCGCGACGAAGACGTCTAATAGTTGACGTATTAGTAAGCTGTCCTGTTGCTTGTTGAATACGAAGGTTAAATTGTTCTTTCTTGTTAGAAAGCAATTTTGCTTCTAGTTCTTCCAAGTTCATTGCGCGAAGATCTTTAATTTTTACCATTACTCATCTCCTATTTCAGATTCTAAGCGTTTGATAAACTTAGTCTTAATTGGTAATTTTGCAGCGCCAAGCTCGAATGCAGAACGAGCCAATTCTTCACTGACACCTTCCAACTCAAACAATATGCGACCAGGAGCAACCCTGGCTACCCAGAACTCTGGAGCGCCTTTACCTTTACCCATACGAACCTCGGCAGGTTTGTCTGTTACAGGAACGTCTGGGAATATTCTAATCCATAATTTACCGGCTCTTTTCATCTGACGAGTAATCGCTCTACGTGCTGCCTCAATTTGACGAGCAGTAACGCGCTCTGGTGTAAGAGCTTTCAATCCATATGAACCGAAACTTAAATACGAACCACCTTTGGCATCTCCGTGAATACGGCCTTTAAACTGCTTGCGGTGTCTTATACGTTTTGGACTTAACATTTTATTTTACCCTCATCTTATTTCTGTTCAGCCAACTTTTTATCTTGCGCCATTGGATCATGAGACATAATGTCGCCCTTGTAGATCCAAGTTTTGATACCAATAGCACCATAAGTTGTGTGAGCCGTAGATGTTGCATAGTCGATGTCAGCGCGTAGAGTGTGCAATGGAACGCGACCTTCGCGGTAGTGTTCTGTTCTTGCAATTTCTGCGCCGCCAAGACGACCTGAACAGCTAACTTTAATACCCTCTGCACCCAAACGAAGAGCCGATTGCATAACCCTTTTCATCGCACGGCGGAAAGAAACGCGTCTTTCCAATTGTTGTGCGACAGCGTCGGCAACCAGTTGAGCATCCAGTTCAGGTTTTCTAACTTCCAGAATGTTCAATTGAACTTCAGAGTCAGTCATTTTTTGAATATCTTTTCTGATGTTCTCAATATCCTGACCTTTTTTGCCAATTACAACGCCTGGTCTTGCAGAGTGAATTGTTACTCTTGCTTTTTTAGCCGGTCTTTCGATAACAACTCTGCTAACGCCGGCCTGCGCTAATTTCTCTTTCAAGAAATCTTTAATTTTCAAATCTTCATGTAGGTAATCAGAATAAGCTTCATCTGCATACCAACGAGAATCCCAAGTACGGTTAATACCTAAACGAAGACCTGTAGGATTTACTTTTTGTCCCATTATATTACTCCCCGCGCTCAGTTACAACAATAGTCAGGTTAGAAAACGGCTTTACTACTCTAGCGCCTCTACCACGACCTCTTGCGTGCATACGTTTCATCACCAAACCTTTGCCCACATACGCTTCCGCAACAACCAGCTTATCAATATTCAAGCCGTGATTGTTCTCAGCGTTTGCAATTGCCGAATTAAGCGAACCTAATACAGATCTTGCAATTCTCTTCTTAGAGAAAGTAAGCTCAGCAACAGCTTTTTCTACTCCCAAACCGCGGATAGATTGCGCCACTAAGTTTAGTTTTCTTGGGGATGTACGAATAGAGTGGCAAATAGAAATTGCCTGGTTTTTCTCTACTCTTCTTGCATTTTTAGTTTGTCCCATTATTTACCTCTCTTAGCTTTCTTATCTGCTGCGTGACCGTAATAAGTACGTGACGGAGCAAATTCACCGAATTTATGACCAACCATATCCTCAGTTACTAGAACTGGTATAAATTTGTGTCCATTATGTACGCCAAATGTCAAAGCCACAAACTGAGGCAAGATAGTTGAGCGACGAGACCAAATTTTAATCACTTCATTACGAGAAGAAGCTTTAGCTGTCTCAGCCTTCTTTAGAAGATAGGCATCAACGAATGGGCCTTTCCATACGGAACGTGTCATTAGTTTTCTCCTTATTTCTTCTTGTTGTTATGACGGCTTCTCATAATGAATTTATCCGTCTTTTTGTTAGAACGAGTTCTACCGCCCTTAGCTGGTTTACCAGTTGGAGAAACCGGATGACGACCGCCCGAAGTACGTCCTTCACCGCCACCCATTGGGTGATCAACTGGGTTCATAGCCACACCGCGAACGCCTGGTCTAATACCTAACCAACGGTTTCTTCCGGCTTTGCCTAAAGAAGCGTTTTGGTTATCGGGATTAGATACAGCGCCGACAGTTGCCAGGCATTCTTCACGAACTTGTCTTAGTTCGCCAGAACTTAATTTTAATTGAGCATAACCAGCGTCTTTACCAACCAGTTGAGCATAACAACCGGCAGAACGAGCCATCTGACCGCCTTTGCCGATTTTCATTTCAACGTTGTGTACGATTGTACCAACTGGCATGTTCTTTAAAGGCATAGCGTTTCCTGGTTTAATATCCGCTTTCGAAGAAGATATAACCTTATCGCCAGCCTTTAATCTTTGAGGAGCAAGAATATAAGCTTTCTCACCGTCAGCATAGCTAATTAAAGCGATAAATGCCGAACGGTTCGGATCATATTCAATTCTCTCAACTGATGCTTCCGCATCAAATTTATTACGTTTAAAGTCAATTATACGTAATTTGCGTTTATGACCGCCACCAATTTTATCATTAGTTGCGTGGCCAAAATTATCGCGCCCACCGGTCTTCTTTAGACCAACTGTCAAAGACTTCTCTGGCTTGCCTTTATAAAGCTCAGATCTGTCAACTATAACTAGCTGACGAAGTCCTGGAGATGTAGGCTTAAAGTGTTTCAAAGCCATTTTCTATATTCCTGTTGTAATATCAATGTTTTGACCATCAGCAAGGCTCACAACCGCTTTCTTGAAGTCTGAACGAACGCCCTCATGACCTCTAAAACGTTTTACCTTACCATCGTTGCGAATTGTATTAACTTTAACAACCTTTGTATTGAAAATATTCTCTACGGCTGCTTTAATTTCCGCTTTAGTTGCTTCTAAAGGAACTATAAAAGTTACCTTGCCAGCTTCAGAAGAAGTCATAGACTTTTCAGTAATAACTGGGCGAACCAAAGTGTCATACATTTTCGCGGTTACATTGTTTGTCTTTTTAGATTTAGCCATTGAATCTCTCCTCTAAACAAGCGACAGCTTCTTTTGTAAGAACTAGTTTTTCTCTTCTAAGAATGTCATAAACGTTAGCGCCAACTGATGGCAAAACGTCAACACTCATGATATTTCTAGTTGCCAATGCAAAATTAGTGTCAACTTCTTTACCATCAATGAACAAACAGTTATTAAGAGCGCAAGCTTCCAACTTAGCTTTTAAATCTTTAGTTTTTGGCGCGTCCAATTTAACGCTGTCAATAATGACAAGGTTGCCTTCTTTTGCTTTAGAAGATAAAGCTGTTTTAAGACCAAGAGTTCTAAATTTCTTAGTCAAATCATGAGAATGATCTCTAACTACCGGACCAAATACTACGCCGCCCGTTCTAAACTGAGTACCTTTGCGGGAACCCTGACGAGCGCGACCGCCGCCTTTTTGTTTGAAAGGCTTCGCGCCTGTCAAAGCAACTTCAGAGCGGCCTTTAGTTTTGTGGTTGCCAGTTTGTAATTTAGCTAGTTGCCATCTCACAACTCTTTGCAAAATGTCAGCGCGAACTTCTAAACCAAAAATTGATTCATTAAGCTCGATTGTACCGACTTTTTTGTTATCTAAACTTAAGATGTCCTGTTTCATTTCTTTCCTCACCTTAATTTGATGCATTATCAGCTGCTTCAGAACAGCTCTCTACGGGAGCCTCAGTTTCAGCTTTAACTGCAACAGGTTCATCAACTTTTTTCAATCCTGCAGGCATTGGCAAAGTTACTTTGGATGGTTTCTTAACCGCGTCAGTGATGCGAACCCAAGAGTTTTCACTTCCCGGAACCGCGCCCTTGACCATAACCAATCCTCTGTCGGCATCAATAGCAACTACTCTTAAGTTTTGAACAGTAACGCGTTCATCACCCATGTGACCAGCCATTTTCTTGCCCTTAAATACCTTACCTGGATCCTGTCTTTGTCCTGTAGAACCATGAGATCTATGAGACACTGACACACCGTGCGATGCTTCCAAACCGGCAAAGTTGTGGCGCTTCATAACACCTGCAAAACCTTTACCAACAGAAGTTCCGCACACATCAACATATTGACCGACGACAAAGTGTTCTGCACTTAGCTCGTCGCCAACGTTTAATAGGCAGTTTTCAGAAACCTTGAACTCGCCTACTTTTTTCTTTGGTTCTACATTAGCTTTGGCAAAATGTCCTTTAAGCGGTTTAGATACATTTTTTGCTTTAACAGCACCAGTACCCAATTGTACAGCCAAGTATCCATCTCTGTCAGACGTTCTAACGTCAACGACTTTAAGATCGCTGACTTGTAGAACAGTAACCGGAACATGCATGCCGCCCGCTTCAAATATGCGGGACATTCCAAGCTTTTTTGCGATTAGACCCGTACGCATTGTTTATTATCCTTTTTTTCAATAGGTTGACTAATTAACGAGTAAAAAGCCAACATTGTTTATAACTTAATTTCTACATTCACACCAGCTGACAAATCTAATTTCATAAGAGCGTCAACAGTCTGCGGAGTAGGATCAACGATGTCAAGAAGCCTTTTGTGAGTTCTAATTTCGAACTGTTCGCGAGACTTCTTATCGACGTGAGGAGAACGGTTAACCGTAAACTTCTCAATTTTTGTTGGAAGAGGTATTGGACCCCTAACATTTGCCCCGGTTCTTTTGGCAGTATGTACAATTTCCTTAGTAGAAAGATCTAACAATCTGTGGTCAAAAGCCTTAAGGCGAATTCTTATATTTTGTGCATCCATCTTTTAATACTTTTCAAAATATTTTACACTATAACCAGATGGCAAAAATCTGGACTTGCCAAACTTGCCACCTAAACTAAAAACTAGCAAACCATTACCTGAAGAGGGTTTGCTCTATGTTCTATATCCTACGGTTTCCCATAAAATAACTCAACTGGGGGCTTTGTAACACAACAGAATATATAATGCAAGAGAAAAAACGCGGCTTTTTTCACTTTTTTTCATTTTTTATATTTTTATCTATCCAAGGCTCCGATTCAGATAGAATCAAATTGACAAATTTTGTTTTGAGTCTATCGAGTCAATAATTTACTATTTGTTAACTTTGGATATGAGAATATATTATCAACAAAAAATGAGGTGAAAAATGAGAGCATGGGGCGAATTCATCAGGGGCATAACCGCAATAATAGGAGTGATTATCATCGGCTTATTTATATTTAAGCAAATCAGGTCCGGCTCCAGATTTATATACTATACGAATGTTGTGTCCGTCGACGGCGGCACATATCTTGCCGTCGGCATAGTTGACGATTATCCGATTTTGGTTAAATCAGACGATAAATCAAGATGGCAAAAAATTAATCCAGGCGGTTGGTTCGCTTCCATATTTCCCGCTCAGTCTTCATACTCAATCAAAACAAATGGAAAGATAGTCTGGATTGAAGAACGAGAAAGATGTTCTGACTGCAGCCCAAAATTATACGGCATATTCTATAGCGGCGACTTTGGCAAAACATGGGAAGGGATTCATCCCCTGCTGGGCGGAGCTGATACAAACATGAATACAAACACTCATGTAACATTTTATTCCGATAAGTATGCAGAACTCGGCGGCGTCATAATCAAACGATGGGGCAGCGAAGCCGTTAATGAAAACTTTTACTCTCTTGACGGCGGCAAAAACTGGACGCTCGGAGATTTGGATGAAAAATATAAAACCGACGACTTTGCCAAAGAAACGAAATACACTTTTGACAAAAAGTCCTGCTACGAAACAGCTGCGGCTGAATGCAGCGTATTAAAAAACGGCGAAGCCGTCTTAAAGCTTCCGAAAAAATATAATCATCTAAGATAAGGCTTAAAACTTAAAAAGCACGCTGCCTTCCAACAACTGATAATTTTCTGGATGAATATATTTTTTCCAGCTTTCGTTTTTCGACTTTATAAGGTCTCGAACCATTGTAGCGGTCACATACGGAAAATCCGAACTGGTTCTGTCAACTACTTTAAGGTTGTCGACCAAACTTTTAAATTTATCGGCGTCACGCTCGTTTCCAACATAAAAGACATCGCCTTTGGGAAGCTCTGTAAAAATGTCGTCCATTACATCGACATCCGACCATGATTTAGGATTGTACTTATTAAAAAAACCAATGATTTTCAGGCGGTTTTCATATTCGCTGCCTTTATAAATATTTTCAATCATCTGTTTTCTTAAATTATAGCTCAGGGGATTTCTGTTTTCCCCGCTTTCTGGAACAGAATATAAGACAACGGTTGCTTTTTCACATTCCGTAAGCATGTTTTTTATGATTCTATCATGTCCGATATGAAAAGGCTGCGCGCGCATAACGCTCACGCCGTGCCTGTATTTATATTCTTTATTCATTGGTTTATACCTAAAATTTACACTATAATTTAACCACAAATTTAATTAAAAACAATACTTAAAAAGCAAAAAGCCTAAGTATAAAAACTTAAGCTTTTCACATTACTTTCAATCAGAAATTACCTTGGCAGCATTTCCGGCAGCTGTTTAAGTTTGAATTGCGCCTTTGCATTCAGACCGATAATAAAATCCACTACATCCTCAGGATACCCAGCGGCGATAATTTCATCTCTGATCTTCTTTTCATCCAGATACGCGATAAGTATCGGGTCAAGAACATCATAAGGCGGAAGACTATCTTCGTCTTTCTGTTCATACTTCAGCTCGGCGCTCGGCACACGGTTGATGATTTCTTCAGGAATTACAATTCCTCCGCCATTCCGCCATTTTGCCAGCTTGAAAACCTCTGTTTTATAGATGTTTCCAATAGGCATAAGTCCGCCGGCAGTATCCCCGTAAAGAGTGCAGTACCCGACAGAAACCTCCGACCTGTTGCCGCAGGCTAAAACCAAATGCCCCGCATTGTTGGAAACTCCCATAAGCAGATTTCCGCGAACCCTCGACTGAATGTTCTGCTCCGCCACACTGTTAAGACCATCAGGAAAATAGCCGTTCAGCAAAGCAAGCTCTTCGTCAACGCTTTTCTGAATATCAAATTCCTCATAGTTTATGCCCAATATTAAACTGAGCTGGCGCGCCAAATCTTTGCTTAACCGCGATGTGTACTTAGTAGACATCATAAAAGCATAGACATTTTGAGGACCGACGGCATCAGCGGCAAGCGCGGCGACAAGAGCGGAATCCATCCCGCCCGATAAACCCAAAGCCACTTTGTTAAAACCTTTTTTGCCGCAATAGTCTATAAGACCATTTTGCAGCTTTAACCAAATTTTCTGCATTTTATTTTTCTTTATAAAAGTTAATACCTAATAATCCATATCTAATTGCGAATGACCGCACACTACCATTTTTCATCAATCCTGTCAAATTCATTTACCCCCTACAACGGTCTTTTTTGGTTATATTCGCGCACCATATCAAGCTGAAGACCCGCAAGATTCTGCTCTATTCCAACATTATAAATATGAGGGTTCGCCAAACGTTTATACTCCGGCTCAAGAAGCTCCATGTTTTTTGCCGCTCTGGATTTTATCGCATGCAAATCAAGATCATGCTTATCTTTTATAATATTTCCGCCTATAACAAAATTTTCAAGGAGGCTTCTTGCTTTCGAACCTTTTGGAAACACCGCTCTTGCTTCATCAGGACTATTCGGGATTAAAGAAATTATATCACGGGCAAGAACGCCGTCTTGAACATATATATTGTCAAAAGATGTAATGACATCGCTTCGAAACATTCCGTTATTATTATAAATTCTTAATATATTTGTCGCTCCCGGAATAGTGGTCTTGCCGTCCGCTATTTTAATAACCGGCTTATGCTCGAAAGATTTTGTTTTAAATACTCCTCCCAGGGCAGGGCTGTCATAAGCTGTTACAAGCTTTGTCCCCGCCGCAATAATATCGACATCGGCTTTTTGAACGGCTATAAGGTTTTCAATGACATGTTCGTCTAAATCATTTGATAAAACAATTTTTGTATGCGAAAATCCAGCCGCATCCAAAATTTTTCTGGCTTCCTTGCTCCAATATGCCAAATCTCCAGAATCAATTCTTATGCCGTTCAGTTTTATGCCTGTTTCATCGCTCGCTTTAACTGCGTTTTTCACGCCTTGCCTTGTGTCATAAGTGTCGACAAGCAGCGTCGAGTTTCCTTTCGCAGATTTCAAAAACGCCTTGAACGCCCGAGTTTCGCTTTCATAAGACATAACAAAAGAATGTGCCATCGTACCTTTTATCGGTATATTATAATACTGCCCGGCCGCAACATTCGATGTGCCGAAACATCCGCCGATAAATGAAGCCCTGGTCGGCGAAAAACCTCCAAGCTCCTGCGCCCTTCTCAGCCCAAACTCCAAAACCGGGCGCTTGACCCCGTCAACCTGCGACGCCGCGGCAACCCTGCTTGCTTTGGTCGCAACAAGACTTTGCATATTAAATATGTTTAGAAACGCCGCCTCAACCATATCCACTTGCCATGATGGTCCCGTTACAGCCAAAACCGGCTCGTTAGGAAAAACTATCTCGCCTTCTCTAACGGAAGCTATGTCCAGCCGAAGGTTTTGTTTCCTTATAAACTCCAAAAAATCTTCCGTAAACATGGGCTTGTCATCATCGCCTTTCATGTTTCTTAAAAACTTAATATGCTCGTCGGTAAACTTCCAGTTTTCAATCCAGCTTAAAAACTCTCCCAGCCCCGCAGCTATAAGATAGCTGCCGCCAAACGGACATTTTCGAAAATATGCTTCCGATGTTTTATGTTTATCAAAACCTCCATCCTGAAACCATGCCTGAGCCATTGTTATATGGTAGAAATCACAAAAGAAGGGGTCTCCAGTTTTCAATAAGTTAATGTCTCTCACTGCTTTTTCTCCCTTCGGCTTACTTCCCAAACTGGCGCGCTGTGATACAGCTGACAGCTCCGCTGGCAACAAACGATTTATACTTATCATCGGAGATGACTTCTTTTATGCTCTTTTCAAGACCTTGGGTTAAATCCTCAAAGACAGTAACTTTCGCGCCTCTTTTTAAAAAACCGTCCATAGCCTTTTTAACGCATATATCGCTGACCAGCCCCGCAATATAAACTTCTCTTCCTTCCCAGTTTTCTTGAAGCTCTTTATAATTATGTTCTTCATCCCATATATCATTGCCTTCTTTATACAAAGTCATGCATGGAATGTTATCGTTCAAATCTACCGCATATTCCCATCCCCAGCTGCCTTTTAAGCAATGAGGAGGAAATAATTCCGCTTCTTCTATAAGATGATACGCATCTTTATCATGATTATCCGCCGTAATCAAAATTCTTTCAAACATATCTTTTTGCAAGCCTTTTGCAAATTGTTTCATTCTTTCGATTAATTCTGGACTGTTTACAGTTAACGCACCGTTTGGATGAACAAAGTCGTTTTGAAAATCGACTATAACCAATGTTCTTTTTTTCATTTTAATTTTCCCCGGATTATAAGGTATTTATACAATTGCTTTTTTCTTAAAAAAGTTGTCTTCAATGATTTTATGATTTTCAGAATTTATAAAATTCTTCCATCTTTCATCACCGAAACTAAGCATATCCCTGACCATATTTCCAGTCACAAAAGGAAAGTCCGTGTTAACTCTCTCAACAATTATAATGTTTTTAAATATACGCTTAAACCAATGCGCGTCATACTCGCTGCCGGCATAATATACATCCGGCTTAGACAGCTCTGGAAAACTGTCGACTATGAAATCATAAACATAATTCGCCCACTCCCCGGGATTGTTTATGTCAAATAATCCTATGATTTTCAAACGCGCATAATCCGAAGAATTTCTGTAAACATTTTGAATCATTTTTTTGCGGGTTGTATAGTTAAGAGGATTCCTTTGTGTTCCGTGTTCTTGAATTGACCCAAGAATAACGGTAACAAGCTCGCAATCGTTCAGCATGTTGTCTACTATGCGCTCATGCCCGATATGAAAAGGCTGCGCGCGCATAATACAAAGCCCGTGTTTATATTTTTTCTGCATAAAAAAACTCCTATAAAGGAGCCATAACGAAATATCATAAATATATTTTATTTCAAACCTGGCTCAGTTTAATATGTTCCTCACCTATAAGCCCTTCAGATGACAAGAACAGCGTTGAGTTTATAATAAAAACCCATAAAATCAACACAAATTATAAAAAACGCTGAATAACAATCTCAGGACGACAAGAATATACTTATACAACTGTTAAATATTTGTGTTGCATGTTATTCACGATTCTATTACTTTTATGAGTATAAGTACAAAATAGACTATTTTTAATTGTAGCTGGTATATCGTGGATTTGATATGGTAAAATTAGTGAGCAGAATTATATATCTTGATTGCAAAAGCACATGCGTTAGGCTTTGCGATAAAGAATGGCATGCTCTTGACGAAATCTGCAAAGAAGAAAAAATAAAAAGAAAAAACCTGATAAACCAAATTAAAAACCACAAGAACAAACAACTTGGTCTAACGCCTGCAATAAGACTGTTTACCCTTTTATACTACCGAAAACATTTTCAAAAAGCCGATTTATCCAAGCTGGACGACAATATAAAAACTCTTTTGACTGATATATCATAGCATATAAAGTTTTAGACAAAATTATTGACTATAAACATTTATAGTGCTAGAGTACCTACATCCAATATTAAACACTTTTATTATGAATGCAAACAACAACGAAGGTTCCGAACCTTTATTCTGCCAGTGGAAAGTCCATTCTGCAGAGAAAATCCAAGAGCTGACAAAGCACAACGGAAATTTTCAAAAAGTTAAAGCAACCCTCCAAACGAGTGACAACCCCAGCGGTGAAACCGTATATGGATGGATTGCCGATTATGGAACAGGTCACCTTTTCGTTCCTCACGACAGTGACTCCGCCTTAGACGCCGAAAAATGCTGGTTTGAAGACATCATGCCAATCTAACGGTCTCAAGCAACAACAAAAAGCTCCAATGCATGTAGCATTGGAGCTTTCTTTGATAGCTCTTTTTTATTATAAAGTTTTATAAATTGTGTGTGCTGCGAAGTTGTTTTTCGACACGGTTGGCAATTAGTCCAATAAGGAGAAAAACAACAAGTATAACCCCAACAAAAAACTTGAATAATTATGATATAAACAAGAAAAGAAGAAAAAAGCGACAGACATGCAGCAAACCTACATAACTTAGCATTTTTCTTCTTTTATGTATTAATAACCCATTAGATGAGTTTTATTTTAATATTTTAGAGACGACACCGGCGCCGACAGTTCTGCCGCCTTCGCGAAT
>JAISVX010000004.1 GCA_031271345.1 Lactobacillaceae bacterium
ATTCGCGAAGGCGGCAGAACTGTCGGCGCCGGTGTCGTCTCTAAAATATTAAAATAAAACTCATCTAATGGGTTATTAATACATAAAAGAAGAAAAATGCTAAGTTATGTAGGTTTGCTACATGTCTGTCGCTTTTTTCTTCTTTTCTTGTTTATATCATAATTATTCAAGTTTTTTAAAGCTTATGTACCAGGATTTTTAATAATTATAAGCTTCTATTAAGAAGCTCTTTTTTTGTTTGATTTTATTGAAAATTAAGATGATTATAAGTTAAGGAGAAGTGCCATGAAAACTAAAATATTAATACTTGCCATATTATTGTCTTTTATGCTGCCTGATAATGCGAAAGCTCAAAGATATGATATAGATGAAGAACTGATTTTTTATATATACAGCTATGATGAAGATATGCGCAGCAGAGCGTATGCCGAAGAGTTGAAAGTTCATAAAAAGGTTTTAGACTTTTTAGAAAAAGAGGACATGGTTTCAGATTTTCGGATAATCGCGGTTGATTACAGCGGAGGTAGAGCGGTTTATCAAGAAGACGGAACTTGGAGCGAGTATGACCAATTGCTTATAAAAGCAAAAAACTTAATTGAGGCGATAGTTGAAAATTGTGTTGTCAAAAAGCTGGTTTGCGTGTTTGATCCATATACTGATAAATTAAAAAGCACAGAAGATTTTGACGATATAGAAAGGCTTATTGACAGCCAATAAAATATATTGACAATGTTGTTGAAAGTGTTTATAAACTAGGCTTCTAGGGGTGTAGTTCAGTTGGTAGAGCGTTGGTCTCCAAAACCAAATGTCGCGGGTTCGAATCCTGCCGCCCCTGCCACTTTATAGGTTAACTATTTGATAATACTAAATAGTTGGTTGCAAAATTTGAAATTTAAGCACTTCTGCTAATAAGAAGTGCTAATTTTTTTATCAAAATCCGATGAGTATTAGACGCAACTCAAGAGAGGTCTAATATGAAACTTTACAATCGGGTGTCTTCGTTTTATATTGTTTTTAATGTTCCTATGAAACTCAGAGCCAAAGTCGGTAAAAGCCAAATTTGGAAGTCTTTAGGAACCAAAAATAAAACCATTGCCAAGCTACGAGCGGAGATGACACTGATGACGATTAAGCAGAAAATCATTAATAAAGTTAAGAATGAACTGGTTGAAGACCTTGACTGGCTTGATGATGATATTGATATTAGTGATGATGAGGTTAATGCTGCAATTCGTGAGCGGTCTGGTGTTTCGGTTGGTGGTAAACCCAGAAAGAGGTTAAGTAGTGAAGAAAAGCGTGCGAAACTTCCTGCAAGTAAAGATTTTACTGAGAAAGAAGCTGAAACGTTGGCTTATGAGTGGTTGGTTGGTAAAGTTGAGAAAGAGTTGGAAACTCTTAAATCGGTTGGCAAGCCAGTTGAGGAACGCAAAAAGTATCAAAAGTTGCTTGATGAAGTAAAATGGCAATATGCCAACTGGGATTATGCAATTGTTGAGGATGAAATGACAGGGTTTTTGTTTGACTTCATAGAACCGAAACCGTCAGAAGCTACAAAAAATGTTATGTTAAATGCGTTTATGCGGGCAAAAATCCAGTTTTTGGACTACATTTTGAGCTATTTATATGGGATACGCCAAAATTTAAGCAAGGAGTTGATAAGTGGTGCTGACGAGTATGTTGGTAGTCGAAAAGTCATCAACAGCATTCCTGACATCGGGCAGTGCGAGGAAAGTACATTTAATTTGGTCGAGCTGACTGAAGTTTATAATAATGACATTTCCCGTGAGAGAGTTTCTAAAGAACAAAAAGCTAAGATTTTACTGAGGATTGAAAATATTGTAGAATTTATGGGGGATATGTCTATAAGTAATATAACTGATAAAGATATTGAAAACTTCATAAGAGAGATACAGTGCTTGCCAGCACATTATGGAAAAATGAAAGTGGCTAAGAAGTTTACTTTAAAGCAAGCCATAGAATGGGGTAAAAAAGACAATTCTATTCAAAAGATTTCCCCTAGCACGCTTGAGAGATATATACAAACATTCAAATCTATTTTGCAATATGCGGCTATGAAAGAATACATACCAAAGAATCCATTTGATAAAATTTCGCTACCCAAATTTGATAATTCTGATGATGAAGACAATAAACGTTGCTCTTTTTCGACGTTTCAGTTGAAGACTATATTCGACTCTCCAGTGTTTTCGGGAGCAATTAATGATGGTAGCGGTTGGAATACTAAGGGTGATAAAATATTTAGAAATTATAAGTTTTTTATACCATTAATCTCGCTATATAGCGGGGCTAGACTGAATGAGATTTGCCAACTCTACGTGGAAGATATAAAAAATATCGATGGTACAGATTTCTTTTCAATCAACGATGATGGAGACAAAAGTGTAAAGAAGTCAACATCTAGACGCAATGTTCCCATACATTCGGAGTTGAAAAAAATGGGGTTTATGGAATATGTAGAGGAAATGAGAAATAAAAATTCAAAATACCTATTTCCTGAATTGACCACTGAAAAAAGTGGTAGACGTTCAAATGTCTTTAGCAAGCTGTTTGGGAGACTTTTGAAGACTGTTGATAAGCAACTTATTGATGAAAAAGATAAATTTATCAAGAGTAAGCACTGTTTCCACTCTTTTAGACATACTTGTCGAGACTGTTTCAGAAATAATGAGTGTGAGAACATAGAAGCTATTGAGGCGATTATGGGCTGGAAAGGGCAATATAAAGGTCTTAGTTATTACTATGGACAGGGTTTCACTATGCCCAAATTGAGCGAAATTATGGAAAATAAGCTGATTTATCACGATTTAGATTTGAGCCATTTATATAAATAAAAAGTTGCATTTTTTGACCTATTTAGCTTGACAATTTGGTTATAATTTGCTAGGGTATTTCTTGTAGGGAGGGAGTTTCTTTCTACTGTGTCTTTCGGACTTTTTATAAAGTCGGAGCCTTAGTAATGTATTCAGTAGGGTCCTAAGGAACGGGCTTCTAAAGAGAGACACATCGACTTAACCTGCACTTAGTGGAAACGCCGTTTGGCGTTCTGTGAGTGTTTGGTTTAAGTGGCATTCATAGTCTGATTTCATCAGGCTTTTTTTGTTATCAAAATCACATTTCAAAATCCTTCAAAGATTCTCCTAAGTGCAGGTTAATTAACTTTAACTTACGGAGAATAAAAAATGTCAAAAAATCCTGTTGTAAAAATTAAAAAAGAAATTTCAGAAATTAATAAGAAAATTGAATCTGCTAGAAAGCAAACGTTTGCAGGCAGAACTGAAAAAATACGTGCTTTTTGCGGAGTATATAAAATCATCAAAAAATGTGAAGCTAAGAAAAGTTACTTAGAAATCTGTCAAAAAATATCTAAACCAAAATGGAATAAGAAGAATTTATCACGTTCGGTTGTTGATATGGTTTTTTATAGTGAAAATGCGTCTGATAAAGAGAAACGATTTAATCAACGTGTTACTAGGTTGATGGTGAATCTATTAAATGCAGACGTTGAGTCTAAAAATGCATTTGAATATATGAAAAAGAATAAGCTGAAAAATCTTTATGGAAAAAATGCAGAACAAAAGCCTGATTTTAAACCTCGTTTTGAGCCTAAAGTTAAGGGAAAATTTCAGAATATTTTATTGCGTGAAGGTACAGAACTTTATCTTGTTAGCAATAAAAAAAGGAAAAAAGCGATTGAGCTATTTAATAAATACCAAACCAACATTGATATTGACCTTATAGCTTATGATGACAGAAAAGACGTTGAGAATGGAAGATATAAAGTTATTGAAACTTTGATTAATCCCACATTAGCCAAGAAGATTAAGGAGCTTATCAATGACAAATAACTTTAGAGCACCTAAAATCGAGGATACACGTTTTATGAAAGCTGATAAAATATCAGAAGAACGTGCTGAGAGAATTAAAATATTAAAACGGGAGATTAATAGTAAAAACACAGAGCCTACTCATAGGGGTAGGCTCAAAACCCTGCTTGCTAAAATTATGAATTGGGAAGATACTCTTGCTGATATTTTTTATAGTACCAAGTTTCAAGATAAATTATATGCAGAAATAAAATCTAAGTGTAGAATTTTTAGAAAAAATACCTCTGATTCATCTGCTGTCTTTATGACCTTGAACTGTTGGAATTATAAAAACAATAAAACAGACTGGATTGCTGTTGATGATTTATTGAGTTTTGACCCTAAAACACCTCTTAATACATTGCGTAGAAAACTTGAAAAATTGGATGATATTGCCGCTTTTATTAGTTTTGAAGTTAAGTATGACATTAGGGTTGGTGCTTTTCTTCCACATTTTCATATTTTGATTTTAGGTGCTATGGAATCTGACGTTGAACAAGTATTTGATATGTCTGCAGATACATTTATGTTGAATAGAAACACTTTCAAGATTGATGAAACTAAACACGACCCTTTAATTTATCGTAAGGAATTTAAGCTTAAACCTATAAAAATTGATGCAGTGTTGAATGATGGTAAAAATCTTAGAGGTTATATTTGTAAGTTTAGAACTTATCAAAGAGCTTATATGCAACAAATTCTTAAACTTAAACAAAGAGATGGTGCTCAACGACCTATTCCTCATATTCATAATATGCATCTTTTATATTTGGATAAGATGACTCGTGGTAAAGTTTTTTCAACTTATGACCCTCAAAAAATGATGAAATACATCACAAAACAAAAAATCGATAGTGATAGTTGTGGCTATTTAGATACTGATGAGATGTGTTTAAGTGGGGTTAAATCCAATATATGGTATGAGAACAATACTAGCTTGAAAGCTGCATTGAATTATTTAGGTTATGATAAGTTTAAGTCTAAAAAACAAAAAAGAATCGTAAAATACTTGAAGAAGAATAAAGCTTGCTTCGTGTTGCAACCTACTGCATTCGGAAAAAGTTGTATTTATCAAACTGTGGCTTTATCGCAAAAAGGCTTATGTGTAGTTATTGAACCGACAAAATCTTTGATGCAAGACCAAGTTGATAAGCTTAATGCTCATATCAAAAATATTGCTATAACTATTAATAGCGACAAAACTGGTGCAGAAAACGAGGAAGCTTTGAAAGCTCTGTCTGTTGGGAAGTATAAGTTCATATTTATATCTCCAGAAAAGACCTTTGATGACAATTTGATAAAAGTGCTTAAAAGCTTAGATGTGTCCTTAATCGTCATTGATGAAGCACATTGTGTTGAACACTGGGGTTATGATTTTAGACCTCAATATGATAATCTTGATAAATTTTTGCAAAAATTTTCATCTGCAAAGAGAATTGCTATGACAGCAACTGCTGATGAATTTACGCAAACAAAAATATTAACATTGTTGCAGACTGGAGGAGTTGGGTTTAAAAGCTTCATTGGTAATTTGAGCCGTGATAATATTTCCTATAAAGTTGTTGAGAAAAAAGCTGATGGCTTTAATCAACTGAAAAAATATTTATCGCCTTGTGTTAAAAATGGAGAGGTTATTAAAACCGCTTTGGTGTATTGTAATGTGCGTGATAGAGTTAACCTGTTATGTGATGAGCTAAATAAGGTTGGAATATCTGCACATAAATTTCATTCACACGTGAAGAACAAAAACAAAGTTCAGCATATTTTTATGAATGAACCTGCTATTGTTGTTGCTACAAATGCCTTTGGAATGGGAATTGATAAACCTGACGTTGAATTGGTTATACATTTTGAACCGTCAAAAAGTTTAGAGCTATATTACCAAGAATCTGGTCGAGCAGGTCGTGATGGTAGGAAGTGCTGTGCTATACTGATGTGCTGTGATAGGGATTTTAAATATCTATTTCCTAAAACAGAAAAAGAAGAACAAAGAGTAAAAAAGATGAAGAAATATGTAAACTTGCCTGATTATAAGCGAGTTGGATTTATGTTGGAGTCTATATCTTAAAAGTCAACCGTTGACTTTATAAATAGTTATAAATGCTCTGTCTTGTTATACCGAATTTTGAGGCTATGGAGGTGATGGTGTGGTTTTTGGACTGCACCATCTCTCTTAACTCGTTTTTCTGTTCATCTGTCAGCTTTCCTTGATAACCTTTATACTTTCCTTTTTGTTTGGCTATGGCAATTCCTTCTTTTTGGCGTTCTAGTATGATGGATCGTTCAAACTCTGATACTGCACCAAGTAGGGTTAGCATTAGTTTTTGGAATGGGTCGGTTTTTTTGTTTGATTCGAAACTTAGGTTTTCTTTGAAAAACTTAACTGAGGCGCCTTTTTTGAGTATGGTGTCGATTAGTTGGAGCAAGTCGGCGGTGTTTCTTGCTAAGCGGTCGAGACTGTGAACTTGAATTAAATCTCCATTGCGTAAGTTGTCTAGCATTGCTTGTAGTTGTGGTCGGTTTGTATCTTTGCCAGAGAGCTTGTCGATGTATTCTCGGTCGCATTCGATGTTTAAGAGCTGTCTGTCGGTGTTTTGAAGTTGAGTGCTAACTCTGATGTAATTAAAACGCATTGTATTCTCCTAGATGTGTAAAAATTGGTTTATAGATGTTGGTTGTCAGGTGTCAAAAGTATTTGGGTCTGAACTTATTTTTGACAGGTTTGGTGCTGTCAAATTTAACTACACTCATTTTTGACAAGCTGAACTGCGTAGAGTTGTCTGATGAAAATTCGGTATTTAGTCTCCCCATCGATGGTTGATACTTCATCAATAGGAACTTTTCGTAAATCATCGCTATCGAAAAAGTGGATGTGGGTATCGTCTATACTTCTGATAACTGTGAAGTGGTCAAAATCTTCTTTTTCACATTGAATCCGAACAATGACGGCTCCGAGGTTACGAATGTATCGGCATAGTTCTTTACCGTTAAATCTTTCATTCCAAAATATTCTGGTGGTTCTGAACTCGGTTCTATAGTTTTTAAGCAAGTGGTTGTTGGTGGTGTCGATTAACATTTCGAAGCATTCTCTGCCGCAGCCGTTTAACATTAGGTCGCTGAGAAGTTCTTGGTCGGTTAGCATCTCGGAGAAGTCGTCGAAAAGAGCTTGAACTTTTTTCTTGGTTAGTTTTAATCCGCAGAGCTTGATACTATTGGCTAGTACGTAGTAAGAACATAAGCGGTCTGTTCCTTGTTTGTATGGTCGCATTTTTATCTCCTAAGCATAAAAAAAGACTGAGGTGATGTTCCTCAGTCTGATGTGGTTAATATCATTTATGTAAAAATTCGGTTCTTTCATATATTACCTTTTAAAATACCTTACCTACCGCCAGTTTGCGGGCGATGGTTAAGTTATGAATTTTTGTGATTTTTACAGTTATATTATATAACCGAATCGAGTCGAAAACAAGGAAAATCAACACTTTTCAACTAAAACGAATCGAGAAAAAGTCGATACGAATCGATGATTTGATAATTTTGTTATGTAATAAGTAAAAAATCGATTTTTTATAAAGGATGATAAAATGACACCTCAAGAACAAATCAAGCTTGAAAATCGGCTCTGTATGTTGGAAAGACAGGTTAAAAAGATTATCAAGCATCTAAAGAGCCAACCTAAAACGGAACAGAACAAAAAAGATAGTTCTGGGTTTGTGTGTCGGTATTGTGGCAAAAGAGCGAAAACTCCAAGCCCTGGCACTTGTCCATATAGCCCGGATGGTAATCACGTTTTTCTAAAAGCCTAAACAAAAGCCCCAGTTCATAACGAATTGGGGCGGTTTTTGTCTTTAGTCACCACGTGTATCTGTAGCTTTTGCCAGATCTAATTGCTAGTCCAGATTTGCTTTTAAACCATACAGTCACTTGCTTCTGTGTTTTACCAGAGCTGTACTCATCTCTACCTCTGTAACACAAGACCCTATATATGCCACTATCAAAAAGCCCTAAAAACTCGGCGGGTTGTTCTCCTATTACGAAATATGATTCATATTCTTTATCTTTTTCGATTTTATCGTAGTCATAAAAAATTACATCATCGTCAGCATTTTCTTTTATGGCTCTTTTGCAAGCTTCAATCGTTTCTTTAGTTTCTTTATCCTTCTCGGCTTTAGCCTGTTTATTGAATAAACTTTTATCAATGGCATGTTCTTCGGGGAGAATGTTATCACTTGGTTGGTTCTCTCTGATTAAGCCGCATCTTCCAGCAGGTACTTTCTCAGGGAATGCGGCATCAATCATATATTGATAATCCTCAGTAATATTAGAGAGAACTTCACCTGCAAGCATACGATTCATTACTGAAATGAAATTGTTTTTGCGGTTTAGTTTGCAGTCGTAAAGTTCTTTACCATCTGAAAAGACTAAATGTCTCTCGTTAGTTTGGCAGTTTCCATTTATATCAAACCATTTTTTTATAACATCAACTTTATATTGAGCTTTGATTCTTTCTGCACACAGGTTCATGTCGTCTGTTTGTCCTGCGTGTGCGATGGTGGTTGTTAAGCATAGCGCCATAGTTAGTATAAGTTTTCTCATATTAATTCCTGTCTAACCTTTCAATTGTTTCAAGTTGTTGGTGTAGGTCATTTACTTTTTGTTTTATCTCTTTGTCGTTCATAATGCCCTCGGTGCAGGAGATTGGAAAGCCAACTAAAGCTAGGATGATTAAGTATTTGATAGTTTTTAGGCTTCGATTACCCCATAGAACCAATAGACTGGCTCTTTTCTTAGTGAAAAGTGAACATAAGAGCATTATTGGTATGGTGAAAATGTTTGCTACCAATAATATGGCTAGAAACAGCAGGCAGTTGGTTAGAACCAAACCTTTGCCCGGCTCGAATGTTTCAAATAAAGTGATGGCTAAGCCGATGTTCAAACAAGCCCACACTATTGTCAGCCAGTTTTTGGTAGCATCGTTTTTCTCGGAAGAATCGACAATCTCGATTTTATGAACTTTTTCCTTGTTTTCGGTCATAACACTATCCTATTTGACCGCCAAGAAATAATGGTTCTTCGTTCTCATCAATACCCATAGTCATACCCCCATAATTGTTTAGCCATTCAATGATTTTGGGACATTTTATGTTTTGAGGATTAACTTGATCCAATTTAGTCCAAGCAGTGTCGTTTTTATCAAATGATGTGGTTGAACCCATTAATAGAGTTAATACTTCGCCTTTTGTGCAAAAACGTTGGCTGTATAGTGCTTGGTTTGGTGATGTGTTTTGGCTCATAATTTCGACTTTGATTGTGTCACTGCCATATTTACAGCCAGTATCCACCGATAAATTAATTAAGGAACCGTCACAGGAGGAGTAGAGATTATTTGATGTTTTTTGTGGAGCAGAGGTTTTAGTGGTTGGTTTGGCATCTGATTTTTCCCATTTGCTCCCTTTCTTATTGAATAATACGCAGTTTTGAGGGTGTTGTTCTTCGGTGATTTCTGCTGAAATCATATCACCGTCTTTTTCAGTTTTAACCCACATAATTTCATTATCAAATTCAAAAGAGTAGTAAATTACGGAGTTTTTGCATTCTTTTTTGCTTTTGTTCTTAAACAATGAAGCGGTCGAGTCAACTAATTCATTGGTGGGATTAATACCCTCAGAAGCAAGACCAAGCCTAGTTGCTTTTTTTATCATATCATTAGCGAGGTTCAGTCTTTCTTTTTCATTGTTGCCAAATATTATTTGAAATGCACCATAGACAAGTCCTGCTAGAACAATTAAGCCGACTATATAGTTAATCCAGTGCCAGATTTTACCAAGGATTGATTGGGTTTCTTCTTTATTTTTGCTCATATTATTCCTCTCTTTATGTAATTAAAAATACTGTAAGTATAATTACATTTAAATAAAGAATGTCAACAGGTAAGTTGGTTATATGAATAGAGAAAATGCCGAACATATAACCCAAAATGTCGTTGACTTGCTTGAAAAAGAGAGGGTTAAAAGAAAAATCACAAAGACCGAGATTAATACAAAAACCGGTCTAAGCCGTACTGCGTGGACGTTGACAGTTTCAAAAAAGAACAGCCCAACCCTTCGGACTCTGCTAATGGTTGCTGATGTTATTGGGATTGACTTAAAAGAAGTCATCAGACAGGCTGAGAAATAGTCCGCTAAAATTATTATATAGTGGACTGTTATTATTACTCATTGCTATAAAATTATGCAGCAATTTTACTTACATGCTTAGCAAATAATGGATGAATGACAAATTTTATATCATCAATATAATCCAACTCATTTAGAATAGGTTGGTTTGGGGTGGAGTAAACTATTGAGCCATCTATATCTTCCTTGCCAATGATACCAATCATAAATAAGACATTTAACAACTTTTTAATATTAGCTGTTTTGCAATAGTTATCATCTTTTTCACAAGATAAAAACATTTCAACAATGGTATCATCATTTTTATTAGAGGATAGCAGTACACCTTCTACATCTTTGTAGTTTGCAATGGCATCATTATATGAGAATTTATTCCCGAGCACATAAACTGTTTGAATGTATGTCATAATGTTTGGGTAATTATTAGCCCATTCGTGACTTAAAGAATTTAATCTGTCATGTCTAAAAGCTTTCTCTGCCATTATTATAGCTGCAGGAGTTATTGCATCTGCATCATCTGATTCGGCAATACATAGATTAACGAACGAAATAGCGTCTCTAGGTCTCATCATAGTTCTTTCTAGAATGTAATCATATCCCTTTATTCCTGATATTTCACAATCAAACAGGTCTTTGAAGTTAACTTTTACGTTTTTCTTATATTTATGGTATACAAGGAAATTCACTCTTTTATTGAGCAAATCAATAAGCATATTTCTTGTCCAATTTAACTTTAATGTAAAAGCAACATCTTTTTCGTTTTGACGCTTCATAATCTTACATGTCTTGGCTAATAAATCCGCTCTCATTGCAATAATGATCTTTAAATTAGGCACGTCTACAAACAACCTTATTGCATCCAACAAAGCATTAATAAGTTTGTATTTTGCATCGTCGTCTACCCAGTTTTGGTCTAGATCGTCAATTGTAACGATAATTTTTCTCTGCTTGTTGTTTTCTAGATATTCTTTCAATAAACTTATAACATTTTTTAGCTGATTTATCTGAGTAGAATTTATACACTGACTTGCTTTTGTTTGTATTTCCTGTTTCTGTCTTTCAGATAATGTTCCCCTTAGTTTTGCAAAGTCAGCAAACCCTAACTCGGCAGCTAATTTTTTTTCTATTTCAGTAGTGATTATTTGGGCACTTCTCTCTTCGAAGAAGATATTCCCATATTCATCTAGATATTTTTTCAATTGGGCAATTCGTGTGTTGCTACAAAGTTTCTCTGTGAAAGCTTTGAAAAAATCTTTTCTATTATATGCAAAGTACTGCTTAATAATGTT
Organism: Lactobacillaceae bacterium; assembly: GCA_031271345.1. Lineage (GTDB taxonomy): Bacteria > Pseudomonadota > Alphaproteobacteria > RF32 > CAG-239 > JAQWBS01. Next base: position 11,350 of record JAISVX010000004.1, read on the forward strand.
TGAGATTATTTCGTGAAGCCATAAGAATTTATAAAATATTTCTAGATTTATTCCTTCGTCTTTCATACCCTTAATAAATGGTATATTGTTTATATATTGAAGAGCAAAAGTATCGGGTTTTACAGATATAAAAACATCGACATCCTTTTCTAGCATGTTAATAATTGCTGTTTTGCCACTTCCTGTACGGCCGAGCAAAATCATTTTCTTATCTTCAAAATCTAAAACAGATTTATATTCAGGTGTTTCCAGAAAACATTCTGATAAAAATTCACCATCATTCTCGGCTGCTCCCGTTCCGATGTTCATATTTCTCTTAAATATAATGTTAGCAACCATTTTAATCCTCTTTTAAAGTATAATTTGCCATAGTACTTTACATTTTAAATGCATTATCCATTAATATTAGTAATATAGACTATAAAAGTCGATATTCAAATAGATTAATTTTATATTTGAGAATTTTTGATTACATCAAATTTTACAACCATTCCCATATAATCACATAAGCGTTCACAAGTATTGTTAAGATTAACCTTGCTAAAGAAAGGGATATCCACAGTTGAGTTTTGTGGTTTAGCGATTATTGCATACACTATTTTAAAATTTCTAATATTACTACCGAAAGAAAAATTAGATGCGGGATACTTGTCTTTTATTTTTTTCTCTGCTTTTTTAACAAAGTTTTTATCTCCAATTAGAGATTCTGCAGATATCAGCCCCTGGGCAAATAAATGGCTTAGTACACTGGAACCGGAATATCTTTTGATATGTATTAAATGGTTGTTTTGGATATCCAATAGGTCACATACTTCAATTCTACTTGTTTTGCCGCCATAAGATACCATTTTTCTATCTAGACACAGAAAACCTGTATTTAATGCTAATGCCTCATTGTATTTTTGTTCATCATCATGGTTATAATCTATATAATTTATACCAGAAGATTGAGAAAAAAAGTTACTAAATTTATTGTTTGTATTCGTTAAGAAATCTTGATTTATTTCATACCACCCTTTGTTTATGAGCATGTATGTTTTATTTTTTCCGTTATGAGATATGGTAATTTCAGCATTTAGGCACTGAAATGCATCCCAAGAGTAAGATATTTTCTTTTCTTCTGAACTGGCTGCATAAATATAGGAGTTTTTAAGGCGTTCTACATTGAAATCTTTGTTGGGAGATTTTTTTATCATAGTTTTTAAGTCTATTAAATTAATGTCATCAAACGTTTCTTTGGAGTTTTTGCGACAATAACGGAAGCCTTTTATATTCTCCCATTTTATAATTTCAGGAACAGCTATCCACATTTTATCATCTTCTTTTGTTATGTTAGATAGTTTTTTGTTCAATTCATCATCTAGCCTATCCAGTAGTATTTTATCGTTTTTTACGTAGAATACGTTATCAATCCATGAGAATCCTTTATTTTCATATTTCTTGAACTGGTATCTTTTTGACAAGAATCTTAACAATGTATCAATATTATTAATATCTGCTCTTATGCTCAAAGATAAACTGCTTGCCCCTGATATGGTTTTTCCCACGAATTTTATCAATCTTTTATTTTTATCGCTGATTGTACCGGTTACCCCAGTTAATATATCGGTTTGTGTATTAATATTAAAATCTGTCTGTGAGCCTTTTTTTGATAATTGCTCACTAGTTTGTTTGGGTGTGGATGATATATCATATTTAGATATTTTTCTTAAACCTTCACTTTCTGGTATTAGATTAAGTATACATTTAAGACCGAAGTTTGGTATGTAACTATCACTTTTTAACATATGAAAACCAGTTCCGAATGTTATAGCAAATGTGTATGTTTTGTTTTTACGAGTAACGTTTTTAATAAATAAAGCTTGGGATGAAGATGTTTTAAATATATTGTTTCCATAGTTATCAGTAAAACTTTGGCAAAAAAAGCCTTGCACCCAGTCAGGTTCGTTTACGCCTTTAGGATTATAATAAAGGTTTCCCCCACCTACATTTATGCTTTTGTATGATGAAATATTATCTTTGAATATATCATTTGGCATTTTTCCATCTTTTATAAGATATATGTTGAGTTTATTTACTTCCATCACAAGAATCCTATGTTGATTATTATCTTAAAGATATAACAATAATAGTCTTTTGCAAGTGTTAATTGTGATAGGCTGTTTTTTATAAATGGATTGTTGGTATACTTATTGATATTTTTGTTTTTGAAATAGCTTGTAAGCAAGTATTGACAAGCTTTTAAGATACATTTAAACTGCTAATAACATTGCTAATAGATTCTGCTAATACTTTTTGATTTTGACAAATATTTTGCAGGGTAGAAGTTGTTTGATTTCAATGAGTTATGGGTAAATATGGCAGGGGCGTAAATTTCCTGCCGCCCCTGCCACTAATAAAAAAGCCCGTTTTAGCGGGCTTTTTTATTAGTGAGGGTCTGACAGGTTTGAAGACGCAGAAGCGAGTTCGACTACCAGGCTTAGGTGAGGCGGGAGCATCGCTGGTTTGCGGAGCAAAAGCCGCCAGTGCAACTCGAATGAAATGAGAATAATCCTGCCGCCCCTGCCATATAGAACAGTCCTCCTTGTGAGGGCTGTTTTTGCTTTATATTCCAATACTTACAGACAGTTCGAAAAAGACATTTTACAAAATGGTCGTTTTTTAGAAGTTCTCGAACCAATTAGGCAAAAGGACTTGTTTTTCAACAAGTCTCACGTTTCTAACTTAGGTATTTAAATGTCTGTAAGTTATTCATGATTGATTTTAGAAATTCGAAGTTTATAATTGCGATATAAATGAAACCCAAAATAAACAGGATAGTATATAATGGCAATTTATCGTATTTTTTCAACTGATGAACAAATTAAAAATAATGAAATTCGCACTGGGTATGGCTTCAAAATCAATCTTAAAAATTTCGATAAATATAAAGAAGACTATTCTAAATTTCGGGATGAATACATAGAAGATTTCGAGGAAATGACAGGCAATTCTTCGAGAATATCTTTAGGATTGGCTCTCGGAAAAATATGGATGTTCTGTAATCTAAAAAAAGGTGATTATGTTGTCGTCGTCTCATTGGAGGAGAAGGAAAAAATGAGCCTTGTTGAGGTTGTCGGTAAATATAAGTATGACGGTGAAAACGATTGGTGTCATATTCAAGAAGTGAAGAAGATTAAAGATATTCAAAGGAATGGCTTAACGGATGATTTTAAGCAATTTCTTGGAAACCGGCATAGTATTCTTGCCATTCCGGAGAAATATTACAGTGAAATTCCTTTAGAAGAACAAATTAAAGATAGTAGCGCTGGAAAAGTAGATGATATTAGTGAGGCAATAGCCAAAGGGATAAAAGAAGCCGTAGATAAAAAACTGAATATTTCATTTAAAGTGTTTTCCGTGCTTTTATTAATAGTAGGAATTATAACATTCATATCTCATGATAAAGGAATGCTTTGGTCGTTTCCTTTATTGCTTTGGATTCCCACTTGTGCAGCACTTTGGAATATGGCAATTCTTATATCTAAAATAGATGAGCGTATTAAACATTATATTGACGGCAAAGAAGATTAGTTAGTTTTGTGAGGGAAAAGGTGTAATGATGAATCGTAGTATAAATTCAGCTAAAACTGTTGGACTGGTTGCTGAACGTGAAAGAAAAGCTAAAGAAGAGCAATTAATTAAAGAATATAGAGAACAAGCTAGAGAAATAGAGCGCGATAATCGTGATATTGAACGTGATAGAAGAAGCTTAGAGAGTGAGAGAAAGTCGGAAGCAAGAGAAAATAAGACCATTAAGATTGCTATGTGGTCTATGGGGATTGCAGTGGTGTCTCTTATTGTTAGTATAATTGCTTTGTTTATTAAGAAATAACAACATTTATTGTTCTTTGTTTATGCCATATATTTATGAAAGGAGCAAAAATGCCAACTATTGAAAATATTAAAAATTTATTGGAAGATTCTTTTAGTCAGTTTTTAAATACAGGGAATTATTTAATTGAACATAATCTGCACGAACAGACTATTTCTACTGAGTTAGTGTTACATTGTATACAAGTTTATGATAGAGATATTCCAAATAATAAGGAAGATAACTACGACAAATACTTAGATTTTCTGAATTATGATGACTTGAGAAATCCAATGGAATACAGAGAGAAAAATAAGGAATTTGTAACTAAGAGTGTATTGTCAAAGGATAAGAAAAAATAAAGAAGGGTTGTAGTATGAAGCATATTGATTTGTTGGGTGAGTATGAATGGTTAGCAGATTTTCAAATTCCTGGAGTAGAAGATAAAATATCGGGAATAGTTAAATATAACAAAGATGACGGACTAAAGATAGAACTTCTTGTGCCAGAAAATATTTATAATCCTCACCGGCAAGAAGATAAAATGAAGTTTGATGTTTTATATGGAGCTAATAATGATTTAGGTCTATTCACTTTAATAAATGTTAAAGAATTAGGATATAGTTCTAATTGGGTATATACTAGTTGTAAGTGCTCTGCAGAGATATTAATAATTGGTGGTGCTTTTGATAGTAAAGATGCAATTTTTGATAAAATGACTTTTAATACTAATGACTTAGAGAGCTTTTGTACGCATAATAATCATTTGATTGAAATAGATTATAAACCTTTACTTTCTGCTAAAATGGGTGGGGCTGATTTTAGAATAGGTAAGGCTTGGTCATCATCGTGTTCACATAGGAATCGAATATATTTTAGTGGAGATAAAGCGGACGAACTTAAGAAGGAGTTAGCAGAACTTGAAAAAAGGTATGCTGAACAGAAAACGTATATTGGAAGTAAAGATAAGGTTGAATTATATTTTATTTATGAAAAACAAGGGAGTTATAGGGATTATTTCTCATTTTTATATGATATTAATTCATTGCTTTCCATTTTGATGTTGAGGCCAATTTATACATTACAAGTTTCTTTTTATCATAAGGATGGTATCAAAACGCATGATGGATTACATTCGATTGATAAAGAATATCAGGTTTTATTTACTCCATATATACGTAATAAAAAGTATGATTTGGAAAAAAACAACTATCATAGTCTGTTATTCCATCTAGAAGATTTTAGTAACTTTGATGATATTTTTTGCAATTTTTCTAAGCTAAACGATGATAAAAACATTATTTTACAAGTTTTAAGAAAGAATATTTATAGAGACAATGTAGCCAATGTTTATGAAAGATATATAATGCTCGTGACAGCATTGGAAGCCGCATATTATCAATTTGGGAAAAAATTTAAGACGGAAGCATGTTATGATGAAGTGATAAACTTATATGCTGGGGATAGGATAATATCTGATATTATGCGTTATCTTGATTGTGATAATAATGCAATAGGTAAGATCTTGAGTTCTATAAGAAACTATATTGTTCATTATAACAACAAAGACAAAAAGGCAAAGAAAATAATCGCTTCTATTGATTTCTATAATCTTTGTGAGTCTCTTTATATGGTTTTAGCCATTGCAACTTGTGAGTTTTTGGGTTTTGAGGGTAGGTTACTTGGATTGCTTCAATATAATTATGATAAAATTGGACATGGCTGGAGTAGGGATTAATAGAAATCATTTAAAAACGAACATTTAGAGCAAGACATATGAGACTAACAAAACCAGGCATATATTGGGTTCGCGATGAATCCTGCCGCCCCTGTCTTCTTGGACAGGATTGGTCTAAGTTCGCTATTACACTGCTTTGCAGTCATCGTATTAAAGTAAAGAGGAGCAAAAGCTCCTCTTTATAGTTATTCTTAGTCTGGCATTTGGCAGTCATTGGTTACGACGCCGCAGTGGCAGACTCCGTTTCTTTCGACTTGTGCGGCGCAGGCTTCAGTGATGCAGGCATCACCGCCGGAGCAGATACACTTTCTCCATCCGCCGTCGAGGAACTCCCGTTCGGTTCCGGGGTAAAAATTCTTTTTGCCCTTGATGATTCTTTTGGCGATGTCGGGTTTGAGGCAGAATCCTTTTTCAACGGCTTCCTTCTCGAGGATGTCATAAACAATTTCCTCGCTCGTTTTCGGGTTTTTCATAATAGTGATGGTTTAGTTAGTAATAAAATTTTCAAGAAATATTATGCAATAAAAAGATAAATTACAATATATAATGGTTGGAATTGGGGTTTGGTGGTTTTAATCAGTATTTTACTTTTTTGATATATGGTTTGATTAGTAAAAAATAATAAAGGAAAACAAAAGATGCTTTTTGAATTTATAGGTTATCTGGCTGGAATCTGCACGGCGGTGTGTTTTATGCCCCAGACGATTAAAACCTTGCGGACAAGGGACGTTAAGTCTTTGTCTTTGACTAGTTATATTATATATAATTTAGGAATTTTTAGCTGGACGCTTTATGGTCTGCATTTGAAATCTGTACAAATGGTTCTGTTTAACTCAATCAGCCTAATATTCTCATTATCTATCCTTTATATGATTATTAAATATAAGAATAAAAAAGCTAATTAAATTTTCTGTTGTTGATATGGAGCGGGTTATGAAGCATAAAGCGATTGTAGTTGGAATGGGCAATATTGGCAGGAATGTTATAAAAGCAATTATGGACAGTCCTGATTTTGAGTTAATCGGCGTTATTAGAAGAGTTCCTGACCAAAAGGCGGAGACTAAGGAATACGCCAATGTTGATGAGATTGGCGTAAAACCGGATGTGGCGATTTTGTGTGTGCCGTCGGTTATGTCTCAAGAAACCGCAAAGTTTTACTTATCAAAAGGGATTAATGTTGTCGACAGCTTTGATATTCATAAGGAGATTAATGATTATGTTGCAAATTTGGAGGATATTGCCAAACGGCACAACAAGGTGGCAATGCTGGCTTGCGGATGGGATCCTGGAACAGATAGTCTGGTGAGGGCAATATTTAAGATTTTTGCGCCTAAGGCGATAACGTACACAAACTTCGGTCCGGGCATGTCTATGGGACACAGCGTTGAAGCCAGACGAGTTAAAGGCGTGAAAGAAGCGGTGTCGATTACTCTTCCTTTGGAAGAAAGCAAACATGGCAGAAAGGTTTATGTCGAGCCTGATGGAAGTTTGAGCAAAGAAGATATTTATAAAGAGATGAAGCAAAATAAGTATTTTGAGAATGATCCTTTAGAAATTGTTTTGGTTGATGATGTCGCTCCTTATTACAAGACATCGCACGGCGTAAAAATTGTGATGGACAATGAGGAAAATCATTTTGAGTTTGGAATGCGGATTGATAATCCGACCGTAACGGCGCGGGTTTTGCTAGCTTGCGCAAGGGCTTCTTTGAGGCAGCCGAAGCCAGGCGCTTATACAATTATTGACGTGCCTTTGTCATATATGCTTGAAGATGACAGAAAAGAAAATATCAGAAAGCTTGTATAAAGTTTTTACAAGAGGGGATCAGCTTGAGGATCATAAAATGCTTCCTGTCTTTTGGCAAGAAATTTTAAAATAAGACTTCTTTTTTGGCTAAATTTGATATATCATAAATGCAAAAGGAGAAAATCCATGGCTTTAAAAGATTTTAATAACTACATGAAAAAAGGCGCGGTTACCGTAATGGTTGCCGCTGCAACCGCTCGTTCTGTTCAGGCTAATACCGCCGAGGCAGAAATTAAAGACAAAGAGCCGGAGCGTACAGAGCAGACAGTAGAGCCGGCGCCAGAAGATACGTTAGAAAAAATAGTTCTTTTTGATGAAATAGAAGTAACCAAAGTCAGCGAAAATGGTGCTATTGTTATTAATGACGGGCAATATATAGAAGCAGAGGATTTGGACAATCGCAAAGAAAAAATAAAAAAATATGAAGAACGTCAGGACCGTAAATTTGAAGAAGCTGAGCCTGATCGTATTCATCAAGATACGGTTGACATTGAAGATCGTCCTCGCGCGGCAACTTATGACTGGGAAACAAAAATTATAGAAGTGCCTTATGTTACAAATCTTGACACCCCTAATCCCAATATTTCCAAAGAGGCAAGGCAGCATGCGGCTGCTCAGAATGACCAGACCTCTATGGATTTTAAGGCGGCGATGGTTCATGAAGAACAGCATAGAACAAACGATAAATTAGGCGTTTATGCTCCGGGGTTAAGCGGGGAGCAATATGCCGTTATTGATAAATATGACGAGCTTTCCGCCCAAATGAAAGTCCTTCTTATGTATAAAAAAGAATATCAGGACCGAATTGAAAAAGGAGAGTCCAAAGAAGAAGCTTTAAAAGTCTTTGATGGAAACAGCGATTTGGATTTTTATAAAAATGCCTTAGAAAACGGGCTTGATCCCGAAAGCAAAGAAAGTTACAAGCTTATAGTCGAAGGCACTATAAAAATGTGGGAAGAAAATTATGAAGCTGGTTATGAAACACAATTGACTGATGCCGGAACCCTCCGCTCCAGTGTCCTTTCTAACGATGTTGCGTCCATTGCTTTGGGCAACGAAAAAGAAATGGATAAAAGAATTGAAAAAATGATTGATGCAATTGACAATACCGGCAAACTGAAAGAGCATTTTCCGAAGAAAAGGCTGGATGTTTCAGATAATGTCAAAGCAGGTATCGACAAAGTAGTAAAAGAAACTATCGGGCTTAGTAAAGAGCAGAGAGAAAAAATAGATAATGAGCTTGGCGGAGACAAAGTAAGCGATAAAAAGAAACAGGCTAAACTTATCAAAAAATTGAGCGGGCGAGACAGACCAAAATCTAAAAAAGCCGCCAAAGAAACAAAGCTTACTGCAGAACAGATAAAAGCCGCCGCTAAGGCAAAAAGCAACGATTAGAGCTTGATACGGTTAAGACCATGAAAGCATTTGATGACGTAATCTTTTTTGAGAAAGTAAAAGAAATTAAGGGCAGCATTGAGCTGCCGGATGTAATTTGTTTTGACTTGTTTGGCACGATGATTGACAGCTTGGAGTCAGACCGCGCCGCTATCAAAAAGATTGTCGGATGCGATGTCGCTTTCCCTTTAAAAACCGGCAAAACATTATACGATAGTCTTCCTGAATTAGTTGACCCTAAAATTGCCGACAAAGCCCAAAGCATGTATGTCGAAGCGTTAATTGAAAACGCCAATTTGGGGCTGGCGCGCCCATATCCTAATATTGATAAAGCCTTAAATTATCTCTGGGCTTTGGATGTAAAAGTGCTGGCAATAACCAATCGTCATCCTAATGCCGTTCGTCCGTTTATTTCAAAATATCCAGAGGTTTTTCGGTTTGTAGGGGCAATTGGATATGGAAGCGTTGAGGCTGAAAAACACAAGCCAAATCCTGAAATCTTTAATAATACACTGAAAAAAGCTGGGCTGAAACCGACAGAAAAAATGTGGATGGTTGGAGACGCCGTTACGGATATTGAGTTTGCGCGGAACTGCAATATGAAGCCGATTATGATGGGGGATAATTTTGCTCATAATAATCCGAAGTTTTGGGTTGATAATCAGGATGTTTCGTCATGGCCGATGGATGCGTATGAAAGATTAGAGCTTATGCTGCGTCATAAATTTTCCAGCTATGAGGATTATGAGCATAAATATAAAGAGCAGGCAAAAGCAAGCTGGGGAGTCGATTTAGACAAAGATGCTCCGATGGAACTTAGCGCGGACGGATATACCAAAAAGCAGCTGCAAAAGCTTCTGCCTAACAATATTTCCTATAAATTTGTTCTGGATAAAAGAACCGCGGACAGCATTAAAAACAATCGTTAAGCCCAGTTGAAATCGGCAACTTAATCTAGTTATTTTTAGCTTTGAGATTCATCCAGATATAAAATTTCTTTGCCTAAAGCTTTGGCATAATCAATTTCGCTCCTTGTGCTGCTGCCAATATATCCATCCCTGTTTACAACAAAAATTGAGTCGGATAAATCTATTTTCTTTTTATGCATCTTATTTAACAAGTCGTGCTGTTCAGGCGTATAAGTGCCTTTATCCTGTCGCGTTGGATAAATAATGGATAAAACACAATTCCCTTCCAGTGTCAGTTTTTCAGTCCAATACATAATATCGGATACAAATTTTAGCGAACCGCACATAGTTATAATTTTCATAGCCAACTCCTATTTTTTTTGAATTGTAAACTCTATTCTTTCAAAAATAAAGACAAAAAAACACCCAAATCCTGTTAAGGAAATGAGTGTTTTTCGTTTCATGGGCTGCTTTCGCGCTTACCATTTGAGGTAGTTTACCAACCCGTATCCCATTAGTTCGTCGTGGGTCGGGTTGAGCGCGTTGATACCTCTTTGTACTCTGGACTTTTGAGTTTTCACCTTGTCCACGGTTGTCAAATTGGCAAATCTGGCTTGCGTCCAGTCGACATACTGTTTCAGGTAAGTTTCTTTATCGTCCACAGGGGTTTTGGGGTCGAGAATTTTGCCTTTCAGAACCAGAAGAGCGGAGTCTTGCTTCGCGATAATAGGTTCGTAGTATGCGAGCTTTTCGTTCGCCAGGTGCAGTTCTTTCGCATAACCCGAGATTTCTTCGTTTCTTTTTTCCTCAGCCCGATTGCCGCAGCTGCAGAATACGAATGCCAGCATCATAAAAGACGCAAAAATTAAATTTTTCATGTTTTTTGTTTTTAATGTTTTTATTTTTGTTGATTGATTTGCAAAAATAAAAGCATTACCGCAACAATTGCTGATTGCTCAATAATTGACCCAATAATGCTTTGAATGTAAAAAATATATCATGGACATTTGGTTATTGCAAGAGCTATTTTGGACAAAATTACGGAAAAACATTACGGCTTTTCAAAAACAACAAAGTGCGAATGCCCGGTAAGCGATTTTTTAGTTTCTAAATATCCCTGTATATCTGGAGCTGTAAGAGGTTTTTTTGTTATGTTTTCCACATATTTTAAGTATGTCCGATAATCCAGCTCCGATTTTTTATATTCAAGAATTTTCAAGTTATAGGTTTTTGCAAGATATTCAAAAGATTGATACGAGAATTCAAACTGGTGGTGAGGCGGCAAATTTAAGAAACCTGTTCCGTTTATGGCTAATGCTCCTTCCGGGTCGGGTGTTCCAAAGATTAACCAGCCCCCTTTATTTAATAAATTTAAGCAGTTTTCCATAAATGGTTTGGTATGCCAAACATGTTCCAGAACTTCAAAAGCGCATACAATATCAAACTTTTGATTTAGTTTGCTTATGTCTTCAGTCGAGGTGTCAATGCCTTTTTGTCTGCAAATCTCAATGGCTTCGCGGTTGTATTCGCTTGCTAAAACATGGGAAACGACGTTTTTAATTCTCTCAACAAAATTTCCTGTTCCGGCGCCGATTTCAATAAGACTTTTCGGTTTTTGTTTTTCAATAAATTCTGTTGCGGCTCCGTATTCCCATCGATAGTTTGTGTAATATGGGACGGTTTCCATAATTTTCTTGTATAAATCTTCGCTGTCAGGAAGGTGGTAGTTGTAAAAATAAAGACCGCAGTCAAGGCACCTTCTTTTTTCCAAAAAGCTATGGCGGTAGACATCCGCAATCGGGTTGAAATTTGTGCGTTCCAGCCAGTTTTCAATCATCACGTCTATTTGCATTTTGCCGGTCATCAAATAATATTTGCCGCCGCACAAAGGACATGAGTTAACCTCTTCTTTTTCTTTTATTTTAGAAACGGTGTCAATCGGCTTTTTGTGCTTAAACTCGATTTTGTCATCGAAAAATATTGGTCCGAATAAAGTGTAGTGATAATTACCCATGCGGCTTTCCTCTAAAATGTTCTCCGTTTATTTTATAGGATATATATTACATAGATTTTTAATAAAATCAAAAAAAGATGACAGCTGTTCAAAAGAGCAGCTGTCAGGGCTTTACACGAAATTTTCGATTATTATAGCTTCCTTTCCAAATCAGATACATAAATGAAAATTCCTTGAAATCATATTATAATGTGATAAATTAGCAGTCAAGAACAATTTTTAGGCGGTGTATAATGAAAAAGAGAATTTTTGGTTTTGACTTGGGAATAGCCTCCATCGGTTGGGCAGTCGTGGACTTTGATAAAGAGAAATTTGATTCGGAAACAGGCGAGATTATTGAAGGGCGGATTGTAAAATCGGGCGTCCGAACATTTCCGGTGGCTGAAAATCCTAAAAATGGAGAGTCTCTTGCGAAACCAAGAAGAGATAGTCGCTTGGGACGCCGAACAATCAGGCGTAAAGCTCGCCGTATGGATGGTATTAAAGGTCTTTTTGTTGTTAAAGGTTTAGCTCCATCAAAAGAATACTTGAAAGATGTTTATGCAAAGCAGATAGGCGGTGATGTTTGGGATTTGCGTGTCAAGGCGTTGTCTTCAATGCTGGAAAAAGATGAGTTGTTAAGGGTTCTCAAGCATCTGGCAAAGCATCGCGGGTTTAAATCATACCGTAAAGCGGCGGAAGAAGCTGATAAAGAAGGCGGAAAAGTTTTAAAAGCTATCAAAGCCAATAAGGAGTTGTTGTCAGAAGACAAAACATTGGCCCAAATAATTGTCGAACGTGCCGGAACAGGCAAGAAAAGAAACAGCACGGCGACAAACGCGAAAGGGAAAATTGAAGCGGTTTATAACAACTCTATTCCGCGTGATGAAATTATTAGGGAAGCTGAGAAAATATTTGAAGTCCAAAAACCATATGGTTTGTTTACCGAAGATTTATTGAACGATTATAAAAGGATTGCGTTTCGTCACCGAGCTGTCGGAGGTGTCGGGGATATGGTTGGATTTTGTACTTTTGAAACTGGAGAAAAGCGTGCGCCTAAGGAAGCTCCCAGCGCTGAGATATTTGTAGCATTAGGAAAAATAAATAATCTAAAGGTTAATGGGCGGTTCTTAACTTCCGAGGAGCGAACAAAAGCGCTAGATATTCTTAAAAATACTAAAGAAGTTAAATATACAAGTCTTAAAAAAGCATTTAATGAGGATGTTAAATTTGATGATATTAACTATAACAAAAAAGATAAGGTAAATAAAAAGACAGGAGAAATTACCAAGACAAAGCCGGAGGATGCCAAATTTTATGCGATGAAAGGCTGGCATAAACTGAGGGATGAGCTTGGTGAAGATATAAAAAATATTGATGTAAAGATTTTAGATAAGGCAATAAATATTATTGCATGCGAGAAGAACGATGCGGCTATAGAACAAGGTTTGAAAGAACTTAGCTTAAAAGATGAACATATAAAGAAGTTGAAGAAAATTACCTCCGATAAATTTATCAATTTGTCGCTCAAGGCGCTTTATAATATCAACCCGCATCTCGAAACTGGCTTAAAATATAATGAAGCTTGTGAAAAAGCCGGTTATGATTTTAAGAAATCAGGAGAGGCATTGGTCGAAAAAGGTTTTATACTTGCGCCTATTCCACAAGATAAACTCACTGCGGTCCCTGTTGTTAATCGAACAACCGCGCAGTTTCGTAAGGTCTATAATGCAATAGTGCGGGAATATGGTTATCCCGATCAAATTAATTTGGAAGTTAGCAGAGAATTGAAAAAGAGTTTTGATGACCGCCAAAAAGATATTAAAAAAAGAGATGATAACACTGATGAGCGCAGTTCTGCCATTGAAGAGCTGCAAACAGAAGGTTTGGACACTAACGGAAAGAACATTTTGAAATGGCGTCTCTACCAGCAGCAAAACGGTAAATGCATATATTCAGAAAAATCTTTAGATTTAAGACGATTAGATGAATATGAAGTTGATCATATTTTACCATATTCCCGTTCGTTGGATAACAGTTTTAACAATAAAGTCTTGTGTCTTGCTGAGGAAAATCAAAAGAAGCGCAATAGAACGCCTTTTGAATATTTACCTAAAGATAAATGGGAAGAATTTAAAACTGTTGTTTCAACCACTCCATCGCTGGGTCGCCGGAAAAAAGAAAATTTGTTGAATGAGAGTTTTTCGAAAGAAGAAGATGAATTGAAGTTCAGAGAAAGAAACTCTAATGACAATGCTTATATATCGAGATTCGTTAAACAATATCTTGAAGATGGTGTCGATTTTTCAAAAAGTGTTTGGAAAGATATAAAAAACCGCATTCAGGTTCGTACAGGTTCATTAACAGACTATCTTCGCGGACAATGGCATTTGGAAAAAGACCGAGATAAAGACGATAGGCATCACGCGCAGGATGCAATTGTTGTGGCTTGTGCGACACAGGAAATGGTCAAATATCTTTCAACGGTTTCAGGCTTATTCGAAGATAAATATCAATTGGGGCAAAAAAACGGCGAAGCATGGTATAAATCATTAAAACAAAAATTCCGTGAACCGTGGATCGGCTTTAGGGAGGAAGTGTCGAAATCATTAGATAATATTTTTGTCTCCCGCCCGCCAAGAAAAAGCGCGACAGGGGAGATACATCAAGAAACTGTTCGCTCTCTTAATCCTAAGCATAAAAAATACAGCGAAAAAGATGTGAAATCCGGCCTAAAAGTCCGCGGCGGTTTGGCAAATAACGGCAATATGCTAAGAACAGATGTTTTTGTTAAAAAGAATAAAAAAGGTAAAGATGAGTTTTATTTAGTGCCGATTTACTTGTCTAGTATGGGTAAAGAATTGCCGAATAAAGCGATTGTTGCTGGTAAAGAAGAAGCCGAATGGCTTGATATGGATGAGACTTTTGCTTTCAAGTTTAGTCTTTATAAGGATGATTTGGTAAAAGTAAAAAAAGGCGATAATGAAATCTTTGGTTATTTTGATGGAACGCATAGAGGAACAGGAGCAATTACAATAGAGAAACATGATCGTTCAGATTTAACCAGTATTGGCGCGAAGACTCAGGACATTATCAAAAAATATCAGGTAGATATGCTTGGAAACTATCATGAAATAAAAAAAGAAGTCAGGCTGCCGTTGAAAAAGGAAAAATAAATGGGCTGGCGGATTGTTCAAATAACTAAACCATGTCGCCTTTCGGTTAAGAATAAGCAGCTTTCTTATGAGCCTGTTGAAGGCGAGGGGGTGACTATTCCGCTCGAGGATATTTCGGTTTTGATTTTGGAGAATCGGCAGATTTCTTTGAATAATTCGCTTTTGTCGGAGCTTTCCGAGTATGATATCGTGCTTTTTTCCTGCGATTTTTCACATCATCCGTCGGGCGCGTTTTTCCCGTTTCATAATCATTCGAGATATTCGGAAATCGCCTGGCTGCAAATGGAGGCTTCGGAGCCTCTTAAGAAGCGTATGTGGCAGGATGTGGTTAAGGCTAAAATCTGCAATCAGGCAGAAACATTGGATATTCTTGGCAAAGATAATGCTGGAAAATTGAGGGAAATTTCCAAGCAAGTGCAGTCTGGAGACGCCAAAAACTCCGAAGCTTTTGCCGCGGGAATTTATTGGAAAAGTTTGTTTGAGAATTTTAATCGCAGTGATGAAAACGACATCAGGAACTCTGCACTTAATTATGGATATGCTATTTTGCGTGGATGTGTGGCGCGGTCGATAGTAGGGGCAGGTTTGCTGCCTTGCTTTGGCATTCATCATGCAAACAAGTTAAACCAGTTTAATTTGGTAGATGATATTATAGAGCCGTTTCGCCCGTTTGTTGATTATCAAGTGCAAAAGCTTGATTTATCTGAACAAACAGAACTTACGCCGATTTTAAAAAATCAATTAGTAAGTATATTAACTCAAAATTGCAGTTTTGAAGATGAGGAGTTGGGTTTATTAAAAGCCTGCGAGAATACGGCATTATCTGTGGCAAAAGCATTTAAAAATAAAGATGCTAAATTTTTAAAATTACCGTTAATGAAAAAATCTTTATCTTTTTTATAAGGTCTGTGGATAAATGGCAAAAGAAGGGGAGAGATATATGCGGATGTTAGTCTTTTTTGACCTTCCCACCTTGACAAAGACCGATCGCAGGAATGCGAGTCGATTTAGGAATTTCTTGGTAAAAGATGGGTATATAATGCTGCAGCTGTCTGTTTATTCCCGAATTTGTAAAGGTCAAGATGATGTGGAAAAACACGCAAAACGCTTGAAAGGCTTGATTTGTAAAGAGGGAAGTGTTAGACTGTTGACAGTTACCGAAAAGCAATATGCCTCTATGGAAATATTGGTTGGAACGCTAAAAAAAGAGGAAGAATTAGGTGATAAACAGTTACTTTTGTTATAGTTTTTTATTTTCAAAAAACAAAAAAGACGTTGAATTTCAACGTCTTAATTTGTATCTAGTATAGCATATCTGATTTGGAAAGGAAGCTATAACCAAGACATAGAGGTTTATCGAGCTTTGAAGAGTATAGCATATCTGATTTGGAAAGGAAGCTATAACTTACTATGTATTCGTTCATTGTGTGCCTTCAGTATAGCATATCTGATTTGGAAAGGAAGCTATAACTAGCAATTCCGCTAATCAAACAAAGGAGTTAGTATAGCATATCTGATTTGGAAAGGAAGCTATAACTCGGTAAGACCATAAATTGAAGCTTTTATTAGTATAGCATATCTGATTTGGAAAGGAAGCTATAACGTGTAACATCTTACGCAGAGCAGTACATCAAGTATAGCATATCTGATTTGGAAAGGAAGCTATAACAGGTCTGGGCGGTGCGGGTAAATCTTTTTAAGTATAGCATATCTGATTTGGAAAGGAAGCTATAACGTAATTTTGCAAGCTACAGCGCTAGTAACAAGTATAGCATATCTGATTTGGAAAGGAAGCTATAACGTGTACCTTTCAAAAGCCTTTTCGTACTCCAGTATAGCATATCTGATTTGGAAAGGAAGCTATAACGTATAATGATAATGTATATAAAGAAATAACAGTATAGCATATCTGATTTGGAAAGGAAGCTATAACTAACATTTTCATCTTAATACTCCTTAGTTAAGTATAGCATATCTGATTTGGAAAGGAAGCTATAACTCAGTTGAACGCCTGTATACCAATACTTATAGTATAGCATATCTGATTTGGAAAGGAAGCTATAACGCACACCCTAAACATTTTTTACACGGTACCAGTATAGCATATCTGATTTGGAAAGGAAGCTATAACTGAATAGTACTTCTAGTGGAACGGTTGTTGAGTATAGCATATCTGATTTGGAAAGGAAGCTATAACCTTGTCATGATACTCCCACATAACTAAAAAAGTATAGCATATCTGATTTGGAAAGGAAGCTATAACTTGTTACCGGTACAATGCTAAATTCTCGCAAGTATAGCATATCTGATTTGGAAAGGAAGCTATAACAAATTATCTTGCGGCTTGTCAACCCAACGTAGTATAGCATATCTGATTTGGAAAGGAAGCTATAACTCTTCAGACAAACTCCCGCGATTGTATCAGAGTATAGCATATCTGATTTGGAAAGGAAGCTATAACGTTGGGTGCGATTTTCCGATGGCGGTGTGCAGTATAGCATATCTGATTTGGAAAGGAAGCTATAACCCGCTCATTGTCGTGCCATCCCAAGTAATGAGTATAGCATATAACCAAAACATTAAAAACTTTACTTGTCGTATGACATATAAAAACCCCTATAATTCTTCTTTAAAACCATTTCTGCTCCATAGCCATAGAGGGGTGTGGACATCTATAGGGCATATTGTCTGGTCTTTTAGCAGTTCCTGCCATCTTTGTGCCAGCCGTTCGCGGATGTCGGTTTTATTTATCTCATCTTCGCCGATTATTCCAAGTTTTACGCTGGCTTGGATTACATGAGTATCTGGAGCGATAGATATAAGCTGTCTGTCGCTGAACTTCGCGTCGGTATGCTGCTCCATAACATACAGCCAATAATTTAGGATTTTTGCTCCGCCTAAATATGGGAAACTCTTTTTATTGGATAGTATATATCCCTTAATTTTCTTTATGCTGTAGCTGTTTTGTATGAATAAATTTCGCAGGTCTCCATCAAAATTATTAGCAATCGTTTCGGATATTGTCTGCCAAATTTTAGTATTTTTATCAGGCTGTATAGCAGTTTTATGCTTTAATAGTTTTTTCTGAAGTTCAAGAAAATTCATTTTGGCAGCTTTATGGGGAATGAATATGTCCGAAGTCGTTTTATCTGAAAATGATTTATTGGCGGCTTCCCATAATTTGTAAGAGTTTCTTTGATAGTTTAAAGCCATTGGCAGTGTAAAATATATATAGTTTTCATTAGAGCTTTTTGGCAAATGAGGATTTGCGTCTTCCGGCATAACCGCGCCGCCAAGTGTTCCGTTTTTGTAAAGTTTTATAAGTTTATGGACTTTATCTAAAATTATGTTCATTCAAACCGCCTTCCAGATAAAGATAATATTCGGCTTTACCGATTTTGTCAGCATAACTTTTTAGAAGAGCCAGAAAAAAGGGAGCCAACCAGCCCCCTTTAGAGAAAACTTTAGTAGTAAATAACTTCTACCCTGCGGTTTTCTTTGCGACCTTTTTTAGTCATATTTGTTGCTATTGGGTCGCTATCACCATAAGCAACTGTCTTGATACGGCTTGATTTTATGCCCTTTGCCACCAGATAATCAGAAGCGGCGCCGGCTCTTTCTTGTGAAAGAGTCATATTATGTTCGCTTGTTCCTGTTGCGTCAGCATATCCGTAAACTTTAACTTTTTCGCTGCTGTTTGCTTTTAAGTTTTTTGCAACTTTATCCAATTCGTGTTTGTCATGCTTTGTTAAGGCATACGAATCTGATGCAAAGTGAAGCTTTTCTTCTTTGTCTTTGTGGCAGCATGCTGAAACGGCTAAAACGCTGACAATTGCCAAAATGGTCATATATTTCTTCATTTCTCTTTCTCCTAAAAAAACACTGTTTTTAAAAATAATTCAACCATTAGTACACAAATAAATGTATTTAGTAATTATAAGTATTCAAGGGGGTGATAGTATTTTTTATATAATTGTTTTAAATTGTCCCGACATACAAGGCGGTATCGCATGATGTCCTGATTATACCGCGCTTTTGATATTTATCAAAAATATCCTCTAGTTCGCTTACAAAAGTTTTAAATTCTTTATCTTTAGGCGTTAATGTCGCTGAAATTGACAGGTGATAAGCGACAAAAGTTTCTTTGTTATATGTAATCTCATTATCAAATTTTTTTGCTTCAAAGTTTTTAAAGAATTTCTGCACGGCTTCTTCAGTGTCTTTGTTTTTGGAGTTCTTTTTATCTCTAGGATTGTATTTTTCATACAAATCATAGCATTCATCGCGCATATCGCCGGCTTTAATGCCGTTGTTCCACAGTAAAAAGATTTTGCCGTTTGGTTTTAAGATACGTCGGCATTCATTTTTAAACAACTCGGGGTCAAACCAATGAAAAGCCTGGGCAACAGTTACAAAATCTATGCTGTGGTTATTTAATAAAGTATTTTCCGCGCTGCCTGAAACAGAGTGAAACTTTGCATAGCCAGCCAAATTTTTTTCCGCTTTTGCTCTCATTTCTTCATTAGGTTCGACCGCATAAACTTCGGCTTCAAGGTCAAGAAGCTGCTTTGATAATATACCCGTTCCCGAACCGATGTCCGCGGTAACCGCATTTTTATTTACTCCGCATTTTTCCATGTAGAAGAGGGCATCTTGAGAATAATTTGGTCTCCCCTTATCATACGCGTCTGCTTTTCCTAAAAATTTTTTTGTATTATCAGTCATAATTGCGGCTCCTCAGCTTTGTTTATATGATGATAGCAAGAAAATCAGATGAAGCAATTTAAATTTCTCTCTTGATTAAAAAAGGTATTGCAATATTTTGTTTAATGGTTTATGTTGCAGGAAATTCAGGCAATCTTAGTTCACTATTAAAAATCTATTTGTTTCAGATAAATACCTTTATTTATGTTGAGTTAATGACTGTCTCTGGCTTAGAAATTAATTCTAATATTGAATAGGGTTTATGATGGGAAAAATTAATCCGATACATTTTTTAAAACAAGTTAAGCAAGAAGTTAAAAAGGTCAGCTGGCCAACTCGTAAAGAAACTTCTCAAACGCTTGTTATGGTATTAATTATCGTGGCGTTGGCATCAACATTCTTCTTCTTTGTCGACCAAATACTTGGTTGGGCGGTTAGAGGAATAATCAGTTTTGGAGGATAGTTTGATGTCAGAAGCTCGTTGGTATGTAGTTCATGTGTATTCTGGTTCGGAAAAAAAAGTTGCTGAGTCTATCAAAGAACAGGCAATATTAAAGAAAATGGAAGACAAAATTTTAGAGATTTTGGTTCCTACCGAAGAAGTTATTGAAGTTAAAAAAGGCACTAAAGTAAACTCTGAAAGAAAGTTTTTCCCAGGATATGTTTTGGTTAAAATGATTATGACAGATGACGCTTGGCATGTAATTAAAAATACGCCGAAAGTATCAGGGTTTTTGGGCGGACGCAACAAGCCTCAGCCTATTTCTGACAGAGAAGCGGAAAAAATCATTATGCAAATGCAGGAAGGTGTTGAGAGACCTAAAACAATTATCGCTTATGAAATTGGAGAGCAGGTTAGAGTTTCCGATGGTCCTTTCGCTTCATTTATCGGTTTGGTTGAAGAGGTTGACAACGAAAAAACAAGACTTAAAGTTTCTGTTTCAATTTTTGGTCGTTCTACGCCAGTTGAGCTTGAATTTAGTCAGGTTGAAAAAGTTTAGTTTTTTATGATTTAATAAAAACGCTGCCTTATGATCAAGGCAGCGTTTTTACTTGTTTGTTTGTGAATTTAACTTCTGCGTAAGAGAGCGGCTGCTCTTTCCTCGATTTGCTGGCAGCACTCCCTGCGCCTTTCGTTTAAGAGCGGCAGGAAGACATTGTCAACCAGACCAGTTATCGAGCCAGCCAAAACCGCGCTGTCTCCGAAAAGGTCGTCCGCGCTCATCCTGAGGATGCCGGACATCGGCGGCAGAAGGCTGTCAAGTCCGCCAAACCCAAGAATGGCGCATTCGCAGCCATCGGGAAGCCCAAGCACTTCGACTATCTCTTCGACCGAATGGATAATTTCTTCCATCTCGAGGCTTTCTTCCTGTTCGGCGAGCCTTTCTTCGAACTCGAGCTGATAACAAAGCTCTTCGACGGCGCGTTGAACGCGGTTTTGAGCTTCGCAGCACGTATCGTTGAACATTAAGTTCATGAACTCCGCGCAGATTTGTTCCGTTGCGTCGCAGCGTCTCTTTATCTCTAAAGCGCTGTTGATAGAATCATCGGAGACGATTTTTTCAACGGCGTTGTCCGCGAGAGAGAGAACTCTTTCTTTGCCGCGACCTTGCCCTTTCACGGTTATGTCTATTTCTGCGCCAGCGAGAAAATCTTCTACTTCCGAAAGCTCATGCTTCGTTTTAAAGCTTTTGATTTCTCCGTTTTTGAACTGCACAGTAAGCCACTTGTTTTCAGCGCCTAGCACTAAAACACGATGTTTTCCATTTGAATTTTTGCTCATAACTTTATGAAGTTAAGTGAATTTATAATAAAAGTATTTAATTGTTCGTGGGAAAAAAATTAACATTTTCCTTGCAAGTTGTCAACCCAAATTAGACAAAATTTTTTATTAAGGCAGAAAAAAAGGACCTCCTTTGGGGTCCCGTTATAGTTAATAATTTTTTCCGTTCTCACGATGCGACGCTTAAAGAAGGTTAAATTCCCGAAGCAGCTCCTCGCCATCAAGTATCTCTCTTGTGGCTTCGATAATAAATGCTTCTTTGTCCCGTATTAAACCTAAAGTGTCGAGAACGCGTTCTCTTTGTTTAATCAGGAGTTTTTGGGCGGTTTCATCTTTTTCTTTTGCAAGCTCTCCGTCAATATAATGGAGAACGATGTCAGGGCGCAGTCTTTCGCACTCTTTGAGGGAGACGTAAGTCTCGGCAACGCTTTGTTTGAGGTCGTCGATGGCTCTGATTGTGTCTGAAATGTCTTTGGCGCGTTTTGCATACTTCTCATACTTACCCCAAGGAACAACTCTGATTTGTTCGTCGCAGGTAATGTGAGTGATTCTGACTTTTGTCTGCTCGTATTTGCTTTTTGCGGCAATCATTCTTGCCCATACATGGGGACCGCATTTCATGAAGACATTGTCAAAATCGATGGTTGCGAACATGCCGTTTTCAAGCTGTACAAGAATAGAATCTTTTTCTCTGCCCAAAATAGTCGCTTTTGCCGTCTTGCCCTTGGCAATATCTAAATTACCAGGAAGGGCATGTAAAAACTTTTTCATAACAATATGCTTTGAAATGGTTTGTACAAAAATCCAGTAATACATAAAAAATAAAATGTTATGTATATGATAACAGCATAAAAAGCATAGTCAACACGAAACGGATAAAATACCCAGATTATTATTAAAAGTTTTTGTTATAAAAAAGTTCTTTTTTTGTATGTTTTTTTAAATAAAATCCTTGCAATTAGAATCGTTTATGCTATATATACGCGACTCTTTAAAGGGACAAACTTGTCTCTTTAGAGCGAATCGTTTGTTTTTAATATAATTTCGTGGGAGGCTTGCCATAGTCTTATACACCACGAAGCCGTGAAAAGAGGTATAAAATGGCAAAATCTAAAAAGAAAATTTTAGGTTTCATTAAGCTTCAAATCCCTGCAGGAAAAGCTAACCCTTCTCCTCCAGTTGGTCCAGCTTTGGGTCAAAAAGGTTTGAATATTATGGAATTCTGCAAAGCATTTAACGCTGAAACCCAGAAAATGGAGCCGGGTGTTCCAACTCCAGTAATTATTACTGCTTATGAAGACAGAACATTTACTTTTATTATCAAACTTCCTCCGGTTGCTTACTACATTAAAAAAGCAGCTAACGTGAAGTCTGGTTCTAAAGAGCCAAGCAAGAGCTTTATTGGCAAAATCACTTCTGCTCAGGTTAAAGAAATTGCTGAAGCAAAAATGCCGGATCTTAACTGTTCTACAGTTGAGTCTGCCATGAACATGGTTGCAGGTCAGGCTCGCTCTATGGGCATTAAGGTAGAAGGATAACAGCCATGGGAAAAAGAATTGTAAATGCTTACAAAGGTCTTAATAAAGATGCTGTTTATTCTTTAAAAGATGCTGTTAAAACGGTTAAAGAAAATGCAACGGCTAAATTTGATGAAACAATTGATATTGCAATGAACTTAGGCGTTGATCCTAAACACGCCGACCAAATGGTCAGAGGCGTTTGTTCTCTTCCTAACGGAACAGGCAAAACTCTTAGAGTTGCCGTTCTTGCTCAAGGCGAGAAAGCTGATGAAGCTAAAGCTGCCGGAGCGGATATTGTTGGTTCCGAGAACTTGGTAGACAGCATTCTTTCTGGCAAAATTGATTTTGACAGAATGATTGCAACTCCAGATATGATGGGAATTGCCGGTAAAGTTGCAAGAGTTTTAGGTCCTAAAGGCTTAATGCCAAATCCAAAACTCGGCACTGTTACCGTTGATGTTGCAAACGCTGTTAAAAAAGCAAAAGCCGGTGAAGTTCAATATCGTGTTGAAAAAAATGGTATTATCCATGCCGGTATCGGCAAAGCTTCTTTCTCGGAAGACGCGCTTTATGAAAATGCCAAAGCTTTTATTGACGCTATCAATAAAGCAAGACCACAAGGTCTTAAAGGTACTTACTTAAAGAAAATTTCTTTAAGTTCTACTATGGGCGTTGGCTTGAAGATTGATTTAGCTAATTTATAGCTGGGAAAAGTTTTGAGCGGCGAGCTTTATCACCGCTCAATGAAACCCTCGGGTTTCAACACTGTCCAAGACTGTAGGTGGCGTAAGCCCTAAATATCCTACACAGACGGGAGCGATTAAGGGATTTTTCTTTTTTCTCCTGGACAGATTAGTGCCACTGCTTGCAGTGGGTGTGTGAATCGACATTGTAAAGTTTACAATGTTTTTTGGAGATAACTCAAGTGAACCGTGAAGAAAAAGCACAGTTGCTCAGCGAACTTCAAGATATGTTTAATAATTCTGAAGCCGTTGTAGTTTCTCACTACAAAGGTTTGACAGTTCAGGCTGTTTCTGAATTAAGAAACAAAATCAGAAGTGTTGGAGCTGAGTTTAAAGTTACCAAAAATCGAATTACACGTCTTGCGCTTAAAGGCACAAAATTTGAAGGCTTAGCAGATTTATTTGCAGGTCCTACGGCAGTTGCGTTTGCAAATGACCCTGTAGCTGTAAGTAAGATTTGTGTTGAGTTTGGAAAAACTAATGAGAACTTTATTGTTCTTGGCGGTGCTACCGGCACAGTCGTTCTTTCATTGAGTGAAGTTAATACTTATGCTTCTCTTCCAACAATGGACGAACTAAGAGCAAAACTTATTGGTTTACTACAAGCTCCTGCTTCTCAGGTTGCACGCGTTCTTGCTGCATACTCAGAGAAAGAGGCTGCATAGTTTTTGTGTTTAAAAGTTTAAGACTTTTGATTTTTAGTTAAATTTAATTTATGGAGAAAAGAAATGGCAAATTTAGCCAAGTTAGTAGAAGATTTATCAGCTCTTAGCGTTATTGAAGCTGCTGAATTATCAAAAATGTTAGAAGAAAAATGGGGCGTTTCTGCGGCTGCTGCTGTAGCTGTGGCTGCTCCTGGCGCTGCTGCTCCTGCGGCAGAAGAAAAAGATGATTTTGATGTTATACTTGCTGAAGCAGGCGCAAACAAAATCAACGTTATTAAAGAAGTTAGAGCAATCACTGGTTTAGGCTTGAAAGAAGCTAAAGACCTGGTTGACGGCGCTCCAAAGACTGTAAAAGAAGCTGCTCCTAAAGCTGAAGCTGAAGAAATTAAAGCTAAGTTAGAAGCTGCAGGCGCTAAAGTAGAATTGAAATAATTCACTTATTGGATGATTACCGGGGAATTTTTCGCTTATGTATTGGTTTATACGCGGCGCTTAAAATTCCCTGCGTACTCATCGTAATAGATTGAACGGTTTCAATTCTAAAAATTAAACTTCCTTTTTATGGGAAGTTTTGGCGCATTAATTAGTCTATTATTTTTGAACTTTATAAAATCATAGTTTTTTATGGTTTTACAAAATTCAAATAATTATTTTAATCAGTCTGGCTTATAGGGGCTTTCATGCACGGCGGTCAAGACTGAATGTTCAAAAAACTATAGTTTAAATCTTCTGTTATCGGGGTTCAAAAGCGTTGGCGGTATTGGTAACAGAATTCAACATAAAAGGACAAATAGGCAATGGATAAATCTTATACGAGCAAAAAACGTGTAAGAAAGAGCTTTGGAAAAATCGACGCAGTTGCTAAGATGCCAAGCTTAATCGAAGTTCAAACAGGTTCTTATGATGCTTTTATTGGTAAAGTAGACAACACGGAATTTGGTCTTGAACAAGTATTTCAATCAATTTTCCCTATTAAAGATTTTTCAGGAACAGGCGAGTTGGAATTCGTTTCTTACGAGTTGGAAGAACCGAAATACGACGTTGAAGAATGCATTAAACGTGGTATGACTTATGCCGCTCCTGTAAAAGCTACTTTACGTCTTGTCGTTTGGGATACGGATGAAGCAACAGGCGCTAAATCTATTCACGACATTAAAGAGCAGGATGTTTATATGGGTGACTTACCTTTGATGACTTCAAAAGGTACTTTCGTTTTTAATGGTACAGAGCGTGTGGTTGTATCCCAAATGCACCGTTCTCCAGGCGTTTTCTTTGACCATGATAAGGGCAAAACGGTTGCTTCGGGCAAATATTTGTTTGCGGCGCGCGTAATTCCTTACCGCGGTTCTTGGTTGGACTTTGAGTTTGACGCGAAAGATTTGGTTTATGCCCGTATCGACAGGCGCAGAAAAATTCCGGCGACATCTATACTTTATTCTTTATATTCCAAAGAAACCGAAGAAAAATTGAAAAAACTTCATAAAGAAGGCAAAACAATTGCTCCTTCAGATATTAAAGGCATGGATAAAGAAGAAATCCTTCATTACTTCTATGAAGTTGACGCTTGGAAGCTTGATAAAAAAGGCTGGGTTTCGGATTTCTTTCATCACCGTATGAAAGGCGTTAAATTTGACGTTGATTTAATCAATGCTGAATCTGGTGAGATTGCAGTGGAAAGGGGCAAAAAACTAACTCCTCGTTCCGCAAAAAAACTTTTTGATGACGGGTTCAAAAAAATATTAATGCCTACAGAATATTTGTACGGCAAATTCCTGGCTTCTCCAGTTGTTGAAAAGAAAACAGGTGAAGTTATTGCTGATGCCGGCGATGAAATTACCAAAGAATTAATGGAAAAAATCTTGTCCGCTAAAGTTGCAGAAATTAAAACATGCTACATTGACGGCGTGAACGTTGGTCCTTATATCAGAAACACTTTGGAAGTCGACAAAAACAACTCCCGCGAGGAAGCTCTTCTTGATATTTACCGCGTTATGCGTCCCGGCGAGCCTCCGACCTATGACACGGCTGACCAACTGTTCAGAAGCTTGTTCTTCGATATTGAAAGATATGATTTGTCTTCAGTCGGTCGCGTTAAAATGAACTCTTCATTGGATGTTCCAATGGAAGACGCTCCAGACACAAGAAGAACTCTTCGTAAAGACGATATTTTAAGAATTGTCAAAAGATTAGTAGAGCTTCGTGACGGCAAGGGCGAGGTTGATGATATTGACCACCTTGGCAACCGCCGCGTTCGTTCCGTCGGCGAATTGATGGAAAAC
Organism: Lactobacillaceae bacterium; assembly: GCA_031271345.1. GTDB lineage: Bacteria > Pseudomonadota > Alphaproteobacteria > RF32 > CAG-239 > JAQWBS01. The sequence continues at coordinate 37,913 of JAISVX010000004.1, forward strand.
CAATACCGCATGGGCTTGCTTCGTATGGAAAGAGCTATTCGCGAAAGAATGAGTTCTGAATCTTTATACAACGTAAAACCTCAGGATTTGGTAAATGCAAAACCAATCGCTTCTGTTATCAGAGAGTTCTTTGGTTCTTCGCAGTTATCTCAGTTTATGGACCAAAACAACCCGTTGTCAGAGGTTACTCACAAACGTCGTCTTTCCGCGTTAGGACCAGGCGGTCTTTCACGCGAGAGAGCGGGCTTTGAAGTTCGCGACGTACACCCGACTCACTACGGTCGTATTTGTCCGATTGAAACTCCTGAAGGTCCAAACATCGGTTTGATTAACTCGCTTTCAACTTATGCGCGCATTAATAAATATGGTTTTATTGAATGTCCGTATCGTAAGGTTGTAAAAGGTAAAGTTACAAGTGATGTGATTTATCTTTCCGCAAACGACGAGGGCAAATATGTAATTGCCGAGGCTAATGCCGTTGTTAAAGCAGACGGTCATTTCAAAGAAGACTTAATTGCTTGCCGCAGAGCGGGCGAGTTTGAGTTTGCAACTCCAGAAGAGATTGACTTAATCGACGTTGCTCCGCAGCAGTTGGTTTCTGTTGCGACCGCGCTTATTCCATTCTTGGAAAACGATGACGCGAACCGTGCATTGATGGGGTCAAACATGCAGCGCCAAGGCGTTCCGCTATTGCGCTCGTCAGCTCCGCTTGTAGGTACAGGCATGGAAGCTACTGTCGCTCGTGACAGCGGCGCAACTGTAGTTGCTAAATATGACGGCGTTGTTGACGCTGTTGACGCCAACCGTATTGTGGTTCGTTCCCGTTTAGAGGGCGAAGGCAATATAGGCGTGGAAATTTATAAACTTCAAAAGTTCCGTCGTTCAAACCAAAATACCTGTATTAATCAGGTTCCGCTTGTTAAAGTCGGCGATGAAGTTAAAGCCGGCGATATTATCGCGGACGGTCCATGTACAGATATGGGCGAGTTAGCTCTTGGTAAAAACCTGTTCGTAGCATTTATGCCATGGAACGGTTATAACTATGAGGACTCAATTCTTCTTTCAGAAAGAGTTTCCCGCGATGATGTTTTAACATCACTGCACATTGAAGAATTTGAAGTTATGGCTCGCGATACCAAGCTGGGTCAGGAAGAAATCACCCGCGATATTCCTAACGTTGGCGAGGAAGCTCTCCGCAACCTGGATGAAGCCGGTATAGTTTATATCGGAGCGGAAGTTAAAGCCGGCGATATTTTAGTCGGTAAAGTTACTCCAAAAGGCGAAAGCCCCGTTACTCCGGAAGAAAAACTACTTCGCGCAATCTTTGGAGAAAAAGCAAGCGACGTTCGCGATACATCTTTGAGGGTTCCGCCCGGAATTGAAGGTGTTATTGTCGATGTTCACGTGTTCTCCCGCAGAGGCGTTGAAAAAGACGAGCGTGCTTTATCTATCGAACAGCAGGAAATTTCTCAGCTTGCAAAAGACAGGGACGATGAGATTTCAATTGTCCGCAGAAACTTTGAAAACAGATTAAAATCCCTGTTGGTTGGTCAAACAGTTGTTGACGCGCCAAAAGGCATTGACAAAAAATCTAAAATCACAGCCGAAGCGTTGAGTACTCTTCCGTCTGCGCAATGGAGAAAAATCATTGTTAAAGATGAGACGGTAATGTCAAATGTTGAAGGTTTGGTTTCTTCATTCGACGCTCGTTTGGACAAAGTTCAGAAACACTTTGAAAATAAAGTTGAAAAAGTACAGCGCGGCGACGACTTATTGCCGGGCGTTTTGAAAATGGTTAAAGTGTTTATAGCAACAAAACGTAAAACTCAGCCAGGCGATAAGCTGGCAGGACGTCACGGCAACAAAGGCGTGGTTTCACGCGTGCTGCCACTGCAGGATATGCCTTATATGGAAGACGGCACCGCTGTTGACATCGTGCTGAACCCATTGGGCGTGCCTTCGCGTATGAACGTTGGTCAGATTTTGGAAACTCACTTGGGCTGGGCTGCAAAAGAGCTTGGCAAACAGTTAAACGATATGGTTGAAGACTATAAGTCCGGCAAAAAGTCGCTTAAAGAAATCAACAATAAGCTTCAGGAAATTTATGGCGACAAACAGTTTAACAAAGATGTCAAGTCATTAAACGAAACTGAAACTTTGGAAATGGTTTCTAATTTAAAAGACGGTATACCTATGGCGACCCCCGTATTTGACGGCGCTCATGAAGCGGACATCAACAAAATGCTCGAGATGGCAGGTCTTCCAACCTCCGGTCAGATTGACTTGTATGATGGCAGAACAGGCGAGAAGTTTGATAGAAAAGTTACTGTCGGCGTGATTTATATGATTAAACTTCACCACATCGTAGATGAGAAAATGCACGCTCGTTCCGTTGGTCCATACTCTTTGGTTACTCAACAGCCATTAGGTGGTAAGGCTCAGTTCGGCGGTCAGCGTTTCGGCGAGATGGAAGTGTGGGCGCTGCAAGCTTACGGCGCGGCATATACTCTTCAAGAAATGCTAACTGTGAAATCGGATGACGTAAACGGTCGTACAAAAGTTTACGAAGCAATTGTCCGCGGCGATGATGGATTTGAAGCTGGTATTCCAGAGTCATTCAACGTATTGACTAAAGAAATCAAATCACTTTGCTTGAATGTTGAATTATTGAACGAAGAAGTATAGGCGAAGGGAGAATATAAAAATGAATGATATAATGAAATTTTTTGGACAGCAAGGTAGCGGCGATAGTTTTGACGCTATTAGAATTTCTATTGCTTCTCCTGAACAAATTCGTTCTTGGTCTTATGGCGAAATTAAAAAGCCTGAAACCATTAACTACAGAACATTTAAGCCAGAAAGAGACGGCTTGTTCTGCGCGCGTATTTTTGGTCCGGTAAAAGACTACGAATGTTTGTGCGGAAAATATAAAAGAATGAAATACCGCGGTATCGTATGCGAAAAGTGCGGCGTTGAAGTTACGCTTTCAAAAGTACGACGCGAGAGAATGGGACACATTGAATTAGCGGCTCCAGTCGCTCATATATGGTTCTTAAAATCTCTGCCTTCGCGTATTTCAATCTTAACTGATATGTCTATCAAAAATCTGGAGAGAATCCTTTATTTTGAAAGCTATGTCGTTATTGAACCAGGTCTTACTCCTTTGGCTGTGAATGAGCTTTTAACCGAAGAGCAGTATCAAGAAGCGATTGATGAGTACGGAGAAGACAGTTTCCGCGCTTCTATCGGTGCGGAAGCTCTTAAAGAGATTTTATCTCAAATCGATTTGGAAGCTGAAAGAGACACTATTCGTGAAGAGCTAAAAGACAATGCTTCTGAAAGCAAGCGTAAAAAATTAATCAAAAGATTAAAAATTATCGAAGCTTTCTTAGATTCTGAAGCTAAACCAGAATGGATGATACTTGACGTGCTGCCGGTTATTCCTCCAGAACTGCGTCCATTGGTTCCATTGGATGGCGGCAGGTTCGCGACATCTGATTTGAACGATTTGTACAGACGCGTTATCAACCGCAACAACCGTTTGAAAAGACTGTTGGAACTTCAGGCTCCAGACATTATTGTACGCAACGAAAAAAGAATGCTGCAAGAAGCTGTTGACGCATTGTTTGATAACGGTCGCCGAAGCAGAGCGATTACCGGCACAAACAAACGTCCGCTGAAATCTTTGTCAGACATGCTTAAAGGCAAGCAGGGTCGTTTCCGTCAGAACTTACTTGGTAAACGCGTTGATTATTCGGGTCGTTCGGTTATTACTGTTGGTCCGGAATTGTTATTACATCAATGCGGTCTGCCGAAGAAAATGGCGTTGGAATTGTTCAAGCCTTTCGTTTATGCGAAGTTAGAGCTTTATGGTCATGCGACAACAATTAAAGCCGCAAAAAGAATGGTTGAGAAAGAGCGTCCGGAAGTTTGGGACATCTTGGAAGAGGTTATCCGCGAACATCCAGTGCTTCTTAACCGTGCGCCTACACTTCACAGGCTTGGTATTCAGGCTTTTGAACCGGTTCTGATTGAAGGCAAGGCTATTCAGCTGCACCCGTTAGTATGTACCGCATTTAACGCGGACTTCGACGGCGACCAGATGGCGGTTCACGTGCCTTTATCTATTGAAGCACAGCTTGAAGCCCGCGTATTGATGATGTCTACAAACAACATCCTGCTTCCAGCTTCCGGCAAGCCTGTTATCGTTCCTTCTCAAGATATGGTTTTGGGTATCTACTACTTATCTTATGAAGCGGAAGGCATGATTGGCGAAGGCAGCGTATTTGCCGATATAGATGAAGTTCGTATGGCTTTACACTCAAGAGCGGTTGATTTGCATGCAAAAATTAAATGCCGTATGAAATATATCAATGATGACGGTATCGAGACTTATGGTATTGTTACGACAACTCCGGGACGTATTTTGATTTCCGAGATTTTGCCAATGCATAAAGATGTTCCTTTCTCTTTGGTTAACAGATTGATTAAGAAGAAAGAAATCGGCGAGATTATCGACGTTATTTATCGTCACTGCGGTCAGAAAGAAACCGTAATCTTCTCTGATAAGATTATGGCTCTAGGTTTCAAACACGCTTGTAAAGCAGGTATTTCATTTGGTAAGGATGACCTCATCATTCCAGATGCGAAAAAAGTTTTAATCGAGGAAACCGAAAAGCAGGTTAAAGAGTTTGAGCAGCAATACCAAAACGGTTTAATCACTAAGGGTGAAAAATATAACAAAGTGGTTGATATTTGGGCTGCCTGCACAGATAAAGTTGCCGATGAAATGATGAAAAACATTTCTCAAATCAAAGACGGCTATATCAACTCCGTATATATGATGGCTCACTCCGGCGCCCGCGGTTCCGCTGCGCAGATGAGACAGCTTGCGGGTATGCGAGGTTTGATGGCTAAACCTTCGGGTGAAATTATCGAACAGCCGATTATCTCAAACTTTAAAGAGGGTCTGACGGTGTTGGAGTATTTTAACTCTACCCACGGCGCTCGTAAGGGTTTGGCGGATACAGCACTGAAAACCGCGAACTCAGGTTACTTGACACGTCGACTTGTCGACGTTGCTCAAGACGTTGTAATTACTGAAACTAACTGCGGCACTGATAAAGGTATTGTGGTTCGCCCAGTGGTTGACGGCGGTAACGTTATCGTATCAATCGGAGAGAGAATTCTTGGTCGTACAATTCAAGAAGACATCGTTCATCCAGAGACTGGCGCAATTGTTCTGCCAAAAGGCAAGCTGGTTGATGAAATTGACGTTGAATTAGTTGAGCGTGCCGGCGTTGAGCAGGTTAAAATCCGTTCGGTTCTTACCTGCGAAACTAAAGACGGCGTTTGCGCGGCATGTTATGGTCGTGATTTGGCCCGCGGTACCGCGGTTAATATCGGCGAGGCTGTCGGCGTTATTGCCGCTCAGTCAATCGGCGAGCCAGGCACGCAGTTAACGATGAGAACGTTCCATATCGGCGGCGCGGCGCAAAAAGGCGCCGAGCAGTCAAGCGTGGAAGTTCCGTTTGCAGGCGAATTAAAATTGGAAAACAGCCGTCTTGTGATTAACTCAGAAGGTAATGGAATTGTTTTATCCCGCAACTGCGATATTGTGGTTGTTGATACGGCAGGACGCGAGAAATCCCGCCACCATGTTCCTTATGGCACTAGACTTTTGGCTACTGAAGGCGATAAAGTTAAAAAAGGACAGAAAATTGCCGAATGGGATCCGTTTACTGTTCCTATTATCACTGAAAAAGCAGGTAAGGTTGAGCTTGTTGATTTAATCAATAATGTTTCCGTAAGAGAAACTGTTGACGAGACTACCGGCATTGTTTCAAAAGTTGTTACAGACTGGAGAAATGGTTCGGCTGGTACTCAGGGTCTAAAGCCAAGCATTATCTTAAAAGATGCAAAAGGCAAACCTGTTAACTATGAAAACGGCAAGGAAGTTCGTTATTACCTTGTAGCAGATGCCATTCTTAATGTTGACAATGGTTCTGAAGTTAAAGTCGGCGATATTTTGGCGAGGGTTCCAAGAGAAAGCTCAAAAACTAAAGATATTACCGGCGGTCTGCCACGCGTGGCTGAGTTGTTCGAAGCGCGTCGTCCAAAAGACCAGTCTATCATCTCTGACGTTGACGGTATGGTTGAATATGGAAAAGACTACAAAACTAAACAAAGAATCAGAGTTGTTCCTAAGAAAGGGGAAGCAATTGAGTATTTGGTTCCGAAAGGACGCCATCTTGTTGTTCAGGACGGCGATATTGTGAAGAAAGGCGACCTTCTTGTTGACGGTACTCCGGCTCCACACGACATCCTGCGCGTTATGGGAGTTGAAAAACTGGCTGAATACCTGGTGAAAGAAGTTCAGGATGTGTATCGTCTTCAAGGTGTGAAGATTAATGATAAGCATATTGAAGTTATCGTTTCTCAGATGTTAAGAAAAGTTGAGGTTACCGTTCCTGGCGACACAACATTCTTAGTCGGCGAACAAGTAGATAGAGATACATTTGACGAAGAAAATGCAAAAGTATTGTCAGAAAACGGCGCTCCTGCGGAAGCAGACCCAATTCTTTTAGGTATTACAAAAGCATCTCTTCAAACTAAGTCATTTATCTCTGCTGCATCGTTCCAAGAGACAACAAGAGTACTTACAGAAGCGGCGGTTTCTGGTAAAACAGATAAGCTTATCGGCTTGAAGGAAAACGTCATTGTCGGACGTTTAATCCCTGCCGGTACTGGTAATGTGCTTCGCGCTCTCAGACGTGTTGCGGCACAAAATGATAAAGAAATTCTTGCTCTTAAAAACGAGGATGTTACAGCTGACGCCGTAATTGAATCTGTTGGCGAAGCAGTTGAAGAAGCTGTTAACGAGTAAGGTTTGATTTGTCGGATAAAATGCCTCATTAGAAATAATGAGGCATTTTTTAATTGTTTTTATCAGGATAAATTGTTATAATTGTCGCATCTTGATATTATAAATTTTAATAATTCTGCGTATGAAAAAGTTTTTTAAAAGGCTGGACCAGATTCTCAACAATCTCACCAGCATTGAAACCGAAGAGGAAAAAGCGAAACGCGAAGCACTGAGGCAAGAATGTGAAAACTTTAAATTCGGTCGACCTGTCATTTCTGATGAACAGCTCAAAGATTTAAGGTCTCGTATTCTTGTGCAGAGAGCAAATGATTGCGGCATCCAGTATGCTATCTACGGTTATCCTTTTTGCAATATTGCGCTCTTTAGCTTCCAGCCTGCAGTAGAAAACGTATTGCTTGGAAGCTCTTGGGACGTATATCTTGAAGAGGTTTCCGCGGAGATTTCCAGAAGAGAACGGCTCTGATGGAGCGATGGATTTTATGAGATGGAGGCAGAACAATTGTTCTGCCTCCATTTTTGTTAACAAATACTTGACTCTTAAAACAAATGATTTATTGATTAAATATAAGATAAATGGAGAAAATACATGAAAAAACTGTTAGCTATAGGATTATTGTTTTTTATTTCCGCATGCAGCCATTGCAATGGCTGCGGCTGTCAGGAAACTAAATCTGCCCAGACATATCATAAGCCAGCTTATAATGAGTGCGGCAATGTTACCAGAGTTAACGCGTATAACCGCACGGCGGAAAGCCGTTGCGGAAATTCTTGCGGCTGCGCGGAGCAGGTGCCTTGTCAGGACAGGGTGGTTCGCGAACCGATAAACAAAACAGTTTATCAAACAGTTTATAATCCGGGAACCTATTCAAAAGAAGCTTGCGAGCGTCTGCCATATAAAACTGCCGACTGTACGGCAAAAGTTTATGAGGATGAAGCTCCAAAAAGAACAGGAGCGCCAATTGTTTACTATGAGCAGAAAACATATAATGTTAAAAACGAATGCGGTCCTTGCTGCAATAAACCAAAATCAATGACCTGCACATATTCTTACGAATAACAAAAGTCCCCTCTTTCGAGGGGATTTTTTTATTGAAATATTTTTGACTTTTTGTCAATTTTGAATTAAAATCTTTTTTAAACTTATGGTAAATTTCTAAGGAGAAATAGAATGTCGAATAAAAAATATAACATTGCAGTTACTTCCTCTAAGAATCTCGGGTATACAAATTCTGCGAAAGCTTTGGCTGGAGTTCATGAGCAGTTTATCGAATTTGACGCGATGATTGATGATGAAACAAAACAGGAATCTCACAACAAAAAATTGGCAGAAGCTTTGAAAACCAAGCTATCAGAAGATAATAGCAGTAAAATAAATTTAATAAGCGCTGGCAAGTTTGGCGTTGATTTTTATAATGATGTTATATTAGCTGATGACGAGCTGAAAAATTTTTATTTAAACAATCGTATAGAATTTGTATGGTCTTCAGATAGATATTATGACGTGGACCTTTCAGGTTTCTCTAATGGAATGGCAATTATAATGCCGGAAAGCGAAATTGCTAAATATAAAGAACAAATCGGAAAACTGCCTATTGATACTATCGGAGTGGATTTAGTGGCTGCCGCTGACGGTGCAAGCATGGACGCTTCCGCAGAGCAGTTTGCGGAGTCTAATATAAAAGCGGCTGAAGTAATAAGCGGTTTTGACTATAAGGTAGCCGAGTTTTTGGGCGGTCGCGTGCAGCTTCCTGATGGCGGTTGGAAAGAAAATACTCTCGAAGTATTTGCGCAGGAAGCAAAAGAACTGCTTGAGAGGGCTGCCGGCGGAAATATTGTCGTCGGCACTCATGGGCTAAGAACATTTACCAATGGTGATAAATCAAATGACTTTGGCGCGTATAATGCTTTTGTTGAAACTCTTGTCGATGGTTTGGCAGAGGGGCAGAAAGTTATGCTGATTACTAAAGATTTACGCGAAGACAGTCGAGTGTCAGTTTTGCAGACATTAAGTAAAGCGGATGGAGAAATTGTATCTGATAAATATGATTTGGAAGATAAGGGAAGCTCATATAATTTCTTATTGAGAGACGCCGCTAATAAAAATGCAAAAGCCAGAGTTACCGGCGAACAGATGAATTTTCCTACGGAGTTTTTGTCTGTCGGCGGAGACAGCAGAAATATAGAACCGGCTATGTGGGATTTAACTGTTCCGTCGAATGTCGAGGCTTATGAAAAAATAGATAAAAAAACTAAGGCTGGCGAAAAACTTATTACGGCTCAAGACGCATATTCCGAATATGTCAGCTCGGAAGCGGCGAGAGAAGAGGCGAAGAATATGGTCTATATGAAAGCGCTTGATGAGAAAAAAAGAAGATCAAAATAACAAAAATCCCCTCGAAAGAGGGGATTTTTTATTTGTAACAATTTATAATTATTTTCGACGAAGGAAGGAAGGGATTTCCAAGTTTAATTTACTGTCGGAAAAATCATTGTCTTTTTCTCTTGAGAAACTAGGAGAAATAGGCTCTTGGATATGCTCTTCTTCTTTTTTCTTCTTATTTCTTTTTGCGATAGAAAATCCTGTTACACGCTCGATAAGAGTCGGCGTATATTCGTCTTCATCATTAATAATTAGTTCCTCCGGCTCTTCGCCTTTTTTATTTACATAACTGTTAAAGTCATGGTTTGGAAATAGTTCAGGTTCGTCATCGGCAATTTTGATGGTTGATTTTGGCGTAAAGCTGTCTTGGTTTGCCGCAAGAGCAATTTCTAATTGAGAATCCACATTAAATTTTTCAGGTTTATTAGTTATTGCCTTAAATAGTGAAGACGCTTTAGGCATGTCTTCGATTATGTTGGAATCATCCATATCGTATAGGTTTTCATCGTCTTCGGCAATAATCTGGCTTCTTATTTCTTCATCAGCAGCGCTTTCTTTTTCTATTTGCTCAAAAGTCTCATATTTAAAAGCTTCTTCTTCTGAGTCTTGAACAACATCGCCTATGGTTTCATCGTCGTCATATTCTTCGGAAGGTCTGTTTGCTGAAAATTTTTCAAGATTAGCGCTTAAAGTTTCGTTAGGTATCTGCACTTTAATATCTTGCCTCATACTTTGTTCAATGTAGCTTTGTTTTTTTATAATAGGCTTTGCTTTTTCTTCTTCAGCCTTATCAATGCCCGTAGCAACGATGGAGACTCTTATTTTTCCAGATAAGCTTTCATCAAAGCTTGAGCCGAAAATTATTTGAGCGTCTTCATCAATTTCTTCTCTTATACGGTTTGCCGCTTCGTCAATTTCAAATAAAGTAATATCCTGTCCGCCGGTAATGTTGATTAAAACGCCCTTTGCCCCTTTTACCGAGCAATCGTCTAACAGGGGATTTGAAAGAGCCTGTTCAGCGGCCATAAGCGCTCTGTTGTCGCCTTCTGCCTCGCCTGTTCCCATAATGGCTTTACCCTGATCTTTCATAATGCATTTTACGTCGGCAAAATCCAGATTAATTAGACCTGGCATCATCATTAAATCCGTTATTGAGCGTATGCCTGCATAAAGAACATTATCCGCCATAACAAAAGCGTCTGCCAGAGTTGTGTTTTTATCCGCTACTCTGAAAAGATTTTGGTTTGGAATGATAATTATGCTGTCAACGACTTTTGTAAACTCTTCAATTGACTGACGCGCTATTTCGGAACGTCTGCGACCTTCAAATTCAAAAGGCTTTGTCACTACGCCGACAGTGAGGATACCTTTTTCTTTTGCCATTTTTGCAACTACCGGGGCTGCTCCAGAACCTGTTCCGCCGCCCATGCCGGCAGTGATGAAAACCATGTTTACGCCTTCAAGTTCTCTTTCTATATCAGGCAGAGCTTCTTCTGCCGCCGCTTTACCGATTTCGGGGTTTGCTCCGGCGCCTAATCCTTTTGTAGTTTCCAAGCCAAGCTGAATTCTTGTGTTGGATTTTGAATTTGCAAGAGCTTGAGCGTCTGTATTGGCAACAATAAAATCAACGCCTTCAAGGTTTTGATTAATCATATTATTTACGGCATTGCCGCCGCCGCCGCCGACGCCAACTACTGAGATTCTTGGCTTTAGGTGAGGCATAGCTTTCTCTGGCACAGTCAGTTTAATAGACATACATGTTTCCTCATATTTAAAATTCTTGTTAATCTTAGAATATTACAAAAGATGTTAAGTTTTAGTTACTAATGTCATACTAAAATTGAATTAATTCTTAGAAATTTTGTTTCATCCAGCCGAATATTCTGCTTAAGTATCCGGCGTTTGACGAAGGTTTGCTGATTATTTTATTCGGCTTTTTCTCTGTGTAGCTCAGAGCAAACAGCAAGAGACCAATTACGGTTGAAAAAGAAGGAGTGTATAAGCTGTCGGGGAGGTTGACCAGATTTTTAGGTTTCCCCAGTCTTACTTGTTTATCCAGGACCATTGAAGCAACTTCTCTAATGCCTGGAAGCTGAGAGGTTCCGCCGGTTAGAACAACGCGGTGGCTGGAAACGTCCTTTAGTCCCTGTTCCGCAAGCTTTTCGTTTACCAGCTCGAAAATTTCTTCAATTCTTGGGGTTATAATGCTGATTAAATCAGATTTTGGAATTTGTCTGATTGAGCTGTCGTCTTCTTCGCCGACAGGATAAATATTTAGAGTTTCCGACTGGTCATGGCTTGTTAAAAAAGCGCAGCCGTGAAGAGTTTTTAATCTTTCGGCATGGGTAAAAGATGTTGTTAAACCCCAGGCTATATCATTGGTGATATTATTGCCGCCGACGCCGATTGAGCCAAAATATACAGGATAGCCGTTTCTAAAAGTTGTAATGCTGGTTGTGCCGCCGCCGACATCGACAATGGTGGCGCCGATTTCTTTTTCGTCTTCAACCAGACACGAAAGAGCGGACGCGTAAGCGGAAAAAGATTTTTCCGCAATTTCAAGATGCGAGTTTTCAATTACGGTCGCGATGTTTCGATAGTTTATTTCGGGTATCATTCCAAGAAGAATATCTACGGAAAGATTTTCACCAAAAATATTGCGGGGGTCTTTAATTTCTTCTCCGCCGTTTAAGCGGTAGCTTGTAGGGAGACAGTGAATCAGCTCGTTGTCTTCAACGTTGATTTTGCTTATGCCTTTTTCGATAACTTTGTTGATGTCAGCCTCGCTGACCGGGCGGTTTTTGTTTATTTGGATTACCGAATTTTTCATAATGCTCTTGGTCTTATCGCCGGAGACGTTGACAATGACTCTGTCAATGCGCTCATTTGCCATTTGTTCGGCGCTTTCAACAGCGTTGCAGATAGATAAAGTCGCCTGGTTGATGTCGGTTATATAACCGTTTTTTATACCTTTGGAGGCGTTATATCCGTAACCGACAACATTCATTTTTTTATCACGGCTGATTTTTGCAATAATGCAGCATACCTTAGACGACCCAATATCCAAGGCAGCGATAGTTGTTAGCCGATTAAACGAATGTGACAAGTTTTCTCCTCTCTAAATCTTTGATTCTTTGGTGTTTTTCAATTTATCCCGCTCTTCCGGGTTCATTTTTCCAATCTTTACAACCACTTTATCTGGCAATCTTAAATCTATTATGGTTAATTTACGTTTAAAAATACCGCGCGTTTTATTAATTTTTATCAACTTGTTCCATGTTTCTTCAATGTTTGTTTCTGGAAGCTTTATGGTTACGCCGCTTTCTATATTATCCAAAACAACGTTCCAGCGGCGCCCGGATATATAATTCGCGACTTTAATGCGGGAGAATATGTCTTCGTCTTTTTTTATAACCTGCAGAAGCTCTTTGAAGTTTTCAGGCGCGCCTTTGCCGACAATAAGCATTATTGGTTTTGTCGGGATATATTCGGCATTGATTACTTTGCCGTCTTCGTCAATCGGATGAAATTTTCCTCCGACCTGCCACAGAGATTCAACTTCTTTTTCTTTTAGCGTTATATGTATAACGTTTGGAAAGTATCCTCTTTTGACGGTCGCGGTTTTAATCCATGGCAGAGTTTCAAGCTTGGTTTTAATCTCGGAAACATCAATGCTTAAAATGTTTTTGTCCCGGTCTAATCCCAGAGCTTTTTTGATTTCTTTCATAGTTGTTTTATTGCGGTTTTCGATAATTATATCGTCCAGTGTCCAGCCCATTTTATTTGACTGCTCGTAGAAATACTGCGTAAGGTCAAAAAACTTTTTGCTGACAATTTCTTGTTTTAATGTGTAGGCAATAAGAGCCAAAGAAAAAACGATGCATAAAATTATGACGTTTCCCAATAAACGATACGGCCATTCTAACGGCGGGGTGACGATTTTTTGTTCGTTTATGATTTTCTGCTCTGTCGACATTTTTATTTGTTAACACCTAAACGTTTTACTTCCCATTCCAAATCTATATATGTTTTCTCTTTAACGGTTTTTCTAATTTCTTCGCCCAGAGTTTCAATGTCGCCGGCTGTGGCGCCGCCGGCATTTATCAGGAAATTGCAGTGTTTGTCGGAAACTTTTGCTCCGCCGACCTGGAGTTTGTCTGCTCCTGATTTTTTAATCAGCTCCCAGGCTCTCAAACCTTCGGGATTTTTAAATGTTGATCCAGCCGTTCTTTCGTTATGGGGCTGGTTTCTCATTCTGTATTCTTTTTGTTCTTCAATCTTTTGAATTATGTTGTGTTTTGTATCTTTTATTGTTTTGAAAGTTATATTAATGATAATCCAGTCGTCGGGAAACAGGCTTGTTCTATATCCAAGTTTAAGGTCGTCAACGCCGACGGTTTTAATTTCTCCGAGAGCGTCGATTATTGTCGCGTTAAAAATGAAATCTTTTACTTCGCTTCCGAAACATCCGGCGTTTGTTTTGACGCATCCGCCCACAGCGCCTGGAATGGAACATAAAAATTCCAATCCTCCAAGTTCGTTTTCAATCAGTATTTTTTTTAAATCGACATTTTTTCTGCCGGCGTAACAAGTTATGGAATTGTCATCGTTAATAGTGACCTGTTTGAAAAAAGGACTGTCCAATTTTATGACCACTCCTGGAACTCCGCCATCTCTGATAAGAAGATTGGAGCCGCCGCCGATTACGGTTACAGGAATATTGTATGGCTTATTTTCAAGAAAATGCTTAAGGTCTTTATCATCGGCAGGCATGAACATAACCTCGGCTGGTCCGCCGACCCCAAACCAAGTGTGTTTTGCTAGAGGAGCGTCTTCAAGATATTTTCCTTTGACATCTGGAAGCAAATCGATAATGCTTTTTTTATTTCTCCTGAAAAGATTCTTAAACATTTTAGTCCTCCGTATTTTTTTGTTTAATTACAGCGTTTATCGCATCCGCAAATCTTTTTGCCGCATCTGTAATTCCTAATGATTTTGCATTGCCCGCCATTGTCAGCAAATCTTTTTTATTGTTTATTAGCCTAGTAATTATATTAAATAAATTATCAATATTAAAGTCTTTTTGCTGCAGCACAAACCCGGCTTTTGCCTCAGCGACTTCTTTTGCATTGCAAGTTTGATGGTCGTCCGCCGCAATAGGCAGAGGAACCAAAATAGAAGGAATGCCGACAGCCAGAATCTCGCTTACGGACGAAGCCCCGGCTCTTGATACCATGAGATTGGTTTTTGCGTATATTTCCGGCATGTTATTAAAAAAGTGGGAGATAATTACTTTCGATTTAACCCCCTCATAAGCCTTTTCTACATCTGGTTGGTCCTGCTCTCTGCACTGCTGATAAATAATGAAATTTTTTTGCGTCGCCTCGTCAAATTTTTTAATGGTTTGCGGGATTACTTCTCCAAAAATTTTCGCTCCCTGACTGCCGCCTAAAACGGCAATTTGAAATTTTCCCGTCATCGGATATTCTCTGTTTTTAATATTGATAATTGACTGCCTTATAGGCATTCCCGTTAAAACTGTTTTGATGTTTTTGGGAGTATATTTTACATCTTTAAAACTTTGGGCGATTAGTGCTGCGTGTTTGCTTAATATGCGGTTGGTTCTGCTCATAACGGAGTTTTGCTCATGAATGATGAGTTTTTTTCTCATGGCGATTGCCGCGACGGAGCAGGGGAAAGACGCATATCCTCCAAACCCGACTACGCAAATCGGCTTGTTTTTTATTAAGATATAGCAAGATTGCAAAACCCCAATCATGGTTTTTGCGAGGCTTTTAACCTTAAACCATTTAGATTTGCCGACTAATGCGCCGGATAATACGGAAAAGTTTTTAATCTCGCCAAGCCTGCCTTTATAATTGTCTTTGCCTCTTTTATCTGTGACCAACGCTAAGTCGTATCCTCTTTTTAAAAGCTCTTCGGCAAGAGATTCCGCAGGATATACATGTCCGCCCGTGCCGCCGGCCGTTAAAATAATCAAAGGTTTCTTTGTCTCGGTTTTTTTAGAAGTCATCTTTATCCTCCGCATTAACGTTTTTACGTGTAATTGCCAGCAGCATTCCCATTCCAAAAGCGGTTGCGAGCAATGATGAACCGCCGTAAGAAATGAAAGGAAGAGTCATGCCTTTTGTCGGCATTAAATGGATTGTCGAAGCTATGTTTATAATTGCCTGAAGCCCGAAAGAGGCAGAAATAGCTCCCGCGGCAAGCAGTATAAACATATTGTTTTCTTTCATGGAAACAAACAGAGAATGGATAACTATTGTCGCAAACAGCGCGACAATTATCAAGCAAAGAATTATGCCGAATTCTTCGCCTGCGACAGCAAAAATAAAATCTGTATGCGCATCGGGAATATGCAGCTTAACAACTCCTTCGCCCGGACCTTTTCCAAATATGCTGCCGTTTTCAAAAGCCTCAAGCGATTTTCTTACCTGAAAACTCAGCTCCCCGTCGGAAGATAAAAACTGCTGAACGCGGTCGTGAACGTGGTCAAATGAAAAATAGGCGACCGCAGCCATGAGAACAAAAGCTATACCCAGCCCAAAGATAAGAGTCAGCGACAATCCTGATAAAAATAATTGAAAGCCCCAAATTAGGGTTACGACGATTGTCATGCCGATGTCTGGCTGTAAAATGAGAAGAGAAACCGTAATCATATATAAAATTGTTGAAATTATGTTGCCCGGAAAATCTTTGTCTTTTATCTGTCCGTCAAAAAGCCATGCAGCCACAACGGCAAAGGTCGGTTTTATAAACTCCGAAGGCTGGAGAGAAAACCCGGGAAGACGAATCCATCTTGACGCGCCTTTTGTTTCATATCCCATAAACAGGGTTAACGCTAAAAGTATTAAAGCGATTATGTATCCGACGATGGCAATTCTTCGTATGTTTTTTAACCTTTGCATTGATATGAAAACCATTAGTCCATAAGCTATTGGTATGAAAAGCAACTGTCTTTTGACAAAGTGAAAACTTCCGTATCCAATGCGCTGCGCGACAGCGGGACTTGAGGAAAAGTTTAGGAAAATGCCGATAAGAATTATTAAGGTTATGGAAACAAGCAGAACTTTATCTATTGTCCACCACCAATTGCTTAAGATATTTCTGCTATTTCGCGAGAACGAAAACATATCTGCCTCCTAAGCAACGGCAACTAAACCGATAATTGCGAGGATTAAGCCAATAATCCAAAATCTTATAACAATTGTGGTTTCTGGAAGTCCTAATTGTTCGAAGTGATGATGAATTGGCGCCATTCTGAAAATCCTTTTTCCAGTCTTCTTAAACCACAGCACTTGCAGCATTACGGAAACGGCTTCAACGACAAAAATCAGCCCTACCAAAGCAAGCATGAACTCGCTTTTGGTTATTACCGACACGGTTCCCAGAAGTGCGCCTAATGACAAAGACCCGGTATCTCCCATAAATACTTTTGCGGGATAAAAATTGAACCATAAAAACCCGACGCAGCCGCCGACAACGGAAGCGCAGATTATTGCGACTTCATCAGCGCCTTTAATCATCATGCTGCTCTCAAAGCATATCAAAACAAAGAACGAAAAGATAATGGCAAGAAGCCCTGCCGCCAGACCGTCCAGACCGTCTGTCAGGTTAACGGCATTTGATGCTCCCGCGATTACAACCATTGCGAAAGGAATATAAAACCATGATAAATTTAGGATAAAATATTTTATAAACGGCAGTCTGATGCTAAACTCTATTTCATTGGGGGTTGCATGGCATACTGTTAATATGCAAAGTAAAGACACCGTAAACTGCAAAAGCAGTTTCATTTTTGGCGTCATCGCGTTTGATGTCTGTTTGGTCACTTTTTCATAATCGTCAATAAAACCGACAAGCGCGTATATAACCAAAACCACCAGAGACGTTATTACAAAAATATTATTGATTTTACCCCAAAGAAGAGTTGAAAGCAAAATGCTTCCGATAATCATTATTCCGCCCATTGTCGGAGTGCCTTTTTTTGTCAGGAGGTGGGACTGGGGTCCGTCTTCGCGAATAGGCTGACCTTTGCCTTGTTTATGCCTTAAAAATGATATGAATTTCCTTCCTGGCAGAACAACAATAAAAAATGCCGTGAAGAAGGATAGAAGAAGCCTTGCGGGAAAAGAGCTTAGGAAGTTAAAATCAAAATATTCAGATAAGAAATCTATCATTTTATGACACCCTTAAAAACATAGTGGAAGATGTCTTAAATAATAAGGCATAATATCTAAAATAAAGATTAATATTCTTCTGATTATGCAATCTTGTGGAAATATGTTCTAATCTTTGTAATATGGGCTTTTTTTGTATTTATCAATAAAGTGGCGGAGAAGCACGCCGATAATAGCAGCGACCGGGACAGCAATCAATATGCCTAAAAAACCCAGAATTACGCCGCCGGCAAGTATGGCAAACATTATCCAGACAGGGTGCAGCCCGACGCTGTCGCCGACTAAAGTCGGGGTCAAATAGTAGCTTTCAAGCAGCTGACCAATGGCAAAGACTATAATAACCTGAGCGATTGGTCCGAAAGTGTCATATTGGATAAACGCGATAATCATCGCGGTTAAAAAACCTGTTATAGTACCGACATAAGGGATGAAGGATATTATGCCCGCCATAAAGCCGATAGCTACTCCCAGCTGCAAGCCCACGGCATATAAGCCTGCGGAGTAGATTGTTCCCAAAATTACGCAGACGCTGAACTGTCCTCTGATAAAGCCGGCTATCGCTCTATCAATTTGTTCGGTGACGGAGCGGATTTCCGCACGCTGCTGGCGGGGCAGCAGATTATCAATTTTTTTGGTAAAGACATCCCAGTCTTTCAACATATAAAACGCTACGATTGGCGTAATTATTAAGAGTGAAATTATGTTTACAAAAGCAAGGCTGCTTGTGACGATTTTTCTTAAAACTGGAGTAACATATTTTACGGCATTATCGGCATTGCTTTGCAGATATTCTCTTATGCTGTCGGGAGAAAGCCCTGGAAAATATTCTCCAACATCCTCCAATACGGGAGTAATTTTAGCGATTATTGCAGGTACAAGGGTTGGAAGAGAGCCTATGAACTTTACGGTTTGTTCATGGATAACGCTCAGCAACAGCAAGAGCGCAGGGACAACGGCAATTATAACAAGAAAAACGACAATTACTGTTGCGCAGGTTCTTCCGATTTTTAGTTTTCCGAGTTTTTTTACGAAAGGGTCTAATAAATATGCTATCAAAATACCCGCGGCAAAAGGCATTATTACGGAGCGGGTAAGATATACAAAATAGCAAAAGATAGCGAATACCGACAACCAGAATACCCAATTGTTAGATTTTTTTTCCGCATTCGCCGTCTTTGCCATTAAATATTATCCTTAAATCTTTTCTAAGATGTAAAACTCGCCTTGAGGTTTCAATGAGAAGAAATGCTCGTTTAATGTAAGCAGCAATTTCTCAAGGTTTCCAGAAAAGCTGATTTGGAACTGAACTCTGCCGCTGGACATCGCGGTCATTTTAACATCTTCAACGCCGTTGACTTCTTTTAAAGCTCTTTCGACGTTTACCCAGTCAGACATGCTCTCATAATTATACAAAGCTTCAATCTCATTTTTTTGATTGCTCTCAATAACGCTTTGTTTTTTCAGTCTGTTTTCAATGCTTTTTTTAACTTCGCTGATTGCGTCCAAAATCAGCTGCGGAGAACGCTCGCCGTAAACTTCCACAGTTTCAACTGTGCCGTCCTGGTATGAATGCACAGAGATTGTCAAACCTTCAATTCCATTATAAACGGCGTCCGCGACAAAAATATCTTTAGTGTCGTTGTTAAACGCAATCTGCTCCATTGCAATATTGTCTAATTTCAGAGCTTTTTTTGCATCAAGGCTCGCATAGTTTGAACCGTTTGCAGGAATGCTTACAAACTCTAAAATATCGTCTTTATTGCTTGATTCTTCTTCCCATATTTTGCGCCAGAGGTTGTTTGCTTCCCACAACATTGGGGTATCTGTCTTAAATTCTCTAAATGTTGGGATAATTGAAACTTTTGACGCCGTTAAGATTGCGGAAGGAATATCTTTTTCCTCCATATACTGTCTTAAAAGCTCGTCGTTTATGATAACTTTTAAGTTTGCGATATAGCGTACGTTTGATGCTTTTTCCGACTTGATAGAAACTTCTTTAATAAAGTTTAATATCTGGTCGTCATCCAAAGTTTTAAGTTGTTCAACGCCGTCCTGAGTGGTAATTCTTCTAGCGACGGTGCCGAAGGCGGTTTTGTTTGCCTGATTCATGGCTTTTTCTTTTGCCAGAGCGGCATTCTCTTCTGTTACGTCCACATAAACGTCAACGCTGTAAAGAGAGTCATTTCGCGCCTGAGCTATATTGGAAATGGCAATTGTAAAAACGAACAATAAACAAATTATTTTTTTCAAGACTTATACTCCTAACCGACGATTTCAATTTCATTAAAGAAAAAATTTATCTCACGTTTTGCGCTTTCTGGAGAATCTGAGCCATGGACGGTGTTTTGGTCGATTGACAGCGCAAAAGTTTTTCTTATTGTCCCCTCATCCGCAACGGCAGGATTTGTCGCGCCCATAATTTTGCGGTATGCCGCAATAGCGTCTGGAGCTTCCAATACTTGAACAACCACAGGTCCAGCAGTCATTTTTTCAACAATGTTGGGAAAGAAAGGTTTTCCTTTATGCTCCGCGTAAAATTCTCCGGCGTTTTCCGGGGTTAAACGAATCATTTTCTGAGCAATAATTTTCAGCCCCGCATTTTCGATGTGATCGTTTACTTTTCCGATGATATTTCTTGATGTGGCGTCTGGCTTGAGTATTGATAATGTTCTCTGCATTTTCTTTGTCCTTAGATATTATCCATAATGTGGCGATAATATTATAGTTCTTATCAAAAATCAAAGGATTTTATACAAAAAGACATAAAAAGTTTAAAAAACGTTAATTTTCTTTAATGTTTTAATTTTTAGCTAGACTTTTCTTCTGGAAAGTCCTATTTACAAAATATAATTAACATTATGTTTTTAGGAATTACTGATGATAAAAAGCAATTATTTAAAAGGTCTTGTCGCAAAAGCAAAGCCTCACTATAAAACTATTGTGCTTCCCGAGGGCGAAGACATTCGCGTTTTAGAAGCGGCGCATATTATCAATCGAGAAAAATTTGCCAAAGTAATAATTCTCGGCGATGAAATGGAAATTAAAAAACATTATGGCGAGAAAGGCTGGAGTCTTGATGGTCTTACCATAATCAATCCAGAAAAATCTGAAAAATTGGAAAAATATATAGAGCTTTTGTATAACTTGCGCAAAGATAAAGGAATGACTCTTGAGCAGGCAAGAGAAGCAGCGCTGAACCCCAACTATTTTGGAACGCTCATGATAAAATCCGGCGATGCCGACGGCATGGTAAGCGGCGCAAATCACTCGACGGCAGATACTGTTCGACCAGCTTTGCAAATAATTAAATCTGTAAAAGCCGGCCGCGCCGTATCTTCTTTCTTTATTATGGTGTCAAGCGAAGGAAAAGAATATTTCTTGTCTGACTGCGCTATTGTTGTTGACCCAAATGCTCAAGAAATGGCGGACATTGCGGTTACGACTGCGGAAACAATGATACAGTTTGCCCATAAGCCAAAAATTGCAATGCTTTCTTTTTCAACGGCCGGTTCAGGAAAAGGTCCTTCTGTGGAAAAAGTTGTCGAAGCGACAAAAATTGCAAAAGCAATGCTTGAGTCTGACGAATATAAAAATCAGGAAATTTATCTTGACGGCGAAATGCAGGCGGACGCGGCTCTTGATGAAGCGGTCGGAAAAAAGAAGTTTCCCGAAAGCAAAGTTGCCGGTCATGCGAACGCGCTTATTTTCCCAAATATTGATGCGGGAAATATAGGTTATAAACTGCTTCAGA
Organism: Lactobacillaceae bacterium; assembly: GCA_031271345.1. Lineage (GTDB taxonomy): Bacteria > Pseudomonadota > Alphaproteobacteria > RF32 > CAG-239 > JAQWBS01. Next base: position 59,131 of record JAISVX010000004.1, read on the forward strand.
GGATTGGCGGGTGCGAAGCTTACGGTCCGATACTGCAAGGCTTAAACGCTCCTGTTAACGACCTTTCAAGAGGAACGTTAGTGGAAGATATAGTTGGGACTGTGGCTATTACATGTTTACAGTCTATTAAATAGAAAAGTTCATAAATGGCTTATTAATACAGAATTTTCAGATATTTTGCTCAGTTATTTACTATTTTTGTAAACTCATTCGCAAAATTCTTTAATTCTTATTGCTAAGCCAATTATCTGAGCTTTTGAAATAAAGAGTTTGCTTATATATCGAACTCATGGAAGATTTATTAAAAGGGAATAAAAAATGCAAAAAATATTGGTACTAAATTCTGGTTCGTCTTCGCTCAAATATCAATTGTTTGAAGTTGAGGGTCATAGCTACAATGTTGTGGCAAAAGGTCTTGCCGAGCGTATAGGTATTGGCGGTTCTTTTGTCAGTATCAAAATAGGCGATGGCGAAAAAATTACAAAAAACATTGATTTGCCAAGTCACAATGAAGCAATTAAAGAAGTGTTCGGACTTTTGTTAAACGGCGCTTTGAAAAATATGGAAGAGCTTTCTGCCGTTGGTCACAGAGTAGTTCACGGAGGCGAGTATTTTGCAAAATCTACAGTAATTACGGCGGATGTTTTGGCAAAAATTGACGAGTTGTCGGTTTTGGCGCCGCTGCATAATCCCGCGGGAGTTTTAGGTATTAAGGCAATTACAAATCTATTGCCGAATGTTTCGCAAGTTGCCGTTTTTGATACGGCGTTTCATCAGACAATGCCAAAAGAGTCTTTTTTATATCCGCTTCCTTTGGAACAATATAATGAGAATAAAATCAGAAGATACGGCTTTCACGGAACATCTCACTTGTACGTTTCTAAAAGAGCTGCGGAGATTATGGGCAGAAATGGTAAAATCGTTACCTGCCATCTTGGTAATGGAGCTTCTTTGTCAGCGGTTGACAACGGCATCTGCGTAGATACCTCTATGGGTTTCACTCCTCTTGCCGGCGTTGCGATGGGAACAAGATGCGGCGATATTGACCCTTATATTCCTCTTCATATCATGAAATATCAAAACAAGTCGGTTGATGAAGTTAATAATATTATGAACAAACAAAGCGGCATGCTGGGCTTAAGCGGTTTTTCTGATATGAGAGACGTTGAAGAAAAATATCTTGCCGGCGACGAAAGAGCGGTGGCGGCTCTGGATGTTTATATCCACTGTCTGCTTAGATTTATTGGTTCTTATATAGCCGTTATGGGCGGTGTCGACGCTATTGTGTTTACTGCCGGCGTTGGCGAAAACTCTTCGCTAATCAGAGAAAAAGTCTGCGAGAGGTTGGCATATCTTGGAATTAGCGTTAATGAAGAAGCTAATAATCAAAGAGGAAAAGATATTGCGATTACAACTCCAAACTCAAAAGTTACAGTATTCGTTATTCCGACAAATGAAGAGCTTGTCATCGCTCAGGATACCGTAAATCTTATTTAATAAGCGAGCTTTTTATAAAAAGGGGCATTTTTGCCCCTTTTGGGTTTAAATTTTTCTAAAATCTAAAAAGACGGGTTTTCTGCCTTCGCGAATAGCTTTACGTTGGTATTTGGTTTGCACCCAGTCGGACGGTTCTCTGCGCCAGTCGTTTGAGCATTTTGCAGTCCACTCAAAAATGCCGCTTTCAATGGTTTTTCTCAATGCCCAGCTTTTATAAACTTTGTGGTCTGTCGCAATTCTGAGTATGCCGTCTTTTTTTAAGATTCTGTGGATTTCTTTTAAATTGTCAGGATTTATAAAACGTCTGTCCGCATGACGCTTTTTAGGCCATGGGTCTGGGAAAAGCACAAAAACTTTATCTATGGAATTGTCGGGTATATATTTAAATAATATGCGCATATCGTCGTCAAAAACCCTGATGTTATCGACCCTGTTGTCTGTCAGGCTGATTGTTTCAGGCAGGTCGGAGCCTTCTTTTATCCCTGTGATAATTGATAAAAGATTAGCGACGCCGTTTTTAAAGACTTCTGCTCCGATAAAAGCTGCGTCTTGGTTTTTAAGGGACTGACCGGCTAAATGTTCGCCGTTTCCAAAGCCTATTTCTAAATATGTTTTTTCGTATTTATCAGGAAACAGCCTATCAAAACTTTTTTCCGTATCAAGCTTTACCACGGGAAGGAAAGCGTCAAGCAAGGTGGTTTTCGCTTTGCGTATTCGTCTTCCCTGGCGGCGTCCGAAAAATTTTGGTTTGTCATTTTGAAGCATATATTCTACCTTAATGAATGAAATTTTTTATACTAATACAAAAAAAGCCGGTTAATTACCAGCTTTTTATTTGCGAAACTTATTTATTATTCTTCGTCTGATTTTTCTATTGTTGTTTTTGACATAGAAACAATCAGGTCAAAAAGGTGTCTTGCCGCTTTTCGGCTTGGAATTTTATAATAAGCTTTAACCAGCTCCAATGTTTCTTTACGGTTCATCGGGTCGGAATCAAAAGCTTCGTTATCTTCGGCAAAACATATTGGAGTGCTGTCAGGAATACTGAACATACGAGGACTTTGGCTTGCAACTTCTTTGTCCATGTCTTCATAGAAAAAGCTTATCGGAACTTCAAGAACTTTTCCAATATCCCATAATCTGCTTGCGCCGACACGGTTGCTGCCTCTTTCATATTTTTGCACCTGCTGGAAAGTTAAACCCAGAAGAGAAGCAAGTTTTTCCTGACTGAAACCCAATAAAGTTCTTCTTAGCCTAATCCTGTTCCCAACGTGGACATCAATAGGATTGGGCTGTCCAGTAGGGGTTCTGCCTCTGCTTGATCTAGTTGACTTTTCTAAACTCATATTTAGTTCCTTAATGTCTATTTATTAGCTCATATTTCCTAAAAATATGATTTTATAGTTCGTTCGTCAATATAAATTTATATAATATCTTATATTATTAATATATAAAATAAACAAATAGGAATATTTTTATTAGATTCAAGAGGTTATTTTTTGGGTTTTCTGCACATAAAAATCATTATTATATTAGCTAAGAATAATATAACGATTAGGTAGTTTCCGAATTTTCCATAAAGAGTTGGCGTGGAAAGTTTCTTTGGCAGATATATGTCGAGAATGTCTTTTTTGCCTAAAGGAATGCTGCCGAGGATTTCTCCCGTATATGAGATGACCGCGCTGATACCCGTATTGGCAACTCTGACAATCGCAACGCCTTCTTCAACTGCGCGAAGCTGGGTTGTGACAAGGTGCTGCCTTGGACCCATGCTGTCGCCGTACCACCCGTCGTTTGTCACGTTTATCAGCCAATGCGGTTTATTTTTTTTATTAATGATTTCCGAAGGAAATATTATCTCATAACATATAAGCGGTCCAAAGCTTGGATATTTATCCAGCTCAAAGGTTTTATTGCCGCTTCCTTTGATGAAGTCTCCAACAACTTTGGTAATGGGTTTTATCCATTCTGGAAGATATTCTTTTAACGGGATAAACTCTCCAAAAGGAACCAGATGGTGTTTGTCATAATATTCTTCAATATCCCCATCTCTGTTTATAACAAAAAGAGAATTTGCGGGTCGGTATGTTTTATCATTCTCATTATATTCGTAACGCAGGCTTCCAGTGACTAAATATCCTTTTTCTGGAGCTGCTTTGGCGGTCATCGTCAAATGGTTTGGATCCATATCAAGAGGAAACGGGCTTGCCGTTTCGCCCCAGATGACAAAATCAACGTTATTAAGACCCGGGCTTTTGCTCATGTCTATATATGACTTTAGATTTTCTTCAAGGGTCTGTCGGTCCCATTTAAGTTCTTGAGCAATGCTCGGCTGGACTAACCTGACTTTTATATCTGACGGGTCAAAAAATGTATTGCTTTGCAGTCTGCCGTTTCCATAAAGAAGAACGCCTAAAGTTATTGTTAAAATGACTGCCGCCGCGGTTATTCCTGATTTGGCATCCCTTTCGCTCAAATAAAGTCCCATGGCGGAACATATTAAAATTACAAACAATGAAAGTCCGTAAGTTCCAAAAATTGAGGCTGTTTGCAAAAGCCTTATATCAAAAGCTAAAACAGAACCGAATTGGTTCCATGGAAAGCCCGTTAAAATAAAGCTTCTTATCCATTCAAAAATAACCAGCATTGAACAAAAAGCCATGTATTTAAAGTAAGTGTTTCTAAATTTGTAGGCGATTAAAGCTGGTATAGCGGTAAAAAAACCAAAGACAATTCCCGCGGAAAACAGGGCTATCGGATACAGCCACCACATTGTTTCCGCGTCAATTAGTAAAGCATTGCCCACCCATGAAAAGCCGATGGCAAAAAAACTAAAACCAAACCAATATCCAACGCCGAATGCCTTAAATGCAGTTTCCGATTTTTCTGTAAGCAGAAATAAGCCGCTGAATGTGATAAACAGGATATAAAACTGAAAAAACGGCGGCAGAGCGAGTACTGATAGCGCTCCCAGAATTAAAGCCGTCAGCTTTTTTTTGCGGCGGAGTTTATTTATTATTTCTTTCATCATGCGGCAATACAATCATAACTTTTTTTATTTTTCTGGAATCAACGTCAAGAACTCTAAACTCAATGCCGTTGTCTCCTTTAATAACTTCTCCGACATTGGGCAGTTTTTGCGCATAATGCGAAACAAGTCCGCCGAGAGTTTCAATCTCTAAGTCTTCGCATAAAGAATCATCACATATCCTTATGCCGGCAATATCGTTTATTTCTTCAATTAAAGCGCTGGCATCGGCAACAATGCTGTTGTTGTCTTTTTTAATTGCGACAAGAGGCTCTGATATATCATACTCGTCTTCAATATCTCCGACAATCTCTTCCAGCAGGTCTTCAATTGTTACTATGCCGTCCATTCCGCCATATTCGTCAACAACGACCGCCATGTGTACTTTTTCTCTTTGCATTTCTGACAGCAGGTCTGGAACCCTCATTGACGGAGAGATAAATTTTACGCCGTTTTTGATAATGGTGCTTACCGGGGACTCTTTGTCTCCATCGATTAAAGATTTTGCCAAATCTATAATGTGGACAATGCCGACAATATCATCCATATCCTTGCCGTATATCGGTATGCGGGAATGTCCTTTTGAAACCATTAACTCCGCCAGTTCTCCAATTTTTCCGGTTTTGGGAAATGAGAGAACGTTTGCCCGAGCCGTCATGACCTGATAGCATTTTCTATCGCGCAGATATAAAACATTATTTAGCAGCAGCTTTTCATGGTCGCTGATTTCTTTTTCGTTATCAAGCCCCGCCTCGTCAAGAATGTCCTCAATAATTTCCCGAGCATTCTCTTTAGGTTTTAAGCCAAATACTTTTTTCATAAATTCCGACATTTTTACTCCGCATAAGGGTTATTTATGTTAAATGTTTTTAAGATGTTTATTTCAAAATCTTCCATATAATCCGCCTCGTCATCTTTTATGTGGTCAAAGCCGAGCAGATGCAGGATACCATGAATAAACAAATGTGTATAATGGTTTATAAAAGAAATATTTTTTTCTTTCGCCTCTTTTTCTAAAGTGTCAAAAGATATTATGATGTCTCCAAGCTCTATTTCTTTAAAAAGTTCAATATCGTCGTAAAAATTTTCATCGTCAACGCTTGCAAAAGACAATACGTTTGTCGCGCTGTCTTTATCCCCGAAATCTCTGTTCAGCTTTTTGATTTCTGTATCATTGCTTAATGCGAGACCGACGGATATTGGTTTGCCGAAAGAAAGAAAATCTATATTTTCATTTTTTTTAACATAATCAAACACGGCTTTAAGAATTTGTTTCGACAAATCTTCAATATCATCGGAGCAGTTATTCCATTTTGGCTCGCCGGTTTCTATGTTTAGATTTATATTATGCATCTTTCTTGTTTTTTACCTTTTGTTCGTAAGCTTTAACAATCTTTGCAACAAGACCGTGCCTTACGACGTCTGCGGCAGTAAATGTTACAGAAGAAATATTTTCAACATTTTTAAGTATGCCGATGGCATCTCTTAAACCAGACACAACGCCGGAAGGCAGGTCAACCTGGCTTAAGTCTCCGTTTACGACCATTCGGGAGTTTTCGCCAAGACGGGTCAAGAACATTTTCATCTGCATTGGCGTAGTATTTTGAGCTTCGTCAAGAATGATAAAAGCGTTTGCCAAAGTTCTTCCGCGCATAAATGCCAGTGGAGCAATCTCAATTTCGCCGATTGCGAGTTTTTTATCAACCTGTTCGGCAGGGAGCATTTCATATAAAGCGTCATATAACGGGCGAAGATAAGGATCTACTTTTTCTTTTAAGTCGCCTGGCAGGAAACCAAGGTTTTCACCTGCTTCAACCGCAGGACGCGATAATATGATTTTATCAATTTTGCCTTCAAGCATCATTGATACAGCCAATGCGACCGCAAGATATGTTTTGCCGGTACCAGCCGGTCCCAAGCCGAAAACCAGCTCGTTGTCCATCATTTCCTGGATATATTCCGCCTGGGTGGCGGAACGGGGATAGATATGTCTTTTTTTAGTTTTTAAAACTATGTCGCTTAGATTCTTTGCCGTTTCTTTATCCAGTCCGCCGTTAGTCATTCTCATCGCCGCCTTTACTTCCTGTTCGGTTATATCAATGCCTTTGCTTACTTTATGGTAAAGCACGTCAATAGCTGCTTTAGCCTGTTCGATAGCTGTTTTGCTTCCTTTTATGCTTATTTGGTTGCCAAAAGAACCAATTTCGACGTTTAATGTTTTTTCAATCAAACGCAGATTATTGTCGGAAGGTCCGACTAATTTTTGGATTAATTGATTGTTGTAGAGTTCAAAACTAATTTCAGCCATGTTTACCCCTTTATAATTTCGCCACTTAAAGAATTTGTGGTGGCATTAGTAACTTTTATATCAACTATTTTATTAAAAAAGCTTGCGTCAAGGTCTGCGTGCAGGTTCTGCATATACGGCGTTCTGCCTAGGAGCTGACCTTTGTGGCGTCCTTTCATATCAAACAGTACAGGCATTATTTTACCAATACTTTCTTTATTAAACTTTAACTGGTATGAAAATAATAAATTCTGCAGAATTTGCAACCTTTCTTCTTTAATTTTTTCTAAAACCTGATTATTAAAAACGGCTGCTGGCGTTCCCGGTCTTTTGCTGTATTTGAAAGAATACGCCTGAATATATTTTACCTCGTTTACCACATCTAAAGTCGCCTGAAAGTCCTCGTCTGTTTCTCCGGGGAAGCCGACGATAAAGTCAGAAGACATTCCAATTTTGGGATTGGCTTTTTTGAGCTTTTCTACAACTTTAAGATAATCCTCGGCGGTATGCCTTCTGTTCATTGCCTTTAAGATTTTGTTTGAGCCGGATTGTATCGGCAGGTGCAGATAAGGCATTAGAATATCAATATCTTTATGGCAGGCGATTAAATCGTCATTAATGTCCGCGGGGTAAGAAGTGGTGTACCTAATTCTTTTCAAACCATCGATTTTTGCCAGTTCTCTTATAAGATAAGCAATGTTTCTTTCTTTTCCGAAAACATCCTCGCCATGATAGGAGTTGACGTTTTGTCCTAGCAGGTTGATTTCAAGACTGCCTGTGGCAACAAGTTTTTTTGCTTCTCCAATAACATCCGCGACGGGTCTGGAATATTCTGCGCCTCTTGTATAAGGAACGACGCAGTAGGTGCAGAAATTGTTGCAGCCTTCCTGAATTGCCAAAAAAGAACAGCCGCCGAGAGAAGAGTTTTCGGGAAGAAAATCAAATTTAGCTTCCGCGGGAAACTCCGTGTCAATAATGGTTGTTCCCTGTCTTCTTGAAATGTTTAAAAGGGTTTCCGGCAGACGATGATATGTTAATGGTCCCATAGCAAAATCAACGTAGGGAACTCTTCTTGCGATTTCTTCGTCTTCCGCCTGCACAACGCAGCCGATAACTCCGATAACGGTAGTTTTGCCTTCGCTCGCTCTTTCATCTTTTATTTTCTTTATGCGTCCTAAGTCTGAGAAAACTTTTTCCGCCGCTTTTTCTCTTATGTGGCAAGTGTTTAAGATAATCAAATCCGCATCATGCAATACCGAGGTCTCGGCGTATCCCATATTATGCAGAATATCTCCGATACGCTTTGAGTCATAAACGTTCATCTGGCATCCGAAAGTTTTTATGTAATATTTCACTTTGTCTTTCACCTGTTCTAAAATTTGAAACTGATAATATTAGATTTGGCGGTGTTTTTCAAATGTTTTTTGTAATGATATTGTAATGTTTTTTGTGTTGAAAATATCAGGCTTTATCTGCTATTATATTATTGAAGTCGTTAGTTTTTTTAAAAACTATAATAAAAAGGAATTATGTTATGAGTATTTTAAGATTAGGAGGAAGCATGGATAGTTTAGCAAGTTTAAGCGAAGAGCAGCAAATCGCTTATTTAAAGACATTGGCATACCTTTCAAAAATAGACGGCGTCATTGACGATGCCGAACAAGAGTTCTTAAAGGATATGGCAATTTTACACGGAGTATCCAGCGAAAGACTGCAAGAAATACTCGCCGGCGCCGAAGCAAACGAAGTTATTGCGGGCGTGAAGAAAATTAATAATCGCAGAGCGAGCTTAGAGTTGATAAAAGATATGTGCGTTTTAGCGCATAGCGACGACGAGCTTTCTGATGAAGAAGTTTTATTAATTGGCAGAATTGGGCAGGCAATGAACGTCAGCCTTGATAAAATAGAACAAATAAGCAAGTGGGTTATTGATAGGATTATATGGTTAGAAGAAGCAAAAATTATTTTTGAAGAAGTTTAATATAGACTGCTATAGGGGACCTATCATGGAAGACAAAAACAACGAAGAAAAAATGGGCAGGAAGCTCCTTGACGAATACAGGGGCAGAAAGCTTCGCGCCAAGACTGATTTTCGGCTTGAAAATCCGCAAAAGATTATTAGCGACGCCATAGCGCGGGATTATCATCAGATGGGCGAGAACATGCGCAGCCGTCTTGCGCGCGAAATAGTTCTGAAGCCTGAGGGTGTTATGCTTACGGTCGAGGATACGCAAATCAGCGTTTCATCTTTGGATGTCAAAATTGCCGAATCAATTGAGCTTATCAATTGCGGAACTTCCTCAAGGGAGGAGTATCATGACTGGATTAATGTCGGTCAGGACGTTATCAGGGATATGAATACTGACGGAGTAACTCCGCAGGAACTGGATACGAGAAACTTGTTTTTGGCGGATTTGAACCAGCGTGAAGTAGAGTTGATGACATGTCTTGCTTTATATCAAAGAGCAATCGGTAAAGACCCGCGTCTTCAAGCCAGATACAGCGAACTTTATAATAAACTGCAGAAGTTAAGAGAAATTCGCAGCGCGGTTAAAAATTCTACAAAAAGTGTTTCAGATAAGCTTGAAGAAGAAAAGAAGAAGGAAAGAGCGGACAAAATAAAACTGGAAGAAACCGCAATAAAAGCCATGATTGTTACGACAAAGGCTCTTTCCGTATATGACAAGCTTACGGATGATGATAAGAAAAAGCTTAATATGTTTCATGGCGACGATTATAAAGATTTTAATTTCTACAACCATTTGACAAACTATTTCTTATATAACGGCGATATTCGTTTTAATAATAAAAATGTCGGGGAAGAGAGAAAGTTTGAAACCTCTCCGCTTGAAAGCAATCTTTTAGCGCGGCGCTCAACTTTAGAATCTTATAAAAAGCATATCGGTATGTTAAGAGGCGTGGTTGACGAAGGCAAGAGAACAAATTTCCATGGCTGGACAGTTGATGCGAACGCTTATAAAGAGCAAAAGTATCAAAACCATGGCGTATTCAAAAAAACTGTGTATGAAAAAGTATCTGAAAGATAGTTTTTAGGAGGAGCGATAAATGGCAATTTTTGAACCGTTCTTTTATATCATCGGTCTTGTGGCAGACGTATACTACAAGCTGGTCATTATTCAGATAGCGCTGTATTGGCTATTGCATTTTAATGTTATAAAGGTCAAGAACACGTATGCTCATAAAACCATAAAGTTTTTAGAGGCAATAACGGAACCCGCATATAAAAAGATTAGGGAAAAAGTCAAACCTTTTAACGGAATAGATTTTTCGCCGCTTATTTTCGTTTTGGCTTTAATCTTTATTTCAAGGCTGGCATTCAGGATGAGTGAGCTTTTGATATAATGTTTTTTGAAGATACAAATAAAGGAGTGCTTTTAAGAGTTAGGATTAGTCCTAACTCTTCTTCTTGTTTTGCAAAAGGCGTTTTTATTTCTGCGGATGGTTTACAGTATTTAAAAATAAATGTAATTTCAGTACCAGAAAAAGGCAAAGCGAATCGTGAGGTTATAGATTTTCTGGCAAAAAAACTAAAAACCGCTAAATCAAATTTTGAGATTATTTCTGGAGACACAGACAGGTATAAGAAAATATTAATAAGATGTGATATAAAAGAAATAGAAGATAAATTAGAAAGCTTGATAAGAGAAGGGTGATTAAATGTCGGCAATTATAGATGGAAAAGCTCTCGCGGAAGAGATTAAGCAAAAAATTGCGGAAGGAATATTAAAAAATAATATTGTTCCCGTATTAGCCGTTGTTTTAGTCGGCAATAACGAGGCCAGCCATATTTATGTGAAAAATAAGAAAAAAACAGCTGCGGAAGTCGGTATGGATTGCAGGGTTTTTGAGCTTCCCGAGAGTTCCGTCCAAAAAGAAATCGAGGCTTTGGTCGACAAATTAAATAATGATAAAAACATAAACGGCATAATTGTACAGCTGCCTTTGCCTCGAGGTATAGACGCTAATAATATCATTTCCTTAATATCTCCAGAAAAAGATGTGGATGGCTTGGGAGTATATAATGCGGGCAGGCTGGCGATGGGCGAGCCAAATATTGTCGCCGCTACTCCTAAGGGCATACTTTATATGCTGAAATCGGCTGCCGGCGATTTAACCGGCAAAAACGCGGTGGTCGTCGGCAGGTCAAACATTGTCGGACGTCCAGTATCAAGTCTTTTGCTTAATAGTGACTGCACGGTTACCATCGCTCATTCAAAAACTAAAAATCTGCAGGAAGTTGCTAAGGCTGCGGATATAATAATCGCCGCCTGCGGATGTCCGAAAATTATAAAAAAAGACTGGGTTAAAAAAGGTGCGATTGTTATTGACGTGGGTATAAACAGGATAGACGGCAAAATCTCCGGGGATGTGGATTTTGACGAGGTTAAGGACATTGCCTCATATATTTCTCCTGTTCCGGGCGGCGTTGGTCCGATGACTGTCGCGATGCTGATTGATAATACATATAACGCTTGTTTAAAACAGTTGGGAAAGTAAATGGCAATATTAAGAGTTTTTCATGGCTGGATGCATGCTGTTTATAAGTGGATGATAGGATTGGCCTCTCATCCGCATTCAATGTATTATCTATTTGCCATATCGTTTATTGAAAGTTCATTTTTTCCAATTCCTCCAGATGTAATGATGATACCGATGATTATTGCGGCTCCAAAAAAGGCTTTTAAAATTGCGACGGTATGTACGGTCGCAAGCGTTATTGGAGGATATTTCGGCTATCTTATCGGCTGGGGCTTTTTTGATTTAGTCGCGCGTCCGCTCTTGGAGTTTTATGGCTATATGGCGCAGTTTGACGTGTTTAAGGAATATTATAATGATTATGGCGCGTGGATTGTAATTATCGGCGGCGTGACTCCGTTTCCATATAAGGTCATTACAATAACAAGCGGCGTTGTCGAGCTTAATTTGGCGGTGTTTGGTCTGGCTTCAATATTTGCCAGAGGCATTCGGTTTTATTTTATTGCTTGGCTTTTATATAAATTTGGCAATCCGATAAGGGTTTTTATAGAAAAGCATTTGGGAAAGCTCTCGATGCTGTTTGTAATTTTGCTTGCCGGCGGTTTTGTCGCAATAAAATATCTGTAAGGGGGCATTATGATTATTGACAGCAGGTTGACATTTGAGCAGGCGATTGAAGGTACAACGGCGACGAAAGAAGTTATTGACGAGATGGCTTTACTTGATGTGAGGTACTATGGTCTTGACGGCGAGCTTCATCAGGGGCAGATTATGGTTAATAAAAATGTTGAAAAAGACACCAGAGAGATTTTTGATATAATCCTGGAAACCAGGTTTCCTATAAATAAATGCGTGCCGCTGTCGGTTTATGGCTGGAGCGATGACGCTTCAATGGATGATAATAATTCTTCGGCGTTTTGCTACAGGGTTATTGCGGGAACAAATAAAATGTCCCAGCATTCTTTTGGCTATGCCATAGATATTAATCCTCGGTTTAATCCTATGATTTATGTTGACGGCAGAGTTCTTCCGCAAAACGGCGTTTATGACAAATCCCGTCCGGGGACATTGCTGGAAGGTTCTGACATTGTGAAGGCTTTTGAGGGCAGGGGTTTTTTGTGGCGCGGCAGGAATCGTCAGAAATATGACGATTTGCACCATTTTGATAAGCTGATAGAGAGTTAGCATGGAAAAAGAAAAAATTATGTTCCTAAATAAAAAAAGATTTGATAATCATAATTATGATTCTTATGTTATTGAAAAAAAATTGGTTGATAAAGAGACGGAAGCAGGAAGCGTTCCTTATATAAAGCTTAAGGACGAAGATATTAAAATTCTTTCTTCGGTTAAGCAGGGTGGAAAAGACAGTCCGTTAATCGGAATTATGCTGGCTGAAGAAGGCGAGTATTATGCTCTGACCGAGTATTATATAAAATCTGTTTTACAAAATGAGGCGGATATAAGATTTATCTCTTTTGATAAAGTCGTCGAGCAGACGGCAGGCGTTAACGGAGTGCTTGTGCCAGGCGGAGCATACAATTCTCCTTCCGAATGGTATATCAAAGGAACCTTTTCAAACCTTGGCAAAAGGTCTTTGGCGAATCTTAAAATAACCGAAACCGCGCTTGCCAAAAAGCTTCCCATATTGGGGATTTGCGCGGGCATGCAGATGATTTCAGGAATTGTCGGGTATAATCACGGCGTCAGACTTTACTTAAGCCTTGTCAAGGAAACGGGTACAAAAGAGGTTCATCAGGGTTTGGTTAACCACCCGATTAATATTAATAAAAACAGCATGCTCTATAAATATATTTATGAAGAAAAAGCTGTGGTAAACTCTAATCACAAAGAAGCGGTTGTTTTTGAAACAATCGGTGATGACAGTTCTTTGCTTGTATCCGCGGTTAGTCCAGATGGTATTGTTGAGGCTGTTGAAGTAAAAAATTATCCGGCGTTTTTGCTTGGAGTGCAGTGGCACCCGGAAAGGCTGGCGGTTAATGAAGACGATATAATTAACAAAAAAATATTTTCGGCATTTGTTGCGGCGGCAAAAAATAAAAAAGCTCCAAGTTAGGAGCTTTTTTTAATCTTTATGGCGGAAAGTGATTCTGCCTTTAGTCAAATCATAAGGCGTCATTTCAATATCAACCTTATCGCCAATCATAACACGTATACGAAACTTTCTCATTTTTCCAGCGGTATGAGCCAATATTTCATGTCCGTTTTCCAATCTTACTTTGAACATTGCATTTGGCAGTTTTTCAACTATTTCGCCAGTCATTTCAAGTAATTCTTCTTTACTCATGTTTAATCCTTAGTTTTTGCGTTTTCTCCTGTATAAACCACAAAAATCAATTATGCAAACGTTTTTTTACGGAAGGGAAACTCATGGTAAAAGTCGTGCCTATATCTTTTTTGCTTTTTACTTTTATTTTTCCATTAAAATTATCAACTATTGTTTTGACAATTGACAGACCAAGACCTGTTCCCGTTTTTGAGCCTTTTCCTATTTTTCCTTCGGAATAAAACGGGTCAAAAATATATTTTATGTCTTTTGCCGCTATGCCTTTTCCATTATCAGACACATCGATGCTGACAGTTCGGACTTTTTCTTTTATTTCAATTGTAATCCTGCCGTCTTTCTTAATCGCCTTAAAAGCGTTTTGCAAAAGATTTATTATTACAATTTTGAAATCGTTGCTAATTCCTTTTATAACTATATTTTTATCGGCGGTGTTTATGTCGATTTTAACGCCTTGGGATTTTGCCTCATAGTCGAGAAGTTTTACGATGTCGTTTATGTTGTCAAAACAGTTCACGTCCTCGAGGTTTTCGTTCGGCATTCTTGACAGCTTCAATAAGCGTTCGGGAACGCTGATGCTTTCGATTACCTGCGAGTTTACCATTGTTAAGTATTTTTTCAGCTCGTTTTGCGAAGACTTGTTGTTTTCTATGCGCTCAAGCATGCCTTCCAGTATTATTCTTATTGAACCGAGATTGTTTTTCATTTCATGCGCGACAGCTGTTGCCAGAAAACCTAAGGAAGACAGTTTTTGCTGATGGGAAAACCTGATGTCTTCGCTTAAGTCTCTTATTGCTTCAACAATATATTTTTGCTTTTCATCATTTACCATTACCGTTAAAGGCGCGGAGTTTATATACAGCCTGTTGTTTGGGTTGTTAGCGAAATATTGTATGGTTTTGGTACTTTCGAGCCTGTTGGTAAAGATTTCGGTTAACGGGCATGTAAACATGCTTTTTGGACATCTGCTGTCGAGGTTCTGCGAAGATTTGTAGCACTTCTTCATTATGTGGCTTTCCGAGCAGCCGATTTGTTTGTAGTATTGTTTGTTGGCGATGATTATATTGGCTTTTTCATCAATAACCCTTATACCGTCAGGAATGTTATCAATTAAAGACTGCAAGAATTCTTCTTTGCTTTTTATCTCGTCAATATTGTCTTCGATGTTATCAAGCATTTTATTAAATGTTCTGTAAAGATAAAAAAACTCGTCTTGGAACACCACTTTTTTCGGAACTTCAAGCCTTAGAGAAAACAGGTTTTCCGAAACAAGCCTGCTGAACTGGGACAAAGTGTCCAGGGGGGCGATAACCCATCTTTTTAAGAGCAGCCACAGCAGCATAATAAATATAAAGATTAGGATGGCTGATGCGATTAGGACCTTGATTGCCTCGTTCATTGTCGAGTATTTTTCATCGTAATCTTTCATTAATCCCAGAGTTTTTTGCTTCTCTAATTCCAGCGCTTCCTGCTGCTTTTCAATGCTTATGTCGTTATCTCCGATGAGATGTCTTATCGCGTTTGTTCTTTCAATGTTTTTGTTTTGAAGCAAAATATTTAACAATTCGTTTTTTAGAAGCATGTTTTCATAAGAAGTCGATATGTTTTGGCTGTCCCTAACCAGAGTTACTTCTTTTTGGTCAAGAATTTTTTTGAAATATATTTTATAAAAGCTGTATGTAAGAATAGAGCTTGTTAAAATAAGCAATAATGTTATGGAATACACAATTTTTTTATTAACGCTTAGAAACATATCCATACTCTCCAAAATTTTTCTTGATTTTAGCGATAATTTAATAAAATATCAATTAGTATATAAAAAAAGGGGCTATATCAATGTTTATAACTAAAAACCATAATATAATAGTTGATGAAGAAATTGATACATTGATGTGGGATGATGAAAATTCTGCGTTTGTTAAATTTGACGCGGATAAAAACAAAAATAAATGGAGCGTATATTCGTCCGACGGAACTAAAATTGCGGAGGCGGACAGCAAAGAGCAGGCTTTTATGTTTGCCAAGCAAAATGATTATGACCCATACATAGCTCATTAAAAAAGTGAGAAAAATACATGTCTTATACCCATATAGATTGTTTTAGCGGAGTTGGCGGTATTTGCACAGGGCTGCATGCGGCTGGGTTTGATACGCGCGTTGCTATTGAGTATATCAAAAGCTGCGTGGATACCAGAGACAGGGAGCCGTCCATTAAGGCGATGGCTTCGTTTTTTTGGAGTATCGCGATTGTTTTGGATGGTGATTTTCTTAAACTGCCTAAATTTATTACGATGGTCAACGGCGGTTCCGCGGAGCATGTCACAAACGGCTGGCATGGTATGTATGTGTTTTCCGACAAATATTCTCAGGGACGCATATATTCGACGGATTTAGATTTTAAAAACCTCAAAGAACACGCGATAAATGCGGCAGCATATTGGTTGGCGCAAAGACAATGGTTTAATAACGTTTGGAATAATGGGTAAAATGGTATGTGGATTGCCCCTGTTGTGGGGCAATCCATGGTTATTATTGCTGATATTTATTTTTTCCAGTAAGACTGTATTTCATACCATATTTAGCGTAATCCTGCTTATGTGCGTTCCAGTGAGCTTGTTGGTTAGGAAAAACATATAGATTGCTGGGGGAATTATTCAGCTTATTTCTATCCTTATGATGTACAACTTCGCCGTCTTTTAGTGGTCGCCCAAGCTTTTGTTCTGCAATATGGCGATGGACGCTTATTCCGCTGTCTTTAAAAACACGATAGCCGTTACCATTGACATAGGTTTTGGTTGCCCGATATGGAGATTTGAATTTATTTCTCATTTTTTTCTCCTTCAAATAAATCTGTAGGTAGAAGGTCAAGAAGATTTCCATCGCACTTCGGATAATGTTTACAAACAATTTCTTTGAAATCGTGTTCAAGACCATCGTTGTATTCTTTTTTTACTCGTCGAACTTTCACTTCTCCAAATGGAAACCTTTTGCCGCAATGAAGACATTCAGCGATAATATCAGGGTCAAAGCCAACTTTGTTTTTTCGGCATTCATCTATTCCAGCCTGCCATTCTTGCCCTGACAATTCTTCGTGATATTCGACATCTCGTTCATTTCCGTGGCGATAAAATGTTTGGTCGCGTCCGTCAAAATTGTGAGAGAAGCAACCCGTAGAATTATAAGAATTGCTTTGGTGGTTTTCTAGATAGGTTCTCGCCTCGCCAAGTTTATGGTCTGGTGCTTTTACTAAATCAGCCCATTTATCAAATCCCACCATTTGGGCGATGATATGCTGTGCTTTCATTAAAGTAAGCTTTTCTTTTTCATCTATCTCAAAATCCAAAACAATTTGATTTATATCAAAGTATTTTGGGTCGTAATCATAGATTCCCTCATCCTTATCAAAGAACTGGGTTGCATAATCTTTGTGGAGATTTTTTGCTTGTAGTTTAAAATAGTCAATATTTTTCATAAGGTAAATCCTTTCTTAAATTAAGAATTGCCCAAGTTTTATCATCTGAATTGTTTGCGTTCGTAACCTTAAGCTAGATAATAAAGCTTGGATAAAGGTTTACATTATGTGTTGGATGATGAAATCTTTGCACGAACGAGCTAGCTTACCAACAAGCATGTTTTCTAGTATAATATAAAATATTGAAAAATCAATCTAAAATTGTTGTTTAGTATAGAATATTGGTTCTGTTGTAATACTTTGATGTTTCAATCAGACTGTTGAAGAGTGGATGAAAACTATTCATTACTTTACTTTTTGATGGGTGTTGCAAGAAAAGAAACATTAAAAAGAAGCTCTAACATTTTCTGATGTTGAGAGCTTCTTTTTTTTGCTAATTAAACTTTAGATTAGTCATTCAAAAGATTTAATATTTTTCCTTTGTTGTTTTCTTTTCGAAGCAGCGCTGAAAGCGGAGCGTTTTTAAGTACTCTGGATATATTTGCAAGGACTGTCAAATGGTCTGCTCCGTTGTTTTCTGGAGACAACAGTAAAAAAGCTAAATCAATCGGTTTATTATCAACGGACTCAAAATCAATGGCTTCTTCAAGCTTTGCAAAAAGGATTATTGTTTTATCCAGCTTTGCAATTCTTGCGTGCGGAACAGCGGTTCCATTGCCAAAACCAGTGGAGCCTAAGTTCTCCCTTTCAAGAAGAGCGTCAAATATAATTCTTTCGTCAATATTTGAAAATTTAGCAGCTTCTTCGGATAATTTCTGCAACAGCTGGCGCTTGTTTAAAGGATTAATTTCCACTAAAATGTGGTCATTATCCATAATTTGCGATAGTCTCATAAATTTGTATCCTAGTTTTTTGGTTCAATCCAACCAATGTTGCCGTCTTTACGGCGGTAAACCATGCTTATGACGTTGTTTGTTACATTTCTGAACATAATGGCAACTTCATTGTTTAAATCCATATACATTACCGCTTCAGAAACGCTGCATACCGGAATGTTGGCGTCAACTTCCGCAATTGTTAACGGAGCGTCAACAACAGCGTCGTCTTCTCCTTCTTCATCATAATGGAAAATAGCTTCGGAAGCTAATTCTGCAAAACTTGGTTTTCCTTTGTGAGAATTTAATTTGTTTTTATGACGGCGAAGACGCGTTGCAATATGAGCATTAGCATTATCAAAAGCCGAGTATGGGTCAACAGCTTCTCCAGTTCCTTTAAGAACGATGTTTTTTGCTGGATGAACAATTACTTCCGCACTAAAAAGTTCTCCGCCTTCTTTTGAGAAAGTGACTTCACAGCTTACCGGACTGTTAAAATACTTTGTAACTGTCGCAAGAACGTTTTCTTCAACGTGTTTGCGAAGTCTGTCGCCAATATCAACTTGTTTTCCTGTCAATGTTATCTGCATAATTTTTCCTCTTAGTATTTGTTAAATTGTTTGTATAATCAATAAAGATATATTGATAAAAAGTCAATGAAAGATTTGTTACATAGAAAAGTTTTCGCCAAGATAAACCTTGCGCACGTCTTTGCTTGTGACTATCTGGTCCGGCGTTCCTTCCATTAAAACCGTGCCGCTGTGCAGGATATATGCTCTGTCAATAATATCAAGAGTTTCTCTGACATTGTGGTCGGTGATAAGCACGCCGAGACCCCGGTGTTTTAATTGGGAAACTAAAGCTCTGATTTCTCCGACGGCAATTGGATCAATTCCCGCCAAAGGTTCGTCAAGCAGTATAAAACTTGGCTGGCTGGCAAGCGCTCGCGCAATTTCAAGCCTTCTTCTTTCGCCGCCTGACAATGCGATTGCCGGCGATTTTCTTAAGTGCGAAATAGAAAACTCAGAAAGCAGTTCTTCCAGCATGTTTTCCTGCTGCGCCTCATCGTCAACAACAAGCTGAAGTATGGCTTTTATATTGTCCTCAACGCTTAATGAACGGAAGATGGAGGCTTCCTGCGGAAGATACCCAATTCCCATTCTGGCTCTTCTGTACATCGGCAGGTTTGTGATGTCTTGACCGCCGATATGAACATCGCCGTAATCTGGAGTAATCAACCCTGTTATGCAGTAAAAGCAAGTGGTCTTGCCGGCGCCGTTCGGACCTAACAGACCGACAGCCTCGCCTCTTTTAACATGTAGAGAGACATTGCGCAGAACGGGTCTTTTTTTATATTTTTTACCAATATTAAAAACTTCTAATGTAGAATTTGTATCGCTGTTTGGCATAATCAATCTTCTTTGCTGGTTTGTTTTTCTTTAAATACTCCAGAAACTCTTCCTCCAGATTTATTGGAAACAAGCTTGCTGACACCTGTTTTAAGATTTGTTTCTGCATAATCTCCTTTTATTATATTTCCATCTTGGGATATTGTAACATTGTTATATAATTTAACAATGTCTTCTTTCGGTATATACTCACCTTTATCCGCCGTTACCGAAGCTTTTGAAGAGACAACAAGGACATTGCCCTCAGCGATAATCTTATCAACGGAGATTTTGCCGCTTTTATCTTTCTCATAAAAACTGGTGATTTTGTCAGCGGTTATTGACTGGTCTTCTTTTCGTATCTTTGCGTTTCCAGCCGCAATAATTTTTCCCTCATTTTGATGTATCTCAACGCTTTTGTCCGCATCAAGAAAAATATCGGCGTTTGAATTGCCGCTTATTAAAATGAACAGCAGCAAGATTAGAAAAAAATTTTTCATTTTTTGTTTCCTTTGAAACTGTTTTCATTTATTTTTATGGAAGTTTTTCCTTTAAATATAATGACTTTTGTTTTGGCGTCAAATTCCATGCTTTCAGAGTTTATGTCGCCAAATACTCCGTGTCCGATTACCGGCGTGTCGGTGTGTCCGAAAGATTTTGAGAAATCGAAAGCGACTTTTTCGGTTTTAACTTCCATGCCGTCGCTGAAAACAACCTCGGTATTTTCTTTCAAATCTAAAAAGTTGGTGTTTTGATTATAAAATCCTACAGTAGATTTCAGGCTTACCCATTTATCATTTTTGGTGTTTACGGTTCCTTGAGGGTTAGTCAGCTTTATCAGCTTTGACCCGGGAAAAGTTTCATCAATGCCGATTGTATAAAAATTTGAAACCTTGTTGTCTTCGTCAGTAATATAAAATGTGGTGTTCTCAACGTGGAGCTTTTCAAAATCTCCATATTTTGGTTTGGCAAAATTTAAATCAATTTCATCCGCGGCCTCTTTTAACGCGGGAATTATTAAAAGCATTCCGACAATAGCGGCGGCAATTATCGGAAGGAATAGTTTAGACAGTCTTACAAATTTTGTATGTTTGGCAACGTCGCTCAATTTTTTATTCTTGGGCGACGTTGTGTCTTCAAAATAAGTGTCTAGTCTATTTTTTTCAAGCAAACTATGCTATCCCCGCTCTTAAGCAGTCATGCAGATGTATAATGCCCAAAGGTTTTTCATCTTTAACCGCGAATAGTTGAGTGATTTTTTTGCCGTTCATCAATGCCACCGCTTCAGCCGCCAAGGCATCCGGCGCAATAACTTTAGGGTTTCTCGTCATTACGTCGGTAACTTTTTTATTAAACATATCCGGGCTTAAGAAACGTCTTAAGTCGCCGTCGGTTATGATACCCGTTAAGTCGCCTTTTTTGTTTACAATGCCCACGCAGCCAAGCATTTTTGATGTCATAACCATAAGAGCGTCTTGTATGTTTGTATCTTCATCAGTTATTGGCATTTCGTTGCCTTTATGCATTAAATCTGAAACTTTTTGTAAAATCGCGCCAAGCTTGCCGCCCGGGTGTCTTTGGTTATAGTCCAGCTTGGAAAATCCTTTTCTTTCAAGTAATGCTATGGCGAGAATATCCCCCAAAACGATTGTAGCTGTTGTCGAAGATGTCGGAGCGAGACCAAGAGGGCATGCTTCGCCGTTGTTGGGCAGCCTTAAAACCACGTCTCCGGCTTTTCCCAATGAACTGTCAGGAGCTTTGGTGACGGCAATTAAAGGTATTCCATATCTTTTGCAGTACATTAGAATATCGGAAAGTTCTTTTGATTCTCCGCCGTTGGAAATTGCAAGCACAACGTCTTTGTTGTCAAGCATTCCGAGGTCGCCGTGGCTTGCTTCTCCGGGATGAACGAAAAATGACGGAGTTCCCGTAGAGGCTAAAGTCGCCGCAATTTTTTTGCCGACATGACCAGATTTTCCCATGCCGGTAACAATGATTTTTCCTTTTGTATTTTGCATTAAATCTAAGGCTTTGACGAAGTTTTCATCAAGCTGTGCTTCCATAACTTTAAGAGCTTCGATTTCTCTATCAATAGTTCTTTTTGCTGATAATATATCTTTATTTTCAGGCATTAGTATTATTTCCTTTTATGAAAATTGGTTAATTATGTTTTAGAATTAGTATTTTATTCTGCGGAAAGCAAGTTAAATTTGCTCTTTATCGGCAGATAAACAAAAAAACCTCTCAATATAAAATCGGTATCGGGCTTTTTATGAAAAACAGGCGAAAAAATGATTGACTATTTAGTCTCTTTGAGTCATATTGTCGCGACTCTTCGTAGAATAATAGTATACGATGGAGAATTTTTTAATTTTAAATGGTATAAGGAAACAGTGATGCCTACAATTAATCAGTTAATTCGTAAATCACGAACACCCAAAGTAGATAGAAACAAAGTTCCGGCTTTGAAAGCTTGTCCACAAAAACGCGGCGTTTGTACAAGAGTTTATACAACAACTCCTAAAAAACCAAACTCGGCTTTGCGTAAAGTGGCTCGCGTTCGCCTGACTAACGGCTTTGAAGTAATCAGCTATATCCCTGGTGAAGGTCACAACCTGCAAGAACACTCAGTGGTGCTGATTAGAGGAGGCCGTGTAAAAGACTTGCCGGGTGTTCGTTATCATATAATCCGCGGTACTTTGGATACTCAAGGTATTGCAAAACGTCGTCAACGCCGCTCTCTATACGGCGCGAAAAGACCTAAATAGGAGATAGATAATGTCACGTCGTCATAGAGCAGAAAAAAGACAAGTGCTACCAGATGCAAAATACAGCGATAAGGTAGTTACAAAATTTATTAATAGTATCATGGAGCATGGTAAAAAAGCGGTTGCTGAAAAAATCGTATATAGTGCTTTTGATATTATGGCTTCAAAATCAAAACAAGACGCTTTGAAAGTTTTCTCTGAAGCTATAGAAAATGTTAAACCATTGTTGGAAGTTCGTTCCCGCCGTGTTGGTGGTGCAACTTATCAGGTTCCGGTAGAAGTTAGACCAGAGCGTCGTCAAGCTTTGGCTATCCGCTGGATTGTTACTGCAGCGCAAAAACGCTCTGAAACAACAATGACAGATAGAGTAGCTAACGAACTCTTGGATGCTTTTGCAAACAGAGGTTCAGCTGTTAAAAAACGTGAGGATACTCACAAAATGGCTGAAGCTAATAAAGCATTCTCTCACTATAAGTTTTAAAAAGCTTGTATTTTGGCTTTTTAGTACAGATTTTGCGGAGATGAGAAAAATTCATGAAGCTATATGTTCATTAAAATTTTTCTCACTCCTTAAATCTTACTATAAAGCTCAAACTTCAAACTTTTTGTTGGTTTAAAAAACTAAAAAATAGGAAAAAACAATGGCTCGTACACATAAATTAGAAATGTACAGAAACATCGGTATCATGGCGCACATTGATGCCGGTAAAACTACTACTACCGAGCGTATCTTATTCTATACAGGCCGCAACCATAAAGTGGGTGAAACCCATGATGGCGCCGCTACCATGGACTGGATGGAGCAAGAGCAAGAGCGCGGAATTACAATTACATCCGCAGCTACAACATGCTATTGGCGTAATCACAGAATTAACATTATTGACACTCCCGGACACGTTGACTTCACTATTGAAGTTGAGCGTTCTCTTCGTGTGCTTGATGGCGCGGTTACCGTATTTGATTCAGTCGCAGGCGTTGAACCTCAATCTGAAACAGTTTGGAGACAAGCTGATAAATATGGCGTTCCTCGTTTCTGTTTCTGTAATAAAATGGACAGAATCGGCGCAAACTTCTACCGCTGTATCGATATGATTGTAGACAGACTTGGCGCAAGACCTTTGCCTATCCAACTGCCAATCGGCGCTGAAGCAGATTTCGTCGGCGTTATCGATCTTGTTGCTAACAATGCAATTATTTATATGGGTGATACTCCTGATTCAGAAATTAAAATTACAGAAATTCCAGCTGATATGAAAGAAAAAGCTGCAAAATATCGTAATGATTTAATTGAGACAGCTGTTGAGCAAGATGAACAAGCTATGGAAGATTATTTAGACGGTAAAGAAGTTTCTCTTGAAACTTTGAAAAAATGTATTCGTAAAGGTACAATCAATCGTGATTTCGTTCCTGTGCTTTGTGGTACTGCATTCAAGAATAAAGGCGTTCAACCATTGCTTGACGCTATTGTTGAGTATCTTCCTTCACCATTGGATATTCCGGCGGTTGAAGGTATTAATCCTAACAACGACAAAGAAGAAATAAGAAATCCTGATGATAAAGAACCATTTTCAGCTTTGGCATTTAAAATTATGAATGACCCGTTTGTAGGTTCTTTAACATTTACACGTATTTATTCAGGTACATTGGAAGCTGGCTCTTATATCTATAACTCGGTTAAAGATAAAAAAGAAAGAGTTGGCCGTATGCTTTTGATGCATGCCAATAAGCGTGAAGAATTAAAAGAAGCTCATGCCGGAGATATTATTGCTTTAGCAGGTCTTAAAGATACTACTACAGGCGATACGCTTTGTGATTCTATTAAACCAATTGTTTTGGAAAGAATGGAATTCCCTGAGCCGGTTATTGAGCTTGCCGTTGAGCCAAAAACAAAAGCAGACGTAGAAAAAATGGGTTTGGCCTTGGCTAGACTTGCAATGGAAGATCCTTCTTTCAGAGTTTCTACTGACCAGGAATCAGGTCAAACAATCATCAAAGGTATGGGCGAACTGCACCTGGATGTTCTCGTTGATCGTATGAGACGCGAATTTAAAGTTGAGGCTAACATTGGCGAACCACAAGTGGCTTACCGCGAGACTATTACAAAAAGCGCTGACATTGACTATACTCACAAAAAACAGTCCGGCGGCGCTGGTCAGTTTGCGAAAGTTAAGATTAAGTTTGAGCCTTTGGAAAGCGGTGTTGGATTTGAATTTGCTAACACAGTTGTCGGCGGTAACGTGCCAAAAGAATACATTCCCGGCGTTGAAAAAGGCTTGCGCCAATCAATGGATACAGGTGTTATTGCGGGTTATCCGGTGACAGGCGTTAAAGCAACATTATATGATGGTGCTTACCACGATGTGGACTCTAACGTTATGACCTTTGAAATTGCTGCTCGCGCTGCATTTAGAGAAGGTATGAGACAAGCTGACCCTAAATTACTTGAGCCTATTATGAAAGTTGAAGTTGTTACTCCTGAAGAATATATGGGTGACGTAATCGGTGACTTAAACTCTCGTCGCGGTCTTGTAAATGGTATGGATCAAAGAGGTAATGCAAAAGTTGTTAGCGCGCATGTTCCTTTGGCTAACATGTTCGGTTATGTTAACTCGCTTCGTTCATTATCGCAAGGACGCGCTCAGTTTACTATGGAATTCCATCACTATGCTGAGGTTCCAAGAGATATAGCTGAGAATATTAAGGCTAAATCAGGTAAATAATGTTTTATGAGGTAACTAGAGCGATTTTGCGTTGTTTCAAAAATTCATGTAGTATAAATTTTTCTCACAACTAGAAATCACTCTATTTCCTCTCTTAAAAACATTATTTGGTTAAAATAAAACTTTTTAATAATAAATTTAATTTGGAGAAAATTAAAATGGCAAAAGAGAAATTTGAGCGGAGCAAGCCGCACTGCAACATAGGCACGATAGGTCACGTTGACCACGGCAAGACTACGTTAACAGCGGCGATTACCAAGACGATGTCTGAGCA
>JAISVX010000001.1 GCA_031271345.1 Lactobacillaceae bacterium
CAAAAAAAATCCCAAGCTACCATAGTCGAAAATCTCTTCCAATCCGCTCGGTAAAATCGCTTATATACAAATCAATTTACCATGTCAATAACTTTTTTATCTTTTTTTTATCCTTTTTAAAAGATAGAGGATAACGCTCTGATTCTTAGTAAAATTTAAATTAATATTTTTTTCAGTACACTTTTTGTGTTTGTTAATATAATATTTATTCTATAACAATATAGTTGATTGGTCATAATGTTTAGACAATATAATATAGAGAGACAACATGAAGTTTGACTTTTTTACTTTTGGCGGAAGATATTGCTGGGAAGACCTTTTTATATACCAGAACTGGAGAATCCAGAGGCACTATTTATATAAAGACTACCGCCTGCTTGACAGCTTTGATATAAGAAGAGAATCTGGAACCTTTGAAAAATGTCATAAAACATTTTTAGAGTTCGTCAAGGCTTACGAGATGGAAAAACAAAAAGATCAGGTCGTAATTCTTCTGCACGGGTTAAATGAAAGCAAGGATATATTTGACAGCTTAAAAAAGAAAATGGCAAAAGAAAACTATCTGCCAATGTCGGTTAATTACCCTTCAACCAAAAAAAATATCGACTCCAATGTCAGGCAGCTCAACGTTTTGATGAACAATCTTGCGGATGCGACCCAGGTTTCTTTTATCGCAAAAGGCATCGGCGGAATAATATTAAGAAAACTCATCGCCTCTAATGAAGAATGGAAAAAAAGGATTAAGGTAAAAAGAGTTATACAGGTTTCGCCTCCGAATAAAGGCAGCAGGTTTTTAACAAAGCTTTCGGAGTATGCCGCATTTAAATGGAAATTAGGTCCCGTTATTTCCGAGCTTTCTCCTAAAAAAATTGAAAAAATGCCTGTTTTCCCTAAAAATATTGATTTAGGCATAATCCATTGCGATTATCCGTTCAAAAAAGCGGCGGCTTATCTGCCAAAAAAGATTAGAGGATTTCTCCCTTCTCAAGTTGAAGGAGATATTGACTCACCGAACAAAAGCATCTATATAAGCAATACAAAACGCAATGTTATGGACAATGAAAAAATTGTCAATGCCTGCATAAGATTTTTAAAAGACGGACTATTTTAGAGAGGCAAATATGTTTAGATTGATTTTAGCAAATTTATTTATCGCGGCGGGTTTGGCTGTGTTGTATTATTTTGACATTTTTGCTCTTCTTGCGTCAAAATATATGTCTTGGTTTGCCATTTTGATGGTTATAAGCGTCTTTATAATAGGGATAAAAATGATTGGCTCGCCATTTAATGTGCAGGAAGATGACGACGACAACGATGACGATCTGGAAGATGATGACAGCGAAGACGGCTTAAGACCGACAAGAAAGAAAAGTTTATAACTCCAAGCCCCTTGCGGGGCTTAAGTTTTGCCTGATTTGTAAAAATAATCGGGATAATTTTCATAAATTCTATTGTTTTTAAATTACTAATTATTAATTATCTTGCTATAAATTATAAAAAAGTTCGTAAAAAAATAAAGAAACTGTAACAATGTTTTTTATTTTTATATGGTAGAATGAAAGAAAATATATATTTATACATTGTTTATGTATTGGGGGCCGCAATGAAGTTATGCAAATATACGTTAATATTATGTTTATCGTTGGCAGTTTCATATATGCTGCTACCCGTAGATATGTCTTATGCCCAGGCTTCCGAGACAACCACCGAAGGCGGCGGCGAAGGCGGTAAAACGAATCGTTTTACGGGAAGGCAGTTTACGCCCGAAGAAGCAGACGACACTCAAATTGAGCAAGCCAGAGCAGAAGCAGAAGCCAGATTGGCGACGGCAGATGCCGCGCAAGAAGCCGCATGGGACGCAGCCAGAGCTGCAGGCGTCAGCCGCGGCATATTAAAACAAGCAAGAAAAATGGCGCAGGGAAAAGAAAGCGACTTCTTTGAAGATGTAGAAGATGACGGGTTAAATGAAAATCAAGTAGCTCTAGCAAGAAGATACGGTGAACTTTACGCTGCGTACGAAGACGCTGAGAAAAGCGCGAAAATGATGAAAAAGGCCGACAAAGACGGCGATAAAATATATTTTATCACTACCGAGAGCGGCGAAGTTATTTATTTTAAGATGGACGAGAAAGGCAACTTCACGGCATTAGGCGGCGTTTCCGAAGGATGTACTCCGCTTCCGGCAGTGCTGGCTGAATCTTCTCAATGTATATACTGTCCTTTATTTACGGTTTTATTTAATGCCGCGAACAACATGTCGACAAAGTCTTTCTCGGGGCTGGCTGGACCAATAACCAGTGTTTTGATTATCGGCTTCGCAATTTTTGTAGCATTTAAAGTCATGTTTTTGGTCAGCGGCTTTACAAAGCAAGACGGTCCGAAATTTATTTCGGAGCTGTTGACTCAAACTCTTAAGGTTTTTGTCGCGATACTTCTGCTGGTTAACTCTGACCACGTATACGGATATATAATATCACCGCTGCTTGAAGCGGGGCTGGAGTTTGGCAGCGCGTTTTTATTTGAAACGGGTAAAGACGCGATGTTCGAATGCCAAGACGCATTTAAAGGAGCGACCAAAATAGGTGATTATGAAATTGCAAACGGCGTTTTACCTCGTGCTTTATACTTAAAGCTTCACTGCTTTGTGTATTCTGTTCAACTAGAAATCGCACTGCCTCAGGCAATAGGCTCTGCGTTAATGTGTATTTCAACGCACGCGGCGGCAGGCAACTTCATTGTTAAAAACATTATACCAGACTTCAGCATGCTGATTCAGGGCTTTATAATCTGGGGCTTCTCGCTGCTGGTCTCGCTGGCAATTGCTTTTTATATGATTGACGCAACTGTCAGGATTGGCATTGTCGGTGCATTAATGCCGTTTTTAATTGCCGTGTGGCCGTTTAAGATTACTTCAAAATATACGACCACGGGTTTAACAATGCTCATAAACTCGTTCTTTGCATATACATTCGTCGGTATCGTGGTCAGTGTAAATATTCAATTAATGGGTAATGCGCTAGGCGGACCAGATGGTTTTAAAACTATTGAAAAACTCATAAACGGCAATAACGTTCAAGATTTGAAAAACCATTTGGAAATGGGATTCGGCGGCTTTTTAATTCTTATCGGCTGCTGTTTGTTTGGATTTAAGCTAACTGGTCAAGCTACTTCTCTGGCTGATAATATGGCTGGCGGCGGCGGCGGCGAAGGTATCGGCAACAAAATCGGAGGTCTTGCGGCAAGCGGTGCTAAAGGCGCGGCAACCGCCGGCGGAAAAGCGGCTGCCGGAGGCGCGAAAGCAGTTGGTAAAGCCACCGGAGCTACTGACGCAATAAAAGCGGCAGGAACAAAAGCCGGCGCTAAAGTCGGTAAAGCTGTTGGTCTCGGCAGATATGCCGGCGCGGCTGGCGGCAAAGGCGGCGGCGGTAAAGAAGGCGGCGGCGATGATAAGGGCGGAGATAAAGGCGGTGATAAAGGTGGAGATAAAGGCGGCGACAAGGGCGGCGGTGATAAAGGAGGAGAATCTGCAAAAACTGAACAAAGCGGCGGTGGCGGCGACAAGGGCGGCGGCGACAAAGGCGGCGGAAGTTCTAAACCAGATGCTGCAAGCGCCGGAGGAGACAGAAACGGCGGAAATAACGGTAATTAATTAACATTCTTTGGGAATATTTAGATGGTTAAAATAATTGACATAGCAAAAATATTAAAGATGTTGATGATTATCTTATCGGCTTTATTCTTGCTGACAGCCTGTTCTCCTAATGACGAGGAAGACGAAGGCGCGCCAGTTCCGAAAGACGGAGCCGAAGAAACCATTAAAGAGGCCGACCAGGAACACGCCAAGTGCTGGCAGGCGAGCATATTAAAAGTTTTATACGAAGCCATGGGCAAAGCCAGCATGAATATGTATAAAAAGATTACAGACGGAGCAATGACTCTGATGATGATTGCTTTCGCAATTTGGTTTTCTCACAGGCTTATTTCACACGTCGGTTCCGTTACCGAAGAGAACATAGGGGAGGTCTGGAAGGAAGTACTCACGAAATTTTTTATATGTTTTGTCTGCGGATATTTTGCGTCTTCCCCAAAGATGCTTCTGTTTGTGCTAAACACCTTAATTTTCCCGCTATATAATGCGTTCTTAGAGTTTGGAAGCGCCGTTCTTGCAACGTCAAACTATGAAAGCTCTGGAGGATACAGCGGTATTCTTGATACTGACATTGTATTCAAAGAAGACCTGATATGTAACCCGGTCGGAGCTACGAAAGCAAACCTTGAAGAAGGCTTCCCTTCCGCCCCTCAATCGATGATGAGCTGCATGGTCTGCTCCATAAGCGAAAGACTCGGCATCGGTCGAAAACTGGCATTTAAGGTTTTGGCGGGCGGAGACAGTAAATTCCTGGGCTGGATAGTTGGTATAGTCGTGTTCTTATGCTTTACTTTCGTAAAACTCGGTTTTGTATTCTATCTTGTCGACACAATCTTCAGAATGGCGGTTATGACAATCATACTGCCGCTGCTGATTATGTCTTATGCTTTCCAAAAGACCAGGGAATGGACTAAAAAAGGCTTCTTTATCATACTTAACTCCGCAGCTTTCGCCGCATTTATTGCAATATTAATGACGACGGCGCTCTTAGCGATGGAAGAAGTTTTTGTGAAAAACTCGGAAATATTTGACGGAAGCAAAGATACTACGGCAGAGTTTAACCAGTTAAGCGTATCGTTTATATGTATTCTATTGATATGCTTCCTGCTTGTTTCAGGAGTTGGCGTTGCCGGCGAAATATCTACCAGTCTGGTAGGCGGCAAAGCTGATCCTAAGTTCCAAAAGAAATTAAAAGTTATTCTTGAGATGGCTGTAAGCTATCTTACAGGCGGATTGTCAAAAAGTATAAAACGTGTAGCCGCGGCTAAAAAAGCGGCAAAGAAGAAGTAATGGATTAGTGCAATGAAATATTTAGGTATAAATATATTAAATATAAAAAGAGCAATCTTAGTTACTCTTGCTTTTGCATGCTTATCCACCTTCTTTATAAAAGACGGGTTAGCTCAGGATATATCCAGCGCGGCAATGCCGAACAATGAAATCCGCACGACAACGCGCTATTCAGAAAAAACGACCTTTGCTTTTGCTGCGGAGAAAATGAAAAACGAAGTCTGCGATGTACAGAATATGCGTAAAAGATATACCAGCAGCTGCTATTCCTGCCTTGTTGTAAAGACTCTTACCGAAACATTTATGAACGCATGCGCAAAAGTATATCCTCTTTCCAGAGAAGCTGGAAGCAAAATCCTGCTAATCGCTTCCGTTTTATGGCTGGTAATGTTCGCTCTCGGAAACGTATCGTCATTTACAAGCCTGGAGCCTGCCAACAATGTTCAGGACTTCTTTACATTCTTATTTAAAGTATTGGTTGCGGCAGTATTTATAAACGCCGGCGTGGGAATTCTTGTAAAATATATATTTGAGACAATTTTAATTGCGGGCGCAGATTACGGGCTTGGCGTTATGACCAGTGTAACCGGTTTCAGTGACCCTACCCCGGAATATCAGTTTAAAGGAGCCGAAGTTATCTCGGCAAAAACCATCAATAAGCTGTTCGGCGTAAATATGGCTATTGATAAAACCGTTTCCGAGAATCTGGTAATCGGCAACGCTCTTATCTGTCACGCAAACAATGCCGGAGCATGGGTTGACGTAAGCTTCTTATTCTTGTTTTCATTGAAAATTCCAAACTTCTGGCTGATGATTTGCGGCGCCGCAATATGGTTTGCAGGATTTATGTTAACTTTGAGTATTTCATATTATCTGCTTGATATTTCGTTTAAGCTGGGATTTGCCATAATCGTCTTACCCATTGCCATCGCCTTGTGGCCCTTTGGGTTCACAAAGGATAAGCTGGCAAAAGTGTTCAGCATTGTTTTGAAATCTGGAGGCATATTTGCATTTTTGGCAATTACGACTTCCTATTCACTTGAGTTGATAAGCGCCGCCATGGGCGGACTTGACGAGTTCTATGACAGAATAGCAAATGACGATGCGACCTGGATTGCCGCAAGATTTGAAATTACCGGACCATTCTTTATTATAATAATCTTCGCTTATTTATATTCTATCAAAATGATTGGCGGAACAATAAAGAACTACGTTGACAAATTCTTCAAAGATGCCGCTTTTGGAAGCGCGTCGCCAATACACAGCAAAGCGACACAGGCGACAGATATGGTTAAGCAAAAATCTGTGGCTTTGGGAAAAAGCGCGGCAAAAGCAGGTGGAAAAGCGGCTGTTCTTGGAGCAAAAGGACTTATAAGAGGCGCTAAAAACGGTGAAACCGGCGGAACCACTATAGCAGGAAACGCAATGAAAGCGGCTGGAAGATTTGTTCAGTTTGCAGGACGTTCTACCGCCGCTGTCGGCAACCTCAACAAAAAACTGCAAAACAAATTGCAAAACTTTAGCGACAAGCAGATACAAAAAGGCATGGATAAGCCAAACGTACTCCGTCTTGCCGCCGGTTCTCTTGCCGGCAAAGCCGCAAAGGCAAAACTGCCGTTGACAAATTCGTCCGCTATGGCTGGAAACAAATTGCAGAGACTGGGACAAAAAGTTGAAAATGCAGGCTTAAAAACAAATCAACTATATAGAGATAAAGTTAGAAATCCTACAATCAATGCTGCCAAAGACGGGGCTAAATGGGTTGGAGATAAGGCGAAGCAAGGCGGACAAGCTGTTAAAGGCGCAGTAAAACAAGGCGCTCATTATGTCGGAGACAATGTTAAGGGCGCGGCAAAATATGTTGCGGATGAAGTTAAGAAGAGCGAAGGATACCAGATAATGGCGCAGGACGCTAAAGCAGTCGCCGACTTTACTAAAAAGACAGGAAGAAATCTTGTCGCAGGCTATGTCTCTGCAGCAGCCTCAGCAAAAGGCGCGGCTCTCGGCGTAGCGCATAAAACCGGGCAGGTCGCTCAGCAAGTTGGCAACGCCGCGGCGGATTTAGGAAAAAGAACATGGGTCTATAAAGGCGGCAAGTTTGCAGGCGAAAAAGCTATTGAAGGCAGCAGATTTGTTGCGAAAAAGACAATAGAAGGCGGTCAGTTCGTAAAAGGCGCTACTCTCCAGGGCGTGCAAGTCGCAAAAGATTATGCCGTTAACTCAGCCGTATATAAAGCGGGTGAAGCGACTGTTGATTTTGCCAAGAGAACTGACAGAAGTATCAGAGACGGCGCTATCAGTATGAGAAGCGGCGTCGGCGAAACCGTCGGCAGGGTTAAAGATACTGTCAGAGAAAATGCCAATGCTCTTAAAGCCGGGGCTGTCGGACTTGCCAAAGGCGCCGATGAGTTAAGAAAAAGCGGCGGACGCGCTATTAACCAAGGCATTTACAATGTGGCGGGCGGAGAAGCCCTTGCCAAAAAGTATGAGGCTGATACCGATGCGCGTTTAGCTCGTATTGCGGCAGCCGATGAAGCAAAAGCCCAAAGAAAAGAAGAAAAAGCTGAGAGAAAAGAAGAAAGAAAGGCCGAAAGAGACTTTGATAAATCCGTGAGCCAAGGCAAGAAAACCGACAAGGATGCTCAGGAAAAAGATAAGAATAAAGACGATAAGGGCAAAGATAAGAATAAAGACGGCGATAAATCTAATGACAGAACCGATCAAAAACTCAGCGATTCAGAAAGAAAACAAAAGTTTGATCAGGAATATAAAGAGTTGTTAAGAAGATATAACGTTACTGACGCAGATTCTGTTGACAGCTTATCTGGAGACAGAAGAGCGGCGTTAAAAGACGGTATCAACAGGTTAAAAAGCAAATATAATGTGTAAAGCTGAAAAGTATAAGAGGATTGGCATGACTAGAATAATAAAACTAAAAAATATTTATAAGCTTCTCAGGCTGACAACATTAGCCCTGCTTATAACTGTCTTATATTCAGTAAATGTTCATGCTGATGTCCTTGAATGCTCTCCAGGAACAACTAATAAAGAGGTAGCGGGAAAAGGAACATATCCGGCCACTACTCCAGACTGTCCGAACGGAAAAACGAGTAGAAACGACATTAACGTCAACTGTATAGCTAATCAGGCGGCAAATAACTGTATCGATATTATGCCCGCTCAAAATAAAAATCAAGTTGCGCGTATTCCAGAGGACGTCTGC
The DNA here is from genome assembly GCA_031271345.1 of Lactobacillaceae bacterium. Classification (GTDB taxonomy): domain Bacteria; phylum Pseudomonadota; class Alphaproteobacteria; order RF32; family CAG-239; genus JAQWBS01. The sequence continues at coordinate 8,163 of JAISVX010000001.1, forward strand.
TTTAGAAATGAAGGCTGGTCAAACAAAAGAAACCACAATGGTATGGACTATGCCTTACCGCAAGGCGCAGGTGTCATTGCCGCTGCGGATGGTATAGTCGAAACCGCAGGATCCAGATGCAGCACAGGAACCGGTGGTAATGGTATTCACGTTATTATAAGGCACGAAATGACCGCTCCGCAGTCAAGCGACGACGGGGCAATCGTCCCGAGCGGACATACTCAATGCTTCAGAACATATTATCTTCACTTAAGCAAACTGGCTGTATCCGCAGGTCAGAGAGTTACAAAAGGAACAAAAATCGGCGAGGTCGGAGGAACAGGCTGCCGCGGCGGAAGAATTGACGTTGTCTATCCCGTTCACTTACACTTTGAAATGAGAACCTGCGGCGGCGCCATAATTAATCCTATGTGTCCAGGTCTGGGAGATTTGTGTCCCGGAAATACGACAACAGATGAAAACGGAGAAACATCATCCGCCTTTGACCCAGACAAATGCAGAGACTGCGTAGCCAATGCCGCTCAATGCAATGCATCTTATGTCGGAGGTGCCGGCGGAGATGCCGGGTCTGGAAGCATGTATCACGAGTTAGTCGCAAGCGGCAGAAAATGTTCTATATCAGATTATAAAAACAGCTTTACAACCTGCGTTTTCTGTAAGGTTTTCCGAATTCTTTTTGATACCGCGAGTATTGTTGCGGCAAAATCTTTCGCATCATTATCTCCCGCCGTATCGGCAGTAGTGATAATTCTTACCGCAATATGGCTGTCTTTCACAATATTAAAATATATCGGCTCTTTTGAGGTTAAAGAACCAAGAACAATGATTAAGGAGATACTCAATAAAATTATTATCGTCCTGTTTGTTCTTGCCATCCTTGCGGTGGGACCAGCCACATTCTTCCACTTTACGATAGAACCGATATTCAACACGGGAATGCGGCTTGCAATTTTAACATCTTCAAACTCTGACATGGTAAACTGCGATGACTTTGAAGTCTTGACAATGGAAAAAGGCGGCGGACTGCCAGAATCTATGGGCAAAAACATTCTATGCGTTATCAAGACAATTCAAGACTCATTCCTTGACATATTGGCTCTAGGTTCAACAGCTATATGTATCGCTTTATTTGAGCAGTCTTTCTGGCATATACCTATTTTCCCTCACTTCGGATACCTGCTTACCGGTTTGGCTTTATGGATTTCCGCAATGCTGGTCTTGATTATATATCCTTGGCTGCTTGTTGACGCCGTGCTTAAACTGAGCGTTGCGGTTTCATTATTACCGGCGGCTATCGGCGCGTTCGCGTTCGAAAACCTGAAAAAATATACCGCAAAAGTTTGGGAAACATTCATGAACTCGATGTTTAACTTCGTGTTCTTATCAATCATCCTATTCGTGTTGATTTCAATGATTGACGATACCATTGACAAAGCGGACGTCCGAGACTTGATGACCGATGACCTCAACCCTGAGAGCCTGCTTAGTAAAATCGGCTGGTGGACAACAACGTTCCTGCAAATTTGTTTTGCTATCATTCTTGGATGGGCAGTATTAGGAGAAGGAAGCGACTTTGCCAACGACTTTGCCGGCGGAGGATTGGGCTTTAGTCAAAACATTGGTTCACGCGTCGGCGCAACTGCCATGAGCGGAGCTAAAGGCGTCGCCCTTCCGGCAGCCAAAGCCGCGGGAAAAGCGGGAAAACAGCTCGGAAAAGCCGTGGGAGAAACCGTAAAAGAAAAAGCAAATGCCGCAAAAATTAACAGGCAGGCTAAGAGCATTATGAACAGCAAGCATTCTGTAAAAGATGCCAATGGCAACATGACTCAAAGCTATACTACCTGGTCGGGCAAAAAGGTTACAAGAACCTTAAACGTTGACGCCAACGGCAATAAGAGCATTACGAAATCTTCTACTGATAAAAAAGGAAACGAAACGACTACTACTTCCGATAAATTTATGTCTGTTTCATCAACAAAAGATAAAAATGGAAATGTTGTTAAAGAAGACTTCCAAATGAAAGCGGCTGGCGCAAAACACTTAATAAATAAAGATGGAACAGTCAATCAGGTCGCTGTAAACGCAATGACTCAAAACTCTTTACACGGAGCGGAAACAGTTCAAAAAGCGATTGCCGTTCAAATGATAAAAGAACGATTTGGCGAGGAGCAAGGACTTAGCAAGAACTTCGATTCAAGAAATGTAACTATCGGCAAAGATGAAAACGGCAATTCCGTTGTTCAGATAGAACAAAAAAACAAGAGCGGCGTTACGCAGAAAGCGACTATGACCCTGGGCGGCAAGAGAGCGATGATTGAGATTGAGACCATTTCTAAAGACGGCAGAAGATCAAGCAAAATCGCATCTGACGGCGTGTTCAAGAAAACTGAAGAAGCATTGTATGACAAAGAAGGCAACATGATTAAAGGCGATATGAAGATGGATATTGTCGACGAATATAAACAAGGCAAACCTATCGACGCCCTTGGAACTTTCTCGAAGAAGATACAAGAATCAGGAACGCTGTTCAGCCAAAATGACCTTAACCATATACGTGATTACCACAAAAAGTATGGTTACGTAAACAAGGTTGACGGCGTCAAAAGATAGCGGAAATTTTGGAAATTTTCAGTAGCTGGCTGACCGCCAGCTACTTTTTTTACACAATTCTCACTATTTTCTTGATTAATATTAAACATCCATTATGATATTAGACAAAAGGTTCATTAATAAAAAAGAGGTTATTTTACTATGGAAGAAATTATTTTTCCCAACCAGATTAGAATGTATAGAAGACTTCGCGGTTGTTCTATGCAAGAGTTGGCCGATCATTTAGCTGTTAGTCTTTCCGCTATTTCAAAAATAGAAAAAGGTTATAGAAGAGTTGACCAAGAACAATTAGTGAGAATTGCCGAATTTCTAGATTGTCCTTTGCAGGACTTGTTCGTTAATGAACAAAATTCTCAGCCTGAAGTTATTCAGTCTTGGCGCAGAGAGCAAGAGAGAAGAAACAAAATTAATGAAAAGAGCGGGCTTAAAACTCTGGGCGCCGGATTGAGACAGATTAGAAATGATAAAAACCTTACCCTTATTGAAGTTGCCGAAAGCTCTGACATGACCTTGTCTGTTTATCACAGAATTGAAATGGGACAAAGAGAAGTTTCCGACAAAGAATTTAAAAACGTTGCGAAAGCTCTTTCAATGCAGCCCGACGCTCTTAAAGACGCAATTAATAATTTGGAACAAAAAGGCGCTCTTGAAGAGATTATCCAAAGAAACGATGCAAAATATAAGCTGCTTTCTTCCAAGTCTTCCGTTTCATCATTTAATAACGGCTCGCAAGACATTAAAATTCCTGTGTTCGGAGTTGCCGGAAAAGACGGCGACATAATTATCGATCTGGAGAATGAAACCAAAAAAGTTGTCGCGCCATATCCTTTGCAAAACAAAAAAGATGCTTACGCTATAAACCTTTGCACCAGGAGACTGGGAACATTGCTTCCTTCAAGGTCCGTGCTTTTTGTAAACCCTCAGGAAGCCGTCAGCGTCGGAGATATTGCAGTATATTATAAAGACGAAGAGGTTGCCAGCATACTAAGCATTCGCGAGAATGAAAAAGGTCAGATTTATGGTCTAAGATGGAATCCTGACGAAAAGGTTGAAATTGATAATAATAACTTAAACAACCTGCATAAAGTCGTCGCTATTTATCTATAAAGCAATAATTTTCCTAAAAGCTCCGAAATCTACAGATTTTGGAGCTTTTTTTAGATAATCCATATAACTTTTCTTGAATAAAAAAATATTTTCGTTATATTGATTTCAAAGGACTTTTTAAACTAGTATTTTGTGCTATTAAGAAGTAAAATAGTTTAGATTATAATTGCCTTTGCTCGGGGACAGAGATTTGGTTGAAAATACCCAAAATGGGAAAAACAGCGCAGCTTCAAAAGACGATACGGAAGATTTTTCTGTCGTTGCGCAGCGTTTTTTAAATATTTTCCGACAACTGCACATTTTTACCCCTGAACGCAAACAGGCTTTTGACGACGCGATTATCGCCCTTCCCCCAGAGGTCAGAGGCAACTTTGGCAAGCTCCTTGGCGGAAATCTATTACAAGAATATGTGGATGAACTTGAAAGAAAAACAGGAAATGTAAGCGTCAGAGACGGCATTTCATATTCTTATAACACGCCTCAGCCTGTTGAACAGAAACCAGCTCCCCAAGCGCCAAACCCTGTTCCAATGGCTGTCGGAACCGCTCCAATAATAAATGTAGTAAACGACGGCAAAACAGAGCAAATGCTTGCAATGGTTCTTGAAAGCACACAGAAAAACGCCAGAGAAGCCAATCAGGCGCAAATGCAATTTCAGGCGCAGCTGCTTGAGGCTATAAAAAGCATGCCGACAACAGTTACCGCAACTGCCGCACCAACATCTTCGGCTGCCACATCCGCTAATCTGGATATAGACAGCGCAAAACTCGAAGCGGCATTACGCAAAATAGTTGAATCTCAGGCTGAGATAATCGCCGACGCCACAGAAAACCAAACAAAGCAGTTAACGCAGATTATAGCATCCAGCCTCAAAGAAAGCTATAATTACTCAACTCAGTCAATTATTGAGACATTAAAGCTGATGAACAGAGATTCATTAGAAACCCTAAAAGAAAGTTTTAGGCTGTATGCCGCGCATACTCCACCGATAATGGTCAGCAATTATAATGTCGCAGGCGCACCTGGCGTTATGCAGCAACAGCCCCAATATATAAACCCTCAGCCTGCTGGAGAAATAGTATATGACAGAGCGCCAGCTCCACCGCAGAACTACTATTATGAAAACCAAACGCCTCCAAAAGCCGCGCAAAGTCATCCTTCAAACCAAGATGAAGATGATGACGACGATGATGAAGATGTTTCTATAAAAAAAGATAAGAAAAAAAAGAAAAAGAAGAATAAAAACAAAGACAAAGACAGAAATAATGAGGCAGAAGTTCAAATTGAGCAGGTTCCCGCAGCTATTAATGTCCCGGATAATAATGATGAAGATGACGACGACCTGATTGACTTTTCATCTTCTGATGATTTTTCTTTTGATAATATTGAAGATGAGGAAACAGAGACGTCTTTTGACGATGAAGCTGACAGCGAAGAAGAGTGGGAGTATGTTGAAGAAAATCCCGCTGTAGAAGAAGCTGATGATGAGTGGGAATATGTCGAAGAAGAAACCCCTGCCGAAGTTGAAACGGCGGAAGACGAATGGGAATATATTGAAGAACCTTCAGAGGAAAAAACTGCTGAAGAAGAATGGGAATATGTTGAGGTTAACGAAGCTGATAATAATGAACCTTCAGAGGAGCAAACTCTTGCCGAGGATCCCGTCTCAGAGGATGAATGGGAATATATCGAAGAAGAAAATCTCGATGAAAATATTGAAAATGATTTAATCCCCGCTGATTCAGAAAGCTTTGAACAAACTCCGACAGCCTCCTTAGAAGCTGCAGAAGAAGCTGACGAAAATGATGAAGAAGAGTGGGAATATATTGAGGAGCCTTCAGAAGAAGAAAGCTCTGAAGATGAATGGGAGTGGGTTGAGGAAGAGAATATTGAAGAAAACCTTGAAAACAGCCTAACAATAGAAAATATTGAGCCTCTCACCGATGATATAGATGAAGCAATAAGCGCCGAAGAAACCCTTGGAGAAGAAGAGTGGGAATGGGTCGAAGAAGAAACCGCTGAAAGCGAATTAGCCAGCGAAGCCGATGTTCCTGACGAAAAACCTTTCGAAGAACTCTTTCTTGCCGAAAACGCTGAGCCAGAAGAAGAACAGGAAGATGTCGAAGAAGGTTCGGAAGAGCTTTCAGATGACGAAGAATACGAGTGGGAGTATGTTGAGGAATCTTCGGAAGAAGGCGATGAAGAAGAATGGGAATGGGTTGAAGAAGAGGCTTCCGACGAAGCTGCTACAGATGCAGACGGCGAATGGGAGTGGGAATACGAAGAAGTTCCAGAAGACGAACAAACTATTGTTGACAAAGAGCCTATAACTTTTGAAGAAGAATATCTTGAGCCGGAAGGCGAAGACGATAAAAAGCCGGCGCCGATTTCATCCGACGGCGTGCTTAACAGAGAGAGCATGTTCAAATTTGACGAATACCTTAACCCTACCGCCGAGAACAAGGAAGCTCCAAAAGAAAATGCTTTTGAAATCAACGATACCGAAGATATAAACCTGGAAGATTTTCTTGACTTAGAAACTCTTGATGACGACAACCTCCTTCTTATTGATGAAACCTTTAGTCTGGACGGCGATAATACCGATATTATTGAAGATTTGGAAGCAATTGATACAAACGAAAACAGCCAAGAGAACGCAAATGTCACTGAGTAATTTAAAATGTATATTATTGGGTAAATGGAAAGAAAGTAATTTACAAAATAGTATAGCTAAACTACACTAATGCTTTGAGGAGTTTAGTCATGGCGAACGAAAATATAACTGAAAAAAAATCTAGTATTGAAGAAGAACTTTGGTATTTAAACAACTATGTTCTGCTTCGCGACTATTATGACAGAACCGTATCAAGAATTGCGGCGCGCTGTATCCGCAAAGGCAATATCGCGATTGAAGACTATCCTTTTTACGGATATATACTGGATGTTTTAGAAGAAATATCAGAAGTCGGAGATTATTTGCTGGCTCATAAAGAGCTTTATCCATATATAGAAAAGAAAATCGCCGGAGGCATTGACGCCTTTAAGAAAAACCTAAAAGAATATAAAGACGAATTATTCAAAAACTCATCTCCTGATATGATAAAAGACGACACCAACAAAGAAATCGATAAAATGAGAAAAGCTCTGGGAGAAATACAAGACAAGCCGTCCTTTGACCCTACGGCAGGAGCCGGAATGGGCATGGATGAGCTTATGAACAAACTCCTTGCTAAAGAAAATGAAGCCGCTAAAGGCGAGACAAGAAAAGTTATGAAAGTAAAAAAAGCAGCAGCTAATCAGGCTGTTCCAAGTAAAAACGAGACAGAGGAATAAATATGAAAAAAACTATATTTACTAAATTTATACCGCTTATCCTTTTAATCACTTTAACTTTGGGATGCAGTAACTCTAATGAGGCTCCGATTGTTAATAATAGGGATATGATTTCCGCTGATATTATTCCGCCTCAAGACCCGTTAGCGGTACGCACATCAAAAGGCGCCAGCTCTCTTGACTTGGAAACTCCTTTACGCTGCTCGGTTAACTGGAAAACCCAGGAGATGATTTCCGCTCTTCCTTTTAACATCACGGCTTTCAACCTTGTAAAAAATGGTCACAACGACATTCTTCCCCGTTTTGAAGTCACAGGATTTTCTTTTGAAACAATGTCGGCAGAAAAAGCTTTGTTAAAGCTTACTAAAGAAGCCGGCATAAAGCTTGTCGCAAAAGATGGTCCTTATGCAAAAATCGCCGCGGAAAACTTAAGAGGCGAGTTTACGGAAGTTGTTAATATGATCACCGAGGCTGCGGATATATACTATTCTTATGATGAAAGCAAAAAGACAATCACTATCAGCCACAAGGCAAGCTTTAGTTTATTCACCCCTCAATCGCGTCCTATTATGCTTGGTCTTTTAGACGTTTTAAGAGGCGCTGGAATTACAGATGCGACTACCGACTGGGCAGATTACTCAATTACTTTTGACGCTGATTACGAGATAAAAAACAAGATTATGGGCTTGATTAAATCTTTTGAAGACAACCCAACTCTTATAGTGTATGACATAAGCGTTTTCAGACTTTATCCTTACGACCAGCAAGAAGAAGTAAACTGGCAGGAATTAATGAAAGCTTTTGACTTTGGCACAATAAAAACAGCTAAAGCCGGAGTTATCGGCAGAGTTCTTACAACATCAAACGAGCTAAACATTAATACCTTGAGAGAGTTCCTTGGCACGCAGGCAATGATTATGCCTGTGAGCGAAGGAAAATTTGTTGTGCCTAACAAATGGTTTGCCAGATTTGATATTGGCAAATGCGGAAGCAGAACTTCTCTTGAGCAGGATTTATCTATTTTATCTCAATCTTCTTTGGAACAAAAGAATAGAATTTTCTCAAATATTACTCTTGAAGCTACAGGCGGACAAATTACACAATTCAATGTAAGAAGCCGTTTAGGAGAAAACTTCTTAATTATCGGTATTCCAAATGGTATCTTTGGAGTTGATAAACCTAAATCTGAAACTGTCGTATTTATTGTTCCAAGAATAATCAGAACCATAAAAACAACAAGCAAGATAAAAAATAATCTGTAAAGGATATAAAAATGGCAGATGAAGCTAATTTCAATACTAATAACGATGAAAATCGTCCTAAATTAAAAAAGGTAAAGCGCCCCGTTAAAAAGTTTATCGGCGGCGGACAAGGAGCTATACCTCCAAAATCCGATTTCGGAGGCGACAGACCTGTTCAGAGCTTTAATGCTCCGATTAAATCAAATGACCTTGACGCTTTTAATTTAGATTCATATCTTGACAGTGATGAAAACGCGTCAGTGGGAGGAAACCAGTTTGTTACCGATGAGGATGTAACCGCAAAAAAATCATCAAAACTGATGGTTGGAAACTTGTTTACTCTAAACTTTGTTATCCTGGTTTCGGTTTGCGCATTTATTCTTGGAATTGGTTTAACAAAACTGTTTTCATCCGGCGAAAGAGTTGTTCAAGACGGCTTGCAAGGGGTTGTTATCAATCCTGAGGTTCCAAGAGGAAGAGCCAGATGCGGTGTTGCGGAAAGAACTCAAGGCTGCGTTCTTTACGTTATGAACCCTCAGAGACAAGAGCTAAACGCCAGAGATTTTTATGATTTGGCGGCAACATTGACCGGAAGACAGAAATTTGTTATCGAGACAGGAAACATCAGGTATTCCAACGTAAAAATTAAACCCGGAGCTATCGCTCAGTTTAATATACCGCCATTGATAAACTAAATAAAAAAGAGGACATAATGTCCTCTTTTTTTATGTTACTTCTGTAACAGCGCGCAGGTTGCCGTCACGATTTATCTGAACAACTCTGAGTTTCTGCCTCATCTCCTCCATTGTTTTTGCTCTGTCAATAGTCGGATAGCTGTGCAGAATACGGTCTGTAAAGGCTTTATAAGCAGCTTCGGAACTTTCGGCGTGGATGGTTGCCAAACAGTTATCGTGACCAGACCCCATAAGCTCCCAAAGAGCGCCGGCATTACTTGTCGAAATCTCGCCCCCGATAATTGCATCTGGTGTAAAACGCACGACCAAGTCGATAATCTTCGAATAGTTCAACTGGTTAGTCTGCTCTGTACGCGATAGCACCAAGTGTACTCTGTTTTTATGAGGAACTATCAACTCTCTGGTATCCTCAATGGTTATAATTCTTTTATTTATATCAAGAATTTTTAATAAGTTATTCAAAAATGTTGTTTTACCTGTAGATGTCGCGCCGGAAACCAGTATATGGTCGCCCCTTTTAATGCTCAAAAGCAATCTTTCGTACGGATCTTCAGGCTCTTTAATATCTTTCAGCGGATTAATCTTATGCAGTTGCTTGCCCTGCTCTAATTTATAAGCGTCAAAACCAAAAGCGACATCATCGCTATGAATACGAATCGTTAAAGCAACGCCGCCGGTCAAGTCTTCTTCATCATACATAACGTTCTTGCCAGCAATGCCGGAAAAACGATGCTCTCCAGGTATTGCGGCATAAACTACCGGCGTTCCGCTGACAGGGTCGAATGGAAGCTCATACGTATTGGCAATAATATAAAGCAAATCCGTAAGATATTCTTTTGTCAGTTTTTCATCTCTGTACATTACCCACGGATATGCTCTTTTGCCTCTAAGTCTAAGCCAAATCTGTTTTGAACGGTCAATCGCAACCTCTTCTATATTCTCCTGGTTATACCAGTAAGATAGAGGGCGTAAAACTGATTCTAAAACTTTAAAACTCATTTCTATTTATCCCTTAGAATAATTGAGGAACACTTCCGCCAGAAGAAGACGATGAAGAACTGCCGCTTGACGCCCCTGGTCTTTGCGTCGAGCTTGCGCCGCCAAATGAAGACGGTGGAGGCGGAGGTGGAGTGCTTCCTGCCGCAGGTTGTTTTCCAGCCGGCGCCGGGGCTGGGTCTAATAATGATGGACCCTGAGCTTGAACATCTGCGCTATCCGGCTCATAGACAACCGCACCGCTTGTGCCGCCGACTGAGTTTCCGCTTACTTTCTTCCTAATCTCAACAGCCTGCTGATCTGCAACTGTTTCTTTATCATCAATGAATATATCTTTTTTGCTCATATTCGCAGCGCCTTCCAACTCATCTCTCTCAGCTGTTCTCAACCACAAATCCACATTTGGATAAATGATGATTCTGGTACCGGCTGGAACATAAGTCAGAGGTTTAATATCCATTTTATCAGCCAAAACCTGATTGAATATCTCGGTCATTTTATCCAGGAAGTTTTGTCTTGCGTCGTTTGCCGCCTGCTGTTTTGGCGTCTCAGTCTCGCCGCTTGCATTGGAGTTTGGAGCCATGAGATATGCCGCCGCGCTTGTAAGCATTGTTGTAACAACAGGAAAAGTATATTTTTTAATCAACTGTTGGTCTAAGTATCCTAAAGCACCGCCGCGTCCTTGCGCGTCTCCGGTAATACCCTGGAATACGAAGATAGAGCCATCAGGTCTTATCAGCCTTTCCCAGTTAATCTGAACCTTAGCAGACGAAGTTGTCGCCTCGCCAGTTCCCGTTAAAGAACCAAGCACGCCGATAACACGGCTGCCTGCAGGGATAATGATATTGCGACCTTCTTCGGCATAAACGTTTCTCTCGACAATCGCCGTAACAGGAGTAGGGTTGCTGCTGTCAATAGATCTGGCAATAACCGCAGGAATTGGCTTATCAGCTAATATCATCTCGCTTAAATCAACACGCCATGAAGACAATGTTTTGCCAACGCCTTGCTCATCCCAGTTTGGCTGCGTACCTGTAAAGCTTGATATTTTAACATTAGTGCTTATTTTGCCGACATTGATATTTTTTCTTCTTTCTTCCTGCGCCGCCGCTAATGCTGCCGCTCTTTGAGGATCATATCTTTCTCCAGGACCATAACCGCCGCCAGGACCCAAGTTGCCGCCGGCTCCAGCGCCGATACCATAAGCCGCTCCCGGACCAAATGTGCCTGACGGAACAAAAATGTTGCCGCCAAAATCAGCCTGAACAGATTCTTCAATACCGATTAGCCCGCCCTGATCGTCAATAATTAAGCCATCGCCCAGCCTAACGCCTAGAACATTACCCGCATCATCAACCACCCTGCCGTCGTCAAGAATTCGACCTAAGTACTCTCCATCTGGAGTTAACGCAACCGCAAAAGATCTTTTTGCTCTTTCCTGAACATTTGGGTCAATTATGCCGATTTCTATATCTCTGTCATTTCTTTTGGTTACTTTTGGCGCTCTTTCGTACCAGTCTGTTCCTATTCCGCCGATAATGTCGCCATTAGCGGAAACAGCTAAACCGTTTTCGTTTAATAAGGCTATAATTTTGCCGTCTTCATTAACAACGCTGCCATCATCGCCGGCATAACCGATTACGCGGCCACCTTCGTCATATACAGGCTTAACCCCTATTGCTTTGCCATAGTACTGCAATGCGTTGGCGCGTCCGACTGTTTCGCCGTTTGCATCAGAAATTATACCATTGTCAGGATTAATTTTGCCAATGGTCTTGCCGTTTGCATCCACTAAATCGCCAACCAGCGTCAATTCGCCGATTACGCTGTTTGTTTCGTTCCTTATATAAAAATCTCTATTGCCGCGAGATGAAACCTTGCCTGTTCTATCTATTACAAAACCTCTATCTATCTTACCAATGTTTTGACCGGATAATGAAAGCACGTTGCCGTCTCTTGCAATATATCCAACAACTATTCCCGCGTTGTCATATACATACAAATCATAAAGGGCATATCCGGATCTTTCTCCCTGAGAATTTACATAGCCATAAAAGTCTACTGTTCCCAAGTTTTTGCCACCAGAACCAAGAACGCTTCCATCTTCCAAGATAACGCCGATAAATTTGTTGCCGTTGTCAAATGCAAACTTGTACTTAAATACGTTTCCAAGAGGAACTCCGCTTCCTGTATTGGCATTATCATTGCTTTGAACGTAGCCTGTGGAATTTCCATCATTGTTTATCAGCGAGCCGGTCAGACTGCTACGTCCGACAATGCTGCCGTTAAAATTGATTACCGGGTTGTTTGTTGCCTGATACGCTATAGTAACGCCGTCTGAATTTTTTAATATTCCCTTGTTGCTTACACAGCCTAAATTTTCTCCGCTATAATTTAAAACTTTGCCATCTGGAGATGTTATACCGAAGAAATTGCCGCTATTGTCGACAACAACGCTTCTTTTTACATAATGCCCTACATTTGAACCGCTGTCAGAAATTATCTGACCATTAAGCAGTGTTCTGCCGACGAAAATATCTTTTGCATTTCTAACGTCGCCTCTTGGTGTTATAACTCCCAAAAACTCGCAATCACTGCTTACGGCAACGCTATATGGAACAATCTCTCCCAAATAAGATCCATTATTATCAAGAACAAGACCTCTTCCGATAACTTGTCCGACAATAGAGTTTGCGCTGTCTCTAACAATTCCGTTTATGCCTGCGTATCCTATGAAATTGCCGTTTGTTCCTAAAACAATGTTTCCTTCATAAGACTGACCAATCTTCGGCATAAGATTCTTCGTATCTTCTTTTGATGTGCTTACAATTGTTCCATCGCTCAAAGCTTTACCTATAATATCTTTCGAGCCGGTGAAAACAACGTTTGTATTTGATAAGTAAGCCGTGTCTTTGCTATTGTTTAGGGTTATAAAGTCAGACTGCAGCGTTTGACCTAAAACTCTGTTCTCATCATTGATATGAACGCCCACAGAAGTGATTTTTCCATTAAGCACGCTTCCTTTATTTACAATTTCCCCATTAGGAGACACTTCGGCAATGCCGACGCCGTCTAAATAAAGAGTTCCTGTATCAATGCTGTATCCCGAGATTTTTCCTTCCGGCGAAAAGATATAACCGAAAGGCGAAACTTTCGCTTTATCTTCGCCGCTACCGATAGACGCACTGGTATCAACAATTCCCAAAACATTATTGTTTAAATCGAGAGCAAGTCTGCCTTGCTCAACGCTGCCGATTATTGCGCCTGATTTATTATAGGCATATTTGCCTTTCATGCCGCCAATTGTGGTGCCTTCAAACAGAACCACAGAGCCGTTTCTTTGAGCATGCGCAGTCAATATGCCTCGATAGTCAAAAATCGGACCGGCTTCGGAGCTTAAACCAATGACATTTCCACCCTTTACAACCAGACCTCTTGGCGCGGCAACTCCGATTTCTTCTTTTGCCTTTACAACTTTTCCTTCTGGAATTAAGCGACCGAGATATTTTCCGCTTAAATCCGTATATGTTGTAGCGAAATCAACCGAATATCCGATAACCTTACCAGATAAATCAATAACATCGCCTGTGCTGTTTATGCGACCGATGAGCTGTTCTCTATGAACGACTTCGCCGTTGTAGTTTACGAAACCAAGATATTTGCCATAATTATCAAAAGCATATCCTGCTGATACAATATGACCAATAACTTTTCCTTCCTGGTCATAAGCAAAACCATTTGCTTTTATCTTACCAATTGCTTTTGCGTCAAAATCTGTTACATCGCCGCCTGGAGAAACGCTTCCGATAAATTCTCCGTTATTTGAAATAACCATTTTAGATGAAATCAGCCTTCCATCCAAAACGTCATCGTTTCCAACTTTTCTATACGCGTAACCATCCGTTGAAATAAAACCAATTTTTTGACCTTGAAGGTTTGTATAGCTGCCGTCTCCCGTTAAGCGCCCAACTGTTTTTCCATCGTCGGAATAAATAAGACCAGGGAACAAAACAAAACCGATAACCTCGTAAAATTCGTCAACCACAAGACCGTTCGGAAGAGTTTTACCAATTATCTTGCCAGATGGAACGCGAACGGAACCGTCGTTATTTACCTTGCCAAGCGGCTTATTATCGTTGCCAATCGCAATACCTTGAGGAACTATACCGCCGATTAAATCTCCGTCAAAGTTGACGATTAAGCTGTCTGCGTTAATATTGCCGATTAGCTGGTTATCAAAGCTTACAACTTTACCATCAGGAATTACTTTACCAATTAAATCGCCATTAAAGTCTATGGCGGTAATTTCCTGTGAAAAGGCTGGTTTGAAAGAGAGCAGTATGCAAACAGCCGCCAAAGATAAAACCTTTGATAGCTTATTGCATACCATATTATTTTTATTAAAATCTATTCTCACCTAGTTCCTCCGGTTTTTTGCTACTTCTTGTAATGCATATCCTGATATTTTTTTATCTAAATCTACAAATGAACCATTGTTTTTAAGATACCCTATATTTCTTCCCTGCATATCGACAACCGTCCCATTTGGCGCTAAGCGTCCGATATATTTGCCGTCATTTCCAAGTATGGTAGCGCCGATTTTATATATTCTTCCTAAAATAGATTCATTGTTATCAATTGCCAATCCGCCAGAAATATATCGACCAATCACGCTGCCGTCATCAGATATTATTCTGCCGTCAAAGCTCACATATCCCGCGAACTTATCGGCATTATCTATTACAATATCGCCGTCAATCAGTTCGCCGATAAGACGCCCGGAGTTGCTGATAACATTTCCGTCTGGAAGCATACGTCCAATCTCGACATTTGACGTATCTATAACTTTGCCGTCTGGAGCAACAGAACCGACAACATTTCCGCCAAAATCGCTTATTATGCCCCTTCGAAGAATGCTCATTCCTTTATCAGTCGAACCGCCAGGTAAAACAGCTGTGACAATGTCATTTTTCAAATCAATAACATCTCCCAATGAGTTCATGCGGCCTTTATAATTGCCCCAAATATCGGTAAGAATATTTTCAGAAATCACTTCTCCGATAATCGCATTGCCTGTATCAAGGATTTTACCGTCCGCAGTAACTACTCCCTGCTTTTTGCCTTCCAAATCGATTACCGAACCATCAGAAACCACATACCCTATATATGAGCCGTCATAACCTATGGCAACGCCTCTGCGAACTACTGCGCCTCTGTATTCCCCCTTGGAAGAAAAGTGTTTGCCTTTGGCATCAACCGTGCCTAAATTTTCGCCAAATTTGCTTATAACCGAACCATCATACGCTACCAAGCCAAGAGTTTTGCCGCTAAAGTCGACGACCTGTCCTTTTCGCAATGGAGCGCCAGGCTGCCTGTTATAAAAGCTTAAACCGTCTCCGTGAATTTTTCCGATGGAAACCCCCTTATTATTATACGCGTTTCCGTCAGGGAAAATATAACCTTGAATTTTTCCGCCAGCGTTTACGATAGGCGCCACTTCTTCTTCGGTAAAACCGATTATCTCGTTTTCACTATTTGCGACTATGCCGTTTATAAGAACTTTCGCATCTGGCTGACCCAAAGCAGGAACTTTTCCATTTTCTCCAACCATATTAATAAAGTTTCCATCCAAATCGTACGCATATTTATTTTCCGCAACTCTGCCGATATAACTTCCTGCTCTGTCAAAGACCTCTCCATATATGCCGACACATCCGATTGGAAGCATTGCTCCAGACATAATTAAATTATCCGAAGAGACCCTTCCCAAATAGTCTCCGTCATAAGACACCGCTATGCCTTCTTTCGCAACGGCTCCAACAATGTCGCCCCTTTCGTTCAACACTGTTCCGTCGGGGTTCAGACAGCCGACATAAGCGCCAGCCGCATTCTTTACAATGCCGTCAGTGCCTACTTCTCCAAGCAAAGTGCATGTATTGTCATACACTTTTCCAATCTTTGCTATTCCGCCCGCATATCTTCCCGCATTGTCGTTAACAATACCATTAAACATAACTTTTAGACTTGTATCTTTGTTGCCTTTAACAATTTTTCCGTCTTTTTCTAAATATCCAAGATTTTTACAGCCATATCCGATAACCAGACCGCCTCTTATCAATTTGCCTATTACTTTAGCGCCGGAAGTATCTCTAATCAAACCGTTGGATAAAATTTTTCCTATAGTCTGTTTATCCGCGTTTTCAACAAAACCATTATTCAGCACTGTTCCAAGGATTTCGCCTTTTGGATTGATTGGAATTAATGACGTATCGACCAAAGAGCCTATTTTTCTGCGAACAGTGCTTATTATGTTGCCGTCCGCGTCTACAATACCGATAACGTTGCCGTTAAGATCATAAACATTTCCGTCCTGACCGATAAAACCGATAATATTTCCATCAGCATCCAGTGCGAGAGAGACCAAATCTCCGGCCTTGCCTATTACATTGCCATTCGCGTCTACAAGCGTGCCGTCCTCAAGCATTTTCCCTATGATATTGCCGTTAAAGTCCACAACATTGCCGTTCTCATCAATATAACCTATAACATTGCCATTAGCGTCCAGCGCCAGTCTTCTTTGCATGCCCGCCGCACCTATTGTCTCGTCGACAACGACATCGCCGTTTTCATTTAAGTAACCGACAACATCGCCGTTAGTATCTACAACCGCGCCGTTAGGCATGACGACGCCCAACATGTTGCCGTTTTCATCTATGGCAACTCTGCCAGGCTTGGTTACGTGACCTATAACATTGCCAAACTCGTCAACAACTTCGCCATTGGCATTTACACGACCGATAATGTTGCCATCCAAGTCAACAACCGTTCCGTCAGGCATAACCCTGCCGATAATATTGCCGTCAGCGTCATATACATATCCCGCTTCTATCGCCCTGCCGATAACATTTCCCGCAAGGTCAACAACCGTTCCGTCCGGCAGTACTCTGCCGATGATATTGCCATCCGCGTCAACAACCGTTCCGTCAGCGTTTACATAACCGATAACGTTGCCAAATTCATCAAGAACCAAGCGGCGGTTTTCGGCAACGCCGATAATATTTCCGTCATTGTCAACTATAAGACCAGAGTTATTGACTCTGCCGATAATGTTGCCGTTAGCGTCTCGAACATAGCCATCGGCATCAATACTGCCCAGAAGTTCCCCATTTGGAGAAATGGCTCTTCTTTCGCTTGAAGTTGTCGCTGTTGCCGCGCCTGGAAGCGGCTCGCAGAAATTACAGTCTTCTCTTTTAACCGCGCTCCCGTCTACAGTTATCTTTTCTGATTTTGCATTACTTGCCGACAGATTTGTTTCATGCCATGTAATGATAAAATTATTTTGAACATTAATTGCGACAATCGGCATCCATTCCATAGAAATATCGCAGGTTTCTTCGCCGCGCAAAGTTCTGTTGGTACAGCCGTCTTTGTATTCAAACCCGTCAAAAGGAGGTTCCGCAAGCCTAACGGATATAATTTTAATCGTCGCTTTTCCGTTTGTGCCTAATGTCAGAACATTTTTGGCATTTGTACCCAAAACAACCTGACCCATAACAATAGGGTTGGGCGTTGCGGTAAGAGGGCTTTCTCTTTCGACTAAGTCGCCAAATTCAATTGTTGTATCTAAAGCATTGCCGGTATCCGTAAGAGACAGAGCATCATCATTTTCGGTAAACATCGGGTCTTCATATTCGTCCCCAACATCACCGCTGCTCAGCAACAGCAATACGCCTAATAAAAATAACATAAAAGAAACTATACCAACCGCAAGAATTATGCGGTTGGTTTTTTTTACATAGTTCTCAGAATGTGTTAAAACTTCTTTACTCATTGGGTCCTAACTACACTACAAAATACACCGTTTCTTCCAAGTCTGCTGCACACTCCGTCGCCTTCGTCAAGGGTTTTAACTGGTCCAATTCTTAAATGGAACAATTCTTTTCCTTGACCATCGGCTGGCGTATCAACAGAATAGAAGGGCTCATATAACGACAATATGTCCGAGTATCTATTTGATAAATCGTTCCATAATGTCTCTAAATTGTTAACATTGGCATCTGTTCCAAGCTCGATGGATATGTTAGAGCCGGAATCTGCAAAACCCGCTCCATATCCGTATCTGCCGTCTAGTCCAGCTCCCGAACCAGCTCCTTGCGAACCTTGCGAACTTCCGCTAATTCTTTGCATTCTTGAATAATCCACACCATCAAACGCTCCGGCATTAGAAATATTGCCATAATCGGCTCCTATGCCGCCTCCGCCGCTGAATGAACCGTCAAATCCGCTGCCTGCGCCACCAGCGCCGCCGCTTCCCTGACCGCCAAATCTTCCGCCAGCGGCTCCGCCTGAACCGCCGTTAGCTCCGCCAGGAAGAGGAGGAGGAACGTCCCATGTCGCGTCTTCAAAATCTGTGGCATAAGTTTGCAGCTCCAGACCTTCCGCATCCGAACGACGCATTTTCAAGCATATAATTCTTTTGCCGCTGCGAAGAACCATATCTCCAACGGCTTCAACGATTATAAGTCTGTTATTTGGACCAGTCGTTCTAAATCCGACCGGAACTTCTATTCTTTCAACAATCAAAGTTACAATAGGTCTTTGAGTCATATTTAATGCTTTTTCACCCAAATCAATATAAGTGAAAATATCGTCTCTCCATACTCTTTCAGGAGCCATAACCACATCATCAGGGTTTGGAACATAAATCTCAATGTCAAATCTCATTTTTGAAGGATCTAAAGGAATATTTTTTATCCAGTCTGCTTTTTGAAATCTTTTTGTATATGTAGAATCTGCCGAGTGAGAAGACGAATTTTTAGTAAAATTTCCGCCGCCAGTCGAGCCACCTCCTCTGCCTGCGCCGCCGCTGCCGTTTGGAGCGTCAATAACATCAATATCGATGATTGAGTTTGTTAATCTTTCAGAGTTAACGCCTTCGCTTCTAACGTAAAACACATAACGATTTCCCGAGCGTCCAAATATAATTATGTTGGTATCGACACCAACGTTTGAACCTCTTCTTGGATACAATAAAATTGTGTTCGGACCTGAAATTTGTCCGTCAAATGTAGCATTATCACCTATATAGATGTCTTCAACAAGTTCCCACTCCGGGAAGTTAACCAATGTGAGCATACCTTCGCGAAGACGAATTGGAAGCACCAAATCCTGGGACCAATAATATTTAGAATACGCCGGTTTTGATTGTCCTTCACCCAAATTCTGCAAAGGGTCAAGCCAAGCGCTCTGCGTCATACCCAAAGAGTTAAAACCCGCATAACCCATATTCATCGGCATATAGTTACCCTGACTTTGATCTGCATTTTGGTCCAGATTGTCCATGCCTACTTGTGCAAAAGCAACATTTGAAACCGTCAGTACAAATGAAATGCACATTATTCTATTTATTATTTTTAAAACCATTACTCTATACACCTTAATTAAGTTCTTTGCGCGCTAATGAATACTTAATAACCTTAAACCCCGAGAAGCTTTTTGGTTTTCCTTTATTAACCTTTACACCATCTGTGTAAATAATTTGTAAAGATACCGTTTAATAATTATCTCTCTGCCGCCAAACCTTTTAATTGAGGTTTTGACGAGCTAACGAGTATTTAGCAACTGTAAAACCAACCGGGTTTTTCAATCTTTCAGTATATTTTACCGTCTTGCGGCGGTAAGTAACCTGAAGAGATGCAGCCCAATAGTTTAGCTCTGGAGCCGTTGATGTCGGATACATATCCTGAGTTTCATACTCAACCTGCCATAAACCTCTGCTCAGCTCATTGACAGTGATAATCCTTATATCCCTTTTCAAGCTCCTTGTTCTAATAATATCTATTGCTCTTTTTGCCGTATTATCTAAAAAGTCCGAATAAACGGTGGCGGATGACATTTCTTGTATTGGTCCTCCGGGAAGCCATCTGGCTTCCATTTCAGGAATGTCTGTGTCAAAAGTGCTGCGAAGAAGCACATATTGCCTGACAAAAACTTCCGTAATAGCTCTTTCATCTTCCAAAGAAGTATTTACAGGTACGATGTTGTATACCTGCTCCTGCTTATTTTTGAATGTTAATAAGAAAGGCTCTACTCTGAACAGAGGAACAATTTGACCGATAGCCAACAATAAAACTATATTACAGCACAAACTCAAAGCCGTAATAATTGCAAAAGCCCTTGCTGTCCATAAATATCTTTTTTCAGCAACGTTTTCTACAATGGTATCTTGATTTGACGTAGAAGGTTTAGGCTGCTTAGAGGCACCTCCAATAAGCTTTTGCTCCACGTTTGCTTTGTTTAATTGTTCTACCATTAATATTTACCTTATTAAATAGTTTCGACAAACCAATCAGGTAAATCCTTTGGCAAATCTAACTGCATACATGCGCAAGGCGATAATTTTAATTCGTCGATACCTTTACCGATACCGATTGGTTCCGCCTCATAATAAGAACCAAAAAGACCGCAAGCCGAAAGCAGTAGAACAACTGCAACTATTATATATCTCATAATCATCACTCCATAGATGAGTAAACTATTATAGTGTTATATTACGTTATACCTTTTCCTACACTTTTACAAGAAAAAGTCTCATTTAAGGCTTACTTTTTCTAAATTAGCAGAAATTGGCAGTATAAATAATTACACCACTCCTGATGTATTATAAAATATAAAAAATTAAATAAAAGTAAAGCACAAAAAAGAGAATCGAAAATATTTCTATACTTCGACCTCGGTCTGAGAATATCTTGTAACTGTAAAACCAAGAGGATTAAGCAGGCGCAGACCCAGAAAGCTTCGCTCTGGGATGAAATATGCCGTAACAGACGAGGTCCAATATCTGGTGTTTAAGATTATGGCCCTGGTCTGAAGATCTCTTTGACCCTCCGAGATGTCGTAAGTCTTAAAGTCAATCTTCCAAACCGCGCTTTTCTCTCCACCGACTTTATTTATCGAAATAATCTCTACTTCCCGCGAAAGCTTGGCTTCAAAAATAAGATGCCAGACCTTCTCCCTGTATTGGTCGAAGCTTCCAAAAATTTCCGGCGACGAAAGAAAGTCGACCATGCCGCCGGGATACCATCTTGTCTGCATTTCTTTTTCATCGTCTATAATGGTGTTTCGCAATATTATGTACTGCTTTACAAATGTTTCCATCAACATCTGTTTAGACGCCATGTCATAGCTTATAGGCTCGTTACGCACGATGCCCGCCGAGTTGTCCTGCCTGATGATTAGAAAAGGTTCAACGCTCACCTGAGGAGCCAATTTAAATATGACCAGAGAAGCGCTGATAAAAAAGAGCAAAGATATAGCTGCCAGGAGTATAAAGAATCTCGACAGCCAAATATAGTATATAAGTTTTGACGACGTTACTTTCTTATAATCGCTAAGAAAGAACTTGCTCATATCTATATCGCTACCTATTCCCGGTAAGGATAGAATCTTTGTTCCTAACAGCTTTTTATCTTGCTCTGCCATAAAAACCCTCTTTAATATGAAGCACAATAAGGAGCGCTTATTTTCTTCATTTCGTCTTCAAAAGCTTTCTCGGCTTCTTTATCATACGCTTCCTTAGCTTTTAAGTTTGCTTTTTCTGTCTTTATAGATTCACTTACATCACTAAGGTTAACATTTGATGAAGGAAGAGCGATAAGCACATCTGAATCCATCTCCAAAGCTTTATGCACCAGTTCAAAATTCTCGAGCCTTTCCTTGACAATAGGAGTGTTGTTTCTCTTAAGCGCCTGAAGCTTTGGAGCAACTTCGCTCATAACTCTTGCCTTTCTGTTCTTCAAAGAATTTTTCACCGTATTATAATCCTCTTCTTTTGCAAGATTCAAGTCTGGCGATGGTTCATAGCCAGCTTTGCGAAGCTCTTCGAACAACAGTTCTTTAACTTCATCAACGCTGATTTTTACCTTCTCCATTGCCTGACGATATGTTCTTTCCAGCTCGACATAATCTAAGAAATCGCCAAACTGGTTTTTCTTTAACGCCGCGTTGTCATAAATATCATCTTTAATGCTAGAATTATACTTCTTGTCTTCTTCCTGATATTTTCTTATCTCAATCAAGCGGTCGAAAGTCTTTTTAACATCGTCTCTAAACACGACAAAGTCGTTGCCTAAAGTAAACAACTGACCAAGCTCGCTTACAGAGCTTGTACCAGCAGATACTCCGGCTCCCGCATTCGCAGTTTCGTCAGAACCCTTGCTCTTAATTCTATAATAACCAACGCCGTTTGTTACTTCTATTTCCTGACAAGAAGGAAGAGCATTATTACTAGAAGCTTTAACTATAAAGTTGGCATTCTTATCAATGTCTATTCCAAGGTTGTTGATATTACATGGATAACGACCGCCCCTATAGAAGTTTGCGATATTATCCCCGTTTTCGTCCTCTCCAAAGAACTTCTTAAGATCAATGTCTCTTTCAACAAACGCTTTGCCGCTCAACGCGCGCTGCCACACCTCTGGAAGCTGTCCGCCATAATCGAGAAGACCTGACTTTGACACATAGTACATTGTTAAATATACTGGGACATTGATTGGAAGATTGCCAACCCCGATTTCTGTCTTTGTTCCAACTTGGATTTTGGTATTTTTATCTTTGCTGTAAACGCCTTCGTAGTCAACTTCATCAAAGAAGAACACTTCTCTGACAGGAGGCAGATATTCGTTGATTGGTCCTTTCGGAGCCTGGAAATCTCTATCCTTAGCTGACAATGCGACATAGTATTCTTCATCCGCCGCATAACAAGCGTCTTCAGGACATATTTGACTAATCATATATTTATTATACAAGTTCTTAATAGCCTCCATCAACGCTAAAGGAGAACCATAAGTGTTCTTCAAAACGCTGGAGAATGATAAAACATCTTCAAGGTCGATATTTTTCAAATTCTCAATAAGCGCAACGTGTTTTGAGTTAACATTTGCATTGCTTGTCTGATAATATAATGAATCTCCAATATTTAAGATGTCTGCTTTTGTTTTTTCCGCAAGTTCGACAGTATATGGTCTAAACTCTGTAGAAATAGCAGCCGCGACATTTAGATAACCGCCTAAAGCCGGAGTATATGCTTTGGTTGCATCGCTGACCTTCTTAGCCACTTTATTATCATATAAGTAAGCAAGAGGCGCCATATCATCATAACCCGGCTCCTTCTCCATTATTTCTTTAGCTTTTAAAGCATGCTCTCTTTCTGCTTCCGCAAGTTTGCCATCGTAATATTTGCTTCTTTCATCAAGTTTGGCAATAATTTTTTTCGCCTCTTTGCCCAAAGAAACAGCGATAGCTTTCTGAGCTTTTGCTTTTTTCTCCATATCCGCCTTATTTACAGTCGTGCTAAGAGTGTTTGTCATTTTCTCCTTTACTTCTATCTTTGCTTCTTCAGCCTTATTGATATTTTTATTATAAAGGTTTACCTTCTCCTGAGCCGCATCTATTTTATCAGATAAGTCGTTTAACTGATTTTCATATCCTCTAAACTCCGCGGATCTTTGTTCATAGATAGCCGCGATTTTATCGCCATACGCATTAACCGCGTCAGAATATTCTTTTCTAACTTTCTGAACTTCTTCAGCCTCGGTGTTTTGAGCGCTTAACAGTTCATTCTTGGTTTCGACAGTCCAAGCTTCCGTATACAGAACACCTGTTAAGTCATAAGCATATCCGTTCAGCCATAATCTGTTTTCCGCTATATCCTTAATCTCATCGTCAACTTTCTTTATCTCAGCTTCAACTTCCATAATCTGTTTTATAACGTTCGGTAATTGAGCTTGCTTAAGCAAATCAGTCATTTTCTTTACAAGCGCTTCTCTTTGCTTCTTTAATTTAACTTCGCGCGCATCTAACTCTTTATAGTTAGGCTGCATAGCAGATACTTTTTGCTGAACAGACTCAATCCACTTGCTTTCTTCAAGCGCAACCTCAGTAACTGGAGTTTGCTCCTGGAATCTTGCCAAATCCGAATTCCAATCCGTAAAGACCGATTTTGCGGAACCCTCAAAGTTTGCGACTATCTTGTCTTTATTATCTTTATTAAGCTGGCGGGCAATATCAAGTTCGCCGGGACGCAAATCAATCTGTTCCAAATATTTAATTATGTTGTCATATTTAGCATTGACATACTGGTCATAAAAGTTTTTCTGGTCGTTCCACATCTTAAACGGCTTATCAATACTGCCCCAGTTATTAATGCCCTGCTGGTCGTCTCCCAAGCTTCTTGACCCAGTCGCGCCAATATTCCAGGCAAGCTGATAGTTGTCTCTTCCAATCTGCTCGCTTTTTCTTTCTTTTACAGGGTTCATAATTTCTTCATCAGCAGGTTTTTTACCGTTCTTCATTGTTGAAGCGCTCATGGTGTTTTTATTATCAACGCTTGAATCTACAACAGGAGTTTGCAGTTCTTCAGGCTCCATTGGAGTAACCATCACCGCCTTCGCGACATCGAACTTGTCAATCAGCCATTTTGACACGCCTGTTCTCAACTCATGCTGATTTGCCAGAGTACCCAAATGTCCGCCTGACCATACTTTTTCAGGGTTGTTATAATAGCTGCCCAAATATCCTATCGCGCATTGATCAGAAATCCTCAGCATATTAAGGACATGCTCGTGCATCCTTTTAAATCTCTCATACGTTACAAAAGTCTCTCTATATGATGGTAAGTCAGAAATAAGGCTGTGAATGCCGTGCGCATCATATACTTCTCTTCCTAACTCCGTAACTTCTCCCAAGGCTTTCAGGCTTTCTTCCTGTCCGGCGAAAGGATTTTCAACCAATGGCTTAGGAGCGTCTTTATAACCTAAGAAATTATAATCTTCATTATCGTCAAGGACTGTTTCATTTCCCGCAATCTGCGCAAATGCCAGTTCAGATTTTGAAGCATAAGTCTTTCCTTTATTAAATATAAAAGATGTCTTGTCTTCATTGCCTTGAGACTTGAGCATTTCAATCTCTTTCTTTCTAATAGGAGGAACTTTGCTTTGAATAGCCAACGCGGCTTCATACTGCATTCTCATAGCTTTTAGCTCTTGAGTCATGCGAAGCAGCTGGTCTAAAATATCATAAGTCTGATACGCGTTTTCCCATGCGGTATTTGTATTGTCCACCTCGTCTAAATTTTCGCCTTCATCGCCGCCGCCATCGTTCAAAGCTTCTTCCAAGTCGTCAATTCTTTTTTCAAGAACCTCTATATTCGCGCTTAATACTTTTGCCGTTGAATATATTTCCAAAGACGTATCGGTAAAAAACTTTCTCGCAAGTTCTCTATAGCAATGCTCGTCATTTAAGCCGTCTGTTGGAAGAACAAAGAACATTTTATATGTCGCGTTTCTAACAGAATCAAAATCATAAATATCCGCAACGCTCGCTTCCTGAATGTCTTTGGTTGCTTCTACAGTTTTTTTGCTGTCATTGCCTCCTCCGCTGCCACCTCCTGCGAAAGGACCAGTAGACTTAAACAAATCCAGATTATCGTTATATGTCAGACCCAAACCTTTAACATCAAGTACGCCGGTAAGGGTATTGCTGATGTTTTTAACATTGGTTACCACCCCCTTGGCTTCGTTAAGCTGCAAAAAGTGTATTGCGTCGTTTCCCGGGTCAAGCGTCGGCATTACCGGTATCATCGGAAGAGGAATGATAAATGCTCCCGCGTTTGAGGCAAATAAGCTACAAACCGCGCCTAGCGCCATATATATGGACAATTTAATTTTCTTTATCATTTGCTGCCTCCTGTTTTTCTACAATACTTATCAAAACTATAATCATCAAAATTAAATTTTGTTATGTCCCTGCCTTCATCGCGAACCGTGTAATCGTTTACTCTCGCTCTGCTGCTCGCAGACTTAAACCTCATCTCGGCAAGCAGCACTTTGTTATATTCGAGCAACGCTCTCAGCTCTTCAACCTTTACGTTCATATCCAACGATATTGAAGCGTTTTGAGATTCTAAAACCGTGCTGTAATCCGACATATCTTTTACTTCTTTGTCACGGGCTTCAACGGTTATTCTAGAACTCATGCTGACGTAAGTAGCATTTATTGCTTCGGCAAGAGCATCCGCCCTTCTAACAGCCATCATTCTTCTTACGTTATCAGATGTTTCCGGGTCGCCTTCTTTTAGGAACAATGCGTTTCTGTCATTTTCCATAGCAGACTGCGTATCCCTTGCTCCCCAATATTTATCGCTTTTGTTTTTAACGGTTGACAGGAAGCCGCTTTCCATAGATTTCCTTATTTCGGCAATACGGCTGTCCAAATCTTTCACAGCCAGTTTTTTCTGGTCGTTAAGCTGGCTTTCTTCAAGCTTGCCGCTAGCCGCAATATCTTCCCTTTGGGTGTTAAGATTGTCCAGCTGGCTTTGATATTGCAGTTTTTGATCTTCATTAACGCCTTCTTTGTTCATTTCAGCGGTTATTGTTGCAATATTCTCGTCTATTGCCGCCAAACTGCCACTGCTGACATCGCGTTTTGCAGATATTTGAGTATCATACTCCGAAGCTATTTCACTGCGTTTATACTCTAACGAAGCCAATTCTTTCGCCTGCTTAGAATTAGCTCCGGTGGCATCTTCCGCAGTGTCTATGGCGCCGTCAACCTTATCTTTTCCAGATTCAATTTTATCTTTAAGTCCGCCGGTCTTATCGTCAACTTTATCCTTAACAACGTCAACCTTGTCTCCAACCTTATCTTTAACGCCATCAACTTTATCTTCAACTTTATCAGTAATGCCGTCTACTTTATCTTTTCCTTTTTTATAAAGAGATTTAGCTTCCTTAATACCCTTACCGATAAAGCTCTCATTAATTTTTCTCTCGATATTCTTAAATTTCTCGCTTACTTTGTCAGTAATTCTTGAAACACCCTCGGTAAATTTACCCGTAAGACCAGGTATATCAACTTTTGGCACACCTGCTGAAGCGTTCTCAATCCCAAAGACAAAGAAAGAGCAGAGTACTAAAATACAGATTATTCTCACCTTTCTCATTTGCTTTCTCCTTGCTTGGTTTCCGTAACATTATCTTCGCCGCCGGAGTATTCTTTTGATATGTCGATAATGAAGTATTCAATATACGAGTTTTCTAAATCCCAT
This sequence comes from Lactobacillaceae bacterium, assembly GCA_031271345.1. Lineage (GTDB taxonomy): Bacteria > Pseudomonadota > Alphaproteobacteria > RF32 > CAG-239 > JAQWBS01. The sequence continues at coordinate 35,249 of JAISVX010000001.1, forward strand.
ATACTTATATATCTTCTCGTAATCGAGTCCGCTCTGGCAGTGGTCGCCTCAATTATCTGCTGAGTATTTTCTCTTTCGCTTTCATCTTCGATTTCCTGCGTCAGCAAAGTTCTGGTTGTCAGAGCTTTTGCATACAATTGAGCGACGCTTTCAGCCAAAACCACCTTCATTTTTAATTCGTGTTCTTGGTTTTTGGCAGTTTCATCGCCCTCGCCGACGCGGGCTATTAAATTCTGATCAATATCTTCCTGAGTTTTTTCAAGATTATTAACATTCGCAATATCGCTGTTAACTTTTTTCTTATTTTGCTTTTTGTTTTTATTGCCCATAAAAGGTTTAAGGAATTTATCCTTAAAACCGGCCCTATCCTCAGATAAGCCTTCATAAGTATTTATCAATTTATCTTTAGCGGCATTAAACTTTTGCATCACAACGCTGCTCTCATCCTGTATCCTCTCAAGAACGGTAACAGTTTTCTGAATGAACTCAATATCCGCTTTCGCAGCATTAGAGAAAAACAGAAAACCGAACGCAGCTAATATATATATATGTTTCTTCATGGCGCAAACTCCTATTCCTGGGCTTGAGCTTCAGCAGCTTTTTTATTCTCATAATCTTCCAGATTAAAATAACCCAATTGTCTTAAAGCATCCAAAGAAAGCTGAAGAGAAGACGAAAACACCAATCTATTAATAACATAAACTGTCTGCTTATTTGTCATTGTTAAAGATGTAATATCATCTCTTGTATTTTCAGTGTTAAGAAGAGACTCCTGCATAGGTTTGACAACCTCTTCTTCATATTGAGCGGACTCAACGCCCAATCTCATTATCTCCGCCAAAGTGCCGACTGTCTGCTCCCTGACAATCACGCTATAAACCTTTTGACCCTCAGCCGCAGCCGAAGCATTGTCGCTTGACATTTCGGCAAGGCGCTCACCTAAACACTCGTCAACCAACTCGTAGTTGGCAAAGTCTTTGCCTTCCATACCGCATTGCACGGCAAGCTCATGCGAAGCGATGAACCTTCCGTCCACCATGCCGTCAAAAGTTTTGCCTGACGGAACTAAATCAGCCAAAGCCATGACTTCCGAATTTTTATAAAAAGATGTTTTCTTAAAAGGCTGTCTTCTGGTAGGAGCCTCAGAGCCTTTAAACAGTTTCTTTGCCCTGTCCAAAAAGCCTTCTGACTTTTCGCTTGCCTCTGCGGCAGCGTCAGCCGCCCTGCTTGTCTCGCTTGTTTCAGATGCCGCACTGCCCGCAGCTGCCGGAGCCGCGGCTTGAGGTGTGGTTGCAGTTATTGTTTTAGCTGTAGCGGCTGCGACCGCATTTCCTTCTTCAGAAACAGCAAGAACTTCTTCCTCAACGGCATCTATTTCTTTAACTTCACCATCAACGCTTACAACCGCCTTATCTTCAACCTTAAACTCTCTGCGAAAGTTAGGTCTTTGCTTAGCTATTACCGTATCATTAGCATTGCCGGAAACAGTAGAACCTGATAACGGACCCTTGGCAGGCTCGTCAACAGTTTTAGAAACCGGCTCATTTTGATTAGAAACGGAAGAACCTGTTGTTTCAGGCGTATCAGAGTAATCATACTCTCCATACTCAAACTCTTCTTCGTAATAGTCTAAATCATATTCGTTGCCGCCGCTGTTGCTGCCGAGCGATGGAATTTTGCTCTTATAAGAACCCATCGCTTCTTCGTATTCTTTTTTCTTAGCAACTGCGTCGTCATAAAGCTGTTTCTTTGCCTCAACGTCTTTCAGGCGTTTTTCATATTCGCCTTTAACTCCCTTGAGACGATCAGCTTCTTTCTGGGCTTTTTCATAAGCTTCCTTAGCTTCTTTTGCCTTATCGACGCCAAGCTCTGAAATGGTCTTCTTTGCGCTTCCAATTGTATTGCTGATGTCAGACGCGGTTTTAGTCGCATCTTTAATGCTTTTATATTGTTTTACAAGATTGACATTTGAAGAAACCGACTCTGAAATAGCTGTAAAGTCAAATGTCGGGAATAAAGCATTGGCTTTGCTTGGCATAATAACAGCCGCAACCGCCAATATAGAAAAATATATATATTTTTTCATAATAACCTCCGAGGATACTGGTACCTATAATAATGATACCAGATATTTAAATTTTAATAAATGATTATTATGCTGATTACGCAATATTTAAATATTTTGTAACAAAGTTGTCTTCGCCATATTCTCTAATCAATTCTTCAACCAAAAGAACGTTTTTACGACCCGAGTTATAAATCTTCAAATATGGTCCCAAACCGCCTAAATTGACGTCAATAATCACTGATTCGCCGGTTGCCGGTCTGGACAACAATATTGCATAAGGAAACTCTCGGTAAGAACGACCATAAATAAAGTCTAACTCTCTGTCGGTTAAGTTCCAGTTTGAATAATCCTCTGGGGTTGCCTGCGGATTTCTAAAGAAAATTACGGTTTGGCACTGACCGCGGATAACCTCGCCGACGCCAAGCTTGTCGATAATATTAGGCTGCTGGAAGGCGCACAGATATGCCTGACGTTTTTTACGACCCTCCTGAAGACCAATGATGAAATAGTCTCTAAACATCGGGTGCTTTAACATAGGAGCGGTCTCGTCAATCATAATAAGAGACGGAACGCCCGTTTCTCCCGTTTCAGACTGAATACGGTGCATGATATAGCTGATAACCGCCGGAGCCAATGTCTCGTCTTCAAAAATATGCGTAAAATCAAAAGCCATAAATCTCTTCACGCTCAAATCCAGGCTGTCATTTTCAGAGTTAAAAATGTTGCCGTACTGATCCGGGTTAACCCATCTGTAAAGCTCGCGGCGCATGTTTCCCGTTGGAGAGAAACAGCTTTTATAAAGATTTTTCATAATTCTTTCTTCAGTGCGGAGATAGTCGAAAGCCGTTGTAACCGAACGACCGATTTCTTTTTCCGACTGAGCGTCATCCACCAGCGTAATCGCTTTTAGCCAGCGGCGTAAAAACGCGCGGTTATTCGGCGTATCTTTTGTATCAAACGGATTTAACGAAACGTTCTTTTCATCGCCGTCAAAGCCCACATAAGCGCCCTGAACTGCGCGCGTAAAAATCTCGGCACCCCGGTGTCTGTCAAAGAAGAACACTTTCAAATCGCCGTGCCTCATGGCCTGACCAGCCAAGAAAGTAAGCAAAGTTGTTTTACCCTGTCCGGTAGGTCCTATAATACAGCAGTGAGCAACCGCTGATTCTTCTGACGATACGTGGAATTGGAAATTATACGGAGAACCGGACGTTGTCCTAAACACTGAAATTGCCCCCGGACCCCAGTCGCTTTTTGTAAACCCTTCCGACGGTTTGTCAAAAGAAACCGCGGAAGCGACCACTCTTGATAAATATCTGTATGTGCGCGGATACGCCTCATAAGTTGGAAACTGATTAAAGAACGTAGCCTGAGCCACCCAGCCTTCTCTAACCGGCGTAACGCTGAACAAGCGGCAGATTCTCTGAACTTCGCTCTCCGCGAACTCTATTTCCTCATCGCTGTCGCCCTTCATAATCATCGTCATGGCGTATTCTGTCAGAGACTGGTAATCCGCATCACTGTCTTCAATAGAGGACAATGCTATTCCATATTGCTCAACCACATCCGGAGAGAAACTTGTCACCGCCGCCATTCTTTGCTGCTGCATTAATAAAGCTCTTGCTTTTGGCTTAAATATCGGACGCACGTTGTGCAGCAAAACCATCTCGCAGTCAATCGACAGGAGAGATACTATCATGTTTTCATCCATGTAGTCGCCGGAGCTTCTAATACCCATGGTAATGGCATATTTTTCCTGCTCTCCAGAGAAAAATGTAATAACGCCTTTTTCTCCCGTAAAATGGATATGATCAGACGTTAAAAGCTCGTTTAGCCTTGATCCTTCCGAGTTTCTGGCTTTTGGTTTTGGGTGCGAAATCGGACTGCATAATTTAGAAAAAACAAAAATCGGACTGTCTTCCGCAGGGCTGTCCTCTGTTTCGTACATGGTTTTTACGCCATAGTCGTTTAGTGTTGCAAGAAGAGTCTGCGACGCATAGTTTAAATCTTTTAATGCGTCTGTACGGTCGGGAACAGATAAAACAACATAGTGTTTGTTCGAATATATTCTATCCAGGTTATAACGCCAGGTCATAGAAATTTGCTCAAGCAGCGGATTGTTGAAGTTGTCTTCAACTTCTTCCATTTGAATCCTGTCTCTTGTCGTAATAACGCGGCAGACAACCTGAAGGTCTGACATGCTGTCAATCCATGATTTTCTCGCTTCGCCCATGGACGCCGCTTTTTCGCCGGTGGCAAAAGACAAATCCATGCCTTCCACTTTAAACACTCTGACAAAAGAGCCGTCATGACAGCGGATTGTCATGCCGTCGGACATCAATTTACTAAAAGGCAAAAAGTCAGCCACTCGAGATTCCTGGGGCTGAGGCAATAATATACGGCCAAGTTTTGTTGCCCAAACACCCGCAAAAGCCGCTGCCGAAATAAAACCAATCAAAGCAACTAAAACTTCTACACTGGATAACCCTTGTACAAATATATTAAAAAATTCAAAATCAGGGCGCAAATTTATTCCCCTTTTCTTTATATAAATTGGTTGTTACGCGATATGTCTGTCCGAAAGATTGTATCATTGTAGAGATGTGCGGTTCCTTAACGCCCATGAGAACGACCACGGCGTGCATGCCAACAATACTGGCTACAAAGAGAAGCGGGTTAAAGTCAAAGACACCAATGCAGATAAACATCATTGGAAACTGAATTCCAAGATTTAATAATGTCGGCAAAAAAGGACCCCAAAGTATTTTTGGAGGATTTGCCACTGCTTTTAATATTGGTTCTCTCATAATTGACCCCTTTTAAAAGCTGATTCTAACGCAAAGATTTTTTTATGCAACAAAAAAGCTATTGTTTATAGTTAATAAAACATTTTTATGAAAATTAAGTTAAGGAATTTAAAAAAGGAAACAGCTACCCACCATAAAGGGGATAGCTGTTTCACAAACGAGTATGAAAAGGTTACTTCTTAGGTACATCATTGACCCAAGTTCTTAGGCTTTCGACCCCTGACTTACTACACATAAGCCACAAACCATCCCTTTTTTCTATGTAGGAATATTCGTAAGGTACAAACTGCTGGTGTTCCACATATTTCTTGCCATCTTTCATCCAGATTGCAAGTCCATAAGTGCCATACCTTTTGTATCCATCCACTTCATCCATAACAATAAAAAACCAGGCTCCTTGCCTATTAAAGTCTTCTACTGTTGAAAGATTTTCGAAAGTCTTCGCTGTAAATAACACTTTTCCATCGACGATCAAATCCTGTTTACCTCTCTCGTTGGTCCGAATTTCGAACTTTGCATGAGACGGAGCCAAAGAGCTAAGCTCTGCAGCTTTTGCGGTTGCTCTCCTTTGCTTGTTAAGCGTAGGGTTAAAAGCACCGTTTTTCTCTGCCTGCTCCATAAAGAAGTTGGCGTTAACGCCTTCCACCTCTTTTTCGATCAGAGTTTCCGCATCGTAGAATTTAGGCTCAGCACCTGCTTTTTCCACCACACGGATAACATCGCCGACCACCGAAGCTTCAGCGAATTCTTGCTTGAAAAGGAAGCTGCCGGTTTCATCGCAAAGCTTGAAAGTACCGTTCTTCGTTTCCAGCACGAACGTTTCGCCGTCCGCAGTAGAGATGTGAACATAGACCTTTTCCTGAACAAGCTTACCGCCGACCTCGAGTCCGTAATAGTTACCAGAGTTGTCCGATACCATATAGGCCGAACCTTTGAGAGCCACGCGGGTTTGTCCGAACAGTGAATTAGCCGAGAACATCGTAACGACCATGATCACCAAAACCGAAATGAAATTTTTCGTCTTCATAATTATTTGTTTTTTAGATTGTTTGCTTGTAAAACGGAATAAATAATAAAATGTACTTTTAAGTATATTATAAAAAAAAATTTTGTCAAAACTTTTTGATAAAAATCTTACAAATAATATTTTAAGGGGCAAAACCATCAAAGTTTTGCCCCTTAGATATGTACTTTAACCTATTAAAACTTATTGACCATTCCTTAGTCTTGCGTTCATATCTTCTTCCATTCTTTGACGCATAGCATCCTGAGCCGCCTGCTGGGCTGCCTGGCGCTGAGCTTCCTCGGCCGCCCTCTGAGCCGCCGCCGCCTCTCTGTTGCTCACTCTGTTGCCGCCGCCAGTCTGAACGCCCTCGACACCCTGACCGATAGCATTTGTATTTCTTTCAATATTTTTATCAATTCTATACGCCGTATCCGCCATGTTATTGCCCGCGTCAATGATTGTGCCGCCAGCCCTGATTAACCCCTTAAGGCTTCCATCGCTGCTTTTAATCGCATTTTTAATTCGGTCTTTTTGGGCGCCAAGATTCTGAAGCGCATATTTTCCGCTTTGAAGAATGTCATTGCCTGCCCTAACCGCCGCTATCGCCGCTTTTGCCGAACCCTTAACATCGCTCCAGCTCCATTTTTCATCGGCTCCTTTGCGACCATCGCCAGTTGTGTTGCCAGCGCCAGAACCATTATTACCCGAACCGCCGCCCGCATTATTGCTGCCCGTACCGTTAGCATTATCTCCAGAACCGTCTCCGCCGCCGTTGCCGCCGTTTACTTCCTCATTTATACCTTCTTTAAGCTTATCGGAAGCCAACGGGTCATTATCCAGCCCTTCTTGAATTGTTTCTTCCAAACAGTTGTCGCCGCAGTCTTCTTTATTCAGGCTGTTGGAAGACCCCTCGGACAATATGTACGTACTGGGCAGAAAATTGCCAAACTTTAAGCTGTACGTGCTTTTACTGCCCGTAAAATATTCGATAAACGGCGCCATCATCGACACAAGGAACAGGGCAAATCCCAACTGAGCCAAGTGCTTAAAGCTTATTTTTCCAAAAATCGCGGTGAATGTAAAAGCAATCAAACCAAAACCGGCGATTATATAAACCAACACGCGCAAATCCGCCAATGTAGTCGTTGCTTTACATGCTATCAATAAGAAAGGATTGCCTTTATAGCTGCCGCACGCATTGCCGCCGATGTTGAGACCCGATCCGACTGAAGTCGTTGCGCCACCTGTTTCATTTGAGGTTTGCGTAGACTCATTTTTTGTTGCGCTAAAACCACCTTCTGTCTCCGCTACCGCGTCACTAATAAAAACATCCATGCTCATAAAAGCAGAGCAAAAGACTACGAGGAGTCCCAAAACCAAAAATTTTTTACTTACTACTTTCATGACATTACTCCTTAAAAAAACATTACCCGCCCTATTTTCTGCCCGAATCATTACCGCTGGTCAGCGTGTCATGAATGTTGGCTAAAGTAGGTCCGCTTGAATCATCCGTCATATAATTTATTATGCCGGCCGTAAGCGCAATAATTACCAAACCTATGATAATCGCGCTCAACCATTTCCAGTTTAAGTTTCCGAAAAAGCCGCCGACCGCAACCGCAACGATACCAAAACCAGCGACGGCATAAACAATCTCCCTCATGCCGATAAAGATTTCCGAACCCGTAGCGGTCAAGTCGCTGAACAAACTTTTGTCAGCCGCAAAAGAATCCGTTGCAAATAAAATTAAAGAAACCACAAAGCAAAGGATTGTTAAGCTAATAACTTTCTTCATTTTTATATACAACATCTTCCCGTCCTTTTCTTCTTTTTTTGCGCAAAAGGGAGGCGTGTTGAATATATGTCGTAAAACTTCAAACATAACACCCTCCCTTTGTACAAATTATACTATTAAGTGATTAAATATCACCAAATGTGCTACCCAATTGGCTTTGTGTATCGCCAGTAGCATACTCAACAATCGCACCAGCAGCCGCTAATACCGCAAGACCGACAGCCAGAGATGCGAACCATGTCCATTTCATTTTGCCAAAAATAGCTGAGAACGCCAAACCGACTAAACCAAAACCGCCGACGATGAAGATTATTGTTTTAACGTTTGAAAACACGTTTCTAGCTTTTGTTTGAGCAACACCCATTAATGAACCGCCTGTAACACCTGCCGCAAGAGCATCGCTGGACATAGCGATAACCGCAAACAGAACCATACAGCTCAGGGTCCAAATATTTTTCTTTAGAAATTGCATTGTACTTCTCCTTAATATTTATAAAAACTTCCTATACACTTATAGAATAGCTAATTTTTGTCGTTTTGGCTAGCTAATTCCTCAGCCCCAAAAAAGAGACAACCCATTGTTTTACAATAATTTTTTTTCCTGTAACAAAAAATTCATAGTTAAACCCGATGAATCTTAAGCATATTAATATCTTACGAATGGTAAATTTTTTCATAATATATCAGTTATTTTTTTAAAATACATTAAAAACATAGGATTCACGATTAACTTTCGGCTTTTTTAGAGAAAATGCAAAAAATAGTATATTCCAGCTTAAGAAAACTCTTGCAAATAACAGCTTTTTGCTTTATTTAAGACCTAAGAGGGAATATGTATGAAAAAAAATGTTATCAGAACTTTTGTTTACAGCTTTGCAATCTCAACACTTGTTATATTTTCAATAAACAAGCTGCAAGCCTATTTCCCTCATAAAAAGCCTCAAACATCGGAGGTAAAAGTCAGCAATAAAAACATTACTTCTTTTTTAAAAGCAGGACTAGAAAAAGAATCTGAGAATCTAGAAAACGACATTCCCTCAATCAATGAAGAATCTATATCATACTCTTATAATACTGCTGCGGAAGAAGAAGTTTCCGATAATTTCCAGACCGGGGATACTTCGGAATTTGAGCTGACATATATAGAAGAAGAAACAACAGATACCGCAAATGCCGACGAAAACATTATAGACGCTTTTGCTTCTGAAAACATCGCTCAAATTGTTGAAGAGCCTCAGCCCTCAAGCAGCTCTTGGGTCATATCCGGGATTGAGCAGGACAATATTGAAAGCGAAGAAGAAATTGCTTCCAACCTTAGCGGCGGCGAACAGGCTAAAAAAACGCTAATCCCGATACAAAAAAGCAATGCCCCCGTTACAAATGAAAAAGTCATCATAACAAACAATGCCGACGCAAATGAAGTCGCAATGTTTGACAACGCCTCCATAAGAGGAATGATAACAGAAAACGAATCTACCGGCGAAGACAGCGGCAGCGCCGAAGACAGCCCTTGGGTTGTTGCAAAAGCAAAAATTTCTAAAAATAAATTAGTGCTTGAAGAGCCTTACGCAAAAGAAAGCTCAACCGTGGAAGCCGCTTTGGATGTAACGCCAAAATCTTCCGGCGGAGAAGTAAAAGTGGCGGAAATGGTTAGAAATATACTTATTCCTATCCCCGAAGACATTTTAAAAGAAGAAAATCTTACTCCTCAGCTAATATCGTCAAAAAGAAATAAAGAGCTGCAAGACAAAATAGAGCAGAACATCAGGATGAAAAGAGCGGAGGAAGAAGCTGCCCGCATAAAAGAAAAAAGCATCGCCGAAGAAGAAAATAAAAACGCTGATGACGACGATGATAAAAACGAAGAAAAGAAATCCAGAAAAACAATTTTTGACAGCATAAGCTCTATCTTCTCAGGAGGCAAAACACCTGAAGTTGGAGTATCCAAAGGTGGGGAAGCTAACAAATTCAACACCGCAAGCACTGTCTATACGGTAAAAAAAGACAGTAAAAATAAAAAAGAAAATAAAGTAACTAAAATTTTACCAACGGAGATTAAACTATCTTTTCAACCTAATAGGGCGGAGATTTCCGGTCAAACTCTAAAATGGATTGAGGCGTTTGCCAACAAGACCAACGAAGACGAGACAGTGGCTCTTGAGATTAGGATTGATGGAACAAGTTCGTTTGAGCTTCAACAAAAAAGGTTAACTTTATTACATAATATTTTAACTAATAAGGGTGTAAGGTATAACAAAATTAATACAGTTTTTACTACAAGAGAACCTAATTCTTTTATAATAAGGACTGTTAGAATAAGTGATAAATCAGTTGCTATGGATAGTAACCCAAAGATTGACGAAAACTCTAAATACTTCAAAAACTGGTAATTTAAGAGCTTAGTTAATCTCCAGATGAATAGGTAAAAAAATGATGAAAGAATGCTTTGAAAAAATAAAAACAAACAAAAAGATACTGATTGTAGCTTGTTTCGCTTGTTTATTTATGATAGCAGGTTGCGCCGGTTCAATTATGCAGCCGGCATATAGTGTTCCTGAGGACAGCGCTTGCGACGATTTTGGCGCCCCTAGAAACGCCAATGGAGAATGTGTGGATAACGGCGAGTTCGTAAGTTATACTCAAACATCCGCTCAATACAGAGAATATGGCGAAAGAACACCCAGAGATCAATATGTAACTCAAGCTGGCGCCGGAAATAATATTTCAGCAGCTATCCCTCCTAGCATTGAAGAAGAAGTTATGGATTATGAGGATCAAATCAGCATGACCGACAGTTCTAAAGACGGAATGGATAACGATTACGACAGCGGAACAGCTGATGATCCAGTTGAAGACTGGTTGGCGGAAGAAGGTCAAACTTTAAGAAACGTTCTAACTGAGTGGAGCGAAAAAGCGGGATGGCGCTTAGTTTGGAATACCAACCGTAACTACAATATTACTGCGGGCGCAATGTTTAGAGGTCGCTTTGCAGATGTAAGCTCTGCTCTTATCAGGGCTTTTGCTAGAGCAAGACCTGCTCCTATAGCAACTTTTTATAAAGGTAACCGCGTCTTAGTTGTTGAGACTATGGAGGATGAAAATGCGTATAACTAATTTATTTAAATTCAGCTTAGGAATAATAGCTATAGCTATAATTATTTCCTGCTCTCTGTCAACCAAGATGGAAGCTACGGTTGAACGTGATGTAGAGGCGACTTCCGCTTTAAAAGAAAAAGCTAAGGTACCGGCTAAAAAAGCCGTTGACGATGTTGTAAGAGTTAAAGACGATATCTGGCTTGGCGACAAAAGCGTTGTGGAGTTTGAAGGCGAGCCTTTGCCTAATTATCTAGAAACTAAAGATGGTGTTACTCTTGTCAGCAACAGACCAATTTCTCTATATGAAATTGGCGACATGATAAATAAAGTTACTTCACTTAAAGTTAGATATGCTTCCAAGCTGGAGCAAGACGCTTTCGCTGCGGCGGCTGACAATGCTCCTACTATGGAAAACATGAATGCCGGATGGGCAGAGCCAAGCAAAATGCTGGTTTCATACAAAGGTCCTCTAAGCGGTCTTTTAGATGAAATTTCATCTCGTTTCGGAATTTGGTGGAAATACGAAAACAGAGAAATATATTTCTACAAGTATATTACTAAAACTTTCGTTTTATACAGCCTTCCAACAAAACAATCTGTAAATACGCAAATCGGCGGTCAGTCAACAGGTTCCGGCGGCGGCGGTTCGTCATCAGTATCTTTGACAACTACTGCGGATTTAGAGTTTTGGCAATCAGTTGATACGGCTATCAGCTCTATGGTTGACGCCGACGCTAAATTCAGCATTGACAGCGCAAGCGGTGTCGTTTCATTAACCGCAACTCCCAGCGATATTAAAAAGGTTGCGCAGTATATTAACGAGCAAAACATGAGATTAGCCCGTCAAGTGGCGGTAAGCGTAAAGGTTTTCCAGGTAACTATTTCAGACTCTGATAAATATGGATTAGACCTTAGCGCTGCGTTCAATGACGGAACTGCGGTAGAAACCGAGAACGGCTTAGTTAAAACCGGCGGCTCTTTGCTTGGAATGGCAAGCCCTAGAGGAGCTTTAGGCGATGACATTGCAAACAACTTAACAATGTCACTCCTACCTGGAAACTGGGACATTACAGCTTCTATTAAAGCTTTGTCACAACAGGGAACCACAAGCCTAGTAACAAGCGGTACTGTAACTACTTTAAATAATAAACCGGCGCCTATTCAGGTTGTACGTAAACAAAACTACATCTCTGAAATTACTAAAACAAACAGCGGCGGCGATGCTAACTACTATGACTTGTCTGTAGAAACCAAAGAAGTTGAAGTTGGTTTCACATTAGACGTATTACCCCGCGTTCTTGAACATGGAAGAGTTATGTTAATGTTCAACCTAACATTATCCGACTTGTTAGACTTGGAGAAAGTTATTATCGGTAATGAGGATGACGGTCAATACATTCAAAACCCAATTATTGAATCTCGCGGTTTCTCACAAGAAGTCGCTATGAAATCTGGAGAGTCTTTGGTTCTTACAGGTTATGAGAAAACTAATAACCAAGTCAATAAAACCGGCGTCGGTTCGGCGGACAATCCTTGGCTGGGCGGCTCTGTCGTGGCTAGCAAAGACAGAAACGTATTGGTTATCATTTTAACTCCTGTAATCCTAAATACTCCATTAACTCCAGAATCTAGAATGGATATGTAGGAAAAAGACTACTAAAGGAAAAAGAATGCAAGACGATCCAAACATAAATGACGACTACGCGGAACAAGGCTATCTTGAGGATAGCCCGGTTCCCAATATGTCGCAAGAAGATCAAGGCGAAAGAGCTTGGGGAACCAAAATTATTGTGGACGGCAATACTTACGCAACAAGCTTGTTCTGGCAGCCGCTGCAAAACGCCGAGGATCCATTCACAGAAGTTGAAGAAGCTTCAGAAGGCATTTTAGAAGGCGCGGACTTATTTTGTATTAAACAAGGCAAAGCGCCGCAATTTGGTATTTGTGTTTCTCATGAGGGATATAAGAGCGGCGAACAAGTTGCTGCCATATCTTTATCTTCGGCACTATCAGATGTTTCTTCTTTTGTTGCTGTATTTAAGGTTAACAATGGGTGGTGGTATACCTGCGTCAGAAACGATATTATATTATCCGACGGCGATATGCTTTTTCTTAATGAAGAAGAAGCAAAAGAACAGTTTATGTCTATGCTTGCCGTACCTGACTGGGGACATAAAATTGCTCCGGAGGAATGGGGAATTGCCGATACTGAGTACCCCAGCCTAGAAGAATTATTCCAAAAAGGTTTAACCGCAAAGCTTCAAAAAATTAAAGCTTTAAGAGGCACAAAGCTTCTTATGGTTATCGGCGTTTCCGTTGTCGTGGGTTTATGGCTGTTATCAAGCATTATTGACGCCATTTTCCTTACTCCTCCCAAGAGACCTATTATCGCGCCTGTAGCACCTAAAGTTATTGAAGAGGTGGAGATACCGCCGGAAGTTAAGCCTTGGGAAAAAATCCAAGACCCTGGCGAAATAATGGAACAATGCCTGAAAAATACTTTGGCTTTGGTTAGAATTATGCCTCCAGGATGGTATATCGGCGATGTTAACTGCCTAAGTTCAGGCATTTCGACAACATGGTCCAGAGAGATTGGAAGAATATCTTGGATAGATAAGGCGTTAAGCAAGTCTGGACTTAACTTTGGAAGCAAAGGTATAACAGATGACGGCAATAATTTAATTGCATCTTTACCTTTTGAAAACATAAAAGAGATTACTTCTCCTCCTACTAGAAGTGATATTGACTTAAAAAATACTTTAAATAATATGTTCCAATCTATCGGACAAGATGTGAACTTAGCCAGCTTTTCATTTACATCTCCTCAGGGAAATGTGTACAGATCTGTTAAGTTTAGGTTTACATCAGGAAATAATCCCGCGGTCTGGAGCAGTTTGTTAACAAAATTTTCAGGACTTGAAATTACTATGATAAAATACAGCACCGTTAGTGAAACGTGGGAATATGAAGGAGCAATCTATGTTTTATAATGTTTTAAAAAATTTAAGCAAAGTTACTTTGGCATTAACTCTGGTACTTTTTGGAGTTAACTCAAGCTTTGCTCAAGGAACAGTATCTCTTGCAGACGATATTGAAGATGAACTTGGAATAGATAGCAATGTTCCTGACGAAATCTCTTTGTTTGACCAGGAGGACTTGGAAGATTTAGATAGTGGATTAATTCAACCAGTATCAAGAAGAGTTGAGACAGTAACAACGACAACAACCGTTACTGAAAATGTCAACGACGTTACTGAAAATGTCAACGACAACGCTCCAGAAAGCACAATTTCTCTTTCTGACGAGGGTCTTGACTTAATCGAAAACTATAACAATTCAAATCCATTTCCAACTTCAAAAGCTCCAGTCGTGATTGATGATAATTTTGGCGAAGATTTACTAACTCAAATCGATGATAAATTATTCTCGCAAATGTCTGACATTGAAAAGCAAACAGCTTTGCTTACTTTGGAATTAAGACGCGAAAGAATTAAAACTGAAATCGACGCTGTCCGCCTGCAAAGACAAAAAGCAATTGAGCTTGAAGAAGAAGCAAAAGAACTGAAAGCTCGCGAAAGAGCGGAATGGGAAACCGAACAGCAAAGAAAACTAATTGAAGAGCAGGTTAAACTTCAAGAAGAGAATGTTAGGCTGGAAAAGTTAAGACAAGAGAAAGTTCTCAACGCATATAAAAATGAAATGCTTAAAACAAATCAAAAATGGGTTGACGCTCTTAACGGCGCATACAATGAAGCCCGCGCAGTTGAAGCAGAAAGAGCCGAGCATCTTGAAGAATTTAAAACTAAACTAACCAGCTTGGCAAGTTTAGCGCAGACTTTAGGAAATGATGCGATTACGGCAAAAGAAAACTATGATAGAGAGATACAAAACCTGCAAACTCAAATCTCTATTTTATCTTCCAGAGTTGAAACTTTAAGCAAAGAAAAAGCAGAAGGCTATGCTGCCCAAGGCGGTGTGCTTGATGTTGACAATCCTTTCGCAAACCCTGCTTTTGGAACGAATTCTGATCCGGAAATGAAGTTGGGCGACGAGTACTTGGTTTTAGAAATTAGAGGAAAAGGCGAAGATATGACCGCAAAACTCTCTAATAAAACCGGCTCGGAAGCTTTCTTTGTAAGAAAAGGCACTAAGTTGAAAAGCGGTCATATAATTGAAGAAATTACGCCAACTTTCATTCGCGCAGATAAAAAAGGTGAAAAAGACTTTATTTATTTCTCTGCCGGCGGCGTTCTTGATACAGAGCCAGACGCTGATGTAAAAATCAAAAACGTGCCTATGGGTAGAAATGACGGCGACGCAGCTTCTTCTGCAACACGCGGAACAGGCTATGCCGGCAGCGAAGCTCCAAAGGCTTATGTAAGCGACAGCTTTATTGAACAAATGTTTGCAGAATAATAAAAGCTTTTCCAGGGCGGCAAAAGCTGCCCTGGAAGAAATTTATTAATTTTATGGTGCGTTATTATGGCTGAGACAGGAACTACTTCTGAACAACAAAAAACTCCTCAAACTCCTGTAGAGAAACCAAAAGAAACAGCTGCGGGACGTATTGATCAATATTTTGCAAACGGAAATAATCTAATTACATTACAAGGATCTTCTCTGGTCATTGACGATGACACGAGAAGATTGCTTGCATTATTTGAAGACGGTCAGTTTCTTGTCTCGGAAAACCATAAATTTGACGGTCGTGTTCTAAGCTTTGAGGTTCTGGCAAGAAAAAGAAAACTGCCGATTAACAAACCCAAATATATTTCAATCAACGAATTAAACACTGTTTATGCGATTGCGGAAAGAAGAGCCGCAAACTTGGATATGGGCAATGACAACCTTGAAAATATCCAAATGCAGAAAGACTTTGTAAACGTTGTCGCAAGAGCGGCGCAGCAAAAAGTTTCCGACGTTCACATTGTTGTCGCCAACAGCACGCAAATTTTCTTCAGAGCCAACGGTACTATGGTTCTGGAAATGGAATACAACAAAGACTGGGGCGAAGCATTTGTCCGCGCGGCATTTGCGTCTGCGGATATTTCTGACTCCAACTATGCTCAAAACGAGTTTCAGGCTGCGCAAAAGCTTGGTTCGACCCCGCTTCGCGGTTCTAAAGGCAAACTGATGCTGCCGCACAATGTTTTGGCGATACGTTTACAGTTTAATCCTATCGCGTTCGGCTCGCAATATCTGGTTATGCGTCTTTTGTATGCCGATGACAACCCGGACGGCAGCGGCGACTTAGAATCTCTAGGTTTTGGACAATATGAACTTGATCTGTTTTATCGTTTGAGAGCTATTCCTATCGGACTTAATATTATTGCCGGTCCTACAGGTTCGGGAAAAAGTACGACATTGCAAAGAAACATGATTAGGCTTCTTCAAGATAAAAAATATGAATGTAACTTGATTACGGTGGAAGACCCGCCCGAGTACCCAATTCCCGGCGCAAGGCAAATGCCGGTGACTAACGCAAATAATGAAGAAGAAAAAGACGAGCAGTTTAATAAAGCGTTGTCCGCTGCGTTGCGTTCCGACCCGGATATTATGATGGTTGGCGAGATTCGTTCCCTCGCCGCCGCAGAGTTGACATTTAAGGGCGCGCTTTCCGGACACAGCATGTGGTCGACACTGCACGCGAACAGCGCTCCTGCGATTATTACCCGCCTTAGGGATATGGGGGTTAAACCTTATGTGCTTAACGACCCTGAAATTATCAAAGGACTGATTTCACAGCGTTTGTTCAGAACACTATGTCCTCACTGCAGAATTCCCGTTAAAGAAAGAATGGAAGAGCTTAGCGTTAAAAGACTTAAGAAATCATTGGGAGACTTTGGTATAGAAAATACATACGTAAAAGGTCCCGGATGCAAGTTCTGCGGCGGAAAAGGCGTTAAAGGCAGAACCTGCGTCCCGGAAATAATTATGCCGGATTCAACTTTTCTTGAGCTTTTAATAAGCGGTGAAACAAGAAAAGCTATAGAATACTGGACAAACGATTTAAATGGACGCACATTAAAAGAAGCGGCTATTGAAAGAATGTTAAAAGGTCTTATCGATTTAGATGAAATTGAACGCTGGTGCGGTCTGTTAGACCAGCGTCCAATATATTAGGGAGAAATACAGATGGCAAAAGATCAAAAACGCAGGTCGGCATCATTAAACAAAGCAATGAAAAGCCTTAATACCGTTGAGGTTTATTATGCAAAATTGATATGCAATTTTTCAAGCAGCGCCAGACTAAAAGTTTTTAAGAAAATCGCCGCATTAATGAAGAACAGATTTTCTCTCATGAATGCTCTGGACATGATTTATGACGGTTTTTCCAACGGCGGTAAAAACGCTGGCGAGCCTATGGCGATTGCAATTGCCGCATGGGCTAAAGCCCTGCAAAACGGTTTGCCTTTTTCCGAAGCCTTAAAAGGATGGGCGCCCGACCGCGAAAGACTGATGTTGTCCGTGGGCGACGTTTCAGACCTTGAAAACGCTATTCTTAACCTGATTAAAGTTACGGAAGGCTCAACAAAAATGATTAGACCGATTGTCGGTGCGATAACTTATCCAGGCTTCCTGGCAATGGTTTCGGTTTTGATTATTTACGGTATCGGCGTATACATGGTGCCTCCAATGGTTGAGGCCGCTCCGGGCGTCAGGTGGAGAGGAACGGCAAAAAGCCTTTATGATGTGTCTGTGTGGATTGAAAACAACTGGATAATCGCGTTCTCTATCCTGCCAGCTCTATTTGTAACTATATATGCTACAATTGGTATATGGACAGGAAGAATTCGCGCGGCTTTTGACGGTCTCCCTCCATGGTCTTTATACAAGGTGTTTGTCGGTATCAGCTGGCTCTTGGCTTTATCTGCCTTAATTAAGGGCGGTACGCCTGTATCAATTGCCTTGAGATCTTTACGCAAAGACTCAACAAGATACCTTAAAGAAAGAATTGATAAAACTTTAGTATTTGTAAACAATGGTGACAATTTAGGTCAGGCATTGATGAAAACTGGGCTTAACTTCCCTGATAAAGAAGTGGTTGCGGACCTTAAGATTTATTCAGAGTTAGACAACTTCGAAGAAGCATTAGACAACTTAGCCAATTCATGGCTTGATGAATCTGTTTACTTAATTGAACAAAAAGCGTCTATTTTGAACATGGTCGCGCTGCTTTCCGTGGGCGGAGTTATCGCTTGGGCGGTGTTGGGCGTGTTCGCGATGCAAGACCAAATTACCGGTTCTATGGGAATGTAAGATGACTAAAAATAAGAAAATTATAGCTGCCGCCGTATCTGTTTTTATAATAGCTATTGTTATTCTGGGCATTTTCTTAATGAAACCAAATAAATCTTCTCTTGCTAAACTTGAGCTTGAAAATTTGGTAAGCTCAATCAGAAACAGCTATAAAAACAGCCCCGGATACTGGGGACTGGATACAAAATACGTTATTAACAACGGGCTTGCAAGAGATGCGGCCGACGGGAAAATCGTCAATATCTACGGAAAAACCACTTTGGCAGGATATGATTTTGCCGCGACAACCCTTATGCCCGGAAGCAAAACATTTGATATAATTTATGAAGGCTTAACTAAGGAAGAATGCATTTCTTTATCGAGCATAGAGCTTTCCGACGAGCAGAAATTATCGTTAATCTCCGTTTTTATAAAATCTGGAGACATCGTAAGCGAGTTTGGCTGGGGAGAAGAGAACAAGCTTCCAATCTCGGTTAATATTGCAAAAAGATTTTGCAAAAACAACAATGATATTTTATGGCGTTTTGAATAGTTTTTTTACAAATACTGACTAAAGTTAGTATTGTTCGAAGAATTATAAAGTACTAATATAAATATTGTATAGTTTAGTTTAATTTATAAAAGGATAAACAAAATGAGAAAGTTATTTAAAAGCGAGCAATCTGGACGTTCGATGGTGGAAATGCTTGGCGTGTTAGCGATTATCGGCGTGTTGTCAGTTGCAGGTATCTCTGGATATTCAAAAGCAATGGCAAAATTTAAAGTTACAAAAACAATTGACCAAGTTTCTATGATTGTTGCAAACATTAGAACAATCTATGCTGGTCAAAGAAACTACAAAGGTTTGGATACTAAAACATCTATCGGTATCGGCGCTATCCCTAGCGAAATGTTGGGCGGTGCTGCTGATACAATTACCAACGCATTTAACGGCTTGGTAGATATTAAAGCAGTTTCTTCTGGCGGCGTTGCTGACTTAGCTTTCTATGTTAACTACAAAGGTTTGAGCCAAGATGCATGCGCTACTCTTGCTACTTCTGACTGGGGTTCTGGTTCTCAGTCTGGTCTTTTAGCAATGGCTATTGCAGACGCTGCTGCTGCTGTTCCAACAGCTACTAACGAAAACAGCGGTGTGTTTATTTACTCTGCACTGCCAATTACTCCGGTGCAAGCAGCTACAAAATGCGCTAACGGTTCATCTCTTACTTGGTACTACTTCTAATCCAAGCTGGAACTTAATAAAAAGAACCTCTATTTTAGAGGTTCTTTTTTTGTTAAAATATAATATATTTTTAACACAAATGTTTTTTAATATGCCTATAATGACTGTTAAGAACTTACGCATAAGGAGTAAATTAAATGGTAAAAATATGTGAGACCAAATTTTCAGATATTTATGTAACGCCAGAAAAAGAAGTGTTTATCCCAGACCCATATACTGAAGACAGCTTAATGTTTTTTGAGCCGGAAGATTTTGACGCGTTCTTTGCGCTGCTTGAAAAAGGCTGGGACGGAAAAAACAGCAGCTATTCTATCATATATGAGAAATCCATATATCGTGTTGAGCGTACGGAAGCCATTTATGGAATACAATACTGCGCAAGAAAAATGCCGGAAAAGACCCCATTCTTTGCAAGTTTAGGCTTTAAGCCCGAGCTGGTCAGACACCTGCTTTCTTTAAGCAGCGCTTCCGGGCTTATTCTATGTTCCGGACCAACAGGCTCTGGTAAAACGACAACTGTATCAAGCCTGTTAAAAGAATATTTAGACGAAGAGGGCGGCTTTGCTTATACGATTGAAGACCCGACAGAGATGCCTCTGGACGGCGTTTATAAAGCCAGAAACGGCGGCATAGGGCTATGTAAGCAGACTCAGCCTCCTCACGGCGACTGGGGCGAAGGACTTAAGTCCGCATTAAGAACAAAACCTCGTTTTATTCTTGTGGGCGAGATTAGAACTCCCGAAACAGCCAGCGAAGTTCTACGTGCCGCAACATCCGGCCACCTGGTTTTATCGACAATCCACGGAAACAACGTAAGCGATGCCATAAGCTCGGTGATAAAATATGCTTCCGCGACATCAATGAGCGAGGAGCTGGCTTTTGATTTGTTCTCCCGCGGCATGCTAGGCGTTCTGCATCAGCACTTATACGGCGTCGGCATTAAAATTCCGATTATTACACATTTGTTTGCAAACCCTGATACAACCAGAGGCGACCAAGTCAGAGGCATTATAAAATCGGGCAAGCTTAACCTGGCGACAGCTATAGAAACACAGATGACAAGGCTATCAAGAGGAATGAATATCTTTCCAGAGCTTGGTTAAATATAATAAAAAACCCCATATTTCCGGGGTTTTTTATTGGGTCTTGAAAGCAACCGCACAATTGAACTAAAAAAAACAGTTTATGTTAATCCCACGGAAAAACAATCCATTTATCAGGCAATTTCTTTTCAAAGATGTCTGGCTCGCTTACCCCTTCAGGTTTTGCGTAAACGGTAATAAACTTTGCCTGCGGAAACAAACCTTTTAGCAGTCTAAAAGTGTTTCCCGTATCCGACAAGTCATCAATGACCAGCGTTTTTTCATTAACTTCTCCGACATTAGAGGTATATATAACCTCATCATTTCTGCCTTCTTTGCCATCATCGTAGCTGCGAACATTGACTGTTTCAACATTCCTAAGCCCAAGCTCATAAGAAACTATACCCGCAGGAACAAGCCCGCCCCTGCTCACGGCAATAATCTTATCATAACTTCCAGACGCTTTAATTTTTTCACAAAGACTTTTTGTATCTTTATGGAACTCTTCCCAACTAATATAAATTTTATCCATGTTTTGCCTTAATCCTATAAATATATTCAATTATCTCCGGGTCATCCCAATCCGCGCCGCCTCTGATTCTGCCGATTTCTTCTCCTTTTTTATTTATCAGCACATTATGAGGAGTTGAATGCACGCCAAAATCGGCGGCAAGACCGCCTCCTTCGTCTAAATATACCTCTAAATCAGGAGCTTTCCACCTGCGGAGAAAAGCTTTGGTTTGTAAAAAATCTGTCCATTCCGAGGCGGGTGATATTGCGATAACTCTTATGCCGCTGTCTTTTACAATATTGCTGAAATTATTTAAGTCATCCAGCTCTCTTATGCAGACCGCGCATTTTTTTGACCAGAACACAACTATCAAAAATTCGCCCTTATAATCTGATAGAAAAACCTTTTTTCCACCCTCATAATATATTGTTCTAACAGGTAACTTTCTTGGCGCTTCATATATATTTACGGCATCTTGTTTAGCTAAGATACCGCTCGTATAAAAGACTATAAAAAAACCTATCAATAAAAGCCTTCTTATCATCAAAACCCCATATAGTAACTTTGTTTATGGTTGTTTAATAAATCTATGTTAAGTATTATTATAATTACTCAAATATATTTGTACAAGTATAAGGTATAATAAATGAAGAAGCTTATAAAACTATTAATGATTTTTGCATTTGCCATAACTGTCTGCTCATGCGGCAAAATGGCAAGTCCAGTTCCTATAGAGGGAAGCGGATACCCTCACAAATATCCAAAATCTTAAAGTTTTTAAATTAGGAAATAGCAATGGTTAATAATGATTTTTCTGACGGCATGATTCCTTATGTTGAATTTGCGGACAATGCGAACGAGAGAACCCCATGCGTGCTGGTTCTGGACTGTTCCGGCTCGATGAGAGACGAGCCGATAAAGCAGCTCAACATCGGGCTTAAAGCTCTTGAAAAAGAACTGAAAGACGACATTGACGCAAGCTCAAGAGTTCAGCTTTTAATTATAAAAGCCTATGGCAAAGACGAAGTCGTCGTCGCTTCCGACTGGATTGACGCAATGAACTTTGAAGCGCCTATTATGGAAGCAAGCGGGCTTACTCCTATCGGCAAAGCTATGGAACTGGCGCTGCAAAAAATCGAAGAACAAAAATGTATTTATGACAGCTGCGGCATTACATCTAAAAGACCTTGGATATTTTTAATCAGCGACGGCGAACCAACCGATTATGACTGGGAGCAAATCGCTGAAAAATGCCGTTATGCGCAGCAAAACAAAAAAGTCGTCGTTCATGCCGTCGGCACACAAGGAGCAAATTTAGATAAACTTGCCAGGTTTTCCATTATGCCTCCAAAAAGGCTGACCGGCTTAAAATTTACAGAATTTTTCTTATGGTTAAGCAGAAGCGTTTCCTGTATTTCTCGGGCGGCGCCGAATGCGAAGGATTTATTACAGGACACGGGCGATTGGGATGAGGAATAGCGAGATAAAAGTATTATCAACCACTATTCAGGGTCTGCGCAACAGCAGCCGTAATATGCCATGCCAGGACTATTGCAAACATTCGACCAAAGGAAAAAACTTTGTAGCCATAATTTCCGATGGAGCAGGTTCCGCAAAACACAGTAAAATCGGCGCGAGAGTAATCTGCGAAACGCTGACAGACCTTTTGGCAAACGCTCACGAGCATAATATAAAAAAATCCGTTGCCTTTGCCATCGAAGTCGCAAGAGATAAATTAAGACGCCACAGGCTCAATAAAACAAAAGACGAGGAAGGAATAAATGACTTTGCCGCAACAATCGTCGGAATGATATATTGCAGGGGCAAAGGGCTGTTTTTCCATATCGGCGACGGAGCTGCCATCGCGTTCAACAACAATAATTTTGATAAATATACTATATCAAAACCCGAAAACGGGTTTTTCAGCTGCGAGACATATTTTTATACTATGAACGATTGGAAAGAAAATTTGCGTTTTACCGAGTTTAAAAACTTTAACACTTTTATTCTCATGACCGACGGGCTGACAAACTTTTCTTTCTCCAAAGATTTTAACACCATACAAGCGGGATTTTTATCTCCGATAAATGATTTTCTGCTTAATGAGCCGGTAAAAGCCAAAGCGCTGAAAGCTTTAAAGAAAACTTTGGGAAACCCCAAGGCGGAAAAAATAAATCCCGACGACAAAACTATCCTCTGGGCAAAGGTTTTATAGGTGGAAGATGGAAGAGGACTCTATAAAAAAATATAACGCCATATACGCCAACGGCCACTTCGAACAAATCGAGCTTGAAGGATTGATTAATAAAGGCGGAGCCGAGGGCAAAATATATAAAGTCGCGGGCAAACCAAATTATGTCGCAAAAATTTTCCATTCAAAACAAAAAAGCAGTTCAAACCGCAAAAAGCTGGAAGCAATGCTTCATAACCCGCCTATTTTTCCGCCAAATATTAAAGATGGCGAAGAATATGTCCAAATCGCATGGCCGGAAGCGATTTTGGAAGACGAAAAAAGTTTCTGCGTCGGCTATCTTATGCCGTTAATCAATATGGAGAAAGCTGTTTCGCTGGATCATCTTATGCAAAAAGCAATACGCAAAAAGCTTAATCTTTCGGAAAAATATGCTTATAGGATTTTTGCCGCTTATAATCTTGCGTCAATGGTAACCGCAATGCATAAGTCCGAGCATTATATTGTGGATTTAAAGCCTTCAAACGTTTTTGTATATAAAGAAAATATGATGGTCGCGATGCTTGACTGCGACGGCTTCTCAATCAAAGGAGAATATGACAACCGCTTTCCGGCAGAATTTGTGAGCGAAGAATATATATACCCCGAGGGAATGGACCTTGGCTGTGATGAAATGGGCGAAGAACAGGATAAATTCGCCCTTGCGGTGATAATATTTAAACTTCTTAACAACGGCATTCATCCTTTTTCAGGCATTCCAAGAAAAAATGACGCCGTAATGCTGACAATTCAGGAAAGAATTGAGCAAAACAAATATGCCTACGGCTTATGGCCAGACTCTTATCAAGCTCCTCACCCATACAGCATACATGAATATTTTGATAAAAAAACCCTCGCGCTGTTTGAAAGAGCGTTTGTAAAGGGGCAGAAAAGACCGACGGCAAAAGAATGGAAAGATCATATATGGTCGCTGCTGCACAGCTTAAAAAAATGTAAAAAAGATCATAACCACGCTTTCTTCACCTCAAAAGGCTGCGGCTTATGCGTCGCCGAAGAAAAGTTCAAAGGAAACATTTCGTCCATCCAAAAACAAATGGATGCTCCACAGACTTTAAGGGGAGTCGAGGTTAAAGAGTTATCAACAGAGTTTATAAAAAAAACCAAAAAAGAAAAAATTGCCCAAGACAACAAGATATTTGCCTTCTCCGTGCTGGGAATTACGGCATATATGCTGTTTTTCACATTTTTGCACAAAATGCTTACTTATGTTAAAGGCAGCGTAAATATTCTCGGCATAAGCGCTCAGGCGATAGCCGCCTCTTTTATCATGATTGCGGTATATAAGTGTTTAAAAATTTTGGAAGACAAAATCGAGTTGTTTCAAAACAGGGCGCTAAGCTATATGCTTCTTGCGTACGCTTTGATATGTATGATAATAACGATAATCTTCATAAACGGCGTTTATCTCGATATTTTTTCATTATCGATGTAGCCTTTAAATTTATACTATAAATATTTTTCATTTTATGATATATTGTTGTCGTTGATTTTTAAAAATAACATTTTAAGGAATAAAAAATTGAAAAACTTAAAACCAGTTATCATTTCTGGAAAAGAGGTCCTTCCTCTCGTAGAAGGCGGCAAAGGCATTAATGCCACCGACGGATACTGCAGCGGAATATGGGCAAGAGAAAACTGCGTCGGTACTTTTTCCGGAGTTTGCCCCGACCAATATGACAATAATAAAAACATTATATTTGAGAAATTTTTTAAGAAGAATCGCGCGGAGCGCCAAGAGGAATTGGTTGAGCAATGTATTCAAGGATGTGTTGATCAAGCTAAAGTTGCTCATGAAGTATCGAACGGCAAAGGTTGTATCCATATGAACATGCTTTGGGAAGCAGGTGGTACAGAAAAAATCCTTCAAGAGGTTTTGTCAAGAGCAAAAGGGTTGATTAACGGTGTTACTTGCGGTGCAGGACTCCCTTACAAACTAGGCGAGATGGCTTCTAAGTTTGAAACTTATTACTATCCGATTATTTCATCTGCAAGAGCTTTCCAAATTTTGTGGAAACGTTCTTTTTCAAACTTCAAAGACTTCCTTGGCGGAGTTGTTTACGAAGACCCATGGCTTGCGGGCGGACACAATGGTCTTAGCAACGCGGAAGACCCCAATAAGCCGGAAACTCCATACAGCAGGCTGGTTGAGCTTCGCGCCCGTATGAATGAAATGGGCTTGCACAACATCCCGATTATCCTTGCAGGCGGTATATGGAACTTAAGCGAATGGGAAGATTATATTGATAACCCTGACATTGGTCAGATAGCTTTCCAATTCGGCACAAGACCAATGCTGACAAAAGAAAGCCCGATAAGCGACGCTTGGAAAAACATGCTGCTTAACCTTAAGAAAGGCGACGTTATTCGTCAGCACTTTAGTCCTACAGGGTTTATTTCTTCAGCAATCAAAAACACTTTCTTAGAAAAGCTTTTGAACAGAAAAGACGGCGAAGTGGCGTTTTCTGATGAACAAAGCACCGAATTTTCTCATCCGCTTACATTCAAAAACAAAACACTATATATAAAACCGCAGGATGCTGAAAAAGCTCAGCGCCAAATTGACGCGGGTTTAACCGAAGTTAGAGCAACTCCTGATAATACTATCGTATTTATGACGCATGAAGACTGGGCAGAACAGCAGAAAGACCGCGCCGAATGCGTCGGCTGCTTGTCGCAATGCCAATTTTCTTCATGGTCTCAGGCAAAAGGAACTTCCGGCAAGTCCCCTGACCCTCGTTCATACTGTATTCATAAAACTTTATATAAGGTCGGACACGGCGGAGATGTCAACAACAATCTGGTATTTGCCGGCGAACAGGTTTATAGATTTGCTCAGGACCCTTTATATAAAAATGGCAACATTCCTTCCGTCAAGGAACTAATCCAAAACATATTACAAGGAAAATAAATAAAAGGCTCTTAGTTTAAGAGCCTTTTTTACGTTTGATATAATCAAATTTATATGCTATCTATTTATAATCAAATTCAATATGGGGCTACTTAAGTGATACGCATAATTTTTCTTGGTATAGCAATACTGTTAATAATATGGAAACTGCATAGAATTAATAAAAAAGTTCTGTGCGCGAAATCTTATATTTTCATCAAAGAGACAAAAAATAAAGTTCCTCTGGACGAAGCAAATTATAAAGCAAACCTGTTTGATTTCTTTAAACATAAAGAAGCAAAAGCCGTCTTTGCCCAGATGAAAAACGCGCTGGAAAAAGATTATAGCAGAAACATGAATAAAATGATTTTCAGAGCGGAAACGTGGGGATTTGTTGATACTCATACAAGAGACTTATTCAAAAAAAGAAAAAAGGTTATGCTCCTTATTGAAGAATGTCTCTTGACCTTAAATCCGGCATCTTTTTCCGGCAACGCAACGGAAATGAGCAAAAATCTTACACTGAAGCACTGGGACACAAATGCCCTCCTAAT
Source organism: Lactobacillaceae bacterium (assembly GCA_031271345.1). Classification (GTDB taxonomy): domain Bacteria; phylum Pseudomonadota; class Alphaproteobacteria; order RF32; family CAG-239; genus JAQWBS01. The sequence goes on from JAISVX010000001.1 coordinate 61,788, forward strand.
GAAAAGGCTGGATAAAAGAGTCTGCGCATTAAAAATTCTTTTAGACGAATATAAAGAAACTAAAGGCAGTTTATATCCTTCTATTGCGGTTGAAATAGCAACAGATATTCAAAATGACGCTAAACATTTAGATAAGGAAGATATTAATATTGTTTCCGAATGGAAAGATATTATAAGAAAAAATAAAAAATGAGCATGCAAAATTTTATAGATGAAGAAAAAATCATAAATCTTCTGGAAAAACACAAAACATCCGATAAAAAATTTATAACCGACATACTTGCAAAGTGTCAGGATATAAATCATCAGGGCTTAAGCCTTGAAGAAACCGCGGCTCTTTTACAAAATACCGACCCTGAAACGGAACAACGGATTTTTAAGACCGCCAAAGAAATAAAAAAAAGAATCTACGGAAACAGGATAGTTCTTTTCGCGCCTTTATACGTGTCAAACGCATGCGTAAACAACTGCACGTACTGCGGGTTTAGAATTGATAATAAAAAGCTCGTCCGCAAAACCTTAAACAAAGAAGAAATAAATAAAGAAACAAAAACACTTACCGAAATGGGGCATAAACGCCTATTGATGGTTTATGGAGAGTTCGACTACGATATGGGCTGGGTTGCCGATACTATTCAAGAAGCTTACGGCGTTAAATCGGAGCCGAGCGGAGAAATAAGAAGAATAAACGTAAACATGGCCCCTCTTTCAATGGAAAATTTCAAAGCTATAAAAACCGCAAATATTGGAACATATCAATGTTTTCAGGAAACCTATAGTACAAAAACATATAAAGAAGTTCATCCAAGCGGACCAAAAGCCGATTTTTCCTGGCGTTTATACGCAATGCACAGAGCTATGGAAGCTGGCATTGATGACGTCGGCATGGGCGTTTTATACGGCTTGTCAAATTATAAGTTTGACACCTTAGGTCTTTTAATGCACTGCCAGCAGTTAGAAAAAGATATGGGCGTCGGTCCTCACACAATTTCTTTTCCAAGAATCGAAGAAGCTATGGGGTCGGAAATGTCTTATAACCCGCCGCATAAAATTAGCGATAACGAGCTGAGAAGAATAATCGCCATAAGCAGGCTTGCCGTTCCATATACGGGGATGATTTTGTCAACGCGCGAAAGCGCGGAGCTTCGCAAGGAGCTTTTAGAATACGGAATCTCACAAATCTCGGCGGCATCAAGAGTTTATCCCGGGTCTTATAACGCCGCGAAAGTTAATCAGAATGACACGCAGCAGTTTACCGTTCACGATCCACGCTCATTAGACGATGTTATTTATGATATGGTCACCACCCTTAATTACATACCTTCTTTCTGCACAGGATGCTACCGCAAGGGCAGAACCGGCGACCATTTTATGGGCTTGGCAAAAACTAACTTTATGAGCAGCTTCTGCACTCCAAACGGCATACTGACCTTTGCCGAATATTTAAGAGATTATGCTTCGCCTAAAACTAAAGAGGCAGGCAAAAAGCTTATCGACAAGCTCATGAAAGACGGCAGAAACAAACTATTTGAAGACAGCTTATGCAAAGTTCAAACAGGGGAAAGCGATGTTTACTTATAAAGAAACCGTCGATTTGCTAAACGGCGCCGACGATGTCTGGCTTTACCAGACCGCCAACCAGAAAAAAGAAGAGGCGTATGGGAAAGAAGTATATCTGCGAGCTATCATTGAGCCATGGAATTTATGCAAAAACAGCTGCCTTTACTGCGGACTGAGAAGAGAAAACACATCACTGACAAGATTTGCGCTTGATTTTGACGATATATATCAGGCCGGTCTCGGCATTGTCGAACATGGAATCACCAGCTTGGTCCTGCAGGCGGGAGAGATTATAGACAACGACAAAGTAAAACTCGTCACGCGTTTAATTAAAGAACTAAAAAAAGCGACGCATGCCGATATAACTTTGTCTTTCGGCGAACATCCAGATTATGTTTACGAAGAGTGGAAAGATGCCGGCGCTGACAGGTATCTGTTAAAAATTGAAACTCTTAACGAAACGGTTTTCAAAAATGCCAGACCAGGAAGTTCAATGCCGCGTAGAATTGACAGAATAAAAAAACTTATCGAGCTTGGTTATCAGGCAGGTTCCGGATTTATTGCGGGAATGCCCGGCTATACGAATGAAATGCTGGCACAGGACATCTTAAAACTAAAAGATATGGGCATACACATGTTTTCGCTGTCGCCTTTTATCAACACCAAGGATACTCCATGGGCGGATGAACCGCGGTCATATTCGGATTTAGTTCACAGAGCCTGCGCAATTTATCGGATTTTAGACCCAAAAGTAAACATCCCGGTTACGTCCGCCATGGAAAGCTTGCACCCAGGTTCAAAGGCAGAGGGACTAAAACGAGGATGCAATGTTTTAATGCACTCTTTCACTCCTGCTTCCGTCAGGAAACACTACAGGATATACGATGGCAAAAACACTGTCGGAGACGAAGCGGAAAACAGAATTCAAGCGGTAAAAGATATGGTGTCCGGCATTGGGTTATACATAAACAAGGGCGAACCTGGAAGGTCAAAAAAGGAAATTTGCAATGGAAAATACGCCAAAATCTCTTAGAAAATCAATCGCATTAGCCGGCAAGGTTAACGCGGGAAAATCTTCTCTGTTAAATGCCATAATCGGGCAAGATTTGGCAATTGTATCCGATGCTCCTGGAACGACAAACGACGCCGTGGGAAAAGCTTTTGAGCTGGCTGGGCTTGGACCCGTAACTTTCTATGATACCGCCGGTTTTGAAGATGAAACATCTTTAGCGCCAATGCGAATCGAAGCGGCAAAAAAAACTATTGAAAACGCCGACCTTGTTTTGGTTGTCGTTGCCGATAATAAGCTGGGCTTATGGGAGGAAGATTTTATAAAAACCATAAAATCTCCGTTTATAATTGTTTACAGCAAAGCCGACATTTATCATCACCCCGAGGGCGTTTCAACCATAACAGGGCAAGGTATTGAGGAGCTTAAAAATAAGATAGTCGAAAAATTGGCTGATGAGAAAGAAGCAAAAATATTGGACGGACTGGTAAATAGCAAAGACAAAGTTCTTCTAATCGCTCCGATTGATAAATCCGCTCCTAAAGGAAGACTTATCCTGCCGCAGGTACAGATTCTAAGAGAGCTTTTAGACATTAATGCCCTGCCCACGATTGTTCAGCCTGAAGAAGTAAAAGACGCCGTTAAAGACACAACGTTTTCTCTGGCTATTACCGACTCAAGAGTGGTAAAAGAAGTTGCGGAAATGCTGCCTAAGAAACAAAAACTAACGACCTTTTCCATTCTTTTCGGCAGATTAAAAGGCGATTTTGCCGAATATGCAAAAGGCGCGGCAAAAATTGACAACCTTAAAGACGGCGATAAAATTCTTATTGCCGAAGCTTGTTCCCATACAACGGAAGAAGACGACATCGCCAGAACCATCCTGCCAAAGCTGCTTAGGGCTTATGCTAAAAAAGACCTTGTTTTTAATATATGCAGCGGCAAAGATTTTCCAAAAGATTTAGAAAGCTATGCTCTTATTCTTCACTGCGGCTCATGTATGTTAACGGTAAAAGAAACGATGGTTCGCATTGAAAAATGCAAGAGCTTAAATGTTCCAATAACCAATTATGGTCTTACTATTTCTAAATGTCAGGGTGTCTTTGACAGAGTAATTGAACCAATAACAGGAAAAAAACAATGAAATCTTCTTCGCTGACCCAAAGCTATATATATGTATTTATATCCGCCGTTTTGTTCGGGTTTTTGGTTTTTGGCGGCGGAATGATGGGTAAATACGGTTTTTCCCTAATTGAGGTTTTGATTATCCCCAATACGGTAATTTTCTTTTTCTTATTATGGTTTGTCAGAAAAGACTTAAAAAGCTTTTTTAGAGTCCCTTTATGGATTTCTATTTTTTATCCTATAAACTGCATATTGGAACAAATCGGACAGCTTGCACCGCTGTTTGTCGGCGTATCGGTTTCATTAGTAGTGTTTCTTTTATATACCCAGCCGATTTGGACAATTTTAATAAGCTCGACATTTTTAAAACAAAAATTTACAAAAACCGAGGCAGTCGTTACCGTATCCGTAATCACGGGCTTAGTAATTCTGCTGGCTCCATGGCGCGAGATGACATATTCCGTTTTAGGCGTAATATTGGCTCTTATCGGCGGACTGTGTATGTCCGGGTGGGTGATTATCGGCGCGTATTATACAAGAAATAATATTAAACCCGTTACAACGACATTTTTTACAAATCTTTATACTTCCCTGCCCTTTATTCTGGCTTATCCATTTTTGCTGAAACTTGCTCCAGCTCCAGAAATCTCAGGTTTTTCTTTTGACAGGTCCATAGTTATGATGATTTGCGTTATAATATATTCGCTTACGGTTTTTGTCGCGGCGCCGATGTTTTTTTATAAAGGCTCAAGAAAAGTCAACGACATTCATTTAGGGCTGATATTGTTAATTGAACCCGTTGTCGGAGTTGCTCTGGATGTTGTTTTCCTTGGAACGACCTTTACCTGGAACATCGCCGCGGGAGGAGCATTGATTTTATTTGCAAATATGTGTTTAATATTAAAAACAACAAAATAGGAAAGAAGAACCTGATGAAAAACAGTTCTATACTAACAAACTATATATACATCACGCTTTCGGGAATACTCTTTGGAATGCTTATATTCGGCGGCGGAATGATGGGCAAATACGGCTTTTCTTTGCTTGAAGTGATTATTATTCCCGCTTTAATGGTTGTTGTAATGCTGTTCTGGTTTGTCAGAAAAGAAATTAAAAGCTTTTATTCCGTTCCTCTCTGGGTAAGCATTTTTTATTTCGCATTTAACGTTATCGGGCATTTTAGCCAGTATGCACCGCTGTTTTTAGGAGTGTCCGTATCTCTCACATTGTTTTTACTATACTCGCAGCCGCTATGGACCATTATCATAAGCACAGCTTTCTTAAAAGAAAAGTTTACAAAGCAAGACGCCGTAGTTACCGCCGCGATAGTTTTGGGACTGGTTTTTCTTTTGTCTCCATGGGAAAAAATGACCTACTCCGTTTTAGGAATTATATTTGGATTGATTGCGGGTATAGAAATGTCCGTATGGATACTGTTTTCCTCCAACTATTCCAAAAAAGACATCAGCCCTTTAACCACAACATTTTTTGTAAACTTATATGCCTCGCTGCCGTTTATTTTAGCCTATCCATTGATTGTTATGTTGTTTCCAAACCCGGAAATATCGGCGCTGTCATTCAATAAGCCGCCGCTGGTTATGTTTTATGTCTTTATTTTTGCCGTTGTAATATGTATCGGCGCAAGACTTCTTTTTTGTAAAGCCGCGCAAAAAGTAAATAATATTCACCTGGGGCTTATTCTTTTGCTGGAACCAGTTGTCGGAACATCTTTAGACGTTATATTTTTAGGAACTCCTTTTACTTGGAACATTGCCTTCGGCGGGCTTCTAATTTTACTCGCAAACGCGGGATTAATCATAAAAAACAGCAGAGGTGCGGAATGAGATTGATTGGCGATATAGGCGGAACAAATGTCAGGTTCGCTTTTGTCGATGACAAGGGTAAGATTTCTGAAACTAAAAAGTTTTTGAAATCAGATTTTGAAAATATAACAAAAGCTGTTATTACCTACAAAAGCATGATTAGCAAAAATATAACCGAAGCGGTTATTGCGGTTAATACTCCAGTAATTGACAACAAGCCGCATGCGGGAAGCAATGACTGGGGATATAAAACCGCGACTCTGGAGCGGGACACGGGAATAGCTAAAATTGTCTTTATCAATGATTTGCTTGCCCATGCTTCGGCAATTCCCCATCTGACAGACGACCATATTGAAAAAATCTACGGCGGGAAAAAAGACAAAGAAGGCTCGGTTGTTATTATCGGTCCGGGAACGGGGCTTGGCATATCTTACGGATGTTATAATAAAGACACAACCAAAATGGACTATTTCCCATCCGAAGGCGGAGCAGAGCTTGCAGCGGCGGCAGATTTGAAACAACAGGAAATTATTAAAAAAATGCTCAAATACCAGCCTTATGTGAGATGGGAAGAGCTGACATCGGGAAAAGGCATAAGCAATTTATACGAAGCGCTTTACGATGATAAAAAAACTACGGAAGAGATTATGTCAGATTTTGGAAAAGGCTCGGAAAAGTCTAGAGAGGTGTTCGGCATTTTCTGCGAGTTTTTAGGAATTTTGGCGCGCAACTTCGCCGCAACATTTCTTTCAACCGGGGGAATATACATAATCGGCGGAATCCTAAACAGAGAAGAGAATTTAGAGTTTTTCAAAAAATCCAGATTTATTGATTACTATAGCTTCACATTCTCAAACAACAAATCGGTCTTTATCAAAGATTATCCTATTTATGTCATTACCCACGACAACTCCGCTCTTGTGGGTGCGGCAAATTTTGAAATATAAGTAAAGGAAAACACATGAAAAAAATATTTATCGCTTTTTTAATAACAATTTTCAGCTCGGCTTTTGCCCTTGCGGCAGAACCGATTGCCGGAACATGGAAAACCATTGACGACGAGACCGGCGAAGCTAAAAGCCTCGTTCAAATATATGAAAACAACGGAAACGTTTATGGAAGAGTCGTTCGTCTGTTTAAAAATGAAACCGCAACAGCCAAAGGAGTAAAAGGTTCGCCAAAAATTGTCGGACTTGATATTCTCTGGAACCTAAAAGATACTGGAGATAAATTTACCGGGGGGAAAATCTTAGACCCGAAAAAAGGCAAAGTATATAATTCCGAAGCATGGCTTGAAAATAAAAATACCCTAATCGTGCGGGGAAAAATCGGACCTTTTGGAAGAAACCAGAAATGGATAAGAGAAGAAAGCGCAAAGAACGATATTGAGCTTATTCCGTTAATTCCCGAATTAGACTAATAAATAAAAACCATATATCATCTCCAGTTCTTACAGGATTGGAGATGATGTTATTTTAGCTTTTCCAGACTTTGTCCGCCGTTCATAAGCTCATCATAAGCAAACTTGTAAACAGGTATCTTATTGTTTTTGCAATATTCGATTTCTTTTAAAATCCCCGCTGATTTTTCCCAACCGTCAAGCATTAGTAAAATCAGTCCTTGTGATTTATCCAGCATTGTCAGGCTGAAGGGCATTAAAAACTCTTTTTTTTCTTCCGAGGTCCAGTCCCCCGAGACATTGACTATTACATTATTATGAATCGTTGGAGAATATGTTTTTACACCATTTCTAAGCAAATGAGCCGCCGCTTTGCATGTTTGCTCGAACCTTGTATTTTTTTCTTCCTCCGTGCCATTGTATGGGTTTGCTAAAAAGTAATACCCCCGCTCCATTTCTGTTCTCCTCTTCTTTTAACTTGAGTTTCTCTGCGTTTTTTGATATTCTATATGGGTACAATATTATAACAACATACTATAAAATTGTAAATTATTTGCTCACGGAATGTAAACTTAATCTTTTAAAATATGAAGAAAATTGTTTTTGTCGCTGCTATTGCAGTTGCCGTATCCGCCATTATTATCCTCGCAGTAAACAAGAAAAACGAACACGTGAAATTCGACATTGAAGCTTACACCAAAGATCTGGTTAAGGTCACTGTTTCGGCTGAAGTTTCGTTTCCTCTTTTTGCTGATAAAGCAATGTCCCGCTCTTCTTTGGAAGAACAGGTGGATTTGATGAAAATCATTTTTGCCGGCTCTACTATGGTCACCCTTACCCAGAATCGATGCATTGATTTGGATGTTGAGGAACTTAAGGAAAAGATTGCCGAAGAATTTCATGCCAGATATGAATTCAAATCTAAGCTGAAAATTCACAATCTTGAAGTTGAGCTTCCCGAGGCTTTTCAAAAAGCCGTCGAGGAAGCCAAGGGAGTGTTCAGAACCGACTTCCGCACTATGTATTCCAAGGATCATGCTCCTTTTGAATTCGGTGTGGATTTTATCACAAGAGACAAGAAAGTCTCTGGTAACGAGAAGGCTGCAATACCCCACTTGGTTACAAGAATTCTCTCAGATTACACATATCAGGAGATTTTTGAAGACTATGAGTGGAGCGGAAAATTACATGATGAACTGGGATTGCTGCTTCGTGAAAGGGGCATTATAGTAACCTCTGTCCACGTCAAAGAAATAGACGGCGTGGAGTTGAGGTAAGCCTTTTAACTGCGAAATTGGGGTGTTGTTTAGCAATAAACGACACCCCAGCTTTTTTATATATTAAACAAATTAAAAATTTTCCATCTCAATTTCAAAAGCATCCCATCCGTGTTTTTCCATTTTTACTTTTCTGTCACGAGTGAATGAAACCTTTTCATCTTTCAAAAGCTTATATTGCATTTCATGCCAAAGTTTTGGCAAAGAACCGTCTTTAAAGACAACTCTGTGCCACGGCGTTGTTTCGGGGTCTGGAAGATTGTGGAGCGCGTAGCCGACAGCGCGCGATGCCATAGAGTTTCCGGCAAGCCGCGCTATCTGACCATAATTCATCACCATACCCAAAGGTATGCGCTTAACTATATCATATACTTTTTGATTGAAGGTCTTCATCAAGTTTTAAATCTCTAAATTTCTTTCTTAAACCCATAACCAGCAGAACAAATATAATTAAAAATTCCGTTGCGGCAGGAGCGATTGTCAAAACCGCACTTTCGGTAAAAGTAAAAGTTTTATCTCCATTATAAAAGAACGGAATAAAGAACGGGCAAATCGCATACAATTTCAATTTATAGAAAATTGCGGGCAGTACGGTATATGTCGACAAGGATATTAATACAGGCACCGCAGTGGTGTCTTTTTCATTTCCCTGCGCAAACAGCGACCATAAATATATGAAACAAAAATCTCTCACCATAAACAGCATAACCGCCCATATTACGCAGATAAACGCTACCGAACTGTCGCTGTCCTGACTTGCCAATTGGAAGTTTAAGATGATTACCAACGCCAAAATTATCGGTATGGTTATAAAGCTTCTGGGCATTATCATAAACAACCGCTTATATTGTTTTGCATTGTAATATTTTGATATTAAATGAGGTCTTAACGCCATATTAGACTCACCGCTCAGAGTGATGTAGCTTAAGGCGATTAAAGAAAACAAAGATGATATTGTTCCAAAATATCTGCTGAACATAAAGCTTTTGCTATAATTATTTAAACCGAAAAGAACTATAACCAAAGAAATCGAAAACAAAAACCATGAAACAGGATAAGGTTCCTGCCCAAACTCTGTTTTTATCTGGTTGATAATCGCAATTATTCCCCAAGCTATAAAGATAAGTGAGAAAATTATGGCAATTGCCTTCATTGAATATAATTCGCCATACCAGCTGACCATACGGTCTTTTTTGTTGCCCAAAAACACCGCGTATAAAGGGATAAGCATAAACAAGCCCATCAATTGATAGAAAGTAACTTCAAATCTTTCAAAAAAATGACGCCATCTTATTGAGTGCAGACTTGTCGCAAGCGGCAGTATATGAGCCAATAAGCCGATGAGCATAAACACCGCGACATTGGTCAGAAGCTCCGCGTTTGAAACAACGGGTAGCTTTTCGCTATTAATTTTATATGATAAAACATACAAAATCATACAGATAATATTGCCGTACCATATATACGCCGTGCTGCCGAAAAGTTTGCCGAAAGCCATCTTTGTCGGCGACATCGACGTCATTATCTGAAACGGCCAGGTACTGGCATTTATTTCTTTAACAACAGTTTCTCCCGCCAAACGGGTTCCCCACAGAAAAGTAAAAGCCAAATAAAACAAAATGCTCAACTGAGGAAGATATGAAACTGGATAATCTTCGTTTAGCGTATACGCAAGATAATAGACCGTAATAAGAAGCAAAGGCAGGGAAACAAGCCTTTTAAGAGACAGCTCCACCCACGCGTTTCTGGTAAATTCTGGATTTCTAAGCATCTTTTTTCTCCTTTTTTACGGTTTCAAAATACGCGTTTTTCAACGAAGATTTCTCAACCATAAACTCTACAACTTCATGATTGGCATTAATTAGAGATTTTAAAAGATTATGCAAACCTTCCGCATTGCCTCTTAATGTGCAGCTGATTATATTGTTCTCGAACACCGCGGCTTTTACTTTTTCCTGCTTCTTTAAAAATTCGACTGTCTTTTCAGGGTTTGCTCTAACTCTGATTTCTAACGGGATTAATCTCTCTTCTTTTAATAAAGTTGTATCCCGCAGGAGTTTCTCATTTTTAATCAAATGCCCGTCATCAAGAACTATCACGTGCGTCGCATAGTCTTCAAGCTCGGCAAGAATATGGGATGAGATTAAAAGAGTATGACCGCGGTTTTTCAAATCCGTAAACAGTTTTGAAAGCTCCAGTCTTGCCTCCGGGTCAAGACCCGATGCCGGCTCGTCTAAAATGATGAACTGGGGTTTATGAATGATCCCCAGCGCAATTGCCAACCTCTGCCGCAAGCCGCGCGAAAGGTTTCCCGCGTAATCATCAAGATGTTCCGTCAGATTCAGCATTTCGGCAGTTTCTGCAATCGCACTATCAATTTCTGCCGCTTTAATATCAAACGCCAAAGCGGCATAACGCAGACACTGTCTTGCCGTCAGGTTGTCATACAAGCCGAAGACATCGGAAAGGTAGGATATATATTTATGGGCATGACGGGAATCCTCTGGAACATTGATGTCATTAAGGTAAATTTCACCGCTAAAAGGTTTAACAAGTCCTGCCATACATCTCATCAAGGTTGTTTTTCCAGCGCCGTTCGGACCGATTAATGCGACTATACTTCCCTTCTCTATCTTAAAGGATATTCCCTTGATAGCTCTTTTGGTCATATAGTCGAAAACTAAATTCTCAACTTTTATCATAGGCATAATACTTTCTTAAGTTGTATCTAAATACTTGCATATTTTATTAAATTTATTCGCAGATGTCGACACATTTTATCTAGTTCTTAAACCACAAATATATTATTTATTGAGTTTAGAGTGATTATAGGATAAAATTTCCCGCAGATTACAAAGAATTTTCATCTCAAAAAGAGGCTGGTATGAGAGACTTATATTTAAGTAAAATTCAACTAAAGGCCGAGCTGGAACGCTGCCTAAACTGCAAAACGCAGCCATGTATGAAAGCCTGCCCGGTAAATTGCAGCCCGCAGGAATTTATCAATCATGCCAAAAACTCAAATTTCGACGACGCGGTAAAGACAATTACCAATAACAACCTTATGGGACAAACCTGCGGGCTGATATGTCCCGATAAGTTCTGCATGAAAGCATGCACAAGGGCAAACATTGATTTTGCCGTTAACATACCCAAAGTTCAGGCGACAATTTTAGAAAACTATCGGATCAAAAAAGAAGACTACAGCGGAGCCAGCCATAATGGAATGTCCGTGGCGATTATCGGCGCCGGACCAGCCGGAATAGCCGCCGCTCCAGTTTTGGTCAACATGGGATATAAGGTTGCGATGTTTGAAGCCTCAGACAAAGTCGGCGGTGCATTAAATATGATTCCAGAATCAAGACTGCCTTATAACGTTATTGAAAAAGACTGGGATTATATTTTTGACGAAGACTATATATCTTTAGAGCTTAATAAGAAAATTGACAATCTGGAAGAACTACTGGCAAAATTTGACGGCATAATCGTTGCCACAGGCGAGCCGAATTCTATCAGCCTAAACGTTCCGGGAGAAGAACACAGCATTTCATATAAAGAATATCTTCTGAACCCTGAAAAATATAAAACAGACGGAAAAGTCGCGATTATCGGCGGCGGAAATGTTGCCGCTGACTGCGCTTTTACCGCAAAAATAAACGGCGCGTCCAGCATCGAAATGTTTGTAAGAAGACGGCTTTCAGACATGAAAATAAGCAAAAAAGAATATATGGAGCTAATCGATTATCAGGTTGATATATCGGTTTTAAACAGCCCGCAAAAAATTGAGAAAAAAGGAAAGACTTTCTCTTTGTTCGTCGGTAAAAATCATTTTATTGACGGCAAAATAGAGCAGGTGCCAAATTCAACGATTGAACTTCCTTCTTTTTCTTTGATTATAAAAGCCATCGGAAGCAGGGCTGACCCTAAAATTGAAAATGAAAGAATTATATACGCCGGCGACTGCAAACACGGAGGTTCGACTATTGTTGAAGCAATTTCATCAGGGCGTTCCGCAGCCGTCTTTTTAAATGCAAAGCTAACCAGAGTCTAATGCTGTTGATATAATGCCAACAGGCTAAGATATTAAATCAAATATTTCTTCTATGTCGTAAAGAACTCTGACATGGCTTAAATCTTTCGGCAAAGGCAAAAATAAATCAGGCTGCATACGAGCAACTTCAACTCCCGCCCTAAGACCGGCTCTGATGTTAAAAAACCTGTCGTCAATAAATAAGGTTTCCGCTTTATTAAGCCCATATTTATTTATCACTGTTTTTAGCCCTTCATCTTTGGCTACTCCCGCTGGAGAAAGCTCATAGGCGTTAAACAAATCTCCAAAAGTATCTGCCAGCCAAGACAGTTTTTTTTCTGGAGATGATGCGGCACTCAAGGTTATCAAAGTCAGCTCAAGGGATTTTAGCTTTTTCAGAACTGAAATGGTGTTTTTGAAAAAAGGACGATTAACATAATACGGGCTATCAATAAAATCTTTAGAAAAACGGCTCGGAAGCTCGAATGCTCCGTCTTCTCCATCTATAGGGAAAAGCTCTGCCATTTCCTCAATCTTCATGTTTTTATATTCCGGGTATGAAGTTTGCAAAAATTTATGATAACTCGAATCTAAGTTAATAAGAACTCCGTCAACATCAAAAATTATGTTCTTTATCATTTATATTCCTTTGAAAAATCAGAAACTGCCAAAAGACTACAGGAGCTTGGGGCGGACGTCAACTTAAAAACGCGCTTAATTCTGCCGATTTATACAGCCTCTGTCGTTTCCGTTGACTGTATAAATTTTAATAGTAAAATATTTTCATTATCACAACAATTTATATAAGGACGAAAGATATGATTATCGGTGTGCCAAAAGAAATTAAAAACAATGAAAACCGCGTTGGAATAACTCCTGCCGGAGTATCTTCATTCATCAATGCCGGACATACAGTTTATGTCGAAACAAATGCCGGAGCCAACATCGGATTTTCCGACTCAGATTACAGTTCCGCGGGAGCAAAAATTCTAAACTCCGCTAAAGACGTTTGGGGAAAGTCTGAAATGATAATAAAAGTAAAAGAACCTATTGCCTCGGAATATGGTTTTTTTAGAAAAGATTTGATATTATTTACATATTTACACCTTGCTTCCGAACCAGAGCTTACCAAGGCTCTGAAAGACGCCGGCGTAACATCAATAGCTTATGAAACCGTGCAGATTGGCAGAACCCTCCCTCTGCTTACGCCGATGAGCGAAGTTGCTGGACGCATGTCCGTACAGGTGGGCGCGCACTTTCTTGAAAAACCTCACGGCGGCAAAGGTGTTCTGCTCGGCGGCGTGCCAGGCGTTAGAAAAGCAAGCGTTGTTATAATGGGCGGCGGAGTTGTAGGTACAAACGCAGCGAAAATGGCGCTTGGGCTTGGAGCCGATGTTACAATCATCGACCTTAACGCCAACAGACTTCGCGAACTTGACGATATGTTCTCTATGAAGGTCAAGACCATTATGTCAAACCCATATAATATTGCGGAAGCAGTCAAAGGAGCCGACCTTCTAATCGGGGCGGTCTTAATCCCCGGAGCAAAAGCGCCAAGACTTGTTACCCGCGAGATGGTAAAAACCATGCAGGCAGGTTCTGTAATAGTTGACGTCGCTATTGACCAGGGCGGATGCATAGAAAGCTGCGACCATGTTACTACCCACGCTAACCCCACTTATGTTTATGAAGGGGTTGTACACTACTCTGTCGCAAACATGCCCGGAGCCGTAGCGCGCACGTCTACATTCGCGCTTACAGGCGTAACTATTCCTTATGCTTTGGAAATAGCAAACAAAGGCTTTACAAAAGCTATATCTGAAAACCCGGCGCTTAAGCTTGGAGTAAATGTTGCGGGCGGCGAAATTACTTATGAAGCCGTGGCTCGCGACCTTGGATACAAATATGTTCCCATTGAAGAAGCAATTAAATAAATCTCTTATATCAAGAATAAAAAAAGGATGCTGGTTCTCAGCATCCTTTTTTTATCAATAAATCGCCACCGGATTTATATTAACCTGTGTCGAACCGACATATAACGGCTGTCCCAGCACAAACAAAAATTCCCAAATCTTATCGCGGACCAATGGGCGGCTGTCAATCAGCTCCAGATTATAAATTCCGCGTTTCGCCAATAAATATTGGTTAACAGGAAATTCATCGCCATTGCCTCGAGGATCAGGGTATACTTCCGAAGCCCATGTATCGCCGCCAAAAGCCACGATACCACGGTCTGCCAGCCACTGCGCGGCTTCCATACCGATACCCGGCTCCACTTCCAAAAATTGTTTGTCATCAACGCCAATAAGCTCCAGCCAGCCGGTATTAAACAGCACGACGTCTCCTTTGCGCAGGGTAACGCCTTGTTTTTTCAACACCTCCTGAATGTCCGCAACAGTAAACTCCGTGCCGCCTGGAACAATATTTTTGCCGTAATGTTCTGTCATATCAAGAATAACTCCGCGGGTAACCATTGGCGGAACCTTTTCAACTCCAAGCTTTGTTACGCCGTCGACAGTAACAAAATCAGCGGCTTTATTGCCGTTATAATAAACGTTGTCTATGCCGATATGACCAATGCCGTTAAGCTGAGTGCCGACGCCGGTCCATGCGTTTACCAATTCGTCGTTAAAAGTAAACTTGTTAGGACCCAAAGTTTTTCCGTCCTGCTGCCCCGGCTGAATGTTGTACAGACGAAAGCTGCGATGGCGAAACGCGGGAAAGTTCTTGTCAATCGGAACAGCCAAAGCCAGCGTCTTGCCTTGCTTTACCAAGCTCATGGCTTGCAGCACAACCTCTGGAGTTATTAAATTGACCGCGCCAATTTCATCATCCGCGCCATAGGCAGACGGATACCAGTTTGAATTTTGATTAGTTTTTTCCATATTTTCCACCATATTGCTATTAAGATTTTGTGCTGAAGCATTATCTCCCGTCATCAACAGTCCCCCTAATATCATAACGAAAAGTCCACATAAATACTTCATATCGCTCTCTCCTTTATATATTTTGATAGTACATATCTACGTATCATTCTTATATACGAATTCAAGAGCTGGTGAAAAATATATAAATATCAGAGGTTTATTTTATAATTGGCAACGGTACCAACCAAATCATATCCAACGGCAGGATAACATTTGTTAGACGGCTCATAATCAAAATCTGTAAACAACATCGGCTGCTTCTTCATTTCAAAAATGCGTTTGGTTAGAAAGTGAACAAGCATTTTCGCATAGTTTTTGCCGCGTTCTTCTGGAACGGTTAGGACACATCCAATCCGCCCATATTCCTCAGACTCTCTGATTCTGGCAACGGCGACAATCCTGCCCGACGGGCTTCTCCATACCTGACTCAACGGGTTGGAGATAAAGCTTCGCGCCTCTTTGATATTCTCTTCATAAGTTGAATTTATGTTTTCGCCAGTCTCTTGGCTGAATAAAGAAAACATCTCGGCGACTATCGGAGTTTCGGCTTCGGTAATATTATCCGGGTATCCCGCATATTTAACATCTTTTAGTCTATCGCACTTATATACTCCCAGAATTTTTACATCGGCAGAATCTACTTTGTTCATGTTTTTTAAAAGGTCATACATGTTCATTTTTGACATGATTTTAAACGGATGATTTTGAGAAAATTTATTTCTCACAAAACCAAACAACCTCTCATAGTCACTAAAAGAAGCCGCCGTCCATATAATAACGGGATGTTCGCTGTCGCTGTTTACAATAACGCAGTCTTTATTATTTGAAAATATTTTGGGATTTGGATACTTAATATAATTATCAACAATAGACAGCATGATATTAAACGCAAGTGCGTCTTTTCCAAAAAGCCCGGACTTAAATATGCCGTCATTGCGTTCAATGGTCTTAAACATCAGGTTTACTTAATTTCATTATTACTCGATAATAAGCATATTGTTTTCATCAAATTTCCAGTTTGGTCCATAAGCGGCTTCCCAATAATAGCCGTCGGGATCTTGAAAATATCCGCTGTATCCGCCCCAAAAGACTTTTTGAGGTTTTTTAACTATTTTTCCGCCATATTTTTCGACCAGTTTTATAAAATCATCCACATCTTTTTCAGACTTCATATTGCATGCAAGCGTTATCCCGCCAAAACCATTTTGATAAATCGGCGGAGGATTTTCCGGGTTTATATCTTTTGCAAGCTCTTCAATAGGATAAAGCTCCAGCTTGCTGCCCTCATTATCAAAAAAAACAATAACCGAGCTGTTTTCTTTTTCATGCGTTTTAAACCCTATGCTTTTATAAAAAGATAAAGATTTTTCTATATTTCTAACGCCAAGACAAACAAGATTTATTCTGTTCATATCGCTTACTTTCGAATTATTTTCATGAAAAAGAGTTTACCACAGTAATTTAGGTAAAAGCAATAATTGATTTATGGAAAACGATTGGGAATAAAATCCTTGACATTTATGGTTTAATAAGGAGGATAAAAATATGCTGTTTAAAATGTCAAACAAAGCAAAATTCATAATATTAGTTTATGCAATAATATTGCTGTTTTTGGTTTTTTTGCCGGTAATCTGATTGACTACAGTTGGAAATTGTATGGAATTAGGGGGAGCTTGGCATAACGAACAAGGCTGTCTTTTAAAATAATCCAGCTCCATACCATTAAAAAACTCTCCGATATGTAGGGATTAATCTCTGACGAAAACAAACATTCGTATATGAGTTGTTTGCATTGGCGTTCCCGGCGAGATTCGAACTCACGGCCTCAGGATTAGGAATCCTGCGCTCTATCCTACTGAGCTACGGGAACAACAACAAAGAATTTATAATTTCTTTGGCGGCAAATGGCAAGTGTTTATTTTGCCAATTTTTCAAGAAACCTAATCTGTATATCCGCGATTTGCTTAACCGTCTCAATTTCGACATACTCATCCAAAGTGTGCATGCCAAACCCCGTGCCTGAGTGCATAATTACGGTTGAACCTCTTACGGCAAATTCTCTCGCATCGGTCGCACCGCCGATTTGCACAAATTTAATAGGTTTTCCAAGAATACTTTCCGCAAATTTTTTATAGTCTTGAATGTATGGATTATTTTCATCCATGACAACAGGCGTGCTGGTCGATGATATTTCATAAGACACGCCGCCGACCAAACATTTTTTTATATTCTTTTCCAAATTTTCTACCGTTGAGTTTTCAGTCAGGCGAAAATCCAAAAGCGCTTCGGCATAATCGGAAATTACGTTCGACACCTCGCCGCCTTTCATAATTGCAATATGCATTGTGTCAATCCAGGTATTTTCAGGCTCGCCTGTTTTTTGGGAAAAATAAGGATAATACTTTCTTAAATTTGCCAAACTTGTCATAAGATTTTCATTAGCATCTATGCCTTCCCAAGGAGTTGAGCCATGAGCGGTAAGCCCTTTTGAGATAATTTTTATAAAAACGGGATTTTTACATTTCGTGATTATTTCCTGAATATCTCCGCCGACATCGTTATCCAAAACTATTTTGGCTTTGATATTAGGATGCGTTTCAAGAAAAGCTTTGGTGCCTTTTGAGCCTTTTTCTTCGTCGGAAGATAAAATAACGCCGAATTTAATTGGAAGCTTCTTTAGAAGAACATGTATCATCGAGTTTATTGCGACAGCGGCAAAAGACTTCATATCAAGTGTTCCGCGTCCATACATTTTTCCGTCTTTTACAATAGGCGTAAACATGCTGTTCGGAGCTGGAACAACGTCAAGATGTCCTAAAACCAAAACGTCATAATCGTCCGTCTTGACATTTGAAATAGAAAGAACTGGAGCGTTTAAAACTTTCTCAGAAATTTCAACAACCGCATTTGTGTTTGCGAATAGATTTTTGCAGTAGTTAAAACACTTGTTTATTTCCACTCCGCTGCCTGTTTCGGTTTTAAATTTTATCAAATTATTGACAACTTCCATCAAATCCATTAATTCTCTCCTCAAGTTTTATTTATATAAAAGATATATCTATCTTGTGAAAAAACAATTAAAAGGATTAAAAAATTGAGTTACAGCACACCAAAAGAAATAGCGCAGGATTTTTGTGCGTTTGGCGTTTATAAATACAAAACACCGTGGAAAAAATTTGCCGTATTAGCCTTTCTCGGAGGCACATTTATTGCCTTTGGAGGATTGCTGACTGTTATTGTCGCTGGCGGCATGCCAGAAACGCTGGCAGCGACCCCCGGGCTGGTTAAATTTACCGCCGGTGCATTATTTCCCGTGGGACTGGTTATGGTTTCCGTCGCGGGAGCAGATTTATTTACCAGCGACTGCGCGGCAATGGTTCTGCCTTGCGCTCAGAAAGAAACTAAAATTACGGCGTTAATCAAAATCTGGGTATTATCTTATATTTTCAACTTTTTTGGAACTCAGTTTATCGCATATTTTATGACATATAAAGCGGGGCTTATTTCATCCGATCCATGGCAGTCATACATCCATAATTTGGCAAATGCCAAAGTAAACCAGGAATTTTGGAAAGTATTTATAAAAGGTATCGGAGCAAACTGGCTGGTCTGCCTTGGAACATGGATGGGCTTTGCGGGAAAAGACGTTATGAGCAAAGCAATAGGGATATGGATTCCCGTTATGCTTTTTGTAACCCTTGGATATGAACACTCGATAGCAAATATGTTTTTTGTTCCCGCGGCGATATATTCCGGCGCAGACATAACCTGGAACGCTTTTATTGTTAACAACCTCATTCCTTCGACTCTCGGAAATATTGTCGGCGGAGCCGGTCTGGTCGGCTTTGCATACTGGTATGTTTATATGAAAGATTCCAAACAATAGATTTTTTTACTTTTTATTTATTATATTAAGTTAACTATTAAATATAAGGGAACTAAACAAAGGGTTATGAAATGAAAAAGTTTTTGCTTGGAATTGCAGTTTTTTTATTGGCGGCAGAAGGTTCGGAAACTGCTGTGGCCGCGGAAGCGGGAGGAGGAGATATTCCCCGCATGGTATCCATACGTTCCAACCGCGTAAACGCGCGTTCGGGACCTGGAGCAAGGTATCCTATAGAATGGGTATACTTACAAAAAGACACGCCCGTAGAAATTATTGCCGAGTTTGAAGTTTGGAGAAAAGTAAAAGACTGGCAGGGTTCGGAATCCTGGGTACATAAATCCATGCTGTCTGGAAAAAGAACCGTAAAAGTTATTACTCCGGGAGAAAACAACATATACGCAAAAGCTAATTACGACTCTAAAGTAATTGCAAAAGCTGAAGACGACGTTGTCGGCGAAGTAAAGAAATGTCAGGCAAATAACAATTTCTGTCTGATCAAGTTTAATTCAATTGAAGGCTGGGTCTCAAAAAACAATCTTTTTGGAATATATCCGAAAGAGATTATCAATTAAATTCATAAAAAAGAGGCTTCAGCATGCAAACCAAAGCCTCTTTTTTTTAGATTATATCGATTGTAAAATCAACAGGCGGATTTCGCCTGATGGTCAATATAAATTTCGAGGATATTTCTATAAACTTTGTTGATTTATTAATGTCTCTGCCTTAATATATATTAAGTTTTAAAGATATGAGGATGTCCAAAAATGATGAAGAAAATAGACGACTTTTTAAGGGCTTTGGGAAGACCTTTAGTGAACTTTGTTTCAAGCGTTGGCAACCTGTCTTTATTTATAGGAAAATCTGTATACCACTGCGTCACGCCGCCTTTTTATTTTAGATTTCTTGGTAAACAATTTATGGACATTGGCTTTTATTCTTTGCCGGTAGTCGCTTTGACAACGGTTTTTGCCGGTATGGTTATAGCTCTTCAGAGTTATACGGGATTTGCAAAATTCGGCGCGGAAGGAATGGTCGCGTCAGTCGTGCTGATTGCCGTTACCCGCGAGCTGGCGCCTGTTTTATCAGGACTGATGGTTGCGGGGCGCGTCGGCGCCGCAATGGCAGCGGAAATCGGGACGATGAGAGTTACTGAGCAAATTGACGCTTTGACCACTCTTTCAACCAATCCATTTAAATATTTGGTTGCTCCGCGCGTTATCGCAGGCATTCTTGTCATGCCTCTCCTGGTTTTAATCGGCGATGTTATCGGCATATTCGGCGGATATATAATCGGCGTTTATAAATTGCAGTTCAACCCGGCAAACTACATTAACGCAACTCTTCAGGAATTAAGCGCGAACGATATTAACTGCGGCATCGCAAAAGCCGCTGTGTTTGGTTTTATCATAACGTTAATGGGCTGCTATAACGGATACAGATCAAGAGGAGGAGCGCAGGGCGTCGGCGAAGCGACGACTAACGCCGTGGTTTCTTCGTCTATCTTAATTTTAATATTCAATTATATAATTACAGAACTGTTCTTTGCGAAATAAAAACGGAGATTATTACAATGGATGATGTAAAAATAAAAATAAAAAATCTTCACAAAGCTTTTGGAAAAAAGAAAGTTCTTAACGGGGTGGATTTAGAGATAAAAAAAGGCGAATCCCTGGTTGTTATCGGCGGTTCTGGAACAGGAAAATCAGTTCTTATCAAATGTATTCAGGGACTGCTTACTCCAGATGCCGGCTCCATTGTCATTGACGACAAAGAAACCGTTGACTTTCGCAGCAGAGAGCGAGACAGGCTGCACGAAAAAATGGGCATGCTTTTTCAGGGCGGCGCTTTATTTGACAGTTTGTCTGTCTGGGAAAATGTTGCTTTTGCCCTTATCGAAAATAAAAAATTGCAAAAAAAACAGGCAAAAAACGAGGCGGTAAGAGTTCTCCGTCAGGTTGGTCTGGCTCCAGATGTCGCGGACTTATATCCATCGGAGCTTTCCGGCGGCATGCAGAAACGCGTTGGTCTGGCGCGGGCAATCGCGACAAAACCAGAGATAATCTTTTTCGACGAGCCAACAACTGGTCTTGACCCGATTATGGCGGACGTTATCAACGATTTGATTGTAGAAAGCGCAAAAGGATTGGGAGCGACAACATTAACCATTACTCATGATATGGCGTCCGTCCGCAAAATCGCCGACAGAGTGGCAATGCTTTTTAATGGGCAGATTATTTGGCAGGGAACCGTAAAAGAAATGGATAAAACCAATAACGAATATGTCAGACAATTTGTTAACGGCAGTTCGCATGGTCCGATAAAAGTGGAGGTTTGACTTGGCTAAAAAAACTATCGTAGAATTTGTTTGTCAAAACTGCGGCACCGCTTATCCTAAGTGGCAGGGCAAATGTGACAGCTGCAGCGAATGGAATACCATTGTCGAAGAAAAAATCGGCGGCGAAGGCTTCTCTAATATCGGAACGAAAAGAAAAGGCTATATCATTGATTTTGTTCCATTAAGCGGCTCGGGCGTAAACCTTGAAAGATTAAACACAAACATCAAAGAACTTGACCGAGTTTTGGGCGGAGGTCTTGTTCCAGGTTCGACTATTCTTGTCGGCGGAGACCCTGGTATCGGCAAGTCCACGCTTTTACTTCAATTATGCGCCAGCATTGCAAATCTTCCTTCTCACCCGGAATGCTACTATATATCCGGAGAAGAGGCGATTGATCAAGTGAGAATCAGGGCAAAAAGGCTGAAACTGGAAAACTCTCCCGTGCATTTGGCAAGCGCGACAGACGTAAAAGATATTATCGCGACTTTAGAAAAATCAAATGCCGGAGTTGTTATTATTGACTCCATTCAAACAATGTATTTGGAAGATGTCGAGTCAACCCCAGGAAGCGTTTCGCAGGTCAGAGCAACCGCTTATGAGCTGATTAAGCTCGCGAAAAAAAAGAATTTTGCGCTTTTTCTGGTCGGACACGTGACAAAGCAGGGTTCTATAGCCGGTCCGAGAGTTCTTGAACACATGGTTGATACGGTCTTATATTTTGAAGGCGAAAGAGGACATCAGTTTAGAATTCTCCGCGCGGTAAAAAACCGCTATGGCGCTACTGACGAGATAGGCGTTTTTGAAATGCAGGACCAAGGACTTGTTGAAGTTGACAATCCGTCCGCGCTGTTCTTGGCAGAAAGACAGGGAAATATTTCCGGCTCATGCGTGTTTGCGGGTTTAGAGGGTTCCCGCCCGGTTTTGGTTGAAATTCAGGCTTTGGTCAGTCCGACGAGTTACTCCAGCCCTAAGCGCGCGGTCGTCGGATGGGATTCCAACAGGCTTTCAATGGTTCTGGCTGTTTTGGAAGCAAGATGCGGATTAGGCTTAAGCTCGCAGGACATATATTTAAATATTGCCGGCGGATTAAAAATTTCTGAGCCTGCGGCAGATTTGGCGGTTGCCATGGCAGTAATTTCATCCATGAACAACAAACCGCTTCCGCATGATACCGTAATCTTCGGAGAAATTGGATTGTCCGGCGAAATAAGAGGCGTAAGCCAGCCTAATTTAAGATTAAAAGAGGCGCGCAAGTTAGGCTTCACCAGCGCGATAACGCCGGCATCTTTGAAAAAAGATAAAAAGCCCGCGTATGATGATATTTCGGTTTTCGAAATAGGAAATGTTCAAAAATTGATAAACTGGTTTAACTAAGGAAAAAGAAATGCAGCTACTAAATAATTTAGACATCGTAATACTGGTTGTCGTCGCCATATCAAGCTTTTTGGCTTTTAATAGAGGAATTACAAAAGAATTGTTCTCTATTTTAGGCTGGACGCTGATAATTGCCGCGACAGTTTTTCTCCTGCCGATATTAAATAAATTTGTTTCTCAATATGTTGAAAATGTCGCGCTGGTAAGCGTGATTGGAATGTGTTTTATTTTATTGGCGCTGTTTATTTTTTGGAATATTTTTACCAAAAAACTGGTCGGTAAAATCAGAGACAGCAAACTAAGCTACTTTGACAGAATCTTTGGATTTGGATTTGGTTTTGTAAGAGGAGGTCTGCTGGTTGTATTGTTTTATATCCTTGTAAACTGGATTACGCCCAGAGAATATCAGACAGAAACAATAAAAGATTCGGTTTATTTTGAAATGGCTGGGGTTTTGGCAAAGCCGCTTGAAAAAATGATACCAGAAGAAACGCTTAGAAATATCCACGAAAAAAGTTCGATTGAAAGATTTATAAATGAAATGGATGACGATACAAGCGCTTCGTTATTTGAGCTTCTAAGCCAGCCCCAAATTAAAAAGCTGAAAGAGGAGAAAGTAAAACTCGAGGAAGAAAAAGCCGAGCTGGAAAACAGACAGGCGGAAGAATATTAGTTAAAAATCCGGGGAAAAACCCGGCTTTTTACATATCAAATATCAATGTGTTTTTGTCATGGGTATAAGTCGCACCAGAATTTGGCTTGTTATATATAATATAAACAATATTATTATTCCCTTCCCCATTCCATGCATCAAACTCGCCGATAACCTGCCTTTGGATATTATGCCCAAAAATTTTTCTCACAGTATTATCAAACTTCATCGTAAATCTGTTGTTGAAACTTGGGCTGGAAATAATGTTCATAACGACAATTCCACCTGGTTTCAGTTTATCTTTAACTCTTTGAAGATATTCTTCGGTAACTAAATCTTGAGGGATGTTTTCCTGGCTTGAATATGTATCCAGGAATATCAGATCATACATTTTGGGAGTATATTTCAAAAACTGGCTGGCGTCTTCAACAATAAATTCTTTATTCATCGTGAGCTTTTCTTCAAGGAAATACTTTTCTGAAACCTCAAGCAACGATTTGTCAATATCAATAAACGTATAGTTATGAAAATGGTCGTCATAACCGATTGTAAAACCGCCAGCCCCTAAAACCAAAACATCCATTTGTTCGTCTTTCGGCATTTTGGTTATGATATTGTCTTCTATATATTTTATGTAAGGCAGATAAAGATTTTTATCTTTTGAAAACTTTGAAGCATTTGACCAGTTCATCACCATAAGCTTTGAATTTCCATCGTCCCCGTCATGAATAGAAATTGTTGATACCGCGTTGTTTTCAACTATCCGGTGCTGCTCATATAAATAATAGTCGCTGTTTACCGCGTAGGTCATAGCGAGTATAATCACAAAGGATATTAAACTTTTTTTGCGCGGTTTGGCTATATACGCACCGCATAGAGCTAAAAAGACAACGATGATAACCGTATGGTTTACGCCTATCATCGGCATAAGAATCAAAGTTGTTAAAAGCGAGCCAAGCACGGAGCCAATGGTATCAATAGCCATTATTTTGCCCGTATAATCGCGGTTGTATCTATGAAGAAATCTTGACATCAGCGCCGTATTTAAGCCAAATAAGTATGGCGCCGCCGACAAAAACATCAACGAATAAATAAATGTTCCCGCAATGTTTGATTTAATTCCCATATCCGCCATGATGGTAAAATAATCTTCAATCAGCGTGTGGCTGCCGCCAAACATAATCATTAAGGCGATTATGACAAAGCTGATGTATAAAAGTTTTCTCAAGTTTGTCTTTATGAGCCTGAGAACTGCTCCGTGATAATATCCAAAAGACATAAAAGCTAGGAATATGCCGATTATTATGGAGGTTGTAACTGCTGTGTTTCCGGCAAAAATGCCAACCTGGCGAATGGCTATAAGCTCTAAAGATAAGCTTACGTATCCATTTATAAAAATCAGCAAAAGGAGGAGGTATCTTATTCTTTTATTCATTTCAACATTCCCAAAATTTCAAATCTAAATTATTTATAGAGCATAATAATTAAATTATCGTTATAAATAGCTTGCAAAAAATGGAAATTATAATTAAAACTGTTTCTTAAGGACAGGTGGCCGAGCGGCTGAAGGCACACGCTTGGAAAGCGTGCATACGGGAAACCGTATCAAGAGTTCGAATCTCTTCCTGTCCGCCATATTATAATAAAGTTGCCATTTATGGCGGTTTTGTTATAATATGATGGATGTGAGATTTGAATTCTGAGAACAAGAGTTCGAAAATCAGGCATAGGCAAGACGGAAGTATCGCCGCGGTTATGCCGCCAGTTCCGGCGCAGCTAATCTCTTCCTGTTCATCACCAGTCTTCGCTTCGCTACGCCGAGGTTAGTGATGGGATGAGCATAGTGAATGAAGATGGGTCGGTAAAGAATTCATCAAAAGACATTTTTAAATTTCAGGTTATTTTTATGGAGAGATGGCAGAGTGGTCGAATGCGGTTGACTCGAAATCAATTATACTTGCAAAGGTATCGGGGGTTCAAATCCCTCTCTCTCCGCCATCATGCAACACCGCCACCCATAGGGTGGTTTTGTTGTATGAATTGCGGAAGGCTGATTTTAAGCCGCGAAATATTAAAGCTCAAAAACTCCTTGAAAAATCTAAGAATTGAGCATATTTTGAAAATATGTAAAATTATAAAGGATTATCGTTATGTTGACTCTTTTTTCCATAATAATATTTATCATTTTTGCCGGAATTATATTGGCTGTCGGCGCTTATGTCGGAATGATAAAAAAAGACAAGACTATCCGTTCAGCATGGCAAAGCGTTTTAAACATCCTAAGACGCCGATATGATTTAGCGCATTTTCTTGTAAGTGTTATAAGAGATTATGAAAAAGAAGAAGATTCTCTTTTAGAAGAATTGACAGACTTAATATCCGCGGCTAACGGCGTTTCTTCAGTAGAAGACCGCGCGGCAGTTGAGAATGAAATATCTCTCACCATCGGCGAAATATTGGATTTTTATGACGATTATCCAGACCTCGGAAACAACGAAAACTATTCAAACCTTGTCTTTTCACTCAATGATATTGAAAGGCAGCTTCAGGTCGCAAAAACTTTTTATAATGAGAATGTTGACGAGTTTAATGAAACAATAAGAATCTTTCCGATAAGCCTGGTCGCGGAAAGAATGGCGATGAAAGAAAAACAGCCTTTCAATTATGATGGCGAATATAACGATTATAACGAAGAATATAATATTGACGAAGAGGATACCGTTGACGAAGGCGTCTATTATGACCCTGTAGACGGCGAAGGCTAAAAATTTTAATGGCAATAAATAATGAAAATGAACTTTTTAAACAGTTGCGGCGTTTCTAAATTTGAATGGCTAATTTTTTAAGAGGACAATAACATGAGAAAATTATTTATCGCATTTATGATAATAGCATTAAGCGCAACGAGCGTTTATGCCAGACCTTACAATAACAACCATTATAAAAGCAGACCAAACTACAACAGACCGATACATAATACGACGGTTATAAAGAAAAGCGGCAGCGGAGAAAGAATCGCCCTCGGCGTGGTAACCGGGTTATTCGGGCTTGCCGCAATAAACAGCATTGTGAGCAGCAGACAACCAGCGGCAACGGTACAATATGTCAGCCCGGCTCCAGCCTATGTAAACGCCCCGGCTTATGTTGCCGGCTCTCCCTCTTCCCAAAACTGCATAACCACTATGGACAGGTACAGCGGAGCAACTACCACAACATGCACAAGCGCGCCTCAAGTCCGCGAAATAGTATATGTAAGGTAAAATTTACGACCTCTAAACAAAGACCTCTATTCGGAGGTCTTTTTGTTATATATCTTCGGAGATTGTGGAAGAGAAGATATATATTTTTGACTTATATATCAGAATATTTTAATGTGAAATCAGAGATGTAAACAACATAAGGAATAAAATGATGAAAAATGTTTTTTTAGCCGCCGCTGCCTTAGTATTTTCAGCGACTGCCGCAAATGCGGAAGTAATTGCGCAATTTACCAGCAATATTGAAGAACGCCAGCCTGTCGATGCTCTTGAAGTAATAACTTTTGATAAGGAAGGTTTAGAAAATATTATTTTCTTCACAGATATTAGAAACGAAGAAGGCAAAACCATTTACCACGTATGGAAAAATGGCGAAAACGAAATTTATAAACACAAATTCAATATCGGCGGAGCAAGATGGCGCGTATGGTCTTCGGTCGCAAAACTTCGCTTTACCCCGGAAGATACCATTTCTGTAGAAGTTGTCGACGACACTGGAAACATCCTTTACTCGGACTCAGTTGAAGTTAAGTAATTTCAAATCAAAAAAGCCCTCAATCGAGGGCTTTCATTTTGGTGAATAACTTTATATCGTCTTGCCATAAAACAACAATTGGCTTAAATTTATTTTTATATTCAACTAAAAATGAAGGCTGGAATTATGGCAAAAGAAACAAATAAGGCGGTTCCTAAAGCTACTTTGGAGAGCTTAGAAGAAGATATTAAAAAGTTAAAAGAAAAAGATATAAGCCTTGAAAAAGACATAAAAAGTTTTAATACAAAAGTTGATGAAGACATTAATGAAAAAAGAAATGTCTTAAAATGGCTGGGAAGAACGCTCATCATTTTAGGATTAACCGCTGGGGTTTTAAGCATTATATTCCTGCTTTTTTTCGACTATAGAACTGTAAAGCTATATGATGAAAACCTTCAATATTATAATAACTTCATAAACTCTTTAGAGGTTTTGGATAACGACGAAAATGTGAATGTAGGAATAAGATACAAAGACCTTTTTTCCAAACATAAAACCATTCCAGAATATTTGAAAGAGCCGGAAATCCTAAAACAAAACTTCTTGTCTGACTATTATCAGACACAAAGCAACTGGCTTAATACCTGGCTGACTGTTTTAGGAATAATCATGGCTGTTTTTGGCGGTATTATTCCTTTCATGTTCATAAAATTTTATGAGAGCAAAAGGGAAGAAATAAGTAAACTTTGCGATAAAATTGAAGATATGAGAAAGGAATATAAAGAAGATTTGGATAAACTTCTTGAAAAAACAGTTAATCTGCAAGACGAAATGAGGTCGGGTATAACATCAATTCAAACGACCAAAGACGACGTGATAAAATTTGCTGAAGAAACGATAAGAGAAATTAAGAAAGATGTCGGTCTGGCTAAGAAATCAGAAGAAAACGCAAAGAAATCTCAAGAAAAAGCAAAAGAAAGCGAATATGTTTCGTTTGTAGAAAATATATGCTTTAAAGATGACGGTCCCAAAGAAGAAGTCGATGATGCTTTATCTAAGATAAATTATCTATTAAATAAAAAGGAAAATAAAGAAAGCGTATATCTAATATTCCTTAGGGCCACGCTGTTCCTAAAACTAAAAGACTATAAAGCCTGTATTAACGACTACAACGAAATAGAAAAGATTGACCCTGGTTTTGCTTATTTACATAACAATAGAGGCTTCGCATTGATACGCAATAAACAATATAAAGAAGCGATAAAAGATTTGAAAATTGCATTAAAAGATAAGGAGAAAAACGGAGAGGTTCCTCATAAAGCCTATATTAACCTGATAAGAGCTTATATGTTATCAGAAAATTATGGAGAAGCTTTAGAAACATTAAAGAATTATATACTCACCAGCCCTCTCAACGCATTCATATACGATGAGGATGAAGCTTTATACAAAGAAATATTAGAAAATAAAAAATTTAACGAAGCAACAGAGTTTTCTAAACTTATGCAAAAAGTCAAAATAATAACAAGAAAGAAATTCCGAGCCGAATAAACAAAAAGCCCTCGATGAGGGCTTTGGTTACTTTTTATGTCCTTTGAGTTCTTTGTAGATTCGAACAACTTCTGGAGAAATGGAATTATTTGCTTCCGTCTTCTCAACTGCGGGAGAAGGTTCGTCTTTGCGCATTCTGGATTTTACATTTTCGACTTTAACGCCGACATCTTCAAATTCGCCCGTACGCTTATTAAAAAACATTCTTTTGCCTGTTTCGTCAGTAAAGGAAAAAATATCGTCTTCATTTTCCGCAATGAATTCAACCCCGCCGCCATCCGCGTTTAAAGCGGCTGATAATTTCGCGCCTTCGCTTATCAATTCCATATCATCTGGCTGTTTAATTCTGTTTTCCGCGCCTTTATAAAGCTTCAGCAAGTTTTCCTGGGTAGGGTCAAAATATTTTAGCGAATTGTCGGTTTTATTAACAAAATCCGCATACTTGCCATCATCCAGACCAAACATAATATCATTTAATTTTTCGGCGCCATGTCCTTCTTCAAGAAATTTTTGACGAACAGCGTTATATTCTTTTTTCAATTCCTCATGTTGGTCTTTAAGATATTTTGGAGTCTGCATGCCAAGTTTTTCGTAAAAATTTCCCGCGGTAAATGTCGGCATTGTAATTATTCTTCCGCCGCAGCCGGTTTTGACCGAAAGCTCATAAACCTTTTGATAACCCAGCCTGCCATAGCCTTTGCCCTGACTGCCGATAGTAGAATAGCCGTCAACTTCCAAAATTGGCAGCAGCTCTTTCGAAGCCTTGTCTTTGTACCAAGAATCTGGATAAAGCTGTTTTTCGCCGCGGTTATCGGTCATATTAGCATGGATTGACACAGCGCAGTCGCCGACCTTTTTTTCTTCGTCATACATATTAAAAAACATAACCGAAGAATAACCGGCTTCGTCCGAAGGTGTGGTATCAAAAAAAGATTTTGCGCGAACAAGATTAACAATATTTTTATTATCCATGTGAACCTTCTTTATTATTTTATTTTCCTCTATGGTACGCTAATTTTTATTTTTTGTAAATCTATCATTAGGCAGTAAAAAAGCCCTCTAATCAGGGGGCTTTTTATCTTAAGTTATTTTGCCTTCATAATATAATAAGCAGCTGAGGCTAATGATATTATTATAACAGAGATAAATACCGATATGAACAATATTAAGTTCTCAGATAAATAACTTATAAAATCTCCCGCTTTTTCCAAACCGAATACTAAAATAAATATAAACGAGAAAGCTATTATAAAGTATGGAATCCAGCCAACAGATATAAGATATGCTTGAATTTTCAAATGCTCATTCTTAATTCTTGATATAACCTTTGGAACCCTATTAAAGAATAACCTAATACATAAGAATATAAATGTTAGAAACCAAATGTCACTTATAAACTCGGCAACCTTCCATGGGAAGAAGTATAAAGGCACAGAACATATAAAATATATTCCCCCCCCAAAATTAAAGCTTCTTTTGAAACAATTTTCATAAACGTCTCCTTTAAACATTTCAATAAGTATATTTATCTCAGCTTTAAATATCAATAAATATCAATTAATTTTCTCTACATGTTTCATCTAATGTTTGCTTGATAACAAACATTTTATTTCCTGAGCTAAAAGCCCTTTTTGCCCATCCCAGAGGTTTTATAATTCCATCAACTTTTAGATTATTATCCTTTTGAAAATTTTGAACCGCTGTAAACATTCCCTCGTCTGGTATAGGTGTCATGCCATATTCAGGCTTTTCATAATATCCAAGCTCATTTAGTATTTTCTTTATTATTAATGTATCTTTCGGGTTATTCTCCGAAGCCCTATCTATTGACCTTTCCAAACAAACGCCGTTACCAGGAGCTGCCCTTGTGTAAGAAGATACTCTATGTCCATCTCTTGTATGCGTCCTGACTTCAATTAAATTTTTATTTTCGCTCATTTTTTCTTCCTTAAAAAACAAAAAATAGGCAACCGCCTGTCATCAAATAAATAAAAGAGTACTGTATTTTAAATACAGTACTCTTTAGTAACGTTTTTATATAACATAAATTTTGTAAAAAAGCAAGGAATAAAATCCTATATATTTAATAGAAAAAGCCCCTCATTAGAGGAGCTTTTTCCAGAACTATATCTCGTGAAACGCAGTTGAACAGGTAAAAGCTGAATATTGTCTGTCCCTGCTAGAGACTATTTACCTAATTGAGCGGCAACTTCAGCTGCGAAGTCTTCGGTTCTTTTTTCGATACCTTCGCCAAGTTTGAACATTACAAACTCTTTAAGCTCGACAGGAGCGCCAACTTCTTTTTCCGCTTCTTTAATTACCTGCTTAACTTTTTTCTCAGTATCCATAATGAACATCTGCTCTTCAAGAACAACCTCGTCATAATATTTTCTGATACGACCCTCAACCATTTTCTCAATGATGTTTGCAGGTTTGCCAGAAGCCGCGGCCTGCTCGGTGAAAATAGCTTTTTCTCTTTCTACAGACTCTGGAGCAACTTCCGCAATTGTTTTAAATTGAGGAGCAGACGCCGCGATGTGCATAGCGATTGTTTTGCCCAGCTCTGCCAGCTTGTCTTTGTTGCCGGTTGATTCCAAAGCAACCAAAACGCCGATTTTGCCAACATTTGGAGCCGCCGCATTGTGAGTATAAGAGGCGATAACGCCGTCTTTTACTTCAATTGATTTTGCGCGGCGAATGTTCATGTTTTCTCCGATTTTTGCGATAAGGTCGGTTAATCTTTCTTTGAAAGATTTTTTAGTTTTTGGGCAAGCAAACTCGCCCATAGAATTAACGCAGCCATCGCATTTTAACGCAACTTTAGCTGCATCGCATACATATTCTTGGAATAATTCGTTTTTCGCAACGAAGTCTGTTTCAGAGTTAACTTCAACAACCGCGCCCTTATTGCCTTCAACAGCGATTGCAACCAGACCTTCGGCGGCAACGCGGCTCGCTTTTTTAGCGGCTGTCGCCAAACCTTTTGTACGAAGCCAGTCTACAGCTGCTTCCATATCTCCGTTTGTTTCAACAAGCGCTTTTTTAGCGTCAAGCATGCCTGCGCCAGTTGAATCTCTTAATTCTTTAACCATAGTGGCTGTAATGTTTGTCATTCTTTAATACCCCTAAATTTGAAACTTTTTAAATCACTGTGGCGATATTACATAAATATCGCCACTGTATAACTTTTATAAGACGATAATCTTATTCGGCAGCGTCTTCCGCTTCTTCAGATTTTGCTTTTTTAGCAGTTCTTTTCTTGAAAGCTTTAGCTTCGCCGGCTTCTCCTGATTCTTCTACTTTAACGCCGTGAGCCGCAACTTCTGCCTGAATACCGGCAAGAACAGCGCTTGCAACCATGTCTGAATAAAACTGAATAGCTCTGATAGCGTCATCATTGCCCGGAACTGGATAATCAACAGTTTCAGGGTCAGAGTTTGTATCGCAAATACCTATTACTGGAATACCCAGCTTTCTAGCTTCTTTAACCGCCAAGTCTTCTTTAGTTACGTCAACTACGAAAAGAAGATCAGGCTGACCGCCCATAGACATGATACCGCCCAATTCCTTTTGAAGCTTTTCCTGCTCTTTTTTCAAGTTAAGCAATTCTTTTTTAGTGTAACCGCTTGTCTCATTTTTATCAAACATGTTGTTTAATTTTACAAGGCGGGAAATTGACCTGTAGATAGTTTTCCAGTTAGTCATCATACCGCCCAGCCAACGAGCGTTAACGTAGTATTGACCGCATCTTTCCGCATGCTCTTTAACAATGTCCTGAGCCTGTCTTTTTGTTCCGACAAAAAGAACCTTACCGCCCTGAGAAGCAACATCTCTTGCTACTGACAATGCCTGATAAAACATTGGATAAGTTTTTTGAAGATCAATAATGTGAATATTATCTCTTTTTCCATAAATATACGGAGACATTTTTGGGTTCCAACGACGAGCGTGGTGACCAAAGTGTACGCCAGCTTCCATCATCTGACGCAATGAAAATTGTGGAATAGACATTTATAAATTTCCTTTTTTCCAGTTAAACCTCTGTAAAGCCTTATCTTTTCAGACACCAGACGGAGACCCAAAACGAATCCCACCCGCTTTACATGTGAAATAAGAAGCGGTAAAAACTGCTTCCGAGCTATCTTTTATATGGTTATTCGGATAATTGCAACTATTTTTTTGATTTTTATTTTCAATTTTGATATAACGAGTCAGATTAATGAAATTTATGAACTTAGAGATTTTATGAAAATGCCTGATTTATTTGAAGTTACCATACCAAACTATGATGAATATTCCGCTCAAGACATTCAAGTTTTAGAGGGATTAGAACCTGTCCGCCACCGCCCGGGAATGTATATCGGCGGTGTCGATGAACAAGCGCTGCACCATCTTGTCGCGGAAATCCTTGATAACTCAATGGACGAAGCCGTTGCCGGCTATGCGAATAAAATCGAAGTATCGGTAAACTCGGACTTTTCGGTAACAATTACCGACAACGGTCGCGGAATCCCCGTTGACCCGCACCCGAAATACCCTAATAAATCCGCTCTCGAAGTCATTATGACAACTTTGCACTCAGGCGGCAAATTCGGCGGAAACGCATATAAAGTTTCCGGCGGTCTGCATGGCGTTGGCTTATCGGTGGTTAACGCTTTATCCGAAAACTTGGTGGTTGAAATTGCCCGCGATAAAAAACTTTACCGTCAAATCTACAGCAAAGGCAAACCCCAAACAGCTTTGGAGCTGGTTGGAAACGTTTCCAACAGACGCGGAACGGCTATTACATTTAAGCCTGATTCAGAAATTTTCGGCATAAGCGCATATTTAATCCCCAACCGCATTTTCCGCATGGCGCGCTCAAAAGCTTTTTTGTTCAAAGGCATTCGAATCTTTTGGAAATGCGCTCCAGACGTATTAATGGAAGACGACCCGACCCCGCAGGAAGCCGAACTTCATTTTCCTAACGGCTTGCAAGATTTCTTAAATTATCAAATCGGCGGACGGGAAACTATTAACCGCACGGTTTTTGCCGGAGAAGCAGCCCTTGCCAGCGATGAGGGCAAAGTCGAGTGGGCAATCTCGTGGCCGATAGATGAAAACGGTTTTATATATTCTTATTGCAACACCGTTATCACCCCTCAGGGCGGAACTCACGAGCTTGGTTTTAAGACCGCATTGGTAAGGGGGCTTAAAGAATACGGCGAAATGGCCAATATCAAAAAAGCGGCGCAAATCACTGCGGAAGATTTTTTAAGCGACAGCTGCATGACTTTGTCCTTATTTATCAGAGAACCTCAATTTCAAGGACAGACAAAAGACAGGCTGACTTCCGCCAAAGCGACAAGACTGGTTGAACAAGCCGTTAAAGACAGTTTTGACCACTGGCTGACTTCCGATGTTGAAAACGCCAATGCTCTTCTTGAATATGTTATTGAAAGAGCGGAAGCCAGAAAGAAGAAAAAAGAAGAAAAAATACAATTAAGAAAAACTCCTACAAAACGCCTGCGCCTGCCGGGAAAACTTGCCGATTGTTCAAAAAACGACGCGGAAGATACGGAGCTTTTCATTGTTGAGGGAGACTCTGCCGGCGGTTCGGCAAAACAAGGACGCGACAGGGTCACACAGGCTATTCTTCCTCTTAAAGGCAAAATTTTGAACGTTGCCAGCGCATCTTTAGATAAAATCCTCCAAAACCAAGAGATTAAAGACATGATTGAAGCTCTCGGCTGCGGAGCGAAAGACGCGTATAAGGAAGAAAATCTGCGTTATGAAAAAATCATAATCATGACCGATGCCGATGTCGACGGCGCGCACATAGCGTCGCTTTTGATGACTTTTTTCTACCAGCAGATGCCAAAGCTGATAGAAAACGGACATCTTTATATAGCAACTCCGCCATTATATAAAGTTGCGAACGGTACAAAGATTTTTTACGCGCAGGATGACGAAGACAAAGACCGAATCCTTGGAAAAGAGTTTAAAGGAAATTCCAAACCTTCCGTTTCCAGATTTAAAGGCTTAGGAGAGATGAGCGCCATACAGCTTCGCGACACGACCATGGATAAAAAGAAACGCACGCTTCTTAAAGTTATGCTTCCCAATACAAACACTGAGGAAGGACGCGAGGATGCGTTTGAAACCCGCCGACTGGTTGAGCGTTTGATGGGCAAAAATCCAGAAATGAGGTTTAACTTTATCATTGAACGCGCAAAATTTGTCTCAGAAGACGATTTAGATTTAGTCAGCTAACGACAAAACTGGAAATAAAGCGAAACAAAATATTAAATTATTAAAAAATTTAATATTTTGTTTATAATAAATCTGTAATATAATTAGCTATATAAAGTTGTATATTATATGGAGTGCGCTATGCAGAAATATTTCTTTCCTGTTTTGGTTTTTTTGTTTTCTTTATCTTGTATTACGGCTGTTGCGGCTTTGGCGGAAGATTCTGAAGAGACGACCTATAGTCCAACGGACCAATATCTGCTTGATTATCAAGGGACCTTAGACAAGTTCCACGCGCAGGATGAAAATATTATAGCCAGCGCTTCTGATATAACTTTTACCAAAAGTTATACGCCTCCTCCCGGGTTTGGCACCACCTTAATTGACGATGTTATCGTCGGCTATGAGATAGTCAGCGGAAAGGTTGCTCCTGTCTATTATACATACACGCAGGATATGCGCGACAACGTGCCGACCATCAGCAGAATGTCGACCGGCAACGGTAACCTGCCGATAACGGGACATTTTATCGGATTACGGAGTCCAACCAATATAGGCGCGGCAATCGCTATCAGCTACGGCGGAAAAATCGGCGACATTAAAGGGGATTTTATCGGAAACTACGTATCAGGAACAGGATACGGCGGAGCCATCTTCCTCGATGACGCCGGCTCAAGCATACAAAGCATCACTGGCGATTTTATCAAAAACTATGTTAACGGCACATCATCGTCCAGCAACGCTTACGGCGGCGCGATAGAATTACAGGAAAACGCAAGTATCGGAACCATTAACGGCAACTTTATCAGCAATCATATAAACGGCAGCCGATATGTGATTGGCGGCGCCATAATGGTCGGCGGCGGCGCAAGTATCACAACCATTAACGGCAATTTCATCGGCAACTATGTCAAGGCTGTTAATCGCTCCACTTTAATGGGACTGTCTGGAGGCGCCATATATATCGAAGGCGGAAAAATTGATACCATCAACGGCAATTTCATCGGAAATTATGTCAGCAGCGAAGCATTTGGTCACTCTGGAGCAGTACACGGATCGATCAGCCGTATAAACGGCGACTTTCTCGGCAACCATGTTGATGTGGTTACCCATGGACGAGGCGGCGCAGGAAGCATTGGCGGCGCTAACCCGATATTAAACGGAGACTTCCTCGGCAATTATGTAAAAACGACCAGCACCAACAAGACTCATTATACCTTAGGCGGCGCTATTTTCAGCAGCACAAACACCCTGACCCTTGAAGCTGACAATGTCGACCATTTTATGGCGGGCAATTATACGGAAGATTTCAGAGGCAAAATCTACAACGCCATTTTTGTAGATACGGGGACTACAGGGAGATCATTGGTATTTAAAACATCCAACGGCGGTTCGTGGTCAGTTTTTGACAGCATTGAGGGAGGCGTGTACAGCAACAATCAGCTCACTTCTTATAACAATCAATACAACATCAACTTTATCGGAGATGACACTGGAGACAGCGGCGGTTTCACAACAACCAAAAACTTTATCAAAAATGACATTATTAATGCCGGGGTTATCAGCGTTAACAATACGACGCTGTTTCTCCGCGAAGATATTTACGGCAAGGGGCAGATTCTTCCCGGCACAAGTATTACCAAAGCGGCAAACGCTGTGGCTTCCATGTCTCTCAATAATGGCGTTTTTCACATTTATAACGGATATTTGGAAGATGTTTCATTGTCCGGCTGGTCCGCGGCATCAAACAGTTACTTGCACCTTGATGTTGACACCGACATAATGCTGGCGGACAAACTGCTCATTAACGGCAATGTTCAAGGGGTTACAAAGCTGGTGGTTTACGGCACCAGCACCAGAGACATCCGCGGAAAAGGTCCTATTGTTTTTGCACAATCCACCAATGACAACACTGGTTCCGCAGGGTCTTTTCAGGTCTTCCGCGTTTATACCAGCCCATATCTTTATAATATAGAATATACCGAAAATGGAACGGATAAAGAATGGTATTTCATTATGAGCAGCAACAAAAACGACAATAAAAACCCTCCTCCAGAAGTTATTACTCCCGATTTGCCCGGAACGCCGGAAATCAGCGTGGATATAGAAGTCGCTTCCGAAGTTGTCGGATATATAGCTCTTCACGAAGCCGCGGTTGAGCAAACCAGAAGCATGGTCAGCAATGTCAGAAACAAAATCGCCGACAATAAAACATACTGTCCGGGCTGCGGAATTTATGACATAGCTTATAACGGCGCACCTCTTTACAATGTATGGGCAAGCCCGGTTTATCATAACGCCGCTATTAAAAAACCGCAGGACATGGATGCTAATATATATGGTCTTGATGGCGGGTTTGACATTCAATATGACGCGAACCACAAGCTCGGCGTATTTGCCTCATACAGAAAAGGCAATTATGACTTGAGCGGCAGGGGCAAAAGATTTGGTTCGCCGATTAAGAGCGAGATTGACATAAACAGCTATATCGGAGGATTATATTATCGCTATGATAAAAACAACTTCTGGGCATTCGCAGCTGTTTACAGCGGGATGCAGCAGGCAGATCTCAGCACCAAAGACGGCGTTAAAAATGATACCGATGGAAGCCAGTTTGGCGGAGAGTTGGATATTGGCTATCTGTTCCCTCTGAAAAACAAATACAGTCTTGAGCCTAATGTCGGAGTTTCTTATACCAGACTCGATTTTGATACGATTGCCGACAATTTTGGCAAAACCTCCGAATATAAAGTATTAGGTTACATGGAGGCTAAACTGGGTTTAAAACTGGAAAAAACTCTGCTTTTAAACAGCGGTCCGGCAAAATTATATATCGAACCAAGCGTTATTCTGGTCTTTACCAGCGGCGATAAGGTAAGGATTACAAACCTTTCGGATGATATAGATACTTACGATGAAGGCACGCTGGGCAGAATAGAATTTGGCGGAAGATATGCCGTTGACAAGCAGCTGTCAATTTTTGGAACAACAAATTATACGTTTGGTTCAAATTATGACGCTTTATCGCTTAATGTAGGAATAAACTACGCCTGGTGATATTAAGATAAAAACAAAATCCCCCGCTTCCATGACGGGGGATTTTCTTATCTCAACCGAACGGCTACTCAATTGCAGCGCTTACTTCTGGAAGCTCGTCAATATCCACGGTTTCAAAACCTTCGGGAACATCTTCTGAAGAAGGATAATCTGAAATCGACGGTTCAATAAACATATCTTCTTCCTCATAGAAGTTTTGATCGGGAGTAATTAAATTTCGAGGGTTTTTGTACGATTCCTGTTCAGCATAACTGCTTGATGATAACGGCTCTTCTTCGTAAAACTCTTCCTGATAGACATTGTCTTTTCCCCAAAGCTCTCGTGTTTCTTTGGAATACTGTCCGACGTCTCCCAAAGATTTTCTGATATTTTCTCTGGCATTGTTTATTGCCGTTTCCGCGGCATCAAACGCTTTTTTCACAAAACCGTCCGCCGCATTCGCAGTATTTGCAAACATAAGACCCAAAGCGGCAACGCTTATCATAAGTTTTCTCATAATAACTTCCTTTACATGAGTTTATAACCATACAAATATCATAAAAAAATAAATTTGTTGTTAATTATTATAAGATAAGATGTTTTCATCAATTTATCGGAGGATATATTTATGAGTGAAAACAAAGAGTTCAAATGCTGCCCTGAATTTACTCCCGAAATATGGAACGAAAAGTTTCATAAATGGAAAAACAAACGCTTTGTAAAAGACAAAGTTTTAACTTTCTTTTATATTCCGCTTAATTTTGGTTCGGTTATGACCAGGCTCTTCAATAAGATAAAAAAATCTAATGTTGATACGCCGGAATATTTATGTCTTTCAGACCATACGTCAAAATGGAGCATGGATATATACGTCGCGGTTGACGGCAATGTTGAAAAAGCGGAAAACGTGGTTATCAGCGGCGATTTTTTAAGCAAAGTTTATGATGGTCCATACGGCGACACCGCAAAATGGATGAAAGATTTTGAAAATTATGCAAAAGGCAAAAACGTCAAAATCAAAAAAATATATATGTGGTATGTATACTGCCCAAACTGCGCAAAAGAATATGGGCATAATTACTGCACGGTTATCGCGGAAGTGCTGCCGGCTTAAGCAGCGGGAGCAAAAAAGCCCCCTAATCGGGGGCTTTAATTTTTAATCAATAGATTATTTAACGTAAATATGAACTTCCGAAGAATTTGCATCAGCTTTGGACTTAGCCGAAAGCGATACGTTTTCCGGGCTGACACCGACAGCGATAACCTCTTGGAAAATCTCCGTTGCTTTTGTTCTCGCCGTATTTTTAACTTCTGGAGCCGCGCTTACAGGGCTTACGGCAACAATATCAAACATCATTGTCGGCTTGGCTTGAAGCGCGCCTTTTACGGCTCTGTTTAAGCCGTCTTTATAATTGACGTTGTTTTTATTAAATTTAACAGCCAGTAAAGGTCTGCTTGAAAAACTCTCCTGCTGAACAGCTGACACATCAATGCTTTTTGCCGCTGGCGCTACAGAAAATGGAACAATGGGGGTTGCGCCGTCAGACGCGGAAGGACGGGTATACGCCCCAAAACGACCGACTCTGACCGGCTCTTCCAAAGAAAGAATAGTTTTGTTGGCTGTATCAATATATTGCTGCTGACGAGCATAGTCATTGTTTATCTCGTTTAACATATTGTTTAATATAACGTTAGTTTTTTCCGCTTCGTCCTGAAGAACCTTTAACTGGGCATGGTCTTCGTCAACCGCGCCGGATACTGAATATGATGCCTTTATTGAATTGACGACATAAGATGTCATGGCAATATCTGAAACAACTCTTGTCGAAAGCTGGTTGGTTAAAATCGCGTTTCCAGTCATTCCCTTAATGTTGTCCTGAGCTTTTTGAAGAGAAGCCACGGCATAAGGGTTGCCGGGGGTGGTTCCCGCCTGAAGCCTTGTTTCAACATCATTTATAGAATTTGTATAATCTGTAGAGCTTGCAATTACAGAGCCTCTAATTTTTTGAAGGTCGTCATTGTGTTTTTTTATCGCAGTTTGAAGGTTTACCAGCTCGCTTCTGAAAGACGAAACTTTCTGACCCACAAATGTTCCCGTGCTTTGACCCTGCGCAATGGCAATAGGCTCAAAAACCGTCGTACCCAAAACAGGCAAATCAGACTGCAATTTGATTGCCGAGCTGCTTTTTGCGCTTGCCGCATTATTAGAATCCGCCGTTGTTGGAAACAATGTCTCGTCTTTTTGAGTGCATCCGCTAATAATGAACATGGATAAAGATAGTGCAAACAACTTAATGACTGCTTTTCTCATTTGTAAAAACCTTCTCATAAAAATTTCATATACCTAGAGTTCTTTGTAAAGTTAAATTACTAAAATTACAAGCGTAATTTGCTTATTTTCATAGATTATTCTACTTTAATTTTAAAATATGTTTAAATTTTGCTTGCAAAAAAAACCAAAAAGAGTTATTTAGGCTTTGTACTAAGCATTGCGCCTAGTTTTTGCACCCTTAGCTCAACTGGATAGAGCACCTGACTACGGATCAGGAGGTTAGGAGTTCGAACCTCTTAGGGTGTGCCATTAAAAATACCCCCGCTCATCGGGGGTATTTTTAAAAGTAAGAACCCCTAATGGAGTTCGACTAACGAGCCAAGTATAACTGAATCAGGGCAATTTTCATACTACCACCAAAAGTTCATTTTTCCAGCTATTCATCTGCCTATCAATAAATGTTGACCAGTCACCAGAATTATTCACGGAAGACAAATCCGTACAAAGGTCATACAAAGCCATTATACTATCCCGACGCATACTGCGACCACTCTCTTTCATCTGTTTGACCACACTTAAAATTTTTGATAATTGCGCTATTGTTAGGGGAACTATTTTCTGACGCTCGCCTTTATACCCATGTCTTACTGATGTCCAGTACGTTTCAAGCGTGTCTTCATGAAGAGATGGAGCGACAAACAGACAATAATTAGGAACGGTATTGTTCTTAGTTTCAAAATCTCTTAAATGACGCATAACTGGCTGACCCTCATTATACCACTGGTCACGGCTACGCAACATAGTAACCTCACAAATAACACCAAATGTCCCATAATGACATTCTATATCAGGCACTCCCGCAGGAGCAGTAGACGTTGGCTCATTATCATCCCCAACAGAGGCGTTTAATTTTATACTATCTGCATCATTTATGATGTTTAAAGCAACATTCACCCATTTTTCAAGCTCTAATGGCAATTTGTTGGCAAAGTTTTCCTTTCGACTGGCTGCTATATCGCCTAAAGTCGTTATTGCCTCATCAATCTTGGAGGTATCACGTGAATAATCAAACTTGATTTCAAGATTTTGCAACTCCGTACGATATTCACGAGCAGATTCAATGGCTGCTTTTAACACAACTTTATCCGCAGGAACTGTAAGTGATTTTTCGGCTATGCCAAGTTTTTGTTCCAGCGCACGAATGTCTACCACGATTGCATTGAATATATTTGTAAGGCTTGGCATTGTATCAAATGGCAATTCATACGCACCATAAGTCCCCATGTATTCTATCCATTCGTCTGCGGTATATTCTTTGGCAGAGCCATCGTCATTTTGCAGGATAGCGTCAATTTCAATCATTCGGCGTGGTTCAAGGTCAATATACTGATGGGCATACTTACCAATAATCCGAATATATTTTGTTTGGCGTAAATAGCGCATCATGCTGTCGCCGTATTCTCTGGAATTTTCAAGCGCATTATCAAAATCAGCAAGGAATTGCGTTATATAATCTTCTGTATATGCTTTGCGGACCGTTTCACATTCGCGATAATTTCTAAAATCTGCCTGCCTAATACCTTCAAATCCATTACGATAATTTAGAAGTTCTGCTGCCGCCGCATCAACATCAGTATAGTTTTTCAATGACAGTGCAAAAATTCCGAATTCTTCTTTGGAAATCCCCTTGACTTTTTGCCCACGTTCTTCACACATTTCATTTACGCGCTTTATAAGGCGAAGCGTAGAAATAAATGGTTTTGTGTTCCAGTCCCTATACCCCTGCGTTATTGGGTTTGGCAGTTGGTATTTAAGCATACTGTCTAATATAAAATCGTCCCAGGTTATTGTGCCGTCAGCAAGTTTGCGACCGACATCAGATAAAATAACTTTTCTATCTACAATATAAACCAATCCCAATTTTTGTAATGGGTTTATTGACTGGCGACCGCGCATAGCTGGGTCTTTGTAGTCCTTCGCTCTAAATATGCTTTCCGCCTGTTCATAAGTCATATCGAGCGTTTTGTCTTTTAACCAGCTGATTTGTTCGGCAGACAAATTTCTAAATGTTAAAGCGTCTTCGGTTTCGCTTAAATACTTGCGATGTTGTATAAGCATAATTTGGAAGCGTTCTTGGCACGCTTTGTCCCAAGTCGCGCCATCTAGTAATGCGGCAACCTGCAAAAAGCCAGAAAGTCGTTCAGGGTTTCTGACAGACGTGGACATATTCCAAAAGATTTCGTTTGGCATAAGAATCTCCTAATAGTTTACTATCAAAACCTCTTCGGATTTAGACACTTTGTCTTTTTTTTGATAGTTTGAGTTACCATAAGAATGGTCAAGCGCAATTACACGGTATTCGTTTTTATCTACCCAGTTTGACAGCAGCGCATTTGTTTTTCCTTTACTCGACAATACATTGGACAAGGCAAATTTCACACCTTTTGCATTCAATTTATCCAAGTAATCAAATAGATCTTTTTCGTCACTCTCACCCCAGCTTTTTTTTTCATTATATGTGGCACAGGTAATAAGATATGGCGGGTCAACATAAACAAATGTCCCATTATCAAATTTGTTTATATCAACTTTTCTAAAATCCAAGTGAGAAAATTTACAATTGCTTTGTTTCATACGATCTATAAACAAAGACAACTTCATTTGCATTTTCGAATTAAAGTCCCTCTTACCGACTGGCAAATTGAACTTTCCCTTGTTATTGAAGCGGATCTGATTATTGAAAGAATAAACAATCAAAACGTAAAGTACTAAGTAATAATAGTCGTCTTTTTTTTCAAGAGAATTAAAAACTTCTTTTAATTTTGTAAAGCCCGCCTTGTTGTACTCCTGTAACCCATCATTGCTTCGACAAGAATAATAATCGTATCCGTATTTGCTGCTTTCTGATAAGGAAAAATCTTTAATAATATTTTCAATGGCAAAGAGTATGGAGTATTTGTCTTTTTTCTTAAAAAGGTCATATAATCCATACAAATTTTTATCAATATCATTAAAAATTACCTTTTGTGCTTTTACGTTAATCCCAACATTGCAGCCACCGCAAAATAAATCAACAAATGTTTTTATATTTGAAGGAAACTCCGGCAAGATTTGTTTTAACAACTTGAATTTGCCTCCAATATAATTTAATGGGGACTGCACTAAGTGCTTCGGAGTTTCTTTGCAAATACACAAAAACAAACGTTCTTCGTTGCCCTGAATATCAGATTTTCCCGTTGTAAAAGACTTGTATTGTTTAGAGAAAATTTTCACTTCCCCCTTAGCTTTCAAAATGCGCATAATATCTTCGTCAGTTATGCGAGCATTGGAACGATCATTTCCCTTTGCTTCCATGTTATTATACGAAAGCAAGATATAACGAGAGTTTATGTTCTTAATTAAATCTTCAAAAGCTTTGGGCGCATTAGAAGTG
The DNA here is from genome assembly GCA_031271345.1 of Lactobacillaceae bacterium. Lineage (GTDB taxonomy): Bacteria > Pseudomonadota > Alphaproteobacteria > RF32 > CAG-239 > JAQWBS01. The sequence goes on from JAISVX010000001.1 coordinate 105,441, forward strand.
CAGTAATCGCTTTTTAGTCTGTCGCGGTTCATTTTTCGCGCAACACCAAAGACTTTTGGCTTTTCCCATTTTGCGACATTTTCAAGTAAATGATAAGCATCGCAATACTGTCGCGAATTATATGGCGGATCAATATAAACCAAATCTGCCTCTATTCCTCCGACCAAAGCATTTGCATCCATATTGAAAAGCCTATTATCTTGTAAACATTCTTCTGGCACAGGCATAAACAACTCAAGCTTTTTATCAAAAGTACCATTTTGCCTATAAGCGTCGTAGTGACCGCAAGTATTAGCTATTTTATCCATAGAGTACAACAAGGAAGTAATGAGAATCGCCCGCTCGCGGTCATTTATTTTTTTCGCCTTAAATTCTTTTTCTATATCTTCGCGGATGAAACCTATTTTGCGACAATCGTCTTTATCAAAAAAAGTATTAGCAAAATTCTTACTCATATAATTATCTGTAACAACATCTATTCTGTTATAATATTGTATATAATTTTCAATCTTTTTAATTGAATACTTTTGCTGGCTAAACCAAGCGACATGACATATATAATTGCTATACAGAATATCGTTAGTTATGAGTTTTTTATCAAGAAAAGCCGAAGACACCGCCCCTGTTCCTGCAAAGATGTCAGCAACAACATTTATGCCAGCACACTCAGAATCAACAACTTCCTTGATAAAATCAAGAAGTTTATATTTGTTTCCTAAATAGCGCTTATTATTTATTTTGCAGGTTTTTAATTTCAAATCATTCTTTGATTTTATAATTGACGAAGTTGTAGAAATTTTTTTATCTTGCCGAAGCAGTTGCAAGGCATCATTTGTGAAATTTTGTGTTTGCACCAGTTCCATATCCACCCCTTTTATGCAACTAAAACATTATATGAGACCCTTGCTTTCCCTATAGTATAATGAAATTAGGCAAATTATATATTGCTTTGATGCAGAAAGCATCCTTTTCTTTATAACAACTTAATAAATAAAAATCTATATGTTTTTTATTTATTAAAAATCCTGTTGACTTTCGCTTCAAAAGATATATACCGCAAGTATCTTAATCTTTTTTGAAGAATTTCAATGCAGAACATGACCACTGGCAATCCCGTAAAATTGATTGTCAAATTTACGATTCCTCTTTTAATCGGAAACATCTTTCAGCAGATGTACAGTATTTCCGACATAATAATTGTCGGTCGTTTAATCGGGATTAACGCGCTCGCGGCTTTGGGCGTATCCGCGCCGATTTTTGCGCTTTTGGTTTTTGCAAGCATTGGTTTTACCAACGGATTGACCGTTATTACCGCCCAAAGTTTCGGCGCCAAAGATTATGCGAAGCTTCGCCGCTCCGTTACCGCGTCAATCATTTTATGCGCCGCTTTTGTTATTGCCGCTTCCGCGATTACGCTTTTATCCATGGATATTATGTTCGAAATAATGAATGTTCCGGAAGAGTTGAAAAAAGATGCCGGAATATTTACCAGCGTCATCTGCAGCGGCACCATAATGATTGTGTTCTTCAACCTGCTTTCAAGTTTTATGAGGGCGCTCGGCGACAGCAAAACCCCTTTATATTTTCTCATATTTGCCACAATGCTAAACGTTGCGTTCAATTTTGTGTTTATAAAATATCTCGGACTCGGAATTGCCGGCTCGGCTCTCGGCACCATATCGGCTATGTTTGTTTCCGTAATCTGCTGCCTTGTTTACATCCCTAAAAACTTCCCGCTGCTTCTGCCTAAAAAGAGAGACTGGAAACCAAACTGGGAGTTTTATAAACAGCACCTTGCCATTGCGTTTCCGATGGCTTTGCAGTTTTCGATTCTTTCAATCAGCATGGCGATTACCCAAAGCGTCTGCAATTCTTTCGGACCTATTGCAATCGCGGGCTTTATTTCCGCGATGAGGGTCGAGCAAATCGCCGTGCAGCCGATGGTGTCATTAGGCTTGACCATGTCGACATTCGTAGCGCAGAACTATGGCGCAAAACTAATATCGCGTATCCGCCGCGGCGTTTTTAAAGCGTCAATGATTTCTGTAAGTTTGAGCATTTTCCTAGCATTGATGATGTTTGCTTTCAGCGAAAGCCTGATAAAAATATTTATCGAGGAAGAAAATTTTGAAATCATGGATAAAGTGCTTTACTTTGCGACTTCATATATAAAGATAAGCATTTTGTTTTATTTTCCTTTGGGGCAGATATTTATATACCGCAACGCCCTGCAGGGAATGGGAAATGCCGTAATTCCGCTGATTTCCAGCATTGTCGAGCTTCTAATGAGAACTTTTGCCGCTGTTTTTCTTGCCGCAACGTTTGGCTATATCGGCATGTGTTTTGCCAGCCCCATCGCCTGGATTGGCGGCGGAACCGTAACCAGCATTGGTTACTTTGTCATGATTAAGAGAATTAGAAACCTGCGTATGCGCAAAAAACCCGTCATAATTCCATATTCAACCATATAGCGTAAATTAAAAATACCCTCGACAAGCGAGGGTACTTTTAATTTGTTAGTTAAGAGCGGTTATAACATCACTCTTAACAACGAAGCTCGGAATAACGCCCCAATGGGTTACACTTTCACAAACCTGCGGGTTGTCGTCGTAAAACTCCAGCCTGCAGTTGTTGGGGTCAATTCCTTTTTCGCGAAGCTTTTGCCTTGCGACCTCCAGACCGTTCTTGACGCCATGCTCGGTTTTCTTTGTGTATCCGCCGCAATCGAACTGGTCGATTATGGCGATAAAGTTCCGAGAGTCATAATGCGAAGACAGAGCCTGCAACCCAGTGATGACATTGGATGAACTGTTGTCGGTCCACACCATGATGACATCGCCGTTTTTTTGCGCCTCCCTGATGAGTTCCACCATCGCCATGTTGGGACATATTTTGAAGTCCGAGTAGTTTATCGTCGCATACATGCGATAATAAAGCTCTATCTCATACATCGTAACGCCCAGTCCGAGATTCATCATCCCGGAAATCCTATGGTTTTTCGGAACGAGGGGGTTCTGTCCGATGATTTTGCCTAAGGCGCGCGCTGCATAAACAGCGGTTTCAGCCTGGCAAAGTTCCATGAACGTTTTTCCCTCGAGTTCTCTAATCGGAAGCTGCTCCACAGTGTCTCCGCCGGCATTCTGGTTGTGCAGGTTCGGCACAAGCTGCGATTTGTCGATAGTTCTGTAAGCTTCATTCAGCATATCAACGCATTTTCGGTACTCGCTTTCAGAAGCCTCCGAAAGCCTTTTCGACAGTAAATGAAGCATGGCGCTGTCAATTCTGTCTTCCAAATGCGCGATTGCATTTGTGGGAATTTGATAGAACGCGCCATCAAAGTCCAGTAATAATACTCTTCTCATAATACATATAGTTAGATTTACACAATGATACATTTTAAGCTTTTTTAGGTTAACATATTTTGTCTAAAAATTAAAGCTATTATTTTTTCAAACCTGCACAGCCGAAAATTGCATGCAAGCCGGCAACATCATATTTAGTGGTTTTTAAATTTATTTTGTCTTGGCGCATTAATAAAATCTTATCCATAAAATTATGCAACTATCTGTTTTTACGCAATACCCATTGTTTTATCAACAGGCTTTAAGGGCGGTATTTTGGGCAACCCATTGATAAGACTCATTGCAACAAATTTCTTTAAATTACCCTCAAAAAAATTTTATTTTTCAGGTTTTTTTATTTTTTTTAAATAAATCAATCTGTTATGAAAAATAAAGCATACCATATATGGTTAACATTATTTTAATCAACACAATATATTGTGGATATATGGTTGACAGTTGGAAATGAAAATATATAAGGTAGTGAACAGAACAAAAATATTTGTTTTTCATTTTATATGATCTCATCAAGCACAAATTTAGTTAAGACAGGGGGACTAATGTCTGTAAAAAAGATAAGAAAACGTGATGGAACAATAGCCGACTACGATGCCAAAAAAATCACCGAAGCAGTTTTGGCAGCTTTTAACGCTGTTTATGGAGAAGATAAAAACCACGCGCCAAAAGCCCAAAAAATTACTGCCGAAATTGATGACAGCTATGCGTTTTCTTCCGACAAAATCGTCAATGTTGAAGAGATACAGGACGACGTTGAAAAAGCTTTAATGCGCGCAAAAGAGTTTGACGTTGCAAAAGCATATATCTTATATAGAAAAAAACGCGCCGAGGTTAGAAAGCGCGGCGAAGAGCTTGTCGAAATATTTAAAGACTTAGTAAAAAAAGATTCCAAAGACAACGAGTTAAAAAGAGAAAATGCCAATATTGACGGCGATACGGCTATGGGAACAATGCTGAGATTTGGCTCGGAGGCTTCAAAGCTCTATTATGAAACAGACTTAATCGACCCCAAATATGTCAAAGCGCATAAATCCGGCGACATTCACATTCATGACGAAGATTTTTATGCCTTAACAATGACATGCTGCCAGATTGACTTGGTAAAGCTTTTGAAAAACGGTTTTTCGACAGGACACGGATATATCCGCGAGCCAAACGGCATTGAGACTTATGCAGCATTAGCCTGCATTGCGATACAGGCCAACCAAAACGACCAGCATGGCGGACAGTCTATTCCAAACTTTGACTACGCGATGTCCAGAGGCGTTGCAAAAACATTTATTAAAGAAATTGCCCGTATTTTCGATTTCTTAGACGCGCCGAAAGAGGAAATAGACGTTCTGAAAGCAAAACTCAAAGTTCTTTTAGAAGAAAAAGGCTCGTTGTTAAACAGTGACATTCGCCCTCTGGTTGAGAAAACAATTAAAGAGGTTATGAATTATGAAAAATCGGACTTTATCTTTAGCAAAGCATTAAAATCTACCGAAAGAGCAACGTTCCAATCAATGGAAGCGGTTATACACAACCTTAACACCATGCACTCAAGAGCCGGCGCGCAGGTTCCTTTCTCATCACTAAACTACGGAACGGACACATCCGAAGAAGGACGCCTGGCTACAAAAGCAATTTTAGAGGCGACATGGCAGGGACTTGGAGACGGAGAAACTCCTATCTTCCCTATCCAGATATTTAAAGTCAAAGACGGCGTATCAGGAAACCCGCAGGATCCCAACTATGACTTGTTTGAATTTGCCTGCAAAGTATCGGCAAAAAGACTTTTCCCTAACTTTTCTTTCTTAGACGCTCCGTTTAACGCCGCTTATTATAAGAAAGGCGACCCAAAAACCGAAGTCGCGTATATGGGATGCCGCACGCGCGTATTATCAAATGTTTACGACCCGGCAAACTCTGTTACTTATGGTCGCGGAAACTTGTCTTTCACATCGATTAATCTTCCAAGAATCGCCATCAGAGCTTCAAGAGGAGAAATTGATTTTTGGCAGGGGCTGGAAGAAACTTTGAATCTGGTCTTTGACCAGTTGTACGCAAGATTCGAAATTCAGGCAAAACGCAAAGTTAAAAACTATCCGTTCTTAATGGGACAAGGTATATGGATGGGTTCCGACAAGCTCGGATACGACGATGAAATCCGCGATATAATTAAACACGGATCTTTATCAGTCGGCTTTATCGGTCTTGCGGAAGCGGTTGCGGCTTTAACGGGAAAACACCACGGTGAATCTAAAGAATCGTGGGATTTAGGATATAAAATCGTAAAGTTTATGCGCGAAAAAGCCGACCAAAAAGCAAATCAAACAAAATTAAACTATTCTATTTTGGCAACGCCTGCCGAAGGTTTGTCTGGAAGATTTGTAAGAATCGACAGAAACCGTTTTGGCGAGATTAAAGGCGTTACCGACAAAGAATATTATACAAACTCTTTCCATATTCCAGTCGGCTATGAGATAAACGCTTTTACAAAAATACAATTAGAGGCGCCTTTCCATGAGCTTACAAACGCTGGACACATTACGTATGTTGAGATGGATGGAGATCCATTAAAAAATCTTGATGCTTTCATGCAGATAATTCAGGCAATGAAATATGAAGGCATTGGTTATGGAGCAATTAACCACCCTGTTGATAGATGTCCTGTCTGTGGATATGTCGGAATAATTGATGACGTTTGCCCAGGATGTAATAGAAAAGAGGGTGAAGCCGTATTATTGGCAAATCTGCCAAAACGTAAACAAGAACAAATTCTAGGGGGATAAATAAAATGATTAAGCTTAAAGTTGAGAACGGCTATGTAGGTAAAGGCGTCAGCGTTGAGAGAATCAGACGCATAACCGGATATTTAGTGGGAACGTTAGATCGTTTTAACAGCGCAAAACGCTCCGAAGTTGAAGACCGTATTATACACGGCACAGAAAGCGAAAATATTAGTATCAAAGCCGCGTAAAAATGGATTCTATAAGAATCGCCGGCGTTGTTACAGACTCTATTGTCGACGGTCCAGGCGTCAGATATACAATATTCACTCAAGGATGCTCCCATAAATGTCCAGGATGTCATAATCCTCAAACGCATGACTATAACGGGGGCATTCTTGTAAGTATTGAAGATATTATAAAAGATATTGAAAGCTTCAAATATATAAAAGGCGTTACATTCAGCGGCGGGGAGCCTTTTGACCAGCCAAAGCCGTTAGCCGCTTTTATCGATAAACTAAAATCAAAAGGTTATCATATTTTAGCGTTCTCAGGATATACATTCGAGCAATTGTCAAAAAATCCCGAAAAATTTGAAGCGCTGAAAAAAATTGACGTTTTAATTGATGGTAAATTTGACATCAACCTCAAATCTCTGGATTTAAAGTTTAGAGGCTCAGGCAATCAAAGAATGATTGACGTACAGGAAACCCTTAAAACCAACCAAATTACAGAAATGGATTAGACCCCGCTATCCCAGCGGCAATGGACCGCGGCTGTCAAACCCCACAGCCTCCTGGCGCGGAAAATTATCCGACAAGCTTTTCCAATCTTCCGGCAACAATTTAAAATCCTGTGCGTCTATTATTTCCCGGATATGCTCTGGTTTTCCGCTTTTAAAAATAATGCTTACGTTTTCCTGCCGGGTCAGCCAGCGAACAGCTATCTGCGCGTTAGTTTTTCCATATTTATCCGCCATCTCATCCAACAATGGGTATGCTCCGCGAGAAGCCAGCGATTTAATGTTCCTTTCCGGCAAATCTGTCTGTATAGGACGCCATGCGATAAAGTGTATCTTGTTCTCAAGGCAATAATCTACAAGTTTTGTCTTTTGCGGTTCGCGCGCAATTAAATTGAAATGGTTTTGACTGGCAAAAAACGGCGCGTCCAAGTGCCTTTGATAACTTTCAATGGTTTCTATTTTAGCGTTGCAAATTCCAAAATTTTTAACCAACCCTTCAGCGCGCAGCCTGTTAAATGCGCGGGCGGTTTCTTCATGCGGAATTTCCGAACTGGGAAAATGTATATAATATAAATCAAGATAATCCATGTTCAGACGCTTTAGAGAATTTTCGCATTCTTGCAAAACTTCGTCATACCGCATGCGGCTTGACAGTACTTTCGACGCGACAAAAAGATCCACCCTGCGGAAGTCTTTTGCCGCGGCACCGACCAGTTCTTCGGTTTTGCCGCCGGCATATAACGCCGCTGTGTCAATATGACGCAGTCCCATTTTAACCGCCGTTTTGATGGCAGAAATATCAGCGGCATCATCATTATTCGGGTTTGGCTCACGGCGCCCGCCCAAAGTCCAGGTTCCGAAACCTATTTTGGGAAATTCCATTTTCTTTTCCTTTAGACTAGAGTTCACTTTTGCGAATTTTTTATTTAATCGGTTCGAATCTATAGCCAATATCTTCTTTATAAACTCTTCCCATTGCCGGCGCGGCTAAGTGCATACCGCCGACAACAACATCTTCATCCGCGACTCTTTTTAACAAATCGTTACGAACATCAAGAGCATCCAAATGATTTGTATCATATCTTAAATAAATCTCCGGGTACATAAATTGAATCTGAGCATGAATTACATCGCCCCAAATCAACATTTTCCGCCCTTCGCTCTCAAGCCAAAAAACCGTGTGTCCTAAAGTATGACCAAATGCCGGTTCTGAAACTATGCCTTCAATAATTTTCTCAAACCTGCCGAAAGTCTTTACTTTTTCGCCATAAGCGGCAAGTTTCGGATTATCTGGATTAGCCGCCAGTTCTTCCTCAGACACATAAATGACGGCATTAGGAAAATTCTGCCTGCCGGCGCTGTCCAGCAGCCCGCCGACATGATCTCCGTGTGTATGGGTAATAATAACCATATCAATATCCTTCGGCTGAACATTTATGCTTTCAAGAAGCTCCGATGTTTTAGAGCTTAACCCTGTGTCAAACAGAATTTTGCGGCTTCCCGTATCAACATAGAACTCGCCCATACTTCCTAAATTAGCATCATTTTCGCTAAGAAGCTCTTTTAGCTTTTCGCTGTCTCCATAATGAAAAAGAGATTTATCATGCTCCGCTTTTTGATTGATTAAAGACGTAACTTCAAAAGCTCCAAGCTTGTAGCTGTGTGTTTTAGAATCTTCCGCGTGCGCTGGCATAATCATAAATACTCCAAATAAAACCGCTAAAAATTTATACATTGTTTGCCTCCTTATTGTTTTCTTAAATATAATTAATATAAAACAAGCGCCAGAATTTCAACGTCCTTAGGGAGTTTATCTCTGCCTTTAAGCTCTGTAAGCTCTAATAGAAAATCCACGGACACAACGTTTCCGCCAAGTTTTTTTATCAAACTATATGCGGCTGCGGCTGTTCCGCCGGTTGCCAAAAGGTCGTCGATTATTGCGACTCTTTTGCCTTTTTCTATGGCATCCTTATGTATCTCTATAACATCAGAGCCATATTCCAGCTCATAACTTTCCCTTTCAACGTCATGGGGCAGTTTTCCCGGTTTGCGGATTGGGATAAATCCGGCATTGAGCTTGTATGCGACTGTCGGCGCAAAAATAAACCCTCTTGATTCAAGTCCGACTACGTAATCAACGTTTTTGTCTTTAAGCTTCTCGACGAACCAATCGATAATTAAATTAAATGTATCCGAATCCTTAATCGCGGTCGTAATATCTTTAAACAAAATGCCTTTTTTCGGAAAATCTGGAATACTTCTTATTCTTTTTCCGACTATGTCCGCAACATCACACTCATTCATAATTATGCCTCCGTTAATGACATTAAATATTCGTACATAACGTCTGACGAGCTTTTGACTTCATTTTTCCAGTCATCATGCCCGGTTTCATCCAGACCGTCCGTTATATATTTTATCGCAATGAAATCTATTTTTTCAAGCTTGCATATCTTTGCAAGAGAGTATGCTTCCATCTCAACGACATCAATCCTTGAATCTACTTCTTCGGTTGTAACAAAACTATCCCCCGTGCCGCATACGCCGTCTGGAAGATTTTCTATCAGCTTTTTATGTTCGATTATCAGAGGGAGAAAATCTCCCGGAGTTTGACCTTTTTCATAACCAAAAACCGTGCAGTCCATGTCTCTTTGCACAAATTTATAACAATATACCAAAGAGCCTTTTTTATATTTTTTGCTGCCGGCGCTGCCCATATTTATGACATATTTTGGCAGTCTGTTTTGAGCTTTCAGCTCAATGAGCTTTTTGGTCAGATGATATGCGGCATTAACTTTACCAACGCCCGTAACAACAAGGTTTGCATTAAGCTTTCTAAAATCATCATTAAGCTCATCTTTATGCGCAATTACAATCAGGCAGTCTTTTAGTTTCATATCATCCTCTGTATTTTTATTTTTTATATATTTGATAATAGGATTTCGAGTTAAGCTTGTCAAAAGATAAACATAATCTTGTTATAAAAGTTTACCAAACAACGAAATAATTTTTATTGAGTATTCATTTTTTTGCCGTATTATACCGATAATTTTCAGGTTGTTTTTAGATTGGAATTTAAATGAAAAAATTTATTCTATCCCCTTTATTCGCTCCGATAGCTACCATAATTTTATGGGGTTTATCTGTTTGGCTCATTTATATTTTTTATGGCGATATTTTTCCAGAGGTCTATTCGAAAACAAAAACTAATACCGTTCCGGCGGTGGTCGACAAGGGCGGGATAATAGAAGTGATAACGAATGTTTCATACATTCTTATGTTTGCCGCTTTTCTTTTTTATGCAAAAGGTTTTCTTAAAAACGATAAAAAAACTGATTATTTTGTCTTCTTTTTGCTTGCCGTAAGCGCTTTTTTAAGAGAACTGGGTATTCAGCACTGGCTGACAAAAACCGACAGCACTGCTTTTAAATCAAGATTTTTTCTAAAACCTGAAAATCCCTTGTCGGAAAAAATTACTGCCGGTCTTATTCTCCTTATCTTTTTTGCTCTGCTCCTGTATGTTTTGATAAAATTTACCAAATATTTAATTGTGTCTTTCTTCAAGTTGAATCCTATTACATGGTCAATTGCCACACTTTGCGGAATCATGTTTTTAACCAAGACTGCAGATAGATTTCCCGCTCATTACAAAAAAGTACATTTCGAAACTATTGATATCGGCTATCGAAACTTTTTATTTGTTGCGGAAGAAACAGGATAGGTATTTCTGCCATTATTAGCCATCTTCATTTTATGGCAATATACCGCAATAAAAAAAGAAAATTTGCGTTAAACATAATTACCAAGAAGAAAACCCATCGCAAACACAACGCGCATAAGCTCCTCTGCCGCTCGAAACCCAAAACTCGACTAACTGCATTTCTCCTTGGTTTCCAAACTTTCTGACAAACTTATCATTCGGAAATTTAACATAATCTTCACTTCCCTCGCCGAAAATTATTCGCCAGCCAAAATCTTTGCCATCAGAATGATTTCCTGTTCGTTCTCCCCAATACGGCCAACCGCCGGCATCCTCAAATTCGGTATTGAAACAGGATTTCGGATTTTTATCATAATATCGGCAGATGTTATCTCTGCTATCATACATTTCTTTCAGTTCTTCTTTTGTCGGCAGACGCATTCCCTTTTCCAAACACCATTTTTCCGCAACAGCTCCGTTAGGACCACCTTCTCCGATTCTTTCATAATCTACGCGCGCACCGGTAGACAACTGATATAAGCTTGTGCTGCATTCGGCATAAACGTTTGAAGAAAAGAGCAAAAATGTTATTAAAACCAAAAATAAATATTTCGTCATGAACCCTCCAAAAATAAAAAATATCAAGCCCTATGAAACTTTGGAAAATAAATCTTTTACTTTATCCAGAAAACTTTTTGAGCTTTCATCTTCGCTGATATTTCTAAATTCTTCCAATATTTCTTTTTGCCGTTCGTTAAGTTTTTTGGGAACATCCACCCGAAGCTGTATTAATAAATCGCCGCGTTTGTCTGAGCGAAGAAACGGCATGCCTTTATTCTTAAGCTTTATATGGCTTCCATACTGCGAGCCGGAATTAATTTCAACCTCAAGCTTTTCTCCGTCAACCCCCGGAATCTCTACCTTTGTTCCTAATGCCGCATTTACCATTGATATTGGTATCTCGGCATATAGGTTCGCGCCTTCTCTCTCGTATATTTTATGCTGCGCGATAGATACGAGAATATATAAATCTCCGGTAGAACCGCCCCGCAGACCTGCGTTTCCAGCTCCTGAAAGACGCACTCTAGAACCGTCTTCAATACCTGCCGGTATATTAACCTTTATGTCTTCATGCTTTTTAATATGACCATTGCCATGGCATTCAGGGCAGACATCTTTAATAATACGTCCTTCTCCATGACATTCCGGGCAGGCATCTTCCATAATAAAAATACCTCTTTGAACGCGGACTCTGCCTTTTCCTCTGCAATTAGAACATATTGGAGCCTCTTTCCCGTCTTTGGTGCCAAAGCCTTTACACTTTTTGCATTCTTTGGTTCTGGCAATGTTTATCTCTTTATCAACCCCTGCAAAAGCTTCTTCCAGCGTCAGCTTAACGGAGTATTGCAAATCATCCCCCCTACGCGACCCATTGGAGCTTTGACGGCTGCCGCCGCCCATAAACTCAGAAAAAATATCGGAAAAAATATCAGAAAAACCGCCGGCGCCAAAATCAAAGTCAAAACCAAACGGATTTCCTCCGCCCATTCCGTTTGCTCTCTGTTTGAACGCACTATGACCGTATCTGTCATAAGCGGCGCGTTTCTGCTCATCTTTCAGGCACTCATAAGCCTCGCAGATATATTTAAACTTTTCTTCCGCTTCCTTGTTTCCGGGGTTTTTATCCGGATGATACTTCATTGCCAAGCGACGATAAGACTTTTTTACGGTTTCACCGTCCGCATTCTTATCTACTTCTAAAGCCTGGTAATAATCTAAATCTACGCTCATTTGTTCTTCTATGTTTTTGTTGGTATAATTGATTAAACACTATTTAAGGTTTTTGAATCTTAAAATCAAGGCTTTATTTGCAGAAATAAAAAAAGGACCACAAAAGCGGTCCTTTTTCGACAAGTAAATTCAAATTAGAATTTAACCATCGCTGATACGCCAGCCGAAATTTGGTCTTTTTTGCCGTTTCCATCTACGAACATTCTCTCGCCGCCATATCTGTCATAACGAACTTCCGGCTTAATCGTCAACCAGTCAAGCTCCGAAGGATTGTAGTTGGCGCCAAGCACAAAGCTGTACATATCTACACTGTCTTTAGTAACGTTTTCATATTCGTGGGTATACTCAAAACGTCCTCCTAATGCCCAGTCGCCGGTCAATTCATAAACCAGCTCGTTGTTGTATGAATATGTTCTTGCTTTAAGACCGACTATAGTAGTTTTATTTTGAGCATAAGTAACTTCAAACGTGTAGTTTAATCTTGAGCTGATTTCATAATCAACTACTAAGTTAGCGGAAGTATTGTGCTGATTTGGGTCTGTCTGGTCATGTTTTTCATAAATCGCACCAGCTTTAACTCCCAGCTGGTCAGTCAATTTAACGCCGAAACCTGCTATTATGCCGTTGTTATCGCCGGAATCAAAAGTTTGATCCATAGCTGATATATAACCTGCATATACATTATAGTTGCCGCAAGATGAGTCCCAATTGACTATTGCGCCGGAAACAGTAGCTGGACGATAAGTGAAGCCGCCGGATAGAGAATAGAAAAATCTATCTGGAGAGTAAATTGATTCATGTCCCATTGGGTTCAACATTTTACCAACTTTTAGAGTAAACATGTCGTATCCAGCTTCTATATAAGCCTGAGATACAGCTGAGAAATAGTCTCCAGTACCCCAGCCGCGCTCGCCGTTTTTAGTTTTGCTGTTGCGCTCCAAACCATCAGACTGAACCATACGTGCGTCTGTACCAAACATATAATCAATACGACCGCCAACATCAAAAGTTCTTGCCTTGTCTAATTTCTTGCCAACCGCAATAACTCCCTGATTAAACTGTACATCATCACGAGTGTTTTGCATTACTTCTGTCTCGTTGTTCCAATATTCATTTTTATAAATGCCCGCTTCAGCATGACCGCTGACAAAAAACAAGTCATTGCCATTAATTGGATTAATTTCCGCTTTTGCATTTCCTGCGAAAGCCACTGTTAGAGCTGCAACTGCTACAGCGCTGTATAAATTTGTTTTCTTCATTTTTTGTTCCTTTTGTTTTGTTATAACAAGTTAACAATAAGAGCGTAAAACAAAAGAATCGCATAAACAAGGAAAATATCAACTTATCCAAACCGCCAAACCGCGCGCATTGTATTAACATTTCGCAACATTAACGTATTCCGCGGGTTTTGGCAAATATAACAAATTATTATGATTTGTTACTTTTATTGTTCTAAATACGCAAACAAAAAGCCCTGCGAAAGCAGGGCTTTTCATTAAGGTCTTCTCTGGGTTTCAATAGAGAAATAATTCACAGGATTATCTTTCTATTTTACCTCCTCGAAATCAGCGTCAACAACGCCGTCATCGCCTTCCTGCTGGGCGCCTGACGGGCTTGCTCCAGGCTGAGGCTCGCTGGCTTGCTGCTGCTTATACATAGCCTCTCCAAGTTTCATTGAAGCCTGCATTAAACTGTCAGTTTTTTCCTTAATTACTGACAAATCCTCTGCTTCAATCGCTGTTTTAAGAGCGCCGATTTCTTTTTCAATCGCGCCTTTATCCACCGAAGATACTTTGTCTCCCAAATCTTTAATTGATTTTTCAGTAGTATGAATTAAGCCCTCGGCTTGATTTTTAGCTTCAACCAGTTCTTTTCTCTTTTTATCGTTTTCAGCATTGGCTTCCGCGTCTTTTACCATTTTTTCAATATCATTATCAGACAAACCGCCGGAAGCCTGAATTCTGATAGCCTGCTCTTTGTTAGTCGCCTTATCTTTAGCGGATACATTGACAATGCCGTTTGCGTCAATATCAAACGTCACTTCAATTTGAGGCATTCCGCGAGGAGCGGGAGGAATTCCGACAAGGTCAAACTGCGCTAAAAGCTTATTGTCCGCAGCCATTTCGCGCTCGCCTTGGAAGACGCGGATAGTAACTGCGGTTTGACCGTCTTCCGCCGTTGAGAATACTTGAGATTTGCGGGTTGGAATAGTTGTGTTTCTATCAATCAGTCTTGTAAATACGCCGCCTAATGTTTCAATTCCCAAAGATAATGGCGTAACGTCAAGAAGAAGCACATCTTTGACATCTCCCATCAACACGCCGCCCTGAATTGCCGCACCGACCGCAACAACTTCATCGGGGTTAACGCCTTTATGAGGCTCTTTGCCAAAAATTTCTTTAACTTTTTCTTGAACTTTCGGCATACGAGTCATACCGCCGACCAAAATAACTTCGCTGATTTCGTTAGCTTTAAGACCGGCGTCGGAAAGGGCTTTTTTGCATGGCTCCATAGTGCGTTCAATTAAATCATCAACAAGACTTTCCAGTTTTGCGCGGGTTAATTTGATGTTTAAGTGCTTTGGACCAGCAGCGTCAGCCGTAATAAACGGAAGATTAATATCAGTCTGAGTTGTTGAAGAAAGTTCGATTTTAGCCTTTTCCGCAGCTTCTTTCAGGCGCTGCAATGCTAAACGGTCATTTTTAAGGTCAATTCCAGACTCTTTTTTAAATTCATCCGCAAGATAGCTCACTATTCTCTGATCAAAGTCTTCACCGCCCAAAAATGTATCGCCGTTTGTTGATTTAACCTCAAATACGCCGTCGCCGATTTCAAGAATAGAAATATCAAACGTACCGCCGCCCAAGTCGTATACGGCAATGGTGCCGGTTTTGTTTTTATCAAGACCATAAGCTAAAGCTGCCGCTGTCGGCTCGTTAATGATACGAAGAACTTCCAATCCTGCGATTTTGCCCGCGTCTTTAGTCGCCTGACGCTGGCTGTCGTTGAAATATGCGGGAACAGTAATAACCGCTTTTTCAATTTTTTCACCCAAATAGCTTTCGGCATATTCTTTAATTTTTTGCAAAATAAGCGCGGAAATTTGAGATGGAGCATATTTTTTGCCTTTTGCCTCAACCCATGCGTCACCGTTATCGCCGGGAACAATCTTATATGGAACCAAATCTTTGTCTTTTTTAACTTCCGGGCTGTCATAGCGGCGGCCGATTAATCTTTTGATTGCAAACAGAGTATTCTCAGGGTTGGTTACAGCTTGTCTTTTTGCCGGAAAGCCGACCAATGTTTCATTGTCTGTGAAAGCAACCATTGACGGAGTTGTTCTCGCGCCTTCCGTGTTTTCCAGCACTCTTGCTTCTCCGCCTTCCATAACCGCGAAGCAGGAGTTTGTTGTACCTAAGTCAATACCTATTACTTTATTGCTCATTATTCTTGTCCTTTTTATGGTTTTTTCTTTAAAAAATAAAAGTTTCTAAGACTCATATAGGAATGCTTATATTTTTATGCAATAGTTTTTGAAAGTTTTTTTTATTTTTTGGATTTTTTCTTACAGCCCTCATCAAACAGCAAAGAGATTTTTTCTACATTTAAAGCTGTTTTTGCCATCCGCCACTGGTTTTTTATTATTTTTATGGCTGCTTATAAATTCTTCCAGTTCTTGTTTTTGAAGACTCATTCGTCTTCCTCTTCAAAATCATTGTCGGTGTCTTCATCTTCTTCATAATCACCATCAAAATCATCAGACACTACCGCATATCCATCATAATCTTCGACTGCGCTGTTTACAAAAGCAAAATCCGTGGAGTTTATCGAGTGAACCTTGTATAAAACGTCGCCTTCTTCCACATAATCACCGATTTTCTTAAAGAGATCCAAACCCGCGCCTTTATATTTATTTGCGCCGGCAAGCACAGCTATTGCATTTATACGCTCATTATCGATATTTTTAACCGTTCCGCTGATGGTCGAAATTATGTCTTTGGTTAAATGTCCCAGTTGAGGCTGGCTTGATTTTCCCTGCGAATGGATAATCTTATTCATCATTTCCAATGCGCGTCCAGAATTTAAAATTTCTTCCGCCACACGTCTGCCCTGCCCGCCTCTGAGTTTAGGATCAAATTCAAGAACTCTGCCGGCAATAAACAAAGCTTTTTCTCTTAAATCATCCGGCGCGTCATCTTTGTTTAAAAGCACTTTCATTACATCTCTTGCTTCCAAAACAGCTCCTACGCCGGCACCTATCGGCTCGGAACCATCGGTAATAACGACATCAACATCTATCGACATCATATCGCCGACATATTCTATCAGTTTTTTCAAGTGAAGAGCTTCGCCGGCATTTCTAACCCTTGAATACAATCCTACTGGAATATCAAAAACGAGATGGGTTATGCCTGCTTCTATTTTTAAAGAAAGAATTGCCGCCGCGATATGTTCAAACTGAGTCACGCCGATATTTCTCTCAACCGCTCCCATTATGTTGCTGGCTTCCGCTATACCGAGAGATTCAAAGTTTGCAACAGCGACATTATTGTCTCTGACCAGTTTTTTAAACGTGGTTTCATCTAAGTCGACATTACATAAAACGCTCATAACATCCGCAACGCCTGTCGCCGAAGTTAACGAGCGGGAAGACGTTTTTGCCATCGGCAGACCATAGGCGGCGGTTATTGCCATTACAATTAAATCGACTTTATTCCCAGGAACTCCGCCGATTGAGTGGCTGTCGACCACAATGTCTTTGCCCCATGAGATTCTCTTTTCCCCAACCATCGCCTCGGTCATTGAA
Organism: Lactobacillaceae bacterium; assembly: GCA_031271345.1. Lineage (GTDB taxonomy): Bacteria > Pseudomonadota > Alphaproteobacteria > RF32 > CAG-239 > JAQWBS01. The sequence goes on from JAISVX010000001.1 coordinate 122,551, forward strand.
AGAACTTCCGGGGGAGACATAAACGAGCCGCTGGCAACAAGAAACGCGGCAATTTCCATATTGGAATATCTTCGAGATATTATATCGTGAAATATCAGTTCATATTCGCCGTAACTTAAAATATTTCCCAGCATTTTGCGCTTTATCGACACCGTGCTGGGCAGCGATAAAACCTGACTGACGGTTACCTTCGCTCCAACTGGAAGATTTATATTATTAAACGCTTCGTTATTAAGCGCAAGCTCGCTTGGTCTTACAATTCTTTCATCTTCCGTCACCTGAAGAAATGCGAAAACTCTGCGGGAACTTCCATAAATCTCAACTTTTGCTAAAGTTTTTATATCTTTTGCATCAAAATAAATGCAGTTTTTATGCACATAGGCGATATTTTCATTAAAAGAGCTTATTGGTAAATGTTTTAGTATCAGCATAGTCAGTTTCCCAGGTTGAGCCAAACATCGTATATTCAGATCTATTTATTTTCTAAAGCAAGCCTTGTTATGTTGGGTTTTTTATGCATTAAAAGACTTATAACCTTGACCAGCTCATCTTTCATTTCCCCGCGGCGGACAACCATATCAACCATTCCATGCTCTTCCACATATTCGGCTCTTTGAAAGCCTGTGGGAAGCTTTTCGCGGATGGTCTGCTCAATAACCCTCTGACCGGCAAAACCTATCAAACATCCTTTTTCTGCCATATTAACATCCCCGAGCATTGCAAAAGACGCTGTGACGCCGCCGGTTGTAGGGTCCGTAAGTATGGAAATGAAAGGAAGTCCTTTTTCTTTAACCATATTTACCGCCGCGGTTGTTCTTGCCATCTGCATTAAAGATAAAATACCTTCCTGCATTCTCGCGCCGCCTGATGACGAAACCGTAATCAACGGATAGCCGCCTTTAACCGCTATTTCCGCAGCCTTGACAATGCCTTCGCCGACAGCCACGCCCATGGAGCCGCCCATAAACTTAAAGTCTAATGCCGCGACAACGCTTGTAATTCCGCCAATCTCACCCTGAGCAACGACAATCGCGTCGTCTCTGCCGGTTTCTTTTCTGTATGCTTTTAATCTGTCGGTGTATTTTTTGGTATCTTTGAACTTTAAAGGGTCGTCTTTTACTTTTGGCAGCGATACCTCGGTATATTTTCCTTCGTCAAAAAGCATATTAAGCCGCTTATCAATATAAAGGCGCAAGTGGTGGTCACAGTTTGTGCAGACATACATGCTTTTTTTCAAGTCTTTTGAAAAAAGCATTTGTCCGCAAGCCGGACATTTTTCCCAAAGATTATCCGAATACTCTTTTGGAGTGATTTTCTTAACTTTGGGACGAACGAAATCTCTAAGCCAATTCATTTTTATAACCAATCAATGTTAAATTATTTTTCAGGACTTTTAAAAATCTTAATCAAAGACGCTTTTATGCCGCTCTTTTCTTCGGTTGAAGAAGACTCAAAGCCAGAATCTCTGTTTTTTAGAGAATCTAAATCTCCTTTTAGTCCCGTTACTTCTTCACAAACTTTTTGATGTTCTTTGCCAAGTTTCTTATTTTGCATTTTCAGCGTTATTAAGTTCTTTCTCAGCGGAAGATACGCAATCCAGGCAGAAACCCTGCCCAGTATAAAACCTAAAAGAATAAACGCGATAACGACAACGCTGAAAGAAGACGTAACTTCAAGCTCGGACCACAAAGTGAATGTTACCAGCTCGTTATTAACAAATGCAAATAATAAAATCGCGGCGATTATCGGTATGCTTATCAACATTCGTATCATGGTTCTGGCCTCCCAGCCCTAGTAAAAAAGCGCGTCGATTACTTATTTAGTAATTCGTGCAATTGTTTTCCAGTCTTAAAGTGCGGAATCATTCTTTCTTCAACAGAAACTTTTTCGCCGGTGCGAGGGTTTTTTGCCACTCTTGGCGAACGTTTACGAACAGAAAAAGCTCCAAAGCCCCTGAACTCCACTCTTTGGTCGTTAGCTAATGCATTAGTTATACTGTCAAATATTACCGTTACAATCTTCTCAACCTCTTTAACCGAAAGATGAGGGTTTTTACCTGCAACTTTTTCTATTAGTTCTGATTTTGTCACTTTTACCTCTTAAATTTAATTATTAATATACGTTTACATTAGCCCTTAAATTATACTGATTAATTTTAGAAATCAATAGGCTGATTTAAAAATTTCACCTTATTAACAATTGCGCGGCTATAGAATAACAAAAAAAGCTCCGTTGACGGAGCTTTTTTTCATCTAAATTTTCCATTCTTTTGTATTGTCGAAAGATCCTGAAGACGGGTTTTTGTCGGCATATATTTTCAACATTAGCCGCCTTTTTTCTGGTCTCCGCGACAGATTATTTCGCGGGCAAACTTCACATATTGATTATAATATTCTTCAATGCTGGTTTGAACCATGCTGTTTACGGTTCCCTTTGGATATTTGCCGTCTTTTCCCGGCTTGCCGGCTTTAATCCCAGTTAAAATTTCAATGCCGTCATCAACGGAATCAATCGCATAAATATGAAATCTCTTCTCGTTTACCGCTTCTAAAATCTCTTCTTTCAGCATTAAGTTTACAACATTTGTCCGCGGAATAATCACGCCCTGACTTCCGGTTAAACCATTATGCCTGCAGACATCAAAAAAACCTTCGATTTTTTCGTTTACGCCGCCGATTGGCTGAATTTCGCCAAACTGGTTAATCGAACCCGTTACCGCTATCGACTGCTTAATCGGAATATTGGCAATCGCCGAAAGCAGGCAATAATATTCGGTTGAAGACGCGCTGTCTCCGTCAACTCCGCCGTAAGACTGCTCAAAAACTATCGACGCCGATAAAGACAGCGGCGCATTTTTTGCAAAACGGTTGGTAAGCAAAGACTGCAAAATCAATACGCCCTTGGTATGAATAGGTCCGCTTAAATCTATTTCTCTTTCAATATCAAAAAACTCTCCGTTGCCAAGCCTTACCTGAGTTGTTATGCGGGTCGGTTTGCCAAAGGCAAATCTTGATAAATTATAAACGACCAAGCCGTTTATCTGTCCAATTCTCTCGCCTGTAACATCCATCAAAATTGTGCCGCGCTCGATTTGCTCAAGCATGATTTTGTTAATTCTGCCAAAGCGGTATTTTTGAGCGTCTATAGCTTGCTGGATGTGGTTTTTGCCAATTTGGTTGGCTTTTGATTTTCTCGCCCAATAATCCGCCTCTCGGAGCAAGTCGCCGATAGACGCGATATGCGCGGTAAGTTTTAAAGAATCTCCCGCTAACCGCGAAGAATATTCTATCACTTTCGCAACCGCCTGCTTGTTTAGAGAGCGGATTTGTTTTCTTTTTGACAATGAACCGATTAATTTTGCGTATTCAAGTTCGGTTTTCTCATTTCTATCCATCAAAGTTGCAAAATCCGCCTCAACCTTGAAAAAGTCGGAGAAATCCGGGTCTCTTTCGACAAGAACGCCGTACAGTTCCTCATCGCCTGTCAAAATAACTTTAACATCCAACGGTATCGGCTCGGGGTCCAAGGATATGCTGTTATATCCCATATCATCACCGGGAGCCTCTATTTTAATCTGCTTAGAAGCCAAAGCCCTTTTTAGCGAATCCCAGGCAAAAGGCTGAGATAAAATTTTGTGGGCGTCCACCAATAAGAAGCCTCCGTTTGCTTTATGCAAGGCGCCGGCTTTAATCAGCGTAAAATCGGTTAGTAATGAACCGTGCTGCTGCATACGCTCGATTTTACCAATTAAGTTGCCCTGGGTCGGGTGGTCAAGGTGAATTATCGGCGCGCCTTTTGTCTTGTCATTTTTTACAATGACATTAACTCTGAATTTTCCATATTTATCTTCTTCCGGCTTTGCCCTCATCAAAAGGCTTGCAAGCGCATCATCTTCCATCTGGGGCATTCCCGCCGCATCGGAAGACAGATAATCGTCAATATTTTCAATTATGTGCTTTTGGATGTTTTTAAGAAAATCTGAAGCCTGTTTATGGGATTTATATTTTTTGCGAAGATTATCAATCGGCTTTTCCAAAACGATTTTTAAAAACTTCTCTCTTAAGGCATTGACTTCGCCTCTTTGTTTTTCTTCCCATGAAGGAATATCCTGAGCAGAATTTTCTATTTCTTTCTGCATTGCGTTCAAATCTTCAATAAGCTCTTTTTTCTCGTTTTCCGGCAACTCGTCAAAGGCTTCCGGGGTAAGGACCTCGCCATCTTTAATCGGCGCAACCACAAGCCCCATAGGCATGTGAAGAAGCGCGACTCTTTTTCCTTTGGCTTTCTTTTGAAGCAGCTTTATATACTGCTCTTTCTTTTGCTTATATTTCTCGCTGACAATACTAATCCCCGCCTTATATTCATCGCTGTCAACAATAGCGGGTATCGCAATTTCTAAATCTTCAATAAGTTTCGCAACATCTTTGGCAAAAACCAATGCTTCTCCCGCAGAAAAAGACATTGCATGCGGTTTATGAGGCTCGTCAAAATTATAAACATAGGTCCAGTCTAAAGGCGTCGGTCTCAAAATTGCTTCTTCTTCCAAAACTCTTTTTACCAGACTTGTTTTTCCCGTACCTTCTGGTCCTAAGCAAAACAGGTTATATCCTTTTGATTTAATGTTTATGCCCAGCTCAACGGCGCTCAAGGCTCTGTCCTGTCCGAGCGCCGAAAGCTTTTCCCCAAGCTCCGCCGTCGTATGAAACTTAAACTTGTCATAATCACATTTGTTATAAAGTTCTTTAGCTTTTAATTTTGATATAGCCATATTGCAAAAATCCTTATATATATTCTTTAATACTATACATATAACCCTTAAAACCTAACATAGCGTAAATTTTATGATTTTTTTTATATGCTGCATAATCATTTTTTCTATTTTGCTTTCAATAATAAGTATTTTTGCGTTGTATAAAAAAATCAGTCTGGACCATTATTATAGAATAGCGCTAAAATCTTTTGTACAGAAGCAGCACAAAATCGGCGGAGACAGATATTTCTGCTCTTATGCCATATTGGAGACTATTAAAATTCTTCGAAAAAAAAGAGAAAAAGACGCTCTTATAAATCTTGCCTTCGCGAGGGTTGACAAAGCCATGAAAATTCTTAAAAATCTTAACAGAAACGATTTAAGAATCTCAGTTGCCGCGCATTTTGATTTTGAAGAGGCATTAATAGAATTTGAAATGCTCATAAAAAAACAGCCGCAAAATATGTTTATTTTAGGAGAAATGGCGGAATTATATTATATGACCAGCCAATATTCCTTATTAAATATGGTTTTAAGCAAAATTGATGAAAAAAAATCGCTATCTTATACAAATGCGAAAAAAGCATATTTTACAATTTTTCTAAATATGAGAGACGGCGATTTCCTTCCCGCATCAATGGACGGGAACAATGTTATAAAAGTTTTTAACAAAAACAAAGCTTATGTGGAAGAGGCGAAAACATATCTGCTTATGGGCATAATATATAAAGCTTCAACTATTTTTGATACCGCGCAGTTTATGTTTACAACCGCTCTTGAGGCGTTCAAAAGGCTTAATGATAAAATCGGGATGATTGAAACCTACGGAAACCTTGCAATGCTGATGTCTGTTCAGGAAAGATATGAAGAAACAGAAGCGTATCTGAACAAAGCGGAGGAATTAAGCGACAACAACAAAGCCAAGGCTTATATCCTTAACCAAAAAGGTCTTACAAACTTTTTGCAGAACAAAAACGAAGAAGCTCTTAATTTATTGAAGGAAGCGGCAAAGGTAAATTCTGAAAACAATAATATGGGGGGACTGGCATTCAGCAATGAAATTATTGCTTATATTCTATATGAGCAGAATGATTTTATCGGCGCCATAGACCATTCCGCCGGCGCGGAAAAGATATATAAAGAATTATCCAATTTTTCCGCAATGCTTGAGACAAAATACATACAGGCATTATCATTATATGAACTTGACAAGCTGGATGCTTCAGAAAAAATCGCGCGGGAAATTATTGATACCGCAAAAAAAGAAACAACCAGCTTTCATCTTGCCAATACTTACAATCTTTTGGGCGTGATATATATTGCAAAAAAAGACCTGCCCAGAGCAAGAACTTTAATCAAAGAATCCTTAAGGCTGGAACAAAAGAACGAGAGAATCGAAGGTATAGCCACAGACTATTTTAATTTAGGACTGATTGAATCAAAGATTGGCGAGAGAAAAGACGCCCTTCTTTCAATGGAAAACGCTTTGGAGTTTGCCTCAAAATTTGGGGAAACAAAGCTGTCAAAAATCATCAAAGATAAAATTAAAACACTAACTTAAACAATATCGGGTGTTTAGCATTATGCCCTTTTGGCAGAAAGCTTACCTTTTCCAGCCCCATATTTTTATATCCTAAAACATTTATTGTCGGAATATCAAATATATTGAACCGATATTTTCCATCAGTTAAAATTATTCTGTTTTTAACTTCCAGATTTGTAGAGTTAGTAAAGTTGATAAGCCTTTTATTCCACGCTGAAAGCCCAAAGTCTCCAAAAACTATAACAGGATTTTCCTGAAGATTTACAAACTCGGCTAAGTTTGCGTAAACAATTTTCGCCTCTTTCATTGATATACCTGAAAAATCGACGCTGACCAGAACAACTTCTTTATTATCAATATCAAAAACCGCAAAATAAGAATTGTAGTTATTAGACAATCTGATAATTCCTTCCCTTAACGCATCAGCGTTACCCAAAATCATGTTAACCGTTTCAGACCCTTCCTGCTTTCTTTGCCCATTCACTGCGACAAAATCCGTATCAAGGCTTTTTGCCCTGCTCAGAACATCGTCATAATTGCTTGAATCTACGGCATTGACATACAGCAAAGAAATTTCTCTGCCGTCTTTTTTGGTCATATTAAATAAAACGCCGGAAGAATATCCTATACTCACAAAGCTGAACACAAGCAGCAGTACAAAGAAAAAACTATACATGAAAAACCGGCGGTATAAACAATAAATCAGAGTAACAAAGATTATAAGATAGTAGTGAAAACGCAATGCGTTTATATAATAGAACATCCCTTCGCTGCCGCCATAAAAGCTGGCTGCTATGAGAGCAAACATTACAAATAAAATGCCCTTAAGAATTATATCCGTACGCCGCTCATTTTTTCTTTGTCTTAAATATCCCATAAATTTTACTTTAAGTTTTATTAACATGTTATATACTAGATTGTAACAACAAAAACTAATTTGTAAATGGTTCCCGTTAAATATGTTTGAAAATATAATTGCCAAACTCGGCTCATATATAAACAATGCATTAATGTACATAAAAAATACATTGATGGATTTTTTCTACGAATCTCTCGGGTTGTCCATCGAAGATTTAAGGTTTATTTCTTTAATCGTAATTCTCATAACTTTTTCCTCCTTAATCATAATGACCTTCATAATTTATCTAAGGTCGCTGGTATCTTTAGTAATGGGGGCTAAAGAAAACGCCGGCGAACCGGCTCTTGAAAACAAAAGTGATGATAAAGAGACCAAGCTTCTTGAAGCGCCGGAGGCAAAAGAAGAAGTTAGAGAAGAATTAAGAGTTAAAGAACCCTACGGCTATGACATCGGGCTTATTCTGGATATGATAAGCAGAGGAGTTACAGAGTTTAAAGCCTCTCAAGCCATAATGTTTCAAACAGATAAAACCCAGCCGGAAGAACAAATTTTGCAAATTGTAAGCGCGATTAAAGACTTTGCCTCTTTCTGCAAACAGGGCATATTTAAGAACACTCTGAAAGAAAATGGTCCAGATGAGAGAAAAGCTCTCGAAAGCATAATAAACGGCAGCATTACCGACGCCATGACGCTGCTCATGGATTTAATCGAAAAAGAAGTAACCAGAGCCGCAAAGCTTGATAATAAGAAAAAGAGAGAATCTATATTTAAAAGGCTTTCGGATACATGCTGTCTGTTCGGAACACTGGCAAGCCTGAAAGATGTTAAGCTGGCTTTGAAAAGCTTTGAAATGGCTGCCGAACTTAGACCGGATAATATTAATGCATGGTCAAGACTTGCCGACATGTATTTTCAGACATCCCAATATCAAAAAGCCATCGATACATATAAAATGATTACCGATAATGCCAATGAGGAAGATAAGAGACAGGTTGCAAACGCAAACATAATGATGTCAAAATACCACTATGAGCGTGAAAACTCTTTTGAAGCTCAAAGATTATACGATATGGGCAGACCATATTATGTCGATCTGAGTATCGGAACAGATTTGAACGAACGCGAAAAAGAGGTTTTAGAGTTTATAAAAGACAATCAAATCGCAAACTTAAACAAAACAATCGCGAGACTGATTGAAATTTAATACTCTTATCCGCACCTGCAAATATCCGGCGCCCTTAAATACAACGGCTTGGGAAAAGCTCCTATCCCGTTTTTTTGTTTTTCTTCCGCGCACAGCGCTATTTTGTTAACAGGCGGATACATTTCCATTTTAATCGCATTGAAGTTAAGACCCGAAGGCGTTGCTAAAAATCTTTCGACGCCATCGCCTATTATCGTAACTTTTTTGCCTTTCATCTCTGACAAGATTTCATCCCTATAAGCTGTGGAAGGCTCCGTAATTTTATTGCGGCGGCTGTCAAACAGCTGATAATAGAAATCTTCCCGTTTTGTTTCGATTATAACGGCGTTAACCTCCGCAAGCTCGTCAGGAGCAAGGCTGTATAAATACGCGTCAAATGCCGAAACACCGATTATGGGCAGATTTTTATCGGCTATTCCAAAAGCGCGGGCTGCCGAAATACTTGCGCGAACCCCGGTAAAAGATCCGGGTCCGACACAAACAGCGACAATTCCTATATCTGAAAAGCTTTTTTTTATACTGTCTAAAATTTTCTTTATTTCAGGCAATAGATATTCCGACTGACCAAATTCCATTCTTTGGGTAGTTTTAACTATCTCAATATTATCTTTCATTAAACAGACCGAACAACTTGAAGCCGTTGTATCAAAAGCCAAAATATACATGTTATTCCCAATTTGAATTTTTAAGTTTTATAAATAGGATTTATATTATAGAATTAGCGAACAGACAATTAATTTTTTAGATAAAAGAAAAAATGAGCCAGGAATTACTGATAAATATGTTCTATGCCGCTCCAGAACTATGGTATGTTCTCGGGCTGCTGATTTTTATGCTTTTGGGGCTGGTCATTTATTTAGGAATAAAAACTCTTAAGCTGAAGCAAAAAAACTATTTTATCAATAGAGACAGAGAAAGATATATCGAAACTATTTACGCCTCGAAAGACGGCTTCTTTTCTTTTGTTTATCCCGATGATAACGTTAACGACCCGATAAAAGAAGTTCGCGAAAAATGCTCAAGAAGGCTCGCGGTGCTTCTAAACCTGGACAACGGCATAAACGCGGCATTTGATGACGTTATAAAATGTTTTTATAAAGACGACGCGAAAAGAATCATAAAATACATTGAACTATTGCGCGAAGAAGGCGTGTCTTTTGAAGATGTTTTTGTTGCAAAAAACGACAACAAGCAAATAAATATTTCAGGATGCAGGATAAACGGAGCGGACGGAACCTTATATTCGGACATAATCTGGTTTCGGGACGTTACCAATGAAAAAATGAACATTATAAACCTGATTGAAGAAAAAGACGTTTTTTCAAGAAAGATTATACAGCTGGAGGATATGATTAATAATATACCGTTTCCTGTCTGGCTGAGAGACGAAAACCTAAATATAATTACCGCGAACAAAAAATATTATGAGTTTTTGGGAAATAAAGACGGCAAATCTGACGCCGACAACGAATTAAAAGATGCAAACGGAGAAAATGTTTCAAAAAACCTGGCTTTTCTTGCGGTTGCGACAAATAAACCAAAAACAGACAAGACAAATATTATTATCGGCGGACAGATAAAAATTTTTGAAGTTGCGGAAACTCCTTTTTATTCCGAACTTAATCTGGAAAAAATACGAACCGTCGGCGCCTTAAAAAATATTTCCGAGCTTGAAGAAATTAAGCGAAATCTAAAATTTAACCAAGAAACACAATTAGAAATATTAGGATCTCTCGGCAACACCGCTTTTGCAGTTTTTGACAATAAATATAAACTGTCGTTTCACAACAAATCATTTAAAAAGATGTGGAACCTGGAAGATATAGCAATAGAACAAGGGCTGTCATACACAAACTTTCTGGATATGATAAGAGAAAAAAGACTGCTGCCGGAGGTTTCAAACTTTATGAACTATCGCGATGAAGAAATAGAAGATTTTAACAGACTAATTGAAGCAAGCGAAGATATGCTCCATATCCCGGATGGCAGAACAATCAGAAGAGTCCGTGCGCCTTTCCCGTCCGGCGGCATAATTTTTGCATTTGAAGATGTTTCGGACAAACTTGCGGCAAGGCGGGCGTATAATTCTTTATTATCTATTCAAAACGAAATAATCGACAATGTTTTTGACGCCGTGCTTATTTTTGACTCAAACGGCAGGCTCGGCTCATATAACCAGTCTTATGTAGATTTATGGAAAGCCAATAATAAGCTGCTTTCGACAGAACAAAGCATTTTTGACGTGATTAATGCCCAAAAGAAATTTTTTAGCCACGTCGAAAACTGGAATGAGTTTTTGGATACAATAATAAGCCACATTACAAATGTAACCACCAAGTCTTTTGTTCTTGCGCGCAAAGATAATATAGAAATTGATGTAAAATCTAAAACACTGTCCGACGGCTCAATAATGGTTACATACAGAAAAATTTCTTAAAAAGCGTATCCAATTGACAAGATTTAAGTTTTATGGAATGTTTAGAGTTAATAAGGTTTAACAAATAGGGGCGGTCATGGTCGAAGATACCACAAAAAAAGAAATCAGCAAAAATGAAGAAAATTCTGATGACCTAAAACAAGTTCTTAATGTTCTTAACGAGCTTGAAGCTTCCATTGATAAAAAAATTGAAGAAGAAGCCGGCAAAGCTCCTAAAGAAGACGAAGATAAAACCCTCCAAGAAAAAAAAGACGACGACAGCGAAGAAACCCCGCCGAACACTGTTGTAAATCAGCAGCAGTCAGCTTTTGCATGGAAAGAATCTGGAGCCGACTTCAATGAGATGGCATCGAGAAGAATAAACCGAAAAAAAGCCGAGGAAAACGAAGAAAAATCAAAAACAAGCCTAAAAAGCAACGATGGGAAAAAAATTGCTCCCAAAGAGCTTATGGGCGCCGGGCTGCAAAAATTAAAAACCAAAGTAAAGCAAAATACGTATGACGACGATGAAGATGAAAACAGTTATATAATTGTCGGAACTTTAAATGATAATTCTTTAGCTGACGCTTTAACGCTTGAGGAAAACAAAGAGCTAAAAAATCAAAAAGAAAACTTAACTAATAAAATTCTGCAAACCGCCGGCAAACTCGAAGCGGTTAATAATGCCGAAAAACTGGCGAATCAGGCTGGCGTCACTCTTGGGGCAAAAATGGCGGACAAAAACATTGCTTCCGCAACATATACCATGGACCAGATGACTAAAACCCTCAATAAAGACATCGGCAAAGAACTGAAAATTAAAAACCCCGGTAAAATCCCCGCATCTCAGCATAAAGAATTAATACACGGTATTAAAAAGATTAAGGAAAAAGGCGGCAAGGTCGACAATATGAAAGTGGACGATGTAGCCAAAGCTGGAACCGCCAGCGACAAAGGCGTTGCCGAAATAATCTACAAAACGGCAAATACGGCGGATAAAAAGAAGATTCACCAGCAGACCGATGTTAAACATCTTATAGAAAAATCTGGAAGAGCATCTTCCAAACCAACAAATAAAGAAAAAGAAAGCAACGCCGTCAAACAAATTGAAAAGGGCAATGTTCAGCTTGAACGCCCGCAAAAGATGAAAGAACAAAACGGCAGATAATATTACAGATAGTATTGGGGATTACTTTTTTGACTAAGTAAATTTATTCAACAGATATTTGTAGGCAACGCTCAAACGCTTAAATTTTTCTTCCATCTCTTTATCGCCCTGATTCATGTCAGGGTGATATTTTTTTACAAGCTTTTTATATTGTTTCTTTATTAATTCTAAAGTTGCTTCTCCCGGCTTGATGTCCATAATTTCAAAATATTTCAGCTCTTCTTTTGTATATAAAAAAGAAAAGTCATTATTATAGTTGTCAAAATCGCCCATAAAATTATATTTTACATTTGGACCAAAACCCTTGAAATGCAGGTCAAAATCCTCACCTTCCTCAGGAGCATCAGTTGATATTCCCTCATAGTAGTTCCATTTAGAATTATATGCCTGAACATGGTCAAGACAAAACCAGTAATAATCCTTAAGGCTTCTGTCCTTAGGAGCTTTATATTCGCCTTTACAGGTACAGCCTTCAAAGTCGCAGATTCTTGAAGTGTCTTCTGTCTGAGGAGCAAAATATTTTTTACTATGCTTAGTCTTCTTCATTTGTTCTTTTTCATTTTTTAGTTGTATTTAACGCGCGTACAGATATATTTAATTATTATGTATTTGTTTCGGCTGTACCTTATTTCAATAAAGAGTTTAATCTATGACTAAATTATCCAACAAAGTATTATTCATAAACAACAGACGTACCAGCATGAGGCTTTGCAATAAGGAATGGACCGTTTTAGATAATATATGTAAAAAAGAAAATATATCAAGGAATAAACTTATTGAAGCCGTAGAGAACAATAATATAAAAGGACTTGGTCTGACATATTTAACAAGGCTTTTTGTGATTATGTACTACTACGAATTATCCAAAACTGATAAAAAATCCGCCATATCCGTTGCAGGAATCATGGACACGCTGCGCCTGCCGTTATCTAATTAAGCTTGATATAAGCATTTTTATACTTTAATAATATCCGTAAGAAAACTTTTCTTTAGGAGCATTTATGCCTGAACTTCCAGAAGTAGAAACCATAAAAACAGCCATCAGCGAGTCGGTTGGAAATGGTAGAATAAAAAAAGTAAACATAAGAAACAGAAAATTTAAAGAACCGATACCTTTAGATTTTGAGAACGTTGTTTCCGGCGCTAAAATTATATCATTTAAAAGAATCGCCAAATATATAGTAATTGAACTTGATAACGGAAACAGCATTATCTGGCATTTAGGAATGAGCGGAAGAATCAAGATTCTCGACAGCATGCCGGAAGAGCTTGAAAAACACGACCACATAATTATTGAGCTGGATAATAAGACGCTGATATATAACGACGCCAGAAGATTTGGACTTATAACCCATTGCAAAACCAAAGACCTAAAGAGTCACAAGCTCTTGAGCAAAATCGGTCTTGACCCCTTTGATGAAAATTTGACCGCGGAATATCTTTATAAAAACTTAAAAACCAAAAAGAATCCTATAAAAACGGCTCTCTTAGACCAGACCATAATTAATGGAATCGGAAATATTTATGCCTCGGAGATTCTCTTTTTAGCAGGCATTTCTCCTTTAAGACTGTCTAACGCCATAACAAAAAAAGAAAGCCAAAAAATTATCGAGGCAACGATAGAGGTTTTAAAAAAAGCAATAAAAGCAGGAGGTTCAACACTCAAAGACTATCGCAAACCAGACGGCGGCATAGGCTATTTTCAAAATTCGCATTGCGTTTATAACAAAACCGGGCAAAAATGCTGTAACTGCACCTGCGATACATCTAAGACAGGCGGAATAAAAAAAATAACCCAAGCAGGCAGGTCAACTTTTTACTGCCCTGTTAAACAAAACTAAACGAGGAAGACATGAAGACTCTATTTACTTTATTTGCTTTTTTCTGTTTTGCGCATTCAGCCTTCGCGACAGATTTTATCGAGGGTATGGAAGATGTGCCGATGATGAGCGGGCTAATGCAGACAGAATCCGACAGTATAGCTTTTGGAAATGAAGAGAGCCGGTTTATTGAAACATATCTTTCGGGCGACTTTTCTTTTTCCGAAGTTGAAGATTTTTATTTAGAAACTTTGCCGCAGTTAGGATGGAGCTTTGAAAGCAGAAAACAAAACGCCTTATCTTTCAAAAGAGATAAAGACGTTATAGATATTGTAAGAGAAGAAGCAAGCCCGTTATTGGTTAGAATAACCTTAAAAAGCAGAGAATAAAAAACGGACTCGCCCGTCGAATCGAGCCGGCGGCGGATTTGGTAAAAATGCGGCAAAATGTTTAGCGGATTCCAATTTCAGGCAAGCTCTTACAAATCTTCAAAATAAAAAGAAATAAGGTGGAGAAAAGCACTGAAAAAAAAGATTTTTTAAAATTAATGTTGACTTAAGAGGCAACTAGAGTTTATAAAGCATACCAGAAAAATCGTTTAAACTATAAAAAACAGGATAAGAGAAATGGCCAATCATAAATCGGCAAAAAAGAGAATTCTTAGCAATAAAAAGAAAGCTATTGTAAACGGCGCTCGCAGAAACAGCGTTCGTACTTACGTGAAAAAAGTTGAAGCTGCCATCCTTGAAGGAAATAAAGACGCGGCTGCTGAAGCTTTGAAGGTTGCAGAGTCCAAATTAGCTAAAGCTGCAGGCAAGGGTGTCTTCAATAAAAATATGGCTTCTCGCAAAACTTCACGTTTAGCGCAAAGAATCAAAGCTTTATAATTTATCGTTAAAGCAACAAAGTAAAAACACAACCTAAAACGTCCATTAATGGATTATTTTTGGTTGTGTTTTTTTCGTTGAAAACGTTGAATTGTATACGAATCTATAAAAAACCTCTTGTCAAGAAGTTTAATTTCAATGTTCGGAAAATGTTCTGTTGTTTTTATTTTTTTTAGTGTTTAGTATTCATTCAATAAGAGAAAATGTTATGAATAATGTAATTTAATTTGCGGGGAGCAGCTATGGCTGAGAAAGGACTAAATATTGATAACTCTGTCCATGAACAATGGGGACAAATCTGCAGCCAGTTAAGAGGGGAAGTCGGTGAAACCGCTTTTGACAGCTGGCTAAAACCTTTGACTCCAGGTTCTTTTTCCGACGGCGTTATGAACATTTGCGTACCAACAAGATTCATGAGAAACTGGGTAATTACCCACTACTCCGACAGAATCCATAAAATATGGGAAAAGAAGAATCCAGAAATTAAGGGAGTTAACTTTATCGTCCAAACAGCTATGGAAGATAATAAAGGTCTGCATAATTCGTCTTGCCGTTCTCTATTAAAGAAAATTTCTACAAGCCCTACTCCTCAAAGCCTCTACAAGCTTTCAAACAATAACTTTGAAGCTCCGGCAGAGTTTTCCAGCCAAAACGAGTCTTTGTCTGTTCCGTTAAATCCAGGATATACTTTTGA
The DNA here is from genome assembly GCA_031271345.1 of Lactobacillaceae bacterium. Classification (GTDB taxonomy): domain Bacteria; phylum Pseudomonadota; class Alphaproteobacteria; order RF32; family CAG-239; genus JAQWBS01. The sequence continues at coordinate 137,892 of JAISVX010000001.1, forward strand.
AAGTTTTGTTGTCGGAAAAACAAACGAATTTGCTTATGCGGCAGCAAGAAAAGTCGCAGAGTCCAGAAACGTTTCTTTTAATCCTTTATTTCTTTATTCCGGCGTCGGTTTGGGGAAAACCCATCTCATGCACGCAATCGCATGGCATATTAAAAAACAGGACTCCAGCCGCAACATAGTATATTTGTCAGCTGAAAAGTTTATGTATAAATTTGTCCGCGCTTTAAGATATAAAGATACCGCGGCATTTAAAGAGCAGTTTCGTTCGGTTGACGTTTTAATGGTTGATGACGTTCAGTTTATGGGCGGCAAAGATACTACTCAGGAAGAATTTTTCTACACTTTCAATTCTTTAATTGAAGAAGGTCGCCAGATAATAATTTCTGCAGACAAATCTCCGGCGGATTTGGAAGGAATTGAAGCAAGATTAAAATCAAGATTGGGATGCGGTCTTGTTGCCGATATTCACCCTACAGATTTTGACTTGAGAATCGGAATTTTGGAAAGCAAAGCCAGAGAACTCGGCGTTGAGCTTCCAACAAAAGTAGCGGAGTTTTTGGCTCAAAAGATAACCTCAAATATCAGAGAGCTTGAAGGCGCGCTGAGAAGAGTTATCGCCCATTCGCAGCTGCTGTCGAACAAAGAAATCACTCTCGATATGACTCAGGACGTATTAAAAGACATGCTCCGTTCTTATGACAGAAGAACAACAATAGATGAGATTCAAAGGAAAGTTGCCGAACATTTTAATATTTCTGTTAAAGAAATGCAGTCTTCCCGCAGGGCAAGAAATGTTGCGAGACCAAGACAGATTGCCATGTATCTTGCAAAACAGCTCACTTCCCGCTCGCTTCCCGAAATTGGACGTAAGTTTGACCGCGACCACACAACTGTTATGCACGCTGTCCGCAAAGTTGAAGAGCTAATGATGGAAGAAATAAGTTTAGCGGAAAATGTTGACGCTTTACGCAGAATGTTAGAGGCATAAAATTCTTAAAACAAGCCCCGCCCAAAGGGGCTTGTTTTTTATAAAAAAACCGAGAAAGGATAGAATCCAATCTCGGTTTTTTTGTTGCCGGCTTGCTTACTTTAGAAAAAGAAGAAGCCGCATTCCCGGATAAACCTAAGGAAAAAGAGGATTCCTAATTTATCTATAGGTTTTTGGCATGGCTGCATTTTGCTAATTGTGCAAATATTTTAAGCCTTTTAAAGCTGAGAAGCCGAGAATGGGTGGCGACATGCGCCTCCCAAACTCGACTTCCTGCCTTCTCCTAGCTTTTTAGCTTGTATGTCCTGTGTAAATCAGACTTTCGTCCTCGTATACGCAAAACAAATCGGCTGTAACAGAAATTCTGTACCTGCCAATCCTCTTAGTGTATTGTCCCTGTCCGCTGAAAACAGATAGGCGACGAAGCTGTCCATAATCAGTATAATATACCGATATGAACGATGGAGACTTCATTTCTTCCGCACCTTTGATTTTGGCACTCTCGCGAGTAATCACAATTTCATTGGTGTTTCGGATAACGTCGTCGGTCCATACAGCTTCTTCCGAATAGTGGCTCACAATCTCTTGGATCGTAAAACCTTGAACTACCCGGTCGTTGCCATAAACTTCACCCTCCGCACTGCTTCCAAACGCTACATAATCTTTCAGAATCTGAGGACCTTCACGGTAATCAAACCCATCGGAACATGCACTGAAAACAGCACAGAAACTCAACACAAGAATACTTACTAAAAAACCTCTTTCTTTCTTCATAAAACTTTTTTTAAATTAAACAATATGTTAACTACAAAGATTAAAATCCGAATTTTCCTGTTGGAGAAGATTCTAATAATAGAAAACAGTTTAATAGGGATAATAATTCTTTGTAAGTTTGATATTAGCACAATTATTTTTGACCTTCAATAAGATATATGCCAAAAATTGAAAATTTTGACAAAAAAGCCAGCAAAAAACAAAAAGATTTCCATCGAAAAAATTGTTGATTAGACGTATTTTTCGTTTTTGATTTACATAGGTTATGGTATCATTTGTACAGTTTATAAACTTTAGATGTGGTAGAAAGACTATGAAATTTACTATTGAACGTGCAAGCTTACTAAAAACTTTAAGTCACATGCAGAGCGTTGTTGAAAAAAGAAACACCATCCCCGTGCTTTCAAACGTCAGGATTGAAGCCCTTGGCGACGGCATAAGCTTTAAAGCAACCGACATGGATACTGAAATTACGGAAGTTGTTGACGCAAAAATCGGAGAAAAAGGCGCGACTACCGCGCCGGCTCACATGCTTTATGATATTACGCGAAAACTCGTCGACGGTTCGGAGGTTGAAATTGTTTTTCCTGACGATAAAGGTCAATTGACAATTTCTTCCGGAAGGTCAAAGTTCTCGCTGTCGACAATCGGCGTCGAAGACTTTCCTGTTATCTCAGGCGATCAGCTTCCAGTTGAGTTTGTTATGGAAAAAGAAGAGCTTAAAGACGTGATTGACAGAACAAAATTTGCCGTTTCCACTGAAGAAACAAGATACTATCTAAACGGCATTTATATGCACGCGAAAAACGAAGGCGAAACTAAAATGCTGCGAGTGGTCGCAACTGACGGTCACCGTCTCGCATGCGTTGAGTCTCCCCTGCCCAACGGCGCGGAAAAAATGTCCGGGATTATCATTCCGCGCAAAACCGTCGCAGAAGTTAGAAAGCTCCTTGATGACAGCAATGTCGACCAAATCACCGTCGCTCTTTCTGAAAACAAAATCAGATTTACCATGGAAGATGTCGCGCTTACTTCAAAGCTGATTGACGGAACTTACCCTGATTATGAAAGAGTCATTCCAACTGACAATGACAAAGAGCTTGAGCTTAACGTTAAAGAGCTTTCAGCGGCAGTTGACCGCGTATCTGTGGTTGCGGAAAGAACCCGCGCTATTAAGGTTTTAACTTCTAAAAACAAAGTCGTTATCACAACTTCAAGCCCGGACTTAGGCTCGGCGATGGAAGAATTAGAAGCTAAGTATGACAGCGGAAACTTAGAAATCGGATATAACTTTAGATACCTTTTGGATATTCTGAACGAAGTTAAAGGCGATACCGTGCGTCTTAGTTTTGCGGACGCTTCGTCTCCTTCGGTTATTCATGACACATCCGACGCCAGCGCAATATACGTTCTTATGCCTATGCGCGTATAGGCGGCTGCCAGCCAAGGTGACAAAGAATTAATATGGTATTGAATAATCCAAATAATAAAATAGCAAAGTCAGGTATAACACGCCTGACTTTGACTAATTTTAGAAATTACAAATCTTTAAGATTAAACACCGACTTATCTTCTATTGTTATCTCCGGCGAAAACGGCACGGGCAAAACCAACATTCTTGAAGCAATTTCTTTTCTAACGCCAGGTAAAGGGCTTAGAGGCTCGCGTTTAGCCGATATAAAGAGAATATCAGACGATGAGGATGACGCGCTAACAGCCCGAGGATGGGCGGTCGCGGCGGGGGTTGTTAAAGACGATGAAGAATTTGAAATCGGCACAGGAGTCGAAAAAATAACCCGCGAGGATGATGAAAGCTCGTCTTTATATGATAAAAGAATTGTTAAAGTCGATGGAGAAAAGCTGGCTTCCCAAGGAGAGCTTGGAAAATACATCTCCGCGGTCTGGCTCACTCCGCAGATGGACAGGCTTTTTCGCGGAGGCTCGCAGCCGCGCAGAAGTTTTCTGGACAGGCTGGTTTATACCTTTGATAATGAGCATGCGAAAAGAACTTCGTCTTTCGAACACCTTTATAAAGAGCGGTACCATCTGCTCAAAACAGGAAAAAACGATGATTATTGGCTCGGCTCCATAGAAGAAAACATGGCGGAGCTTGGAGTGGCTATTGCGGCAGCCAGAAGAGAGCAGATTGCCAAGCTTAATAATTTTATTGAAAAAGATCCGGACGATGTTTTTCCCGATGTGTCTTTGGAGCTTGACGGGACAGTTGAAAAAATGCTTGATAACATGTCCGCTCTTGACGCGGAAGACAAATATCGGAGCATATTAAAGTCTCAAAGAAAAAATATTTTGTATAACGAAACTACAGAAGGCGTTAATCGTACTGATTTTAAGGTTTATTACCAAAAAAAATCCATGCCAGCGGAACTTTGTTCAACAGGAGAACAAAAATCTCTTTTAATTAGCATAATTTTAGCGCAAACTAAACTTATGAGCATTGATAGAGGATTCAGTCCGATTATGCTTCTTGACGAGGTAGTGTCCCACCTTGACGAATATAGAAGGGAAGCCTTAATTGAGAAAATCAAAGCATTAAATGTGCAGGCATGGATAACCTCTACTGATGCCGCGTTGTTTTCATCTCTCAAAAAAGACGCGCAGTTTTTTATTGCTAAAGACAACTCTATAGTTCAAGGAGAATAGATATGAGGTTATTGTTTTTTGTACTTGCATGGAGCTTAATTTTTCCGACGCTGGTTAGCGCCCAGTATTTTGGCAACAGCGCAGACGAGCAAAACAGCGCCGCTTCCGCACAGGCTCAAAAACCCGCATGGAGCGGAATGAACAATCCGAGGGCAGTGAGAACAAGAGCCGCTCAAAAAGCTCCCGTATGGGGAAACAGCGCCGATAAAGCAACAGCGGAACCTGTTCAAAACTCGCAGACAGTTCAGCGGCAGCAAGCCAATACAAATGCTCCAGCCGCAGATATACAAACCGAAGAGCTTCCAACGCCAAGAAAATTTATACAGCCGACAAATGCCCGCGGACAAAAGATTCCTCCTTTGGATTATGACACCGTAATATCTATAAGCGAGAGAAGAGGAAACGCCCTGACCTGGCAGGACTTTGATAATTACCCCTACGAAGAAAGCGATGAAGACACCGGCTATATATCCAGAAGATATGAGCTTGTTGACGGTTATGCGCTAATCCTCGGAGGTCCAGATCTTGATTATGAGCCAAGATATATATACATAACCGATGGCGGTATAATTGTTATAAAATCGATAAAAGGATATTAAAATCCATATAGCAACTCAAAATTGACAGTTTATCTTTATTGTAATATGATTATGCCAAATGTCGTTTTATCAACATCCGCAGGAAAAAATTATGGAAACACAATACTACACACTAATTGAAAAACAAGACTTCTACGAAATCATCGAAAATAAATACGGAGAGCTTGCTATATTTATCGACGCCAGAGACGGCATGCCTTTGAACCCTGTTTTGGAATTTGACGGCAGGAAAACGGCTCTGCTTAAACGCGACGACAGGCTTGCGGTTCGTCTTGATGATATTCATGAAGAAACTAAAGGTCCTTTGGCAGAATCTGAATTTGTAATGATTGTAGAGCTTAAGGGAAAAACTGTTGAGCGTGTATATGGTGTTCCTGTCGACAATGTTGAAGAAATCACGTTTAAAGGACGTCAAACCAGAGCGGACGAAATTGTCAGGGCAAAAAACCGCGACGATGTCATTAAAGGCTTTGGAGCAATAAAATCTTGGTCCAGCAAATAATTTTCCAGGTGAAAAAATGATAGGTCTAATTTTAGTTACGCATGGCAACTTAGCAAAAGAGTTTATTTCCGCAATGCAGCATGTTGTCGGACCGCAAGAACAGATAGAAGCTATCTGTATCGGACCAGAAGATGACATGGAAGCCAGACGGGAAGAAATTCTTAAAAAGGCTCATAAAGTTGATTCCGGCAGCGGCACAATCGTATTAACGGATATGTTTGGCGGAACGCCTTCAAACCTGGCAATTTCTATTATGGATCAGGCAAAGGTTGAGGTCATTGCCGGCATTAATCTTCCGATGTTGATTAAACTCGCTTCTCTGCGTAAGGATAAAAACATCAAAGACGCGGTTGAAGGCGCTCAGGAGGCAGGTCGAAAATATATTAATGTAGCTTCAAAGCTTTTGAGTGCATAATGAATGACTGGTAAAATCTCCGCCGAACTAAAAATACAAAATCAAAAAGGGTTGCATGCGAGAGCTGCAGCCGCTTTTGTACGCACAGTTGAAAACTTTGACGTAGACGTTAATGTTTCACGCGCGGGACAAACTGTCGGTGGAAGCTCCATTATGGGACTAATGATATTATCAGCCTCAAAAGGAACAAAAATCCTTATAGAAGCGGTTGGACCCCAGGCAGAAGAGTTTATAAAAGCTATCAAAGCCTTGATAAACGGCAAATTTGGTGAAGATTAAATGGTAAAACAAAAAGCTCCCAGAAACAAGACTATCGAACTTTCACCACGCGAAGTATCCGCTTACGCAAAACAAGCCGTAAAATTAAAACAAAAAACTTCCATAAACGAACTCGAAAACAAAATTATCTTTCAAGACAGTTTTAAGGCTTTGAAATATATTCCAGATAATTCGGTTGATTTAATCGTTGTCGACCCTCCTTATAATTTAACCAAAATCTTTGGAACAACAAAATTCAAAGAATGCGGGCTGGACGATTATAAAAAATGGTTCAGCCAATGGCTCAAACAATGTTATAGGATATTAAAGCAAAACGGAACCATTTATATTTGCTCCGACTGGAAAACATCAATTGCCATACCAGAGATTGCCTGCAAATATTTTACTCTGCAAAACCGAATTTCTTGGGAAAGGGAAAAAGGCAGAGGCGCAAAAAACAATTGGAAAAACTGTTTGGAAGATATTTGGTTTTTTACAAAATCAAATGAATATACCTTTAATTTAGACAGCGTAAAAGTGCAGAGAAACGTTTTAGCTCCATACCGCGATACAAACGGAAAGCCCAAAGACTGGGTTGAAAACGGCGATGCTAAGCTGAGATATACATACCCTTCAAATATTTGGACCGATATTTCCATACCTTTTTGGTCAATGCCTGAAAATACAAGTCATCCAACGCAAAAACCCGAAAAATTAATCGCAAAACTTATCCTGGCTTCAAGCAATGAAGAGGACATTGTTTTTGACCCGTTTTTAGGCTCGGGAACAACTGCCGTTACCGCTAAAAAACTTAACCGAAAATTTCTTGGAATTGAAAGGGAAAAAGAATATGTCGCCTTAGGTCTGAAAAGACTGGAGATGGCGGAGCAAAACAAGAGAATACAAGGCTTCGAGGGTGGAATATTTAAAATAAGAAACAGTCAGGTTTAATACTATTTATTCATAAAATATAAAAAAATATCTAATATCTTTTTTTCCCTATTGATTTTTATTTTTTTGAACTTAATTCTATAGTTATGTACAAGCAATCGTGCGAAGTACAAATTATGGAGAAAAAACATGGCTACTGCTAAAAAACCAGCTTCTAAACCTGCTTCTAAACCAGCTTCTAAACCAGCTAAAAAGAAATAGTTTTTTTCTGAAGGTCTAAACTCTTCTTTCCATAAAGAAGAGTTTTTTCTTTTTAAACATTTTTTTCAAAATCCCTCTTGTTTTTATGAAAAAAAACACTAGTTACATAATAAGCACTTATAAAATTTGGTGTGATTGCGTAACAATACAAGTTAAGGAGTTTATCAAAATGGCTACAACTAAATCTTCAAGTTCAAAAAGTTCATCCTCTGCAAGCAGCACAAAGAAATCTGGATGCGGATGCGGTTGCGGAAGCAAAAAGAAATAATCATACATATCCCTCGATATAATAAAAACCCTCCTTCGGGAGGGTTTTTATTTTGTAAGAATATTTTACTATATTTTTTCATTGAAAAGCTTTAATATTGCTTAAAAGAAAATTTATTTTACGTAAAGGTTTATAATGAAAAACATTTTTGGGATTGTCGCCATTCTGCTCTCTTTTTCATCAATTGCGCAAGCTGATGAAGCCGAAAGCATTCAAAAAATTGAAATTTATTTAAATAGCATTAAAACAATGGAAGCGGATTTCATCCAGATTGCGAGCAATGGCGCGTCTTCTCAAGGCAAGCTTTTTATAAAAAAACCTAATAAAATAAATATGGAATATACCGATGATACAAATATATCTCTTATCGGAGACGGTAAATACGTCGTATATCACGATAAAGACCTGGACCAGGTAACTCATATAAGTTATAAAGATATTCCAGCGACATTAATCCTCGCGAACGACATCAAAATAGACGGCAAAAAGCTTAAAGCCCACAACTTTTATAAGGACGGCGGCATTACCTCCGTTACTTTCGAATATACAGAAAGCGACAACATCGGTCCGATTACCCTTGTCTTTAACAACGAGCCTTTTGAACTAAAACAATGGAAAATTATTGACCCTCAGGGCATAGAAATTTCTTTGTCTTTGTATAATATCAAAAGAGACATGAAGCTAAACGACAGCATGTTTAGATTTAAAGACAAGAAATTTGACCCGCTGAGCAATTAAATGTCTCTTAAAATCGCTACATGGAATGTAAACTCAATAAGAATACGAATTGACGGGCTGAAGAATCTCATTGATAAGGTTAATCCAGACATTGTATGCATACAAGAAGTTAAAGCCAAAGAAAGCGATTTTCCTTCTGAAGAAATAAAAAATCTTGGATACGGGCATATCGCCCTTAACAGCATGGCTGGTTATAACGGCGTGGCGATATTATCAAAACTGCCGCTCAAAAATATCGAAGCCCATAGCTGGTGCGGGAAAGCTGACGCAAGACATATAAAAGCCGATGTCGGCGATATTGAGATTAATAATATCTATATTCCCGCCGGAGGCGATATTCCTGACATAAATATAAACCCTTCTTTTGCGCATAAATTAAAATTTATTGACGAGCTGGCTCTATATTTTAGAAAAAACAAAGAAAAATATCAAAACAAAAAATTGGTCTTATGCGGAGATTTCAACGTCGCTCCTCTGGAAAACGACGTTTGGGGACACAAGGAAATGCAAAAGACCGTTTCTCATACTCCGATTGAGGTTTTGAAGATTACCAGCCTCCAAAGCTCTCTAAACCTCATAAACGTTATAAGAAAAATTTATCCAGAACCTCAAAAGGTCTATTCATGGTGGAGCTATCGAAATCCAAACTGGAAAACAAATGACAAAGGACGCTTATTGGACCACATTTGGGTCACCCAAGCATTAAATGACTATATAGAATCCGTAACCATACTAAAAGAGCAAAGAACCTCCGAACGGCCTTCCGACCACGTTCCCATAATTCTTAAAATCCGCTAATACACTATTTTGTAGCCGCCGTCCTCGGTAACGATAATCGGCGAACAGTTTTCGCTGTTTTCGACCTTGCTTCTCAACCTGTATATATGAGTTTCTATCGTATGGGTCGTCGAATCCGGGCTATATCCCCAAACCTCTTGCAAAAGTTCGTTCTTGGATACTATTCTGCCCCTGGCTTTGTAAAGATATTTAATTACGGCAACTTCCTTTTCGGTAAGCTTGACAACTTCGTTTGTCTTCTTATTGACAATCTCTTTTTTAGAAGGAAGCAGCTCATATTCATTAAAACCAATGCTTCCGTCAGAACTGTTGTCAAACATTTGTATGCTCGATTTCAAAAAATCCAAAAAATTATCAAGCACAAAAGGTTTTTTTACAACTATATCCGTCGGAGTAAACGGAACTTTTTTGTTTTCATTCGACTGAAAATAGATAATTGGAACCATGACGCCGCTTTCCTTAATATGATTAATTATGTGCGGCATATCATCTATCATGACCAATTCATATACAAGCTCCGGGTCATATTCGTTATATACGTTATATTCCTTTGCATACAAACCAATTTGCTCTTTTATGTCCTCAACAAAGCCTTTGTTTTCTGATAAAAATAAGATATTTGGCATATACTTGTCCTAAAAGTTAACTCCTGCGCCGGCTATAAAAGCATAGCCTTTGTTTCTATTGGCGTCTTGTTTGTCAACGCCCCTGCTGTTTAAGTAAGCCCCGATTGCATAAATATCAAGCCACTTATTACAGGCATAATTATTAGACCAGATAATTATATCGTCTTTGTTCGGCGTATTATCCGCCTTAGTGTGGAGATATGATATGCTGGTTTCAACTGGTCCGATTTCATAACCAAGGCTAAAATCCCACGACTGTGATTCTCTATAGTTATCATAGTATGCCGGACGCCTAGGGTCTATAGCTGCCGTTGTTATCTGATTTTTCTTGCCGTCAATATAAGATTTTCTATACCCGGCTGCGGCTGTCCACCCTCCTTTTACAAGAGTTAAGCCAAGAGAAAGCTCTTTGTCCGTGCGGTTAAACAAGCCATAGCCGGCGGATGTATATATATCCGCAAAATCAAGCTCCCACTCATTATGCATTGCCGCAACATAAGCATCATCTCTTTCATAAGTATTATACCTGCTGGTCAAACCCCTTCTGCTCGGAGTATCGGGGGTGTAGCTAAACCCTAGCAGCGTATTTCCAAGCTTAGGCGTTACATAGCTGACTTTTGCAGCTCTGCCGTCAGTTAATATTGATGTCGATTTGGGAGTTAGGAAGCTTACGGCTTTTTTTCCGTTTTTCCAGTTATGGTTTGATACAAACCATGTAAGGTTTGTATCCGTTATTCCCATAGGACCGACATCTTTTGCGCCTTTATGGAACAAATAAGCCGCATTAAAATCTTCTCCGGCAGAAAACCTGCCATAAGGAGTATCAACTATTCCCCAGTTATAAAATCTCCACTCCCCATCATGCTCATAACGGCTGTCATGCTGTCTGAAAATTAAAGAAGAACTATTGTTCCAGCTTATCTTATAATCATCATTGAAAGCATATTCAGCTTTTATTTTTGCATCGTTCCTATTTACAAAACGATTTGGCAAGTTGTTATGGCTATCCTTTTTATGGGTTTCACTTACCCCATAATAACCTCTTATATTAACTTTATAATCCAGGCTAAAGTTATCGGAACTGTATTCTCCCGCATTCGCAATTGATGACAGGAGAAAAGGTAAACCAAAGATTGCTAATTTTACTATTTTCATTCTATGACCTTAAACAACAGCGCTCTCAAACCAAATTGAGAGCGCTAATTTAACTACACATCAAGGTTTGTAACATTAAGAGCATTTTCCTGAATAAACTCTTTACGAGGCTCGACAACTTCGCCCATCAATGTTGAAAACACTTCATCAGCCTCATCAATATGTTCAACTTTAACTTGAAGCAAAGAACGGGCTTCAGGATCTAACGTCGTTTCCCAAAGCTGATCCGGATTCATCTCTCCAAGACCCTTATATCTTTGAATGCTCATGCCTTTTTTGCCCGACGCCATAACTGCGTCGACAAAGTTTACAGGACCGGTAATTTTCTTTTCAAGACCATTTTTAGAAGTTAAAATTGATGTTGCCGCAAAGTTCTCTTTTAAGAAATCTTTCATATTGTTAAGAACTTTTGCTTCATAGCTGTCAAAAATGTTGGCATCAATAACTTGCTTTTCTTCAACGCCCCTTAAAACTCGGTAAAATTCTAATGAGCCGTCGGTATTTACCTTAGATTTCCAGCCCTTATCATACTCAGCCTCTAAATCGTTAAGACGTTCGGCAAGCATTGCGCCGGCATCTCTTAATTTTTCGGGATAAGACGTAATCTCAGGGGCAAAAAGACCAAAGATTGCCATCTGTTCAACGATTTTTTCCGGCACGCGGTTGCTTAACGCCGATATTGTACTTCTGGACTTTCTTGTATTTTCAACCAAAGAAATTAAGTCCTGACCAATTATCTGCTCTCCGTTAGAACGTTTCAAAGCAGCGTCATCAGCGCCGCCGCGGACAAGGTAATCTTCCATTTCCCTGTCGTCTTTCAGGTAGATAACCGAGTTGCCCTTTTTAGACTTATAAAGAGGAGGCTGCGCAATATAAACATAGCCTTTCTCAATAAGGTCCGGCATCTGACGGTAAAAGAAAGTCAGAAGAAGAGTTCTAATGTGGCTTCCGTCCACATCCGCATCGGTCATGATAATGATTTTATGATAACGGCATTTATCAATGTTGAAGTCATCGCGGCCAATTCCCGTGCCAAGCGCGGTAACCAATGTCCCAATTTCGGCAGAATTCAGCATTTTATCAAAACGCGCTCTTTCAACATTCAAAATTTTACCGCGAAGCGGCAAAATCGCCTGAGTTGAACGGTGGCGCCCCTGTTTTGCGGAACCGCCAGCGCTGTCTCCCTCAACGATAAAAAGCTCGGACAACGCCGGGTCTTTTTCCTGACAATCCGCAAGTTTTCCCGGCAATGACGCCATATCCAAAGCGCCTTTGCGGCGGGTCAGCTCTCTTGCCCGGCGAGCCGCTTCTCGCGCGGTTGCCGCTTCGACAATTTTGCCGACAATTATTTTTGCTTCCGCGGGATGTTCGTCCAGCCATTCTTTAAATTTCTCGGAAACAACGCTTTCAACCGCCGGTCTAACCTCTGACGAAACCAGTTTATCTTTAGTCTGCGACGAAAACTTAGGGTCGGGAGCCTTAACCGAAAGAACGCAGGTCAAGCCCTCTCTCATATCTTCGCCGGTAATTATGTCTTTGTCTTTTTTAAGAAGGTTGTTTTCTGAAATGTAGCTGTTAAAGGTTCTGGTCAACGCCGCCCTGAAACCCGCCAAGTGCGTTCCGCCGTCTTTTTGAGGAATATTATTGGTGAAACAAAGCATGCTTTCGTTATACGCATTTGTCCACTGCATAGCAACCTCAACCGTAATATCGTCCTTTTCATTCTCAAAAGCTATTACCTGTTCATGAATAGGAGCTTTTGATTTGTTAAGGTGGTTGACAAACGCCGTTAAACCGCCTTCATAATGAAGAACAGTTTCCCTTGGCTGTTCTTTGCTGCGGCTGTCAACCAGTTTCAAATAAACGCCGGAGTTCAAGAAAGCTTTTTCACGGATTGTGCGCTCAAGAGTGTCATAATTGAACTCCGTATTTGTAAATGTTTCCGGAGACGGAAGAAATGTAACTTCCGTGCCATGGCGCCCAGGAGCGTCGCCGACAACTTTTAAATGCTCCTTCACGTTTCCATTTTCAAAAACGACCAAATGCTCTTTATCATTTCTCCAAATACGAAGTTTCAGCCATGTTGAAAGCGCGTTAACCACAGAAACACCCACGCCGTGCAAACCGCCGGAAACTTTATAAGAATTGTTGTCAAACTTACCGCCCGAGTGCAGCTGGGTCATAATAACCTCCGCTGCGGAAACGCCCTCTTCTTTATGAATATCGACAGGAATGCCGCGGCCATTGTCCCTAATGCTTGCCGAACCGTCAGCATTTAAGATAATTTCTGTTTTATCGCAATATCCGGCTAAAGCTTCATCGATAGCATTGTCCAAAACTTCATAAATCATGTGATGAAGACCTGTGCCGTCATCCGTATCGCCGATATACATACCCGGGCGTTTACGAACAGCGTCCAGTCCCTTTAAAACCTTGATTGAATCCGCATCATATTTTTTGCTATTTTCTTCTGTCATTTTTATTCCTTAAATTAGTACAAAATTTAACTCCCGCGAGTATATACCAAACCAGCTAAAACACCAAGAAAATAAATGAGTTGTTGATAAAATTTATGCTAAATAAACTATATTTTTCCGCCTAATTTTCAGATCGGATTTTTTCGAAAACCAAATGATAAAAATTTGTTGATTTTACTTAAAAAATTTGATGGACTTTAAGCAAAGATTCTTTTAACATAAAGTTATAATTTCATTATTTTAGATAGTCTATGTCTTTTCGATATATCGCTTAAAATCGAACCAGCTAAAAAACTTACATAAAAACCAAAACAATCATGACACAAGCAGCATTTATCAATGTCCGCAGAAGTTTTACATCATCCAAAACTTTTGCGTACGGCATCGTTCTTCCCTTGTGTTTTTGGGGAGCGATTACCGTCTTATCAATCGGCTACCTCGGATTGACCCTTCTCATCGGAATCATATTCTTCGGCGTGATGGGAGCAATTTCTGAGATAGCGGAAAAAAAGTGGCTGACAAACACCTGTCTTACCTTGCTCTACACTTGGATGGTCGGGCTTTATGTCGCTATCTTTGCGGGAATGGCGTACCTTCCCTGCCACTGGCTGTCACCGCCCGAATCTTCCGCCCCCGCAATAGGCGCGGTCGCAGGGTTCTCTCTGGGTGTAATAACCGCGGTTATGCTTATCAGAATGTGCATAAGAGCGAAAAAAGATCCCAAAGAGGCAGGCGAAGATTAAGCCTTGTAAAACTTCTTAAAAAAGAAACGCTTTTAAGCGTTTCTTTTTTTGTCTTTAATGGGCTTGCTCCCAATTATCTCCGACACCGACTTCGGCAACAAACTTGACATGGTAAAAATTTACGGCGTTTTCCATAACGTCTTTTATCATTTTGCCCACCTTTTCAACTTCTTCAACAGGCGCTTCAAAAACCAGCTCGTCATGCACCTGCAGGAGCATTTTGGTTTTATAGCCGTCATCTTTAAGTATCCGCCTGATTTTGTTCATGGCAAGCTTGATAATATCCGAAGCCCCTCCCTGCAAAGGCGCGTTTATTGCCGCTCTTTCTGCAAATGATGCTATTCTTTTGTTCTGGTCGTTAATCCCCAAAACAGATATTTTTCTGCCAAACGGGGTTATCACATATCCATTTTTTCTGGCAAATTCAGTTGTGCTTTCCATATAGCTTTTAATCTCGGGCATTTTTGCAAAATATGCGTCAATATAAGCTTTGGCAGCTTCATTAGAAATGCCTAACTGTTTGGCTAAACCATATTGAGATTGTCCGTAGATAATGCCGAAATTAATCGTTTTAGCGTCTCTTCGCATATCAGGGTTAACCTTATCCGTCGGTACGCCGAAAACCTGAGACGCCGTTGCCGTATGAATATCTATGCCATTGGCAAAGGCTTCCTGCAAAGCTTTTACGTCCGCTATGACCGCCATCAGTCTAAGCTCGACCTGCGAATAGTCGGATGAAATAATTTTCCAGCCGGCTCTCGGAATAAAACACTGTCTTATCTTTTTGCCTTCAGCGCTTCTTATGGGGATATTCTGCAGGTTCGGATTATTGGACGACAAGCGCCCCGTATTGACAAACGTTTGGTTATATGTTGTGTGAACCCTGTTGTTGCCGTTGGTAAGCTCCAGCAGACTATCTGTATATGTAGATTTCAGCTTGGCAAACCCGCGCCAATCCAAAATCTTGCGCGGAAGCTCATAATCTTCAGCAAGTTTTTCAAGCTCGCTTGCGCCTGTCTGCATTGCTCCCGTAGCGGTTTTCTTGCCTTTAATGCTGAGAACCTTTGTTAAAATATTGCCAACCTGTTTGGGCGAAGCAAGATTAAACTCCTCACCGGCAAGAACATAAGCCTCTTTTTCAAGTTCTGACATTTTTTCTTCAAATTCTTTTTTCAGCTCATGCAGACGCTTTACGTCAACCGTAATACCCAAGTCTTCCATTTCTTTCAATGTCGTAATTAAGGGTCTGTCAAAATGTTCATAAATTTTTGCCATACCTTCCGCAGTTAATCTGGGCTTTAACACATTATAAAGTCTCAAGGTAATATCCGCGTCTTCCGCCGCATAATCCAAAGCTTTATTTAAATCGACCTTGTCAAAAGTAATTCTGTTTTTGCCCGAACCTGTAACCTCGTCATAAGCAATGGTTTTATAGTTCAAAAACAGTTCCGCAAGCTCATCCATTCCATGACCGTGCGACGAAGAATCCAAAACATAAGAAATTACCGCGGTGTCTTCTATCGGCTCAATGACAAAATCATTTCCCAGAACCTGCGATATAAAATGCATATCAAATTTAATATTATGACCGATTTTTAAGACCGACTTGCTGGCAAATATTGGTTTTAAGTATTTTTTTATCACATCAAAAGGCAGCTGCTTAATCGCTTTATTGTCAGAAAACAAATCGCCGTTCTCGCCTTTTTCAAGCTCCCCGTGAGCCAGCGGAATATAACACGCAATGCCTTCCTCTGCCGCAAGGGAAAATCCGACTATCTTATCAAAAACAGAACTAAAACCCGTTGTTTCCGTATCAAATGCAAAGACTCTTTTTGCCATTATCATATCAACCCATTTTTTAAGAGATGCTTCATCTTGCACCAGCTCATATTTTTTCTTTATTTCCCGGGAAGCTGAAACCGCTGTGTTTTCGCTGGATGAACACTGTACATAAACCCATTTTTCCGCCCGCGGACGAAGGCTTTTCATTGCATATTCGTCAATAAAATCAAAGACCTGTTTTATCTCCGGCTTCTTGCATTTAAAACCATCAAAATTTTTCTCAACGGGAACATCTGTTTTAAGACTTGCAAGCTGATAAGAAATGCGGGCATTCTCAATATTATCTTTTAATGTCTGCCTGCGCTTATCCTGCTTAATATCGTCAAGATTATCCAGCAATCCCTCCAACGAGCCATATTGGTTTATTAGTTCTGACGCTGTTTTCGGTCCTATTCCCGGAACTCCAGGGATATTGTCAGAGCTGTCGCCCATAAGGGCCTGAACATCCACAACCCTATCGGGACCGACGCCAAATTTTTCGATAACATCTTTTTCTTCTCTGTAAGTATCTTTCATGGGGTCATAATATTTTACATCGGGACCTATCAGCTGCATCAAATCTTTATCCGCGGAAACCACAATAACTTCCAGCCCCTGCTCTTTTGCAATTTTGGCATAAGTGGCTATCAAATCGTCCGCCTCATATCCTTCCATTTCAAGATGATTGATGTTTAATGCGGTTACGGCTTTCCTTATAATCGGAAACTGAGGAATTAAATCTTCAGGAGTTTCCGCTCTGTTTGCTTTATAATCGGGAAAAATGTCGTTACGAAAATTTTTGCGTTTGGCATCAAACAAAACCAAACTATAATCACAGTCAATATTGCTTGTAAGCTTAAAAAACATATTGGTAAAACCATAAACCGCGTTCACAGGCGTGCCGTCTGGACTTGTCATTGGCGGAAGAGCATAAAAAGCTCTAAAAATGTATCCCGAACCGTCAATAAGGCATATTTTCTTTGTCATAATTTTTCCTTTAATAAATTTATATAAATATAATCATTTTTAAAAGATATGTGAACTTATAAGTTTATTTTATCAAATAAAAAACCTCTTTCAGAAAACCATCTGAAAGAGGCGTGTTTTTACCGACTTGTTGTTCCTTCGCAAATACGGTGTATTACCGCGAAAAAAGGAGCCAGAACGGAGGCAAGCGCTGCAAGACCCATCGGTATTCCCAACAGGTATACCCACATAAAATTGTTTATGTCCGTCCCCAGATCCTTTACCAGCATATCCAAAGACGTTGCCTCTGGATTCATGTTGAAGATTAAAGCGATGAGAAAAAGAATGCCAAAACGATATAAAGAAGCTATTGTCAGCTTCTTAAAGCGTCTGTTGATAATCTTCTTTTTAGCGCTTTCCTGATTCAGGGTTAGAACATTGTTGCTGCCGTTAAAAGGCATGTACTTCCAATAGTAGTACTTGAACTGCGTGACAATAAATGAAACAAACAGAACAAAAACTATCGCCAAGTCGAGCGTCAATAATACCCACATGCTAAAATTTTTAGAGAGTTAATTACTTTTTATCATTTAATATTTTATATTCTTTTGGACAAAAAGTCAAAAACTTTATTGATATTTTGATAAAGTTAAATTTAACCTATTTGCTGTATAGTTTATAAAATCAATAATCACCCTTGTTTAGGAATAGTTAAATGGCGAAAAAAACCACCGCTAATAAAACAACCGAAAAAAGTGAAAAAACAAAGAAAAAAGCGGTAAAAAAACCTGTTTTGAAAAAAACTTCTGGTAAAAAAACTAAAAAACCTACCAAATCTTTCGTAAAAAAAGCGCTGTTTTTATTTTCTCTAGCCTTAGCTGCCGCTCTCGCGTGTTATATTTTATACTGCATTCTGACCATGCCGAATATTGAAAAAGCCATGCTGCGAACAAGGCAGCCAATGACGACAATAATTGCGGAAAATGGAAACGACATAACAACCGTTGGAAACATTTACAGCGATGTCGTTATGCTTTATGATGTTCATCCTTATGTGATAAACGCCATTCTTGCCACCGAAGACAGGAGGTTTTATTCTCATTTTGGGTTTGATCCGATAGCTTTTGCCCGCGCTATGAGCGTAAATATTCTTTCCGGAAAATATGCCCAGGGCGGAAGCACTATTACCCAACAAGTTGCAAAGAACCTTTTTCTCACCCAAAACAAAACAATAAAACGCAAGATACAGGAATTGTTTTTGGCTTTTTGGCTTGAATATAAGTTTTCTAAAGACCAGATTTTAACGCTCTACATAAACAGAGTGTACCTGGGCGCTGGAACTTACGGCATCCAATCCGCGTCACGAAGATATTTTCAAAAACCTGCCTCGGACCTCAATCTGAAAGAAGCCGCCATTCTGGCAGGAATCTTAAAAGCTCCTTCAAAATATAACCCTCTGGCAAATCAGGCAAATGCCGACGAAAGAGCAAAAATCGTATTGCAAAATATGGTAAACAACAATTTTATCGATGAAGATCAGTATAAGTATGCTTTGACTCTTGATACCGGCTCAGGCGAGCAAAGCAGAGTAAAGGGAGCAAAGCATTTTGCCGACTGGGTATATCAGGAAACCAATGCCCTTCTGGGAGAAAGAGAAAACGACATATTGGTATATACGACTTTAGATCAGCATTTACAGGAAAAAGCCCAAAATATTTTAGAAACCAAAATCGCCCAAAACTCCGATAAAAATGTCAATGAAGGAGCAATCGTCGTTCTTGACAACAATACGGGGGCGGTTAAAGCCATGGTTGGAGGCATTGATTATGGCTCCAGCCAGTTTAACAGAGCAACCCAGGCATTAAGACAGCCTGGCTCGGCATTTAAAACTTTTGTTTATCTTACCGCACTGCAAAACGGCTTTAATATAACCGATAAAATTGAGGACTATCCGATTACCATCGGAAAATGGACTCCAGAAAATATAACTGGAAAATATTATGGCACGGTTACCCTAAAACAGGCTTTTGCAAATTCATACAATCTGGCGGCTGTGGATTTATCTCAAAGGCTGTCTTTGGATAAAATTATAAAAACCGCAAGAAGCTTGGGAATAACCACACCGATGAAAAAAAATCCCTCAATAGTTTTGGGAACCGCGGAAGTTAAAGTAATCGACATGGCGGCGGCTTACGCCGCCATCGCAAACAATGGAAATCTCGTTATTCCTTACGCGATAACGGAGGTTTATACAAAAGACGGGTATCAGATATACCAGCACAGCCTGCAACAAGAAAAAAAGGTCGCAAAAAGAAAAGCTGTCGAAGAAATGATCAGGCTGCTCGAAATTGCTGTCAGAAGCGGAACAGGACAGAAAGCCAAGTTAGAAACTTTCAGCGCCGGAAAAACCGGAACATCCCAAGGTTACAGAGACGCGTGGTTTGTTGGATTTACGGACAAATATACAATTGCCGTATGGGTTGGAAACGATGATAATTCGCCAATGAACAAAATATCCGGCTCGGGACTGCCCGCCGAAATATGGAAAGAAGTTGCAAAAAGTATAAAATAGTGCTTTCAGAAAATGTTTAATTATATATAATACTGTAAGTTTTAATTTATTTTGGAGATAAGGTAAAATGGCACAAAGACCTGTGATGCTGCTCGTGTTGGACGGGTGGGGATATAGAGAAAAGATTACATCCGATAACGCGATTGAAAACGGAAACACGCCTAACTGGCACAACCTATTAAAAGAATATCCTCACTGCTTCGTTGAAACATCTGGTCTTGCCGTCGGGCTTCCCGAAGGACAAATGGGCAACTCGGAAGTCGGACATACAAATCTTGGCGCGGGTCGCGTTGTTATGCAGGACCTGCCTCGCATAGATTTGGCAATTAAAGACGGCAGCTTGGAGAAAAACCCCGTGCTGCAGGAAGCAATCAAAAATTTAAAAACATCCGGCAAGACATGCCATGTTATGGGCTTAATGTCTCCGGGCGGCGTGCATTCTACGCAGGCTCACATTACCGCTTTGTGCAGAATTCTTGATAAAAACGATATAAAAGTTGATGTCCATGCCTTTACCGACGGAAGAGATACCCCTCCGGAATCAGCAAAAGGATATATTCAAAACTTTGAAAAAGACATCGCAGGCTGTAAAAACATTAAAATTGTGACAGTTGAAGGCCGCTACTACGCAATGGACCGAGACAACCGCTGGGACAGGGTCGAAAAAGCTTATAACGCGATTGCTTTTGCCGAGGGACAAAGGTTTAAAACAACTGCGGAAGCTATCGGACAATCTTACAAGGATAAAGTTACCGACGAGTTTATTATTCCATGCGTAATCGGAGATTATAAAGGCATAGAAGACGGCGACGCGATAATTATGGCAAACTTCCGCGCCGACCGCGCAAGAGAAATTATGTATGCTCTGGCTGACAGCAAGTTTAGCGGTTTTGAGCGCAGAAAGTTTTTCAAATTTTCCAATGTAATCGGAATGACGGAATATTCCGTCGACCACAAGCGGTTTATGAAGACTTTATTCGCCCCTGAATCTTTAACCCACATATATGGCGAAGTTGTTGCCGAACACGGTTTAACTCAGCTGCGCATTGCCGAAACAGAAAAATATGCCCATGTTACATTTTTCTTTAACGGCGGAGAAGAAAAAGAGTTTAAAGGGGAAGAAAGAATTCTTGTTCCAAGCCCCAAAGTCGCAACTTATGATTTGAAGCCTGAAATGTCGGTTTATGAAGTGACCGACAAACTGGTTGACGCCATTGAAAGCAAAAAGTTTGACACTATTATCTGCAACTTCGCAAACGGTGACATGGTGGGTCATACGGGAAGCATCAGCGCGACTCTAAAAGCTGTTGAAGCGGTTGATAAATCTTTGGGAAAAGTTTGCAAGGCAATTAAGGACGTCAACGGCGTTTTAATCATAACCGCCGACCACGGCAACGCGGAGAAAATGGTTGATGAAACAACCGGCGAACCTTATACCGCCCATACGGCAGGAAAAGTTCAGGCGGTTTTATATAATGATAAATCGGGAGTAAAATCTTTGAAAGACGGCAAACTTTCAGATATTGCCCCAACAATGCTGGAACTGCTTAATATTAAGCAGCCGGCGGAAATGAACGGAAAATCTTTATTGGTAAAATGATAAAATGAACTTTAACGCCGCAATAAAAAAAATAACATTAAGCACCTGGGTCTTAGCTCTGACGCTTAATGTCGCTTTTGCGGCGGTTTCTAATAAAGACCTGGAAGACATGGAGAAAAAAGTTCAGCAGCAGGCTCTTGAGCATAAAAAACTTCAGGCTCAGGCAATAAAGATAAACCTTGAAATAAGCTCGATAAGCAGGGAAATGGTCAAAAGAGCAAGGCGCATTCAAAATCAGGAAGAAGAAGCGTCTAAAATGGAGGCTGAACTCAAAAAGCTGGCGGAAGACCTGAAAAAAGCGGAGGAAGATTTTATAAAGCAGGATGAAAATCTTATAAAAACCTTATCAGCATTGCAAAACCTGGCGCTTAAACCAACCGAGGCTTTATTGGTACAGCCTTTGACTCCCGTCGAAGTCATAAGAAGCGCCATGCTCCTGAGAGAAACAATACCAACTTTGGAGCAGAGCGCGACAAGAATAAAAAAAGACTTGGAGCAGATTGAAAAAAAGAAAAAACTTGTTGAGACTCAAATGAAAAAAATCGGTGAGCAGAATAAAAAGCTTGAAAAAGAACAAGTTCAGCTCAAAGATTTGGCTAAAAGAAAATCTAAAATAAAACAGGCTGTGGAAAAAAGAACCCTTGAGGCAAAAAAAGAAATGGATAAACTGGCATCTCAAGCAAGCGATATTAGAGATTTGTTAAGCAAATTGGAAAAAGAGCGCCAGACAAGGCTGAAAAAAGAGGAAGACGAAAGAAAGCGTCTGGCTCAAGAGCAAAAAGAAACCGGCTTGAAAAAAACTCAGGCAGAGAGTATAAAAGAAATTGAGGCGGCATTTGTCAAAGCAAAAGGAAGACTTACCATGCCTGCCCGCGGCGCCGTAATAATATCTTATGGACAGGAAACTGCCAAAGGCGTTACCTCAAAAGGCATAACTATTCAGACCAGAAGCTATGCCCAGGTAACTTCCATATTTGACGGAACCGTTATTTTTGCCGGACCATTTAGAGGATATGGAAACCTAATTATTATTGAGCATGGTGAAGGCTATCTTTCTTTGCTTGCAGGGCTGGAAACTATCGACTGCGAGCTTGGTCAAATGCTTCTGGCAGGCGAGCCTGTGGGGCAGATGGGAAGTGATATGGACACCAATCTTTATGTAGAAATTCGTGAAAACAATAAACCAATTAATCCTTTTAGCTGGATTAAAAGATAGGATGGAACCCAGATATGTTTAGAAGAACTCTTGTTGCCGTTACTTGTTTATTAACTTTTGTTATGACTTCGTCTTGCGCAAGCGCCGGCACAAATGCGGCGGAAAAAGAAATTAATGCCGAAACTTACGAACTTTTAAATCTTTTTGGAGAAGTTTTGGAAAGATCAAGAAACTCTTATGTTGAAGATGTTACGGATAAAAAACTTATTGAAGCCGCAATCAACGGCATGCTGACATCTTTAGACCCTCACTCAAGTTTCTTAGATGAAAAAAGCTTTAAGCAAATGACCGAGCAGACTAAAGGAAAATTTGGCGGACTTGGCATAGAAGTTACTATGGAAAATGGTTTGGTTAAGGTTGTTTCTCCCATAGACGATACTCCCGCATTCAAAGCGGGGCTAAAACCCGGCGATTATATTATCGAAATTGACGGCGAGCCTGTTATGGGGCTGACATTAAACGAAGCCGTCGAAAAAATGCGCGGAAAACCCGGAACAAAAATTAAGCTAAAAATATCAAGAGCTGGCGAAAAACCATTTGACGTTACGCTTAAACGCGAAGAAATAAAAATTCAATCGGTCAAAAGCGAAGTTCTTGACAATGACGTGCTTTATGTACGCGTAACATCCTTTAATGAAGAAACCGATAAAATGGTTAGAAAGGCGGTTGAAAAAACCAAAGACGAGCTTAAAAAAGACTTGAAGGGAATTGTTATCGATGTCAGAAACAATCCGGGCGGACTGCTTGATCAGGCTATCAGCGTTTCCGACCTGTTTATTGACAAAGGAGAGATTGTTTCGACCCGCTCAAGAAACGAGGAAGACACAATAAAATATACTGCCGAACCCGGAGATATTGCCGAGGGTCTTCCTATTGTGGTTATCATTAATGACGGTTCCGCATCTGCTTCAGAGATTGTGGCAGGCGCTTTGCAAGACCATAAGAGAGCAATTGTTTTAGGCGAAAAATCGTTTGGCAAAGGCTCCGTTCAAACAGTAATACCTTTGGGCAGAACTATCGCTATGAGGATTACAACCGCCCGCTACTACACTCCTTCCGGTCGTTCAATTCAGGCAAAAGGCATAGAGCCGGATATTACGGTGAAACCTTCCAAAGTTGAAGTTATTGATAAATACTCATTCAGCGAAGCCGGTCTAAAGAACGCCCTGAAGAACGATGAAGTTAAGCAGGAAAAGCAAGAAAAAGACAACGGCAAAGCTAAAATCTCCGAAGACGAAGCTTTGGCAAAAAAAGAAAGAATTGAAAAAGATTATCAGCTTTCAAGAGCGATTGATTTGGTAAAGGCGTTGAAAATATATAATGCCGGAGAATAATTCAGTCAGTATTGAAAATTAAGGAGTAAATGACTTGGTAAAAGCGCAGAAAAAATCTTTTAGTTTGACGTTTTGGCTGCTTATGTTTGCAGCCTTAGCCGCTTTTGGCTTTTTCATTCTAAAGAACGAGACCAGACCAGAAACTCCGAAGTTTGTTTTAACATTTTCACAGCCGGTTTATACTGACGCCGCTTACGACGATACGGAAGATGACAACGAGCTTGAAAACTTAAGAGCTGCAATGCCTCTTGAGCTTTCCCGGAACACAGCTCCAAAAATCGCGGTAATAATTAATGACGTAGGGTTAAACCAAAATCTTAACGACATTATCAATAAATCTCTGGGAGAAAATATATCTCTTGCCTTTTCTCCTTACAGCAGAAACTTGGACAACGCCATAACCGCGGCTCAAAACGACAATAAAGACACATATATAAAGCTCATTACGTCTTCGGAAAATTATCTTATTGAAGACACGGGACCGAAGGCGCTTAATTTAGAAGCAAACAGCGATAGCGATATAACGCTGTTAAACGGTTTGCTTAACGCCATAGACCGTATTGACGGCTTTATAATCGACGGATACGTAGGTCCTGAGAAAAAAGCCGGCTTGGAAAAAATCTTAAGCATGTTCAGCCAAAGGCATTTAATCTTAATAGACGCTACCGATAATGAAACCATAAACAGCATTAACGTAAACGGGCTGCAAAAAATAAGAGCCGATATTGTTATTGATGATGATATTAACAGAGAAAACCTGCAGGTTCTTATAAGCACGGCGGAAATAATCGCGAAAGAAAAAGGTCAGGTCGTCATGGTCGTTAACCCAAAGCCAATAAATATACTTATGCTTGTCGAGTGGATTAATGCTATTTCTAATAATGAAGTTGAAAGCGTGTCTTTTGTTCCAATTTCAACCCTAATGGTCAGATAAAATGAAAAAATACCGTAAAAACGTCGCCATTGTTGTTTTTAATAAAGACCGCAAAATTTTGGTATGCGAAAGAATCGGCAGGCATAGAACTCCCGCGTGGCAGTTTCCGCAAGGAGGAATTAACGAAAATGAAAATGTCGAAGCTGCGGCATACAGAGAGCTTTTTGAAGAAACTTCAATAGTTTCCGCCAAACTGATAAAAATTCTTGATGAGCCGATTATTTACGAATACCCAAATGACGTTAGAAAAAGCCTAAAAAAACACAACAACAATATCGAGTATTTCGGTCAGGAACAGCAATGGGTTCTTTTATATTTTTACGGTGAAGACAACGAGATAAACCTAAGCACAAAAGAACCTGAATTTAAGTCGTATAAATGGGAAAGCGCAGAGTTTGCGGTCAATAATGTCGTAGATTTTAAGAAAGCAAGCTACATTAAAGCTCTTAACCTTATTAAGCCCCATATTCTAAACTATGATGTTTCGTTAAAATTTTAATAGATTCATAAGCCGTTTCATGATATTATTTTTTAGTTTTAAGCTGGAGAGTTTTACGTGAAAAGAATCGCCGATAATAGTGCCAACAATGAAAAGGTTCAAAAGATAATATACGAGATTATCTCAAGGGCTATAAATGTTAATATTGATTCAAATATTCCTTTTTCAGAAGAACACATTGAAGTTCTTAACTCTTTAAATGAATACAGCGTTAACCACATTTTATCAGACCCCGAAATAATCAGAGACCCTCGAAAAATACCTTACAAAGCAAATGAAGAGCTTAAAATCTGCCTGGTTGCAATCTGTCTGTCTCAATCGCTGACAAACCCCCTCAGAAAACACAGGGAAACCAAAGAGTTTTTTATTGAAAATATTAATATCGGAATTAACGCGGATAACCAGAAGTTTTTATCTTTTGGAAATCTTGAGCCTGAGAACGTGCTTGAAGCGATAAACTGGGAAATTGCCGAGGATTGGAAAATATTTCGAGACCGCGAAGGACACGGCATAATTTCTTTAATAAACGAAAAAACCAACCTCACAGGGCTAGACAACTACAAAGTTGGCGGAGATTTGCTTTATGAATTTGCTCGTTTCCAACGCAAGTTTACCGAAAAAGAGAGAAAAAAAGAAGAAAAAGCGCGGGAAAGCGCGCAAGAAGCTTTTAGAAACGCGATTGTTCAGTCTTTGGCGACAGAAGTTGCCAAGCAGCAGCTTCTGGAAGGAAAGAACCCCTTTGAGCTTGTAGATTTGCTGTTTGCGCCCTCAAGAAACCGAAAAGAAATAAAAAGTCTCAAAAACAGCGGGAAAAAAATAGAGAGTCAGATACAAAACAGTATCACTCTGCTGTTGGAAGGCAAAACGCCGAAAAGCGAAGAAGATTAATTTATTTTATCGCTTTTTCTTTTGCAATATAAAACCCTTTGATTATTTCATAGTTAAAACTGAAATAATCGTCAAGCCTTTCAAACGAACACACCTTATCGGCAAGACAATCTAAATCCAGCGGTGCAATTCTTATTATTAATTTTTTGAAAAATATAAAGTTAAGATAGATGATATTTGCAATAAAGCCTCTTCTTGATTCTGAAGTTTTTATCACATCCGCCAGATAATCGTCATCCGAAATCATGGTTGTTGCCAAAATCATCGGCGTACAGATAAACAGTTTTTTTACATCCTCAACTTCTATACAATAAATTCCGCGGTTTTGCATGTCATATAGAACAAAAAACTCTTCGCTTGAGTTTTTCGACGCCCTAAGCTTTTTGGTATATACTTCGTCATCAAACAGACTGATAGTTTTAGGCTTGCCCTTATACCAATGATCATAAATAGTTTTATTGCTGTCCAAATATGCCAAAATAAGAAGGACGACAACAAACATCAATAAAAAGACAAAAACCCTCATAAATGCTACCCCTTCTTTGTTTTTAGTTGTCCGCAAGCAGCCAGAATATCCTGCCCCCTGGAAGCCCTGACAGGAGCGGCATAGCCGCATTTTTCAAGCTCTTTGGCAAAGGCATACATCCTGTTTTTGGGAGTCGGCTCGTAACCGCATCCCGGCCAAGAATTAAAACCTATTAAGTTAAACTTAACACCTATTTTATACTTTTTCATCAACGAAATCAATTCATGCGCATTTTTTATAGAATCATTAATATCTTTCAGCATTAAGTATTCAAATGTAATATAGCGGGAAGTAACGATTTTTTGATATTCCTGACAAGCTTTAAGAACATCTTCTATGGGATACTGATTATTAATCGGCATTATCTGCGAACGAATCTCGTTATTGGGAGCATGAAGACTTACCGCTAGCTTAACCCCCGTTTCTTTTGCGAGCTGAACCATTTTAGGAACCACTCCAGAAGTTGAAACCGTTACTCTTCTTTTCGATAAAGCTATTCCGCTTCCATCCGTAATTATGTTTAAAGCCTTGATGGTGTTTTCGGTATTATGCAGCGGCTCTCCCATGCCCATTACGACAATATTGGACAGCTTGCGCTCGGAACCGTTTGAAGGACTCGGCCATTCGTCATAAACATCTCTGGCGACCATAAACTGGCTCACTATTTCTCCAGCCGTTAAATTTCGCGTTATTTTCTGGCTTCCCGTATGACAAAACTTGCAGCCGACGCCGCAGCCGACCTGAGTTGATATGCATATTGCCCCTCTGTCCTCTTCAGGAATATAAACCGTTTCCACCCTTTGACCATCTGAAAATTCCAGAAGCCATTTTCTGGTTCCGTCGCCGGATATTTGCTCTGTTACGATTTTTGGTCTGGTTATAGTATAGTTTTGCTTTAGCTTTTCTCTAAAATCTTTTGAAAAACTTGTCATTTTATCAAAATCAGCAGCGCCATGAAAATATATCCACTGCCACAGCTGGTCTGCTCTGAACTTTTTTTCGCCTAAAGTCTCTATTTCTTTTCTTATTTCTTCTTTACTTAGACCGACAAGCTCTGTTTTCATTGATATTCTTTCTAAAAGAAGAACCGAAACCTTATAAGCTTCGGCTCAAAACTTTACTTACATTTAGCAGTGATTGCTTTATATGCAGATGTAAAACCTCTAAGAGAGTATGTATCTTTTGTTGTAGTTCCGCGCGATGATGTTCCGGAAACAATCATTCTGTCGCCTTTTCTCATGGTATCTACCAAATCTTTGTCAATTTGATCGTTTATCGCCCACGCCTTATCGCCGTCAGTAAAGATTTTATCTATTGTTTTTTTGCCGATTTTAACTGTTACGGCAGCTCCCGGCTTATAATCATAACCGGCTACAAAGTTAACAACGCCAAAGCTTTTTTCTTTCGGTCTATGAGTTACGACAACATAAATATCGCCGCGTTTAGTATATTTTCCCTCGTCCTTTTTAGGAGTTGAAGCCATATAACAAACCATTCCGCCGGCATCTTTATAAGAATATGCAATCCAATCGTCATATTCCCCCAGAGTTGCCGGCGTGGAAGAAGCATTAGCCGCGCTAACAGAAACAACTAATGACAAAGATAAAACTGATAAAATTTTTTTCATTTCGCATGTACCCACAAAAATTAATATTTCCTCGGATTATAATTGAAAAATCTATAAAAACTGTTAATTTATTTCAAGATTTAATTAAAAGAGTTGCCTAATGATAAGAGATAAATACTTAGACATCAATAAAATTATCAAAGATCCTGAAATTTTTAAACTTTTCAGAGCTGTTGACAATTATGGCGGCATATTAAGATTTGTCGGCGGCTGCGTACGCGACGCGATTGTCGGCATTGAAGGATTCGATTTAGACCTTGCAACAGATTTAACTCCCGACGAATTAGTTGAAGCTTGTCAGGAAAATGACATTAAAACCGTGCCAATCGGGATAAAATACGGAACGGTTGGCGCTGTTGTCAATGGACAGGTTTTAGAAATCACATCTTTGCGAAAAGACATCAAAACGGACGGGCGGCACGCGATAGTCGAGTTTACGGACGACTGGAGCGTAGACGCTTCAAGGCGCGACCTGACCATAAATGCTGTCTACGCCGATGAAAACGGCAATGTTTTCGACTATTATAACGGCATTTCCGACCTTGAAAACGGCATAGTAAGATTTATTGGAAAGCCAAAAAACAGAATTAAGGAAGATTATCTTAGAATCCTGAGATTCTTTAGGTTTTATTCAAAATTTGGCAAAACCGAAATCGATGCCGACGCCCTAAAAGCATGCGTCGAAAATAAGGATGGGCTAAAAAATATATCAATGGAGCGGGTTCGCGACGAACTGCAAAAAATTTTGGTAACCCCAAATGCCGTCAAAACATTTAAAATTATGTATGAAAACGGCATAATCACCGATTATATGCCGTATCCCAAAGATTTAGAGGCTTTAACTTTTCTCACAAGCTGGTTTGACGATACAAAATATCCCAATTCCGAGATCAGAAGAATGTTTATCATTTTGAATCCCGATAAAAAGGCTGCTGAAAAAGTCTCCAACATGCTAAAATACAGCAATAAAAAGAAAGACTATCTCATTAAGCTGGCGGCAGCAAAAATAGCCGTTGAAGACCTTTTAAACGAAGACAATATAACAAAGTTTGTTTATTTATACGGAAAAGAATTTCTTATAGATAAGCTCATAACTTCTTTGGCTTTGGAAAAATTTAAGGTCATTGATATTGAAAAAAGAATAGAAAATATAAAAGACGCCGTTGTTCCCATTTTCCCTATAAGAGGAAAAGACTTGCTCGCGCTTGGAGCTAAAGATAAAAAAATCGGCGAACTTTTAGACCTTTTGCAGGACTTATGGGTCAGAAGCAGTTTTACTATCAATAGAGATGAGCTGCTTGAAGAAGCGAAAATCATAATAAAATCTATGTAAAATCTTCCCAGGCGTTTTGTATATGCTTAATATAAAATGGAAACATTACAAGGATTGCGTCAAATCGTTTATCGTAGTTTTCATACCTGGAGTTTCTTTTAAGAAAAGATTTTGCTCCGTTTATAATTCGATGTTTTTGATTGTCTGATATGGAATATGCCGCAGTATCTATATTTTTGCGTTTTTTTACTTCAACAAAAACTATCGTCCTGCCTTTTTGGGCGATAAAATCAATTTCTCCCGCATGGGTGCCGTTGCCTGTTTTGAAATTGCAGACAAGTATTTTATATCCTTTTAAAAAAAGGAGCGTTCTTGCCAAAAACTCCGAATATCTGCCTGACTTATTATTGTTCATCTTTTATTTTCAACGCTAAATTGTATGCTTCTTTTTTGCTCAGATTATATTTTGAAGAAATAATTTGAACAGTGTCTTTAAGGGAAGATTTTTTCATTTCTTCTCTCAAAAGCCTTTCAACGTCAATCTCTTCTTTTTCATCTTCAGTTTTTGGAGCAACCAAAAAAACAATCTCGCCTTTCGGCTCTTTTTCGCTATAAATTTTTATAAGCTCGTCCGCGGAAGCGGTAACAGCCTCTTCATAAAGCTTTGTTATCTCTCTTACAACGCTCATATCTCTGTTGCCGAAAACTTCTTTTGCCGCCTCTAAGCTTTTAAGAATCCTCGGTGCAGTTTCATAAAAAATTAAAGTCGCATTAATGTTTTTATGTTCGCCAAGAAAATCTTTTCTGGCTTTTTCTTTGTTGGGAATAAAGCCCGCAAACATAAACTTATTTGTCGGAAGCCCGGAAAGCTGCAGCGCGCATATCAAAGCGCAGCTTCCTGGTATTGTCGTAATATAAACGCCGGCTTTCCTGCATTCGTTTATCAACTTATATCCCGGGTCGGAAATGAGCGGAGAACCAGCATCGCTGACCAAAGCTATAGACTTTCCTTCATTTATCAAGCCTATAATCTTTGACGACTGTTCTTCTTCATTATAGTTGTGCAGAGGAACAAAGCTTTTTTTCAAACTTATTCCAAGCAGAGAAAACAGCTTTTTTGTGACTCTTGTATCTTCGCAGGCTATTATCTCAGCTTCTTTCAAAACCTCCGCCGCTCTTTCGGAAATATCCTTAAGATTGCCAATTGGAGTCGCAACTATATATAAACCGTTTTTCATTATCTTGCTACTTTACAATATCTTTTTTTTATTCTAAAACCTACTATAATACTTAGGATGGTATTATGAACGAATTCTTTTATATTTTGGGATAAAATGCAAGTGTTAAAAAAAGTCGGCGTTATAATAATATTTTTTGCCTTGGCTGCGTGTACTACCGCCGGGTCGCCTGGCGACCGCATAAGTCTTGTTGAAAGCGCTAATATTGCGACAGATAATTTTGGACAAGCGACAAACTTTAGAGTCGGCATGCTTCTGCCTCTTACCGGACCAGCGTCTAAACAGGGGCAGGGACTGAGAAATGCGGCATTAATGGCTTTAGAGGACGTAAAAAACCCAAATATGCTGCTCCAGTTTTATGATACGAGAAGTTCTGCCAACGGCGCAAAAGCAGCCGTAGAAAGCGCTATAAGACAAAATACCCAGCTTATAATCGGACCATTAACCGGCGATGAGGTTAAGTCCATATCCGAAAGAGTTATAAAAAAGAGAATACCCGTTGTTACATTTTCTACAAACACTGACGCGCTGAGACCCGGCATTTTTTCTTTGGGGCTTTTAGTCAACGAGCAGGTCGACAGAATTATGACTTATGCGGTTGACAGAGGAAGAACCAAATTTGCTTTGCTGGTTCCCGATAACGGCACAGGAATCTCCGTTGCGCGCGCAGCAATCATATCCGCTCAAAAAAACGAAGCCGCGATAACAGGAATAGCTTTTTACCCTCCAGATACCAGCGATTTTTCCGAAGCGCTAAAAGGTCTTACAGATTATGACAAACGCTCGGAGAGGGTTAACAAAATAAGAAATAACTTAATGGCAAAAGCTTCTGCCGGAAATGACGCCGCGGCAAAAATTTTGGCAAGACTCAAAAAAATCGACACCTTGGGTGATGTTGATTTTGACGCAATCATTATACCAGAACACGGCACAAAGCTTAAGTCCGCCGCCGCTATGCTTGGATATTACGATGTAACTTCTCCAAAAGTAAAAATCCTGGGAACATCTATATGGGAAAACTCCAGCCTTAATAACGAAAGCAACATTATAGGCAGCTGGTATCCCGTTTTATCAAGAAAGCATAACGCTTATTTTATCAATAAATATACCAAAATCTTCGGCGAAGCTCCGAACAGCATTTATGCTTTTGGCTATGATGCGGTGGCTTTGGCTTCAGCCTTGACCAACACCAACCGCAGCGATTTAGAGTTGTCAATAACCAGTCCCGACGGATATATCGGAATTAACGGGGCATTTAAAGTTTTTGCCAACGGCACAAACAAACACAGTCTGGATATTTTGGAAGTAAAAAGAGACGGCGACGCCGTTGTTAACCCCGCGGATAAATCTTTTTCTATGAGCAGAGGCTATAATTTGAGGGAAATTATAATTGACGAAGATTATCAGGCGCCGAAAATTTTTGGCAAAGACAAGGCGCTTGCGCAGTCCCTAATATACGGCGGACAGCTTCCGCGTTATGAGATGACAACATATTATGACCCCGAAGCAGGTACAGAAGAAGAGATTGTGCGCGACGCTCTGGCAAAGCATAAAATCGTAATACCATAAAATAACATAAATAAAGAGAATAAAAGTGATTTTTTCCTTGAAAATTTGTACGTTTTCATAATACTAACAACAGGAGGAATTTGGGTCAGCTTGTCGCCAATCTGGTCAGGTTCGGAAGGAAGCAGCCACAACGATTTAACTGGGGTCAAATTTCCTCCGCATAAACATTTTTGCAGAAGAAAATAATGAACCAAAAACAAGACAATCAATATGTAGTTTTAGCCCGCAAATACCGCCCGCAGAATTTTGACGATTTGGTGGGGCAGGACGCTTTGGTTCAAACCCTGACAAACGCCATAAAAAACAACCGTCTTCATCATGCCTATATTTTAACCGGCATAAGAGGCGTCGGAAAGACGACAACGGCGCGTATAATCGCAAAAGCTCTCAACTGCATAGGACTTGACGGAAAAGGCGGTCCAACCCCTCATCCGTGCGGCGTTTGCGAAAACTGCGTCGCAATTGCCAACGACAGACATATAGACGTTATTGAGCTTGACGCGGCAAGCCGTACCGGCGTTGATGATGTTAGAGAGATTTTAGACGGCGTCCGTTATAAACCTGTTACCGCCCGTTATAAAATATACATCATCGACGAGGTTCACATGCTTTCCAAGAGCGCTTTCAACGCCCTGTTAAAAACTTTGGAAGAGCCTCCGGCGCATGTGAAATTTATCTTTGCGACAACCGAGATCAGAAAAGTTCCCATAACTATTCTTTCCCGCTGCCAAAGGTTTGACTTACAAAGAATTACAATTGAAGACCTGACCAATCTTTTTAAGAAAATCGCGCAAAATGAGGGAATTAAAGCGGATGATGAGGCTTTGCATATTATTGCGAAGGCTGCCGACGGTTCTGCCAGAGACGGAGAATCTCTTCTTGACCAGGCAATTTCTTTAGGCGGAGGAAATATTAAGCTGGAAACTGTAAAAGAAATGATTGGTCTCGCCGATAGAAACCAGACTTTTGATTTATTTGAAAGCCTTTTAAGCGGCGATATTGAAAAAGTGGTTAAAAATCTTAACACGCAATATAAAAACGGCGCCACTCCCATGCTGCTGCTCCAAGACTTGGTAAATATAACCCATTTAATCGCAAAAACAAAGATTGTGCCAAGTTTTATCAATGACGCTTCATTAACTGAAAGCGAAAAAGATTTGTGCAAAAAGCTTAATGGCGCATCTATCGCGGTTCTTTCAAAAATATGGCAAATGCTGCTTAAGGGCATCAGCGAGCTGCAGATTGCTCCCGTGCAGATTGACGCCTTGGAAATGATATTAATCAGAGTGGCTTACTCGGCTGGTCTCCCTACTCCAAACGAGATTTTGACCGACGTAAAAAAAAACTCTAATTTAACCCAGCCGCAGATATACAGCCCAACCCCCGTTAAGCGGGATATTAAACCGATAGAAAACGGTTCGGCTGTTTTAGCGTCCGTTGAAGACCTAATTTCTTATTTGGAAAAAAACAAAAAAGCATTGATGGCCTACAGCCTAAAAAATGATTTATCAATTGAAGAGTTTAGAGACGGTTTTATGAAAATCGCCGTTTCTGAAAGACTGCAGCCGGATTTTATTATGAGTCTGCACAAAATCTTTGAAGAGCTAACAGGCAAGGCTTGGGAAATCGACATAATCAGAGGCGCTTTGGGAGAGACAATCGCCGATAAAGAAAACGCCCGCAAAGAAGAGGACAAAAGAAACGTTTCCGAGGTTCCTCTTGTAAGGGCAATTTTGGAAGAATTTAAAGGCGCAAAAATTGATATTGCAACGAGAAAAATTCTTTCAGGCGAAATAGATAATAATAATATTAATGACGAGCCAGAATTTTTTAGTGAGGAATTTTAAATATGATGAACATTCAGTCAATTATGAAACAAGCGCAAACTATGCAAAAAAAGATGGAGGAGCAGCAAAAAAAATTAGAAGCATCTGAATTTGAAGGCTCAAGCGCCGGCGGAATGGTAAAAATCACAATTAACGGCAAGTTTGAAACAAAAAAAGTTGCGATTGATAAAACTCTTGTAGTTGCCGACGAGGCTGACATTCTGGAAGACCTAATCGTCGCCGCGTTTAACGACGCAAAAACAAAAGTCGATAAAACAACGTCTGAAGCTATGCAGGGCGCTGCCGGAGGATTAAACCTCGGCGGACTGAAGCTTCCTTTCTAAAGAGATATGATGTGATAGGCAAAGATATTGAAAAACTAATTAAGATTATTTCTAAGCTGCCTTCTTTGGGTCCCAGATCTTCAAGAAGAATTGTTCTGCACCTTCTAAAAAAGAAAGACAGCTCCATGCAGCCTTTGATTGAGGCTTTATCAAGTATATCTCAAAATATTAAAACCTGCGAGATTTGCGGTAATTATGACACCGCAAGCCCATGCTCAATATGCTCTTCTGATAAAAAGTTATCCGACATCTTATGCGTAGTGCAGGATGTCTCAGATTTGTGGGCAATGGAAAAAGTTTCCTCCTTTAACGGCAGATACCACGTTTTGGGCGGTGTATTATCGGCGTTGGACGGAGTGGCGCCGGAAGACCTGAATATTGAGAATCTCCTCTACAGGATTAAAAAAGAAGGCATAAACGAGGTTATTTTAGCGCTGCCGGCAACTGTGGACGGACAAATTACCGCGCATTATCTTTTATCAAAGCTGAAAGAAGTTAACGTCAATGTCACAACACTGGCTCAAGGCATCCCTATGGGCGCGGAATTAGATTATATGGACGAAGGAACCCTGCAGCTTGCCTTTAGCTCCAGAAAGGCTTTATAGGCTATAACAGGATGTCTATTTTCTCCAATACTGAAGATTCAAAAGAATAAAGTTTGATTTTAGGAAGTTTTATTCCTTTATACTCAAAAACCTCCGGCTCGGGAAGTCTTTCCACTTCGCAAATGTCTTTTACAAGCTCTATAACCAGGTCTATTTTGGCTTCGTCGAGGTTCTTAAATTCTTTTAAGCCAATCCCTCTAACCTCAAGAAGCCCCTTGATTACTTTTGGGCATAATGCGTAGATTTCTCCCGCTCGAACTTCTATATCGGTTCTGTCATCAGCAATCATGGTCGCTTTTTTTGACATTATTAAACGAAAGCATAAATCAGATTTTCCAACTCCCGACGGTCCGATAATCAGAAGCCCTTTATCTTTATATTTTATACTTGAAGCATGAATGTTTTGCATAATTAAAACTCCATGGCGTTGAGGCGGTCATTTTTTTCTTTTGAAACAACGCTGATTTCAACTATTCGGCTTGAATTGTCGTTAACATCGGGCAATATTTTTATATTAAAAGCGTCTTTGGGTCTGAAGTTTTCCATCTTTTCCGGCCACTCAATCAGGCTTATACCGCCATATAACGCTTCTTCTATGCCAAGCTCAAATATTTCCACCGGGTTTTTCAGCCTATATAAATCGTAGTGATATATTTCGGATTTTCTGCTTGGATAGCACTGAAGAAGAGTAAAAGTTGGACTTGGAATTTCTTCCGCATCCGAAAGCTCTTGAATAAAAGCCCGCGCAAAAACAGTTTTGCCCATACCAAGGGTGCCGTCAAGCAGAAATATATCCCCCTTTTTGGCTATCCTTGCCAACGCAACCCCTAACTCCACAGTTTTATTTTCTGCAGAACAAACATATTTATGAGTGAACTCCATATAAACTCTCTATAAGTCTAAAATGCTTCTCTTTTCGGACTTTGGTTTTATAACCTTAATTTTCGGTTTTTTAGTCTGCAATGTACGCCAATCCCAAGGCATATAAAATTTTCCCTGCCATAAGCCTCTTTTATTCGCTTTTGCCTGGCGTTGGTAAGGAGCGTATATTTCCGAACTGTTAATATCGGCAACCGCCCATCCTGCATTAACCAGCGCCGCTCCTATGTCATAGTCTCCCAGAGAGCAGATTCCCAGCATATTGCCTTTTTTATCTTTCTTAACAATCCTGCATTCAACATTATTTCCCGTAATCCAGCTTCTGAGCCATAACGCCGCTTCTCTGCCGCATTGATACGAACGACCGTGGCGGTCTGCGCAGGCTTGGTTAGCCTCCGGCGCATCAATTCCAAAAAGCTTCAGATAGCCTCCCTGAATAGCTATTGTGTCGCCGTTAATAACCCGTGGCAATCCATAAACCGACGGATAATTTTCCGGGTTAAACGCCTGCGGCTCCTCCTGCGGTTGTTGCTGAGGCTGACCAGTTAATGCGTTAATCAACTCTCCGAAACCTCCGCCAATCCCGCCGTGCGGCTGTTGCTGAGGCTGTGGAGCCTGCTGCTGTTGAACGTTGCTGACAGGCGTTTCCGCATCATATTCCACCGGCTCGTCAAACTCGTCTATATTCTCTTCAAAATCTGATATTACGTC
Source organism: Lactobacillaceae bacterium (assembly GCA_031271345.1). Taxonomy (GTDB): domain Bacteria; phylum Pseudomonadota; class Alphaproteobacteria; order RF32; family CAG-239; genus JAQWBS01. The sequence continues at coordinate 174,474 of JAISVX010000001.1, forward strand.
TTCATCCGAAACTATATCCATATCGACAGCCGCTTCGTTTTGTTGAGCGCCCTGCCCCATAAAGCTTTTAAGGCTGCTGCCAAAATTTCCTACGCCGTTTGTAAATGCGCCGATTGCATAAAGAATAAAAAATACGACTATAGAAAACATTATAAAAGACGGCAGACATCCCATAGCCCGCCATGCCATCTTAAAAAAGATGTATAGAACTATCATACCAAGTATAAGCCCTACAAACCCCCCGCCCTGAGCCAGCAAGCTTCCGCTTTGTGTTCCTGAGCCGCCCAAAAAGATAAAGCCGAGAGCTAAAAAGCCTAGAATAAGTCTTTTAAGAAAAAGCATGTTCAAATCTTTCAAATATTATAATTATTTAACATTCTAAAGAGAAATTAAAAAAATTCAATGAAAAAGGAGGAAATTTTCATTCCTCCTCATAAAACTTTATGTTTAAAGTTTAATCATTTGTCCTTTGCATAGCAATTACAATGACATATCCCTTTTGTTTCTATATCGTTTTTGCATAACTCCGATATGCAGCGCCTCTTGGAATTGTTGCCGTCGCACGGACATCTGTACCACTCTTCGCGCCCGAACATCAAATTTTTTGCGCGGGCAATTTTCTCTACATTTTTTGTAGGATAATATCCGACCTTGGCGCATTCCAGCAACATTTTTTCTAAAATATCCATTTTACTTTTAAACCTTATTTCTTTCTAAAAACTCTATTATTCTATCAAGCTCTGCTACCGACGAGTAGTTTAACACGACTTTTCCGCCGCCGTTTTTGCCCGGAGAAATTTTAAGCTTTAATCCAAGTTTCCTGGTTAAATCCTTTTCTATGTCTTTTATATCAGCTGCCGCCGCTTTATTTTTCGCCGGCTTAACTTCATTTTTAGGAGCTTTTTGCTTTGAGACCAAATCTTCAACTTGACGAACATTTAAATCCTTCTCAACGACTTTCCTAGCTAAAGAGCTGGCATTTTCCAAACCAACCAATGCTCTGGCATGACCCGCAGAAATTTTGTTTTCTTTTATCAGGCTTTTTACATCTTCCGGCAAGGTTAAAAGTCTTACCGTATTGGCAATGTGGCTTCTTGATTTGCCGACAATATTTGCCAAAGCCTCCTGCGTGTGAGAAAACTCGTTCATCAGTCTTTGAAAACCTTCCGCCTCTTCAATTGCCGACAAGTTTTCGCGCAGCAGGTTTTCAACCAGCGCGACTTCCAAAACTTCTTTGTCATTAAAATCTTTTTCAATTACGGGAACTTGTTTTAAGCCCGCAATTTTAGAAGCTCTCCAGCGACGTTCTCCAGCTATAATTTCATAGCCGTCTCCTTGTTTTCTAACTAATAACGGCTGTAAAACACCTTTTTCTTCAATTGATTTAACTAAAGATTCCAACGCCTCTTTATCAAAGTCTTTTCGCGGCTGATATTTGCTCGGAGCCAATAGCTCGACATTAACAAATGTTGCGCCTGATTTTATCATATCCTTCGGCGTTAAATCTATGTCAAAATCATCATCGCCCAAAAGGGCTACAAGACCTCTGCCCAAACTTTTTCTTTTTCCAGATTTGTTTGGCTTTTCTTCTTTTATTATATCGTCCAAGCTTATATCTCCCACGTTTTGAAATTCTTTTTCTAGCATGCTAATGTTTCCTTCTCTCTTTTAAGCAGCTCTCCCGTTAAGCTTATATACGCCTGCGAACCGTTGCAGTTGAAATCATAAAGCAAAACTGGTTTGCCGTGCGATGGCGCTTCGGAGATACGGACATTTCTTGGTATTACGGTATCATATACTTTTTTGCCGAAGAAATTTCTGACATCCTGCTCAACCATTTGGCTTAGATTGTTGCGGCGGTCATACATTGTTAAAACAACTCCCTCCAGCTCAAGTTTAGGATTAAATCTTTTCTTTATTTGGTTGATGTTGCGAATCAAATCCGTAATGCCTTCAAGGGCCAAAAACTCGCATTGCAGGGGAACGACGACGGCATTTGCCGCAACCAGCGCGTTTACGGTTATAAGACTTAGTGATGGAGGGCAGTCAATTAAAACATAGTCATAATTAACCGCGCTTTTTTCAATGGATTTGCGAAGAGCATATTCTCTTTCCTCAACGTCAATAAGCTCCACCTCGGCGCCTGCCAAGTCTGGAGATGACGGTATAATTGAAAAATTGGGAACTTCGGTCCAAACTATTGCGGACGATAAATCCACGTTTCCAAGCAATACGTCATACGAAGACGGCATGTGTCCTCTTTTACTGATTCCCATTGAGGTTGAAGCATTTCCCTGCGGGTCCAAATCTATTACCAAAACTTTTTTCCCAACAGCCGCCATCGCGGTGGCAACATTTACTGTTGTCGTCGTTTTTCCCACTCCGCCTTTGCGGTTAGCTACAGCTATAACTCTCGGCATTATTTTGCTCCTTTAGCCTTTGATATATTTGTTACTACCAAAATTACCCCTTCGTCGCTTTGCTCGTTTTCAAGAACCTCTAAATTAAACTTCCAAAGCTTTTTTGCTTCCTCTACCTCATTCTGATAGCTTCTGCCTTTGGGAAAGATACATTTTGTTTTTTTCCCGCAAAACCTCTCGACATATCCCAAAAGCTTATCAAGAGAAGCCATGGCTCTAGATGTTATAACATCCGCGGTTTGAGGTTTGATATTTTCAACTCTGTCGTTTATAATGTTTACGTTCGTGCGGGTTATTTTCTTGACCTCATTTAAATACACCGTTTTCTTGCCAATGCTTTCAATCAAATTAATATTTAAATACGGCGTTCTATTCTTTAACATAATAGCTAAGACCATGCCGGGAAACCCCGCCCCGGAACCAAAGTCATATATGACCTTCGCATCATCAGGGATAAGCTTGTACAGCTGCATAGAATCTAAGAAATGGCGATTCCACGCATCTTCCAAAGATGCTCGACTCACGAGGTTGAGCTTGGATTGCCACTCTTTTAAAGAGGCTTCGTAAGCCCTTAGCTCTGAGATTGTTTCACGTGAAACATTATATTTTTTTTCTAAACTTTCCATACATTTTTTATATTATTTTTATGATTGATTTAAAACAAAAAAACTCAAGTTATGAACAAACAAAAATAATTTTCAAAAATTAACTCTTTACTTACCGCCTTTGATATAAAAAAGAACAATGCGCTACTGGAAAACCTAAATAATTCAATTATATATATTATATAATTAAAGTTACAGGAAAAGAGGAAGGTTAAAATGGATATTTTTCATTTAGAATGCTCGGTAAACGACAGCGAACACTCGCTTACAAGAAAATACTCAAGAATGATTGTGGAAAAAATAAAAAGCAAACACACCAACGTCAACATATCATACGTCGATTTAATAAAAGAAAACATTCCCTTTATAGATAAGGCTTATGAGACAGCGATGTTTAAGCCTGAAAGCGCCAGAACGCCAGAGGATGAGAAAATCCTCGCTTCTTTTGACTTAACCTCTTTCGTAAACGCCGACGCTTATGTCTTGGGTATACCGGGATATTTCTATAATGTACCGGCTATTTTCAAAAATTGGTTTGAGCATCTTTTCAGGATTGACACAACTTTAACCGAAAACTGGGTCGGTCTACTGGGCGGTAGAAAAATATACATTGTATCTGCCTGGGGCGGAGAATATTTAAACACCGCAATCGAACACAGCTTTGAAACCATTATAAGAAAATCTTTTGACTTATTTGGGTTGACCGATATTACATTTTTCAATATTTATCATGATAAGATAACGGAAACAGACAATATTAAAGCCATTGAAAGGGCAATAAATGAAATAATTTAAACATATCTGTTTTTTAATATGGTTTATTTCGCCGTTCTCGTCTTAACTTTAAATACATTGTTTCAAGCTATAACTTCCAGCGATTTGCATAATTCATATCATGAAGTATCTGCTCTGCTTTTTCAAAGCCTTTTCCCAGATTTTCTATTTTATGGGCGTCATCGCTGATTATTATCGGCACGTCTTTTTTCTGAAGCTCTTTTATCATCCAGCGCGCAGGATAAAAATCATCGAACTTGCTTTCATATCTCATCTCATAAGGCATATTGGTTTTAGACAAGGCTTCTATTATGCCTGCCCTTTCTTCCTTAAACCCTTCTTCTCCGCAAATCCCGCTTAAGCGCGCATAATCCAGATGAGCAACAAAGTCATAAATGTTTGTTTCTATGGCGTTTTTTATTGTTCTAAAATGCTGGGAAATCAATTCCTTCTGCAGCCCTTCGTCTTTGACATACTGCTTAAGCCTTAAAACGTGCGCTATTTCATCGCCATAAGAACAAAAGTGAGCGCCTAACAACAGATAATCTGTATCCAGACCTTCCATCATTTTTTGAAAAGATTCAAACCATCCGTCATAACCAAAAACATCAGCCTCAAAACCAATAAGAACTTTTATCGGATAATTCTTTGAAACTATGCGTATTTTCTCTATCCGCCTTTTCAAAAGTTCTTTTGTCGCGAGAAAATCCGAATGATATTTATTATCCGCCTTGCGCATTATGGCATCTTTGTAATACCGCATATCTTTCATATTATGATGGACCGCCAAGTGATCGCTTACACCTATTTCAGACCATCCTAATCTTACAGCCTGTTCTATCATTTCTTCCAGAGTGTTTTTGCCATCGGAAAAATCTGTGTGGGTATGATAGCTGAAATCTTGTATTTTCATTAATCTACCCCCAAAATCTTATAAACGTCTTTGCCGCATATTTTATCAAAATATTCTTTAAGCATATTGCCTTCTTGCAGCAGCCTTTCCTTTTCTATCGAAGACAGGCCGTATCTTTCAACAATCTTTTCCATGCGTTCCTCAACTCTTACAATATTTTCTTCTTCGCAAAGCTTATCGCACAACTGAATCAGCCTGTCATAGTCATCATATTCAACATCCGCAAGTTTTTCTTTTGCCCATGCTTTCCATTCGTTAGGATACTGCATCTCGTCTATTCTGGCATCTTTATAAGGAAACGTATGTGTCAGACATACCCGCGCAACATCCGAATAGTTTTTTTCAAGCATATATTCATAGCCCTCTCTGCCATGAAACTTTTTGGATTCTTTTTCTTTCAGTCTTTTTCCACAATCATGCAGCAAGCCTAATACATAAGCTTTTTCTGGTATAAGTTTTGCTGTACTCTCCGCAATTAGCTTCGCTGCTTTCGCAACATTATGCGAATGGTTTATGTAACTGCAAGTAAGCGGCTTATGGGGAAAATGCTCTTTTCTGTAACTAATAACATCCTCAAACACTTTCTCGGCTTCCCAAATAGTCGGATACCCCGCAGGCTCTGTTTTAATCCCTAAAAGTTCATATAAATCCTTGCCGCACAAACCATCAAAATATCTTTTTAATTTCTGCCCTTCTTCCAAAAGCTCCGATTTTCTTTCTTTCGGTAAATTATAACGGCCTGCGATGGCCTCGACTCTATTTTCTATTGAAGTTTTCCAGCCCTCATCGTGAAACTTGTCGCATAACTGGATTAGCCTGTCATAATCATCATATTCAATATCTTGTAATTTTTGTTTTGCCCACAGCATCCATTCTTCAGGGTATCCTGTTGATTTGACATCAAAGTCTTTGTTAGGAAAAGTGTGAGTCAAGCATATTCTAGCAGAAATAAAATAGCCTTTTTCCATCATTTTTTCATAACCTTCCTGACCATGAAACTTATTTAGCGCTCTTTCAAGGATTCTGTGTCCATAATCATGGAGCAGACCTAAAACATAAGCTTTTTCAGGGTTTAAATACAGTGTTTGAACAGCTATTTTCTTTGCCGCGTCCGCCACTTTTATCGCGTGTTCAAGATAAGGTCTACTGTCAACGCCGGAAGTTTCTTTTTTATAAGCCGCCGCTTCTCTAAGAAGTTGTTTTGCCTCTGATAATGCAGGAAATCCAATTGGCATTATTTATTCAATCTCCAGCGATTTGTATAGTTTAAGTCTTGCAAAAGCTTTTCAGCGGTTTCATAGTGCGCTCCTAACTGCTCTGTTTTATGAGCGTCATCGCTGATAACTATAGGTACATTCCTTTTTTGCAGCTCCTTAAGCATCCAGACTGCCGGGTGCTGTTCGCCTGTCTTTGTTATTCCGCTTGTATTAAGCTCATAAGGATGTTTGTGTTTTGCAATCGCCTCTATCGCTTCCATTTTCTTATCATCCCATTCGCTTCCCACACACAGTCCTTGGACTCTAATTACGTCTAAATGACCGATAAAATCAAAATATCCGCTTTTAGCTATTTCCGCTAAATTATCCCAATGGTTAGATATAAACTTTTTCATAAGTTCGGGAGTCAAAAAATCATCATATAAAAAAAGTCTATAGAGGTTTATTATCTTCGTCAGGTCCTTGTCCCATATATAATGGTTAGAGCCGATAAGATAGTCATAATCCAGCTCTTTTAACAGTTTTTCAAACAGTTTTCTCCATTCTGCAGATGGAAAATAATCAACCTCCCAGCCAAGATAAACTTTTATTTTGCTTTTTGTTCCGACTTCTCTTATCTCATCCGCTGTTCTTTTATATAAATCCAGAGCCTTGTTATAGTCGTTAAAAAACATCCTGTGATCCAAAGGCATATTGGGATGGAAGATTAAATGGTTTGAAACGCCAATCTCCGAATAACCGATTTCTTCGGCTTTTCTAACCATTTCTTCCGTTGTATTAAAAGCGTCATAAGCATTGAAAGCGTTTGAGTGCGTGTGGTAGCTAAAGTCCTGTATTTTCATTTTTTAAACCTATTATCTCATAAACATCTTTATTACACATATTGCCGAAATATATTTTTAAACCATTCAGGCTATCTATCAAAGGCTGAAGGCTTTCCAACGATACATTGTACCTCTCGGCGATATCTTTATATCTTTCTTCAATTGTGCAGGGCATTCCAAATTTATTTATATTGTCGCAAAGCTGAATCAGCCTGTCATAATCGTCATACTGTATATTTCTGATTAAGGGAATACACCCCAAAAGCATTTCTCTTGGCATAGGTTTTTTCTCAATGTCTAAATCTTTATCTGGAAAACTGTGTGTAAGACAAATCTTTGCAATGTCTGGATAGTCATTAATCAGCGCATAATAACCGGCCAAACCGTGAAAGATTCCTTCCCGCCTTTCATCAACAATGCGCCCATAGTCATGCAAAAGCCCATAAACATAAGATTTTTCAGGGTTTAAATACGGTGTATTTTCAGCTATGGTTTTTGCTATTTCTGCCGTTGCTACCAAGTGGTTTATTAACTCTGTTTGATGTTTTTCTGAAAACGGATACGGGGAACTGTTGCGTTTTTCAAAAAGCGAATTAAACAGCCTCTCTGCCTCCTTTATTCCCATAATCATTCCTTTATACGGTATATCGGAAGCGAGCTAATGCAGCTGCCTTCTTTGGAAAAGACAACTTCTATGCCCAAGCCCTCTAAGTTTTTAACTAAATTAGGATACCCTCTTAAGGCAAACTCCGGGTTTTTGATTGTGCTTTTACCCTTTGCAATCGAGGCTAAAACTATTATTCCCATTGTTCCCCTCAAATCCATGCCTTTTGCTGTTGCCGGCTTGATTTTTGAAGGAATAATATGAGCGAACAAAGCTTCGCTGCTTGTGTTTTGACTGCTTGCAACGTCAAGCTTCCAAAACTCGCTCTGCAGACCGAATTTTTGCATTTCTAACAAATGCGCGCTTCTTCCCGGCCATATCATATCAACGATAACAGAATCCGTTTTTGCCAAACCTAAAACCGCACACCAGATTTGCTGAACATCCGTCTCAAAGCCCGGGTATGGAGACATTTGCATTACAAAACCGTCAAAACCGTCAATATCTCTAAAGTCTAAAATCATTTCTTTTTTATCTAGAGAATAATAAATGCCGTTTCTTGCAACTTTGGTAAGCTGCTTCAACCATGGGGAACAGTGGTCAAGGTTGATTCCTTTAATCTGCACGGTTCCTCGCGCGCCGAGAGCGAGCAGGGCGTAAGTCGCCGCTTCCAGCCTATCGGGAATTACCTCAAATATTCCGCCTTTTAAAAGACTGCGGTTTTTGCCGTTATAAACAAGACCCGTACTCTCGTTTCCTATAACGTCCAACCCCATTTTCTGAAGCATTGATATTAGGTTTGAAACTTCCGGCTCAAGAGACGAATTGTACATCATCTTAAAATCTTTTGTTCCCGCAATAGATAAAAGCCAGTGGAATGTCGCGCCGTGCGAAACTTTTGCCGTTGTATAAATGGGGTTAACGTTTTCAGGCTCCTCTTTCGGCAGGCCGAAAACAAGATAGTTTTTATCTCCATCATGCTCTTCGGTTATTTCCGCGCCAAATATGTTTTTTATCAATTGCTCGTGGAAATCGGTTGGTCTTTTACCGCCGAAAGAACAGCCTCCAGGTACGCAGACTTTCAAGCTGTTAAACTCGTTCGTATGCTTAAATCTTGCCAACAGAGATCCCCACAAATAGTAGCTTGCCCTAAATTTTAGCGCCTTATCGTTTAAAACATTGTTTGTAATTTTTTTTGCATGAAGATAAAGAATCTTTTTTTCGGGATTAAATTGTACATTAACGCCCAAGTCCAGCATTATATGCCCCATTTCAAGGACGTCCGTAATATACGGCACATTGTGAAGAACAATCTCTTCATCAGTAAGAAGAGCCGCCGCCATAAGTCCTAAAATGGAGTTTTTCGCTCCGCTTATCTCAACTGTTCCTTTTATAGCCTTGCCGCCCTTAACACTTAGTTTTTCTGGAATAAAAAAGCTTTCACTGTTCATAGCGTAATCCTTAATCTGTGTAATCTTAATTGATTATAAAGCAGGCTTGTTTAATTTTTATTTAACTGCATTTTATTAATTTATAAACCTTTTGCGAAGCAATGGCAATGGATAAAACAAAACTATGTTATTTGAGTTTTTTTGTTTTTTCCATTATTCTTTTATAGATAGGAAGAACTTCGTCCTCGGTAACGGTTGCCAGCACATCCTCATTATTAACCCATTTAATCGCCGAGTTCTCATCCTGTGCAATGCGAAAAACCTCTTCTTCAGAAACCTCAAAAACATACGCCGGCGCATAATGAAGATGATCCGCCAAAGTTCTGCCTTTTTTTATATGGCTTAATACCTTTAAAACTATATAATCTATAGGAGTTCTATTGTTTAAAACCTTAAAGTTAGGTATCCCGGTTTCTTCTTCAAACTCTATCATAGCGTTTTTCAGAAGGTCTTTTTCTCCATCGGCATGACCGCCAAACCAGGTAAAAGTTTTAAATAAATTATGATAGCCCATTAAAACTTTTGTTCTTTTCGGGTTAACAATCCAAACCACCGTTGTCAGATGCCCGGGCAGGCAGTCTCTGGAATAGGCAAAATCTCCAAAAGCATTTAAAAACTGCTTTAATGACTCAATCGTTGTTTTTTCAAGCTCATCATAAGGCTCATAGTTTTCTAATTCTTTTAACAAATCCATATCACACCTTTAAATACACTGTTTAAACTATTTTTTTATATAGCTTAATATTGCCATAATTGCCGCCGGGGTAACGCCCGGTATACGGGAAGCCTCTCCAATCGTCGAGGGCTTAACTTTTGTCAGCTTTGCAACCATTTCATTTGACAGACCGCCGATTTTTGAATAATCAATATCTGATTTTAATTTAAGTTTTTCATCTTTTTTAAATAACTCAATGTCCGCCATTTGTCTTTTGATATAACCAGAATATTTTGCCTCAATCTCAATGCTTTCATAAACATCCTCAGGCATACCTCTCAGCTCCGGCCATATAGATACAACTGTTTCACGTGAAACATTATCGTACGACATCGCGTTAAAAGCGCTTCTCCTGATGCCGTCTTTTTTGGTTTTTATGCCGAACTTTTCCATCTCCTGCGGGCTGACGTTCAGCTCTTCGACAAGCTTTCTATAATGCCGGATCATATCGTGTTTTATTTTATAATTATTGTATCTGTCTTCCCCAACAACGCCGATATTATGACCTTGTTCGGTTAATCTTGCATCGGCATTGTCCGCCCTTAAAAACAAACGATATTCGGAGCGGGAGGTAAACATGCGATATGGCTCGTCAACGCCTTTGGTAATCAAATCGTCTATCATTACGCCGATATAAGCCATGCTCCTGTCAATTGCAAATTCCTGTTCTGACGCGGCAGAATAAAGGGCGGCGTTGACGCCGGCAACCAGCCCCTGAGCAGCCGCTTCTTCATATCCTGTGGTTCCATTGATCTGCCCAGCCAAAAATAGCCCGGGAATTTTCTTTACACCAAGCTTTGAGTTCAGCTCCTGAGGATTGACAAAGTCATATTCAATCGCATAGGCATATTGAAGAATTTCAACATTCTCAAGCCCTTTCATCGTATGAATAAACTTTTCTTGAACATCCGCAGGCAAAGAAGTGGATATTCCGTTTGGATAAACCACATCGGTATTTAACCCTTCTGGTTCAAGAAAAATTTGATGGCTTGTTTTGTCTGCAAACTTAACCAGTTTATCTTCAATACTCGGACAGTATCTCGGACCAACACCCTTAATCAAGCCGGAAAAAAGCGCGCATTTATCAAAATTATCTCTTATAATTTTGTGCGTCGCTTCATTTGTATACGTTATATAACAGCTTACCTGCGGATTTGAAATTTTTTTATTCATATATGAAAAAGGAACAACGTTGTCATCGCCGTCCTGGCGTTCCAATATATCCCAATTGATTGTTTTTCCATCAAGCCGGGCAGGGGTTCCCGTTTTCAGCCTGCCAATTTCTATGCCTTTAGACTTTAAATACGGCGTTATACCAATGCAGGTCACATCATTTATCCTTCCGCCTTCTGACGTTGTATGACCAATAAACATTATGCCGTTTAAAAATGTGCCTGAGGTTAAAATTACCGCTTTAGACTTTATTTCTTCGCCAGAAGCAAGCTTTACGCCAGATATTTTATCTTCGTCAAAAATCAGACCTTCAACGGCGGCTTCCATAATTGTCAGTTTTTTTTGGACGTTTAATTCTTCCAGCATATATTTTTTATAAAGCTCTCTGTCTGCCTGCGCTCTGGGACCCTGAACTGCCGGACCTTTTGACGCGTTGAGCATTCTAAACTGGATTCCCGCCTTATCAATTACTTTGCCCATCAATCCGTCCAGCGCATCAATTTCACGAACCAAATGTCCTTTGCCGAGACCTCCTATTGCGGGGTTGCATGACATTTCGCCAATTGTATCTATTTTATGTGTAATTAAAACCGTGTCCGCGCCCATACGCGCCGCCGCCGCACATGCTTCCGCACCCGCATGACCGCCGCCGACAACAATTACATCAAAATCTTTCGACATTTTTAGTTCCCATCACTTATTTTTGCATTAGCTATATACACCAAACCAATTGTTTTAGCAATATTTTTATAAACAAAAACCGCCGGCTAAAAAGCCAGCGGTATGTTGAGTGTGAGACAATAATTAGTTTGCAAAAAGACCGTGTTTTTCCAGGTCCTTTATAAACACCTCCATCTGCGCTTCATGGCAGATGTTGGGGTGATAGTAATAGCAGAGAACGAGCTGCCTGCCAGCGGTTGACACATGAAAATCCACATCGCCGCCTTCTTTTTCCACCATCTTAGCGACCTGGCTAAGAATGGAATGGAAAGAGCTTTTGGCGTTGTAAAAGGCTATTGAGCCTTCTTCTTTTCCTGCATCGCGAATAACGCTCGGGAGCATTGTTAAATGCGCCGCATTGTAATCGCTGATGTTTTGCGCGGTTCTTACCACTTGGTTAATCTCGGGTATTTGACCACCAAACACCTTGAGAATCAATTCAGAATTTCCGTTCATAAATTTTTTGTTTTTTAAATGTTTAACAATTCGTCGTATGCTTTTTCCGCATAAGATTTTATCGATTCTTCAAACTCTGGAACATAGTTAAAACAATGGGGGACGCCCAAAAGCTCCGCCAGCTCTTCAACCATTTCGGATCTGTCAAGCTCTCCGACATTAATGTCTTCAAACGCCGCCCATTCATTGGAAAGCTTTGCCGGAGAAACATTGAGTTTACTGACCAGAATAACCTTACAGAGTTCGTAAATTTCTTTTACAGCTTCTTTGTACGGAAGACTGGAAAGAAAAAAGGCTTTTCTCTCTGTAAGAAGCATGCCGGCAACAACAGCAAATTTCTTCATACGCTCTTCAGAGGCAATGCGGTTATCCAGAAGATACAGCGATAACAGTGCTTTAGCCGCCGCAATCAACGCAGAGGGAAAATATTCGTCCCGATTACAGTTGTGGTAATCCTGCTCGATAACCGAAAGCATCTGATCGTAGCTTGAAACGGCTTTTTCCGAGCAGCCGTTTTCAAGCAAATCTTTTAAATCAAGAAAATTCAGCTTTTCAGTAATCACCGGGTCACTCACATTGTTTGCCAAAGCAAGCAATTCTTCTTTATCCGCTTTAACCCTTAAAAGGCTTTCAAAGATCTTTGGAATTTCAATACTCATAAACCATTAAAATTTAAATTGTTAGAAAATCTATTTATTTTGGGGGAATAATATGCTCATAAGACTTAGTGTCGGGCATTGTCCGATAAAAAGCCTCTTTTGTCAAGAACTTAAAAAAGAAAGAATCCTTATCTTTGGAAAGATAAGGATTCAATCTGCTGCTCAGTATGCCGAGAAAAACATTAAATATTAAAAATATCTCCGCATATACTGTCTACCACCGACGAAACAGTGTCGTCTTCATTAACGCTGAAGTCAAAAGGAAGGTTTAGAGTTTCGCATAAATAGTTTCGCACATAAATAAGGTCGATGGTGCTTACTAATTCGGCAAAAGTCTTGTCCTCGTTGTCTTCCGTTATAACAACGCGACCTTCGGCGAGCAGAGCTTCGTGTACAAGGTCCTCCACATAGTTGTAAAGGTCTTCTTCGGAAAGACAGAAAAAGTAGAAAGCCCTTATTGCCAATAAAAATCTTTCCATTTCTTTTTCCGATGCCAAAGTGTTATCAATAAAATAACACCCGAGGATCATCCTGATTAAGACGGCATAATCCACTGTAGATTTTGTTCCGACATCAGCTCTCGCAATTTGCAAAGCCTTCCTGAACTCCGCCGCTTTCTTGTCCCGGTCGCCAGATTCCATTAAAATGGTCTCAAACGAGCAGGCATTGTAAGCGGGTTTTTTCAAGTGTGCTGCAATCACGCTCAACTCTTTTCTGCCAAAAGTCTTCCCACCGAGAAGATTTTGAATCTCAGGCATAAGTTTACGTTTCATACTGGTTTTTTTATTTAGTTTGTATTTAGGGTTAGAATAACTGTTCATAATTTCAAAGATAGCTAATTCTTAACCCTATTGACGTTTTTGTCAACTATTTTCCAATACAAAAATCGCTAAATATTTTATCTAAAACATCATCGACTTCTATTCTGCCAGTAATTTTTCCCAAAGCTCTGGCAGCCATTCTTATATCTTCCGCGGATAATTCTATTTGTTTATCCAGGCTGAATAAATTGAGATTTTCCAATACTTCCGTTAAATATTCTCTATATCTTGCCCTGGTGATTAAAAATCCTGAATTTGAATTGAACTTATCTTCAATTATAGACGCGATTTTGCCTAACAGCGCGTCAATTCCAGAGTTGGTTTTTGCAGAAATTACCAGGCACCCCTGCTTTTCAAGCATGGCTGCCTGTTCCATGCTTAAATTGTCGCTTTTATTCGCTATCATTATCGGATTGTGTTTGAACGATTTTTTTATTCCGTCAAAAACTTCTGGATTATCTTTTGAGGCATCGAAAAGACATAAAACCAAATCTGCATCATTAATTTTTCTTAAGGCGATTTCCATGCCTTTCTTTTCTATTTCTTCCATTGTTTCTCTTAAACCTGCGGTATCGGTAAAAACAATCGGATAGCCGTTGATGTCCAGATGAACATCTATTGCGTCTCTGGTGGTTCCCGCAATCTCCGAGACTATCGCGGCTTCTCTTTTTACCAGCGCATTCAACAAGCTTGATTTGCCGGCGTTGGGAGGACCGACTATCACAACCCTGAAACCCTCTCTCAATCTTTCACCTATGCTATCGCCGCTTATATGCTGTTTAATCTCCGAACCAAGTTTAAATACATTGTTCAAAAGCTTTGATGTAATGTCTTCAGGGATTTCTTCATCAGGAAAATCAACATAAGCTTCTATATGGGCGAGAACTTTTATCAGTTCTTCTCTCCAGCCCTCATAAAGATTTTTTAAATTCCCGTCCATCTGACGGACCGCATATTTCTGCTGCTCTAAAGTTTCGGCATCAATTAAATCTGCAAGACCTTCAGCTTCGGTTAAATCCATTTTATTGTTATAAAACGCCCGTTTAGAAAATTCTCCAGGTTCAGCCATTCTAAAGTTTTCAATTGAGCTTAAGTTTTTTATCACGCTTGAAATCACGGCTTTTGAGCCATGAACCTGCAGCTCGACAACATCCTCGCCGGTAAAGGAAAGGGGAGCTTTAAAATATAAAAGAAGACATTTGTCTAATGTTTCGTATGTGATAATGTCTTTCAAGTCTAGGAAATATGCGTATCTTGGCTTAATATTATTAATATTTAAGCCTGTCATTTTAATTACGGCGTCAAGCGAACTGCCGCCGGATATTCTTATTATGGCAACGCCAGATTTTCCATATACGGTTGATAATGCATAAATTGTCTCTTTAGACATATACTCTCCTTATTAATGAAAAATAAATTTTATGTTATTATAATTTTCTAAAGTCTATAAACAGGAAATCATAATGGAATATTTAGCTTATACTATATACACGATTACATTAATTTTGCTAATAATTTTTAACGTATATATATACTACGCTATTTTTTCCAGCAAATTTGGCAAATATCCCCCTTATGTGCCAACCAGCGTCAAAAGACGAAAAATCGTTTTAGCAAAAATCTCCGATTGTCTTAAAGATTCCAAAAAACCGTTAAATGTTATCGACGCTGGAAGCGGCACTGGAGATATGCTTATCCCTTTGGCAAAAAAATTTCACAGTCACAAATTCATCGGCATAGAATGGGGATATTGGGTATATTTGCTATCAAAGCTAAAATCTAAAAATTTGAACAATATAGAATTTATTCACAGCGATATATTTAAACAGAATTTTAACAACGCGGACATAATATATTGTTACATTGTTAAAGCTTTTGAAGAACCGTTGTCAAAAAAAATAATTAAGGAAGCAAAAAAATCATGCTTAATTATAACCAACGGTGCTTTATTTAAAAATATGGAATTGGTCGAAGAGATAAAAGTTTCGGATAGATGGCTTTCGGACAGCATTTATGTGCATAGAATAAAATAGGCGTTTTCCAGACTCTACAGAATCTTTTTGCTATTTCTGGAGGGTTGTATCAAGGATACCGGCGTTTTTCTCTGTACGGGCTTTATACGGGGTTGATTTTTTAAAGGAAAAGACATGAAAAAATTAATAATTTGGGATTTTGACGGAGTTATCGCCGATACTGAAAAATTATGGGTCAGCGTTTGGCGCGAATATATGAATAAAAAATTTAATCTTGGCTGGGATGAAAAAAAAGCGCATGAGGTTTTTGCCGGCGTAAGCGTAAAAACAAAATTGGAAAGACTTTCAAAATTAGGATTATTTCCTTCCGAAGAAGATTTGGAAAATATACTATCCGGCGAAATTGTCAAAATGAACAAAGAGATGATTATCACAAAAGATATTGTCGACATATTTAAGAATGCCAAAGTTAAACAGTGCATTGCAACAGGCGGCATATTGAGTAAAACAATGAAAAAAATCAAAATTCTCGGGCTTGAAGAATATTTTAATGAAAGCAATGTGTTTTGCGCCGATATGGTTGAGCATGGCAAGCCAGAGCCTGATTTGTTTCTTTTTGCCGCGCAAAAAATGGGATTTGAGCCAAAAGACTGCGTCATAATCGAAGATTCTTATGCCGGGATTACTGCAGCACAAAGAGCCGGTATTGATGTTATAGGGTTTGCAGAACATCAAAACCTTGATAAAGAAAGGTTCGTTAAAGATATAAAAGAGATGGGTGTTAGAAATATTGCACTAAACATGCAGGAAGTAAAAACTATCTTGCTTAATATGTAAAAATTTTCGGAGAAAAAATATGAAAAAGATAATTCTGTTAATGCTAAGCATAATACTATTCTCATATCAAGCTAAAGCTCAAGAAGCCGAATCTTATATGGATATTGACGAGGATTATTTTGCAAATCTTTCAGAGGAAGATTTATTAAAAATGGAAGAAGAATATTTCAAATCTGTCGAAATAGAAGAAAAAGAATTTCAAAAAGCGATGCAGAAAAATAATGAAGATATACAAAAGTCTATGGAAAAGCTGAAAGCAGAATTAGATAATATAAAAATGCCTGATATAAGTGGGTTTATCAATACATTTCCTCCTGAAATGCAGTCTTTCTACAAAGATATGATTGCAGATGATTTTATTAAAAATATTGCAACCTGTATTCCTTCAGAGTTCTCTTATTATAACCCTATTCATAAACAAAACATGAAAAGGATAATAAAAGGTATTAGGGATGATAAATGCGAGTATGAGGAAACATTTTATGGCGGCTCTACACTAAATTGCAAATATCCTAAAGACAAACTTACGGCTTTATCCAAAGAATATAAGAGTGATAAAGAAAAACTACTTAAGCATTTGATGATGCCTCCTTCAGTGGACGGGCTTATTTTTAAATTTGTAAATGATGCAAATGTGTGCCGCTTAACATCAAGCGATGGAAGAGATATAACTACATTAGAAGATGCTACAGAAGAAGATATTGATAATCTTTTTGATAGTATTTTGAATCCTATGGAAGAATATAAAAACAACATGAGTTTCTAGAGAAATAAATGCAATATATCCTGCTTTACCGTTAATGATTTCATCGGGATACATTTTTCTCTAACAATCAAAAACCAAAAAATAGGACAATTTTTGTTGTCCTATTTTCATTTTTATTAATATAAAACTTGACTTTTGTCTATTTTTGTATATAATTCTAGAACACACAGTATAATTTGCATGTATTCTAAACTAAATAAATTTTAATCGATTATGGAAAAAGAAAAAAAGTCCAAAGAAGGTTTCCCTCAGTATGGAGGTGTAGGTATTTTTGCGTTTGTGCTTCTGGTTATCGGTATTTTTACCTTTAGCTTATGGCACTTTCTCGCGGCTCTTGTCCTCGGCGGCGTATTTTTCGGCATTATTTATTATGTCGAAGAAGAGAGCTATGAAGGCGTTAATGTCTTGAATAACAATCCGATAAGGATATTGCTGAGCTGTATGTTATTCCTCGTTTTATGGGTAATCTTTCAAGCTCTCGGCGGCTTTTTCTGGTGTTTCCTCATCGGCGCCTGTATATGCGTATTCTTTCATATATGCAGACTGCCGCTTTGTATCGCTCTTTTTGATTTCAACCACAATGAGGATAAAGATTTCAAAAAGTGGAAAGTCTTTAACGAGGCGATAAAAGATGAGGACTCTTTCGACTTGTTTTTGGGCTACAATCTTTTGTACATCGGGATATGCATTCTGTTCTTTATCATAGGATTGATAGCAAGTCCAGGCAAGCCTAAAGATGAAAGCCGGGTGAAAAGCAAAACCGAAACGGTATCCAGTTCGTCGTCAAGCGAGAATCGGAACCGCTCCAGAGAAGAAAGCGAAGAAGCCAAGGTCTTTAGGGCAACGACACTCAAAGTTGTCAATCAGGTGGAAGACAATAACACCGTTTACTACATCGTCGTTCGTAAAGACACCCTGCGCTGTTCGCCCGGAACAGGAGCAATCTGGCTCAAACCTGAAGGAGGAGACGACATTAAGTATTCCTTCGAAGAAAGAAAAGGTCGACGGCAGGTTACTTACTTGGAAATCGTTCAGTAAGAGTTTCATTAATCCATTAAAAAAGAAGGGAGCCGCAAGGTTCCCTTTTTTATTTTAGCTGTTCATACTGCTGAAGAAATCATTATTATCTTTTGTATGAGACAATTTTTCCAATAAAAATTCCATACCGTCGGTAACACCCATCTGCATTAGAACGCGGCGCAGTACCCACATTTTTGATAAAGTGGCTTTGTCAACCAGCAGCTCTTCTTTACGAGTTCCCGAGCGGGTAACGTCAATCGTTGGGAAAATACGTTTATCGGTAAGCTTCCTATCAAGGATGATTTCAGAGTTGCCAGTGCCTTTAAATTCTTCAAAGATAACCTCATCCATTCTTGAGCCGGTATCGATAAGAGCTGTCGCAATAATAGTCAGCGAACCGCCTTCCTCAATATTTCTAGCAGCACCTAGAAGACGTTTCGGACGCTGCAAAGCGTTGGCGTCAACACCGCCGGTTAAAACTTTTCCCGAAGACGGTACAACGGTATTATACGCTCTTCCAAGACGGGTTATTGAGTCTAAAAGAATTACGACGTCCTGCTTCATTTCAACAAGTCTTTTAGCTTTTTCAATAACCATTTCGGCTACTTGAACGTGGCGTGTTGCAGGTTCGTCAAAAGTTGAAGATATAACTTCTCCTTTAACGGAGCGAATCATGTCGGTAACTTCTTCCGGGCGCTCGTCAATAAGAAGCACCATTAAGTGAACCTCAGGATGTTTTACCGCAATTGCATGGGCTATGCTTTGAAGCATAACCGTTTTACCAGTTCTTGGCGGAGCGACTATCAGTCCGCGCTGACCTTTTCCCTGAGGCGCGATTAAATCTATTACTCTCGTAGTATAATCTTTTTCACCGTTAATTATGTCAAAGTTTAATTTTCTCGTTGGATATAATGGAGTCAAGTTGTCAAAATTGATTCTAAGTCTGGATTTTTCCGGGTCGTCAAAATTTATTTTATTTATTTTTGTCAAAGCAAAATAGCGTTCATTATCTTTTGGAGCTCTTATCTCGCCTTCTACAGTATCGCCGGTTCTTAGACCGAATTTTTTTACCTGCGAAGGAGATACGTAAATATCATCGGGACTTGCCAAATAGTTTGACTCGGCAGAACGTAAGAAACCAAAGCCGTCCTGCAAAACTTCTATTACGCCTTCTCCATAAATTATGTTGTCTTCTGAGGCAACTTTTTTTAGTATGGCAAAAACCAAATCCTGCACGCGCATGGAAGAAGCGTCTTCAATGCCTAAATTTTCTGCTTGTATCAATAGTTCTTTAGGTGACTTTTCTTTAAGTTCTTTTAAATTCATGTGATGTCCTGATAATGAAATTGAAAAATGCATTTGCCGGGAATAGGCAATTGATGTTTTGTTTATATTATTTAAAATAAGAGATGTCAAAGAATAGTTTTGTTAACACCAAAAAGCCCCAAATAATACTTAAAAGAATGTAGTAGTAGGTAGTATATAAATGTTAGGATTGTTAATTAAATTTTATACACATTTTTATACATATATTTATGTTTGTTAGTAACACTGTTGAAAATGAAAATTTGCTTAACGGAATATTAATATTTTTCATTATGTTAAAATATAAAAGCTATAATTTTGCTTATTGTTAATAAAATATTAACTAACATTTTTATTTAGGCTTGATAATATTTATCAACTTGTTAGTAAGTTGGTATATATGATTTTCATAATGGGTATTAATTAGTATTATTTGAAAACAATAATAAGTTATGCACACAAGCTGTTAATAAGATAAAAAATTTTAGGAAAATCAATGAGATTAGTAGCTATAACTGGTTCTATCGGAACAGGCAAAACAACATTAGCAAAAATTGTTCGGGATCTTGGCTACAATGTTTATGATATAGACGCCTGGGTAAGAAGATTATATTATCGGAAAGAATTTATTGTAAAAATCGGTAAAATTTTCCCCGAAGTGATAGTAAAAAACAAAGTTAACAAAAGGGTGCTGAGAAATATAGTTTTTAATGATAATAAAGAGTTGAAAAAGCTTGAGGCTCTTATACATCCGTTTTTGGATAAGGAATTAAAAAATATAATAAATAAAACATCCCGTACGGATTATGTAAATTTTATAGATGTTGCTTTGCTGTTTGAAATGGGCTGGGACAAATATGTCGATTTAATTATTGTTACGGACGTTCCTTACGAAATTCAAAAAAACAGAGTTGTTAAGAGGGATAATGTGACGGTTGAGCATTTTGAACAAATCAATAAAGTTCAAATGAACAGCGAAAAGAAAAAAGAGCTGGCGGATGTCGTTATAAATACGGATAATGAGCTTAATCTTTTAAAACTGGCATTAATAGATATTATAGATAGTATATAGCACTGGTGAAAAACAATGGAAAAAGTAGAGATTTATTCTGATAAGGCAACGCTGACAATTTTTAGTCTGCTTTGTGCAGCGCTTATAGTTATGGGAATATACTTTTTTGTTCAAGGGGTTAATAATCCGGCGATTAATCCTTTGACAAACGTTATATTTTTTATCGTATGGTTTGCAATATTTGATTATGCTCTTGTGTATTATGTAATCAGGATTTTTTATAAACAGCCGCTGCTTGTTGTTACAACAGAATATTTCGAGCAAAAAAGCTTTTTCTTAAACAACACGGACAGAATATATTGGAAAGACGTGAGTTCGATAAAACCGATTAATTATAATTTTTATAATTCCGGTATTGCGGTAAATTTTGGAAAAGATTCAGTTAACAGCGTTGTTATCAAGACAATTTCGCTGATGGGATATAATAAGGTCAATTTGAGCCAGCTGCTTAATAAATATTTGGACGAGTATAAACAAAATGGAACAAAACACAGTATTTGAGGAAAAAACTTATATCTATGGAGATAAAAAACAACTGCGTTTTTTGTTTATATTGTTCGTGGTTTTTTTGCCGCTAGTTTTATATTGTTTTGCGGTGACTGATATTTGGAATGCGTCTTTAATATTTATTGTTTATGCGCAATTTATGTTCGGTGCGGGAATAAGATTGTTTAGAAAAGGTCCAGAGTTGGTTGTTTCTGATTATGGAATCGGCTATTATAAATATTTTATATTCAAGGATGTAATATATTGGACGGATGTTTATGGATTTTCGCATGCAAAGACAAACGCAATAGTCGTTGAGCATAGAATTCATATTGATAAAAAAGGTTCTTTTTTATCAAAATTGAAAAGAATTTTTCCTGAAAGAAACATCGGTTTCAGTACGGTATTTCTGGAAAACTATGACGATGAAAAACTTAAGGAACTGCTTTACGCAAGATATAAAAACCATCTTCTGCGGCTGAAAGAAGAAAAAAATGCTAAAAGAAAATAATGAAATAATGGTATACGGCAATAAATTTACAGCCTCTCTTTTTGGTCTATCTGCTTTATTAACCACGGTTCTTTGCGCTGGAATTTTTATGACTGGAAGAACGAACTTTGTGGAAAAAGCAATTCTTGTTTTGTTGTCTTTGTATACGGTAATGTTAAGCGTATATTATTTAAGAAGAGCATTTTATAAAAAACCGATACTTATAATTTATGATGACAGAATTATAATCGGCAATTATATATTGTCTAAAATGGATACGGTTTTTTATGATGATATAAAATTTGTTGCGGGCAAAACCAAAAAAATTATAGACGTAGGATTAAGAATATATACCCAAAACAACAGAAGCTTTTATATTAATACGGCAGTATTAAAAGACTTAAAAAACAAAGAACTTTTAAGGTTTTTGGAAGCAAAAACAAAATAGGATGATATAATGGTTAGAGAGATAGTATTTGATACGGAAACAACGGGTTTTAATCCTGAAGAAGGTCATCGACTGGTGGAGATTGGAGCTGTCGAGCTTATTAATCATGTTCCAACCGGAGCATATTTTCACTGTTATATAAATCCTGAAAGAGATATGCCGGAAGAAGCATATAAAGTGCATGGATTGTCGGAAGAATTTTTAAGGCAGCATAAAAAATTTAATGAAATTGCGGATGAATTTTTAGAATTTGTAGGCAGTGATGCTAACCTTGTTGCTCATAACGCCGCGTTTGATATGAATTTTCTCAACTATGAGCTTGCAAAAACAAACAGACCCAAGCTTGAATGGGGAAGAGTTGTTGATACTTTAGAGATGGCAAGGACTCTTTTTCCCGGTGCCAGAGCAAGTTTGGACGCTTTGTGCAGAAGGTTTAATATTGACGCTTCCGATAGAACAAAACACGGCGCATTAATTGACTCTGAACTGCTTGCAAAAGTATATTTAGAACTGCTTGGCGGCATAGAGCCGAAACTTATTGATGAAAAAACTTCAAAAAGCAATAAAACGCTGTTCAGCGATGGAATTGGCAAAAAAGAATACAGAGAGCCAAGAAACTTTCCTTTATCGGAAGAAGAGTTAAAAGCTCACGAAAAGTTTCTTAAAGAAAAAATTGAACTTGAAGAAGTTTGGTAGAAAGAGGCTCTAAAAAGAGCCTCTTTCTTTATTCTGTCGCATAGTCGTCAAAATATCCCTGGATAAGAACTATCGGCGTGCCTTTTTCTCCGCTGCCGCTTACGAGATCGCACAAGCTGCCGATTAAATCAATATATCTTCGAGGAGTTGTGCCGCCTTTTGACATATCGTTTAACGGGGTTGACCGTTTGTTTTTTATCGCATTTTTCATGTTTTTTTCTAATTCTTCTCCAGAATGTTCGGCAAATTTATTATCTGCGAGAAACTTGATTTTTAGTTCTGAAGGAGAACCCTCAAGACCTTTTGTATATCCCGGAGAGACAACAGGGTCGGCAAGCTCCCAGATACCGCATACAGGGTCTTTGAAACCGCCGTCGCCATAAATCATAACTTCAATGTTTTTGCCTGTTTTTTGTTTTAACGACTGCTGGATTTTATTTACGGTCTCAAAACCATTTCGAGGAAAAAGCTTGACCTTTTCATCCGTCGCCATATTAGAGCCAAGCACTCCGAAATCTGGATTAAACCCGCTTTTGTTTATTGGTTTTGACAATATATCATCCATGGTTAAAACAATATTTGCGCCGGCGTTTTTCAGTGTTTTTCTGGTGCGTCTTCTTGTATGTATATCGGCGCACAGCACATCTTTTGTATAGTTTAGGATAAATGAAGGGTCGTTTGAGAGAATTATTTCAATATTGGGGGATATGCTTTTATAATATTTTATATAGTCAACGCCGGTAAATAAATGAGGATTCTCATCGCCGAAGATTTTGCAAAATTCTTTTTCGCTTAAAGTGTCTTTATATGGATTTATGCCGGATTCATCAAGCTTATCTTGAGAGATTAAAGGGTTTCCAACCTCGTCAAAAGGGTAGGACAACATTAGGTAGAGTTTGTCGACGCCTCTGGCAAAAGCCTTAAGCAGCAAAGCAAATCTGTTTCGGCTTAATATTGGATGGATTACGCCCATTGTGCCGTTGGGAAATTTTTGTTTTATATCAGCCGCTATATCGTCAAGTTTTGCATAATTGCCTTGCGCTCTTGCGACAACCGCCTCGGTGATTCCGACTATGTCTTTATCGCCCAGTTTCAGGTTTCCGCTTTCCGCGGCTTCTATTACGGCATCCGTTACAAAGCTTATAATATCGTCGCCCTCTTTGATAATAGGCGCCCTAACTCCAACGGCGACAGTACCATATTTTCTTTTCGACATAGCTTTTCCTTTCAATTTGTTAACTGGCAAATAAAAAATGGACTTGCATAAGCCCATTTATCTTTTTCTTCTTAAGAGAATTTGCAATGCACCTTCTCCGCCTAATTTTGCGTCGGGATGTATATATGATAATATAAACGGTCTTAATTCGTCAGAATTAAGCCACCGAGGAACTCTTTCTTTTAAAATGCCCTTAGACAAGAAAATATCATCATCGGTTTTCCTAATGCCTTTTCCCGTGATTATGATGACGGAGCGTTTTCCATAAGAATAAGAATTTTTAATAAAATTTATCACCGCATCATAAGCCATATCTTCTGTAAAACCATGAAGGTCAAGAGTTGCTTCAATGCCCATTTCTCCGCGTCGAAATTTTTTCGCAGTGTTTTTGTCGACATTATCAAAAGAACCAAGTTCCAAGCTTTCTTGGTTTTTGCTTATAGATATATTCGGTGTTTGGATATGTTTTTTTACTTTAAGTTCTTTGTTTGTATCTTTAAATACAGTGTTTTCACTTTCAATCTTTTTAATGCCTTTGGTATATTCTTTCCAAAGTTTTTCATCTTCAGATTTCTGGTTCATTTTCGTCTGTCTTTACACCATTGGGAATTAAGATAAAATATCTGCCGGAAGAGTTCATTTTTCCCGCTAAATCTAAAACCTCATCATTGCCGGAACCCCAGAAATAATCGCCTCTTATCGGACCTTTTATTGCACTGCCGATATCTTGAGCAACAACAAGTTTTTCAATTTTTTCTTTGTTTGGACCCGTTGTTTCCAGCCATATTAATGCTCCGAGAGGAATATACGCCCTATCGACGGCAATGCTTCTTCCCGCTCTCAGCGGTACACCCTGCGCTCCGATAGGTCCTTCGGCATTTATGATACGATGAAATATATATCTTTCGTTTTCAAGCATGTGATCAATTGCGTCTTCGCCTTTTTCTTTCAGCCACTTTTTTATTTGTCCCATAGACGCCTGTCCTGGTTCAATCAAGCCTTTGTTGAGCAGAATGCTGCCAATTCCAGTGAAAGGATGACCATTATTTTCGGCATATCCAACTCTTACATGCTGTCCGTTCTCTAAATATGCCACGGCAGAACCCTGAATTTGCATTACATATATATCTACCAAGTCATCCGCCCATAAAATTATTGGCGCATCTAAAACCTGCCAGTAGATTTCCGAGCGCGTATAATATTTTGTCAGCCTGTTGTCCTTGTCCGCCCTGCCGATAAGGGTTATGTTTGGCAATGAAGGATCGAAGTCTTTTAGTCTGACGTCAATTAAATCGCGGGGTTTTCCATAGACAGGATATTTGTATCTGTCGCTTCTTTCATAGGAGGCAAAGATTCTTGATTCATAATATGAAGTAAACTTTCCCGAAGCGCTGCCCTCGGAAGTGACCAAATACGGAGTAAAATTTTTCTCGACAAAGTTTTTAAAGTTTACGGGAGTTATCGCATATTTTAAGCACAACTCTTTATAAATATCCGTAGGAATTTTGACAACGGAATTATATAAATATTCTGTTCCAGAATGACTGATTTGATGACATGATTCTAAAAATGTTTCGCCGGCATCGGCAAAATTATCAGTCTGCCAATTTGCCAAATCCTTAAAATCGGTTTTAATCAACTTAATATCTTTCAGCTCCGGCTCTTTTTTTATCTCGGGAGTTTTCTCTACTTCTTTAATGACTTCGACTTCTTTGATAACCTCTTTTATTTCAATTATGGGTTTTCTTGTAAGCTCTCTATAAGTTATAAAGCTGACAAGGACAAGGAGTATGAAAATTAGAATTTTTTTCATTATTTTTTCGTTGAAGCTAGTAGCCATTTAGGGCCTGTTGAGTTAATATTTTTTTCAAATGTCCAAATATCGGTTATATTCTGGATAAAATTTGCGTCTCCCTCAATAACTTCATCTCTGGCATTTTTCAGAATATTGACCTGCTCGGTAACAAATTTAATGCAGATTTTTGCAAGATTTTTGGTGACTTTTGCATCTTTGATTTCGGCTTGTTCAAAACCAATAAATTCGGTTTCGGCAATGAGACCTTCTTTTTTTCTTTCGTCAATTACTTCTTTGAACTTCTTATATAAAGCGGGGTTTAACAGGTCTTTCAAAGTCTCTGTATCGCCGGCGCTGAAAGCCGTTAGAATAAGTTCAAAAGCTTTTTTTGAGTTATTGATAAATTTGTCTTTATCAAAGTTGGGAATAGAAAATAAAGTTTTTTCCAAATCGCTCATATTTTCCATATCAATATTTGGCTGAATCTCACCTTTATCAACGGTTTCATCAGCCGCTTGTTCCGCTTCTTTTATAATAATGTCAAATATTTTCGCGACATTCTGTTCGGACAGCTTGGTTTTTTTAACCTCTGGTCTTGTTCCCAATACTCCTTTGAGCTTGGCGTATATTACCACAACCAAAACCAGAAGAATTATAACGTCTAAAAAATGCATATTTTCCTCTTTTCAACAACCTTCTTTTTATATATATAGTGTCAAACAAACTTATTATCAATAAGTAAATTACCCTTGAAAAAAGATTCTTATATGTTAGCTTATAGAACAAAATTAGTAAGGAGACAGTTATGACAGAAAAAGAAAATTCTACCAAACAAGAGCAGCCGTCAATCGCGATTAATTCTCAATATATTAAGGATTTGTCTTTAGAAATTCCGTTTGCTCCAGAAATTTTTAAAGAATTGAATTCCAGCCCGGAGATGGATATAAAAATTGATGTTGACGCAAAACATCTTGAAGGAAATGTTTTCAATGTTGAGTTGAAAATGGAGATGAACTCCGATGTTAACGGCAAAAAGCTTTTTGTTTTAGAATTGACTTATGCGGCTGTGGCGGTTTTAAATGTTCCCAAAGAGCATGTCGAGCCGGTTTTATTGGTGGAAATTCCGCGCATTTTGTTCCCGTTTGCCCGCAGCATTATAACAAATACGCTGGTTGACGGCGGACTTCCTCCGTTTATGTTGAATCCGATTGATTTTGCCAGCATGTATGCGGCGCGTAAACAAGCGGAAACAGAAATAAAAAACTAATATAACCAAGAAATAAAAAAAAGCCCGATACTTCGGGCTTTTTTGTTATATTCTTTTATCCGAAGAGTGACATAATTTTGAAATAGGGCATGTTTCACATTCAGGCTTTTGAGCTTTGCAGGTATACCTGCCAAACAAAACGAGCAGATGATTTGCGAGCTTTCGATATTTTTCCGGGAGAATAGCCTCCAAATCTCTTTCTATCTGCACAGGGTTTTGACTTTCTGTAAAGCCAAGCCTGTTGGCAATCCTAATGACGTGCGTATCGACAGCTATTACAGGCTGGTCGTAGATAACGTTTAGAAAAACATTGGCTGTTTTTCTTCCAACGCCCGCGAGGCTTTCCAAATCTTCTCTTGTGCCGGGAACCTCTCCATTATACTTGTTAACCAAATCTTGGCTCATAAGTATAATGTTTTTGGCTTTGTTGTTGTATAAACCAATGGTTTTTATATAGTTTTTTAGATTATCCATGCCTAAATCAACCATTTTCCGCGGAGTATCGGCAGCTTTAAAAAGAGCTGGAGTAGCTTTGTTTACGCCTTTGTCAGTGCTTTGGGCGGATAAAATAACCGCGACAAGAAAAGTATATGGGTTTACATAACTCAACTCCGTTATCGGATGCGGAATAGCTTTTTTTAAAATATCAAAAATTTCTAAAACTTCAGATTTCTTTCTCATTTTATTCAGACTCAATTTCTTCTAATGGCCAGCGGGGGCGTGGTTTAAAATCCAGCTTATTAATCAAACCTTTTTGGAATCTTTCCAGCCCTGCCCAGGCAATCATTACTCCATTGTCAGTGCATAAGCGGATAGGAGGAGCGGAAAAAATCAAATCGTTTTTTTCGGCGGTTTGGAGAAGATGCGAACGCAGATACGTATTTGCGGCAACGCCTCCAGAAACGACAGCGTCTTTTCCTGCGGGATAGTTTTTTTTGAAATATTTCATCGCCGTATCCAATTTTTTTGCCAGACAATCGGTAACGGCGGCTTGGAAACCAGCGCATAAATCTTCAGTGTCTTTAGGGCTTAGTATCGCATGCTCCATGGTTCCGTCTGGAGAAGAAGATTCAATAATTTTTCTTACGGCGGTTTTTAGACCGGAAAAAGACATATTAAAATCGCCGGAGTTAATCATTGGCCGCGGAAGAACAAAACGGTTGGCATCTCCTTTGTCCGCCATTTTTTCAATTATCGGACCTCCAGGGTAACCAAGATTGAGCATTTTTGCGACTTTATCAAAAGCTTCGCCAGCCGCGTCATCTATTGTTGAGCCAAGCTTTTCATAGCTTCCGACCCCTTTAACAATCAGGATTTGACAGTGACCTCCGGAGGTTAAAAGCAAAAGATAAGGAAACGAAATGTCATTGCTTAAACGTGCGATTAGGGAGTGTCCTTCAAGGTGGTTTACGGCGATAAACGGTTTGTTTAAAGCCAAAGCAAGCGCTTTGGCTGCCATAACTCCAACCACTACTCCTCCTATTAAACCGGGACCGGCGGTGGCGGCAATCGCGTCAATGTCTTTAATGTTGACGCCGGATTTAGCTATGCAGTCTTCGATTATGTCGTCTATATGTTCAAGATGAGCGCGTGCGGCGATTTCGGGAACTACCCCGCCAAAAGCTTTATGCTCTTGCTGCGAAAGAAGAGTTTCGCTCAAAACTTCTTTTTTATCATTAACAATGGCAGCTGCGGTTTCATCACAGCTACTTTCTATTCCAAGAACTATCATGTCAATATTCCAAGTAAATATATTGAAAGTTTTTTTTATTTATATACACTATCAAAAGACATTATGCAAAGGAAAAGGTGATTAAGATGGCGAAGAGCAAAGAAAATAAAGAAGCGGCGGAAATCATAAAGGCAGATGTTGCGGAGCCAAAAACGCAGCCAAAAAAATTTAGCAGATTTTTGAAAAAAGTTTGGAATTTTATCTTTGGTCTTTTTGTTATCACCGTTTTGCTTGCAACTGTTTTCATTGTCATACAGCACCCGGAGATAAAAGAATATTATGAGGAAGTTATAACAGGGAAAAACCGTCAGGAAGTTATACGCCTTACGGAAGAGTTGGAAAGCCTTAAAAAAGCCGTGGGATATAACACTTCTTCCCGGGTGATGGTAAGCGAAATTAATGAAAGCCTTTTGGCTTTGAAAGAACGATATGATGTTTTGGAAGAAAACAATCTCAACACTATTCGCTCAAAAGCTGATGTAAGCCTTGTTTTGGGTATGATAGGGCGTCTTGACAACATAGAAAACAAAGTTAATGAGGCGGCAAAAGTCTCTGATAGAGGAGCCTTGATTGCGATGGCGACGGGGCTTGTTAAAGAAGCTTGGGAAAGAGGCGGGGATTTTACCTATGAAATGTCTGTTCTTGACCAGATTACGCGGGAAGAAACAAGAATTAGACCATACATTGAAGTCTTAAATAAACATTCCGAGGGAATTGTTTATAACGAAACTTTATTAACCGGCGATTTTGAAAAAATCTATAACATGTATTTTCTTCAAGATGATGAAGAGATTACGGATGACAGCGACTGGAGAGCAAAGTTTAATAAAAAGTTCGGCAAGCTTCTTACAATAAAAATCAGAAGAACACCAGAAGAAAAAGAGGAAGTTAATCTTGATAAGACCCTGTCTTTGATAAAAGAGGGAGAATTTAATAAAGCGGTCGAAGAGCTTAATAAAGGAAAATATGCCGATATAGTTAAAGACAATTCCGAACTTAAAGATTGGCTGCATCAAGCAAATGCGAGAGTGGAGTTTGTCTCCGCATTATCAAAAGTTTCAGCTTATTCATTGGCGGTTATGAAGGTTAATGAGTTTCAAAAATAGGAGTTTACATGAGCTTAGAAGATTTAAAAAAGAACTGGACGGAAAATTATAAAACTGTTCCAGAAAGTTTGGGCAATGTAAAAAAAATTAAAACTGCGGCAACGGCTTTTAATGCCAATGTTGACGCGGTGATAAAAATATCGGGAAAAAAGCTTTTAGAATATATCAATGAATATAAAATTTCTTTTGCCGAGCTGACAAATATAAAAAACTTTAGGCTTGACGAGCCGAGGGATGTTATAAAAGGCATTTTTAGATGTTTCAGCAAAGGTATAGGCGAGGAGTGGATTAGCGAAGATATTAAAGTTTATGACTGGATGGTTGAAAATATCGGTTATGACAGAATTCAAATGGGCGGGCAGGGCGGCATTGTCGCCAATATACTTGCGGTTGCGGGAATCGAAAGGGTATATGCCCATACAAACTCTTTGCCTAAGCTTCAAGCCAAGCAGTTTCTGCATTTAAAAAATCTCCTGTCTTTTAATGAAAAGGGCGAAGAAGCACCGGCTTATGAAATTGACAGGACAACTGACATTCCGTTAATACACTGGATTATAGAATTTGATATTGGCGATAGTTTGGAATTGGAAGGAAAAGTGATTGCCTGTCCGAAATCCAACAGGTTTATCGCTACTTATGACCCATTAAATCTTAACCTGATTAAAGACGAGCCTTTTGTGAAGAAGCTGATAGAGACCCCTATGGATTTTATCGTCCTCTCAGGGTTTCATGCGCTAATCGAGGGTAATAATGGACTTAAGCTTGTTGAAGAAACCGTTCCGGCGATAAAAAAATGGAAAAATAAAAGCAGGGACGGTATTCTGCACCTAGAAATAGCTTCAACTCAAGACAAGGTTGTCAGGAAAGCCATAGTCGATAGAATTGCGGCAATTGTAGATTCAATAGGGGTTAATGAAAGAGAAACCATTGATATTTTAGAAGTTATAGGACAGGAAAAGCTTGCGCGGGAATGTGAAAAAAACGCTCACAGCGTTAATCTTTTTAAAGGCGTTATGGAGATAAAAAAATATACAAAATGTCCAAGAATACAAATGCATATATTTGGTCTGTATTTAACTGTTCAAAACAAAGATTTTAAGGTTTCCGCAGAGGCAAATTTGCGCGGAATGGAGTTAGCTGCAGTTGTTGCCGCAAGCAAGGCAGGCACGGGTCATGTCAACGAAGAGAAAAATCTGCTTTGGGCTTATGGCAGAGAAGTTTCTGACATCGGTCTCTCAGAGCTGTCAGATTTGGCTCAATATATCGGAGATGATAATATTCTTAAGTCGGGAATTTCCGAATATGATGGTTTTGATATTATAGCTGTTCCGACGATTTTGATTGAAAAGCCGAAAACGCTTGTTGGTATGGGGGACACAATATCTTCGGTATCTTTAATAGGTACAATATAAAACGTATTTTATGGAGGCAAAACATGGCTATTAAAATTATATTTGAATCTCACTCCACAACGATAGATAATGAAAATCATGTATCTACGGGACACCATGATATAGAGCTTTCAGAAACAGGCGTCAAGCAGGCAAAAGACATGGGCAAAAGATATATGGGCGTGGCTTTAAATACAGTGTATTGCTCAGATTTACAAAGGTCGTATAAAACAGCGGAAATAGCGTTTTTGGGTCGCGATGACATAAAGATAATCAAAGATAAAAGGCTTCGAGAATGCGATTACGGGGATTATACCCGCTTTCCCTCGCAAGAAGTGACAGCTCAAAAAGAAATTAGAATTGAAAAGCCTTTTCCTAACGGAGAAAGCTATGAAGATTGTTCGATAAGAATGAAAACTTTTTTAGACGACATAAAAAACGCCCATAAAGACGGTGATGTTATTATTATTGTAGGTCATCGCGCGACTCAATATGGTTTAGACCACTGGTTGTTGGGAAAGACTTTATATAAATCTGTTACCGACCCTTGGAAGTGGCAGCCTGGATGGGAATATGAGCTGAAACAAGAATTTTAAATACAGTGTTTAAAAGGGAAGCTTATTCCCTTTTATTTTTTAGTTCGGTAATTTTTATTAAACTCAACTGGTTTTTGTGTTTTTTAATCACTTCAAATTTTAAACCGTCAAAGACAAACTTCTGTCCTTCGTTTGGTATTGTGCGGGTCATATCAAGCAAATATCCGGCGATGGTTACCATATTGTCGTCATTGATGTTCCATCCGTACTTGCGGTTTATGTCGCGGATTGTTGCTTCGCCGTCTATCAGATATGACGAGTTTTCGCCCTGGCGTTTCAGGCTTACATCGCCGGAAGTTACAACGTCGCTTTCGTCATTGATGTCGCCGACGATTTCTTCAAGAATGTCCTCCAGAGTGATAATGCCTTGAAGCTCGCCATATTCGTCAACCACAATTGCAAAATGTTCTCTGCGTTCCTTAAATAGTTTCAGCTGATGTAAAAGATTGGTGCTGTCTGGTATAAACCATGGCTTAATCATCAAATTGCCGATGTGGATTTTTGAGTAATCGTTATCGTTTTCGACGCAGGCTTTAAGAAGGTTTTTTACAATTAAAACTCCGACAATATTATCCGGCTCGTCCTTAAAAACAGGAACCCTTGAAAACGGACTGTTTTTTATTTTTTTAACCATAAGGTCTATCGGCGTGTCAATATCAACGGAAAAAAGGTTTTTGCGGTGGTTCATTACGTCATAAACCTCGACGTCGGCTAAATCCAAAATGCCTTTAAGCATTTCTTTTTCTTCTTTTATTTCTGAGCCGCTATACATATTAATCGCGTCGCGAATTTCTGATATTGCGCTGTTGTCATCAAGCTCCGCGGTTTTGTTAAGCGTGAATATTTTTAGTATAAAGTTTATAAGTTTTTGCAATCTTTAACCCTTTTTTGCAAAGCCGCTTATGGCTTCAATAACTCTGTTAACCGTGTTATCTACAAGCTCTTCCTTTGTTTCGACAATAATGTCCGCCTCGGAGTAGTATGGGTATTCTTCCTGAATGTATTTTTCAAGCTTGTTTTTAAGCCTGTCGTCACTTTCCATTAAAAACGGGCGGTGTTTCCTTCCTGCGGTACGCGTATATAACACATCGACATCAGCTTTGAGCCATACGGTAATGGCTTTCTTTTTTGCCAAATCTCTGGTTTGTTCAGCGACAAAAGAACCGCCGCCAGACGCAAGAACGCAGGGGGAACCTTGCAGCAGCCGCTTCATCACCCGCTGCTCTCCCGCTCTGTATTCCTCTTCTCCAAAGCATTTTAAAACATCGACAAGCGACAATCCAGACGCTTTTTCAATTTCTTGATCGCCGTCAATAAACGGCAATTGAAGCTTTTTGGCAAGTCTTTTGCCGACGCTGGTTTTGCCGCTTCCCATCAAGCCTACTAGAAGTACTATTTTATCTAATTTTAATGTCATTTTTTTATTTTTAATTAAGTAAATTATGTTAAGTTATTATAATTGTTTTTCATTTTATTAATACAAATTTGTAGGATTTATACACTATGAGACAGAAAAAATCAAAAAAAATCTTATACATTCTGCTGGCGGCTGCAATCGTTGTGGCGGCGCTGGTTTTATCGCGGGATATAAGCGTGAATTTCGAGCATGTTGAAGAAGTTGTTGATAACGATTTTCTGACGAGCAAAAAATGAAAGACCTGATAAAAAACTTTTTGGAGACGATGTCGGCTGAGAAAGGAGCTTCTCAAAATACGATTTCTTCATACAAAAATGATTTATCTCAGTTTTTAGAACATATTAAAAAAAACGATGTCAGA
Organism: Lactobacillaceae bacterium; assembly: GCA_031271345.1. Lineage (GTDB taxonomy): Bacteria > Pseudomonadota > Alphaproteobacteria > RF32 > CAG-239 > JAQWBS01. The sequence goes on from JAISVX010000001.1 coordinate 207,800, forward strand.
AAAATTAGTTCGGAAGATATATCGGCTTATGTTCAATATCTAAGCAGGCAAGAGTTTGCTTCCAAAACCATCTCGCATAAGCTGTCGGCTTTAAGAGAGTTTTTTAAATTTTTATTTTCGGAAAAAGAAATAAAAGAAAACCCCTGTATAAACATTACGTCTCCCAAATTAGACAAGAGCCTGCCAAAATTTTTGACAATTGATGAAATGAAAGAAATTATCAGCGCCGCAAAAAGCCGCGAAGAGATAAGCGGCAGAAGAACGGCGGTTATGCTTGAATTAATGTATGCGTGCGGACTAAGGGTTACCGAGCTTGTGACGCTGCATGAAAACAGCATAAATTTTGATAAAAAGCAGGTTCTCGTAAAAGGAAAAGGCAGCAAAGAAAGAATAGTCCCGGTTGCTTCTTCCGCGCTGAAATCGGTTTTGGATTATTTGCCGTATAGAGATAATTTTATAAAAGCCAGGGCAAAATCTTCCTGGATGTTTCCGTCTTTGACATCTGTTTCCGGGCATATAACCAGAGACGCCTTTTTTAAAAACATAAAAAAGATGGCTGTTTTGACCGGGATTTCTCCATCAAGGGTTTCTCCCCATGTTTTAAGGCATTCTTTTGCCACTCATCTGCTTAATAATGACGCGGATTTAAGAAGCGTTCAAAAAATGCTGGGGCATGAAGATATTTCCACAACAGAAATATATACCCATATAACTTCTGAAAGACTAATGGAAATTGTCAGAAAAAAACATCCGTTAGAACATAAAAAAAGTGCGCCAAAAAGTTAATATCTTTAAGATATTAGTTTTCTAATTTTATAAATTGTTTATAATCCGAAGCATGAAAAAGCTTAATGTTTATATAATAAAACAATTGTTTGCGGGATTTGTGCTGGTGACATTTTCGTTAATGTCTATACTTTGGCTTACCCAATCGCTGAGATTTATTGAACTTATAACAAATAAAGGACTGTCAATAAGCATATTTGTCGAGCTGACATCTTTGTTAATGCCGAGGCTTTTTTCTTTAATTTCTCCCATAGCAATATTTGTCGGAACACTGTTTGTATATAATAAAATGCTTTCGGACAGGGAACTTGTTGCAGTTAAGGCGGCAGGTATCAGCCCTATGCAGATTGCCAAGCCGGTTTTCTTTGCAAGTTTTGTCATCTCGCTGTTTTGCCTTTATGTTAATACCGTTGGAATCCCCAGGGCTGAAAAAGCTTTCAGCGAACTTGAGTGGAAAGTTAAAAGCGATGTGTCTCACCTTATGTTTAGAGAAGGGGAGTTTAGCAATATACAGCCTAATCTGACTATTTTTGTCGGCGCTCACGAAAGAGACGGCTCTATTTCAAACATTATGATTAACGACGAGCGAAAACCCGGCTTAAAAAGCACTATCTCTGCGGAAAGAGGTTTGGTCGCTTATACGGAAAAAGGTCCGAGGATTTTGCTTGTTAACGGTGTCAGGCAGGAAGTTAATGATAAAAAAAATCAGTTTATTTCAATCTCGTTTGATAAATATTCTGTTGATGTCGGAACTATAAACTCGGGCAAAAAGAAAGCCGAAGGAGCCAGAGAAAAAACTTTAGGCGAATTGTTGACCGCCCTTGATGACGACAGCTTATCGGATAGAGAGAAAAACAGATATTTTACAGAAGGAAATAAAAGGCTGGTATCTCCGTTTTTTAATGTTGTTTTTGCCTTAATGGCCTGCACCGGGCTTATTGTCGGAAGCTTTAACAGAAGGGGGCAGGTAAAGATTATACTATCGTCTCTTTCCGCTATGGTAGTTGTTCAGGCGGGAGATTTGGCTTATACAAATCTTGCGGTGAAAGATATAATGTTCCTTTTTCTTTATTATGCAAACCTGGCGCTTCCATTTTTAATTTGTGTTTATTTGCTGTTGTTCTATAATCCCGCAAAATCTACAAAAAGAAAAAAGGAAATAGATATTAATGTATAAGGATTTGGAAAAATGTTTGCTTTTGGCGGCTGTTGCGGGGACTGCTCTTTTCCCCGCTGCCGCTAAATCTGATATTTTTGACGCCCTGCCCAAAGGGCTTTTCAGTGAAACTCCTTATAAGGCGGACCTTGAGCCGGATATTAATCTTACCGCCATTGTTTCTAAGCCGAAAGACGTGGCGGTAAAAAACAACGAAATAGAATTTAGCGCGGATGAAATAGAAACGGATACGGGAAGCGGCATAATAAAAGCCAAAGGAAATGTTGAAATTGTAAGAGACGACTTGATATTGAAAGCGGATGAAATTGTTTATAACCAAAAAGAAGATATAATAACCGCAAACGGAAACATTTCTCTTTTAGAAGCCTCTGGCAATATGATTTATGCGGAAAATGTAAATCTTGAAGATAAAATGGACAGGATTGACATGGAAAATATAAAAGTTGTTCTTAAAGACCAGTCTCACATGGCGGCAAGAAGCTTTAGAAAATATAAAAATGATAATAAGCTATTGGAAAATGTCGTTTATTCTCCCTGTGATTTGTGTGAAAAAGACGACCCATTGTGGCAGATAAAAGCCAGAAAAGTAAGGCATAATGCGGAAATGCAGGATATAAACTATAATGACGCTTTTTTAGAGATTAAAGGCGTTCCCATTATGTATATGCCCTTTTTCTCTCATCCAGACCCGTCGGTAAAGAGGCGTTCAGGCGTTCTTCCGCCGAGTTTTAATTCCAATAACTATTTTGGAGCAAGAATTACGGGCAAATATTTTTGGAGCATTTCCGACAACGAAAGCGTTCTTATCAGTCCGGGAATAAGCTCAAAAATTGGTCCGATATTATCCGTTGATTACGATAAATATGTTTATAACGGCGAGCTTAGGTTAAGCGGAAGCTATTTGAAGGATAATAAAAATGATGATTACGGCAATGGCGACCGCGGAAGCTTATATTTGAGCGGACGCTATGAGATAAATGACAACTGGGTTGCCGACACTGATTTTAAATATGTCTCGGACCGAACATTTTTAAAAGATATGTCTTTAAAAGAAAAAGATGACGCATGGTTAAATTCGGTTTTAAGATTTCAGGGTTTCTTTGGCAGAAACTACGCTTCAATAGAGACATATTATTATAAGCAGATAAGCTATGATTTAAAACATGAAGACAAACCGTTTATAGTTCCTTTGATGATGTATGAGCATATTGGCGAAACGAATAAATATGGATTTTATAATAAAAATGAGTTCAGCGCGGCGTCAATATACCGCGAGGAAGATGATTCAAGCTACAGAACAACAATGATAAATTCCTGGATTTTGCCGTCGACAACATCTTACGGCGCAAAGACAAAGCTTATGGCGTCAATAAAGACAGACTTTTATTATATTGATAACTACACGAATCAGAATCAGGAAAATTTCGACGGCGGGGTTGCGAGAGTTTTTCCTCAATTGTCTTATGAGTGGCGCCTGCCTTTTGTTAAGGCGTCCGAATATTCCAGACAGATTATCGAACCGATAGTTGTTGCGGCGCTGTCTCCAGACAGCGGCGGTAAAGAAAACGAGATTCCCAATAACGACAGCAGAAACCCAAGGCTTGACGATACAAATGTTTTAGATGTGAACAGGTATGCCGGGTATGATATAAATGATTCGGGAAGCCGCATAAGCTATGGCGTAAACTGGAGTTCTTACGGAGATATAACCGGGCGTTCGTCGTTTTTGCTTGCCCAAAGCTATAAATTTGAAAGAGGATATTCTTTTTCTGAAGAAGGAGAAGAAAAAGGTTATTTTAGCGATTATATCGGAAGATTATATGCGAATCCGCATAAATATGTTGATTTTAACTACCGTTTTATTGTTGACAGAGAAGATTATGAGCTGGAATACAGCGAGCTTTCAACAAAGCTTGGATCAGAGGTTTTAAATACGGAAATCGCGTATATTTACCTTAAAGACGACAATGTTGATGCAGTGTCTATTTCTAACGTTGGAGAAAGAAAAGAGCTGTACATGTCACTAAATATGGCTCTTGCCAAATATTGGTCGCTGAGCCTTTACAACAGGCAGGATTTGACAAGAAACGGAGGTTCCTTGGAGCATGGAGGAAGCTTGATATATGAAGACGAATGTTTAATTTTGTCGGGAAATATTAAGAAAGATAATTCTAACGACCCTCAGTATAAAGGAAGTTACGAGTTTAGCGTGGATTTCTTTCTGAAAACATTGGGCGGCGTTGGCGCTAACTAACTAGAGGATTTTAACTATGTTAAAAAGAATTGGATTTTTTTCATTAATCGTAAGCTTTTTGCTTTCACATACAGCAATGGCGCAGTTTGTTTCGCAGGAAGCTGAACAAAAAGCCAGAGGTTCGGTAATGTTTTCAGAGGAGCCTCAGGAGATACAGATACCTAGAGGTCCAGCTCCATATACGCCGGAAACCGCTTTCAAAATAGCGATAATCGTTAATGGCGAAATGATTACTGCCGAAGATATTAACAGCCGTATAAAAGCATTTTCTTTTAATACGCGTATACCGTTAAACATGGATACGGCAGAGATGATTAAAAATAGAGTAATTCAAAATACGATTGATGAGAAAATAAAATTGCAGGAGGCGGCAAAAGAAGGAATTATTATAACCGAAAAAGAAGTTGACGACGCTGTAGAAAACTTTGCGGAATCAAATAAAGTGACATCAGACGAGCTGCAGGAGGCGCTGAAATCGGAGGGCGTCAGCGCAGATGTTTTCCGCGATCAGATGAAATCGGACTTATCGTGGCTGAGGCTGGTCCGCAAAAAAACAGCGGGCGAAATTGAGCCGAGCCAAAAAGAAATAAACCGAGCTATTGAACAGTTGAAAAAAGATTCTGAATCTGAAAGATATATGATTTCTGAAATTGTTATAAGCAAAAAAACCGCTAAAAACCTTGACGATTTAGTATACAATCTTCGAAACGATCCCCGTTTTGCCTTGTATGCCATGCAGTTTTCCGAAGTTCCAAGCGCGTCCAGAGGCGGCAGCCTTGGCTGGGTAAGCAGGGACAAGCTTTATCCTCAGCTGCAAAATGCTTTGAAAAATATGAGTTCTGGAGATGTTTCAGAGCCGATAGAAGTCAATGACGACTACTATGTGCTGAAACTGGAGAAAAAATATGACCCTGAAACTGATAAAGCGGCGATACCAAGCGAAAATGAAGCTAAAAATATGATAGAAGGCAAAAGGCTGGAAGAATTTGCGGGAAACTATATTAATAAGCTGCGTCAAAGAGCAATAATAGAAATTAAAGAGTAAGCAATGAATTTATCGGAAATCATGGATACTTTGCCTTCATTAAAAGCTACGGTAGATGCTTATGGTTTGATGGCAAAAAAATCGCTTGGTCAAAATTTTCTTTTGGATAGGAATATAACTGACAAGATAATAAAAATGTCTTTAGATGCTCAGGGTAAAAAAGATTTTTCTGACGATTATGTTTTTGAAGTAGGTCCGGGTCCGGGTGGGCTGACCCGCTCGGTTCTTTCGCAAAATCCTAAAAAGCTTACTGTCATTGAGATGGATGAGCGCTGCATAAAAATAATGGAAGACATCAAAAGCAAAGTCGGCGACAGGCTTGAGATTATCAGCGGAGATGCGATGAAGCAGAATTTTGCTCTAATGGACGCAAAGCCGAGACATATTGTCAGCAATCTTCCATATAATATATCGGTTCATTTGCTTTTTGGCTGGCTTAAAAGTATCGAAGCCTTTAACAGCATGACTTTGATGTTTCAAAAAGAAGTTGCAGACAGAATCCTGGCAAAAACAAGTACAAAAGACTATGGCAGGATTTCAATCCTTTCCCAGCTTTTGTGTAAAGTTGACAAGTTGTTTGATATAAACCCAAACTGTTTTGTTCCCGCTCCAAAAATCTGGTCTACGGTTCTTGTTTTTCGTCCCCTGCACAGCGGTTTGACAGAGAAACAAATCTCCAATATAGAAAAAATAACAGCTGCTGCGTTTGGTCAGCGACGTAAAATGATACGTCATAGTTTGAAATCAATAGCGAATATTGATGAGATACTGTCTTGTTTAAATATAGGAAATAATCTGCGGGCAGAGGAGCTTAATCCGCTACAATTTCTACAAATTGCCGATAAAATTTAAAAAATACTTTTTTGTCTAAAATTTAACTTGCAAGATTTTTATCATTGTGATAATTTTATGCTATAAGAATCTTATTAATTAACTTCAAATACATTATAATTATGACAGCACTTTTAATGACACCAAGAAGAGCTAAAGAATTGTTTATCGCAGAATTCGGTTCTTTGGCAAGATTGTTCAACCCGTCTTCGCTTGCATATGACGGCTATAAGTTTGCAAAAAAACTTATCCTCATCGCAGGGAAAACGATGGTAGCCCAGGTTGCTTGGAATACCGACAAGGAAAATTTGGCAATCGTGTCTTACGACGGAGAGTATGTCGACATGGTCGACTATGATGCCGTAAAAATCTATGATTGCTCCGAACTTGGCGCGAAAGAACTGTTTCAGTTCTTTTTCCCTACTTTGTGGGCGATTTTTAACCCGGCGGATGTTTGTTACGCCTGCGCGGGGTTTAACGAAACCGAAGGCGGCTTCTCGGCGGTTGACTTTACGGGTCAGCATCGGTTCGTGGTTCCCAACAGCGGAGAGCCTTACATAACCGACCCGGCCTGAGTTAGCTAACCCCCGGAAAACACAAGAGACTGTCCTTTTTAAGGATAGTCTCTATGTTTTTTAAATTATAAAAGCCGGATAATTCCGGCTTTTTATTTATTCTATTGAAAGAAAATTAAATCATTATCATTCCGCCATTAATGTTAATGGTTTGACCGGTGATATAATTTGCTTCGTCAGAGCTTAAGAAAGCAACGACATTGGCAATATCCTGAGCTTCGCCCAAAGCGCCTGTCGGGATTTTTCCTAATAATGCTTTTTTAACGTCGTCGCTTAAAACATCTGTCATAGGAGTTCTAATGAAGCCAGGAGCAATTGAGTTTACGGTAATGCCGCGGCTGGCAACTTCCTGAGCCAGACATTTGTTCATTGCAATCATACCGGCCTTTGACGCGGAATAGTTTGCTTGTCCGGCATTGCCCATAACGCCGACAACTGAAGCCATGCCGATAATGCGTCCAAAACGTCTTTTCATCATGCCGCGGATAGCTGCGCGCGCTAATTTGAAGCCAGCCGTTAAGTTAACGTCAATAACCAGCTGCCATTCTTCGTCAGACATACGCATAAATAAATTGTCGCGGGTTAAGCCGGCGTTGTTTACCAAAATATCTATACGCTCTAATTTTTCTTCAACGTTCTTTACCAGATTGTTAACATCTTCGCTGTTAGTTAAGTTAGCAACAAATACATAAGCTCTGTCGCCTAATTCTGCCGCTAATTTTTCCATTGGTTCAGCGCGCATATCTGTTAAAGCAACAGTAGCGCCCTGAGAGTATAATGTGCGAGCGATTTTCTCGCCGATACCGCCGGCAGCGCCAGTAATTAAAGCTACTTTTCCATCCAATCTAAACATCTGTTTATTCCTTCTTATTTTGACCTAAAATTAAGTCGGGTTTATAAATTTTTTGCTAATTCTTCTATTTCCGCCGCATTGCCGACAGAAACGGCGTTTATATCTTTGTCGCTTCTTTTTACAATGCCGGACAATACTTTGCCGGCGCCCAGCTCAACTATGTCGGTGACGCCGTTGTCTTTCATAAACAGCACAGACTCCCGCCAACGAACGGGACCGGTTACCTGCTCGATGAGCCTTTTGATTATTTCTTTGTTGTCGGTGATTGCATAAGCCAAAACATTAGAAATCAGCGGTATTTCAGCTTTATGAGACTCAACTTCCATAAAAGCCCTTGCCATAATGTCAGCCGCAGGCTGCATTAGGGGACTGTGCGCAGGAACGCTGACAGGAAGTTTAATGCTCTTCTTGGCTCCAAATTCTGGAGCAATTTCGACAGCTTTATTAATAGCCGTCATGTGACCGGACAATACGACTTGTCCGTCAGAATTATCGTTTGCCGCAACGCATACTGCGTCTTCGTTTGAACAGGCTTCGACCAAAGCCGCGACGTCTTTATATGAAATGCCCAAAATAGCCGCCATTCCGCCTGTTCCTACAGGCACGGCATCCTGCATTGCGTTGCCGCGGATACGTAAAAGCTTTGCGGTATCTTCGAGCGAAAATACTCCAGCTGCGCAGGCAGCCGAGTATTCGCCTAAAGAGTGACCGGCAACAAAAGCCGCCTTATCTTTTAGTTTTATGCCGAAATCTTTATCAAGAACCCTGACGATTGCCATAGAGTGAGCCATTAACGCTGGTTGGGCATTATATGTTAATGTAAGCTCGCTTTCCGAACCCTCTGTCATAATCTTGAAAAGATTTTGGGAAAGAGCTTCATTAACTTCTTCGAAAACCTCTTTTGCCGATTTAAAGTTATCGGCCAGGTCTTTTCCCATTCCAACGAATTGCGAACCTTGTCCTGGGAATACGAAAGTATATTTCATATATGTTTCCTTGCAGTTAAAATATTTGCTAAAGTTATTTATAAACTATTGATTAAAAAGTCAATCTTTAAAAAGTTTTTATCAAGTTCTAATATGTTGCTAAATATTGATATTTATGCTAAATTGCAGGCATGATAAATATTAGCGAGAAAAAAAATGAGCGAAGAAGATAAAATATCGATTATAACGCCGGCATATAATTGTGAAAAATATCTCGAATCAACCATAAAATCTGTTCTTAAGCAAACGTATAAAAACTGGGAAATGATAATAGTTGACGATAAATCAACTGATAATACGTACAATGTCGCAATGGAGTATGCGAAAAAAGACCCGAGAATAAAGGTTATCAAAGCGGAGGAAAACGGCGGTCCCGGCGCGGCAAGAAATATTGCTTTTGATAATGCGGCAGGGAGATACTATGCGTTTATCGACGCGGACGATATATGGGCGCCGGAAAGGCTGGAAAAGCAGCATGGGTTTATGAAAGATAACGGTTATGCGCTTTCTCATTCCAGTTTCATCTTTATAGATGAAAACAATAATCCTAAAAAAGGATATATGAAGGCAAGCGATTTGGATTATAAAAGCTATATGAAAGATACTCAGATAAGTCTGGATGCGTTTATGATGGATGTTTCAAAAACCGGCAGACCGCCAATGCCTAAGGAGCGCGGCGTCAGGGAAGATTTGGAAATGCACTTGGCTTTGCTTAAACGCGGGTTTACATCTTATGCTCTGGATGAGGTTTTATCTTTTTATCGAATCAGAGGAAACCAGGAAAGCGCGAATAAAGCGACTATGGCGCGAATGATGTTAAAAAGATATATGCAGGAGAAAAATCTTGCCCCTCATAAAAGACTGCTCAGGTTTGGACACTATGCAGTCAATGCGGTCGCAAAGAGGATTAAAGACAATAAAAATGTAAATTTTAATAAAAGTATTTTGGAAGAATTAAAAAATAAGGAGAGATAATAATGTTTGAATTAGTTCCCGGCTTGGCAAAAAAAGACCATATAATTGACTTAAAATTATGCAAGGTTTTGTTTGAAAACAATGCGTATTATCCATGGGTGTTTTTGGTGCCGATGAGAGAAGACGTTAAAAATATGACATTTTTAAATATGGAAGACAGGCTGCAGCTGATGAGAGAAATGGCGCTGGTTGAAGAAGTTATGACCGAAAATTTTGAACATAAGCAAACTAACGTTGCGATGATAGGCAACATGACCCCCCAGCTGCATGTTCATATTCTTTGCCGCAAAGAAGGCGACCCGGATTGGCCGACAACCGTATGGAACAATCATAGCGAGCCTTATAAAGAGCAAGATAAAAAAGCGGTTATTGAAAAGATCAAGAAAGCGATAGAAACTAAAATGCTAGATCCTAAATTTGCGCAGAAAGCTCATGTTTTTAGAGGTGTAGACGGGCAGGCAATAAGATAAGGGCATCGGCGGAAATAAATCAAAAATTAACTCAATTTTGATGATTTAGATATAAAATACCCAGATACTGAAAAATTCTGGGTATTTTAAGTTATGGCAAAGAAAACAGAGAAAATAAAAAAAACTGAATCGCTTTTTAGAGAGACATTATACCGCCTTTGGGGCATTATGCTGTTGGTCTTTTGCGCGTTGGCGGTTATCAGTGTCTTATCATATAATCCGACCGACAGCTCTTTTAATGTCGCGTCTTCAGACGGAATAAAAAACATATTGGGTTCTTTCGGGTCTTATACGGCGGATGTCATTTTAAGAAGTTTTGGTTTTGCGTTAATAGTCTTTGTTTTTGCTCCATTGGTTTGGGGCTATGAGCTTACTTTTGGCAAAGAAAGAATAAATTATCCGACAAGAGTATTTGCTTTTATCATTGGCGTTATCAGCTTTTCGATGTTTTTAGCCATGCTGCCGGATTATATTGAAAACTTTGCGCTGGGCGGCGTTATCGGGAAGCGGCTTTCTGGAAAATCTTTGAGTTTTATAAACAGTTTTGCCAGAGATAAATATACTAATCTTGGAGTTGCCGGGGTTTTCTTAGTTTTAAGTGTTTTAGGGTTTAATTATGCGGCGGGAATTACGTATAAAAGCTGGGTGTCTCTGGTAAAATATACTATAGGATTTTTCAAAAAGATATTTAGCGTTTTATCTTATCCGTTTTCAAAATTTAGGAAGGGCGGAGAAGAAGTTCACGAACGCCCAAAAAGAAAAACCAAAGAGCGTGTTGAACCAAAACTTGAGACTTCGGCTCCTAAAAAAGAATCCGTGCAGATTAAAAAACCAGCTAAGGTAATCCGACATGAAAGCGGCTATAGAGTCCCTGATGTCGGGTTGCTTTCTAAACCAGAAAAATCAAAGTCCGGCAATGATTTAAGCCAAAAAGATTTGGAAAATATCGCGCTTAATTTGGAAAATGTTCTTCAGGAGTTTGGTGTAAACGGCAAAATTGTAAAAATCAGACCAGGTCCTGTCGTCACTTTATATGAGCTTGAGCCGGCGCCGGGAACCAAAACCGCAAGGGTTATCGGTCTGTCTGACGATATTGCGCGTTCAATGTCGGTGTCTTCCGTGCGTATTGCCGTTGTTCCCGGGTCAAATACTATCGGCATTGAAATGCCGAACAAAACAAGAGACATTGTGTGGTTAAGAGAGTTGATTGAGGATGATAATTTTACAGACTCAAGAAATTCGCTAAACATTGTTTTAGGCAAGGATATTGGCGGTAAAAATGTTTATGCTGATCTTGCGAAAATGCCCCATCTTTTAGTTGCCGGCACGACCGGCTCGGGTAAATCCGTGGGTATAAACTCAATGATATTGTCCATACTTTATAAGATGAGTCCAGATGAGTGCAAGATGATAATGATAGATCCCAAAATGCTGGAGCTTTCGGTTTATAACGATATTCCGCACCTTCTTACGCCGGTTATAACTGATCCGGGAAAGGCGGTTGTCGGCTTAAAATGGGCGGTTAGAGAAATGGAAGACCGATACCGCGTGATGGCGAAAGTAAATGTTCGAAATATTCAAGGCTATAATAAAAAACTTGAAGAGCTTAAAGAATCTAACGAAAAAATGACCAGAACAATTCAAACGGGGTTTGATGAAGACGGCAGACCTATTTATGAAGAGCAGGAGTTAGATCTGACGCCGCTGCCGTATATAATAGTTGTTGTTGACGAGATGGCTGATTTAATGCTTGTCGCCGGTAAAGAAGTTGAAGCGGCGATACAGCGTTTGGCGCAGATGGCGCGCGCCGCCGGCATCCATCTTATTATGGCGACCCAGCGTCCGTCGGTCGATGTTATTACAGGCACAATTAAGGCAAACTTCCCAACCCGCATAAGTTTTCAGGTTACATCAAAAATTGACAGCCGCACAATTTTAGGCGAACAGGGAGCGGAGCAGCTTTTAGGCATGGGCGACATGCTTTATATGCCGGCAGGTCTGAGACCAATCCGTATACACGGCAGCTTTGTTAAAGACAGCGAAGTTGAAAGAGTGGTCGAGTTTCTTAAAAACCAGATGGTCCCGGAATATGTCGAAGGTATTACCGAGGGTGAGCTTAATGATAAGGGCGGCGCTATATTTGATAATGGAAGCTTTGTCGGCGGCAGTGATGACGATTTATATAATCAGGCGCTGGCAATTGTGCAGAGAGACAAAAAAGCGTCTACCAGCTACATTCAGCGCAAGCTGCGTATCGGATATAACCGCGCCGCTTCCATAATCGACAGAATGGAAGAAGAGGGCATTGTTACCGCCGCGGATCACGTGGGGCGCCGAGAAGTAATATAGTTTTTGTCCCAAAAGCAATTGATTAATTTTTGAATACATGGTATTTTATAATCTACAAAATATCAGTATTTGGCTTTGCCATAAGAATTAATTAATTAAAAACTTTGTTATTATGAAAAAGATTAGCGGAACGGCAATTACTGTTGGGATAATAGTGGCTGCTTTTGGACTGGGCGTTTTGTTTTCATCGAAAATCATCATGATCCTTTTCATCGCTATATTGACACTGTGTTTCGCCTTAAGCGTACATAGATCAATACAAGACATTAAAGAACACAAAGCCGGCAAAACGTACATGAGCTGGACGTATGGGGTAAGCAAAGGCTGGATAATTACGGCTTCCGTAATGCTTCCTATCGCTTTTGTCGCTACTCTGTTTATCCTCAGAGGCTGTATTGAGCCTATTCTTGCTCTTAAAGGTTTAACCTTTATGGGTAAGATGTTTTTTGGAGTTCTTGTTTTGATACTCTGCTGCGTTTTTTTAGCGGGACTGTTTGGTTCGGTTAGCAACTTTAGAGACCGCATTATGGGTTACCGTGCATGCGATCAAGAAGTTTATGCTATCGCCGGATCTCTTGTTCCCGTTATTGTGTGTGTAGTCATGTTTTGGCTTCACGGGCATATCGTTATGTAGTGTTAAATCTTTTAGTAAAAGGGTTTCGTAAGAAACCCTTTTATCTTTTTAAAACTTGATATGTTTATGGTTATAAAGTAGTCTGAAAAATATCTTATAATAAGGAAAAAACTATGGAGAAAATAGCAAGTTTTACCGTTAATCATTTGGATTTGCTTCCGGGTATTTATGTTTCAAGAAAAGATTATGTCGCCGGCAATACAATAACGACATTTGATTTAAGAATGACCGCGCCCAACAGGGAGCCGGTTATGAACACTGCGGAAGTTCATACGATAGAGCATTTGGGGGCGACTTTTTTAAGAAATGACAAAGAGTGGAAAGATAAGGTAATATATTTTGGTCCGATGGGCTGCAGGACGGGTTTTTATCTTCTTTTAGCGGGAGATTATGTATCCGAAGACGTTGTTCAATTAGTGAAAAAAATGTATGAATTTATCCGCGATTTTAACGGAGATGTTCCTGGCGCACACCCGAAAGACTGCGGCAATTATCTTGACATGAATCTTCCAATGGCAAAATATTGGGGAAGGAAATTTGTTGAAGGTGTTTTGGATAATATAAAAGAAAACAGGCTGAACTATCCTAAATAAAAAGAGGCTGGTATGGATTATAAACGAGAGGCGCTTAAAGCCCATAAAAAATGGCATGGAAAACTTAAAATTGAACCGAAAATGGCGATAGAATCTAAAGACGATTTGTCTTTGGCATATACGCCGGGGGTTGCGTATCCGTGTCTTGAAATAAGCAAAGACCCCGAATTAAGCTATGAATATACAGGGCGCTGGAATACGGTTGCCGTAATTTCAGACGGAACGGCAGTGCTTGGGCTTGGCGATATAGGTCCTGAAGCCGGCATGCCCGTTATGGAGGGCAAAGCCGTTTTGTTTAAAATATTTGGCGGTATTGACGCTGTTCCGCTATGTGTAAAATCGAAAAACGTTGATGAAATTGTAAACACCATCGCTTTGCTGGAAGGAAGCTTTGGCGGAATTAATCTTGAAGATATTTCCGCTCCGCGCTGCTTTGAAATTGAACGAAGGCTCAAGGAAAGGTGCAGTATTCCTGTTTTTCATGACGACCAACACGGTACCGCTGTCGTTACGTTGTCCGCGATGATAAACGCGCTTAAATTTACGAAAAAAGACCTGAAAAATATCGGCGTGGTTATAAGCGGAGCTGGCGCCGCGGGAATAGCCATTGCAAAGCTCCTTATCTTTGCGGGTCTTAAAAATGTTGTAATGTGCGACAGCAAAGGCGCTATATATAAAGGTCGGGAAAACTTAAACAAAGAAAAAGAAGAAATCGCGGCAATTTCCAACGAGGATATGAAAAAAGGCGGCTTGGAGGATATTATTAAAGGTGCGGATGTGTTTATAGGAGTTTCTAAACCAGGGATATTGACTAAAAAAATGGTTAAGACAATGGCGGAAAATCCGATTGTTTTCGCAATGGCGAACCCTGTTCCCGAGATTCTGCCGAATTTAGCCAAAGCAGCCGGTGTCGCGGTTGTAGGAACCGGTCGCAGCGATTTTCCCAACCAGATTAATAATGTGCTGGCATTTCCTGGAATCTTCCGCGGTGCGCTTGACGCAAGAGCAAGCGATATTAATGATGAAATGAAAATTGCCGCGGCTTATGCCATAGCAAAACTTGTCTCAAAAGAAGACTTGAGAGCAGATTATATAATTCCTTCCATATTTGATGAGAGAATTAAAAATGCGGTTGCTAAAGCGGTTGTAAAAGCGGCAAGAAAAACCGGCGTTGTAAAAAAATGAAACTTTTTATTTTCCGCCCGTAGTTACAATAACCATTGCTTCGCGTAAAATTCTGTCATTAATCATATAGCCGGACTGAAGTTCCGCAATTACCGTTCCCGCAGGTTTTGTTTTATCTTCCACCTGTTGGACGACCTGATGAAAATTAGGGTCGAATACCTTGCCAATAATATCCATCTTAACCACGCCGAATTTTGCAAAAACCTTATGTAATTCTTCTTGCGTAAGCTCGACGCCTTTTAACAGGGTTTCGCAGTTTGAGGCGGTTTCATTATTAACGCTGTCAATTGCCCTTTGCAGATTGTCGGCTACTCCAAGCAAATTTTTTGCAAAGCTTGCTATGGCATATTTATTGTTTTTTTCAATTTCTTGCAGGCATCTTTTTTTAGTGTTTTCTGAGTCCGCGTAAGCTCTAAGGAAATCTTCTTTGAGTTTTTTATTTTCAGCAATAAGGAGATCAATATTTATAACATCTTCCTCTTCGCCGCTGTCTTTGACGGCTTCTTCCTGCTCTTTGCCGCTATTTGCGGTTTCTTCAATATCTTCATCTAATTCTTCGTCAATATCGTTTTTCATAGATTTCCTCTTTAATTTAGTTTTAATAAAGGCTTGTTATATTAAACTTAGTAGCTAATTATGTACAAGTCAAGAGACGTGGCTTTATAATATAGCGTATTTATAACAAAGTTTTGGTACATAGCCTATTGTAAAATAAGAATGTTTATGCTAGTTTACTGAAAATTTTTTATTGCTGTTTTTTATTAAAGAAAGACGTGTTATGGTTCCGATGCCGCCAGAATTAGAGAGTAAAAATATTTTAGGGTTATTGCCAGATAACTTTAATAAATCTAAGTTTTCAATTACTTATGGAATAGTAAACAGTCCGTTGCTAAAAGAGATTCAGAATCTCGGAAGAAACCAGTGTTTGGGAAAATGCGGATGGCCGCATATTGAAAAAATAGACGCATGGATGATTACTGCGGAAACAGCTACATTCATGAAAATAGGCGGCTTGGGAATGATAGCCTCGGAGCTTCCCGAAGCTTTTAACGAAACTTATACAGACGAAAAAATGACCGTTGTAACGCCTTTGTATCTTGGCGATACAAAGAAGAAAAAAGCCGCTTTTGACAAAGATGTTTATCTTGGAAGCGAAAGCGAAAATATAAAATTGACCAAGCTGAAAAGCATAGATGTAGTTTTTGCGGGCAAAAAAGGAACTTTAATTAATCATAAGGTTCAAATTTTTACAGGCGAGCTTAAAGGCGTTAGATACATCTTTCTTGATAATGACAGATTTTTTTCGATAAATCCGCATAAAAATAATAAGCCTTCTCAACAGGGGTGTTATGTTCTTAATGAAGACGGCGTAGACGAAGTGGAGAGATTTGCGTTTTTCTCCAAGGCTGTTTATGTTCTTCTTAAAGGGATATGCGAGGGAAAAATAAAAGATATAGGCAAGCCCAATATTTTGGTTGCCAACGATTGGCACAGCGGTGCTTTATCCGGCTTAACAAAATATTTAACCACGGCGCAAAACTTTACCGGCGAAATGACGGCGGATTTGGCGGAAGAAATTAAGGCTGTTCCAGTTATTCATATTGCTCACCATCTGGGGTATCAGGGCTGGGACTACAACAACACTTCAAAGATACTAAATTCTTTGTATGAAAATGTCGCCAGTCTGGTGTTTAAGAACGCGAGAGCGATAAAAAACACTAATCCGCGCACAACAAATACTTTAATTGTTTATGACTGTTATAATCAGGCGTCATGCAATTTTCATCTTGCCGACAGAGTTGTCACCGTATCAAAAAATTATCTTGAAGAAGTTTCAAAAAATTTGAAGTTTGGCTATGATTTTCGCGATATTTTAAAAATCCGCAAAGATCACCGCAATTTTTTTGGAATTGTAAACGGTTATGATAAAGATTTAATATCTCCAAACGAAGAAAAAATAAAACATATCAACGAATATTTTGGAGATACGGATTTCAGGGTATATTCTGAGAAGGATGCCGCAACGAAAAACCATAATAAAAATGAGTTTGTAAAACTGATTTCAAAAATTGCAAAAGACCTGGAATATAAGCAAAAAGTTATCCCTTTGATTGATATATATAAGTTCTCGGATTTATCAAAAAAAGTAAAACATGCGGAAAATGTCGCCATCTTTTCCGCAACAAGCAGGCTGGTTGAGCAAAAAGGTTATGACATTGCCGCGGAAGCGATTATAAAAGTTATTGACGGGGCGCCAAAAATTGATGATTTGCCGATATTTATATTAGGCGGCGCGGGTGAAGACGCCCAATTTGAAATTCTTCGAAAACTTAAAGACAAAGTAATGAAAATAAACCCAAAAATCGGGGAAAGAGTTTTTGTGTTCCATGGTTACAGAGACCAGTTTGCTTATGTAATTCAGTTGGCGTCAGATTTTTATATGATGCCGAGCCGTTTTGAACCGTGCGGTTTGACTCAGATGGAAGCTCTGGCGAAAGGCGCTCTTCCTATTGTTACATCAACAGGCGGGCTTGTTGATACGATAGACGAGAATATCGACGGTTTTAAAACGGAAGTTTTTTTTGTTGATAAGACCAGAGTTTTCGGCAGCAATTTAACTGCGCAACGACTAAAAAACAATACAAACGCTTATGCGGAAACATTGTTGAAAGCTCTTAACACTTTTTATGAAGATAAAAAGAAAATAGAAGAGATGAAGGTAAACGCCATGCATAAAGACTTTAGCTGGGATGTTGAAAAAGGCGCGCTGTCGAAATATTATCAGTTGTTTAAAACCGGGCATATCTAAATAGAATTAAGAGAGACCTGCCTCTCTTAATTTTTGTCTAAATACTGTATGTACAAGATGTGTATTATATGATATAATATGGATGTTTTTTATAAATTGTAAATTATTAGTCATCCTTTAAAATTCTTTTTATATGAGAGCATTTAAATGTTTTTTCGCAGCAGTTCTTTTGCTGACATCGGTATTAACAGCATCCGCTCAAAACGACAGTTTGCGGTTTTCTTCTAACTTCGGGGCGCTTTTCCAGGCGGAAGGAATGTATGATAAAACTTCGCATGCCTTGGGGCAGGTGATGTTGAGCGGGGATATTAAGGCGGAGTACAACAAGTTCTTTGCTGGAGCGCGGGTTAACATCTACACGGGAAATGATACGCCGGATGAAAAGTTCGACTATTTCCTTTCTCAGCTTAAACTCTTTGTCGGGTATAACATCGGCAGGAACGAACTGAGATTAAGTGTTGGAAAACTCCGCAGGCGGGAGCTTCAAACTTCGGTTTACACCATGACGGGTACGGCAACCAGCCAAAACCGTTCGCTGACAATGGGGCTTTTTGCCACTGCGCCAAAAGCGGCGATGTTGGAGTTTGGCGGTGAGAAATTTAAGATTTTCACCGGCTACTATGAAGCGGAACGGGACTTCCTTTTGAAGTTCTATGGAGGCGGGACCTACTTTGCGGGGGGAGAAGCCAACCTTTTCAAGAACATGCTTCATGTTTCTGGAGGGATGGATATAAGGTCTGGAGAATATTCGGGCTTTGCATCCGTAAAACTCTCTTTGAGAAGCACCGCCGTTATGGTTGAAGGTTCTCAGATAGGTGTTAAAGGAGGTGAAACTTTGGTCGCCAACATCAACCAAAAGGTTGGTAAATATGCGTTTGTGCTGGAGGGACACTTTATGAAAGACTTTACAAGAGGTCTTGCTTCATTCCACCTGCCCAACGGTTTGTGGATTGGGAGCGGTTATCAGGATATTGCCGGAGAAACATCGCCGGTTTTATCTGTCGGTATAACCAAGTTTTTCAGTCTAGCGAAATAATCTTGGCTGAAAGATAGCAAAGGGGTTCTGACAAGAACCCCTTTGCTGTTTTAAAATAGTCTGCAAACCGCAAAAATGTCCTTGCTAGTCTTAGTCTTTTGGCTTATTTTTATTTTAGGTTTTTGAATAATAAAAGGTATGAAAATGAGATATTTGCAAAGACAAAATGACGAGCTGAGAAATGTTGAAATAATAACGGGGTATAATCCTTATGCCGAAGGCTCTTGTTTTATAAAATTTGGCAATACGCACGTAATCTGCACAGCCAGCGTTGAAGAAAAGCTCCCGCAGTGGCTGAAAGGTCAAAATAAAGGCTGGATTACCGCCGAGTACGGCATGCTTCCGCGCTCTACGCAAACTAGAATGTCGAGGGAAACCAAGCAGATTTCCGGGCGTACTCAGGAAATTCAGCGCCTTGTCGGCAGAGCCTTAAGGGCTGCGGTTGATTTGACCAGGATAAAAGACTTGTCGATATGTATCGACTGCGATGTCATTCAGGCGGACGGCGGCACCCGAACAGCGTCGATTACGGGAGGCTTTGTCGCTCTTTATCTGGCGATTGAAAAGCTTCTGAAAGAAGGAAAAATAAAAATAAATCCGATAAAAGAATTTGTTGCCGCGGTTTCATGCGGGATTTATGAAGGCAGGAAAATACTTGACGTTGATTATATTGAAGATTCATCCGCGCAGGCGGATATGAACTTTGTTCTTACTGAAAGCGGCGGGATTGTCGAGATTCAGGGAACGGCAGAGGAAAATCCTTTTAATGAAGAAGAATATCAAGAACTTTTTTCTCTTGCAAAAAAAGGTGTTGCAGAACTAATAGAAAAACAAAAACAAGCATTGGGGCTTGCATAGCCGGCTAACAATACAAAAATTTAGGATGAAAAATGAAAAAAATTTTAATCGCAAGCCATAACGAAGGCAAAATTAAAGAATTTAGAGATATTCTCGAACCCTTGGGGCTGGAGGTTGTTTCCGCTGCGGAGCTGAATGTTTCTGATGTTGAAGAAACAGGCAAAACATTTGAAGAAAATGCTGCGCTTAAAGCTGAAGCAATGACAAGAGAAACGGGTTTTGCATGTATTGCCGATGATTCTGGGCTGTGTGTAAATGCTTTAAGCGGAAGACCGGGGGTTTATTCCGCAAGATATGCTCCCGACAGGGACTTTGGCAAGGGTATGGATATGATTTTGGAAGAAATCGCCGCGACGGGAAGCGAAGATCGTTCGGCATATTTTATGTGCGTTTTGGCTTTGGCGGTTCCAGGGGGCGAAGTTTATACCTTTGAGGGAAAAGTTGATGGAAATATCTCTTTAGAAAAAAGAGGAGACAGAGGCTTTGGTTATGATAAAATATTTGTTCCGAAAGGCTATGACCTTACTTTTGGCGAACTTTCCAAAGAAGAGAAAAACGCCCTGTCTCATAGAGGCAGAGCATTGCAAAAATTTGTAGAATTTATGAAAACAAAAAATGGCTAAGATTTATAACATTCCATCAAGCTGCTCGTTTGTTGATACTTTGGCAGAAAAATTTGTTAAAGAATATCAGGATAATGCGCTGAGTTTGGTGGACGTTATGTTTTTAATGCCGAACAGGAGAGCCTGCGGCGCATTGAAAGAGGCGTTTATCAGGGTCAGGGGCTTAGAGCCTTTAATGCTTCCCAAGATTGCGCCGATTGGAGATGTTGAAGAAGACGAAATATTGATTTCTGGATTTGATGTTTTTGAGGATATGAAGAATATTTCTCCCGCGATTGATAAAACAGAAAGAATCCTCCTTTTTACTAAAATAATTTTATCCAAACCCAAAGATTTTGGCTTGGAAAGGATGAGCGCGCGGCAAGCGGCATTCCTTGCTAATGAATTGGCGAATCTTATAGATATTGCGAATTATGAAGGATTATCTTTTGCAAATCTTAAAAACCTGGCGCCGGAAGAATATGCGGAACATTGGCAGGAAACATTAAAGTTTTTGGAAATCATTACAAAATATTGGCCGGATATTTTGCAAGAGCGTGGTTTGGTTGATCCGAGCTTTCGATATAATCAGCTGCTAAATGCGCAAAGCGAACTATGGAAACAAACAAAAACAAATAAAAGAATAGTTATTGCAGGCGGTGTTGCTAATTTTCCGGCAATAAAAAACCTGGTAAAAACAGTTTTGGCTCTTCCTAACGGAGAGTTTTATATTAATGGGCTGGATAAATATCTGGATGAAGAAAGCTGGGATGTTTTAGATGAATCTCACCCGGAATATGATATGAAGCTTTTGTTAGAAGGCGTCGGCATAAAAAGAGGCGCTGTAAAAGATTTAGTTTTACCGCAAAACCCATACCGCGAACGACTGGCTTCCGAAGTTATGAGACCGGCGCGGACAAGCGATAAATGGAGAAATATAAAAGAGAAGAATCTCTCTCATCTTGCATGGAGAGGGGTGTCTGTTGTTGAGTGCGACACTTCTCAGGAAGAAGCTCTGGCGGTATCGCTGATTATGAGAGAAGTTCTGGAAACGCCTGAAAAAACGGCGGCTCTGGTTACGTCGGATAGAAATCTTGCAAGGCGCGTTGCCGTAGAGTTGGAACGCTGGGGGATTAAGGTTGACGACTCGGCGGGCAGACCGCTGTCATTGACGCCGGCGGGGGTTTATTTTCGGCTGATTATTGAAGCCTGTACCAGCAGCTTTGCTCCAGTGGAATTTCTCAGCCTGCTTAAGCATCCGTTTACGGCTGGTGGATTCGGCTATGGCGAGTTTAGAAGTCTTGTCAGAGATTATGAGCATAAAATGCGCCAGAATCCGCCGCAAAAAAGCGAAAAGCTGGATAATTTTATTAATAGGATAAAAGCAAAGCTTGAGTCTTTATGCACGGAATTAAACAAGGAAAAAAGCGATTTAGCAAATATTATAAAGCTGCATGTCCAAGCGGCGGAAGAGCTTGCCGCGGCTTCCGGGCAGAATGGAAGCCAGATTTTGTGGAAAAACGAAGATGGAGAATCTTTGGCAAAGTTTATTGCCAATCTTTATGAGAAAGCGCCAGTTTTAGAAAACATTGCCTGCGATGAATATTTGGGCTTTTTAGAATCTTTAATGATTAATGTTACGGTCAGGACGCTTTATGGAACTCATCCAAGATTGAAAATATTAGGACCAATTGAAGCAAGATTAAATAGTTTTGATACCGTTATAATCGGCGGAGTCAACGAAGGCATTTGGCCGAAGCTTGCCTCTGCCGACCCGTGGATGTCTCGTCCGATGAAACGAGATTTTGGGTTTCCGCTGCCGGAGAAGAATATCGGGATTTTGGCAAAAGACTTTGCCAGCCTGCTTGCCAACAGAGAAGTTTATTTGACTCACGCAAACAGGGTTGACGGTGCGCCGATGATAAAATCCCGCTGGTTGATGAGGCTGGAAACCGTGATAGCGGCGCTTGGGATAAATATTGAAGAAATTGAAAACTCCGTTTACAGCCAGTGGGCGAAAAAATTTAATGAGGTAAAAGAATATAAAAAGCTTCTTCCGCCCGAGCCAAGACCTCCCGTTTCATCCCGCCCGAGAAAACTGTCGGCAAGCGGTATCGACGCCCTTATCCGTGATCCTTATATTGTTTTTGCCCGTTATATTTTAAGGCTGAAACCTCTTGCTGAGTTAAACCCCGATTTAACGGCGGCTGATTATGGGAATATAATTCATGACATATTGAACGAGTTTAACAAAACCTATCCGACAACATACCCAGAAAACTCCAAGGGAGAGTTACTAAGAATAGGCGGTAAATATTTTGAAGAAAATGCTGTGGCTTTAGAAACCAGAGCTTTTTGGTGGCCGAAGTTTGAAAAAACGGTTGACTGGCTGGTCGAGCAGGAAAAGGCTTATAGAAAAGATATTGTTAGAGTTCACAGCGAAGTCGAAGGTTTGGCGGAACTGGACGCGCCTGCTGGAAAATTTGTTATAACCGCCAAAGCCGACCGAATTGATGAAACCAAAAACAGCGGACTTAATGTGATTGATTATAAAACCGGGCAGGCGGGAACAAAAAAACAAATTGAGGAAGGCTATGCTCCTCAGCTGCCGATAGAAGGATTTATTGCGTCAAGCGGCGGCTATGAAGATATTCCTCCGAAAGAAATTGAAAATCTGATTTACTGGAAGCTCAATGACAAAGACATAGTGGTTGATGAAAGCGTTGAAGAGATAATAGATGACAATATTGAAAAAATCAAAAGCTTAATCGCTCTGTTTGATTTTGAAACAACGCCGTACATGTCAAAGCCCAATCCTAAATATGTTACTGCGAACAAGGATTACGAGCATTTAGCGCGGGTCAGCGAGTGGTCGGTTACGGGAGGTTCGGATGATTAACGAAGATATAGAAGCTTCTCGCAAATTAAGCGGAGAAAGGGCTTCAAGGCAGCAAAGAAAGGCGTCGAATCCTCATAATTCCGTATGGGTTCAGGCTTCTGCGGGGACAGGAAAGACCAAAGTTTTATCAGACAGAGTTTTAAGGCTGCTGCTAAATGATGTCAAGCCGGAAAGAATCCTCTGTCTGACTTATACCAAAGCCGCCGCCGTTGAAATGAGTTCGCGTATTGCGGGAAGACTAAGCCGCTGGGCGGTTCTTGAGCAGGATAAACTTTGCAAAGAACTGGAAACTTTGCTGGGAGAGCTTCCAACGGATGTTGTTGAACTTGAGGCAAAGGCAAGAAAGCTTTTTGCAATGCTTTTAGACACTCCCGGCGGTATGAAAATTCAGACTATTCACAGTTTTTGTCAGGAAATATTAAAGAGGTTTCCTTTGGAGGCAAAAATTTCGCCATATTTTGAAGTTATGGATGATAGAACCGCGAATGAAGCGTTAATAGAAATAAAAGATAATCTCATAAAACATATAGAATATAATCCCGACAGCAATGTCGCAAAAGCTTTGGCGTATCTTACGAAGAATGTAAGCGAATACAGCTTTCCAAAAATTATGAATTCTATTACGGATAACCGCAATAAAATATCTAAGCTTTTTGATAAATATGACGATATTGAAGGGTTGGTTTCTGATGTTGCGGCAAGCTTGGGAATCGGGCGGAAAGATACAAAAGAAACTCTGATTACAGAGTTTTTTGCAAGCCAAAATGAGATTTTGGCGAGAGACATTATGAACGCCTGGTTTAACGGCTCCGACGTCAATAAAAAACTTGGTGAAATATTATCGTCAATTTTATCATCCAAAGATAAAAAGTCTCATTACTCAGAATATAAAAATTTGTTTTTGGATGGAAAGAACAATATTCGCAAAAAGTTTGGCAATAAAGATGCCGTAATCTTCTTTCCAGATTTGGAAATCGCTTTTTATGAAGAGGCGGAAAGGGTTCTTGAGCTGGAGAGCAGGCTGAATTCTTTGGATGTTTTGGCGTCAACAAAAGCGGTGTTGATGTTGGCGGACGATTTAATCAGAGGCTATAATGATTATAAAAATAAACGCTCAAAAATGGATTATGAAGACTTAATTGTTTTAACCAAAGATCTCTTGGAAAATAAATCTGTGGCGGACTGGGTTTTGTTCAAGCTTGACGGCGGTATTGACCACATACTTATTGATGAGGCGCAGGACACGTCTCCCAGCCAGTGGCAGATTGTAAAAGCTTTAACAGGAGAGTTTTTTTCCGGCAAAGGAGCAAAAGACGTTGTCAGAACAGTATTTGCCGTGGGCGATAGAAAGCAGTCGATTTACAGTTTTCAGGGAGCGGACCCGAAAGAGTTTGAAAAATCTCGGGAACATTTTGCCTCTATAACAAATAAATTTGAAAATATCAGGCTGGAAATTTCGTTTCGTTCGACATCGACGGTGCTTGATTTGGTTAATCATGTTTTTGCTGATGATATGGCGAAAAAAGGCGTTGTTTTAGAAGGCGAAGATATTACGCATATTCCGTTTCGAATGGGCGATGGCGGCAGTATAGAGCTTTGGCCTATTGTGGAGGCTGATAATCAGGAAAACGGCGGATATGAGGCTCCGATAAGGAGAAAAAGCATAGAATCGAGCAGCACCAAACTTGCCCGCGAGATTGCTCGAAATATAAAAAATACGGTTGAGAAAAAAGAGATATTGGTTTCTCAAAACAGACCAGTTCAATATAAAGATTTTTTAGTTTTGGTGCAGAGAAGAAACAGCTTTGTTGAAGAACTTATAAGGGAATGCAAAAATATTGATGTTAATATTGCGGGTATTGATAAAATTAAGCTTTTAGAGCAGATTGCAATTCAGGATTTAATCGCAATAGGTCAGTTTCTTCTTCTTCCTGCAGACGATTTAATATTGGCAACAATATTAAAATCGCCGATTTTTGGGCTGGATGACGATGATTTGTTCAAGCTCTGCTATAACCGCGGCGGACAGTCTTTGTTTCAAAGGCTCGCGGGTCATGATGATTATGCGGAAGCTGCAAGCCAGCTGAAAGAGCTTTTAAATAAAACCGATTTCTTAAGACCTTTCGAGCTTTATTCTTATATCTTAAATAGTCTTAACGGCAGAAAAAAGTTTATTGAAAGAATGGGTTTTGATGTAATTGACGGCATTGAAGAATTTGTAAACCTGACCTTGAAATATGAGCAGGAACATATCCCAAATCTGCAGGGGTTTATAGACTGGATTACAAAAGACGAAGTTGAAATTAAGCGGGAGCAGGAGCAAAGCGAAATCGACGCCGTAAGAATTATGACGGTGCATGGCTCAAAGGGTCTTCAGGCTCCGATAGTTATTCTTCCCGATACGGTGAGAGTGGTTTCCGCAAAAAAAGAATCCGGCATATTGTGGGACGATTTGTTTTATTATCCGTTAAGCTCCAGTAAATATGATAAGAAATGCAGCGAAATAAAAACCAAAGAAAACGAGCTTTCTTTAGAAGAATACCGACGGCTGCTTTATGTCGCCCTTACCAGAGCGGAAGACAGGCTGTGTATCTGCGGATATGACAATAGAGGAAACGCGTCGGATAGTTCCTGGTATAATATTCTTTCGCGGAAAATCTCCGAGATTGGCACAAAGAAAGAAAATGGAAAAATAATATATCAAACAGAACAGAAGTTTGAAGCTTTGAAAAAGCAGGAAAAAGAATTTATGAGCTTGTCTCTGCCAAGGTTTGAGTGGATTAGTAAACCAGCCGAGGCTGAGAGTCCGCTCTCAAAACCTTTCAGACCGTCGGTTGATGAAGACGCCGATAATACGGTCCTTATTTCGCCTTTGGGGAACAGAGGAGAGAACAGGTACAGGAGAGGTTTGATTATTCATAAGCTTCTTCAGTTTCTGCCCTCTGCGGATTTTTCTGACAGAAGAGATATTATTGATGAGTTTATAAATAAAAACGCGCCGGATATTTATGGAAAAGAGCAGATAACTGAAGAAATTTTGAGACTGTTTAAAGACGACAGATTTACAGTTTTATTTGGACCTAATTCTCGGGAAGAAGTTCCGATTATGGGCGAGGTTGACGGGAAAATTATTTCGGCGCAAATTGACCGATTGGTTGTTTTAGAAGATAAAATTATGGTCGTCGATTTTAAAACAAACCGTCCAGCCGCAAAAGACGTTGCCGATGTTCCGGCGGCTTATTTGAAGCAGCTGGCGCTTTATGAAAAGCTCTTGGCAAAAATTTATCCCGATAAAAATATCGAAAGCTATATTTTATGGACGGATATTGCGGAGTTGATGAAAATAGCTTAAAAATAGTTTGAATTAATATTTTAGACACTATATTATTACTTAATGACATTAAGAAAGGAAGGAAATTAAGATGAAATCCATAAAGGACAATGAGTTCCAAAAAGAAGTATTAAGTAAAAAAGGTTTGGTTTTAGTTGATTTCTGGGCAGAATGGTGCGGTCCATGCCGTCAATTGGGTCCAATTCTTGAAGAAATCGCAAAAGAAAACAGCGATATTGAAGTTATAAAAATGAATGTTGATGAAACGCCGGGAAAAGCCGCGGAATTTGGCATTAGAAGCATCCCGACAATGCTTCTTTTCAAAAATGGCGAACTTGTGGATACTAAAATCGGCTTTAGTTCAAAAGATTCGATAACCTCATGGATTACGTCAAAGAAATAAGGCTTAAACATTAAAAAACCTCCGCTTTTAGCGGAGGTTTTTGTTTTAGTTGTAGCCGCAGTCTTTATAACAGTAAGAATTTCCGACTTTAACCTGTTTACATTTTTGTCCTACCGGCACATAAGTTAAATAGCCGTAATCAGCGCATGTTTCCGTTACGGATGTATGGCATGCGGAATATTTGACCACGCCGTTTTCTTCTCTACACGCTATAGCGCTTGGATCCGGGTTGTCGTCACAAGTGCTGAAACTGTCGGGACATTTGCATGACATATATTTTCCGCCGCATTCAGAAGAACTTCCCTGCAGAGGATAACTGCATGTATACGAATATTTGGGCGGGCATTTACAGCTTTCATACAAACCGTTGCATTGCGCTCCCGAAAGCATTTTAGGACTTTCACAGTTTGCTGTGGAAAAAGCATATTTTGAGGCGCATTCGCAGGCTTCAAATTTTTCATCGCATTTCCTGCCTTTAAGCACTTTGGTTCCAGTGCAGTTTGTTCTATCATACGCAAATACTTTAGGGTTGCATTGGCAGGATTTAAAATACGCGCCGTTAGACGGGCAGAAATATCTTGGAGATTTATTTTCTGGACACGATTTTAAAGTATATCCTCTTTCAGGGCAGGTTTTTGGTCTGGATGGAAGTTTTGCTCCCGAACCGGCGGTGCTTCCGCTGTCTCCTAAAAACTTAATTGCTGCGCTGACATTTGCCGGCGCCAGGCTGAAAGCGGTTAAAAAGGCGGTCATAAAAATTATTTTAGATAGGTTTCTCATATTTGTCTCTCCAAGGGCAAAATAGCGATTTGGTTTATGTTATTATTGTTTTAATATTTTTACAATACTTTTAACCAAAGATTTCACTTAATACATAATTCAATAAATTTCGACCGTCTTTGGTCAGCTTAAATCTTGTATCGCCGTCTAATACTAATTTTTGTTTTATCATGTTCTGTACTTTTTGTGAATTTACAAAATTGTTAAATGCAATTCCCGTTTTATCAAAGAAAGCCCGTTTATTGATACCGTTTTCCAGCCTTAATCCCATTATCAAAAGTTCTTCCGCGCGCTCTTCGGGAGTAAGATTTTCTATATTTCTGCAGTGCGTTGTTGCAAGCAGTCCGATACGCCCGTGAGCGGATTTTCCAACACCGATATAATCATGCCCCTCCCAGTAGGCAAGATTATGTCTTGCTTCAAAACCATTTTTGGCAAAATTAGAAATCTCATAATGCTCATAACCTTTACTGTTCAGAAAATCGGATGTCAGATTATATATTTCAATTGCTTTATTTTCTTCCATTGCATTAATTTTTTTTGCGTAAAAAGCTGTGCTGTCTTCAATAGTCAGCTGGTATAAAGAAAGATGTTTGAAGCTGAAGCCGGTTATTTTTTCCAAATCCTGCCGCCATGAATTTATGTTTTGATGGGGCAAAGCGTAAATCATATCCATTGAGTGATTGTCAAAAGTCCTTATAACATCGTCTGCCGCAGCTAATGCTTCTTTTGAGCTATGGGTCCTTCCCAAAAATTTTAAGTCTTCATCGTTTAATGATTGAACACCTAAAGAAAGACGGTTTATGCCCGCTTTTTTAAGCTCTGAGAACATATTTTTATGATTGGTATTAGGATTGGCTTCAAGGGAGATTTCGATGTCCTCGGCGCATTTCCATTTGTTTTTTATATGGGAGATTATTTTCTCAATATTTTGCGGTTTGATTAAGGACGGAGTTCCTCCGCCAAAAAAAATGCTTGTTACTTTTTGGTTGTCTGTAAGGTTGTGATAAAAGTCTAAATCGGAGATATATTCGTTAATAATATCATCTTGAGGAATATTTTTTTTAATCTGGCTGAAAAAGTCGCAGTATGGACATTTTGATAAGCAAAACGGCCAATGTATATAAATGCCAAATTTTTGAGAAGGGTTTGTCATTATCTTAGACTTTCTTTCCTCAGAAAAAGGCTCCTAAATAGGAGCCTTAAATTTTTGCGTCAAAACCTATTTTACTTCTTCTTCCGCTATAGCCTTTGGAGCCTTTGGAGCTTTATAGTTGTCTATAGCTTTTGAAACAGGCGTTGTTGATCTTTCATACCAAGGGATAGGAGTTTGCTCAGGAAACGCTTTTCCACAGATTGATACGCCGACACTTTTAAGCGCGCTTGTAATCGGCAGGAATAAGTCATTGCCGTCATCTGTGCCGATTGATGTGTGGCTGATGCCGCTTATTGTTCCGTAGTCGTCGATTAATGCGCCGCCAATAGTTGATTTTTGAACGTCAGTATTAACGATAATCTCCGCGCCGATGTCATCGGTATATCTGTAGCCGGCGATTCTTGCTTTATCTTCAAGCTTACCTTTGATTGTTTCCTGATTAAGCATTCCAAGGGTCAAGTAGCCGCCTCTTCCTGTTTGTGGCAGATATAGGTTGAGTGGAAGCGGATTGTATCTGGTTTTTTCATTCAAGACCAACAAGGCTGTATTTTTATTTGGATTAATTCTAAACGCGCTTGCTTTTAGCTTAATGCCGTTAATTGTTTCAATATCATAACTGTTGTTAGTTTTTACAATTAAGTCGGCAGAAGTTAGAATGAAGTAGTTAGATATAATCAAACCAGCGCCGGCTTTGCCGTTTGCATTTGTAATGTTTACAACGGAAGATCTAATCTTATAAACATTTTCAGCTGATAATGTTTCATAAGGCGCTCTGTCAACGATGCACAAATCATCGCTGCCTTCTATGTCTCCGGTTTCTCCAGTATACGCAAGGGCAACCGCGCCGTTGTCGACAGGCAGGTCAATCCATAGTTCGTCGGTAAATGCGCCGGAAGACAGGCTTCCGCTGTTTTCGCCAATGCCGGATGATAGTATGCCGCTGTTTTCATCAATTACGTTTTCGACAACTTCAAAAGTAATTGTCTCGCCAATACCGCCGGAACCAGATGATAATATTCCGCTGGTTTCGTCAATTATGGTTTCTGTTCTGGTTGTGGTAATTGTTTCGCCGATACCTCCCTGACCAGACGATAATACGCCGCTGTTCTCATCAATTATGGTTTCGGTTACCGTTGTTTTTGTAATTTCCTCATGAATAGCGCCCTGACCAGATGAAAGCACGCCGCTGTCTTCGTCAATTACAGTTTTAGTTATAACCTCTTTTACAATCTCTTCATGAATAGCGCCTTGACCGGGAGATAGTATTCCGCTGTCTTCGTCAATAACGGTTTTGGTTATAGTTTCTTCTATAATCTCCTCATGAATAGCACCCTGACCAGATGAGAGTACGCCGCTGTCTTCGTCAATGATGGTTTTGGTTATAGTTTCTTCTATAATTTCTTCATGAATAGCGCCTTGTCCAGACGAGCTTACGCCGCTGTCCTCGGTTATTTCGATAATGTCTTTTTCTATTGTTACCGAAGCTGTAGAATTGCTTCCTCCATCTTCAGTTACTGTTATAACCTCTTTTATAATCTCTTTGTCTTTAACTTTTGTAGTTGTTTCTCCCGTGCATGTGTCAATGTCGACGCATACGGTTTTAACGCTGCATTCTTTTACGATTTTGATTTCTTCCTGGAACTGGCATTTAGCAGGATTGGCAATTTTTTCCAGCTCAATTAATTCTTGACGCTGGCGCGCTAAATCTTCGGCGCTGACTCTTTTAGCCAGCTGGTCTTCAAACCCTGGAAGCTGACGTAAAGTGTTGACCGCATCGGCAAAAGCTCTTTCAAGAAGAACAATCTCGCCGTTATATTCGCCGTCATCAAGCTCAGCATAGCCGGTGGTTTCGCCTTTCCACATTACTTTTGAGCCGGTGGCATTTGTTAAACGCCAAGTGACGGTCATTTCAGAAGAACCTGTGCGCAGGTTTTCTTTCTTCGCGTCGTCCCAGCTGTATTTGTCGCACACGTTCATAAAATAGTCGGTGATTTCAGCCGTTAAAACATATTCTGGAAGCGGTTCTTTATTTTCCGGGCTGCATAAATCTTCAGGAGTTTTAACAATGTTTAAACAGTCGCTGACCATATCTTCAAAAATACGGATAAACTGCAAGTCTTTTTGAATGACGCGACCCTGGTTTAGCATTGCATGCTTGTCAAAACGACGACAGCCAAAAATTCTGAAACGGTAATTGCCCAGCCTTTCAGAGAATCCAGTATGCGATCTGTCTTTTTTGATTCTAAAATCAACATATTTAAGTTCCAGAGGAGCCAAATCTTTACATTTATGAATCGCGTCATAAACTTCGTCTTGCTGCTTAACAATATAGTCTTGTAAAAATACGGTTTGATATACCTCTTGTTCTTCGGCAACTCTTACTTCATTGCATTTAAAGCATGGCTTGCATGACTGTTCACAGGATTTGGTCATCGGGCTGCCGCAATTTTGTTTGCAGCTCCTCATGCATTTGTTTTTAGGAATACTGCATCCGCCGCCAAATATACTGCCGTCTTTGTTGCAGTTTCCATTATCGCAGCGTCCGCCCGGGAACATGCTTCCGTCTTTTGGGTTGTAATATCCGTCGGCAGTAGAGATTCTTTGAGGCTGCTGATTATCATAATATCTTTGGGAGACGGCATTATCTGAATTAGCGCCTTGAACATATCTTGGAGCAGAGTCTTTTTGTGGCACAGGAGCATATTTGGGAGCTTGTCCTGTATAGGCTTTTAAGATTCTGTCTTCCCTGGAAGTGACATATTCTTCGGATTGAGAGTATGCGCTGTCCCTGCTGTTATGAGAAGCTCTTCTTGGATAGCTGCCATAGCTTTCATTAGACTGATAAGCCGCGGGAGCAGTTCTGGCTTCCCTTTCTCTATAATGTTTTTCAAGAGCGGTTTCTTGTTCTTCATTATAGTAGAAGTCAGGTCTTTGCTGTTCAATCACTCGCGAAGAGAAGTTTGTGCAGCCTTCTCCTGTTTGAGGATTGCATGCGGCATGCGCGCTTGGTCCCAATAAAGCGGTCAGCGCAAATAAGAAAATTGAAAATTTTACAGCTCTCATAAAACATATCTCCCAATATTTATAATGAAGCAATAAATCGACGATACGATATTGCTTCGGCTACGTGTATATTAATAACTTTTATTTCATTTTGCAAGTCTGCAATTGTCCTCGCGACCCTTAAAATGCGATGATATGCCCTTGCGGACATATTCATTTTGTTTGCGACGTCGATTAAAAAGCTTTTTGTGGAGCTGTCCAGGCATGTTGCTGTCTCAAGCAAATCGCCGGTTAGCTCAGAATTTGTCCGTAAGTTTTTTATTCCAAATTCTTCAAATCTTTTTTTCTGAATTTCTCGCGCTTTTGTTACCCTTTTTAAAATTTCTGCGGAAGACTCGCCTTTTTTTGTGTTCGAAATGTCCCAAGGACTAACGGCAGGTACTTCAATCTGCATATCAATCCTGTCTAATAAAGGTCCAGATATTTTTGCCTGATATTCTTCGGCGCATTTTGGCGCTTTGCTGCATTCGAGTTTCGTACTGCCCAAGTTTCCGCACCTGCATGGGTTCATTGCGGCTATCAGCTGAAACTTTGCCGGATATTTTGTATGCGCGCTGACTCTCGAAATCGAGACTTCGCCGTTTTCTAAAGGCTGACGGAGAGCTTCAAGCGTTGGGCGGGCAAATTCTGGAAGCTCGTCCAAAAACAAAACGCCGTTATGCGATAAAGAAATCTCTCCGGGCTGCCCTTTTCTTCCTCCTCCGACCAGCGCGGGGGTCGAAGCATTGTGGTGAGGGTTGCGGTATGGTCTGGAAAAATCCAGTTTTCCGTTTTTTAATTCTCCCGCAATAGAGTGGATTATGCTTGTTTCCAAGGCTTCTTCCGTACTCATGGACGGCAATATCGATGTAAGCCTTGATGCCAGCATAGATTTGCCCGAGCCGGGAGGTCCTATCATCAAAAGATTATGGGCGCCAGCCGCCGCTATTTCCAAAGCTCTTTTTGCGGTTTCCTGTCCTTTAACATCAGCCATATCTAAAAGGCTGTTTTTCCCGCTTTCTTTTTCTGTTTGCGGATATGGTATGATTTGAGAGCCTTTAAAATGGTTGATTATCGACAAGAGGCTGTCGGCTGCGATAATATCTTTTAGTCCAGACCACGCGGCTTCGCCGCCGCAGGCTTGTGGACAGATTAAACCCATATTTTTTGAGTTTGCATGTATTGCAACAGGCAGAATGCCGTTTATTTTAATTATTCCACCGTCTAAGCCGAGTTCTCCGGCGGCAATATAGTTATTTAGTTCTTCCTGCGGCAAAACTCCAATCCCGACAAGCAGGGATAAGGCAACGGGAAGGTCATAATGAGAGCCTTCCTTTAATAAATCCGCAGGAGCAAGGTTTATGGTTATTCTTTTTGCCGGCAGGCTCAGTCCCAAAGAGTTTAAGGCTGCGCGGACTCTTTCTTTGCTCTCCGCCACAGCTTTGTCTGGAAGCCCCACAATTGTAAAAGCGGGCAGACCTGACGATATTTGGATTTGCAAATCGACATCAAGTATTTCTAATCCGTTAAAAGCTATAGTGTTGATTTTTGCGAGCATAAACTACCACCTTGGGCTTGCTTCTCCTTCACGCCAGCGGCGCGTTGGATAAGTGTCCTTTGTCAAAAAATCATATTTAGCCGGTTTGTGCGGAATGTCCTTAAATCTTACATAACCTTTTTCTTCGAACATTTGAGCGCAAAATTCAGCCGGCTGGTATTCGTTTGGATAACATCTGACTATAACGCGCGTTTTTGGCTCCCTCAGAGATATTACGTTTTCTTCGTTTGCATAAGTTTCTCTTTGTGTTTGTCCGTTGCCGGATGACGAGCATGCGGTCAGAAACGCCAGCAATGCCAAAATCATTAAAATTCTAAATTTATTCATCGTTATCAATTCCTTATATAGACCTCTGTTCAGTCTATATCAGAAATGTTAAAAATAGTTAAATGTTTTTTATTTAAATGGTTTTTGGAAAGTTAGAATAAAAATGCTTGCAAAATTAAAGTTTTAAGATATATTTGCCCTCGTCCTTGCTAGGTTCTTTTATGGAACTTAGCTATACAAACTAATCAGGGTGTGAAAGCCCATTTGTTGAGAATCCGTAAGGGGAAAAGAAAAATGACAAATTATGAAAGCGTGATTATCGCGCGTCAAGATTTGGCTTCTAATCAATTGAATACTATCATTTCTGATATGAGTGAAATTATTTCAAAAAACGGCGGCCAAATTGTTAGAGTTGATAGCTGGGGCTTAAAAAACCTTGCTTATCGTATTAAGAAAAACCGCAAAGGTCACTACTTCCTTCTGAACATTTCCGCGCCAGCTAAGGCTGTTGCCGAGTATCAAAGAATTTTAGGTCTTAATGAAGATGTAATTCGTTTCATGACTATTAAAGTTGACGAATTTTCTAAAGCAGGCGCTGAAGATTCTAAAGAAACTAATGAAGTTGAGGGAGAATAATAATGGCTAAGCAATCATTCTTTAAAAAGAAAAAATTATGTCCTTTCTGCGGCGAAAACGCGCCAAAAATTGACTACAAGAACGTTAAGCTTTTGTCTCGTTATGTTTCAGAGAAAGGAAAGATTATTCCTAGTCGTATAACTGCTGTTTCCGCTAAGAAGCAAAGAGAATTAGCCCGCGCCATCAAACGCGCCCGTGCAATTGCTTTGCTGCCTTATGCAAACTAATAGGAGGAATGACAATGGAAATAATTCTTTTAGAACATATTGATAAATTAGGTAAAATGGGCGAGAAAGTAACCGTTAAAGACGGTTATGCCCGCAATTACCTTCTTCCTTCAAAGAAAGCTCTTCGCGCTACAGCAGCAAACGTTGCTTATTTCGAAAAGCAAAAAGCTGAGTTAGAAGCTCACAATAAAGGTTTATTGGAAACTGCAAAATCCAAAGCAGAATCTTTGAAAGGTTTCACAGCGGTACTTATTCGTCAAGCTGCGGAAACCGGTCAATTGTACGGTTCTGTTACTATTCGCGATATTGCTGACCTGGTTAAAAGCTCCGGCTTTGAAGTTGAGCGTCGTCAAGTTCAATTAGACAAGCCAATCAAAGATCTAGGTATCTATGAAGTAAGCCTAAGACTTCATCCAGAAGTTACTCAGAGAGTTTACGTCAATGTTGCAAGAACTGAGGATGAGGCCAGGAAACAAGAGAAAGCCTTCAACAAAGAATAAAAATGCTAAATTAGCATCATACTTGTAATTTTTTTGCTCATTTACTAATTTTGTAAACTTCGCTCAAAAATTACTTCGTAGCATACTAATTTATCAAATTTATATTTTGCCCTTAGTAAACTTATTAAGGGCTTTTTTATGTTGAATATTTTGGTCTAATATGTTAAATGTACAATAATTTCATATTATTTACTTCTAATTTTATTCTTATGGCAAGTAACAGAATTACTCCTGAAGAAAAAAAAGAGATGCGGAGCGCTGAAAACTTAGCAGATCACGCCGGTCGCATTCTTTTTGTTGTGATTTTTTTGGTTTTGCTTATTTTAGGAGCTTTAGGTGTTTAATAACAATCAAAAAAATCAGAGTTATTAAGAGAAGTTTTTTCCCATGTGCCATTTAAACCGTTCACCTTTTAGGGTTAACGGTTTTCTTTTTTAAAGTTTATCAAAATTTATTCTCGGGTCGACTAATGAATAGGTTAAGTCACTGATAAGTTTTAATACCAGCCCAAGCAATGCAAAAATGTATAATGTTCCGAAGATTACGGAATAGTCTCTGGTTATAATCGCCTCATATCCAAGCAGACCTATGCCGTTTAGCGAAAAAATTACTTCAACCAGTAAAGAGCCGGTAAACAGCATTTTTATTAAGAGCGATGGGAAACCCGCAATTACGATAAGCATGGCATTTCTGAAAACATGCCCGTAAAGAACCTGATGTTGATTTAGCCCTTTGGCTTTTGCCGTTAAGACATACTGCTTGTTTATTTCATCCAGGAAAGAGTTTTTTGTCAGCATGGTCAGACTGGCAAAGCCTCCGATAAACATCGTAATTACCGGCAATGTTATATGCCAGAAATAGTCTTTAAGTTTGCCTATAGCCGATAGTTCGCTCCAATTGTCGGAGGTCAAGCCCCTAAGAGGAAACCATTGCAAATATGTTCCTCCGGCAAAAAACACAATTAAGAAAACGGCAAATAAAAATACTGGAATTGCAGAGCCGAGAACAACGATAAAAGATGACCATATATCCATTTTTGAGCCGTCGTTTACCGCTTTTCTTATTCCTAAAGGGATTGCGACAAGATAAATGATAAGAGTAGACCATAAGCCTAAAGAAATTGAAACCGGCATTCTTTCCACAATTAACTGCCCTACTGATTTATCTTTATAATAGCTTTTGCCAAAGTCAAAAAATAAGTAGTCTTTTATCATTTTGAAATATCTGACATGTATTGGTTTGTCAAAGCCAAACTGTTTTTCCAGTTCTTTAACCAAATCTTCGGATACGCCTCTTGCTCCCTGATATTTGCTGGCGGAGGTTTCCATATTCATCTGTGCCGCGGAAGATAAAGAAGAGGTTGCGTCGGTGTTCATTCCCTGATACTGGGCAAGTATATGTTCGACTGGTCCGCCCGGCGCAAGCTGAACGATAAAAAAGTTGATGGTTAAAATACCCAGCAATGTCAGGGGAATCAACAGCAGCCTTTTTATTATATAGTTTTTCATTTTTTATTTATTCCCTTCAGACTCTTCATCCACCATGTGTGAGGCTGAAACCCGATTTTCAAATCGGTATGTTTATGTTCAAATTTATCCCAGTAAGCAACCCGGTCAAAAGGAGAATACCATTGCGGAATCATATAATGCCCGTTTAATAAAACCCTGTCCAAAGCTTTAACATACGCGGCGTATTCTTCTTTGTTTTCCGCTCGGACCACGCCGGAGATAAGCTTGTCAACGATTTCGTTTTCAATGCCGATTTTATTATAAGAGCCTTTTACGTTCGCAGACTGGCTGCCCCAAAGTTCTCTTTGCTCGTTGCCGGGAGACTGGCTCATTGCATAAGACATTATTGCCATGTCAAAATCAAAATTATCCAGTCTGTTTTTGAAAACATTTATTTCTAATGTTCGAAAAGACGCGTTTATGCCGATTTTTTTTAAGTTGTCAATAAAAGGCAGCATAACGCGGGTAAATGTCGACCCGTTTGCAGAGTTTCCAAAAACTTCAAATTCTAAAGGCTCTTTTGTTTCTAAATTTATCATTTTGCCGTCAACAAAGTCATACCCGGCTTCTTTTAGTAAAGAAACCGCTTTTTTTAGATTTTCTCTGGTTTCGTCATTGTTCTTATTTGAGGGCAGAGCCGGCTCTTTAGTAAAGACTTCTTCAGGCAGAGCGTCTCGGAATTTATTAAGAATCTCAAGCTCTTTGCCGGCTGGCAGTCCAGTTGCTTCCATGCCGGTATTGGTGAAATAGCTGTAAATTCTTTTATACTGGTTATAAAACAGCTTTTCGTTTGCCCAGTCAAAATTAAAAGCCAGTCCGACAGCCTCTCTTACTCTTTTATCTTTAAATTTGTTTTTTCTAATGTTAAACGCGAAATGCTGCAGCGTTGCCGCGTTATTGTGGTTTATTTCGTCTTTGATTATTTTTCCCGACTTTACAATTTCGTTATTATACCCGGTCACCCATATTTTTGCGACATATTCCGTTCTTGTGTCAATGTTGCCGGCAAATAAAGCCTGCTGGGTTACGGTTGTATCTTGATAGTAGTCGTATCTGATTTCATCAAAATTATACATGCCTTTTACGCTTGGCATATCTTTTGCCCAATAGTCTTTGCTGCGTTTAAATGCGACGTATTTGCCCGCTTCAAATTTATCAACAACATAAGGACCGCTGCCAAGAGGAGGGGTCAGGCTTGGCTTGTCAAACTCTTTTCCCGCGAAATCTTTTTCGGAGAAAATGCTTATCTGTGAAATTATAAGCGGCAGCTCGCGGTTGTTTGTGCCTTCTTTGAAAATGAACCTTACATGGTGGTCGGAGATTTTCTCGACTCTTTCGACATCGGAGTAATATATTTTATAAATAGGGGAGCCTTTTTGCGTAATAGCGTTGAAACTGAAAATCACGTCATCCGCGGTTACGCTGCTTCCATCGGAAAACCTTGCGTTTTCATCAATAAAAAACCCAACAAAAGACTTATCTTCCGGCAGTTCAAATTTTTTTGCAATCATCGGGTAAACCGTTGTGCTGTCATCGACAGCCTGAACGCCTAAGGTATCTAAAGTAAGCCCGGCGGTTTCTGCCGAAGCTGTTCCTTTAAGAATATACGGATTAAAATTGTCGAACCCGCCGTAAGCCGGCATGACAATTTTTCCGCCTTTGGGGGCGTTGGGATTTACATAGTCAAAACTTGTAAACCCCTTATCATATTTTATGGCGTCGTATAAAGGAATTGCGTCAGCAATAGATACATCACGCGCAAAAGCGCAAAAACAAATTAAAGACATCAAAAGAGACAAAGAAGCGGTTTTGATTGTTCTTTGCATCATTTAGTCGACCTTTTTATTGTTCAGCTCTTCATTGCCGGAAACAAAAGGGTCTTTACGAATTTCGTCGTCTTTTTTGGTTTTTGCGGCAAACATATAAAAAGAATCTCTGTCAATAACAGGGGCTTCTTTTACCGAAGCTTTTATTTCTTCTTCTTTTTTGCCGTCAAAGATTTTTGACATCCATTTATTTTTACCCTCTTCAAGATTTGCATTGGAAGACACTTGCAAAGGCTCTTCTTTTTTAGACGGCTTTGCTTCTTTCTTTGCCTCAAACTTTGGTTCAATGACGGGAGCTTTTATTTCTTCTTCGACCTTCACCGTGTCATAAGCGGGATATAAAAGAGTATTGATATTTCCGAGAACGCCGTTTTCGATGATGTTTAAGAAGAATCTGTCTTTATCGTGCTTTTCGAACGCCGCTAAAATTATTTTATAATATGCGCAGTATTTGATTATTGGCGCCGTAAGGCTGTCGTCAACTTTTATCATGTGGATTAAGTCTTTGGCAAATTTTGGGCTTTTGCCGCTTATTTCTAAAAGAATTTTGCCAAAAACCCATTTTTCTCCTTTTGCCGAACGCGCCCATGCATCATTAACCTTTTGTTCTGAAGTTCCAAGCTGCTTTACAATTTCAGCAATAATCTCATTCATCTCGGACACATAAAGGTCAAACTTGCTGAGAATAAACCCGGCTTTTATGTCGCTGTCATTTTGTATCAAGGCGCGGGCGATTAAATCGCTGTATTCCTGGTTTCTTTTGGTCGTCTCAAGAATGGCGTTTAATCTTTTGGCAGCGGTGCGGTTGCCAAGAAATGAGCCGATATGCCCAAAAACTATCCAGATAATTAATATTGGCATCACTATAATTGTGGTAAAGACAAGAACGTCAATAACGCCTAAATTGATAAATTTAAGCCCGTGAAGTTTGTCGTTGATATAAATATAGCAGAATATAAACCAGCTGCAGCTTGAAAAAATCGATAAGAAAAATGCAAAATTAATCACTGTAAACTCCTGTATTATGATTTGGTTGCCAAATGATGATTTATTTTATTATAAAACGAATCATTTGCAAGTAATTACTTGAATATTGTTATTTTGCTTTATAAAGATTAATAAAGTGAAAATAAGAGTCGAAATTTTGATGAATATGTGCTAATTAATCTACCAGATAAAAAAATTGGAGATGAAATTTCATGGAAAAATCTGGAGCAGTTATTTTAGACTTTGAAAAAAACATTGTTGAAATTGAAGCAAAGATTGAATCATTAAAAATCCTTGCTAAAGATGAGGATGTTAATATTGATGAAGAGCTTACAAGGCTTCAAAAAAAGTTAGAAAAACAAGTCGCAATATCATACAGCAGTTTAACTCCTTGGCAGAAAGCTCAAATTGCCAGACATCCAGACCGCCCGCAGTGTC
This sequence comes from Lactobacillaceae bacterium, assembly GCA_031271345.1. Classification (GTDB taxonomy): domain Bacteria; phylum Pseudomonadota; class Alphaproteobacteria; order RF32; family CAG-239; genus JAQWBS01. Next base: position 247,376 of record JAISVX010000001.1, read on the forward strand.
TGGATTATGTTCATACTTTGATTGAAGATTTTACTCCGTTAAGCGGAGATCGACGCTTTGCCGACGATAAAACAATGATTGCCGGTATCGGTCGCTTTCATGGAATGTCCGTTGCTATCCTGGGTCAGCAAAAAGGCAAAGATCTGGAAACGCGCGTTAAATACAACTTTGGCATGGCGAAACCTGAAGGATACCGCAAAGCCCAGAGAATTATGGATTTGGCGGGTAAATTTCAGCTTCCAATCCTTGTGTTTGTCGATACGGACGGCGCTTATCCGGGTATTGACGCGGAAGCCCGCGGTCAGGCGGAGGCAATTGCCGCAGGAATTGAAAAATGCCTGCAGGTTAAGACGCCTATAGTTTCAACAATTATCGGCATGGGAGGTTCCGGCGGAGCGATTGCAATCGCGACAGCCGACAAAATTCTTATGCTGGAAAACTCTATTTATTCAGTAATCTCTCCAGAAGGCTGCGCTTCTATTTTATGGCGCTCCGCCGATAAAGTGAAAGAAGCAGCCGAGGCTTTAAAGCTGACAGCTCAGGATTTGAAAAAACTGAAGGTTATCGACGAAATAATCCCCGAGCCAACCGGCGGCGCCCACCGCGACAGAGAAGCCATAATAAATAAAGTCGGCGAAGCAATTTTCAAAAATCTGAAAGAACTTATTGATGTCGACGGCGAAACAATTAAAAAACAGCGCACAGAAAAGTTTTTGGCGATGACAAGAAATATTTCAGAAAAAGAGAAAAAAGGAAAATAAACAATGCCTTTAGAGCTGGACTTAAATTTACTCCTTATAATCGGGGCTGGTATATTTGGGGTTCTGTTTCTGTTTGTCATTTTGTATTTTGCGTTTGGAAAAAAAGAAAAGATAAGCCTTTCAGATGTCGCGGAAAACATGTTTCGCGCGCAGGCAGAGCTGGCTGGGCGTATTGCGCAAATGTCTGAAAGCAGCTTAAATCAGCAGGCAAAAATCGCAGAGGCGATTAATGAGCAGAAAATCTCCGTTCTTCAGATGGTCGACGAGAAACTTCTTCAGGTGACGAAAAATGTCGGAGAAGGATTGCAGCAGTCAACGACCAAAACTACGGAAACTTTGAACGATTTACGCGAAAGGCTGGCAAAGATTGATGTCGCTCAGCAGAAAATCTCTTCTCTTTCAGAGCAGGTTGTTTCTTTGCAGGAAGTTCTTAACAACAAACAGGCAAGAGGCGCTTTCGGGGAGATTCAGCTTAATGATATAGTAATCTCCGCGCTTCCTCCTTCGGCTTATTCTTTTCAGGTCACTTTAAGCAATCAGAAAAGAGCGGACTGTGTTCTTAATCTGCCCAACCCTCCAGGCATGATAATTATTGACTCGAAGTTTCCTCTGGAAAGCTATCAGGCTCTGAGAAATGCCGAAAGCGAGAGAGAAAAACTGGAGGCCGCAAGATTTTTTAAAACCTCGGTTTTAAAGCATATAAAAGATGTTGCGGAAAAATATATTATTCAAGGCGAGACCGCGGAGTCGGCCTTAATGTTCCTGCCTTCGGAATCGATATATGCCGAGCTTCACGCAAACTTTGTCGATGTGGTTGAGACCTCGTATCGAAGCAAAGTCTGGATTGTTTCGCCAACAACCCTGATGGCAACGTTAAATACTGTCAGAGCGGTGCTGAAAGATGCGCGTATGCGCGAGCAGGCTGGAGTTATACAAAAAGAGGTCGGCTATCTTATTGAAGACATAGCGCGTCTTGACGATAGAATTGAAAACTTATCAAGGCACTTTGACCAGGCGGGAAGGGATATTGGCGAGATTAAAATCTCTTCGGGAAAAATATCTAAAAGAATCGGAACAATTGAAGATATTCAGCTTGGCGATGATGCAAAAGTTTTGGAACAGAACCCCGCAAAGCTGCTGTCGGAATAAATTTTATAAATAAATTAACCTATTTGGTTTAGTGTAATCAGCAAAGATTTTAGGCAAAGGCTGGTTATGTTTTTACAATGGATTAAAGCAGGCAAAGTATATTTGGATAGAAGGATGATAGTAATGACCCTGTTGGGCTTTGCCAGCGGGTTCCCGATGTCTTTGGTTACTTCGACGCTTAGTCTCTGGCTTAATAAATCGGATATTTCAAAAAAAACCATAGGTTTGTTTTCGCTGGTAAAAACCCCCTATAGCTTTAAATGGCTGTGGGCGCCGGTAGTTGACAGGATTGGCATTCCGTTTTTTCATAAAATGGGCAGACGCAGAAGCTGGGCGGTTTTTACGCAGATACTGCTTCTGCTTTCCATACTTGGAATGTCGCGGATTGACCCGAAAGCGCATATATATCTTCTCGCATTTTTTGCTGTTTTGGTAGTGATTGCGTCGGCGTCTCAGGATATTGTTTTGGACGCGTACCGTATAGAAACTTTTGCCCCAAAAGAGCAGGGCGCGGGAACGGCGATGTTTGTGCTGGGGTATAGGATTGGAATGTTGTTTTCCGGGGCGGGTGCCTTATGGTTTATTCATGCGACAAATCTGGGGTGGAACAGCGTTTATCTTCTTGTGGCAACTGGTTCGTTTGTCGGTATTTTTACAATCTTATTTATCAAAGAACCTGAGGGAGAACCTGCCGTACCGATAAAAGGCGCGGACTATAAGGAGAAACTGAATAATTTTTATAAAACTTCCGTTGTCGAGCCAATGCGGGATTTTATGAAAAGAACTGACTGGAAAATTATTTTGCTTTTTGTTTTTCTTTATAAAATGAGCGACGCGTATATGGGACCGATGGTTTATCCGTTTTATGACGACATGGGCTTTTCCGAAGGCGAAATTGCAAAGATTACAAAAATTTACGGGATGATTGCGACAATAGCCGGCGGCATTGTCGGAGGATTAATTGCCAGCAGGTATAATATTTATAAAACTTTATTTATCGGCGGAGTATTGCAGGGGTTATCAAATTTAATGTTTGTTGTTCAGGCGCATGTCGGCAATGATACGGATTGCTTAACAATGACAATAGCGGTTGAAAATGTTGCCGGAGGCATTGGCACGGCGGCGTTTGTCGCGTATTTGTCGTCATTGTGCAATATAAAATATACCGCGACACAATATGCGCTGTTGTCGTCTTTTATGAGTCTGCTCCGAGATATAGTCTCATCCAGCAGCGGGTATCTGCTTACGGTTACAGACTGGTCGATGTTCTTTATAATCACAACATTGATGGCTCTGCCGGGGTTGTTATTAATCCCCTATATTGGCAGAAAAAGCGATTAGACATAAGGCAAAATATTGACTTTTTCTTGTTTCATGCTATTTTTGTCCAAAATAAAAACAAGTCAGGAAAAAGAATGAATAGTAAATTTGTAATAGTCGGTTTGCCCGGGTCTGGAAAGTCTACTGTCTGCGGATATATTTTGCAGAACATCTGCAAAGGAAAAGTAGCCCCTGTATCAACGGATAAAGCTGTTCTGCAGGCAAGACAAAATCATGATTTCCCGGTAACAAAAAAATATATTGAGAATTTTGAGAAAAACTATGGCGAAAAGCTGGATTTGGAAGTTTTCAGTCTGGAAAACGACGGCGCTTTTATAAAAAAACACGGAGAAACCGCGTTTAGAGATTTTGAGGAAGCGGTTATTATTGATATGTTTGAAAATAATAAGTTCAAAGGCAAATATCCCGATTTGGGAGGCGCCGCTTTTATGAGAGAAAATACCCGCAGAGCGATAAAGAAAAATAAATATTTATCTATATATTTAAAAGTTTCTCCAGAGGTAATCGGAGATTATTTATATAAAGATTATATGGAGTCAAAGGCTGCGGGAGTCGTTAAAAGAGGAAATTATACGACATGCGCAGACGATGCCGCGGCTGAAGGACGGGATGTTAGAGAGGCCTTGGTTGAGTTTAGTCAGAAACACAGAAAAGAACGCGAAACTATTTATGAAAAGGCGGACATCGTGGTATATGTCAATAAAAAAGAAGAAGCCGCCAATGTTGCCATGGAAATTATGGACGCCGTAAAAAAACACGGCGAGATTGAGCGGCGGGGCTTTTATAATATGTCTTTGCGCAAAAAGAAACAAAGCGCAAAATAACCAGTTGGGGCATAATATTTAATTATGCCCTTTTTTAGGCTTTTTGCGGCAATATAGAATATATGTAATCGCTGATAAAATTTGGTAAAATTGATAAAAACCATGTAGCCAGTCTCAAATACCATGGAAAAGAGATTACAGCTTTGTGCTTGTTCAGTCCATCGGCAATTATTTCTGCCGCTTCGTCAATTTCTTTAATACCCGGCATTGAGCAGGTGTTTTGGTCTGTGATGTTTGATTTAACAAAACCAGGGCATATAACGCTGACATTTATTCCCTCAGGTTTGAGTTTTATTCTCAAAGCTTCTCCCCATGCTTTTACGCAGGCTTTTGTCGCGCTGTAGTCCGGGCAGGTGGCAAGTCCGTGATACCCCGCGATAGAGCTTAAAACAGCGATAGATTTAATGTCGTTTATAGATTTTCTTTCGCTTTTTTTATAAATTTCTATGACGGGTAAAACCGTGTTCAGAACGCCGTTAATGTTTATATTAAAGGTGTCGTATGCCGCTTCTATGCCGTCGTCTGTTGTCCCAACTCCGGCGTTTGCATAAACCAAATCTAAAGCCGCCTTTGAATTGCTTTCGTTTATCCAGTTGCGCATAGCGTCTCTATCGGTAACATCAAGCTTGACGGCAAAAACATTTTTGCAGTGTTTTTTACATTCTTTCTCGACTTCATTTAGTCTTTTTGCATTTCTCCCGCTGATGAAAAGATTTTCCGCTCCGTTTTTTGCATAAAAAACCGCTAGTCCTTTTCCAATTCCAGAGCTTGCTCCTGTGATTAAAATGTTTTTATAGATGTTTTTCATTTAAACTCCGAGTAAAATATTATTTAACTAATTTGAGTCATAATAAAACAAATTTTTAAAAATAGGGAGAAATTTTTTGGGTATTTCTAGCATGACGGGTTTCGCAAAGCAAAACGGCGAACTGGTTTTTGATGATTTGAGCTTTAACTGGTCTTTTGAGCTTAAAAGCGTAAACGGCAAAAGCATTGATATAAAAGTTAAATCTCCTTCATGGCTGGGGGATATATCAATTCAGCTTAAAACAATTTTATCAAAATATTTCAGCCGCGGTTCGTTTGGCGTTTATCTTGATGTCAATTCCGAAAACTCTAACCAGAAGATAAGAATAAACGAAGATTTATTAAGCCAGCTTATTGAAAGAGCAATAGAGATATATAATAAAAATCAGGATGGTTTTGCCAAGCCTACAGCCGGCGAGCTTCTTAATGCAAAAGGCGTTATTGAAGTCGAAGACAGCATGCTGGGGGATGAAAACATGGAGACCTTTCAAAAAACGCTTTTCGACAGCTTTGAGGAGGGATGTAAATCTTTAAGAGAAAGCAGGCTTTTGGAAGGCGCGAAAATTAAAACCGCGTTGATGGATATTCTTGCTAAAGTTGAAGCAATAATAGGCGATATTGAAAATATTTCAAAAAACATGCCTGAAAAGCTGAAGGAAAAACTTCGCCAGCAGATTTCTTCAATGCTGGATACAAACGTAAATATTACGGAAGACAGGATTGCGCAGGAAGTGGTTTTTTATGTTGCAAAAGCGGATATTCAAGAAGAAATAGACAGGCTTAAAGCTCATATCAAAACTGCGACAGAGCTTTTAGCCTCAAAAGAAGCCGTGGGAAGAAAACTAGATTTTCTTTGCCAGGAGCTAAATAGAGAAGCCAATACGACATGCTCGAAGTCTGTTGATATAAATATTACAAATTATGGCATGGAGTTGAAAACTTTGATTGAGCAGTTTAGGGAGCAAATCCAAAACATAGAGTAAAAAACTCGGATTAAAAGAATGGAGCAAGGATATGGTCGATGTAGTTGATTATTTGAGAAAAACCCGCCGCGGCGCAATGTTTATTTTTGACGGGCTTTCAGGTTCGGGAAAAAACACCGTGATTGAAAAACTGATTGCAAGAGATAAAAACTTAAAGTTCTCGGTTTCTGTTACCAGCAGACCAATGAGAGAGGGCGAAAAAGAAGGCGTGAACTACTACTATGTTTCTGACGAAAAATATAATGAGCTGCTTTCCGAAGACGCTTTTTATGAACATGTAGAATCTGATTATGGAAATAAATACGGCACTTTGCGTTCAGAAGTAGACGGCTTTCTTAAAGTCGGTCAGGATGTGCTGTTTGATTTGGATTTTCCCGGTATCGTTCAGCTAAAAGGCAAAGCCGGCGACGATGTCGTTACCATCGGTCTTTTGCCTCCGTCTATCAGAGAACTGAAAGAAAGGCTCATAAGCCGCGGCGATGATATAAGTGTTATCAAAAAAAGAATGAAAGCTTTTAGAACGCGTCTTTCATATATGAGCGGATATGACTATGTGGTTATAAACGATAATATTGACGACACGGTGGCAAAAGTGCAGAGGATTATTTCCGGCGAGAGAATGAAAAGAGTGAGACAAATCGGGCTTCCGACGATTATGAAACAGCTTTTTGACGAGCTTAAAGAGGTTGAAGAATTAGGAGAATAATAAATTGAATAAAATTTATAATTCAATCGGCGAACTTGTCGGCAATACTCCGATGATAAAGCTTGAAAGACTGTCGGAAGAACTCCGATTAAAAGGAAATATTCTGGCAAAATGCGAGTTTTATAACCCGCTGTTTTCTGTTAAAGACAGGGTGGCTCTCGGTATGATTGAAGCGGCGGAGAAAAGCGGCAGGGTCAATGAGGAAACAATATTTGTCGAGGCAACATCGGGAAATACGGGAATAGCATTATCGGCGATTTGCGCCTCAAGGGGCTATAAGCTGGTTATAATTATGCCTGAAAACATGACAAGAGAAAGAGTGGAGCTTGTTCGGCATTTTGGTGCGGAAGTTATTCTTACTCCCCAAGAAGACGGCATGGAAGGCTCTCTAAAAAAGGCGGAGCTTCTTGAACTGCGCAATCCCAACGTTATTTTGCTAAAACAATTTACAAATGAAGCGAATCCAAATGCCCACAGGTTTGGAACCAGCATGGAAATAATGGAGCAGACAGGCGGGGATGTCGATTGTTTGGTAAGCGCGGTCGGTACGGCAGGTACAATATCCGGCATTGCTTCAACATTGCGAACAACCAACCCAGACTTATATGTTGTGGCTGTCGAGCCAAAATCCAGCCCGGTATTAAGCGGAGGCGAACCTGGACCGCACAAAATTCCAGGGATTGGCGCTGGATTTATCCCGGAGTTTTTTGATGACGGGCTGGTTGATGAAACTATAGATGTTAGAGATGAAGAAGCATGGGATATGCTGAAGCTTGCTGCAAAGATTGAGGGTCTTCCTGTAGGAATCTCTTCCGGGGCGGCGCTTTTTGCAGCTTGCGAAGTGGCGAAAAGAGATGAAATGGAAGGCAAAAATATTGTGGTTATCTTGGCTTCTGCGGTTGAGAGATATTTATCTTTGCTTTATCCTGCTTTATCTAATGAGTAAAATTTGACTGAGAAAACATGAACCCAAACTTTATTTTATCTAAATATCTTACCAAAAGCTTCCTAGTAACGTTTCTAGGCGTTTTGCTTATGGTTTTGGGCGTAGTTTTTATGTTTGAAATTATTGAGCTTTTGCGCAGGTTTTCCGGCAGAGACGCCGCGTTCAGCTTCATTCTTAAAATGGGGCTTACAAAGATGCCGAGGACAATCGAAATGATTTTTCCTTTCGTTGTTATGATTGCGGGTATGATTACATTTTGGAAGTTTAGCAAATCGAACGAGTTTGTGGTCATTAGGGTTGCCGGCGTTTCAATTTGGGGCTTTTTGGCGCCGATTGTATTTATAACCTTTATCGTCGGGGCAATTAATGTCGCGGCTGTAAACCCTTTGTCTTCCTGGATGTATGAGGTTTATGAAACGCTTGATTACAGATATAAAACCAAAAATCCCGAAGCCATGCTGTTTGACAGCAAGGGACTGTGGTTTCGAGAGGCGGCGGAAGAGGGAAAAGTTGTAATTCTTCAGGCAAAATCAATTAAGCAGGAAGAAAAAACCCTGTTTTTGAAAAATATTACAATAATCGAAATGGATAAAAACTCTATTCCTATTCTTCGAATTGAGGCGTTTGCGGGCGATTTGTATGATGGCTATTTTGAGCTTAAAGACGTTAAAATATTTAAAGCCGGCGAGCCGACAGAAGTTTTAAACAGTATGGAATATAAAACGTCTATTAATATTGACAGGATTAGAGAAAACTTTGTTGAGCCAGAGGCGATTTCTTTTTGGGATCTGCCGTTGACAATTAAGTTTTATGAGGCGTCTGGCTTCTCCGCAAGAAAACACTATTTGAGATATATGACGCTTTTGGTTTCGCCATTTTTGCTGTGTTCGATGATACTTGTTTCCGCGGTGTTTTCACTGCGTCCAAACACCAGAAGAGGCGGCGTAATGCTTATGGTTGCGGGGGGCATATCAACGGGATTTTTGGTTTATTTTATGTCGCAGGTAATATATGCCTTTGGTCTTAACGGATATATCCCGGTATTGCTGTCCGTATGCTCGCCGTTTTTGGTTATCACCCTTATCAGCGTTTCTGTTTTGCTGCACCTCGAGGATGGTTAGATGATAAGTTTCAAAAATTTTAGATTCCGCAAGATAAAACCCATAACTTTTTTTGATGAAAAGCCGATAGTTAATTTGTTGGTTTTGTTTTTTTCATTTATGGTAATCGCGCTGTCTCCTTATCTTGATATTTTTATAAGCGGCGCGTTTTTTAAAGATGGTAATTTTTTGTTTAAAAATAATATCATTTTTAATTTTGTTGATAAATATTTCCCGCATATTTTGGTTTTAATAAGTTTATCCGTATTTTTACTGTGGCTTGCCGGGTACTTTAATTCAAAAAAATGGATTTTTTATATAAATACCAAAGCGATGTGGTTTCTATGCGGAACAATGCTTATCGGACCGCTTATAATTGTTAACGGGCTTTTTAAGACTTTTTGGGGAAGAGCCAGACCGAAAGACATTATAGAATTTGGTGGGGATAAAATATTTTCCCCCGCAATGATAATTTCCGATCAGTGCAGATGGGACTGCTCGTTTGTCTCCGGGCATACTTCGGTTGCTTTCTGGCTTATCGCTTTGGCGTTGGTTATGCCCGAAAAACACCGCAAAGCTTATGTCTGGGCAGCGTTTGTTATTGGAGTTTTCGTCGCTTTTGTAAGAATAGCTCAGGGATACCACTTTTTCTCGGATGTGTTTTTTGCCGGCGTAGTTACCACCTATGTTATATGGATTATGTATTATTATTTAAAACCAAATTAAAAAAGTTCTGGAATTTTAAAAATATATATGATATATAACGATTAATTTGATAGATATTTATTGAAGGTGGGGTGAAAACCCCACCTTCTTTCATAGGAAAAAGCGAGATATGCGAAACGAAACTAAAATTGAAGAGCTGATAATCCCGATTATTGATAATCTGGGCTATGAGGTTGTGAGAGTTGCTTTAATAGGAAGCGTTAATCCAACATTGCAGATTATGATTGATAATAAAAATGAAAAGCCAATCATAATTGAGGACTGCGTGGCTGTAAGCAAGACAATATCTGATATTTTAGACGAGAATATTGATTATCAATATAATCTTGAGGTTAGCTCTCCGGGGATTGACAGACCTTTAACAAAACCAAAACATTTTGAAAGATTTATTGGTTTTGATGCAAAAATTGATACTCTTGCGGAGGTTGAGAGAAGAAAACGTTTCAAAGGCAAAATTCTTGGCGTAAACGGTCAGAATATAACTATTGAAACAGACGGTTCAGAATATGTTGTCGGTTTTGACAACATAATGAAGGCAAAATTAGTTCTTACTGATGAGCTTCTAAAAGCTTATGAGCAAGAGTGTGAAGATGAAACTAATATATAAGAGGGAAAAATGTCAAACGTTGAAAATATGCCTAGACCAGAAATTGTTCTTGTTGCTGACACAGTAGCAAGAGAAAAGAACATTGAAAGAGAAGATGTTTTTGTTGCTATGGAAGTAGCGATTCAAAAAGCGGCTCGTTCTAAATATGGTTTTGAACATGATATTAGAGCTGAGATTGATAGAAAAACCGGCGCTATCAGCATGGCAAGATACAGAGAAGTCGTTGAAGAAATTGAAAACGAAGTTACTCAATTGGTTTTAGAAGATGCCCAGATGTATGACAAAAAGGTTAAGGTTGGAGAGTTTATTATAGACCCTCTTCCCCCGATTGATTTTGGTCGTATCGCAGCGCAGACAGCTAAACAGGTTATTATGCAGAAAGTTCGCGACGCGGAACGCAATAAACAGTTTGAGGAATATAAAGAAAAAGTCGGCACAATCGTTAATGGTACAGTCAAGAGAATTGAATTTGGCAATGTTGTTTTGGATATTGGCAAAGCGGAAGCAATTCTTCGCCGCGATGAAGTTATTCCGCGCGAGAAATTTAAAAACGGCGACAGAGTCAGGGCTTATGTTTTGGAAGTCCGCCGCGAAGCAAAAGGTCCGCAGATTTTCTTATCTCGTACCTGCCCAGAGTTTTTGGTTAAATTGTTCACTTCGGAAGTTCCTGAAATTTATGACGGCATAGTTAGAATTATGGGAGTTGCGCGCGATCCTGGTTCAAAAGCAAAAGTATCTGTCGCGACAGACGATATTACTGTTGACGCTGTCGGCGCGGCAGTTGGTCTGCGCGGTATCCGCGTTCAGGCTGTTGTTAATGAACTGCAGGGCGAGAAAATCGATGTAATTCCATACAGCGAAGATAAAGCCCAGTACATTGTCAGCGCTTTGGCTCCGTCAGAGGTTTCAAAAGTTGTTCTTGATGAAGAAAATAACCGCATTGAGGTTGTTGTTCCACAAGAGCAGTTCTCAATGGCTATCGGTCGCCGCGGTCAAAACGTTAAATTAGCGTCTATCTTAATCGGCTCTGATATTGATGTTCTTACGGAGGATCAGGAACAAGAACGCAGACAAAATGAAAACAAAGTCCGCTCTCAAAGATTTATGGAAGCTTTGGACGTTGACGATATGATTGCGCATCTTCTTATTGCCGAAGGTTTCTCTAAAGTTGATGAAATTGCTTTGGTAGATTTATCCGAACTTGCCGAAATCGAAGGCTTTGACGAAGATGTTGCGAAAGAGCTTCAGTCAAGAGCGATTGCATTCGTTGCAAAAAGAAATGAAGAATTTGCAAAACAAAGTAAAAACCTCGGCATTGATGAAGGACTAAAAAATATTGATGGTTTGGACCAAGACATGATTATAGTTCTTGCAAACAACAATATTAAAACAGTTGATGATCTAGGCGACCTGGCAGCCGACGAATTGATAGAAATTCTTGGTGAAAACGCTATTTCAGAAGTTGAGGCTAATAAGATTATTATGGGCGCTCGCGCTCACTGGTTTGAGGAATAGTTTTATCGGGGAACTAATATAGAATTTTGAATATTTTATTCGGTTATGTAGATTTGTCTACACTCCCTCGCAAAATTTCTTAATTCTTATTATTTCCCTCCCTAAAACATATTCCATGTAAAGATGGAGTAAAAAATTGAAGGCTGAGGCTGAAAATAGAAAGTGCATAGTTCTTGGTGAAGTTGGAGAAAAAGACAACCTTCTTCGCTTTACCGAGGTCGATGGAAGCGTTGTTCCTGATTTTAACAAGAAACTTTTCGGCCGCGGAATTTATGTTTCAAATTCTGTTTCAGCCTTAACCAAAGCAATTGATAAAAAACTTTTTTCAAAAGCCGCGAAAAAAAAGCTTAATGAAGATAAAGTCCTTATTTCCGTTGTTGAAAATTTATTAAAGAAAAAGGGCTTGGAAACTGTTAATTTGGCAAAAAAAGCGGGAATTTTAATAACAGGTTTTGAAAAAGTAAAAGAAGTATTGATAAAAAATAAAGCAGCGTTTATTTTGGAAGCAAAAGATGCTGGAGACGACGGTCATAAAAGAGTTGCTTCTTTGGCCAAAGATTTGAGAGTTTTTTCTTTGTATACAACTGAGGAGTTAGACAAGGCATTAGATAAAGTAAACACAGTTCATGTTGCTTTTAAGCAAAGCAAAATGTCAGAAACAGTCTATAAAGACTTGGATAGATACGAAAAGTTTTTAAATAGTTAGAAAATTGTTGAGATGGAGAAAGTATTATAATGAATGAAAATTCAAACAACAAATTAACATTATCAGGTAAATCTACTCTAACATTGAAGAATATTGGCGATAAGTCAAACTCTTCCGATGGCAAAAAGGTTGTGCAAGTTGAAGTTCGTAAGAAAAGAGTCATAAACCCTCAAGGTGTGTCCGCTAATGATAAAAATGTTAAAATTGATGATGCAATGGCAGCAAAGCTAAAGCTGATTCAAGAAGCCAAAGAACATGAGGCAAGACGTAAAACCGAGGAAGAAGAAAAAGCCAAAACTCGTCAAAAAGAAATTGAAGAGCAGAAAAAAGCCGAGGAAGAAAAAGCTAAGGCAAGAGCATTAGAGGCTGAAGCAAAAAAGAAGGAAACATTCTCTAAACAAGAAAAGTCCGCTCCCGCCGAAGCGGATGCCATTGTTGAAGAAAAGCAAACCGCAAAAACAAAAGATAAAAAATCAAAAGATTATGATTATGACGAAGATGAAGATGATTTTGATGATAAAAAATCTAAAAAATCATCTGCTCCCAATTCCAATGCAAGCAAAGTTGATATGTTTGAGCAAGAGCGCAAAAAGGTTATGAAAAGAAGCTTTGAGCCTCAAAGAAGAAATGCAAATAAGGTCAATGTTCATTCATTTGCCGGTTCCGGCGAAGACGATGAAGATGATTATGGTTTTGGCAGCCGCCGCAGGTTTAAGAGAAAACAGCCTAAACAGGTTGTCGAAGTTCCATCTCAGGAAAAAGTTTTTAAAGAAGTTGTTATTCCTGAAGTAATTACTGTTCAAGAACTGGCAGGTCGTATGGCTGAGAAGAGCGCTATTGTTATCAAAAAGCTGATGGAACTCGGCGTTATGGCGACAATTAATCAGGTTATTGACGCCGATACTGCGCAAATTGTGGTTGAGGACTTGGGTCATAAGTTTAAGCGCGTATCTGACAGCGACGTTGAAGAAGGTTTGTTTGGAGATAAAGACGGCGATGAAAACTTGGAGCCAAGAGCGCCCGTCGTAACCGTTATGGGTCACGTTGACCACGGTAAGACATCTCTTCTTGACGCTCTTCGCGAAACAAACGTAGTTTCGCGCGAGGCTGGCGGCATAACCCAGCATATCGGCGCATATCAGATTACGGTTGATAATGGTCAAAAAATTACGTTTATTGATACCCCCGGTCACGAAGCCTTTTCCGAAATGCGCGCCAGAGGTGCAAAAGTTACGGATATTGTGATTCTTGTCGTTGCTGCAAATGACGGTATTATGCCTCAGACTATTGAAGCTATCCGCCATGCTCAGGCTGGTGAAGTTCCTATCATTGTCGCTATTAATAAAATCGACCTTCCAGGTGCTGACCCGATGAAAGTCAAAACAGATTTGCTTAACCACGGCATTGTTGTCGAGGATATGGGCGGCGAATATCTTTCGGTCGAAGTTTCAGCGAAGAAAAGAATTAATATCAAGGGTTTGCTGGAAGCTGTTCTTTTACAGGCGGAAATATTAAATCTGCGCGCAAATCCTAATCGTAAGGCGGTCGGAACGGTGGTTGAGGCAAAAATGGAAAAAGGTCGCGGTTCGGTAGCGACGGCTCTTGTTCAAAACGGCACTTTACATATAGGCGATATTTTTATTGCCGGTAAAGAATGGGGTCGCGTAAGAGCAATGTTTAACGAGCATGGTCAAAAACTTCTTGAAGCCGGTCCGTCAACTCCTGTCGAGGTAATCGGTTTGCAGGGGACTCCTTCCGCCGGTGATTCATTCTCAGTGGTTGAGAGCGAAGAAAAAGCGCGGGAAGTTACCGATTACCGCATAAGAAAAGAAAGAGACGCGAAACTTGTTAAGAGCGCGAAATCCGCTATGGAGCAAATGCTTGATAAAATTAAATCAGGCGAGTCTAAAACTCTTCCTGTTATTATTAAAGCTGACGTTCAAGGCTCAATTGAGGCAATTGAAGGTACGATTAATAAACTTTCTAATGATGAAGTTTCCGTTCATGTTTTACACTCGGCGGTCGGTCCTGTTACAGAGTCAGACATAACTCTGGCAAAGGCGTCTCATGCGTTTATTATCGGATTTAACGTCCGCGCGAATCCTCAGGCGAGAGATATGGCAAAACGAGATGGCGTCGATATTCGTTACTACTCTATCATTTATGATGTTGCGGACGATGTTAAAAAAGGTCTTGAAGGAATGCTTTCTCCAGAGCTTAGAGAGAAAATTATCGGTTATGCTGAAGTCCGTAAAGTCTTTAATATTACAGGCGTTGGTAAAGTTGCGGGCTGTATGGTAACAGAAGGAATAGTCAAACGCGGAGCAAAAGTACGCCTTCTTCGCGATAACGTCGTAATTCATGACGGAGCATTATCTCAGCTTAAACGTGCGAAAGACGATGTCAAAGAAGTTAAAGCAGGCTATGAGTGCGGCATGAGCTTTGAGAAGTATGAGGATATTAAGGAAGGCGATTATATTGAATGTTATGAAGTAGAAGAGCTGGAGAGAGTTCTTTAAATTGCTTACTGCCGGGGATTTTTCTTCTCGTGTAGCTGTTTTGTACACGTCGGCGAAAAATCCCTTCGTATTAATCTAATTTATAGAACTCATGGATGTTTTGTTTTTAAGAGGAAAAAATGGCAATAAAAGAACTATCGCAGCGTCAATTAAAAGTCGGGCAGGAAATTAGAAAAATAATTGCTGGTCTGATTGAGCGCGGCGAAATAAGAAATCTGCAGGAATTTGATGCCTTGGTTACAATTACGGAGGTTAGAGTTTCTCCAGACTTGAAATACAGCAATGTTTATTTCATTTCTTCAGACGATACGATGAACGAACAAGTTTTAGAAGGTTTGCAGCTTGCCGCGAATTATTTTCGCAAGCAAATTGCGGCAAAAACCGATTTGCGTTATGTTCCGGAGGTGGTTTTTAAGATCGATGAAAGCTTTGCCGAAGTTGATAAGATTGAGAAACTGCTTCACGATGACAGGGTTAAAAGAGACTTAAAGAAGTCAGTTTAAAGCTAATTAATAATAAACCCCCGCTTTTTAAAAGCGGGGGTTTATTATTATTCAAGATACAGGCATCCGGCATAATACTTAAGAGTATATATGTGGTTATTGATGTATAGCTGTTCATCTATTCCGACTTTTTCAACCGTATCAGGGGAGACCTCTTCTCCGTAGATATAAGCCGATATGGAAACAGCGTACTTATTGTCAATATACCAGTAAAAGCTGCCTTCAAACTGTATCAGTCCGATTTGATTTCCGGCAGCTCCTATGCCTGATTCCCTAAGAAGATTTATGGCTTCATTAGAGGATTTGATAACTAGCGCGTGCTGGAGCATGTAAAAATCTACAGCTTCTTTTACAAGCCAGAACCCTTCCCATGCCAGCCACAGTATTTCGACTGTAAGAATTATTGATAAAACGAGCATGAAGTCATAAGAAAACAATACGTCTCTTTTTACAAAAATAAAAACAGCGGCGGCTATTGCCAAGACCAGAGCGGAAGCTCCCTCGTGAAATACTTTCCCGTTTGTAATATCATCCTTAAGGGTTTTCGGATGATAAATTAAGAACGCCATTGATACAATGAGCGCAATTAAGAATAATGTATTCATCTGTGTAAGTTTTTAGCGAGTTAATTAATTTCTTCAAGAGATAAACCTTCTCTGGTTTTTCTCAGCTCATACGTTATGTAGTGGATTTCAACTTCTTCTCCAACTTCAATAACGTCACACTCAATTTCATCGTCCGTATAAATATAACCTGATAGAGAGACCAGATAGGTGTCATCTATGAGCCAGTAACAGACGCCGTTCCATTCAATTAAACAACAGTTCTTTTCAGCCAGGGGATAACCGTTTCTCACAATTAAATCGACAGCCTCATTCGATGTTTTTACAACAACCGCATAAACCTCTATAAATCGTACAAGCGATTTAAGAAGGATGAGTATGCCTATAAGGTAAAGCTGCAGATTTTTAATTATAAGCATGATTGCCAATACGATTACGAACCAGCCTTGGAAAAGGAACTGAAATTTGTTTATGATGGTTACGGTGGCAACGATAGCCGTTATTAAAGACAAAACGCCGTGCTTTAATAAGTAGGCGGGCTTTTCTTTGTCATCTATTCTGTTTAAATGATAGATTAAGTAAGAAATTCCAGCCGTAGTCAAAATTATCATTATCTCGTTCATACGCTTGAGAATTATATTGGTGAATAAATAATTATTATTATCTCATATTTTACATTTCTGGACAAAATTGTCAATGAACTAAATTAGATTGCCTGAATCAAAAATTTAAGTTATTTTGCTGTAAGATTTTGAAGGAATAAAAATGTCTAAACGCAAAAAGTATGATGATGTAAACGGCTGGATTATAATCGATAAACCGAGAGATATGACGTCGAATATGGTTGTAAATATTACGCGCCGTATTTTTAACGCCAACAAAAACGGACACACCGGGACGCTGGATCCTTTTGCGACAGGGGTTCTTCCAATCGCTTTTGGCGAGGCGACAAAGCTGATACCTTTTGTTACCGACGGCGAGAAGGAATATGAATTTATTGTAAAATGGGGAGCGTCAACTAATACTGACGACAGCGAGGGCGATGTTATCGCTTCGACGAACAATATTCCAACCAAAGCGGAAATCTTAAAAACTATTCCTTGTTTTATTGGCAAAATCAAGCAGATTCCTCCAATGTATTCCGCAATAAAAATCAACGGCGAAAGAGCATACAGTCTTGCCCGCCAAGGGCAGGAAGTGGATATGCCCGAACGCGAGATTGAAATATATGATTTGGAGCTTTTAGAAATGCTGCCGGATAACTCGTCAAAATTCAGAGTGAGGTGTTCAAAAGGAACTTATGTCAGGACTTTAGGCAAGGACATAGCTCTTAAGCTTGGCAGTTTGGGATATTTAAAAGAATTGCGCAGAACAAAATGCGGCGTTTTTTCTCTTAACGATAAGATTTTGCTGGAAAGTTTAAAAAATATGGTGTACAAAGAGGAACTCGCAAGAGTATTGCTTCCGATAGAGACATCTCTGCGCGACATCGCGGTTATTGCCGTTTCGGAAGGCGATGCTGCCAAATTAAAGCAGGGTCAGAGAATCTCTCCCAAAAACTATGACGCCGGTCATTTAATCGGGAGCGGGGCTGTGGCTGTATTTAATGATAATTTGGTGGCAATCGTCGGGGTGGAGGAAAGCAGAATCTCTCCGCTTCGAGTGTTTAATATTTAATAAAAGGAAAATATAGATGTCGATTACAAAAGAAAACAAAGCCGAGATTTTTAAATCTTACGGCTTAAATCCAAATGATACTGGTTCTCCTGAAGTTCAAATCGCTATTTGGACTCAAAGAATTAACAGTCTTATCGAACACTTTAATGTTCACAAAAAAGACAATCACTCACGTTTAGGTTTGATGAAAATGGTTGGTAAACGTCGTCGTTTATTAGACTACCTGAAATCTAAAGATGAAAACAGGTATCAGGATATTATTGCTAAGCTCGGTTTGAGAAAATAGTGATTTTCGAAAGGCTTGCTGGTTTTTATCTGCAAGCCTTTCAACTTTGTTATAATTATTTGAGCTTGCTGCGTACTGGATTTATTTGAGAAACTTTTTGGTTTTTGAAATAAGTTCAGGGCGGCGGGCTTGAGAACGAAAGGTATAAAAATGATTAAATTTAATATTTCTACTAAAGAAATGGATTGGGGCGGTCGTAAGCTTGTCCTTGAAACAGGAAAAGTTGCCAGACAAGCTACAGGTTCGGTCATTGCGACTTATGGTGAAACAAAAGTTCACGCGACTGTTGTCGCGGCAAAAGAAGCCAAAGCTGACCAGGACTTTTTCCCGTTGACAGTAAACTATGTGGAAAAATACTATGCGACAGGAAAAATTCCCGGCGGGTTTATGAAAAGAGAAGGCAAAGCAAGCGAGCGCGAAGTTTTAATTTCGCGTTTGATTGACAGACCAATCAGACCATTATTTCCGGAAGCATTTAAAAATGAAATTCAAGTGGTTTGCACAGTTTTGGCGCATGATCAAAAGAACGACTCCGATGTTGTCGCGATGGTTGCAGCTTCCGCAGCTTTGGCGATTTCCGGCGTTCCTTTCTTAGGTCCTATCGCCGCTGCTAAAGTTGGATATAAAAATGGCGAATATATCCTAAATCCAACTTTGGAAGAAATGAAAGATACAGAGCTTGAACTGGTTGTCGCCGGCACAACGGAAGGCGTTTTGATGGTTGAGTCCGAAGCGGACGAGCTTTCAGAAAAAGTTATGCTTGACGCTGTTATGTTTGGTTTTGATAACTTCCAGTCTGTTATCAAGCTGATTGAAGAGTTAAAAAAAGAAGCCGGTAAAGAACCATGGGAAGCTCCAAAGTTTCCAAAAGAGTTTGATGAGCTTTATAAAGAGGTTTCAAAAAATTTCAAAGCAAAATACGAGAAAGCTTTCAATGAAACAGACAAACAAAAACGCGGCGAATTAGTCGGTCAGGTTACAACTGAAGCCAAAGAAAGCATTGATGCTGAAAATGAGCTTCAAGTCCGTTATATCGGCGATGTTGTTGAAAAGCTAATGAGCGAAGTAGTCAGAGGAAAAGTATTGACTACCGGCAGGAGAATCGATGGGCGCGATACAAAAACAGTTCGTCCGATAGACTGTGAAGTTGATGTTCTGCCAACAGTCCACGGTTCCGCATTGTTTACTCGCGGTGAAACACAGGCTCTTGTTGTCGCAACACTGGGTACTGGAGAAGACGGACAGATTATTGACGGTCTTTTTCCCGAATATAAGCAGACGTTTATGCTAAACTATAATTTCCCTCCTTTTTCTGTTGGCGAAGTTGGACGCTACGGCGCTCCGGGCAGACGTGAAATCGGTCATGGAAAGTTAGCATGGCGCGCGATTAATCCCATGCTTCCAGAAATGGGTGGAGACGAGTTTCCTTATACTTTGCGCGTTGTTTCAGAGATTATGGAATCTAACGGTTCTTCTTCTATGGCAACGGTTTGCGGAACAACGCTATCTCTTCAGGCGGCGGGTGTTCCTTTGAGAAAACCAGTCGCTGGCATTGCAATGGGCTTGATTAAAGAAGCTGACGGCAGCTTTGCTGTTCTTACAGATATTCTTGGCGATGAAGACCATCTTGGCGATATGGATTTTAAAGTTGCAGGTACTAAAGATGGTATTACAGCTTTGCAAATGGATATTAAAATTACATCTATTACAAAAGAGATTATGGAACAGGCTCTTGCTCAGGCTTATGATGGCAGAATTCATATTATGGGCGAAATGGCGAAAGCAATTTCCGAGCCTCGTAAAGAATTAGCTCCAACGGCGCCAAAAATTATTGCTATTAAGATTCCTGTAGATAAAATTCGCGAAGTTATCGGAACCGGCGGCAAGGTCATCAGAGAGATTATTGAAAAGACCAATACAAAAATTGATATCACTGACGACGGCGTTGTTAGAATTGCCGCTGTTAATCAAGAAGACGGCAATGCGGCTCTTGAATGGGTTAACGGTATTGTGGCTGTTCCAGAAGAAGGCAAAATCTACAAAGGCGTAATTACAAAAATTATGGACTTTGGTGCGTTTGTAAAATTCTTGGGTTCAACAGAAGGTTTGGTTCATATCTCGGAAGTTAAAGATGAGAGAATCGCCTCTGTATCAGACTTCTATAAAGAAGGCGATACAATCTGGGTTAAATATATGGGCAATGATAACCGTGGAAAAATCAGATTATCTGCGAAGCGTGTTAACCAGGAAACAGGCGAAGATTTAGAAAAATAAAATCTGTTTTAAGCAAAAAAGAGCGGTATAAAAACCGCTCTTTTTTGTTTGTGCATTATATTAATGCAGAGTTCTTTTTGTTTGGCTTAGTTGCATTTTTACTGCCGGATTGATTTGCTTTTCCACGTTATGCCTAAACGAACTTCCGCTGTCAGGAGATGGTTTTTCAGCTTTTTTAGGCATTCTGTCTCTGACAGATTGTATTTTTTTCGATCTGTCAACAACGGGTTTGGCAACAGCTTCCATAATCTCGGAAGCGTTTTCGATTAAGCTTCTATGTTCTTTTGTCTGTTGTTTTTTCATCAGCGGTATGTTTTCAGCTATCATAACATCCAACTGATCCAGCATAGTTATCATTGCTTCGTTGTTTAGTTCTCTAGGATTTGACGAGCCATTTGTCGCCATGTTGTATCTTATGACAAATTTCTTTGCGTCTTCAGCGGTAGCCTGGTTATATTTTTCGCTTTTCAGTTTGTATAATTTTAGGGTATCGCAGACGCCGTCATTAATTTCCTGTTGTGTACTGCACTCATCCAAAGGACCTTGCACAAAATCGAACCCGGTTTCTTCGGCTTCGTATCCTGGTCCGCTGATAATTTTGATTCTTTTTGCCGGATCCATACAGTCGTTTTCAAAACGGTTGGGATCATTCTCATTCCATTCGACTTTAGCCGGGTCGTTGACTTCCCAAAAGATTGCTTTTAGAGGCTGCCCGTTGATTGAATTGTTTAAATCATTAAGCCCTTTTTCAGCATGGGAACATATCTCGGCGCCGCTGATTGTATTGTCGTATTCTTTTACTCTGATGATATAGTCTACCAGCGCGCAGTTGCTGTCGGCTAATACTCTGCTGCAAATAAAACCCATTATCTGAGGGTTTTGCGAATCCAAATCTTTTCCAAATACGCTGAGCAGCTGCTGACCTTCTTCTCTTCCCGCCTGAAGATTTCCCATCCAGTATTCCAAGCTTTCCTGTTCGCAAGGGATTGGAAACGCGTCGTTATATATTCCGGCGTGGACGTTTGCCAATAGTTTTGCGGCGGCTTGCTGGTCCGACTTGGAGCCTCCCTTTTCAAAAGCGTCATTGAGGTCTACGCATTCGATTGCTTCCCCAGCCTCTGTTTTAAAAGTTTTGGATATTGTCATATTGAGCCTTTCTTTGTCAAAACATAGGGAAGATATAACATGTTTTTGTCAAGTTTTCAACTATTTTTTGGAAAAATTTTTACTTGTGTATGGCTTTATGCTTTTATGCAAAGAAATTCATTTGACAAACCATATTTTTTTGTCTAGTATTAAAATAGCTTTTTTATTAGTAACTAATACATATAAAACTATGGCAACTATTTTTTTTATTGTCCGCGTAATCTGCATAATCGCTGTCATTTATGGCTTAATATGCTTGGTTTCGTGGCATTACGAGAAGAAACTGAGAGTGGTTCGTCTCGTTGAAAAGTATGAAACTCCCGAACGTTGGTACTGTGTTTGGATTGAATACGGCGTCGAGTGCTGGGGTGAAATTTGTGTTCCCAAGGATGCTATGGTTTCCGCGGGAGATTACGTTCTTGCCCACAAAGGCAGGTTTGGTAAGGAGAGATGGGAAATGACGGTTGTCGACGGCAATGTGGCGCGTCATTATAAAAACGACAAGTATCCCAATATCAAGCTTATATAAGAACCTATCAAAGATTTTATTAATGCCGCAGTTTTCCTAAAAAGGAAACTGCGGCATTTGTTTTTTAAAATTTGCTTGCAAAATTAAATATATAGTTGTAAAAGGTAGGAACTTTCGCAGGCACCCCTGGAGGCTGCGGAAGAAAGATTAATAATATAAAAGGATTTTTTAAAATGGCTAAAATAGTTTTTAACGCTGAAAAACGCGAAAAAGCAGGTAAGGGGGCAGCTAGAGCAGTACGTCGCGAAGGTCGTATTCCTGCAGTTATTTATGGTGGAAAACAAGAACCAATGCTGGTTAGCTTGCACCCGGTTGAGTTAGAAAAAGCTCTTGAAAAAAGAGATTTCTACAAGTCTGATATTGAAGTTGTTGTTGGAGGCAAAGCTTACAAAGTTGTCTGCCAAGATGTGCAGTTTCATGTTGTTACAGATTTCCCAATCCACGTAGATTTTTTAAGAAAATAATTTCTACGGTGATATAAAGTTTTAAGGATGAGGTTTTCTCATCCTTTTTTATTTGATTATTAAGATATTTTTGCTATCTTACCGAGAGGAGAAAGCATAATGTTTTTAATCGTCGGATTGGGCAATCCCGGAGCGGAATATGTAAATACGCGTCATAATGTCGGTTTTATGACCGCGGATGCGGTTGCTGAAAAATATGGGTTTTCAGCATACAAGTCTAAGTTTGACGGATTGATTGCGGAAGGGAAAATTGCCGGCGAAAAGGTTATGCTGCTTAAGCCGCAGACATATATGAATCTTTCTGGAAACTCGGTTGTTAAAGCCGCGCTTTTTTATAAAATTCTGCCTGAAAACATTATAGTTATACACGATGATTTGGATTTGGAAGTCGGCAAGATAAAAACCAAGCTGGGCGGCGGAGCCGGAGGACACAACGGCATTAAGAGCATTGATTCGCACATAACGCCGGGTTATAACAGAATAAGAATCGGTATCGGCTATCCGAATGAAAAAAGAGATGAAAAAGTGGTGGCTCACGTTTTGGGCAAAATATCGAAAGCCGAAGAAGAAGCAATCGGCAAAAGCGTTGAGATTGTAACGGATACAATCTCCATTCTTATAAAAGAAGGGGTCTCTTCATATTCCAACAAGCTTGGAATGCTCCTTTATATATCTTGAAAAAACTGAAACTATAATGTATAAAGCTCCTAAATTTAATTGGCATTAGTTTATGGAGTTTTTTGATATGGGTTTTAATTGCGGTATTGTTGGTTTGCCAAATGTTGGAAAATCTACATTATTTAATGCTTTGACACAAACTATCGCGGCTCAGGCGGCAAATTTTCCGTTCTGCACCATTGAGCCAAATACTGGCAGAGTGGCTGTTCCTGACGAGCGTTTAGACATGCTGGCAAATATTGTAAAGCCGCAGGCGGTAATCCCTACTTATCTTGAGTTTGTTGATATTGCTGGTCTTGTCAAAGGGGCGTCAAGAGGCGAGGGCTTGGGGAATAAGTTTTTGGCAAATATTCGCGAAACCGATGCGATTATTCATGTTCTTCGCTGCTTTGAAGACGGCAATATTACCCATGTCGAAGGGAGCGTCGACCCGATAAGAGACGCGGAGATTGTTGAGACAGAGCTTATGATTGCGGATTTGGAGTCCTTGGAGAAAAGATTTGAGCAGCTTGAGAAAAAAGCAAAATCCGGCGGAGATAAAGACGCGCAGTTAAAAGTTGAGGTTATGGCTCCCATTGTCGAAGCTTTAAGACAAGGCAAGCCGGCGAGAGTCGCCGCTCCAGGCAAAGACAACAAGGACGCGTACAAGCAATATCAAATGCTTCAGCTGTTGACATCCAAACCGGTATTGTATGTATGCAATGTTGACGAGGACAGCGCGGCGGAAGGCAATAAATATTCGGAAGTTGTTTTTGCAAAAGCCAAAGAAGAAAACGCACTGGCGGTTATTATTTCTGCGGCGATTGAATCCGAAGTCGCCCAGTTAGAATCAGATGAAGAGAAAAAAGAATTTTTAGAGTCTTTGGGCTTGGAAGAAACGGGTCTTTCTAAAATTATCCGCGCCGGATATAATCTTTTGGGGCTGCAGACATATTTTACCTGCGGCGTTAAAGAAGTTCGGGCATGGACTTTCTTAAAAGGCTATAAAGCTCCGCAGTGCGCGGGAGTTATTCATACAGATTTTGAAAAAGGCTTTATCAGAGCCGAAACAATTGCTTATGACGATTTTGTAAAGTTTAACGGCGAGCAAGGCGCGAAAGAAAACGGCAAAATGCGTTCCGAAGGCAAGGAGTATGTGGTAAAAGACGGGGATGTTATGCACTTTCTTTTTAATGTGTAAGTTTTATTTACGAGCTTCATGCTTGTTAAAAATTTTTATCTGCGTGGCAAACTCATAAATAAAACTTATGAATGGCTGTTTAATAAAGGCTACCAGGCATAGTTAAGACCAACATTAAGCGATAAAGCGTCATAATTTGAGCCGAAGGTATAATTTGTCATTCCAAATATTGATAACTGTTTATCAACGGCATATCTTCCTCCAAGTTCAATACGGCTTAAAGTTCCAGCCTTATAACTTTCCACTTTTCCAAGGCTTGTTATGCTTACGCTGTTTCCATTAACATAACTGCGGATAATGCTTGGCTTAATATAAACCTTTGCCAGACCGTTTATCTGAGCCAAAGTTTTTTCAAGTTTTAATCCAAGTTCTATTTCTGTGTGGCTTAATGTTTCAAATTTTGCGGTTTTGCCAAAATTGTCGGTTATTTCATCAAAATCAGTTTTGTTATAAGAAATTCCCGCGCTAGGTTCTAATGTATATTTATTTTTCAATGCAAACAAGTATCCAAAGTCAGCCTCTCCGCCAATCTGTCTGCCATCAGTATCATTTTTGACGCCGTCTTTGGTGCTTAGGTCTGTCTGAAGCAGTCCGCCGTAAACAGCTGCGAATGCCCAGAAGTTGTTTTTATCATAGCGATAATACAGCCCCGTGATGTAGCTGTTAACATCTATTTCTCCCTTAATCGGCGAGTTGTAGTGTTCTCCTTTGCCGTTTAGGTCAAAACTTCCCATTCTATATGAAGCAAATGCGCCAAGCTTATGGTTTGCATTATATTGGACGTCAAATCCGCCTTCAAGACCGTAGATGTCCGCTTCCATATTCTGCGGTTTTTTCAAAGTTGCCGTGTGGTAAACAGGACTGACCCATACATTATAAAGAGGGTTTCCGTCGTAGTTAATGTCATAAATTCCGCAGCCCGGGCAGTATGCTTTGTTATCGGCTATTTTGTTGAAAATATTGCGTGTCATGCTTCTGGTCTGCTCAACGGCGGCTGCATGAAGGTCTATATATCCGACAATCTCAGATGCCACGTCAATTTTTCCGCCGCCTTTTTCATAATCTGGATTATTGCTGCCGTTCATTGCAAACGACCATGTCTTGCTGTCATCTCCCAAGTCCGTATAGACAATGTCGTATAAATACGGACTGCCGAACACGCGGAAAATTGAAAACGAAGAAGCGGAACCCGCCGTATCATTAAACGATTCCGCAAACAAAATTTTTCCGCGTTTACGGATGTCTTCATTGCTTGTCGCATGGACGACCAATCTTGTCGAACCAGTAACATCACCGCTAACGCTCAATACGTCAGATTTCATCAAGTCGGGATTGACGTCGATGTTCACATAACTGTCTCCGCTGATTGTGTATGATTTGAGGTTTATTGTTTCCACATAGCCGTTATTGAGGTCAAGCGTCGAGTCTGTGATAGCGAGGTCGGGAGCTGTGCCGCTGATGCCTCCTTGATTATCCAGGCTGTAGGTGAACCTTGAGCTTGTAAAGCCTCCAAGACCGCTTACCGCTCTTCCAAGCTTGAGCGTTGAGTTTGCGATGTTTATGCTGCCGGCATTAACGAGAGAGTTGTTAAGAGATACCACGCCGCTGCCGTCGCCGGTAATAGAAACGCTGTACCCGGCGTCGCCGTCTATTGAATCGTCAAAAAGAATTGTACCGCCGTTGATAGTGTTAAGACTCAGAGTTGTCGGAAAATCAATGCTGCCTTCCGTGCAGTTGTTCAAATCGCAAATCGTCTGAGAGCCTTTAAGGTGAGCCATATAAATTGCGTTATGCTCGTCATTGGCTTTATTGCCGCTAAACTTGGAAAAATAATTATCTGCAGTGATATTAATGCTGCCCTCATTATAAATTGCTCCGCCCTTTGCTTCGCCCGCCGCTTTTACGGAATTACCGATAAAGCCGACATTGGTTAAAACAAGCGTCGGCACGACGAAATCTTCAATCTGAGGTTCTTCTTTTGTATATAAATCAGAATTTTCAATGTCATTTAATGTATTGTCATATTCATCTTGGCTCCAAAGGGTACTAGGATAAACAGTTTTATTTAAAGAAAATCCATTAAAAATGGCGCCGCCATAGGCGTCTCCATGCTGTGAAACAGCCTTGTTTCCGCTGAATATGTTGCCGTTTAAGTTCATTGTTGTTACTGTAGAACTGTTTCCGCTGACATACCAGTAAGTATCTGAAAATACGCTCGGGTCATCATATAAAGTGAAGAAATAACCGATTAGATTTTTCTGCTCTGCTCTATAGATAGCTCCGCCGGAAGCGGTGCTGTCTACGGAAGAGGCATAATTATCTGTAAAATTACCCGTTATATTGCCGATATTGCCATTGCCATAAAGAGCTTCGTAAATAGCTCCGCCGCTTGCTCCATTTGCTGTTGAGGATACGTAGTTGCCGATAAAATTTCCCGCAATGCTGTCTATAGAACCTGTGTTATAAATTGCTCCCCCATAGGCTTGAGTATTAGCCCCTGAAGCCAGAGCATGGTTGCCGACAAAATCTCCAGTAATAACGGCAATTTTGGTACGGTTGTGAATTGCCCCTCCAGCAGCATAACCAGAATAGGAGGCATTGGTTACTTCCACATAATTTTGAATGAAATTTCCAGTTATATTTATAGTCTTGTTATACGCTTCGTTAAAGATTGCCCCCCCATAGGCATCGGATGTTAAAGAGACATGATTTTTAATAAAATTGCCAGTTACATTTAGGTCTCCCAGATTACTAATTGCGCCGCCGTAGGACGATGAATAATTTTCAATAAAATGTCCGGCAATATTTGCGCTGCCAGTTGAATAGTTGTAAAAAGCGCCTCCCTGATTGCTGTAATTTTTGACAAAGCTTCCAGTTACATTTAGGTCTCCCAGATTACTAATTGCGCCGCCGTAATTGTAGGAATGATTATCAAAAAAATCTCCCGTGATAGAGCTTATTGTGCCTTCATTATGTATAGCGCCGCCGTAACTATAATAACCGCCGAAAATGCCGTTAGTTGTCGAAGAAACATAGTTGCCGAAGAAGCTGCCGGTTATGTCGCTGATAATGCCAGCATTATAAATGGCTCCGCCATAAGAAAAACTGTTCAGCCAATATCCCCCGTTTCCATAAAGCTCCGAATAAACGTGGTTTCCGATAAAGCTGCCGGTGATACTTGTAATGCTGCCTGCGCTGCTGTTTGAGACCGCGCCGCCATAAGCGTAAATTTTGGTATCGCTGGATGTGTCCTTATGATATGCGTGGGTATAATTATTAATGAAATTTCCGGCAATATCGCCAATACTTCCCTCATTATAAACCGCGCCTCCGTATGCATTGTTTTTCATGCCGTAATACCCGGTATTGGTATAGAGATATGAATTGACTGTGTTGCCGATAAAATCTCCCGTAATACCGGAAATGCTGCCGCCGCTGATATTTGAGAGGGCGCCGCCATAAGCATAAATCTGAGAAGAGTTTAAGCTGTTTTGATAGTGTGCGCTGGCAAGGTTGTTTGTAAAATCTCCAGTAATCGTTCCCATAGAGTTGGTGTTATATATCGCGCCGCCTGAAATAGACGATGTTCCGTCTGCTGTCAGGCTATTAAAATATCCTTCCAGATTTTGACCGGCTGAAGGGCTTTGCCTGTATAGATAATCGCTTCCGTTTCTGGCAGGATTAACGCCTGTCGTAATTTTATAATAAACGGGAGTAGAGGTATTGTCATCACTGTTTACCATGTAATAGATAAAGTCATGATCCGCAATGGTTCCATGCGTGAATTCCAAAGTATATCCGCTGTTGATATTTGTATCGCCATCGGTATAAGCTTCATCTAACGTTGGGGTATAATCGGAAAAATTAAAATCGTCCGCCGCTTGTGCCGGAGCGCTAAAAGCCAAGAAGGGTATAATAAGAGTTAAAGGCTTATTCATGAGAGTTCCTTAATAAAATAGTTCCTTTACAATATTATATATATTTTATAATAATCTTCGTTTTTAGTAAATGTTTTTTAAACTTGCATTGAAAATTATTTCTTTATGAGTTAGCTTCTGAAAAGTTTAATAAAAAGAAAGTATTTGCAATGCGTCTTGCCCTTTTTCAACCAGATATTCCGCAAAACACTGGAACGCTGCTGCGTTTGGGCGCCTGCTTAGGTATTGAGCTGGATATTATCGAGCCGTGCGGCTTTGTCTTTTCTGAGGCTAACTTAAAACGAGCGGGGATGGATTATTTGCATCTGGTCAAATATAGAAAGCACGATTCCTGGAATGAGTTTTTGGATTATAGGAAAAATCATTCGGATGAATATGGGCGACTCGTGCTTTTAACTACAAAGACAGATAAATCATATATTGATTTTGAATTCAAAAAGAACGATATTTTGATGTTGGGACGCGAAAGCGCGGGGGTTCCTCAAGAAGTGCATAATATTGTTGATGCAAAAGTTACGATACCAATGACTCCAAACTCCCGCTCCATAAATGTCGCGGTATCCGGGACAATGGTTCTGGGTGAAGCTATGCGCCAGACAGGAAGTTTTATTTCAAAATAATTATGACAAATGTTTTGACAAAAAAGTACTAGCTTTGACCTTAAAAATGTGGTATATTGTATTCTCGTTTGGTGAAAAATTGATGACTCACTTGATGTGTGAGCCAAACTCAAATAAGGAATCTTAATGAACAAAAAAACTTCTTCTAATATTGCATTTAATCCTGGCGATTATGTAGTATATCCAGCTCACGGCGTTGGAAAAATCCATGATATTTCAAAACAAAAAGTGGCTGGCTCTGAATTGGAATTAATAGTTGTTAATTTTGATAGAGATAAAATGACTTTGCGTATTCCAATGTCAAAAATTGAGAATGTCGGCTTGCGCAAAATATCTGGAACGGATGCTATGAACGATGCTCTGGGCATTTTAAAAGGCAAGGCTAAAGTGAAAAAAATTATGTGGTCAAGACGTGCGCAGGAATACGAAAATAAAATTAATTCCGGCAACCCATCGGCAATAGCCGAGGTTGTGAGAGATTTGCACCGCAATGATAATCTTGCGGAGCAGTCTTACAGCGAAAGACAAATTTATGAGCAGGCTTTAGACAGATTAGCTAATGAGTTTGCCATTTGCGAAAATATTCCGTCAGTTGACGCGACAAAAAAACTGCTGGATATTTTATCTAAATAATATTTATGGAAATTGCATATTAAAAGCCTCCGATAAAGGAGGCTTTTTCTTGTGTATAAGACTGTTGAAAACAATAGCTTGTTATTGCGAATCAGCAAAAGTTTCTTTACTTTCTCTTATTATAAGTTAATAAAAGGTAAAGAGAGTTATGCAAAACAAAGACTACTTTTTCAGCCAAACAGACGATATAAGCATATCCGCATGCCCAATGCTGGTGGAAAATTTAGGCGCCGCTTCGGTGTGGGGATACTATTTTTGTTTTGAAAATAATTCTGATAAGAAAATCCAGCTGGTTGGCAAGAACTGGAATATTACGGACAGCCTTGGCAATGTTTTTCACGACGGTTCCGCAGGTTTTAAAGGCGAGCTTCCAGAGCTTGAGCCGGGAGAATATTTTGAGTTTACCAGCGAAGTTCCTCTATCGTCGCAGGAAGCGGTCTTTTACGGCAGCTGCAAAATAATACTTAATGATGAGGTTTTGGATGTAAAAATGCCCACGTTTTGCATGAGCGGCGATAAAAACTCCCAGGTTGTCTATAACTAGGAATTCGGCAATAAAAAAAGAAGAGTTTTTACTCTTCTTTTTTTGTCTCTTTAAGATATTGTTATTTCTTTTCCACGCCAAGCTCCGCAGCCATTTTTCTAAGCTCTGGAGATAAAGTTGTCGCAACAGCGGGTTTTCTTTCTTCTTTCGCCGGTTTTCTGCCGGTGATTTCGTTGAAAGTCTGCTCCATTGCATTTGGCTCTTCCACGCCAAGCTCTTTTCTTTTATTTTCCAGTTCAGCCATTTTGCCTTTTACCTGTTCAAGATATTGCTGGTTGGCTTGAGTGTTTTTGCTGAAATCCTGAGCTTGAACTCTTGCTATCTCGGCTTGTTTCTGTTCGGGGCTTAGATTGCTGGAATTTATCAGGTTTATAGCCTCGTTTTGAACATCGCTCAAATTGTTGCCGGCTTGGTTAACGTTGGTAATATCTCCGCTTTCTACCATGCCCTTAAGCTCTTTCTGCTCGCCCCTGACTTCAACTTCGCTTGTTTCGTTGTTTATTTTTACGTCGGATTTCGCGCCGTTTTGGCTGGTTAAGGCGAATTCGGTATTGTTTCCGACAACTATCTGCTTTTTCTCGACTTTTACGCCTCTTCCGCTTTTCTCGAGAGCCGCAATCATGCTCTCTCTTTTTGCTGCAGCGTCTTCTTTGCCGCCTTCTTCAATCATGTTAGTCTCCTAAAGTTCAAAACTTATTTTTATTATCTGTAATTATACACAAGATTTTATATCTTTGCAATTATTATTTTGTCTATTTGTCGAAGAGTTGTCGGGGCTAAAATAAAAAAAGAGCGGAAACTCCGCTCTTTTTTCAATATTGGAAATATATTAGTTATATTCTTTGATTACTTTGTTGTCTTTAACGTACATGTTTAAGTATTGGCGAATGTTTTGCTCCATACGCGCGTTAAACTCGTCAAACAGCTTATAAACCATTCCGTTCCAGTACTTTTCTTTTTCAGCCAGAGGAGTATCCGCAGGAATAGTCAGCTCTCTCCAAGCTTCGATTTCAGTTTGAGCGGAAGAAAGCTGGCGAGCGTCGTGTACTCTTAATACAACATTTAAAGTTGCTTTATATTTTACACGGTCTTTTGTGAAAGCTTTATCGGAAATTTCTAATGTTTCAGTAACGCTTGCATTTTTGATGATATAAACAGCTTTTTTGTCTGAAGAGAAGTCAACGGCTTTTAGTCTGTCAGCCGCCCAAGTTTTTGCAGTTTTCTCAATCGAAATTGGGAAAAGATGTTCAACATTCGGGCGTTTGTATGTTTGAGAAAATTCTGAAACAACTTCAATTTTGTTTACGTTTAGCTCAATTGGGTCTTCACTGGTAAACCTTGGCTCATTGAAGTTTTCGATTTCTTCGCTTTTGTTTCCACAAGCAGGCACTAAACCAACAAGTAGAGCTACAAATAAGATTTTCTTTAAAGTTGTCATGTTTTTTAATCCATATATTGTTTGTACAAACTAAATAAAACTAATGTTTTATTAATTCGCCCCGATTAAAAATATACTGCTCGGAGCAGAAATTACAAGTAATAGCTATTTTACCTTTATCTGCCATCTCGTCAATATCTTTTTTTTCAAAGCTACTTAATGTATTTAATAACTTATCGCGAGAACAACGGCAAGCAAATTTATAGTTTTTTACACCAGAT
Organism: Lactobacillaceae bacterium; assembly: GCA_031271345.1. Lineage (GTDB taxonomy): Bacteria > Pseudomonadota > Alphaproteobacteria > RF32 > CAG-239 > JAQWBS01. The sequence goes on from JAISVX010000001.1 coordinate 278,760, forward strand.
ATAACTAATTTGTTCGCATGGTACAAACGATTGAGGATATTTTCAGAGTCTAAACCCGCGTCAAACACTTCCTTGTCTTTAAGACTCTCGGCAAAAACCAATGCTTCATACCATGCGTCGTCAAGGTTAAGGTTTTTGTCGGTTTTGCCTCCGAAAGCAGGGGTCTTTTGCAGCATTAAACCGGCGGCTTTCCACGCGTCATCATTGTTTTTGGGTTCTTCCAGATATAGTTTTATATATGTTTCAATTTGCTCCGACTGGGCGAAATAGCGCAAAGCAACCTCGGATAAAGTTTTTCCCTGAATGTCAACAACGCCCTGATAAAGGTCGGTTCCCTTACCCTGGTCTATTGTAAAAGCAAGATGTCCGTTGCCTAAGAAATGCGGCGCCGCCTCTATTTCGCCGGTTGTTTTTCTGATTTCTTTGGCGCGGTTAATTCTTTCTTCGTCAAACTTTGCGTAAGCGCGGACATCTCCGTCAGACGTAACGTCCACAACCACCATAGAAACAGGTCCGTCGCTTTGGGTCTGAAGAGTGAATAAGCCTTCATATTTCATTGAGCTTGAAAGCAGAACTGCCAAAGCGGCGCATTCCGCAACAACGGCGCCGACCTGTTTGGGATATTTGTGCCGGCCTAATATGTTGTCCAGCGCGGCATCTAAACGGACAAAGCGCCCGAGAAAAGCGCCTCCGTCGATATGGAAAGAGGTGCATTGGTCAAAATTTTTATTGGTCACTATCTTTTTTCCTTATATAATCTTTTTAAAATCTGACTTTATATTTAGTGTTTATAAAAGGAAAAAGCAAGTGTTTGCTGATGATGAGAAAAAAGTTAAACCTTTGAAAAAAATAACCAGGAAAAGACTGAAAAACATCGGTCTTTATTATCTAAAAAGGTTTGAAACCTCAACGGACAATTTACGTTTCGTTTTGAAAAGACGCGTTGATAAATATGCTTTTGCCAATTCTGATTTTGATAAGGCGGAAGCATATCAGTGGATTGAAGAGTTGATAGAAGAGTTTAAAAAACTCAATTATGTAGACGATGAAAGATATGCCGCTTTTAAGGTAAAATCCTATCTTAGCTCTGGGAAGTCGGCAAAATATATACATGGAAAGCTAAAGCAAAAAGGCATATCGGACGATATAGTGGAAGACTTGCTTGAAGAGCAAAATTACAATCCTCTCAGCTCGGCGTTGAAAATTGCAAAAAAGAAAAGAATCGGACCTTTTCGAAAAGATGAAGAAGAAAGGAGAGCTTTTCGGCAAAAAGACATGGTGAAGCTTGTTCAGGCTGGTTTTGATTATGATACGGTCTTAACGGTTTTGGATTATGATTCTATTTCTTGTGCGGATGAATTTTAAAGTTGTAGACAAAATAATATAGTTTTGTATAATAAAAGATACTTTTTATAATTTAGATTTATTAACCGCTGCCTGGCAGTATAAAATATTTTGTTATGCTAACATTAATAATAATCTTAGCCATAATAGCTTTTATCAGAAAAAGAAAAGAAGCTAAAAAGCAAAGTAAAAACGAACTAAACAGCTGAATATGGAAGCAAACTTTCTTGTTGGCCCGTTTGACTGCTTTGAGGAGCTTATAAACGCGAAAGGCGTTGTTCCGATGGAGTTGAGCGATTTTGGTATTCAGGCTTATCTTTTGTTCGGTCGATATGTTTTATGGATTGTTTTTATAATTCTTGGATACAAGATTATGAAGACCATTTATAAAAAAATCAGGTATCGAATAAGGATAAGAAAACTCTGGAAAGCCCTGCTTGTTGAAGAGACGGTTGTGAACAACCTCAAACAGCCCATGGAGGATCTTTTTCACAAAGACTCTTCTGCGCGAAAACTCTTTACGAGCATAGAGGTGCTTTTGAACACTCCTATCATCGAGAATTGCGATAGGGTGCCTGTGCGGATTACTAAGCTCAAGCTTTCAAAGAATAAAGTTCTTACGCTTTTTGTTGATATTGTTCAAAAGGCGTATGAATTTGAAGTTTTGAATGTTTTTGAGCGTAAACCCCAGTTTGGGAGTCTGCCGCCGAGAGATGACGGAGTAAGGCTTAACCTCTATACCGTAGATTTGGGAGAGGTTATAGTCAAACGACATTTGTGCGGGATTCCTGATACGGTATGTCAGGGTGACAAAATCAGGCTTGAGTTTGTTGAAAATAAGGCTTGTATGAGCCTTGTTTACAGAAACGACTGACCCATGCCTTGGCAAAAGAGCTAAAAAAATCGCGGTTCCTGTTGGAGCTGCGATTTTTTTGTTAATACCAAACCTGTTTGAAATATAATCCGCAGGCGGGAGCCGTAATTCCAGCTTTGGTTCGGTCTTTTGCTTCCAAAATTGTTTTGACGTCTTTCGGTGTTATACTTTTGTCCCCCGCCATTTTTAAGGTTCCGACCATGTTGCGTACCTGGTGATGGAGAAAAGATTTTGCTTCAAAATAAAAAACTATCTCATCGCCTTCTTTAGTTATTTCGATTATATCCAAAGTTTTTTCTGGAGATTTTGCCTGACATGCCGCCGCGCGAAAAGAGCTGAAATCATGATGTCCAAGAAGATGTCTGCCCGCCTCTTTCATTTTCTCAATATCCAGAGGATAGTTGATGTGCCAGACTCTGTTTTCTCTTAAGGGGCTTGAAGCTCTGCGGTTTAAAATGCGGTAAATGTAGCTTCTTTTTACAGTGTCAAAGCGGGCATTGAAATCATTCTGAACTTTTTCAACCTCAAGAATCGCAATCTTTGCTTCCATAATTTTTAAATGGGCGTTTAAAGCTTCGCGAAGCTTAAACTCGTCCATATCCGTATCAAAATCGAAATGCGCGACCTGACCCAAAGCATGAACTCCGGCGTCTGTTCTTCCGCTTCCATGGACTTCGACAATTTGGCTGGAAAATTTATAAATCGCGGTTTCAATATATTCCTGAACGCTGGGACCATCAAGCTGTCTTTGCCAGCCTAACAGCCCGGTGCCGTCATATTCTATTGTTATTTTAAATCTGGCAGGCATTTTTTAAGCAGCGGATATTTTCTTGCTGGAAGGCTTCTTTGTTAAACCAAGTTTTTCCTGAACCTGCCAAATTACCTGCAGCGCGTCCAGCGCGTTTTCACCGCTGATTCTTGGAGTTTCTTTTCCTTTAATGCAGTTAACGAAGTGAGTTAATTCAGCCTGCAGGGGTTGATTTGTCGGAATAAACAACTGCTCAACGCTGCCTTTAAGACCATAGTTCATCCATTCGGGGATTTCCGCCTGGTTAGCATAAGGCATGCGTCCTTGAGAATGGACGTTGATACTTTGATTGATGAAATCCATATCAATGTAGTTTGTATCGGTTGTAACGGTCAAAGTTCTGACGCGCGCCTGAGTAATACGGCTTGCTGTGATATTTGCGGTCGCACCGTTTTCAAATTCTACCAAAGCGGTAATATAATCTGTGCCAAGAGGATTTTCTTTTGTCTTAACGCTTGCGGTCTGAACATCTGCCACAGGAGATTTTACTAATGACATTATAACCTCAACGTCATGAATCATTAAATCCATCGCGACGTCAACGTCAGTAATGCGTCCGCTTGCGGCAGACATTCTTTGTGCGGTTAATGATCTGATTTTTTTTGTGTCGGACAGGATTTTGCCCATTTGCTCAACCGCAGGATTAAAGCGTTCAATGTGACCGACAAGAAGAGTTACATTGTTGTTTTTTGCCGCGCTGATTAATCTCTGGCACTCTTCTTCAGTTGTTGCCAAAGGTTTTTCGATAAGGCAGTGAATGCCTTTATTTAAGAAAAACTCGCCGACCTCGGCATGAGTTATTGAAGTTGTAACAACACTGACTGCGTCAACAGCTTTTGCAACATCTTCCAAAGATGAAAAAGCTTTGATTTCAAACATATCCGCAGCAGCTTTTGCCGCTTCCGGGATAATGTCGTATACGCCGACCAGCTCAATATGCGGAAGAGATTTGTATGTTTTCAGATGGTTTTTTCCCATCATTCCAGCACCGATAACGGCAACTTTTAGATTACTCATGTTTACGAACCTTTTTATAGAATTGAAATAAATATTTATTGGCACATTTATAGCAAATTTCTTTGGAAAAAGCTTTTAAAATGATGTTACGTATTATTACAAAAAAATCCGCGGTCTTTTTGTTAAAGCCATTGTAAATATTAAAGATATAATATATAGTTAGTTTCATTGATTTTGACATTTTAAAAATGAGATTTGTATATGGCAGGCAGCAAAGATTATGAGAAAAAAAATGATAGTAACCGCTTCGTTTTAGAAGACGAAGACCAAGCTGTGTGGAACGCTGTTGCAAGGAAAGAAGACGAAGAGCCAGAGCGCGGACCGCAAGACGAGCATAATCCCCCTGTGAAAAAGCCTTCTCAGTATAAGGGTTTTGATAAGAAAATGCCGAAAAGCAATATTGAGTTTGGCGGAAAAAGCATTATGAGGGGTTCTTTTTCGAAAGAAAACTTAGAGAACGCAAACTTTTCCGCCGCTAATCTTATCGGCGCCAACTTATCCGGCGCAAATCTTCGAAATGTTGATTTCTCTGGCGCGGATTTATCCGGCGCAAATTTGTCGGGAGCAGATTTGTCGGGCGCTATTTTAGCTGGGGCAGTGCTGCATGAGACCAATTTTACAGGCGCCAAGCTTCATAATGTTAAGCTTCATGACGCCGATTTAGAGAATGCAATCTTATTAGATATTGATATTGACGACGTAACTTTAGAAGAGCTTCAGGAGTTAGTGGAGTATCTTGCGAAATATTATCCGCACAAGCTTAATCTTACGCGTATAAATTTAACATTGCTTGACTTAAAAAGAGTTGATTTAAGCAAAATCAGCCTGAGGGGCGTCGATTTTACTGGCGTCGATTTTACGGGCGTAAATATTATGGAGCTTGATTTGTCGGAGAGCATTATTACTCCCCAGCAGATAGCGCAGGCTTTGGGGCGCGTGCCGAATGTCGAGGAACTGAAAAAGATTTTGGCTCCGAAGAAAACAAAAGGCAAAGGGTTTGAGGGGCTTGATTTTGATAAACTGTTTTTTGATGACGGAAGAGAATTTGGGACATGGGATTTTACCAAGGATAAGGGAATGAGCATTGAAAAAATGCTTAAAGCCGGCAAAAAAGTTTTCCGCAGTCCAAATGCCAAGCCCCCAGTTAAAGAAGACGAGATTTTAGAAAAAATTAGACGCGAGAGAGAAAACGAAGAAAAAAATAATAACCGAGAATTAAGAGAGCTAATCGAACAAAGAAAAAGAGAAGAACTTGAAGCGCGCAGGGAAAAGAAAAGAGAGCAGGAAAAGAATGATTCCGCAAGCAGAGAAATTGACAAGGACATCTTTAAGGATGATATGCATAGAGACCAGATGATAAGTTCAAGAGGTGGAAATGAGCGTTAAAACTTACTTTAAGGAGTCTAAAAGCCCTTATGCCTTTTGGCTGTGGCTTTTGTATTTGGCTATTGTTGTCGCTGTGAGTTTTTGTTTGTTCAGCTTGTTTTTCTTTTTCTTGCATTATGTTCTCAGATACGGCTTGAGTATAGAGACATTTAAAGCAACTGGTTTGTCATCCATAACATTTATGAGTCTGCCAAGCTATCTTTACCGCGCGTATGAAACATGGTTTGCCGAGTTTCAGCTGGCAAGAGTTTCAAACAAAATGAATATGCTTTTGCTTCTTCCTCATCTGGCTGTAGTCTCCACGGTTGTTTTGTTTTTGTATATGATTTTTACCTGTCCGCTAAGAAAAAGAGGCGCTTATTTTGCATCAACGGACGAGATTGAACGATACGGGCTTTTGGGCAACGGTGCAATGTTGTTCGGGCGTATTGCCGATATCACGTTAAAAGCGGTTAAAAACGCGTCTGCCTTAATATGGTTTGGAAAAGGACTGGGTAAAACAACTTCAATTGCGATACCTACTATTTTGAACGCGGATGATACAAATGTCATAGCGGTAGACTGTAGCGGAATTCTTCCGAGGTTTTCCAGCGGATACAGAGCAAAAATCGGCAAGGTTTTCAACTTTAACTGGGACAGGCTGGATAACCCCGCAAAGGGAGAATATTATCCGAGATGGAATCCTTTGTCGCATGGTAATATGCCGAAAAAAGACCCGGCAAGGAATAATTATATAAAATTTGTCTCCCAGTATTTAGTCATAAAAGATGCCAATAACTATTGGGAAAAACTTGCGGGTACAACGCTGGAGGGGTTGATACACTTTTTTGTTTCCAAAATAGAACAAGCCATGGCAAATGACTATTTCCTTACAAGGCTTCAAGAAGCAGGCAGTCTAAATGATGAGGAGAAAAGCATTTTATACAGCTATTATCAGTATATGTCGTCTGACGAGGCTGAAGAAGCTATCCGCAATCTTGAGGAAGGCGAGGTTACTTTTGATAATTATTTGCCAATCGGTACTTGGTATAATATTCCTCCGCAATGGCAGGGCAGGGATTTGAGTCTGTCGATGATAGTTGATACGCTTGTGCATAGATACTGTTCCGCAAACAGCGGCAAAGAAAACGACAGCGAAGTAATATGGAAAAATATGCTTGGAGAATATATGGCGGAGGCCGGTTTCTTTGGGTATAATCCCAAATTTTCATCAGTGTTCGAATATTTGGACCACTTATCCAAAAAACAGCGCTGGGTAGTTTTCAGCATTGTCCTTGACTCTTTGTCAATTTTTAGAAAAGAATCAATCAGAGAAAGAACTTCTTTGAGCGATTTTACCGTTCATGATGTTCGGGGTATTATAAATGAGGAAACAGGGGAAAAAGAACTGGTTACGGTTTATAGCGGCGCGTATACCAGAGAGTCGGCTTTTATGACCGCGTTTTTCATGGATATGCTTCTTGTCGCGAATATCCAAAGCAAAAACACAAGTTCTCCGCTTCTGTTCCTTTTGGACGACTTTGAACTTCTTCCAAGGATTAAGCTTTTGAGTGAATTGCTGGACGTTAAGGAAGAGGCAAATATTTCGACAATGCTTTTAACAAACGATATGGACAGCTTGAGTGAAACATATAATACGGAAACCGTCGGAGAGGTTATAAACAAAACGACATACAAGCTGATTTCCGCAGAGGACAATCAGGCGGTTGTTCAAAGGCTGAGTCAGTTGTCGATATATGATAAGGAAGCGAATGAAATTAATATGAAAAGCGGAATTGACTATGTCGCAAACCCTGATATGGCGTTTAAGAGCCAGACTTACCGCGCTTTGTCAAGAGATTTGATGTCGCCAATGCTTAAAAACGCGTTTTCAAAAGGTAAATATCTGCTTCTGGTTGAAGGGCATTATGACCTGCCGATTAAGTCTGACTCATTGTTCTTTGCAAAAAATTATGACCTGAAAGTTAAGGCGGCGCTCCGGGAAATTGACAATGTTAACGAGATTGTTTTGAGAAACAGACACCGTCAGGATTCAGTTGTTCCCGATATTCTGGACGTTGTAAAAGGAACAGGCGTGAAGATTTCGTCAAAAGAAGATTTGGAAAAATATTTATATAAGCAAAGAAATCTTTTAACGGATAATATTTCAAAAATTAAGGAAAGCGAAACCACCAAGCGCGAGTCTTCCGACAAATGGCAGAATACGAAGAAGCAGAAATTGGAAACAATGAAAATTGAAAAGCTGCAGGAAGAAGACAGCTGGTGGCTGGGAGAAGATGCGTTTGGCTCTTCTTTGGAAACCAAAAAAGCAAATCCGTTTGATAATTAATTTAACCAAGTTTTGTGAGAAGTTATGGAAGAAACATTATTTTCATCTCAGATTAAGCGTCCGCTTGCAGACAGGCTTCGACCCAAAAGCTTGAGCGAGGTTGTCGGTCAGGATCAGGTTGTTGGTCCAGACGCTCCTTTGGGCAGAATGGTAAAATCTGGAAAAATTACTTCCTTTATTCTCTGGGGACCTCCAGGCTGCGGCAAAACAACAATCGCACGCCTTATTGCAGAGGATACAAATTTATATTTTGAGCAAATTTCCGCGGTTTTCTCCGGGGTCGCAGATCTTAAGAGGGTGTTCCAGTATGCGGAGGAAAGACGGGCATCTCAAGGAAAAGGCACGCTTTTGTTTGTAGACGAGATACACCGCTTTAATAAATCTCAGCAGGACGGTTTTTTGCCTTATGTCGAAAACGGCACAATAATATTGGTTGGCGCGACAACGGAAAACCCGTCGTTTGAGCTGAACGCCGCTTTGCTTTCACGGGCGCAGGTCTTTGTGCTTAACCGTTTGACGTATGATGATTTTGAAACCCTGCTGCAGAGAGCGGAAAAAGAAATGGGACGTAAGCTTCCTGTTGATGACGACGCCAGAGGCTTTATGAAAGAGATTGCCGACGGCGATGGCAGATATATCTTAAATTTGGCGGAAAATATTTTTTCTTATGCTCAGGATAATGAAGTTTTTGACAAAGACGCGGTTATTAAGCTGGTGCGTTCGCGCGCGCCGATTTACGACAAAGGGCGCGACGGGCATTATAATCTGATTTCCGCAGTTCATAAGTCAATGCGCGGTTCCGACCCTGACGCGACCATGTATTGGGTCGCAAGGATGATAGAATCTGGCGAAGACCCGCGATATTTGCTCCGCAGGTTGACAAGGTTTGCGGTTGAGGATGTTTCTCTGGCTGACCCTAACGCGGTTACGCAGGCGGTTGCCTGCTGGGAAATTTATGAAAGACTTGGTTCTCCCGAAGGAGATTTAGCGGTTTTTCAGCTGGCAGTTTATCTGGCGACCGCGCCAAAATCTGTCGGCATTTATAAAGCGAGCTATAAGGCAAAAGATTTAGCGCGAAGAACAGGTTCTCTTATGCCGCCGAAAAATATATTAAACGCTCCAACCAAGCTGATGAGAAACCTTGGCTACGGGGAAGGGTACCAGTATGATCCCGACGAAGAAGACGGTTTTTCCGGGGCAAATTATTTTCCGACAGAAATGAAGAGAGAGAAAATTTATCATCCTGCGGACAGGGGTTTTGAAAGAGAAATAAAAAAACGGGTGGATTATTTTGATAATCTTCGCAGGGAAAAACAAAAAAATACCAAGAAAGAAGATTAGAAACAAAAGGTAAATTATGTCAAAAGTTGAACTGATAAAAATAAAAGATATTGATGACGGCATGAGGTTAAACAGATGGTTTTTGAAGTATTATCCGGCTGTTCCGATGTCTCGTCTGCAAAAACTGCTTCGGACAAAGCAAATAAAAGTAGACGGGAAAAAAGTCGAAACCGGCACAAAGCTTTCAACGGGTCAGGAAATTAGAATTCCTCCTATGGAAACAGATAATGCCATAGTGGAAAAAACCGGCAGATTATCCGCTAAAGACACGGATTTTATTCAATCGCTGGTTATCTTTAAGGATGATAATATAATTGTCTTAAACAAGCCTTCTGGTTTGGCGGTTCAGGGCGGAACTAATACGAATAGACATGTCGACGGCATGCTTGACGGGTTGAAATTTGGTTCGGATGAAAGACCTAAGCTGGTGCATCGGATTGATAAGGAAACCAGTGGTATTCTGCTTTTGGCGCGCAATAGAAAATATGCGGAAAAACTTACCAAAGCCTTTAGAGAGCATAGTTTGAAAAAAACTTATCTGGCTCTTGTCATCGGTAAGCCGCAAAAAGACGAGGGCGAAATAAAGGCTCCCCTGGAAAAAGTTGGCGAGAAAAGCTTTGCGGTTGACGACGGCAGGAAAGCCGTGACCGATTATAAGGTTATTGACAGCGTCGGCAAAAAGTTTTCGCTGGTCGAAGCCTTGCCTGTTACCGGAAGAACCCACCAAATTCGTGCGCACATGGAATATATTGAAACGCCGATTGTCGGAGATGGCAAATATTATGGAGAAACGCGGCAGAAGTTTGATATTTTTGCGGATAAACTGCATCTTCATGCATACAAAATCGATTTATCGGGCATATATAATAAAAAGACAATAATTGTGGCAAAACTGCCGGAATATTTTATAGATAGTATAAATGCTGTTGGTATGAATTTTAAAGGATAAGAGAGATGAAAAAGATATTTAAGTTTTTAAAGTATTTGCTGATTGCTTTAATTTCCCTGATTTTCCTACTGCTTATTGGAATTGCGATTTTTGCGTATTTCTTTGATTTAAATAAATATAAAGAGCAAATATCGCAGATTGTTGAAAAACAAATCGGACGCGAGTTTGCAATTGACGGCAACGCAAAATTGGGGATTTCTCTTATTCCAACTCTTGAGCTGGAGAAAGTCAGGCTTGCCAATGCCAAATGGTCGAAGAATCCTAATATGGTTGAGCTGGAAAGGCTTGATGTAAAAGTTTCCATACTTCCTCTTTTAAGAAAAGAAATTGAAATTTATAAATTGATATTAATCAAGCCGATGATTTATCTTGAGATTAATAAAGACGGCAAAGCAAACTGGGAGTTTGAGGCGCTGAAATCGGCGGCATTGGGTTATAAAGTCTATGCGCAGAATGCGCAGACAGTTGTAAACGATGTTATTGTTCAAAATAATTCGGAAGAATTTAAAATGCCGATTGACGGGCTGTTTGCAAAAAATATTTTAATTCGGGATGGTTTTGTTGAGTTTAGCAACCATAAGAACAATCAGGATATTAAACTTAAAATTAATGAGTTTAACATCACTTCGGAAAGTATTGACAGCGATATGAACTTTAAGTTTGATGTCGCTTATAATGACGAGACGATAAAAGGAACGGCAACTGTCGGCTCTTTAAGAAGCTTGGTTCAAGATTATAACCCTTATCCGTTTAATCTTGACATAACGGCTTTTGGGGCGAATGCCAAGGTAGGCGGCAGCGTTATTGACGCTTTGAGCAAAGATCTTCATTATGTTCTAAATGTTGACGCGACTAATCCGCGCGGTAATTTCGGCGCGCCGCAGGTAAAGTTTGTCGGCGTAGTTGACGGTAATGTCAACAGTGTCGGCATTAATATTCACTCTCTTGATGTTGAAGAAAATATTATCACAGGCAATGTGGTTGCAAATATTAAGGGAACTCTGCCTTATGTTTTTGTTAGCCTTAACAGCGACAGATTTGATTTGAGAAAGCTTAAAACCCAAACCGCTTCATTAATAGAGTTTCCAAGCCTTATATCTTCGGCCCATGCAGCCGAACGGCTTATTAAAGACGCTCCGCTGCCTTTTGATGTTTTGAAAACAGTTAATGCGGACGCAAAAGCAAGCATGGGAACAATTATCATAAGTGACGACATGCAGATTGATAAGCTTAATCTTACGGCAAAACTAAAAGACGGTCTCTTAAATGCCGACCCGATAACAATTTTGGCGGGCGACGGCACTCTTGCCGCCAATGCTTCGGTTAACGCGAATAATTCGTCGGTGAAATTTAGCGCGAAAAGTCAGGATATAAAAATTCAAAAATTATACACGGCATTGCAGTCGCATGATAACAAAAACTTTGCTATTCTTGATGGCGGCAGCACAGATTTGAACATAAATATTACTGGTTCGGGAAAAACAGTTAAGTCATTGATTAGCAGCTTAGACGGACAAGTTATAGCTATTGTGAACAAGTCCAAAATTAATTCCGGCGAGCTGAGATTTATAAAGGGAAACTTCTTCAGCCAGATTATGGGAATGCTTAATATTAGAGATAATGCGGAAGTCAACTCAACTCTAAACTGCGCAGTTGTAAGAGCTGATATTAGCAAAGGCAGTGTTAATTTCCCTAACGGCATAGCGTTCGACACCAATGGACTTAAACTTTCAAGCGACGGCAGCATTAACCTTAATAATGAAAAGATTGATTTCAGCATCAAGCCTTTTTCTGGAAGTGTTACTGATGTAAATATTTCGCAGATTATATCTTCCTTTATCAGGGTAACAGGAACATTATCCGAGCCAGGAGTTGGTCTGGATAAAACTCAGACTGCAAAAACCGCGGTTGGCTTGGCATTAAACGCTCCAGTATATGCGGCTTCCGCGGTTTTATTGGACGCTTCAAGCGCCCCATGTTATACCGCCTTGGAAAAAACATCTTATTCAAGCCGTTTCCCTAAACCGACAGGTGTTGCGGCGACTGGTCAGGATGCTTATAAAGGAGTTGAAGACGCTGTAAAGAACACTATAAAAAGCGTTACTTCTGGAAACACTGAGGATTTGAAAAATACGGCAAAAGATGTTTTAAAAATGTTTAAGAAATAGAAAAGGCGGTTGGAAGTGCTTAAAAAGCTTAAAAAAACGGAGCTGGGCATTGCCGAGAACAGGTCCGAAGTTATAAACGGTCTGATAAAAATCGCCATGTCGGATTTGATGGTTTTCTGGGGTACGGAAAGAGAGCTGGTAAAAAGACAGGAGAAGCTGTGGCTGCCGATAATTAAGTGGCTGGAAGATTCCGTTCTGCGCTATAAGCTCAGTCAGACAAAAGACCTCAATGTTCCTAAGCAGCAAGGTTCTTTGATGGGCGCTTTTACATCGTATCTTGAAAAAATGAGCAATAAAAAGCTTGCCGCTTTTTATGACGCCTCCATGACTTTGCAGTCAATGATGATTGCGGCGGCGTTTGTTGAAAAGAAGATTACTCCAGAGCAGGCTTTTGACGCCGCGTATATTGAAGAGATATGGCAAAACGAGACCTGGGGTACGACTGATGAAGCTCTTGAAAGACAAAACAGTATTAAAAGCGAATTAAAGGCGTTGAGAGATTATCTTGATGAAAGCGTCTGACGATATGGGTAAAACTTTTCGAGTACTGTAGTGTATTGGCGAATTTAATAAAAAGTTAATTATAATTATAGTAAATTCACTGTTATACTACTACTATAGGGATGTGGTTTTTATTATTTGCTGAGAGTGTGTCAGATGGCTAATGCGACCTTGACTAAAAATGATATAAATAAATTGTCTCAGGATATGTCGGCAAAGACTAAGACCGAGGCAATAAAAAAAGCCGGGCATTATAATGACGCGTCATCAACAGATAATCTTACTTTAAAAATTTCAGAAAACAGCACCGATAAAGAAACAGAAGCCATTGTCAAGCAGCTGTACAGCCTTGAAAGGCTGACGCCGACGTTAGTCGCGCGTTCAATGTGTATGGGAGATTTAAAGTTTTTTGAGTATGCTCTTTCCTATCTAACCAAAAGAAACATTAAAGAAATCAGAGAAATATTACGCAATACGGAAGACGAATATATGATAAGAAATATAATGCGGGAAGCCCGTATTTCCAACACATTTTTCCCTGCCGTAATTGCCGCGCTAAAAATTATATATGAATTAAATTTTGATATGAGAAAAGAAAGTAGGGAAAATTTCATACAAAAAGTCGTAGAAAGAGTATTAACATTTGACAGTGTTAATGAAAAAATGGATATTAAAGATATACAGTACCTAATTTCAAAGATAAGTTGACAAGTAGTCGGAGAAGAACATTGGTTAATATAGTTGAGGATTTATTGTTTGATGTTTTTGAGCTTCAAGAGTTCATCTCTAAAGAAGAAGAATATCATGTCATAATTCAAAAAACGACGCAGCTTGCGATGAAAGTGGCAAATGCGGACGCGTGTTTCTTCTATAATATTGACAATAACGGGTACCTAAGCTTGGACTACAGCGTAAATCAGAGTCTAAAAATGTCAAAGGCGGGCATTGATAACTTATCTTACGCCTCCATCGTCAATTTGTCAGACCAAAAAGTTAAGATTAAAAAATCTGCGGTTGAGCGAAGCGCTCTTAATAAAGAGGTGCTGAATTTAAGCCATATATATGTAAACAGCGATTTGGACAATTCTTTTTTTGAAAAATATGATTTAAATAATAACTATACGACAAACTCTGTTTTGACAATTCCTTTGATAGATAAGAAAGAAGATGTTATTGCCGTTGCCCAGTTTGTTAATGCTTTAGACAGCAATGGCAAGTCCATTCCCTTTACAAAAGATATGCAAAGAGCGATAACCTTTTTATGCGAGCTTTTGGCATATTTAGTTGAAAACAGAAGGCTGCGAGAGTCTTACGGACATTTATTGGAATCGTTTATTGAAGTTATCGCGAGGGCTATAGACGCAAAATCGCCTTATACGGGAAGTCACTGCCAGCATGTGCCGGTTATTACCAGAATGCTTGCGACAGCCGCGGTGCAGGAAGACAGCGGACCGCTGGCTGGTTTTGAAATGACCTCGGAAGAATGGTATTCTCTGCACATCGCGTCATGGCTGCACGACTGCGGAAAACTTACTACTCCAGAATATATTGTTGATAAAGCGACAAAGCTTGAAACCATTAATAACAGAATTCATGAAATAAGGTCTCGTTTTGAAATTCTGCGCAGAGACGCTCATATCGAGTATCTTAAAAAACGTTTGGGAGATGTTGATACAAAAGAAAACCTTGAGGCGGAATTTGTTGCAAAAGTGAAAAAACTTGAGGATGATTTTGATTTTGTCGCAAGATGTAATATCGGCGATAATGCAATGAGCGACGATGATATTTCAAGATTGAAAAACATTTCCGAGATTAAGTTTAAAAGATATTTCAGCCGTATGAAGGGATTGTCTTGGGCGGAAAGAGACAGCGTCGTCGACCATGAGCTTTACAGCAAGCCCAGCATAGAAAACCTTCTGCAAAACCGAGAAGACCACCTGTTTGGAGGATATAACAGGGGAGAACTTTATAATCTTGAAATCAGAAGAGGTACAATTACGGCGGAAGAACGAACAAAAATTAACGAGCATATAGAAGTTACCATCGACATGCTAAAGGCTCTTCCTTTCCCTAAAGAGCTGTCAAATGTTGTCGAGTATGCCGGCTCCCATCACGAGAGAATGGACGGACAAGGGTATCCAAACGGCTTAACCGGCGAGGAAATGTCAATCCCGGCAAGGGTAATCGCCATAGCGGATATTTTTGAAGCGCTTACCGCAAGCGACAGACCGTATAAAGAGACAAAAACATTGTCTCAGGTTTTAAGCATTATGAAGAGCATGAAAAACACCGGTCACATAGACCCGGATTTATACCGAGTGTTTATAAACAATAAAGTATATCTCGAATATGCCAAACAATATATGAAGCCGGAACAAATTGATGAGATAAATCCCGGCGACTATCTATAAAATGATTTTATAAAGTATCTAGAGCCGATTTTGCGAATACAGAAATTTTGAATAAAAATTTTTTCTTATTTCTTGTTAGCTAACTCTATAAAATCATTTTGTGTATTTAAGGAGGGGGGGTGTAATGAAAATCGAAACTGTTTTGTGCCGTGAAGGCTCTATGGATAATTATGCTTATATAATAATTGATGAAGATACCGGCGTTTCCGCAATTGTTGACGCTCCAGAGGCGGCAAATATTGTCAACAGATGTTTAGAGCTTGGCATAAAGCCGGAGTATATATTAAACACTCATCATCATTTTGACCATACGGACGCGAATATTGAGCTGAAAAATATTTTTGGCTCTAAAATAGTTGGAGCCGCGTATGATGAGCATAGGATACCGGGAATAGACATTAGCGTGAGAGATGGCGATATATTTAAGATTGGAAGCTTGGAAGCTCATATAATCCATGCTGAAGGACATACAACAGGTCATATTTTGTGGTACTTTTCAAAAGAAAAAGCATTGTTTACAGGGGACGTTTTGTTTAACCTCTGTGTCGGCGGATTATTTGAGGGAACTTCTGAGCAAATGCTTAACTCTTTGAAAAAGATAAAAACCCTTCCAGACGATGTAATGTTTTATCCAGGGCATGAATATACTATCCATGCAATAGGTTTTGCCATGAGGGCAAACACGGGAAATTCAGTTATGGATGAATATGTTAAAATTGCGCAGGAAAGGCTTGATAAGGGGCTTCCTGTCAGTCCGATAAGCCTAGGTATGGAGAAAGCCTGCAACCCTTACCTTAAGGCTGATTCTAAGGAAGATATAAAGAATTTATTCTAGGCGGTTTTAGTCTTTTCCAATATTTATATGCCTGTTTATATAAAAGGATAAAATAATTCCGAAACTTGCCATTACCGACATCATAACCGTTCCGCCGTACGATATGAGAGGCAGGGGGATGCCGACGACAGGAATCAAGTCCAGGACCATTGCGGTGTTCATAGATACATATATAAAGTAGTTTGTCGTCAGTCCGATAATTACAAGCTTGCCGAAATATCCTGTTGTTTTTAGGGCAAATGAATAGCCGTAAGCGATTATCAGCATATTTATAATAACGACAAAAACGGCTCCGACCATGCCGAACTCTTCAGATAACATGGTGAAAATGAAATCGGTATGTTTTTCCGGCAAAAAGTTTAAATGGCTTTGGGTTCCCTGAAGATAACCTTTGCCGAAAATGCCTCCCGAGCCGAGAGCTATTTTTGATTGGATAATATTATATCCAGAGCCTAAAGGGTCTCTTTCGGGGTTTAAAAATGTGTATACGCGTTCCTTTTGATAATCATGTAAAAAGTGCCAGATTATGGGAAGGGATATAAGCGCGGCAATTCCCGCTACTATAAATTTCCATATTTGCACCCCTACAATAAAAAATATTACTCCCGCAGAAAATATCATCATTAACGCGGTGCCAAGGTCCGGCTGTAAAACGGTGAGTATGGCTGGAATGGCAACCATAAGACCTGGTATTATAATGCCCCTGAAGTTTTCTATGCTCTGTATTGACGAATTGTGAAAATATTTTGCCAAAGCAAGAATAAGCGAGATTTTCATAATCTCCGAAGGCTGTATTCTAATAAATCCAATATCAATCCACCTTTGCGCGCCTTTGCCGATATGCCCCTCAACTTCGACTATTATTAACAGTATGACGGTAAGAAAGAATAAGGGGTATGCCAGCCTCAGATAATATTTTACATCCACTAACGACAAGGTAATCATAATGCAAAAGCTTATCCCGAATCTTATCAGGTGTTTTGATGCCCATGGCTGCCAGTCTCCGCCAGACGCCGAATATAGCATCATTGTTCCGATGGCGGCAATTATGATGATGAAATAAATATAGGCAAAGCTTAAGTTGTATAACTTTTCCTTTATGCTTAAACTCTGATTTCCTAAGCCCATACCTTGTCTGCGCATTATTCTTTTCCTATTCCTTTATGTCTTCATCATCCAGTTTTAATGCTTCAAGCAGTAGTTTTGAAGCAATCGGCGCCGCGACGGCAGAGCCGCTTCTTCCATGCTCTACAATTACGACAACGGCATATTTGGGGTTATTATGAGGCGCATATCCGACAAAAAGAGCGTGGTTTCTAAACTTCCAGGGCAAATCTTCCTGTTTGATTATTCCGCTCTGCCTCTCTTTTAATGATATTCTTTTTACTTGAGTTGTTCCAGTTTTTCCGCCCATTTTTTTGCCTTTATAATCAAATTTGGACATAAATGCCGTTCCGCCCGAAATGTTTACGACCTCATACATACCGGCTTTTACCGTATCAAAATATTTTTTTTGAATGTTCAAACTTTCGGGAGCTTTCGATAAAACGTTCTGCTTTATAAAGGTAGGTTCGACTTCAACACCGTTGTTGGCAATCATCGCCATCATTTTTGCCAGCTGTATCGGCGTGGTCAGTATATATCCCTGTCCAATGCCGGAAATCATGCTTTCGCCCTGCTGCCAAGCCTCTCCGAACCTTTTCATTTTCCAGTCTTTGTTGGGGATTAAACCGTCTCTTTCGTCATCAAGCCCGATACCAGTTTTTTTGCCCAGACCAAACTTGTCCGCCATATTGTATATCTTATCAATGCCCAATTTTTGTGAAATGTTATAAAAATATATATCGCAGGAATGTTTTATTGCCTCAACCAGGTCTATTCTGCCGTGTCCATCATGTTTCCAGCAGTGAAAGATATGATTTCCGAGAGTTGTTTTTCCCGAGCAGTACTCGGTGCTTGTTGTTGAAATAATATTATCTGTTAAAGCCGCGAGCGCTACGACCATTTTGAAGGTCGAGCCTGGAGAGTATTGTCCTGAAACAGCTTTGTTTGACAGTGGATTCCTTTCGCTTTTTTGCAGTTCTTCCCAATCTTTTGTGCTTATGCCCTGAATGAAAAGGTTGGGGTCAAAAGATGGAAAAGATGAAAACGAAATAACTTCGCCGGTATTGACATCCATTACAATTGCGGCGCCGCTTTCATCTTTAAATAGTTCGTGGGCTTTTTTCTGCAGCCTTACATCTATAGATAAAGTAACGTCTTCGCCGGCGATACCATCAACGCGTTGAATCTCCTGCATAATGCGTCCGAAGGCGTTTACCTCAAGCTTTAAGTTTCCGCCTTTTCCGCGCAGTTTCTTTTCAAAAGTTTTTTCCAGCCCTTTTCTGCCAATCCTAAAATCCGGAACCTCGAGAAGCGGGTCGTTTTCTTTTTTTAAATCGTCTTTAGTAACATAAGAGACATAACCTAATATGTGAGCGGTCAGCTCGCCGTAAGGATAATGCCTTAAGAGACCCTCATCAACAAAAATGCCGGGTAAATCTGATGAATGAAGCTGAATCTTCGCCATATCTTCCCATGACAGGTTGTCTTTGATTTTTATTGGAACAAAACTTTTGTTTTTCTTTAGGTCTTTTTTTATTTTATCTATTTCACCTTCGGTCAGCGGCATAATCTCATTGAAGGCTTTTAGGGTTTCGTCTATGCTGGTTGTCTGCTCGGCTACAATAAGAGCCTGAAAATTTTGCTGGTTAACAGCAAGCGGTTCATTGTTTCTATCGAATATTCTCCCTCTGTGAGGAATCAGAATTCTTGTGGAAATGCGGTTTCTGTCGGCAAGGGTTTTATATCTGTCCGCTTGGTATACCTGCAAGTGATAAAGACGCAAAATAATGGCGAGCATGATAAAAAAATTGAACGCCGCCATTATTAATGCGCGTTTTATCAAAATTCTTCCCTTATCGTTATCTCTGTTCATCATTATATGTCGTCCTCCATCAGATGATTTTGGATATAGGCATTAACGAAACTGAAAATAGGATAAAAAACAATTGTTGCCAGCAGGCTGAAAATCAAAGGAATAAACGGTAAAAACTGGCTGTAGTAAATAGACAAGACAAACCATTTTATAATTGACGCGCTGGCGGCAATAAACGCGAAGCCGTACCATGTTACTGTAAATGGTTTGTTTGCGACAAATTTATATATCAAATTTGTCAGAACATAAACAAAGAGAATAGTAAAAATATTTATTCCAAAAGGCGTCGAAGACACAATATCTTCAAGCATTCCGATGATATAAATAGAGATAATGCCAAACATGTACGGGCGGTATATCAGCCAGAAATAGACGCAGATTATGGAGACATAAGGTCTGATATTGTCAGCGACGAAGGGATATCTGGGAATACAGAAAATTAAAACAAAAAGAATAGAGCTAATGACTGGCATTAACTGCTGGATTTGTATTTTTATATTTTCAGCCCAAAATTCTCTCATGCTTATCTCATAAAAACCTAATTAGCTTCGTCAATATCATAACCGATTATTCTTATGTATTCCGCGCCCTGAATATCTGCGTAAGGCTTTACTTTTATGCCGCTTTTGTCAATGGAGATAACGACGCCGACCGGCAGTCCCGGAGGGAACACGCCGGCTATTCCCGAAGTAATGATTTTGTCGCCGATACTTATATCAGCCGCTCTCGGGGTAAACATAAGTTTGTTAATGTTTGTGTTATCTCCGATTAAAATTCCTCTGACTCTGTTTTTTTCGACAATTACAGGAATTTTAGAGTTAATGTCTGTTATCAGAGTTATTTTAGAATACATTTTACCAACATTTTCCACGCGTCCGACCACGCCTGTATTTGACATTGCGATATGTCCTTTTCTGATTTTATCGCTGCCGCCCGTATAGGCAATTACGGAGTTTGAAAAAGCGTCGTTTTCTGTCGCAACTATTCGAATGGTTGAAGATGTTGCTTCTGGGGGCGGAATATAGTCGAGTAGGCGGGATAAAAGCCTGTTTTCAATCTCTAAAGATTTTAAGTATCTGTTTTCATCATTAAGCTTTAAGTTTTCGCCTTTTAACGCAATGTTTTCCTTATATGTTTTTTGCAAATCAACGGCGTAGTCATATCCTTTGACCGTAATTTTTGCGGGGATTGATAAAGTGTCGATAAGAGGAGAAACAATGTTCATAGCCAAAGACGAGGTTTCGCCGATAACTTTGGTATCGGTCTTGCTTATGAGCATGAAAGCAAAAGCGGACAAAAACAAAATTACAATTGCAAATCTTTTTGTCAGAAGCTTGATTTTGCTGAGTTTAAGAAATAAAAGTTTTTTGTTTTTTGCTCTCATAACAATCCTATTTTGAAGGGTTTTTAAAAGTGCTTAAGAGTGATAAGCTATCTACCACTCTTAAGAATTTTTGCTGTACAAGCCGGGCTTAGTACATTGTAGATAGTATGCTTTTAAATTTGCTGATATTTTCCAGCGCCGACCCAGTGCCTTTAACAACGCAGGCAAGAGGGTTTTCCGCAATTGATACGGGCAGACCGGTCGCTTCGCGCAAAACCTGACTCAGGTTTGTTAATAAAGCGCCGCCGCCGGTTAGGACAATGCCTTTATCGACAATATCCGCAGCCAGCTCGGGAGCAGTATTTTCAAGAGCTACTTTCACCGCCTCAATAATTTGAGAAACTGGTTCGTTTAAGCTCTCGGCAATCTGGCGCTCGGTGATGATAATTTCTTTTGGCACGCCGTTCATTAAGTCGCGGCCTTTAATTTCTACCGTGCGACCTTCGCCTTTTGCAGGCGGGCAGGCAGAGCCGATTTCTTTTTTTATTCTTTCTGAAGATCTTTCGCCGACAAGAAGATTATGGTTGCGGCGAATGTAAGAAATGATTGCGCTGTCCATCTTATCACCGCCAACCCTTACAGAGCGGGCATATACGATACCGCCCAATGAAAGAACGGCGACCTCTGTGGTGCCTCCGCCAATGTCGACAACCATGCTGCCGGTTGGCTCGGTAACAGGAAGATTTGCGCCGATAGCCGCGGCCATCGGTTCGTCAATCAGCCATACTTTGCGGGAACCCGCAGCTTCGGCAGATTCTTGAATAGCTCTTCTTTCAACGGCTGTAGAGCCGGAAGGAACACAGACAACGACCATAGGAGCGGCAAATGTACGGCGGTTATGGACTTTGCGGATAAAATACTTAATCATTTCTTCGGCAATTTCGAAATCCGCAATAACGCCGTCGCGAAGAGGTCTGATGGCATGAATGTTTCCAGGCGTACGTCCAAGCATTTGTTTTGCTTCATTACCTACAGCCAGAACGCGTTTTTTTCCATTATATTCTTCAATCGCAACGACAGAAGGCTCGTTTAATACAATCCCTTTGCCTTTGACGAAAACCAAAGTATTTGCAGTACCCAGATCTATAGCCATATCGGCTGAAAGCCAGCCAAGTAGTTTTGAGAACATTTGTGACTCCTAAAATCGAACATTAATCTTTAAGTTTATTATTATAAGTGTTTTATAACGTTATGAGCTTTTGTGCAATACCTTTTTAAGCTCTTTCATAAGATTTTTGTCGCTTTTATAACATTTTTTCAATGTCATATCGGATTTAAGTTTATTATTAAACCAGGTCCTTTGTCTTTTTGCATATTGCCTTGTATGCAGCTTGGCAAGAACGATGGCTTCAGACAAAGCTGTCCTGCCTTCAAGATGGTCTATCAGCTCGGGTACGCCCAGAGCTTTCATTGCGGGGAGGTTTTTATTCAGACCTAAAGACATAATTTTTTTTGCTTCTTCCAAAGCTCCAAGTTCCAGCATTTTATCAAAACGCCAAAAACTTGCCTCATCTAAGTCTTGAGCGGAAGGAATAATTTTTATTACATAAAATTCCGCTTCGGGAATTGGTCGAATATTTGGTTCTTTATGCCATTCCGATATGCTTTTTCCCGTGTCTTGCAAAACTTCATAAGCCCGCCTTACCCGCGTGGTATCGTTTGGGCTTAATTTTTTTGCGGTTTCCGGGTCTTTTTCTTCAAGTATTTTGTGGATGCCATGAGATCCTATTTTATCTAAAAGCGCAGCCGTTTCCTGTTGTATTTTTACAGACGTTTCCGATATCGGTGACATGCCGTTTATAAGTATATCAATATACATTCCGCTTCCGCCGACGACAACAGGCATTTTACCATTTTTCCAGGCGTTTCTGATTTCCGCCGCCGCTAATTTAAGCCATTCCGCAACGGTTCCGTGGCGGGCGCTTTCAAATAATCCGTAAAGCTTGTGAGGTATTTGTTTTTTTTCATCTTCTGTCGGACATGCCGAGAGGATTGGCGTGTCTTTGTATATCTGCATTGAATCGGCATTTATAATTATTCCGTCAAACTCTTTGGCGACATCTAATGCTAAACTGGATTTTCCAGATGCCGTCGGTCCGCCGATTACAATGACTAGATTTTTTTGCAAGACGCGTTCTCCACGAGGGTTTTGCACAGCTCCTCATAACTCATTCCAATATACGCGGCTTGTTCCGGGACTAATGACAAAGGCGTCAGTCCGGGATTGGTGTTTATTTCCAAAAACACCACGCCGTCGGTTTCGTTATATCTTAAATCGCTTCGTGATACGGTGTTGCAGTCGAGAGCATTATGAATTCTTTCCGAATAGCTCATTACTATATTCGTTACATCATCGGGAAGCGGCGCTGGGAGGATGTGTTCCGTCAGCCCGTCGGTATATTTTGCCTCATAATTATAAAACTCTTTTGAAGCAACCAGTTCTGTGACAACATGGGCTTTGCCGTTTATAACCGCGCAGGTTATCTCTTTTCCGTCAATAAACTTTTCAATCAGAATATCCTGATTCTCGTCAGCATAGTTGACATGTTTTAAATCTTTTTCGGTTTTGATTATAAAAACGCCGACGCTTGAGCCTTCGCTTACGGGTTTGATTACATAAGGCAGTTCTATTCTGGTTCCTTTTTCTTTGAATTTTTTAAAAGTCATTTTTTGGGATTCCGCAACATTTATCCCTAAAGAAACTGCGACCTCTTTCGTTACCTGCTTGTTCATTCCGATTGCCGAGGCATTTACGCCGGAATGCGTGTACGGAATCTGCAAAATATCCAAGAATCCCTGGATTGAACCGTCTTCTCCGAAGGTTCCGTGCAGCGCGTTAAAAACAACGTCAGGTTTAATTTTTATCAGTTCTTTTGAGAATTTGTGACCGTTTTTTAAGTCGTATTCATAGACTTCATAGCCGGAGTTTTTAAGAGCCTGCGCGGCTCCTTTTCCCGTAACCAGGCTGACTTCTCTTTCAGAAGACATGCCTCCCATTACAACCATAACTTTTTTCATCATTTCTACTCTTTATAATTTTGAATTTTGTGTTATTATGCCACCCAAGTTTTGATTTTTTATTAAGAAGACGTGAATTTTATGAAAAAAATATTTTTTATTTTAGCTTTTTTATCTTTGGCAAAAAATTCTTTGGCTTTTACCGTCAATCATGAGTTCGATGTTTTTATCGGCAAATTTAATGCCAGCCGGACCAGCTTTTCATATAGCGTTTCGGACAAAGACTATACGGTGAGTTCGGATGTAAAAACTTATGGTTTGTTTGATAAATTATATCCGTTTCAGGCCGTTTACTCGACGGAAGGAAAGATAGGAAAAGACAAAGAGATGAAAACCGTCAGTTATAAATATGTCGCCAAATCAAGGTTTAACCGAAGAACAAAAGAGCTGGTTTATAATGACGAAGGGATTCCCGTCTATAGAATTAGTTCAAAAAATGAAAAAGAAAAAAAATCAAACGTGAATGTGGATGTCGATGTGGAAAGCACTACCGATTTGCAGACCGTTATGGCGGAGCTGGTTATGCAATATGCGGAGTTTAGATTTTGCGATGCCAGAATGGAAGTTTTTGACGGTAAAAAAAGGTTTGATGTGATTTTTAAGGATGAAGGAAATCAAACCATAAAAGCGAATAAATATTCAGCGTTTGAAGGCAGCGCCACAAAATGCTCGATGTATATTGACAATTTAGGCTCAAAAGGCGGGGATATGCTGTGGGAAATTTCTTCCGACCAGCCTGTTTATTTCTGGATTATGGAAGACGAAAATAAAATACCCTTTATTGCCAGACTTGAGATTAAAGACACAAAATATGGCAGGGTTCAGGTTTATACAAAAAATGTGGAAGTCAGGAAGTAAAATGAGAGAATCAGAACTGTTAATGCCGGCCGGCTCGCTAACAAAGTTAAAAACGGCAATTTTATATGGAGCAGACGCGGTTTATGCCGGAACTCCAGATATGTCCTTGCGCACGCAGTCTCAATTTTCTTTGGAAGATTTAAAAGAAGGTATAGAGTTTGTTCACAGTCTGGGAAAAAGAATATATCTGACCCTTAATCTTTATACCCATAACAGAGATATTGAAAAACTTCCTAATTTTGTAAAAACGATAAGAGAGCTAAAGCCTGACGGCGTAATTATGGCTGATCCCGGAGTGTTTAGATATTTCAAACAGCATGCTCCCGAAATTAAACGTCATATTTCAACTCAGGCAAATGTCTGTTCTTATGAAACAGTGAATTTCTGGCAGGATTTAGGGGCGGACTTATGTGTTCTCGGACGCGAGGTTACCTTTGACGAACTGACCGAAATAAGAGAAAAATGTTCGGATATAAGGTTGGAAACTTTTGTACACGGCGCAATGTGCATGTCATATTCCGGCCGCTGCCTAATTTCAAACTTTTTGGCGAACAGAAGCGCCAATCAAGGCAAATGCGCCCACTGCTGCCGCTGGCATTATAAGTTGAACATCCGTCTCAAGGACGGAACAATCAAAGACTTGATAGTTGATGAAAATAATAAAGATTTGTTTGAGTTTTTGGTTGAGGAAGATTTTCGTCCCGGCGAGTTTATTGAGATTATGGAAGACGAGAGAGGCTCATATATAATGAACTCAAAAGACATGTGCCTGCTTCCGCGTTTGGATAAAATTCTGGATTTGGGTATCGAATCATTGAAAATTGAAGGACGCAACAAGACAGAATATTATGCCGCGATTGTCGCGAGAACATACCGCAAAGCAATTGACGATTATAGAAAAGATCCAAAAAATTGGGATTATAAAAAATATATGGGCGAAATTAATACTCTGCAAAACCGCGGATATACTTTGGGTTTTTTTGAAGGCGAGCTGACGGATATTGCCCAGAATTATGAATATACCAGAACGCTTGGCGATTGGATGTTTGCTGGTTCTATTGTCGAATGGCGGGGCGGCGACGCAATTTTTGAACTAAGAAATCATATCGAAGAGGGAGACTGGATAGAGTTTTTAAAGCCTGGCTCGTTTGAGAATGTCAGAGTTATGTTTAATGAGTTTGAGGATGCCGAGACAGGAGAGATTACGTCAAGAGTTTCGGCTGGGCAGGGGAAGAAAATTAGGATTAAGGCGTCTCAGTTTGGTATTGAGAATGTGAAAGATATTCTTCCGAAGTTCTCTATTGCCAGACGTCCTTCTAACCTTACGCCGGAAAATGAAACGCTTCTTCGCAAAGTGCAGGAGGAGTATAAAATTGAGAGCAAATAAAAGACGCTTTTATTTTGTTTATGGGACAAAGATTTGCCAAGTTATGCCGAATTTATCAGTCAGCATGGTGTAATAATCGCTGAAAAATGTTTTTTGCGGCGCCATGATAACCGCGCCGCCGTCGCGGAGTTCGCGGAACAAGCGGTCGATTTCGGCATGGTCGGAGACATTGATTGCCGGCATTATATTGTTTCCCATCACGACTGGATAAGATGACGCCATATCCATAAACATAATGTTTTTATCCGCGATTTTAACAGTCGCGTACATTATCCTGCCGCGTTCGGATTCTTCTATCGGATATGCCGGGTTATCAGGAGCGTCGGAAAACAACGTGATATTTTCGACTGACGATTTGAAAACAGCCGCATAAAATTCTGTTGCCGCGCGGCATTTTCCGTCATTAAAATTCAAAAATATTTCAAAAGTCATAACTTCTCCTAACATGTTTTTTTAATCTGGAAGCCTGAAATCATTTTCATCGGGAAATCCGAGCTTCGCTTTATCAATATTGGTCAATTCATAGAATGTTATCGTATAATTTAGCAGCCCGAGAAAGTTTTGCAGATTTGAGTTGTAGTAAAAATTGTGCGATATATTGCGTCCGTTGACAACAGGTCCGCGTGATAATAAATCTGCGCGGGAATGTCGGAACAGCTCATAATTTACGTTTGAGTTTATTTTTAAAGCGAACGACCTAATAGAATCAAGCAATGTCGGAAAAGTTTTGATTCTATAGCTGTCGTCAACGCTGTCTTCTGGTTTTATTCCCTCGTCGGTATACCAGACAAGTTCTTTATAAAGAGAATTTCCTTCTCTTAACGGCGCCGAATCTCCCCAGTTTGTTTCAATTGCGGCGTTGGCAATTAGTATTGACGGAGGAATTGTATTTATTTTTTCATCAAGTTTTTCAATCAGAATATTATATCTTCTTAAGCCGCTCATTCTTGTGAAGACGTCATATCTTTCCGCAAATTTTTCAAGCTTTTCTTTTTCTTCGTCGGTTAAGTCTGTGTTCTTGTCAAATGCCTGTCTTATATTTACGAAATCAAGCCGTTCGATTTGAATTTCCTCGTTTGTTTTCAGCGCCAGAGGAATCATTATTTTGATAAAATAATTAATTCGTTTGTTTCTGTCTTCAACGCTCATAAAATCTGTCGGCATATTTTCTAAAAAAATCGGCGGATATTTCCATCCCGGCATATATATATATCTGTCGTATTCAAATAAATCAAAAAGGTTCTGCAAATCTTTGATGGCGATGTTTTTTGCATAAACGCCGTCTTCCGTAAAATCAATCTTCTTTTCGCCTGTTTGAGGAGTGTTTTGGGCAAAAGCATTTAAGGAGGCAAAAACAATGCCCAGAAAAATAAAAATAGAAAGATTTTTAATTATTTTCTTTATCAATGTTTCTTACCTCTTTGACTTCCGGGATATAGGTTTTTAAGAGCTTTTCCACGCCGTCTTTCAGCGTTACGAGGGCATAGGCGCAGCCGACGCAGTTTCCTTTCAGTTCGACATAGACAATTCCGTTATCAAAGTTTTTAAATTCTATGTCTCCGCCATCCTGTTGAATCGCCGGCTGAATTCTTGCGGATATAAGCCCTTGTATTTGACTGATTATGTCGTCTTTTGATTTTGTTGTCTGTTCGATTATCGCAGAACTTCCGACGTTTAAAAAATCGACAATTTCGGCTAGAATCTGCGGTTTTAATTCATCCCAATAGGCGTCGGAATTTTTTGTAACGGAAACAACGTCAGGCGTAATTAATATAGACTTTATGCCGCCGACATCAAATATCTGTTCTCCCAAAGGAGATTTGCGCAGCGTTTTGGCGTCAATAATTTCTAATGTAACTCCTTCGGTGATTTTTACCGGGAGAAAAAAGTTCATAACGTCTTCATTGGGAGCCAGCTGTGTCTCAATAATCATTTACAATAGTTCCTGTCGCTGTTTCTAGTTTTCGAATTGTTTTTTGAATGTTATTATCGGCTTTTAACGCGTAAAGCGCCAAATAATTTAAATGGTTAGGCGCAACAATGCTATTCAAACTTGCGTCTCTAATATAGAGAGGGGCAATATTAGACGCGTCAGCCAAAGATTTTGTGATAATAGCCCATCTTGTATATAAATTATTTGCAACGATTAAATCTTTATAATCCTGTCCGACGGCATTTAAAAGCAGATAATACGCGTAAAGCTTGCCCTGATTGTAGAAGAAAACATCGTCGCTTTTAGTGTCTGTATAGCTGTTTTTTTCTTCGTTTATATGCTCTTCTAACTCATCGATTGATTTAGCTATGTTCTCACCGGCTCTTTTTAGAATAAAAGCCAAATCTGCGGGTCTTTTATTGAATACTTCTTTATTGTCAGCCAATGACTGGTTAAAAGCCTTTAGTTTTTTCCTGCCGTCCCGATACATTTTGTTTGCAGAGCTTATTGGGGTTATTTTGTTTTCAGGCGAAAACATCCAGATTTTTCCGTTGTAAGATAAAAATTCGGAGATACTTTTCATTTCGGAATCCGGCGGAAACGCATTTCTGAAAGAATAGCTGAAATCTGACAGCGCGTCGAACATGCCTAATTGGAAATTCGGCATATTGTCAAGTATTGCAGAAGGAAAGAAAAACGGCAGATTAGGCGTCCATGTTTTTTGGTTTACTTCTCTGTCGATTATATATGACATTATTTCGACAGACTGCGATTGAAGATGATTTTCAGGAGGGGCAAAGTTATAGTCCGTGTTTCTATCAATATTGTTGACGAGAAAAGCCCCTATCGGGTAGTACAGAAACAAAATTAGCAGCAATGCGAAAATTATGCCGCGCCACCAGGAGGCGACAAAAACGGATGTCGCGACAGCGAAATCTTTTAGTCCGATTAATGTTTTTATTAGAAAGTTTTTTGTTCCTATTAAGAAGTTTATTATTTTATCCATTAACTTTCCTCCTTCTTGACATCATGTTAAGGATGTCGGACATGCAAAGCACGCCTGTTATTTTAGCCATAAATCCAAAACTTACAACTCCGAAAACTCCTATCATTCCAAGAATCGATAATTTTGCGAAGAATCCGAACTCCAGCCAGTTGCCAAACGCATTGTAACATAACTTTTCGGCAATAACCAGTATTACTCCCATAAGTAATGCACAAATGAAGATTTTAAACACCTGAATTGACAATTCTTTTGAAAAACTCCAATAATTTCTTCTTTTTAAGCCCCAAACATACTGCGATACGGATACTATTGCCGCAAGCGAAGTTGCCAGCGCGACGCCGATATGTTTTAAGGGTATAATTAAAATCAGGCTTAATGTTAAGTTTGCGAGAAGTGAGACTATGCTGTATTTTACAGGTGTTTTTGTGTCTCCGCGTGCGAAAAAGTTTGGCGCCAATGCCTTAATCATAACATAAAAAGGCAGACCGATACTGTATGCGACCAGCACTTTATAGGTCATTTCCGTTTCAAAGCTGCCGAACGCACCTCTTTGGAACAATACGTTTATAACCGTTTTTCCTATGACTATTAACGTTACCGCCG
This sequence comes from Lactobacillaceae bacterium, assembly GCA_031271345.1. GTDB lineage: Bacteria > Pseudomonadota > Alphaproteobacteria > RF32 > CAG-239 > JAQWBS01. The sequence goes on from JAISVX010000001.1 coordinate 307,889, forward strand.
CAGGAAAAGACAGCAACGCGCCGTATTCTACGGCTTTGTTTTGAGTTATGGCGGCTTGTTCGGTTTTGCCCGATTTAAGCTCTTGGGATAAAACAGGGAGCAAAGCTACGCCGATAGCCGCGCCGACAACCCCAAGCGGCAGCTGCTGCAATCTGTCCGCATAATAAAGCCATGATATAGCGCCGGTTGAGACTAAAGAAACCAGAATTGTTCCAATCATAATATTTATCTGATATATTCCGGCGCCGAGGATTCCCGGAGCAATTCTTTTAAACAGGGTTTTTATTTCTTCATCTTTGAACATATTAAAAATGTCAAAACGGGGACGAAGGTGATAATTTTCTTTTCTTAGGTTATAAGCCAGCCACATAATTTCGATAAAGCCCGCGGTTGTTGCTCCGATTGCCAGACTGTGGGCTGGCGTTGGCGTGACGTTCATTAATATAAATACGGAGGCAATCATAACAATGTTTAGTATTATCGGCGTTGAAGCGGGAGCCGCAAATCTACCTAAAGAGTTTAATATTCCGGACTGAAAAGATACAATTGAGACCAAAAGCAGGAATGGAAACGTGATATAAGAAAGCGTTATCGTAAGCTCGATTTTGCTGGGGTCGCTGATAAAACCAGGCGCCAAGATTCTAACGACATAAGGCATGCCGCATATCATAAGAATGACGAAAATTGTCAGGATAAAGGCTAAGACAGAAATTGCTTTTGAGGCAAAAATCTGGGATTTTTCTTTTCCGTTTTCCGCTATGTTATGAGACAGCATAGGTACAAAAGCACTGTTAAACGCGCCTTCGGCAAAAAGGCTTCGAAAAAGGTTCGGAAGTTTGAATGAAACCAGAAAAGCGTCTGAAAGCATGCCCGCGCCAAGATATTTTGCAATTACCATATCTCTAATAAAGCCCATTATTCGGCTTATTAATGTAAAACCTCCAAAGGTAGCTATGGATTTAAATAAAGACATTCTTTTCTCTAAAAAAATTTTAGTTCTTGCGACAACCGCATTATATTGTATAATGTAAAAAAATCCAGCTGTTTAATAATAGTTTATAACATAAAAAAATAAATTTGAAAAAAATAGTTGACAAAAAATCTTTTTATTGTGATAATGGACAAAAGAGATAAAATATTAGGAGTTATTCTGATGAGTGTAAGACAAGAAATATTAGACCGCGGTAAAGCAAAAGATTTGACTGGTTCTCAGCCGGTAGAATATGCCGGCGATACTGTTGCTATCGGCTATGACAGGGTAATCGGTCAAGAGGCAGCTGTAAGCGCTATGTTGAAGCGTCAGGAAAAAAGCATCGGCTAAATCTAATTATGCTTGCTATGAGTTTTTATTCGGCATACTCAGGTTCTGCGTATAAGGCGGAGCCTTTTTGCTTTTAAATATTTTAAATTTCAAAATCACTCTCAACTACCGAGCGTATTTTCATTTTGCCTCTCTATTCTGGCGCCGTAAAAGTCTGATTATAATTTATTTATAAGCTTAAATACCGGGTCTATCCAGTTTGTCCGCGGAAATAATCCGCCTCTTTCTTTGAGTTTTTGAATATCGGTATAAGACGCCCACATTATTTCATCAACTTCAGAATCATTAAATCTAAAATCTTTGGCGTCAATATCTCTTATTAAGGCAAACAAGTCATACCAATGCTTTTCGGTTCTGTCTGGCAGATGTAAGTCCTCGCGGAAACTGGTTAGGAATCTAAAATCTTTCGCTTGAACTTTGCGTTCTATTTGAACGCCGATTTCCTCGTTTGTTTCACGCATGGCGGTCGCCACAGAATCTTCTCCAGCAAGAACATGCGCTGCAATTGAAATATCCCAGGTGCCGGGATAAAGCTTTTTTGCCGCGCTGCGGTGCTGCAGTAGAATGCGGTTGTCAGAGTTTATTATGGCAACAAGAGAAATGCGGTGAAGCAGCCCTTTCGAGTGAGCTTCATCACGCGAAACTATTCCCTCCGTAATACCATAATCGCTTAATTTTTCGAGCATTTCCGACATCGTATTATCCTTTTTTGTGTTTTTATATTATGTACTGGGCTTATATAAAAATCAACGGCTAATAAGTTTGTCTTAATTTTTAGACATTCTTTTTCTTTCGTGCGGGTCTAAATATCTTTTTCTTAAACGCAGAGATTTTGGCGTCACTTCAAGAAGCTCGTCTTCCTGAATGTAGGACAAAGCGTCCTCCAGACTCAACTTTCTTGGCGGCGCAAGAGTTATCGCTTCGTCTTTTCCCGAAGCGCGGATATTTGTGAGTTGCTTTGCCTTTGTAGGGTTTATTTCAAGGTCGTTGGATTTTGTGTGTTCGCCGATTATCATGCCGGTATAGACTGGAGAGTTGGGAAAAACAAACATCGGTCCGCGGTCTTCGAGCTTCCATAAAGCGTAAGCGATTGCTTCGCCGTTTTCACTGGATACCAATACGCCGTTTCTGCGACCTTCAATGTTTCCTTTATGAGATTCGTAGGCGTAGAAAATTCTGTTCATAACGCCGGTGCCTCGGGTATCGGTAAGAAACTCCGAATAATATCCGATTAAACCGCGCGAAGGAGCGTGAAAAATTAAGCGCACTTTGTTTCCAGCCTGCGATGGTATCATCTCGACAAGCTCTGCTCTGCGCATGCCCATTTTCTCAACGACGGAACCTGAAAACTCTTCGTCGACATCGACGACAACTTCCTCAATCGGCTCCAATACCTGATTGTTTTCGTCTTTTCTCATCAAAACTCGTGGTCGGGATACCGAAAGCTCAAAGCCTTCTCTTCTCATCGTTTCAATTAACACGCCCAACTGAAGCTCGCCGCGACCTGCAACTTCGAAAGAATCTTTATTTTCGCTTTCGGATATTTTAAGAGCGATGTTGCCCTCGGCTTCTTTTTTCAATCTGTCGCCAATCATGCGGGATGTAACTTTATCGCCTTCGCGTCCAGCCAGAGGCGAATCATTAACCGAAAAAGTCATGGATAATGTCGGCGGGTCAATCGGCTGAGCTTTTAGAGGCTTGGTGACCTCAAAAGAGCAGAGAGTGTCGGCAACGGTCGCTTTGCTCATTCCTGATAACGCAACAATGTCGCCTGCGCTGGCTTCTTCTAAGCTTACTCTTTCCAAACCCTTATATGCGAGGATTTTGCTCACGCGGAATCTGTCAACTTCTTTGCCGTCAATGTTTATGGCTTTAATTGTTTCGGCGATTCTTATTTTTCCAGTTTGAATTTTTCCAGTTAAAACGCGGCCTAAAAATTTGTCGGCTTCAAGAATCGTCGCCAACATTGAAAACGGCGCGTTTGGGTTGCAGTCTGGTTCTTTTACATAAGAAACGATGAGTTCAAAAAGCGGCGATAGGTCTTTTTTCTCTTCGTCCATCTCTTTGATTGCCCAGCCGTCGCGTCCAGACGCATAAAGCACTGGAAAGTCTAGTTGCTGGTCGTTGGCGTCCAGGCTTACAAACAAATCAAAAACTTCATTTAAAACATCGTCCGTGCGGGCGTCTGGTTTGTCGGCTTTATTAATTACGACAATTGGTTTTAATCCGATTTTAAGAGCTTTGCCCAAAACAAATTTTGTTTGCGGCATAGGACCTTCGGAACTGTCGACAAGAAGAACAACGCCGTCAACCATAGATAAAATGCGTTCGACTTCTCCGCCGAAGTCAGCGTGTCCGGGAGTGTCTACAATGTTTATATGAGTATTTTTCCAGTTGATAGAGGTGCATTTGGCAAGGATTGTAATGCCTCTTTCTCTTTCAATATCTCCGCTGTCCATAGCTCTTTCGGCAACTTTTTGGTTGTCTCTGAAAGTTCCGCTTTGTCTTAACATATTGTCGACGAGTGTGGTTTTACCGTGGTCGACGTGGGCTATTATGGCAACATTCCTTAATTGCATTTTATTTTCTTTCCTAAAAGCACTTCATGTCATTATTTTAATTTCTTATGTACCTTATTCTTCTATTAAAGAAAAGGTTCTTTGGAATTTTGCCCTAAAATAGCAGTATGATATTAAATTACAAGAAAAAATTAGCGGAAATTTTAATCTTAGAAGTCTTTGCCTATTTGTCTCATTTTGTTGCGGACGAATCCACGCAATGAAGCTTCCGGTCTTGCGCCATAGTGGCTTAATATTTCAGCCGCGGCAAAGCCTCCGATTAATGCGCAGGTTCCAAGGCTTCTCCTGTTGTTTAAGCCAAATAAGAATCCTGCGGCGTAAGCGTCTCCGGCGCCGGTTGAGTCGACAACCTCTTTTACTTTCTCTGCTTCGACAAAGGTTTTTACCTTGCCGTTAACGACAACGGAACCCATTTCTCCCCGGGTTACAGCCGCAATCTCGCATTCATTTTTTACAATATCCAACACTTTGAAGATGTCGTTTTCTCTGTAGAGCGTAGTAATTTCTTCTTCATTGGCGAAAAGAATATCGACATATCTTTTGATGAGCTTTGTAAATTCCTGCTGATGGCGGAGAACGCATTCTTTGTCAGACAACGAAAAAGCCACTCTGATTTTGTGTTTTTTTGCCAGTTTGCATGCTTTTACCATTGCTCTTTGAGCGCTTTGTCCGTCCCATAAATATGCTTCCATATACACAATTTTTGCAGATTTTATAATGTTTTCATCAATATCGCTGACAGAAAGCTTTTTTGAAGCGCCAAGATACGTAAACATTGAGCGCTGGGCGTCCGGGGTCACCAAAACCAGGCTTCTTGCCGTTGACGGTCCCTGTTCCAGAGGCGCTGTGAAAAAGTCAATTCCCGCGGAACCAATATCGCGTTTGAAAATGTTTCCCAGCTCGTCGTCATGGATTTTGCCGATAAAAGCGGGGGTGCCGCCTAATGATGCGATTGCCGCAATAGTGTTTGCCGCGGAACCTCCAGAAACCTGTCCTTCAGGGATTAAGTCATTGTATATTTTGCCTGCTTCCGCCGCTTCAACCAGGACCATACCGCCTTTTGAAAGGTTTCTTTCTTCAAGAAACCCGTTGCTTACGCTGGATAAAACATCAACAACAGCATTGCCGATAGCAACAACATCGTAAAGAGTTTCCATTTTTCCCCCATTTTTACCTAAAAAAGGGCTGATGTTTCAGCCCTTATTAAATTTCTTAATCAGCGCTTGGCCATTCTTGGGCTTTTTCAGCGTTAAACTCAACCCATTTCGGGTCTGCTTCGTCGTCCATTGCAATTGCGTTTGCAGGGCATTCGGAAATACAAACTCCGCAGGAAATGCAAGTATCTGGGTCTGCTACAACTTGTGTGTCGCCCTCGTGGAATGCGCCAACCGGGCATACATCAACGCAGTTTTTGCATTTGATACAAGAGTCATTAACAACAGCAACCATATTATTACTCCTAATATATTATTTTTAATTTCAGTCTCCAATTTATCTATATTCTTTATAAAATCAAGTGAAAAACAAAAGTTTTTATATTTTTTGCAATGACATACTTGCGGATTAATAATAAAATGCCCATATTATCTATTTATATGACCCGTTAAATTTATAAGAGGATTAGATATGACCGATAAAATGCATTTTCAGGCTGAAGTATCAAAGCTTTTGGACATAGTTGTAAACTCGCTTTATTCTGATAAGCAGATATTTTTAAGAGAGCTTGTTTCCAATGCTTCGGACGCGTGCGACAAGCTTCGTTATCTGGCGATAACCAATCAGGAAATTGGAAAAGAGGCAGGCGAGTTAAAAATCCGCATAACGCCTGATGATAAAGAAATGACCTTAACAATAAGCGATAACGGCATTGGCATGAATAAAGATGACTTAGTTAATCATCTCGGAACAATCGCTAAATCCGGCACTGCGGATTTTTTAAAAAATGCTAAAGACAACGGTTCGGTTGTAGATTTAATCGGTCAGTTCGGCGTTGGGTTTTACTCCGCGTTCATGGTCGCCGACAAGGTGGAGGTTTTAACTAAAAAGGCCGGCGAAGACAAAGCATATCTATGGACATCAAACGGAGTGGAAGGTTTTGACGTTGTCGAGGCAAAAAAAGATAAAAACGGCACGGATATTAAGCTGTTTTTAAAAGAAGGCGAAAAAAATTATGTTGATACAATCTTTTTAAGGCACATCATCAGAACATATTCCGACCATATTAACTATCCCATCATCTTAAATCTTGGAGAGGCTGGAGAAGAAACGATAAATACGGCTTCGGCATTATGGGCAAGGCATAAGTCTGAAATTACGGAAGAGCAGTATAAAGAATTTTACCGCCATATATCGAAAAATTTTGACGACCCGTGGATGACGCTGCATTTTAAAGCGGAAGGAAACATTGAGTATACGGGGCTGGTATATATTCCGTCAACCCAGCCTTATGATTTGTTTCAGCCGGACAGGAAACAGGGATTGAAGCTTTATGTGAACAAAGTATTTATCTCCGATAAGGTCGACGAGCTTATACCTCATTATATGAGATTTGTTAAGGGGGTGATAGACAGCTCGGATTTGCCGCTGAATATTTCCCGCGAAATGCTGCAGTCAAGCCCGCTGATTGCAAAAATCAGACAAGGAGCGGTTTCAAGAATCTTAAAAGAGCTTAAAAACAGAAGCAAAAATTATGATGATTACAAAATCTTTTGGAGTGCTTTTGGAACGGCTTTTAAGGAAGGTATTTACGAAGACTTTGCGAATCGTGAAGAAATTGCGGAATTATCTCGTTTTTATTCAACCGGCGAGCCGGACAAGCTGACGTCTTTCGATGGGTATATTTCCCGTATCAAGGGCGACGGCAAAAACATTTATTATATCACGGGGGACGATGTTAATGTGCTTATAAACAATCCCCAGCTCGAAGCGTTTATGTCCAAAGGCATTGAAGTGCTTTTAATGGTTGATCCGATTGACGAGTTCTGGACTCAGACTCTGCCTCAATATAAGGGCTACAATATAAAGCATATTTCTCAGGCGTCGGAAGATTTGTCAATTGAAAGAAAAGACAAAAAAGCCGATGCCGGCAGTCTGGATAAACTGATTAAGTTTTTAACGGATTTATTTAAAGACGAAGTTTCAAAAGTTGAAACAACCGAAAAACTTACAAAAAGTCCGGCAAGCATGACTGTTGAGCAAGGGCAGATGAGCATACATTTAGAAAGATTGATGAAAGGACATCAGCAGCAGGTTGCTTATGCAAGTTCCCGAATCTTTGAGATTAACCCATATCACCCGCTGATTATCAAGCTTGCGGATATGACCGCAGATAAGAAAAATGCAGATAAGATAACCGAGGTCGCAAAGATTATACTGGATCAGGCTAAGATAGCGGAAGGCGAGCCAATTAAAGATCCGTCGTTTTTTTCGGAAAAACTAAGCGAATATATTCTTAAGGCAATCTGAAGCAAAGCCCTCAATTTGAGGGCTTTTGCATGTTTTAAATTGATTTTAACTATTAAAGGGCTAATATTAGTAAATATAAAAACTAAAGAGGTGTTTTTTATGATTTACGTACTGCTGGGGTTTGCGTTTGGGTTGTTAATCCCGTATATTGCCCGCCGTTTTGAAAAGTTTATGCCGGCGACAGCCGCTTATGCTTTATATAGAATTATAAAGCCCAATAAATTTGTTAAAAGAGCCAAGAGAAAAAATAATCATAAACATATTAAGCTTATGAAAGCGTATATGATATATTCACTTGGATGGGCTGTTGTCTGTTCCGCGCTGTCTTATCTGGCTTTGGTGTCTTTCGGCAGTTTTTATATAGTTTGGAATTTGGCTTTTATCTGGATTTTGCTTCTTTTGTTTGAGATTGACAAAAGAATGTTTCTTCTGCCGGATATTTTAACTATACCGCTTCTTATTTCGGGCTTTTTATTCGCGGCTCTGACAAGCGGGTGGATTATAGCGGGAGAAAGCGCTGTGGGAGCTTTTGCCGGGTATCTTATACCAGTAATCGCTAGTATATTTCTTGTGTGGAAGCACAAAGAAGTTTTTGGCGGCGGAGATATAAAGCTGCTTGCCGCCGTGGGCGCATGGGTTGGCATTGAAAGTTTATTATATATAATTATACTTTCTTGTGTTATATTCGTTTTGTATGCGCTGGCAAACAGAAAAAGGGACGGGGCTTTTGGGCCTTCAATAGTTATGGCTTCGATTATAGTTGCTTTTATGATTTATGGAATGTAGGAGGTTTCAATGAGTCGTCTATATGATTTTGAGAAAGACAGAGAAAAGGTAAAAAAGCTTGTAAAGAGCGATAACTTTAGCCATTTGATATTGTTTTTAATCCTTTTCGACAGCATAATCCTTGGCTTTATGACATCAGGTTTTGTAAGAGTCACGCTCGGTTTTGAGCTTTTCCTTCTTGACAGATTGATTGTGGCGTTGTTCATAAGCGAAATGCTTATGAAGATTTATGCTTTCAGGGGCAAGTTTTTCAAAAAAGGCTTTAATATTTTAGATTTGATTGTGGTGGTTATATCCATAATTCCCGCGACAAGCTATTTTGTAATTTTAAGAAGCTTAAGGTTGCTGCGTCTCATAAAATATATTGATAAAGATATAAAAATCACCCAGTTTTTTGACAGTTTAATATCAACAATTCCTACATTAATGACAGCTTTGGTTTCCTATGGTTTTATTCTTTATATCTTCGGTATCATGAGCGTCGGCTTTTTTGGAGAATATGTCGAATTCTCTTCTTTGGGAAGTTCTGTGTTTACGCTTATCGAGGTGCTGATGCTGGACGGGGTTTCAACCAATATAATAAAATCTATAATGTTTATGCATGGATGGGCTTGGATATTTTTCTTGCTGTATATGATGATTTCATATCTGATAGCCGTTACATTTGTAATTATTTCGGTAAAAGTCATATTGAAAAAATAAGCGTTATATAAGCCGAAAACATTGTACTCTCGCCTTAAAAGGCGAGAGTGTTGTTATAAACTGATATTTTTTTCTTGCAGTTATTGACTTTGGGTTAAATAATCACTACCTAAAATGCAGAAAATTAAATTTAAGGAGTTTAAGATGAAAATTAGACCATTACATGACAGGGTATTAGTAAAAAGACTGGATGAGGTGACTAAAACAAAAGGCGGCATTATTATCCCGGATAATGCTAAAGAAAAACCATCCGAAGGTATTGTTGAAGCGACAGGCAACGGGTTTGTTGCCGAAGAAGGAAAAATTATTCCAATGAGTGTTAAGACCGGGGATAAAGTCTTGTTTGGAAAATGGTCTGGAACAGAAATTAAAGTTAACGGCGAAGAAAGATTAATTCTTAAAGAGTCAGAAATTCTTTGCATAGTGGAGGAATAAAAAATGCCGGCAAAAGATATTAAATTTGGCAGCGATGCCAGAGCTAAAATGCTTCAGGGCGTAGAAATTTTAGCAAAAACCGTAAAAGTCACTTTGGGTCCCAAGGGCCGCAATGTCGTTTTAGATAAATCTTACGGGGCGCCAAAGATTACAAAAGACGGTGTTTCCGTTGCAAAAGAAATAGAATTGGCGGACAAATTTGAAAACATGGGTGCGCAATTAGTCAAAGAAGTCGCTTCAAAAACTGCGGAAAAAGCAGGCGACGGCACTACGACCGCCACAGTACTTGCGGAAGCAATCATTAAAGAGGGTATGAAAGCGGTTGCGGCTGGAATGAATCCGATGGACTTGAAACGCGGTATTGATACGGCGGTTAACGCGGTTGTGGAAGACATTAAATCCCGCTCGACAGAGATTAAGACATCGGAAGAAATTGCTCAGGTCGGCACAATTTCCGCAAACGGCGACAGAGCTATCGGCGAATATCTTGCCCGCGCTATGGACAAAGTCGGCAATGAAGGCGTTATTACGGTTGAAGACGCCAAAGGTTTGGAAACAGAATTAGACGTTGTTGAGGGCATGCAGTTTGACCGGGGATATTTGTCTCCATACTTCGTGACTAACCCTGAAAAAATGACTGTGGAGTATGACGCTCCTTATGTTTTATTATACGACCAAAAACTTACAAACCTTCAGGCGCTGGTTCCTGTTTTGGAAGCGGTTGTGCAGACGGGCCGCGCTTTGGTAATAGTTTCCGAAGATGTTGAAGGCGAGGCTTTGGCAACATTGGTTGTCAACAGACTTCGCGGCGGGTTGAAAGTTGTTGCCGTTAAGGCCCCCGGTTTTGGCGACAGAAGAAAAGCGATGCTTCAAGATATAGCTATTTTGACCGGCGGACAGGTTATTTCGGAAGAGCTGGGAATGAAAGTTGAGAACGTGACTCTTGATATGCTCGGCACTGCAAAAAGAATCGAGATTACGAAAGACGATACGACAATCATTGACGGCAGCGGCGAAAAAGACTTAATCGAAGCCCGTGCAGCGCAGATTAGAGCGGAGATTGAAGAGACAACATCCGAATATGATAGGGAAAAACTTCAGGAAAGACTCGCAAAAATTGCCGGAGGAGTCGCGGTTATTAAAGTTGGCGGCGCTTCGGAGATTGAAGTTAAAGAAAAGAAAGACCGAATCGACGATGCCCTGCACGCAACCCGCGCTGCGGTTAAAGAAGGCGTTGTCGCAGGCGGCGGCGTTGCCCTTTTATACTCTACGGCGGCTTTGGAAGAACTTGTTTTAGAGAATCAGGATCAAAAAGTCGGCGTTGATATAATTAAAAAGGCTCTTCAGGCTCCTATTCGTCAAATTGCCGAGAATGCCGGCGTTGATGGTGCGGTAGTTGTTGGCAAGCTTTTAGAGGGAACAGACACCAACTTTGGTTATAATGCGCAGAGCGGCGAATATACCGATATGGTAAAAGCCGGCATTATCGACCCGACTAAGGTTGTCAGGACTGCTCTCCAGGATGCGGCGTCAGTCGCCGGATTGCTGATTACGACAGAAGCGATGGTTACGGAAACTCCGCAGAAGGAATGCTCTTGCGGTCATGGCGCGCAGGGAGCCGGCGGTCCCGGAGCTATGGGATTCTAATATTAGCGAATCCAAATAGACTTAATATTAAAAACGAGAAAAGAATTAATGCTTTTCTCGTTTTTTTGTACAATAAAAAATTGTTGAATATCATTGTGTTAATATAATATTTAATAGTATTTTAATTTTTTTTGTACTTTTTTGTCGTTTTTTGTTGCGGCTTTTCAAAAAATATTATATATTCATTCTAACAACAATATTTTGAATTTTTATTATGCATGTGAAAAATTGAGACAAACATCTAAATAAATTTTTTACTAATCTTTCTTTACATATCTGAATTGCCGGACTTTATAGATATACTCGTATATCACATGTTATCAAGGGATAAAAGAGCTATTAGCTGTAGCCGCCTGCTTTGACAAAGTCAAAGTTAAGAACCACGCGTTCTAAGGATCAGAATATAAATCCCGTAAATAACAGGTAAAATATAAAAGTTTTGCAGCGAAGATTGTTTTGAAAACTTAAACATTTAAGAGTATGACAAAAGGTCAAAAAAGCTTAATCGTTCTGTGTGTTGCCGCACTCGTCGGCATCATCTTTTTCTTCATGGCGTTCACCATCGTCAACGCGGGTCACCGCGGCGTCAAGGTCCTCTTCGGCGAAACCTCTGAACAGGTCGTCAACGAAGGCTGGAACTGGCACAACCCGTTTGCTTCCGTGAAGGAGATAAACGTGCAGACGATAAAGTTCGAGCGTGAGAGCCAGGTGTACACGAAGGACATCCAGTCGGCGTCCATCACGTATGTTCTGAACTACTGTCTGGAACCGTCGGCTGTTCCGCAGCTTTACAAAAATGTCGGTCTGGGTTATGAGGCAAAAGAACTCGTACCCAGCATCGAAGGCGCGCTGAAAGACGCGATTGGGCAGTGGAATGCGCAGGATCTTATCGCAAACCGTGAAAAAGCTACGGCCGAAATCGTCGCGATGCTTAAGGACAAAATGGCGGGAAGGGGATATTATATTATCTTGAACTTCCAGATGACTGACATCAACTATTCCGACGTGTTCGAGCAGGCGATTGAGAACAAGGTTATCGCTGAACAGGACGCTCTGAAAGCGAAAAACAAGACCGTTCAGATTCAGGAAGAGGCTTCTCAGAAGGTTATTTCTGCCAACGCGGAAGCTGAATCGATGAGGATCAGGGCAAAGGCTTTGGAGTCGAACCCGAAACTGGTCGAGTACGAAGCCGTGCAGAAGTGGAATGGACAGCTGCCTACCTACATGATGGGTAACGCGCCGACTCCTTTCATCAACCTCAAGTAAGCGAACTCTGAGTGTAACATTAACAGGGTACCCAAGTGGGTACCCTGTTTTTTTGTTTTAAATTTTTTGAATTTAAAAAAACAGAGCAGAGGGTTACTATCGTAACGCTCTGCTCTGACTTTTGAAACAAACTACTTCACAGGATATTCGATTTCGCTGCCGTTTTGCTGCAGGCAAATGAATCCGCGTGTTACCACAATCCTGACGTCGTCTCCGTTAGGAAGGGAGAACGACTTTTTGTACTTGCCGTTTGCGGTGATGTGAAACTCGCGATGTCCCCACATCCCGTCGTCGACCCAGAAAATGAACGTGTCCTTGTTCTGAATCAGCAGGTAGTAGGTTTCTTCGCGAACGATGTCGAATCCGCGCTTCAGGTTCTCCATGATCTGGGTCTTGCCGCGCTTCTTCTTCCCGTGGATTTCTACGACTCTTGCGGTGTTTTTGTAACGAATTACGCCGAATACAACAATCCCGATGAGGATTAACATTACTACTAATCGTGCCATGGTTTTTACGTTTTAAATGGTTTGTAATTTATTTTTTTAGATGATTTTACAATGCTTAGGGAATTAAAAATTATTTATTGCGCCAATTATAACAATAAAAAGTTTTTTTGTCTATAAATTTATTGGTTTATTTTTTTATTTGACATAAACTTTTATATTATGGTATATTACCCTTGGTTTTCTTCAGGAATAAATACAATGACTGACTTATCTATAAAACGCGAATACAAGGTAAAGGCAAATTCTGCCTCATATCGGGTATAGCGTTTTTATAGATGAGTAGAAAGCTAGAGAAAGTATGAGGCCGAACAAAGAGTTCGGTTTTTTTGTATTTAAAATAATGGGAAATAAAAATGAATAATGAAATAAACAGATATAACTTTACTAACGGTTCGCCAGTATATTCAGGTCGGCTTTCAAAATTTAATGGCGAAAAGTTAGATAAGTCTAAAAGTTTTTTTATTAGACCGTTAACCATAAAAGACTGCTCGGCTATGGAAGATTTGTCCGTGTGTATTTATGAAAACCTTAGAGAAGGTCAGGAGTGCTTTATCCATAAACATGACAGAGAATATTACCGCGATATTTTTCAAGGAGACGATACGGATAATGTTAAATTTATCGGCGTTTTTGTTGGAAAACATCTTGTCGCGATGTCGTATTTTAGAATAATTGACAACGATAATGATTTGCAGCCGGAGCTTCCGAACCATAAGCTGGATATTTTTTCTGCCGATAGAGGCGTCGGCGAGGTTGTTGTCGCCGCTTTCGGCTCCGATTCCGTTCACCCGGATTACAGAGGAAACCGCTTGAACACAGTAATGGTCGATTATCGGGCAAACTATGCAAAAATGCTTGGCGCTACTGATTTTGTTTCAATAATCGACAGAAAAAATGTATGGAATATGAACCCATATTTTGACAATGGGTTTAATATGTTTGCGTCAAGCGTCGACCCTGCGGACAATGGAAAAATCGCGCTAATGCACAAACCTGCCGTCGATAAAGTCGTTCATAATGATAATGAGCTGGAAAAAATGAACTATGAAAATTTAAATACAATAGATAAAATGTTTTATATGAAAAGAATCGGTGTTGCTTATGATAAAGAAACCAGCAGCATAATTTTTGCAAAAACCAGTTACTATTCTGATATGAAAAAACACAACAAAGGCAGTAATAACAACATGGTTATGATGATGGCGAGAGGAAGAAGAGATGCTGCGGGATATTAGTTTTGAATCAGGCGTTAAAGGACCGAAGATTTTGATTTTAGGGGCGGTTCATGGAAACGAAACCGCTGGTCCAAGGGCTTGCGAAAGGCTGATTAAAGAAATAGAAAAAGGCAATGTCAATATAAACAAAGGCAGGCTTATATTGGTTCCTATAACAAACTCCAAGGCATATAAAGACGATGTCCGCCAGATTGAAGAAAACTTAAACAGGGTTATAAAAAAATGGGAGAACCCCATAAGCTACGAGCAGAAGCTCGGTGTTGAAGTTGCAAAAAAAATTGACGAATGCGATTATGTGCTGGATGTTCATTCAACGCATAATGCCGGGGATATTCCTTTTTCGTTTCTTGATTATCCAACCTTCGGCAATATGGAAATTGTAAAGGCGCTGGATGTTGAATATGTGCTTTCCGGCTGGCCCGAGGTTTATGGAACTCAAAATGAAATTAAAGATTTTTCAACCGAAACTTATGCTCATGCGCAAGGCAAAAACGGGATTACTTTGGAATGCGGCTATCATAAAGATAATGCGGCGACCGAGCTGGCGTATAACTCGATAATAAATCTTCTTAAAACTCTTAAAATGATAGAAGGCGAGCCGTCATATAAGGATAAAAAAATTGTTAGGATGACAGATATAATAATCAAAGAAAAAGCGGGAAAACTTGCCGAGAATTTTAAGCATTTTGATTTTATCCCCAAAAACGCCGTTATCGCAAGATACGATGATGGAGAAGAATTGAGGTCGGTAAAAGACTGTTATATGATTATACCTAATCCAGAAGCAAAAATCGGAGCGGAATGGTATTATCTTGGCGAGTAAAAGAGCCGCTTATTTGTAGATTTTTACTCTTTCCTTGATAGGTATGAAATCTTTTTTGTCTGCCGGCGCTTCAATGCTGCCAAACGGCATTTGGGCAATTAAACGCCAGCTTTCAGGAATATTCCATTCTTTTTTTACCATGCCGTTAATAAGCGGATTATAGTGCTGCAGGCTTGCTCCGACGTCTTTTTCCGCCAGCGAAATCCATATAAGATTTTGCAGCATTCCGCTTGCCTGTTCCGCCCAGATTGGAAAATTGTCTTTATATAGCGGAAACTTTTCCTGAAGGTTTTTGGTTGTATTATCTTCTTCAAAATAAAGAATTGTGCCGTATCCAGATTTAAAACAGGAATTTACTTTCTGTTCTGTTTTTACGAAAGCTTCGGCGGGTATAATTTTTTTGATTGTATCAAGCGCGATGTTCCAAAGTTTTTCATGATGTTTATTAAACAAAACAACCACTCTTGATGACTGCGAATTAAATGCTGTCGGGCAGTGTTTTGCGCAGTGTTCAACCAGTTTAACAACTTTTTCCGGCGCTAATGTTTCTTTTTTTCCAAGATTGTAAATGCTTCGTCTTTTTTCAATTATCTTTTCCAGCATATCTGCCTCCAAAATTTTAATGTCGCTGTGATAAATATAATGCAATTTTTTTAAATTTAAATACTAGCCAAAAGAGGATAAATTTGTTATTAGTACTTGAAAAAATATACTAAAAGTGATAATGATTATCAAAGTGTTTAATAGTCTTAATAAAATAAAGGATTTATGGCAAATGTCAGAAAATAATTTCGAAAGCTGGCAGGGCTTTACTGCCGGTAAGTGGCAAAATGAGGTTAATGTTAGAGATTTTATAGTCAAAAACTATACTCCTTACGAAGGCGATGACAGCTTTTTGGCTGAAGCTACGCCCAGAACAAAAAAGATGTGGGACACGGTTCTTGGTTTGATGAAAAAAGAAACGGCAAACGGCGGTTTGCTTGACGCGGATACCAGTATTATCTCGGGCATAACTTCACATAAAGCCGGCTACATTGACAAAGCAAATGAAGTTATTGTCGGTTTACAGACAGACGCTCCGCTTAAAAGAGCTTTAATGCCTTATGGCGGCTTCAGAATGGTTAAAGATTCCTGCGACGCTTATAATGTGCCTTTGGATCCACAAGTGACAGAAGTTTTTACAAAATATAGAAAAACTCACAATGACGGCGTTTTCGATGCATATACTCCAGAGATTAGAGCCTGCCGCAAGAGCGGTATTATTACAGGTCTTCCAGACGCTTACGGCCGCGGTCGTATCATCGGCGACTATCGCCGCGTTGCGCTTTATGGCATTGACAAGCTTCTTGAAGATAAAAATGAGCAGAAAAATCTTACCGACCACGCTCAAATGCTTGAGACCGTTATTAGAGAAAGAGAAGAAATTTCTGAGCAGATTAAGGCTCTTTATGAAATTAAAGAAATGGCTGCTTCTTATGGTTATGATATTTCCAAGCCGGCGACAAGCGCTAAAGAAGCTGTTCAATGGACTTATTTTGGCTATCTGGCGGCTATCAAAGATCAAAACGGCGCCGCTATGTCTATCGGCCGCGTTTCAACTTTCCTGGATATTTATTTTGAAAGAGATTTAAGGGCGGGAAAACTTACGGAAGTTGAGGCTCAGGAAATTATGGATGATTTCGTGATTAAGCTTCGCATGGTTCGTTTTTTAAGAACCCCGGAATATAACTCATTGTTCTCCGGCGACCCTGTCTGGGTAACTGAGGCTATCGGCGGCATGGCTATGGACGGAAGAACTTTGGTTACAAAGAACTCTTTTCGTATTCTGCACACCCTCTATAACCTGGGAGCAGCTCCAGAGCCAAACTTGACGGTGTTTTGGTCAACCCATCTTCCAAAGAAATTTAAAGAATTCTGCGCGAAAGTATCAATTGATACATCGTCAATTCAATATGAAAATGATGATTTGATGAGAGAATATTATGGCGATGACTACGGTATCGCATGCTGCGTTTCTCCAATGAGAATTGGCAAGCAGATGCAGTTGTTCGGCGCTCGTTGTAACCTGGTTAAAGCGCTTCTTTACGCTATTAACGGCGGTAAGGATGAAAAATCTTTTGCGCAGGTCGGTCCGAAGTTTGCTCCCATTACTTCCGAATATTTGGAATATGGCGAGCTGATGGAAAAATTTGATATGATGATGGAATGGCTGGCTCAGACTTATGTCAACGCTCTTAACATCATTCATTATATGCACGACAAATACTCTTATGAAAAATCATTGATGGCTCTTCATGACAGAGAAGTTGTCCGCACGTTAGGCTGCGGTATAGCCGGTTTCTCGGTGGTTGTTGACAGCTTATCGGCGGTTAAATATGCAAAAGTAAAAACAATTAGAAATGAGCAGGGCATAGTCGTTGATTATCAGGTTGAAGGAGAATATCCGCAGTTTGGCAACAACGATGACAAGGTTGATGAAATAGGTCGCGAAATTGTTAAACAGTTTATGGATAAAATCAGAATGTTCCCGACTTACCGCAACGCTATTCCGACACAGTCTGTGTTAACCATTACTTCTAACGTTGTGTATGGCAAGAAAACAGGTTCTACTCCTGACGGCAGAAAAGCGGGCGTTCCTTTTGCGCCTGGCGCAAATCCGCTGCACGGAAGAGATAAACACGGTGCGTTGGCTTCGCTTTGCTCCGTTGCAAAGGTTCCATTCCAGCATGCTCAGGATGGTATTTCTAATACCTTCTCTATTATTCCAAGTTCGCTTGGCAAAACCAGAGAAGCTCAGGTTACTAACTTGGTAAGCTTGATGGACGGATATGCTACGCATGAAGGTCAGCATCTAAATGTTAACGTGTTTAATCGCGACACATTAATTGATGCTATGGAACATCCAGAAAACTATCCGCAGTTAACAATCAGGGTTTCCGGTTATGCGGTTAACTTTATTAAGTTGACCCGCGAGCAGCAGGAGGATGTTTTAGAGAGAACTCTCCACTCATCCATTTAGAAGTCCGTTCTGTAGGGTAACTATACAGAAAAAAGAGAGCTGAAAACTAAAACTTTCAGCTCTCTTTTTTCTCATTATTTTCCTTACATAATAAATTTCCAGCAAACTTATAGTTGCTTATTCTTCGGGAAAGGGGTATATACGAGTTGTTTGACATTTGAGGCGAAGATGAATTTAGACATTACAGCAAGAGTCCATTCTCAAGAAAGCGCGGGAGCGGTTGATGGCCCCGGGCTTCGATATGTAATTTTTTTGCAAGGATGTCCGTTGCGCTGTAAATTCTGCCACAACCCCGATACATGGAACATAAAAGGCGGCGAAGAACTATCGGTTAGAGATCTAGTAAACAATGTAATGAAATATAAAGCCTTTATGCAGTTTTCCGGCGGCGGAGTCACCGTTACCGGCGGCGAGCCTTTATTGCAGAAAAAGTTTATCTATGAGCTGTTTTCCGAACTAAAATATAAAGGCGTGCATACGGCGATAGATACGTCTGGTTATACAAAAATTGACGACGATCTTGATAAGGTTTTAAGCGTTACGGATTTGGTTCTTCTCGACTTAAAACACCTAAACCCCAAAGCACATGCAGACCTTACCGGGGTTGGCAATGACCTTGTTTTTGAGTTTTTGAAACTTTTGCATCAAAAAAAAATAAGAACATGGATTAGATATGTTGTTCTTGCGGGGATTAATGACAGCGCGGTGTATGCTGAAAATTTTGCTAAGTTTATAAAAGAGTTTGATAATGTTGAGCTTGTCGAGCTTCTTCCATATCATGAAATGGGAACCGATAAATGGAGCCAGCTGGGGCTTAAATATCAGCTTTCAAAAGAAAATATTCCGTCAAGAGAAAAACTAAAAGAAATTGCTGATATATTAGCAAAATACGGCATAGAAACCCACGGAGCATAATTTTAAGCAGTCGTACCACAGACTAAATTGTCTTGGCGTAATTCCACTTATCTTTGTCTTTGTTATATTCAAAAACCAGAGTTTCGATATTGTCCAGTTTAGGCAGTTCTCTATCTGTTATAAGAGCGTAAAAGTGGCGCATTATTATGCTGTGCGTTGAGATGCCGATATTGATATGAAGACTGTCAAGGCTGCTGGTTATTTCTTTCAGAGCTTGTGAAATTCTTTTTTGAACATCTTTTATCCTTTCTCCGCCAGGGTAAGAAACTTCGCCATATTTTTTATTGCCGCTGAGATATTTGCTTCTTAAAATCCTATTTTCTTCATTTTGGTTTAACATACTTAAAGAAATGCCTTCCCACTCGCCGCAATACGCTTCTTTCAGGTCGTCGCAGATTTTGAGCTTGATGTCTTTTTCACGAGCTATCGGACGCGCGGTTTCTATACAGCGTGATAAAGGACTGGAAAAAATTATATCCAGATTTATATCGTTGTATTTTTTTGCTAACTCTTTAACCTGATTTTGCCCTTCGGCGGTTAATGGGGATTCGATTTGTCCTTGTATTTTTCCCTGCTTATTAAGCTCGGTTTCACCATGCCTGAAAAAATAAAAAGTTAATTTATTTGACGGCATTTACACAACTACCTTCTGCCAATGTCGGTTTTTGTTACTGATACCGCCAGGTTTTTAGCTGGGGAACTTAAAACTTTTTCGACGCTGCCGATAACTTGTTTTTCCTGAGAAGAGATTTGTTGTTTCCACTCATTAAACAAATCTTTATACTGCTCTGTGTTTTCCAAACAATTTTTTGCAGTTGCCATTATAACCATTTTTGCAACGTTTTCAGCGGTCCAGTCAATATTGCCCAAGTCAAGAGTGTGCGATGCGTGTTTATATATAAAGTCTTTTCTTGCTAAAGCGTTTTTATGGCGTTCCATCCAGCCATGATCAATGTTTTTGCCGTCTTCAAGACCTTTTAACGCCGCCGCGACATAGCCTGGTCTGACCGCCCAGTCATGGTAGCCTTTTTCGCCCGTTAAAGGGTTAACCGCTTCGTTGTTCCATTTTTTCAGATGGCTTATGGTTATACCGAAGTCATTGTCAAGAAAGACAGTGTAGACGCCGTTTTCTTTCATTTTATCAAAGAGACTTTCATAGCCAATATCAAAACTTCCAAATCCGCCAAAATCAAGAACGCTGTTTTGCTCAACTTTGAAGTTGTTCATGAGCGCGGTTTTTTCCCATTTTCTAAACGCTTCTTCGCCGTAAACATCCATATATTCTTTAGGAGTAAATCCTGTTTCGGTTTTTAGTCTCATAACCAAAAGAGGGTCGACAGAAAGTTTTTCTCTGTCCAATATCTTTGAGATTGCTTTGCTGGTTTCAGACTTTCCTATTCCGGGGAGTCCTAAAACCCCTATTATAGGCAGTTCTCTTTCAAGTTTGGCAACTTGTTTTCTCAGTAATACGTCTTTTGCGGATTTCATTTTTGCCTCCTTATATGATTTAGACATATTATAGACCAAAAATGGTTAAAGTCAATATTATGAGGATTGCAGACTTTAATTTTTTCTAGTATATAAAAATATAAAGCTGGGGAGCAAAAAAAATGACAATCTCAATTGGAAAGAAAATTTGTATTATCGGATTATCTTCATCAGGCAAATCCACATTAGCAGATATTATTGCAAAGAAGCGAAATCTAAATCTTCTGCATCTGGACCAGATTGGGCATATTCCAAATACAAACTGGGTGCCGGCTCCAGCGGAAGAATGGATGCCCAGGCACGATAAGTTTATTGAGCAGGACAACTGGGTGGTTGACGGCTGCTATTTTAGAACCATGACGCAAAGATTAGCAAAAGCTGATACCGTAATATTTATTAAAATGAGCAGATTTGGCTGCGCTTACAGGTTTGTAAAAAGGGCTTTGCAGAAAAAAAAAGACAGGTTTGGCAAGCTTGAGGGCGCCACTGACGACTGCAATCTTGCAATGCTGAAATATATTCTTCTAGAAGCTCCGCGAAAATTTTCTAAATATGAAAAATTGATAAAAGAAAACCCTCACCTGAAAGTTATATATTTATATTCTTTTGATGATATTAATAAGCTTGTAGAGAATTTGTAAGAATTTAAGACTGATTATTAAATTCTTTAAAAGGCAGAGAGCTTTGTATTTCTTCTGGCAATGACCATTTTTTACCGTTTAGAACAATTCTTTTTTCTCCTTGTAAAGTCTCTAGTTGAGACGTCATAATGATATTCTCCCGTTTTTTGATTCTACATTTGTTTTTTAATATAAATGTTGCAAATTTTTTTTGCAACATTATTTGCAACATTAGGCTGTTTTTTGCAACATTTAAAGGGTGTTTATATTATTAACATTAAAAAAACCGGCTAAAGCCGGATTTTTTAATGGAGCGGGTGAAGGGATTCGGACCCTCGACATCAACCTTGGCAAGGTTGCGCTCTACCCCTGAGCTACACCCGCATTAAGTAGAACGAGTATTAATTAGCATTCCTACAAAAAAAATGCAAGCATTAATTTGTGTTTTTTCTATTTTTTTAGTAATACCCAATAAGATGTATTATTGCGCTGATGGCAAATAATGCTGTTGCCGCGATTAATATAATTTTATTGTAAAACTTTCTCTTTTTATGGGTGTGGCAGCAGTCTTTGCTTCTAAAATACAAAACATAAGAAATACCAAGCAAAATGGCAGAAAACACAAAGACAAAAATTTCGGATGTTTCGGATTTTTCAATAAAAGGAATATTTACCGCAACGCCGAACACGCCGCTTAACACAGCTAAAGCAAGAGGGATTCCGCAGCAAAAAGTGTGCATAAAAATAGCGGCAATCGGCGCCAAAAAGGCAACTTTTTCGGACAGTTCTACTTTTTCATTATGGTTTTGATGTTTTTTCATTATTCTCTATATTTTATTAATGCCAGTGTTTGATTGGTTTTCGCTATGCTTATGCTGGTGTTTTTCACTTCATGCCAGTTGCGTTCATTTTCAAATATATATAACGCGTCATGAAAATATTCCAATGACTCTTCAAGTAAAACCACATCATTATTTGCTTTGCCAAGCCTGTAATAAATATCGCCGATGTCATTTTGAGTTTTTGCCCATGATGTCGGGTAGCTTTTTTCTGTTGTAACTTTCTGTTTATTCTTAAAACTTGTTATTGCCAGTTCAAAAATTTCTTTGCTGTTTCCAACTCCGCCCAAAATAGATAAAAGATGACCTAAATTTGCCTGTATATTTGCCCAAAACTCAGGAAATAAGGCGAAAGTATATATTTTCTCCGCTTCTCTGAGCTGGAAAACGGCGTCTCTTAGGGCTTGCGAATCTGATTTTTGAATCCAATAGCTGTGATATAATTTTGACAAACGATAGCAAATTGAGCCGTATTCATAAGGATAGTTATATTTGCCTAAATATCTCTGAGCCTGAATATAATATTCAACGGCGCCCCGGCAATATGAAATAGAGTTTTTTTCAATATGGGCGGCCGCGGTGTCATATAACTGCCCCAGATGATAATAAAAGCAGCCGAGCTGGGTTTGGTTGGTTATTTTGTTTTGATGTTTAATCGCGTTTTCAAAGATATTTTTAATTTTCTTAAAATCGCCGCTGTCTTTATTGTCATAAGCATAGCTTAAATACGCAATGCCTAAAAAGTTCATGATATATGGCGTGTATTCGGATATTAGGCTGTTTATATTGTCGTCGTTTAAGAGTCTGTTCACGGTTTTCCTTAACAGATATTTTCTATAAGGGTTAAACTCGGAACGGATATTTATGGCGCTTAATATTCCGCAATAAATTAAATCTAAAACTGATTCTGGAAAATTATCGGGATTATTAATATATTCGGCTGGGATATATAAGCTGTCGGTAAGCGAGATAAATATTTTTCTGTTGCTTTCATATTGGTTTGGGCTTTGGAAGTTTATTCTTATTCTGTCCCCGTCGCGGTAGCCCCAAACAACGACATAAGCCTCTGCTTTGTCGGCAATATCCTGACCTTTGTCCATCCAGTCAAAAAGCTCTTTGCTGTCAAAATTTAGAAAGTTTTTATCAAAAGGCTGGTTAAAATAATGAACGCTTATGCCTTCTTTTTTCTGCAGCAGGCGGGCAATTATCTCCCCGCTGTTCTCGTCAACATTGTCCAAAAACTCAGTTATAATAATTTTGAAGCTTTGTGCATTAATCGGCTGCTCCGAAATATCAGACTGTTTGGATTTTGAAAAAAGCTTTTTAAGAAAGTTTAGCGTCATATTAATCTCTATTTATTATTTTCTTAACTTCGTTAATATTGTCTTTCATCTCTTTGACCAAGGATTTATTCATTTCTTTCAGGGTTTGTCTTGGAACATCCCAATTGAGCAGTCTGTTTAAGAACCAAAGCATGACGATTGCGGCAAATATCGGTATAGAATAGTAGTTTGGAGCATATATTTGCAGACAGCCAAAAATCAGCATTAATATTAAAACTTTCATTATCGATGTCTCGACAGATTTTGCCGACAACCCTCTGGCATTAGCCTGTACGGAGAAAGTATTTGCATATATGTCTTCATATCTTCTCAATAGCGAAAGTCTTTTGCCGGCCGCTATCGCCGCCTCGGCAATGAAGTATAGTCCGAAGACAACGGAGCAGCTTAAAGAAGATTCCTGTCCATTTTTAATCATCAGCCAAACTACAATAATCGAAATAGAATTTGCCGCGGCGTTTGTAACGTTTAGTCTTGACGGATATGTGTTGAAAACATAAAACGCGAGATAAACGCCGGCTAATGCTCCGCCCCATAATCCTATCAAAAGCGATGTTGCGGAAAACAATCCAAGCAGGAATATGCCGATACCGACATAAAAAGTCTGTATTGCCAAAACGCCTTCCACGCCGTTTATATATTTGTATATCAGGGTTAAGAGCAGGAATATGGCGGCAACGGAAAGCTTGTTTAGCCATACATAATGCAGATGTTCGTTTAAGACGTATGTATCTGGTACGAAATAGTACAATGCGCCAGCCGCGATGATGTTTCCGAAAAAAGCAATTTTTTTTGTGCTTTCCAAATTATTGAGGATAAAGACCAGCGCCGCTAAAACAAAGATTATTATTGGCTCCATAATATTCAGGTCGTAGATAAAATCATACTGCCCAATAAATAAAGAAAGGGCGAAAAAGGAAACAAAAAGCATGGTAAAGTTTACGATATACGCGTTGGTATCTTTTTTAATATGGCGCTCATTCTTTCTTCCGACGAAGAACAGGTTAACAAAAGTAATGAGAAAAGTCAGGGTCAAAACTAGGAATGATATTATATATTTGTTGTCCATAATAAAGTATCCTTTTGTTAATGTTACGCTTTTATGCCATGATTATATTATAAATTTTCTTTAATAGTATACTAGTTTCCGGCATCGTTATTTTATATTTTCTTGCGGCGCTTATCAAATTTGAGCCTATCATATCAATATCTCCAGCTTTCCCTTGCGCGACCGCAACCTGCAAAGGATATGGATAGCTTAAAGGAGTGTTGTATATCTTTTTTAAGATTTCTTCCTGATCAATTTTTGCGCCGTCATTCTTGGCAATTAAACAAATCTCGGAGATTAGGGGAATCATCTTATCGCGTTTGTCTTTATCTTTGATTACGTCAAAAATGTTTTTGTTGTAAGCGGCAGATATTAACGAGCAGGCGGTGTAAACGGTGAAATATTCCCAAAAAGCTTTAATCTCGTCTTTTTCTGTTTTTATGCCGAAACCGGCTTTTTCAAAATAGTCTTTAACAGTATTATTTCTTTTTTCGTTTCCTTTTGCGCAAATAGTTATCGAGGGCGCTCTGCCGTAAAGATTTATCTGCGTCGGTCTTTGAAGCAGGTATCCGTCGAAAAATGCTCTGTATATATCATTGCCTAAAATATTTTTAATATATTGTATATCCCTGACAGGGGTTAACAGAACTACTGGCACATCTTCTACTTTTTTTCTTGAAATAGAAGTTATAGCGGCATTAATCTTGCTGGCTTCAGACGTTATGATTAACATTTTTGGCGTTTCTTTAAGCCAGAAAGTTGTGTCAAACTTGTGGTGTGATTTTTGCAGATTATGGTTTTCGACTAAAGTTACGCCGTTGTTGCTAAAAGTAGATGCGGTTTCTTTGTTTGGTATCAATATAACTTTTTCGCCGCTGTTTATAAATCTGATAGCGAGATAAACCGCCAAAGCGTTATCTCCTAAAATATAAATTGCCTCTTTGCCGTCTAATAGGGCAAAGCCTTGTTCTTCTTCCTTATCTTCTGTACTTTCTTCGCCGCGTTCAGCGTTGTCTTCCGTTTCTTCGCCGTCTTTTTCTTTTGGATAGGCTTCTTCCAAGCGAGATAAAACATCATCGATTGATGGAGGCGGCGGTTCTTCGGTATCTGGAATTTCATGGATTGTTTCTTCTACGACAAGCTCTTCTACAGCGTGAGAAATTTCTCCTGATTCTGTAAACCCAGCAAGCTCTGTAAGCTCGATTATGTCTTCTTTTTGTTCTTCTTTTTTCTTTTTTTTGAAAAACATTTAACCAACCTTTTGTAGTTTTGCAATAAAGAACGAATCCATTCCTCCCAGTTCTTCCAGGTAAAACGGCATAGTTCTGATGGTGTCATCATGACATAAATTTGTTTCTTTTTCTTTAACAGAAACGAGTTTGAAATTTTTATTTTCTTCCAAAAATTTCTTTATTTGCTCTTCGCCCTCCATTTTATTGATGGAGCAGGTGCAGTAAACAAGGATTCCGCCGCTTTTTAACGCATTTTCAACGTGTTTTAAAAACTCTTTTTGAATTTCGCTCTGCCGAGTTATGTCTTCCGTATTTTTTATGTGAACAATCTCCGGATGACGGCGCATGGTTCCTGTTGCCGAGCATGGCGCGTCAAGCAAAATTGCGTCAAATTTTTCGTCTTTGAAGTTTTTTAAATATTCTAATCCGTCTGCCCGAATAATGTTTTGGGCTTTTAAGCCTAAACGTGCGAGGTTTTCCTTTAATGTTTCAAGCCGCTGCTCGGAAATATCAAGGCAGGTTGTTTCTGCGCCGGCATTGATAAGCTGGGCGGATTTTCCTCCCGGAGCGGCGCAAATATCAAGAACTTTTTTGCCTTTTAGCTCGTCCATAATTTGGACGGCTAAAGACGCGGCAAAATCCTGCACCCACCAGCTGCCGTTATCATAACCTTTTAATTTTGCAATGTCGGTTTTAGAATTTAGGCGAATCGAACCGTTTATTAGGAGTGCGCCGTTTAATTCTTCCGCCCATGTTTCAGGACCGTTTTTAACCGTTATGTCGAGAGGCGGTTCTTTGGCAGCGATGGTTTCAATTTTTCGAATAGTTTTTGTATCATAATCCTGTTTTAATATTTTGAAAAATTCTTCTGGAAAAAACTCGCCTTTATCTTCATTTATAAGCGCCTCTTTATTAGTGGAAACTTTGCGCAAAACCGCATTGGCAAATCCTCCCAAAAACTTGTTGGTCTTTTTTTTGATTATCTCAACGTAGCTGTTAATTGTCGCGTATTCCGGGGTTCGAAGATAAAGAATTTCGCAGATTGCCAGGATAACGGCATATTCCACATAAATATGTTTTTGGGCAATTTTTTTTGGAGAAAATTTTTTAATGATTTTTCTGATATAAACTAAGTGTCGCAACGCCGTTAAAATAAGCATATTTAAAAAAGCCGCGTCCTTTTCGGAAATGTCGGTAATTTCTTCTCTCATATCACTATAAAAAACCTTGTTTTCAAGGATTTTCTGCAAGGTTTTTACCGCGGTTCTTCTAACTTCTGACATTATGGTTTTCCTAATTTTTAATTCTGTGGCATTTTATCATCAAAAAACTATGTAATACAAGTGATAAAAATACTGCAAGCTACTTGCGTTTAAAAGAAGTTATGATAATTTATATGGGTGTTAAAAAACTATAGAAAGTTTGATGAGAAGGTTAAATTGATGACTGCTAGATATAATGGAAAAGGTTCGTGGGAAGAATGGCAAAAAGAATGGGCTATGGAAGACAGATATAATTTTAGAACAATTGAAAAAAAATGGCAAAAAATTTGGGAAGATGAAAAAACTTACAAAGTTGAAATTGATAATAATAAAGAAAAATTTTATGCTCTGGTTGAGTTCCCATATCCGTCTGGTCAAGGTCTCCACGTCGGTCATCCGCGTTCTTATACCGCGCTGGACATTGTTTCCCGCAAAAAACGCATGCAGGGATACAATGTTTTATACCCGATGGGTTTTGACGCGTTTGGGCTTCCGGCAGAAAACTACGCGATAAAAACCGGCATTCATCCGGCTATTTCTACTGCGGAAAATATCAAGGTTTATACCCGTCAGTTAAAATCTTTGGGTTTCTCTTTTGACTGGGACAGATGTGTTGATACGTCTTCGCCAGAATATTATAAATGGACACAGTGGATGTTTATTAAATTTTTTGAAAAAGGAATGGCGTATAAAGATAAAATCTCTATAAACTGGTGTCCGCACTGCAAAATCGGCTTGGCTAATGAAGAAGTCATAAACGGCAATCACTGCGAACGCTGCGGCGGCGAAGTCGTTAAAAAAGAAAAAGAGCAGTGGATGATTGCGATTACCAAATATGCCGACAGACTTATCGACGATTTGGATACGGTTGATTTTATTGAAAGAGTAAAAGCTCAGCAGATTAACTGGATTGGCCGCTCAGAAGGCGCGGAGCTTGATTTCGGTTTGGCTTTGAAAAACGGCGATACTGTCGGGGGTAAAAAGCTTACAGTGTTTACAACCCGCCCGGACACGGCGTTCGGAGTTACATATATGGTGCTTGCTCCAGAACATCCTTATGTTGAAGAGCTGATGGCAAAATTTGAGAATCCTGAAGAAATCAAAGAGTATATAAAAACTTCAAAAAATAAGTCAGATTTGGACAGAACAATCAGCGAAGAAAAAACAGGTATCGAACTTAAGGGAATTAAGGCAAAAAATCCTTACAGCAACGAGCTGATTCCAGTGTTTATTTCTGATTATGTTTTAATGGGATACGGCACGGGCGCTATTATGGCGGTTCCCGCGCATGATCAAAGAGACTATGATTTTGCCAAAGCGTTTAATCTGCCGATTATTCCAGTGCTGGAAGGCGGAGATATTTCTAAAGAAGCTCATGAAGGCGAAGGCGCTCACATTAACTCTGGTTTCTTGAATGGAATGAACAAAGAAAACGGAATGGCGGCTGCGATAAAATATGCCAAAGAGCATGGTTTCGGCACTGCAAAAGTAAACTTTAAATTACGCGACTGGGTGTTTTCCCGCCAGCGTTATTGGGGGGAGCCAATCCCAATGGTCAACTGCCCTGTTTGCGGCTGGGTTCCGTTAAAAGAGCATGAGCTTCCTCTGACTTTGCCTGAGGTTAAAGATTATCTTCCTTCCGATGACGGCGAATCTCCTTTGGCGAAAGCAAAAGATTGGGTTAATACAACATGCCCTAAATGCGGCTGCCCCGCAAAAAGAGAAACGGATACTATGCCGAACTGGGCAGGCTCTTCATGGTATTTTCTGCGTTATGCGGACCCTCATAATGATGAGGCTTTCGCGTCAAAAGAGGCTTTGGACTATTGGATGAATGTCGATTGGTACAACGGCGGTATGGAGCATACTACTCTACACTTGCTATACTCAAGATTTTGGCACAAGTTTTTATATGACTGCGGTTTGGTCAATACTTCGGAGCCTTATAAAAAGAGAACTTCTCATGGAATGATTTTAGGTTCTAACGGCGAAAAAATGTCTAAATCCCGCGGCAACGTAATTAATCCCGATGATATTGTCGCAAACTACGGCGCTGACAGCTTCCGTTTATATGAAATGTTCATGGGACCGTTTGATCAGGTTGTTGATTGGAACGAAGAAAGCTTAAACGGCGTCTATAGATTTATCGGCAGAGTATACGGTCTGTTTAACAAAGTTTATAAAATGGAGCCGACGAGAGATGATTTGCGCGCAATGCACAAATGTATTATCGAGGTTACGGAGCGCGTTGACAGCATGAAGTTTAACACGGCGGTTTCTTCGTTTATGACTTATGTAAACTATCTAAGCTCATTAAATAAAATTCCCGCGGAGCTTTACGCCGCGTTGTTAAAATTGATGTCTCCTTTTACTCCGCACTTTGCGGAAGAAATGTGGGCGAGACTTGGTTATAACTCGTCTGTAGTTACCGAGGCTTGGCCGGTCGGCGACGCAAAATTAGCCGAAGATGATACGGTTACAATCGCTGTTCAGGTAAACGGAAAAATGCGCGGCACTCTTGAAGCGCCAAAAAACGCCTCAAACGACGAAGTGGAAAAACTGGCTCTTAGTCTTGATGTCGTGAAAAAACATATTGGCGGCAATACTTTGAAAAAAGTGATTGTGGTTCCTAATAAAATTATTAACATTGTAGCATAACTACATGCTGTCATGGGTTTAATAAAGAATGGAAAGATTTATATGAAAAGTTATTTTAGACTGGATTGCTTCGCCTTGCTCGTAATGACAGTGTTTATTTCTGCATGCGGGTTTAAACCGCTTTATGTGGAAAAGAAAACGGAAGGAAAATGGTATTTTGGAAATGAGTTTGATATATCAATAAATTCTGAGATGGAAAAAGTTAAAGTAGAGCCAATATCAGACAAGTTTGGACAAGAGCTGCGAAATGGGCTGGTCGATATTTTAACGCCTAAAGGGATTCCAGATTTTCCAGTATATAGGCTTCATATTAATTTAGCCGAGGAAAATGTGCAGAGGCAGGCGTTGCGTAAAGATATTACGGCAACCCGTGAAAGAGTGATGTACAGGGTGAATTATTACATGACCTCAGGCGGTGAAGAACTGCTTAGGGGAGACAGTATCGCCTATACCAGCTATGATGTTATGGCAAACCCTTACTCGACAACGATGGCGCAGAAGAAATCGGAAGCAGATGCGGCAAAGATTATTGCCAATGATATTTCTCTTCGTGTCGGCGCATATTTTCATGCCAAGTTGGCAAAGGATGAAGATAATTGATATTTAAACAAACTCAGATAGATAAATTTTTAAAGAATCCTGATACCAGCCTTAAATGCGTTGTCATTTACGGTAGTAATGAGGGTCTTGTTTCTGAGTATGTTAAAAGTTTTACAAAGGCGGTTTCTCCCGAAATTAATGATCCTTTTCAGGTGGCATATTTATCTTCTGACGATGTGAACTCTGATGTCGGCGTTTTATTTGCGGAATACGGCAGCCGTTCATTAATGGGCGGAAGAAGGGTTATTGTTATCCGCGACGGAGATAATAATCTTACAAAAAATCTTAAAAAACTTTTTGAAGAGGTTAAGTCCGATACATTGATAGTTATTTATTCTGACAGCCTCAATAAAAAATCATCTCTCGTTAAACTGGCGGAAGATAATGATGATATGGCGGTTATTGCCTGTTATGAAGACAGAGATGAAGATATTTATAAAACCGCGAAAGCAAGTTTTCTGGAAAACAAAATTACTATCAGCGATGACGCTTTGCAGCTTTTATGTTCGCGCCTCTCAAATGACAGAAAAAGCAATCTGGGCGAGATAGATAAGCTTATGACATATATCGGCGACAGAAAAAATGTTGTTCTTGAAGACGTTGCCGAAATTATAAGCGATACATCTTCTTCAAGCACTGACGATGTTTGTTTTTATACTGCGGGCGGAGATAATGAAAAATCTCAAAAATCTTTCGACAGGCTGCTGAGAGAAAATGTTGAGCCGATTTCGATTATCAGAGCTTTATCGTATCATTTTGAAAAAATATTAAACTGTCACGCAATGATGGAAAAAGGGCAGAGTTTGGATAATGCGGTATCTGCTTTGGTGCCGATGTTCTTTCGCAAGCCGAGCTTTAAAAATCAGGTAATGTTGTGGAATAGAGATAAAGCGTTATATGTTTTGGATATTCTTTATAAGGCTGAGAGAAACTGCAAAACGACAAACATGCCGGTTGATGAAATCGTCAGCTATGCGTTAATGCAGATAGCTTCCGCGGCTAATCGTCTGAAGAAAAATTAAACCTTAAAGCGTTTAGATTTTTATAATTTAACGGTCCCCAAAAATATAATAAATCATATCCTCTTTCAAACAGGGAGCGGGCATACATTTTATTATAAAAAAAAGCAAAAACTATTGAAACAAGTCCAAAGCTTAGGATGTATAAAAGAATCATGAGCAGAGCCATGTCCCAGTCTCTTCGATATAATGGAACAAAAAAGCCAAACAATAGAACCGTCCAGGAAAAACCCAACGGCGCAGTTTTTATATCTCCAGTAGAGATGTTTTTTAGTTTTAAAATTGTCTTAGCCACTTTCATACTCCGCATTCTCAAAATATCTTAAGTGGTTATAGAAGAAAAAACAAGCCCTAATCTTAGTTAGGGCTTGCGAAGTATTATTTTTTTACCAGTCCAAATCTTTCTAAAAGCAGCCAAAGAGCAGAAACACCGACAATGATGTATATTATTCTTGTTATATTTCCGCCTAAAAGTTCAGTAAGAAGGTCTTTATCAAAAGCGCTGGTAATACCGATATTTAATGCTCCGATTACGCTTACCCACCATGCAATAACGCCAACCATTTTATTCTCCTAAAAAAATATTTTGATTTTAGTACATATATTATGTATGTATAATAAATTCGATTTCAATGGTTTCGAAACCGTCTTTTTATCTCAATTGTGCGGTCGCTTTCGATGCTCGATACTCACGTATTTCAGTATACGCTACGGTTTCTGCGCTTCGGGTCTTACTCCATTTGAGATAAAAAATTCAGTTTCAGTTTAAGTAGAGGTAGCAAAATGTTTAGCGATAGGTTTATGAAGTTTATAGAAATCTGGCAGAAAGAGTTTGTCATGGATAAGACTATTGATGAAAAAATCTGCGTGGATAAAGACGGAAATCCTATACCCTGGTATACGTTTCCCGCAATTGAATATTTGAACCAATTTGATTATGAAGGTAAAAAGATTTTTGAATTTGGCTGCGGAAATTCTTCGCGTTTTTGGGCTGCGAGAGCTGATAAAGTTATCAGTGTTGAAGATAATCCCAAATGGCTGGAAAAATGGAAAGAAGAATTTACGGAAAATAATGTTGAAATTCTTTATCGCGAAGAAGGACCGGAATATTATAACGCTATTTTGGAAAAAAATGAAAAATATGACATTATTGTCATCGATGGCAAAAACAGGGCTGATTGCGCGGAAAACGCAATAAAGTGTCTTGCGGATGGCGGCTTTATAATCGTTGATGACAGCGACAGGATAAATACAAGTCATGAATATGTTGATACAATGAATAATTTGAAAAAAGGAGACTTTATTCAAATCGATTTTTATGGTTTCTGCCCAATGACGACTTATGCAAAAACAACTTCTCTTTTCTTAACTAGAAATTATAACCCGGTGTCTCTTTATGATGTACAGCCGATAAGCGGAACAGGCAATATTTGGCATATAAAGAGAGGCGAGCGAAAAAAACTTTTTAGAAGCCTTCGTTAAAGGCTTATCATATTTGTAAATTTTCTTTTATCTTTTTAAAATCAAAGGAGCTGAAGAGTAAAACTCTCAGCTCCTAAGGTGATTTCACAGAATCACTAGCGACTTTTAGGGTACCTCGATGTCATCGCAGGCTTGCTTGCCAACAAGCTGCCAAAATAAAACCTATCTTCTCCTAATCAGTTATTATCCTGACATTTTACTGGGATAGAACATCGTCTTTTTTTACCGTCGCAATTAAAATACCGCACAGAAATGCACGGTCAGAAATAAAAATATGTGAAAGAACATTAGAAGCTTTGGCAGCGGTTTTTTTGCGGAGCGGACGCTCTTGAAAAAACGAGATGTGCCTGAAGTCCTCTAATTACTGCGCCGCTTTTAAGTTATTTAAGGTTAATGCGGCAATATGTCAAAAAGCGCTCTATAATTAATTAAAGAAAGCTCTTGAATGTTCAAAAATTTAAAATAAGAAAAAACAAATGATATAGATTTATGCCAAATCTATATCTAATCGCTTTTTTTGTCAATCAGTTGTTTAAATTATATTAAAGAAACAATCTCGGCTCTAAGCTCGTTTATGCCAATGTTTTTTGCGGAGCTGGTGATTAAAGGTTTTATGTATGCCGCGGCATGCTTTTTGATTTCTTTTTTCGTATCCTCAATAACTTTTTCCAACTCTTTTGCAGATATTTTATCTATCTTTGTCAAAACTATCTGATAGTTTACCGCCGCTTTATCCAGCATTTGCATAATTTCGTTATCAATCTTTTTAACGCCGTGTCTGGAATCTATCAAAACAAAAACTCTCATAAGGTTTGGGCGACCCTGGAGGTATGTAAAAATAAGTTTCTGCCATTGTTTGACAACTTTGTCCGGGGCTTTTGCAAAACCATACCCCGGAAGATCCACAAGATAAACTTTATCATCAAGATTAAAATAGTTTATCTGCTGGGTTCGTCCCGGCGTGTTTGAAGTTTTTGCCAGCCCTTTCTGATTGGTGACAGCGTTAATTATACTTGATTTTCCTACATTTGAACGACCGGCAAAAGCTATCTCATTTACCGAAGCGTTTGGCAGCTGCTCAAGCTTTGCAACGCCGAGTATAAAAGAACAGGGACGGGAGAATATTCTTTCCGCCTCGTCTAATTGTTCTGTTGTGAAGTCGTTGATTGTAAACTCCAATTTAAGAAACTCCGTTCTTTTTCATAATAGCGCGCTGTTGGATGATTGATAAAACGTTGCTTAATGTCCAATAAATCACCAATCCTGCGGCAAAGTGTCCAAGCATAAACGTAAATATAACCGGCATCATTGCAAATACGCGGGCTTGGTCTTTATTTGCCGGCGAAGGGTTTAATTTTTGCTGGATGAACATTGTCAAGCCCATTATAATAGGCCAGATACCGATATTTAAAAGAGCTGGAACCGGGATGTGCAGTAATACAGACAGCGTTAACGGGTCTGGCGCCGACAAGTCTTTTATCCATCCGACAAAAGGAGCGTGGCGAATCTCAATCGCAAAGTTTAACACTTTGTATAA
The DNA here is from genome assembly GCA_031271345.1 of Lactobacillaceae bacterium. Lineage (GTDB taxonomy): Bacteria > Pseudomonadota > Alphaproteobacteria > RF32 > CAG-239 > JAQWBS01. The sequence goes on from JAISVX010000001.1 coordinate 341,713, forward strand.
TGAAAAGAAAACCGGGATTTGTATAAACATCGGCAGACATCCTGACGCCGGATTAATTTTTTCTTTTTTATACAAATTCATGGTTTCCATTTGCAGTTTTTGTTTGTCGTCTCCGTATCTGCCTTGAAGCTCTTGAATCTTTGGCTGAAGCTTCTTCATTCTTGACATGCTTTCGTAAGACTTATTTGCGACAGGAAACATCAGCAGTCTCAATATTGCGGCAAATAATAAAATTGACCAACCCATGTTGCCGATTAAATCATATAAAAAGTCTAAAACATAGAAAAATGGCTTGGTTAAAAAGTAGTACCATCCAAAATCTACGGCAAGGTCAAATTTTTCGATTTGATAGTCTTTTGAATAACGGTCGAGAAGTTTAATTTCTTTTGCGCCGGAAAAGAAGTTTACTTTTGAGTTCGTTGTCATGTTTGGAGATAGGCTTTGGGCATCTCCGATATAATCTGCTTGAAATTTGTTTTCGGCAGTTTGAGTAAACTTTATTTGGTAATCGGTTTTATTATCTAAGACAAAAGCTGTAAACCAATATCTGTCAGAAAAGCCAGCCCAGCCGCCGGTTGTCTTCAGTTCTCTGGTCTTTTCTAAATCTTTATACTTGAACTCTTCCAAAACTCTGTTAAGAACGCCGATAGCTCCCTGGTGAACAACCGCATTGTTATCCGCGTCAAAAAACCTGTTTTTATGAATTAAGCCGTAAGGATATAAAACTATAGTTTTGTCCGACTGATTGTTTACGCTCTGCTCAATGCCGAACATATAATTATCATCAATAGATATTTTTGTTATAAATGTGAATCCCTGACCGTTTTCCCATCTTAAAACAATCGGCGTTTGCGGAGTAAGCTCACTTCCTTCAACAACTTCCCAAACGGTTTCTGACGTTGGGAGTTTTATATCCTGGTCTGTCGTGGTCCAGCCAAAATCCGCATAATACGCTCTGTGCGTTTTGCCCGGGTATAACAGCTCGACATTAGGGCTTTCAGGAGAAAGAGTTTGTTTATATTTTGAAAGCAGAAGGTCGTCAATTCTCAGGCCTTTAACTCTAATGCTTCCGGAAACTGCCGAGTTGGAAATTTTAATTCTTTTATCCGCATCTAAAGCGTCTTGAATGCTTATAAATGTTTCGGTATCAATTTTTACATCATCAGTTTTTTCCTGCGCTTTTGACTGTCCTTTTTCAATAGCGTTGATAACAGCTGTTTTTTCTGGTTGCGGCTGGTCAGGTTTTTTAGGCAAAAAGATATTTGACAGGAAAATCACTGCAATTGATAACAAAACTGCAAGATATAGACCTTTAGTATCTTCACTCATCATTTTAATATTCTTTCCTAGAGTTTTTCAAAGTTGTTTTATGTTTAATCTAAATTTGCTTGATAGGCAAGTAATTATGTGTTTTTATTCGTTTTTTTATCTTCGTTTTTGGGCGGTACAGGGTCATATCCAGACGTACCCCATGGGTGGCAACGAAGAAGCCTTTTGGTTCCCAGATATATGCCTTTTATTACACCGTGTATTTCAATGGCTTCAATCATATACTGCGAGCAAGAGGGTTTATGCCTGCAAACATTGGGCATAATCGGAGATATACAATTCTGATAGAATTTTATCGGAAGGATGAAAAGTCTTTTTATAAAACTAATTTTGTTGGTTTGCGCTGCCATTTTTTTCTATTTGCCCGCGGATTTTTTCTAATCCGTATTTAATGTCTTTTTTCAATATATAAAAATCGCAACCGGCGGTATTGTGTCTGCCGATTAGAACATAATCAAAATTTTTCATTGCATATTGCGGAAAAAACTCTCTCGCAAGGGCGCGGAGTCTGCGTCTTGCTCTATTTCTAACAACGGCAGGACCTATTTTTTTGCTTGTGGTAAAACCGACTGTGGATTTTTTGTTTTCTGTACATAAACTTTGAGCCGCTTGGAGAATTATACTTGAAGTAACTACTTTAATTCCCTTAGCGACTCTTAAAAAATCTGAACGTTTTTTTAAAGTTTCAAAACTTGTCATCCGATATTACGCAGAAAGTCTTTTGCGTCCTCTTGCGCGGCGTGTTGCCAAAACTCTGCGGCCGCCAACCGTTGCCATACGCGCGCGAAAACCGTGGCGTCTTGCCCTGACTAGTTTACTTGGTTGAAATGTGCGTTTCATAACGTATCTCCTATACATGCCCCTCTAAAACCAATTTTGAAATTGGTCTTAAATTTAATTAGTAGCCTTATAGATTTAAAAAAAGCATAAGTCAACAGAAAAAAGGCATTTAGTTGAGTTTTTTTACTGTCCTATTCCGCCTTTTTCAGCATGCCTGCTCTTTTTAGACTGCATGTCCTGAGTCACTCCAAGCCAGTGTCCTCTTTCTTTTTTTAGATTGTCTTTTGCTTTTCTTTCAAATCTTGCAAAATAATCGGTTTGGAAAATTTTATCCTTGCTTAAAAATTTGTTTAGAACCGCGGTTCTGCCCGCCGCATATTTGCCGTCGTCAAAATGAGAATATTCTTTGCGGATATTTTGCGAATATGTTCCAAAGTTTCTGTTGTCTCCAAGGACAGCCAAATCTATATCTGCGATAATTTTTTCCTCTAAACTCATGTCCTCGGTTGTTTTATTATCTGTATGCTTGGTTGCCATAATACATTTGCGTACGATATTCAGGTCTTTTTTATCCGCTTTATGCATAAATGCCGCAGCCATTTTTGCAGACCTTTCTTCATCAAATTTATCGCCCGTATTTATCGTGTCGTGAAAGAACATTGCGGTTTTTAATGCTATGATATTAGGGATTTTTCTGCCGGATTTTTTGTAAATATTTATTTGATTTAACCCATAGGCAATGTGGCTGAGATTGTGATGAGAGCGGTTTTGCGAATAGTGTTTGACAAGTTTGTTGAAATGAATGTCAATTTCGCCGTCGTCAAGTTTAAAATGCTTGCCTATCTGTTGAAATTCGCCGTATAAATATTTTTTCATCAATTCATGATGTACGGCGGGGGCAACGAATTTTTGCGCGGCTATATATTCCCCGCAGTCGCACAATCCCTTGCATGCGCTTGATGAAACATAAGCTAAATCCGTTTTCGGCACCATAATCCTGTCTGTTTTAATATCAACGCCGCGAACTTCCGCTAAAGCGTTGTTCATGTTTTCCAGCTGGGTTTCTTCGACGGTATCGCCTGCGTGCCTTTCTCCTCTAATCAGAGCTGTCGCGTTGTTTCTTATTGCGCAGTCAATAGTCAGGTCGTCATAAGAAGTGGTTTTTATTATGTCGGGATTTTTTTTGATTTTTTCAATTGCGGCAACTTCATAATCTAAGAAAGTTCTTCCGTTTATATGCCTGTTGTCGCAGCCTTCAACCAAGTCGTCTATCGTTTGTCTCGCAAGCTTTGCTCTTTCCTCTATATTGAACATTCCTCTTTTGGCGGGATTGACGCCAACGCCCACGATAACCTCGTCATAGCTTCCCAAAGCTTTGCATACTATCGCTAAGTGACCGACGGTAAAAGGGTCGAAAGAACCTGCGTAAAATCCGATTTTTTTCATGGTAAAATCTCCGAATTATTATCTTCTATCACCGAATAATCTTAACAAAGCCAGGAAAAGGTTGATGAAATCCAAATAGATTGACACCGCGCCGGAAACGACTTTTCTGGTCATAAGGTCTTCGTTGTCGTTTTCAGCATAAATATCGCGGATTTTCTGGGTGTCATAAGCGGTTAAGCCGACAAATATCCCGACAGCTAAAATAGATACGATAAAGCTTAAGCCCGTGCTGCCCAAAAAGATGTTAACCACAGATGCGATGATAATGCCCCATAAGCCCATAATCAGAAATGAACCCATAGAGGTTAAGTCTTTTTTTGTCGTATATCCGTAAATACTCATACCGCCAAACATAGCAGCGGTAATTAAGAAAATTCTGGTTACGCTTGTGCCTGTGTAAGCAAGAAGTATGGGAGCCAAAGACATGCCCATGACAGCGGAGAAAGCCCAGAAAAAGCCTTTTACGGCATTAGTAGAACCTTTGGTTAAAACGCTTGCAAAAGCAAAAGCCATAACCAACGGCGCAAAAAGAATTATCCAGCCGAAAACAGACAAGCCTTCAGGCGTAAAAAACAGGTTGAAAAGCGGGGTGTATACCGTGAAATAAGCAGCCATGGCAGTTACAATCAGACCGCCAGCCATGTAGTTGTAAACTTTAGACATATATACGCGCAAACCTTCGTCTACTCTTTCAACGGTTTTTACTTGAGTTTTATTTTCCATTTCAATCTCCTAAAAAAATTAGCTGTTAGTGATAATATAGTTTTTTTTGATTAGACAATCAATAGAAGTGACAAATTTTTACTCATAAATATTGAGCTTTTTGCCGTTGTTCTTGAGCCAGTTTTTGCCTTTTATATATTCGGGGTATAGATTTTTAACGCAAACCCAAAATTCTTTTGAGTGGTCCTGATGCTTGAGGTGCGAGACTTCGTGGGATACAAGGTATTCGATGACAAAATACGGAGCTAAAGCGACTCTCCAGTTGTAGTTTATGTTGCCATAAGACGAGCAGCTGCCCCATCTTGACTTTGTGTCTTTTATAACGACGCTGTTTAATTTGCAGCCGACCAGCAGGGCTTTTGCTTTTGACAATTTATAAAATTCGTCTTTCGCCTGCTTTTTTATAAAATCTTTTACTCTGCGGTGAAGAAAACCTTTTTCTCCAGAGACTTTTAATATATCGCCGTCAATTTGAACTCCGAGCTTTTGTTCCGGGCAGTGTTTTATTGTCAGTTCTTTTCCAAAGATTGATATTCTTTCATTATCTTGAAATTTTTCAGGTTTAACGGTTTGGGATAATTTATCTTCAATCCAGGAGATATTGTTTTTTACAAAGTTAAAGCCGAGCTTGTTGGATGCAAGAGTAGGCATGGAAAGGGTAGGGATTTGATTTTTGCCGTCTATTTTAAGGGTCATTTTTTTTGCGCGGGAATTTCTTTTAACATTTATATCAATGTTAAGTTCATTTTTTATCTGCTCTCTAAGCTTAGAGGTCTTCCCAGTCAACAATGTAATTATCATAATCTTTGATACCTGTTTCCGATACTATATCTCTATCTTTTAACGACATTTTTGCGTCATGTATAGAGGCTGCTTTTCCAGTGATTAGCGGGTGCCACTCGGGCAGGTCGTATCCGTTGTCCAGCAGCCAATAGGCGCAAGTTTTGGGAAGCCATCTTGGTTTTTCTCTCACCGCTTTTAAGTCGATGTCCCTGCAGTCATGCACTTTTTCAAACCGTTTTTCATATATACTGCACGAGCAGTTGCCGCAATTTAAAAAGCGGCAGTGGGTGTTGGTAAAATGCACTTTGTTTTTTATTTCAATTTTGTTCAAGCAGCATTTGCCGCAGCCATCGCAAAGAATTTCCCATTCTTCTCTGCTCATTTCTTCAAGTTTTTTCTTTTCCCAAAACTTATGTTCGAATCTGCCGAGGTCGTCGAATCGTGACTGCGGGTCGAAATCTTCTATGAAATAACTTTTGCTCATAGGAAATCCTCCTCAATTATGAAGTCTTCCCAATCGTCTTCATCAACTTTTGTCTGGCAGGTACATCTGCCTTTTATGCTGTACGCGCTTTTTAACAAGCTGCCTGTAACCAGCGGGTGCCAGTCCGGCAAGTCTTTGCTTTCGTATAATATTCTGTATGCGCAGGTTTTCGGCATCCATTCAATCTTGTCAATGTTGCTCATGTCAAGTTTTAGACACTCAGGCACGACAATTCGGCGGGTGTCATAGATGCTGCATTTGCAGTTGTTATGGTCAAAATATCTGCATACGAGGTTAGTGTAAAAAACCTCTTCGGTTTCATCATCCTGAAGTTTTACAAGACAGCATTTGCCGCAGTTGGAGCAGATACTTTCCCATTCTTCTTCCGAGAATTCATTGAGTTTTTTATTTTTCCAAAATTTATTTTGCAAAGTCGTTACTATCCATTTTGTTCCGGCAGGTATTCTTCATTTGTTAAGTTGCCAAATTGCGCAAAATCTCCGTTCCAGTATAGTTGAACAGTGCCTGTCGGACCATGACGCTGCTTGCCGATAATCACTTCGGCAAGATTTTGCGTTTTGCGTTTTTTCATTTCCCATTCTTCCAATCTTTGCTGAAGTCTTTCGGTCGTTTCGGTCGCCTTTTGTTTTGGCTCGTCGTTTTGTATGTAATAATGTTCGCGGTAAACAAACATTACAATGTCCGCGTCCTGCTCGATAGAACCAGATTCACGCAAATCCGACATAACGGGTCTTTTATCTTCTCTTTGCTCAACTCCGCGGTTTAGCTGCGACAATGCAATTACTGGAACATCAAGTTCTTTTGCTAAGATTTTCAGTCCGCGCGATATTTCGGAAAGTTCCTGCACGCGGTTATCGCTTTTTTTGCCATCTCCCGTAATAAGCTGGATATAGTCTATTACAATCAGTCCTAAGCCTTTGTTTCTTTTTAATCTTCTGGCGCGGGTTCTTATGGCGTTTATAGTTAAGCCCGGGGTATCGTCAATATATAAAGGAATCCTTTCCAGCTCTCTAACTGCGGCGGCGATTCTGGTAAATTCCGCGTTATCAAGTTCGCCAGTCCTCATTTTGTGACCGTTTGTCTGGGTGACGGTGGCAAGAACGCGGCTTGCGAGCTGGTCGGCAGACATCTCTAAAGAGAAAAACGCAACGCCTTTGTCTTTTGTATCCAGGTTTTTTGAGTGCATCATATATTCGGCGACATTATACGCTATGTTAGTTGCCAAAGCAGTTTTTCCCATGGCGGGACGTCCGGCAATAATCAAAAGGTCAGAGTTGTTCAAACCGCCGGTTTTGGTATCAAGCCTGTCCAGCCCGGTTGGGAGTCCTGATATTTTTTCTTCTTTTTGATATGCTTTTTCAATGTATCCGAGAGATGAAGTCAATGCTTCGGAAAAATCGATGAATCCGCCGTGCGCATCGCTTTGGTTCGACAGTTCAAAGAGTTTTCTCTCGGCGTTTTCAATTTGGTCGACAGCGCTGGAATCGAGACTTTCCTTAGCGGCGTCGCTTGCAATATCGTATCCTGCGGAAATCAGCTCGCGTCTTAGATATTTGTCATAAATAAAATTTGCGTAATATTCAATGTTTGTCAGCGGAGACGCGCTGTTGGCAAGCTGTACTAAATATTTATATCCGCCGACCTCGTCAAGAATTTTTTCCTGCTCAAAATAGCTTTTAAGGTTTGTAACTTCCGCCACATGTCCGCGCTGGATGAGTTTTGAAATAACTTCATATATTTTTACATGCACAGGGTCGGCAAAGTGGCGGGGCTTTAAAAACTCGGACACCTTTTCAAAAGCTTTATTGTTGGCAAGCAGCGCGCCCAAAAGAGTTTGTTCGGCTTCCAAGCTTTGAGGCAGGTTTTTAGTATCTGGCTTTTCCATTTTTGTCGTCCCATGATTGTATTAGATTGTGTTTTTTATACCCAATATTTTTCTAAAACACAAAACAATGCTGAAATAAAAACAGGACTTATTCACACCCTGTTGATAACGGGGATAACTCCTTATTTTTCTATAAAAAAATATCCCCGTAAAAACAGGGATATAAAAAACTTTTTTATTTAATTATTTTGCGCCGGCAATAGATTTTTTAATCTTTTTAGCTTCAGCAGATAATTTTGTGTTTGAAGTAGACTCTAAATATGCGTCCAAACCACCATTGTGTTCAATAGTGCGAAGAGTTTTGGTACACACTTTTAATTTGAACACGCGACCAAGAGTTTCAGAAAGAAGAGAAACTACTTGCAAGTTTGGTAAAAAACGACGGCGAGTCTTATTATTAGCGTGACTAACGTTATTGCCACTCATAACGCCTGTGCCACTTATATCACATCTTCTAGCCATTTTAAAATACCCCTAAACTTTTATCTTTATATTAAACTGTTGCTCTTAATACATATATTGAGAATAAAAGTCAAGAAGAAAAATGGAGCTTATAATGCATATTATAATTAAAAAGTAATGTTTTTTTATTAAATATAATATATTTTACTTTTGTACCTGTAGCTCAGTTGGATAGAGTGTTGGCCTCCGACGCCAAAGGTCAGGGGTTCGAATCCCCTCAGGTACGCCACTTTATCTAATATCCACTTGCAGGGGATATTAGATAAAGTGATGAGTATATTGAGGTTTGAACCCCTGAGGAAAGGGGTTTGAAACAAGGAGCAGGCGAGACGGTAGTATCGCCGAAAGAGCGACGAAGTTCGGCGTAATAAGCGTAGCGAGTAGCCAATCCCCTCAGGTACGCCAGCCTTCGCTTTATGAGCTTCGGCTGGCAAGCCGACGGATAGCGAATAGTTAGAGAAGGTTAGTCGTACGAAGCCTGAAGGGCGAAGTAGGATATTAAGGATAATGAAATTGCATTATGTTTATATATTACAAATTGAACTTTTAAGATAAATCTTGAGGAAAAGCATGAGAAATAAAGTTCTTATTTATAGAGATTATGGCTGTTCGGATATAAATAATTTATACGACGGTTTAGTTTCTTATTTTGAAAATACAAAAATTGACGTCGGTTTTGTCGACGCTTCCGAGATAATAAAAGAAGACGCGCTTAACGAAGATGTTTTGGCATTTTTTCTTCCCGGCGGGGCTTCAACGCCTTTTCGGATGAAGCTGAAAACGCAGGGCGACGCAAAAATAAAAGAATATGTTGAAAACGGCGGAGTTTATTTTGGAATCTGCGCGGGGGCATATTACGCGTGCAGCAGCATAAATTTTGAAAACGGAATTCCCGAGCTGCATATAAAAACGGATGAAGCTCTTAAATTTATTAATGCGGAGGCTGTCGGAACTTTAAGAAAACAATTAAATATTGCGCCTTATTCAAAATCTGCCGATTCTGCGAGAGCCGTAAGCATCAAATGGATGGAGGATGATGAAAGCCATGTATGCTATTATCACGGCGGACCATATTTTAATGTTGAGGGAAACAATGCAAAAGTTTTGGCTGTTTATGAGGGGATAGAGAACAATGCCCTTCCAGCCGTTGTCAGCAGCCAGTATGGCAAAGGAATGGTAATTGCCTCGGGCGTGCATTTTGAAGACACTGGGAAACAGCTTGGCAAAGCGGTTCATCTTCTGAGAAGAGATTATGGACAGGCAAGAAAAAATGCCCTGGTTTTGGAAAAAAATGAAGAATCCAGAAAAGCATTGTTTAATAAGTTGATGAGTTCGATAGGCTGTATAAAATATCGCTGATTTTAGCGTTTTTGCGGGCTTGAAGTTTTTCTTCGTCCGCCCTTGTCTTGCTTATATGATTATCAACGTTTCCCATATCAAAATCTTTGCTGAAGATTTCAGAATGTTTTGAATATAATCTCATTATTAACTCTTTGGGATTTTTAAAACCATAATCATTGCCTTCAAGAACCTTTAGCCTGTTTGTTGAAGCTCCTTCGGGACCGTCCATAAGATTCATGCATATTCCCATATTGTGTCCGCGCTGGATGATGTCGCGGACAACGCTGGCGCCGCCGATGGCAATTATTTCCCCTTGGTTTTTTTTAACCTCCCAAAGCGAAGCGTCAGAAATTTCAAGCCAGTTTTTTGCCAGTCTGAAATTGTTGTTTACCGTTAATATGCTTGCGTTGGTAATAGTATTTTCAGCCAGCTTCGCTTCGTTCCAGTGAAAAGCTTCATCAGTGATTAAGCCCAGAATCGTCAGTTTTTTATCTCTATTTTTTTGATGTTCAGTCACAACGTCGTAAAATTGTTTTTCCACCCCCTGGTTTGTTCCTCTGGTTATAAAATATGCTTTGTCAGGGTCGAGTATGCTTACTAAAGATTTAAGCGTTATACGGATTTCTTTTTTATCTTCTTGAGAGATTTTAGGCCAGGAATTGGTCGACGCTCCAGTAAGTAAAATCGGCAGTTTTCCATGGATGGATTTTTGAGTTTTTTCTTCGTTTCCTTCAACGTTGCAGCGTCCAAATTCTTCATGCAGAAAATCAATCAAATCCTGTTTTTTGTTTCTGTATTTTTTATCTAATTCGGCATTAAATCTTGGCTTGCCGTCCGATGTTGAAAATTTTGTTTCCAAAGCTTCTTCAAAAGTCATGGTTTTTAATTTTTCGTCAAAGGCTTTAGATTTTTTTGTAAAGGCAACTTCATCATTATACATTATTTTATTCTCGGTGATAATCATGCGGTGAAAATCCGACCGGGATATTCCCGCGGCATGAGCAAGTACCAGCTCCTGTTCATGAGACGTCGAGTATGGTCCTCTGCCGTCCGTTCCTAAAATAAAAGGTATTTTCGCGTTCATATATTTTTTTAATGGAATTTCCGATAAGTCGTCAATATTATTTAGCAGAAGATTAGAACTCATATTAAACTCGACAACAGCTTTTATGTCCTTTAAAAGGTTTATTGTCTCGTCATCAATGCCGTAAAGCCCGTGTCCGACTCTGATGTTTGGGTATGTAAATTTTCTGCCCTCTTCTTGCTCAAGGTCATAGCGCGCTGATTTAATCAGCTCTGCGGCATCTTTAACATTGTTTTGGAAAATCGGGTTTTCTCCGGCATGAATGCGGATACAAAAACTCGGGTCGTTTTTCATTGCCCATTTTGCGATGTCGATTATGTCGTCGGCAAAAGCCATGGTCGAGTTTGTTTCATGCCCCATGAAGTCTACTCCGACAACATAAGGATTTTGGGCGACGGCTTTTATCCTGTCAATTTCGTCTCCGTTCCATTCTCTGTCAGAATGTCTCCATAATGCGGCGAGAAAACGAATCCTGCATCCTGTTTCTTTTTCAATTTCTGGAACCAGTTTATTTATTGTTTTCAAACACTCTCTATCGCTTATAACGCCTGCGAGCGATAACTCCGTATATTTAATTCCGCCTTGAGCCATATCTCTGCCGATTTCGCGCAAAGTGTCTGAGAACAGGGCAGGGTTTTTTGAAAACAAATTCATCATCCTGTATACTTCTTCAAGAGAATTAAACGACGCCTGTTTGTCTGTTGGAAGAGCTAAGCTTTCTTTGAGATTTTGAATAATGCCGCCGTCTTTTGCCAGGTCTGATAAAGGAATGCACCCGTTTTCATCGACATTAAAATTATTTGTATTTACATTTAATCTTTCAAGAAAATACGGCGCGACGGTTATGTTGTGTTTTAGTCCGATTTCAATCAATTTTTCCGGCGGCAGGCATGACGCAAAATGCGCATGCACGTCGGTTCTTTGAGAATTAATCCGATTTATTTTTCTGGAGAAAGGAATATCTTTTTGAAGCTTTTCTCTGCCCAGTAAGCAGGTTTCAAAGGTTGTCAAATGCTGCGCGGGAGATTCTTCGTCAAGTTTAACAGTCTTTGTTTCGGCGTCTATGGTAAAACTGGCAAAAGTTTCTTCTCCGATATGAAGCGAGAGTTTGCCGCCGTCTCTTTGCAGAGAAGAAATGGATAATATGTTTTTCTTTATATTTTTCCCGGCTCTTTTGTCGCTTCCCAGATAAACTATTCCGGGTATGATTTGATTTCCACGTTGTTTGAAATCAATGTATATCTTTTTATTATAGTCAAGAAAGTATGCGCCGCTCATAATGCCCTAAATGCAAAAATTTATATCTTAAATTTATAGCATAAGAATCCTTTTTTTCAAAGGTTTATTATTTGTGCTTGAAATCACGAATTTGTGCTTGAAATCCCAAATTTTAAATAATATCCTGTTGTCATCGTAAATTACGTAAAAAAATGGCGAAAGGTAAAAAATGGCTGAAACAGATGTTGCGACACAGGTTGCGAATAAGTGGAAAAGAAAACGCGGTTCACTTATTATGGCATTGCATGAAATCCAGGAAATTAAAGGCTTTGTGCCTTGGGCGGATGCGGCGATATTAGCGGAAGGAATGGGCGTTCCTCTGGCAAGAATATATGAAGTTTTGACATTCTATAATTTCTTTAAGCTTGAGGCTCCTGGCAAGGCGGTAGTTTCTGTATGCACAGGCACCGCTTGTTATTTAAAGGGCAATGATAAAATATTGGCAGAGTTCCAAAAACAACTGGGAATCAAAGAAGGCGAGACAGACGCCGAAGGTAATTTCCACCTGCAGTCCGTCCGTTGTGTCGGCTGCTGCGGTTTGGCTCCTGTTACTGTTGTAAATAATAAAACTTATGGGCGTATTACCACCGAAAATGTAAAAGGCATTATTGACGAGTGGAAAAAGAACTTAAGCGAGAGCAAGGAGTAGTAGGATGGCCGATATAGATGAAATAAGAAAAAAATTTGATATTCATGTTCTTGCGGACAAGAAAAAAGACGAACTGAAAAAATATGAATGCAACTTGTATTGCTGTGATTCAACAGGTTGCCGTTCTTCCGGCTCCGAGCCGATAATGGGCGTTATGAAGCGTATAATTGAAGAGAATAATCTTCAGGAGAAAGTAAGAACAATTCCAACTGGATGTATGGGGTTATGTGCGCAGGGTCCTTTGGTCCGCGTAGAAATAAAGGGGCAGAAAGACGTTCTTTATAAGATGTTGGACGCTTCTATTATGGAAAAAATTATGCTTGAGCATATCATTCCGGCGCTAAATCTTAAGGACGGCGACAGCTTTAAGCTTCCGAGCGAACTTAATCAATATACATTATCGCTGGAGCTTCCTTTCTTTACAAAACAAGAGAAAGTGGTTTTGAAAAATGCCGGTCATATTGACCCGGAGGATGTTCAGGAATATATCGCTGACGGTGGTTATCTTGCGTTGGAAAAAGTTCTGAAAACAATGACCCCTGAAGAAGTTGTTCAAGAGATGAAAAAATCCGGTCTTCGCGGACGCGGCGGCGGCGGTTTCTCAACAGGTATGAAATGGGAAATTGCGGCAAAAGTTCCGTTAGTCGATGAAAAGTTTATCATCTGTAACGGCGATGAAGGCGACCCGGGCGCGTATATGGACAGAAGTATATTAGAGGGCAATCCTCACGAGGTTATTGAAGGCATGATGATAGGCGCTTACGCGATTGGCGCGACGGAAGGATGGTTCTACATACGCGCCGAGTATCCTTTGGCGGTTGAGCGTGTTCAAAAAGCGATTAAAGACTGTAAGAAAAATATGCTTCTGGGCAGCAATATTATGGGTTCGAATTTCTCATTTAATATTGAGGTAAGGCTTGGAGCCGGCGCTTTCGTATGCGGCGAAGAAACAGCTCTTATCCGCTCAATAGAAGGCAACCGCGGAACACCTCGTCCGCGTCCTCCATATCCGACAGATTCTGGTATTTGGGGCAAACCTTCATGTGTTAACAATGTTGAGACTTTGGCAAACATTCCGACAATCATTATGAAAGGCGCGGAGTGGTTCAGCTCTTTTGGCACCGAAACTTCAAAAGGCACAAAGGTCTTTGCTTTAACCGGTCAGGTTGAACACTCCGGACTTATTGAAGTGCCTATGGGAACCACGCTGAATGAAATCGTTAATGTAATCGGCGGCGGTGTTCCAGGCGGTAAAAAACTTAAAGCCGTGCAGACAGGAGGTCCGTCAGGAGGCGTTATCCCTGTCAGCGAAATGGATTTGCCGGTATGCTATGAGTGCTTGAAAAAAGTTGGCTCAATTATGGGTTCCGGCGGTATGATTGTTATGGACGATACGTCAAACATGGTCGATATTGCTCATTTCTACCTTGATTTTACCGTTGATGAGAGTTGCGGCAAATGCGCTCCGTGCAGAATTGGCGGCAAACAGCTTTTAATGCTGCTGGAAAAAATCAAACAAGGACGCGGAACAATAAAAGAAATTGAAAGTCTGAAAAAAGTTGCCGAAGCAATGCAGAAGGCATCTCTTTGCGGACTTGGTCAAACGGCTCCAAACCCAGTGTTATCCACTCTTAAGTTTTTTGAGGGTGAATACATGGATAGATTAAAGAAATAGGCGGGGGAATAAAGATGGTAAACTTAAAAATTGATAATCATGTTGTGAATGTTCCTGCCGGCACATCTATTTTGGATGCGGCGCGTCAGGTTCAGATTGATATTCCGACGCTGTGCAAACATCCGGACGTTGACCCGTCAGCCGGCTGCGGACTTTGTATCGTTAAGGTAAACGGCCGCATTTTGCGTTCGTGCTGCACTCCTGTCGCGGAAGGAATGAACATAATTACTTCAGACCCGGAGCTTGTCGGCGTTAGACGTTCTGTTTTGGAACTGATTTTGAGCAATCACCCAAATTCCTGCTTAACCTGTATCCGCTCAGGAAACTGCGAACTGCAGGATTTGACTCAGGATTTTGGTATTAGAGAGCCAAAATATCCAAACATTACAAAAAAATATCCGATTGACGATACAACAAAATCTATCGTTTTAGACCCTGCCAAATGTATCACTTGCGGCCGCTGCGTCGAGGTTTGTCAAAACCAGCAGAATGTTTGGGCGTTAAGCTTTTTGAACCGCGGTATTGCTACAAGAATTTCGGGTGCGGGCGGTATAACTTTGGAAGAAAGTCCATGTATTAAGTGCGGTCAATGTTCGGCTCACTGTCCTACAGGTGCGATTGTTGAGTATGATGAAACCGAAAAAGTCTGGGATATGCTAAACAATCCGGAACTTCACGTAGTGGTTCAGGTTGCTCCCGCAGTGCGCGTTGCTGTTGGCGAGGACTTCGGATATGAAATCGGCGAAAACTTAACCGGCAAGTTATATGCTTCGCTTCGCAGGCTTGGTTTTAATAAGGTTTTTGACACTAACTTCGGCGCGGACTTAACGATTATGGAAGAAGCGACAGAGTTTGTTTCAAGACTGACCAAAACTCCTTCAAGTCTTCCTCTGGTTACAAGCTGCTGTCCGGCATGGGTGGATTTATTGGAAAAATATCATCATGATATGATACCATATTTCTCAAGCTGTAAATCTCCGCAATCAATGGTTGGCGCGTTGACCAAAACATATTATGCGGAAAAAGCCGGAATCGACCCTGCAAAAATCAGAGTAATTTCAATTATGCCATGCACCGCTAAAAAATGGGAGATTGTCAGAAGCGAGGATATGAGTTCGTCCGGTTTCCAGGATGTCGACGTATCTTTGACAACCCGCGAGCTTGCCCGCATGATTAAGCAGTCAGGCATTAATTTTAGAGAGCTTGAAAATGAAGAAGCGGATAATCCTTTGGGCGAATATACAGGTGCCGCTACCATTTTTGGCACGACGGGCGGCGTAATGACGGCTGCTCTTCGCACGGCATATCATTTTGTTACGGGAAAAGAGCTTGGCGTTTTTGAGTTCAAAGCGATAGAAGGCTTGGAAGGTATTAAAGAAGCCGAGGTTGATGTTGATGGAACAAAGGTTCGTATTGCGGTTGCTCATGGAGCTGGCAATGTTGAAACCGTGCTGCAGCGTATTCGCGAAGCAAAAGCCAACGGCACCGAGCTTCCATATCACTTTATTGAGGTTATGGCATGCCGTGGCGGTTGCGTAGCGGGCGGCGGTCAGCCAAGGGCGTTATTGCCTAACCAGCCAAAACCGCGCGGTATTACCGATGAGATTAGAGCAAAGCGCAGAGAAGGTTTGTTAAATGAGGACAGAGGTTCGGAAATCCGTCGTTCTCACCAAAACCCTTCTATACAGCAGCTTTACAAAGATTTTCTTGGTGAACCGGCTTCTCATAAAGCGCATGAGTTGCTGCATACTCATTATGTGGAGCGTAATACGTATAATAACCGTAATGAGTAAAAGTTCGCTCTGCGGATTTCTGTAAAAACAAACTTATGGATATGGTAATATAAAAAGCAGGGAACCAAATCCCTGCTTCTTTATTTCTTCACGGCAAAAGCTTCGATAAAAGCGCTGGGACTGTAGTAATAATCTTCGCTTTCTTCCATATATACCATATCAAAATCGTTAAGGAGTTTTGTTAAATATTCTTTATCAAAAAAGCGGCGCGTATGGTCTTTTTTAAACGTGTGGGGAGCTATTTCTTCGCCCTCTCCATATTGAGGGTCTTTTGTGGATTTACATCTGATGAAAAAATATCCGTTATCAGTTAAAGAGCTTTTGATGTCGTCAATAATTCTTTTTGTTGTTTTATCGTCAAAATAGTGAAGAGAAAGGTTGGCAAAAATCATATCATAATGATTTTTGGGAAATTCATAGTCTTTTATGTCTGAACATATAAACTCAATGTCATCGGTTTTTTCTTTGAGAAACTTTAATGCTTCCCGCGAAATATCAAGGGCGGTGACCTTATAGTAAATAGTAAGAATCCCGACCGGCTCCGCACCCTAAGTCAAGAATGGAGGAAACATTTTTGTTTTTAATTTCATTATATACTTTTTTTACAGTTTCGCTGGGGACGCTGCCTCGGTCAACAAACCTGTTAGCCCATTTATCATCCCAATAATTTTTTATGTTGTCTGACATACCGTATCCTAAGTTGAAATCGCTTTGTTTTTTATAGCAGAAAAATGATATGGTTCTCAAGAGTTTATTTGTTTTGTCAAAATATTTATTGTTTGGACAAAATAATTGACTTTAGTTTATTTAAATTGCATAATTGATAATATGAAAAGTTAGAGAGGTGATGATGACTGAAAAAAGATTTAATAGAGACGGCAGCGGTTCTCTTAAAAGAAAAGCAAAAAACTTAGGCTATAGTTTGCTTTTTACTGCCGCTATGGCTTTGTCTTCAGGCAATGTAAGCGGGCAAACGCCGCAAAATATGCCCGAGCTTCAGGAGATTCCCGAATATGTTGTCAATAATGCGGTTGAGTTTCAAAAGTATAAGCACTTTGTGAGAAACATGCTTTCAAGTGAAAATGAAGAAACACGCAAAAAAGGCGAGTTTTTGAATTCCGATATAAATAAGGGGTTTAAGTATTATCTTGAAATAAAAAAAGAAAAAGAGCAGAAAAAGCGGAATAACGGAAATGAAAATCAGGGGGAGCTTCCCGGGTTAAAAAAACATGTAATCAACTCTAACGGCGTTTCCGGGACATATACGCTTGGTTTTGTTAAGGACGATGACGGATATAAATACCGTTATACAAATAGTTTAAGCATGACGGGTGTTTCTGTTGATTATAAGATTGCGGGATATAATGCCAATGAAATGCAAAAAAGCAGGTGCCGCAATGCATATTGCAGTAATGAGGTTTATAAGGATATTATGAAAAGAACCAATAACGGAGAAACCGTTGATAAAGCGGAGGAAACTTTTATAAAATTCTTTGAGGAAGAGATGAAAAGGCTGAATCTTGTCAGACAGGAAGACGGAAGTCTGAAGAATAAGGATATTCCCGATAATGCGACTGTTGCGGACGAACTGCTTAATGACGGCAGTGCGAAAAGCAAAGGTAAAAAAAGATAATAAGAAGCCCCCTAACGGGGGTTTTGTTTTAATCTAATGTCCGTTTATATATTCTTACCGTAAATGTCGTTACGACAAGCATAAATATTAATAGGGGCCAGACATGCGGCCAGACCTCGATAAAGCTGTTTCCTTTTAAGATAATTCCGCGGGTTATTCTGATAAAATATGTCATCGGCAGACATCCGCCGACGCCTTGCGCCCATAGAGGCATTCCGTAAAAAGGAAAAGCGAATCCTGATAAAAGAATAGATGGAATCATTGTCATCATCGACATCTGCAGCGCCTGAGTCTGGTTTTTTGCCGCGGTGGAAATCGCAAAGCCAAGAGCAAGATTGCAGATGATAAAAATTAAAGTCAGCAGCATCAGCAACGCGACGCTTCCCAGCACCGGGACATGAAATAAAAACTTTGCCATTAAAAGAATTATTATTGATTGAATATAACCGATAATAATATACGGGCTTATTTTTCCCATCATAACCTCAATTGGCTGGACGGGCATTGACAGCAGATTTTCCATGTTGCCTCTTTCTCTTTCTTTTGTAAGAGCGAGGGCGGTCATGATAATGCAGGTAATCATTAAAATTAAGGCAATCAGTCCCGGAACAATATTATAATGTGTTAAGCCTTCCGGGTTATAGAGTTTCTGCACCTCTATATCAAAAGCAGGAAGTTCTCCCCGCAGATGAGCGACAGGTCCTTTCAGGTCGCGGATTATTATGCTTTTTATAATCCCCTGCAGCGAGCTTGCCGCTCCGGCAATCGTAACAGGGTCTGTGGCGTCAATCTCAATTAGTATGGACGGTTTATCGCCCCTTATTAAGTTTCGCGAAAAATTGTCGGGGATGGTTATGACAAACTGCATTTTGCCGCTTTGCAAAAGTTCTTTGCCTTCTTTGTCGGTCGTTATCTCTTTCTCTATTTTAAAATACCCGGAGTTTTTCAATCCCGTTATTACGCTTCGGGTAAATTCGGTATTATCCCGCGACAATACCGCCGAGTTCAAATTTTTTGGATCGGTATTTATGGCATATCCAAAAAGAGTGAGCAGAACTATTGGAAGACCGATTATCATAGCCAGAGTAATTTTGTCGCGCTTAAGCTGGAGAAATTCTTTTCTGCCGATTGCAAAAACTCTGTATAAGGAGAAAACGTCAGCCATTTTCTTCCTCCTTTGCGGATTTTGTCATATAAAAAATAAAAGCATCCTCAAGAGAAGGTTCTGCCTGCGTTATTTTGTCTTTCGTGCTTTTGTTCAGTAGATGTTCAAGCTTGTATTTATCGGAGCCGCTTATTCTCAGCTGGTCTCCATAAGGAGCCATAGTGACGATTTCTGGATTGCCTTTGATTTTATCCATGACGCCCATAATATCATCTCCAGAAATAGAATAGGTGACAAGTTTTGTGCTGTCGATAACTTCCTGAACCGTTCCTTTAACCATAATGTCTCCGTAAGCGATATATATTATGGAGTGGCACCTTTCCGCCTCGTCCATATAGTGGGTGCTTACCAAAATGGTTATTCCTTTTTCCGAAAGGTTTCTGAGTTCGTCCCAAAATTCTCTTCTCGCTTTGGGGTCAACGCCGGCAGTAGGTTCGTCAAGGAGCAGAATTTCCGGCTCGTGCAGAATGCAGGCGGCAAGCGCAAGGCGCTGCTTCCAGCCTCCTGACAAGGTTCCCGCAAGCTGTTCCTGCCTTTGGGCTAAACCTAAGTTTTTCAATGCGTTGTCAACGCGTTCTTTAATGTTGTCCATGCCAAAAACTCTGGCGACAAACTCCAGATTTTCTCTAATGCTTAAATCTTCCCAAAAGCTGAACTTTTGGGTCATATATCCGACTTTTTTTCTAATTTCGTCAGCTTTTGTGCGAATATCCATGCCCATGCATGTTCCCGCGCCTGTTGTAGGGGTAAGCAAACCGCATATCATTCGGATTGTTGTGGTTTTGCCGCTGCCGTTTGGTCCTAAAAACCCGATTATCTGCCCTTTGGGGACCTGCACATCAATGTGGTTGACGACGACTTTGTTGCCAAACTTTTTGCTCAAATTTTTTACATCAATTGCCAGTTCCGTTTTATTCATCTTTATTCCAGTTTGATGTTAATCGGCAGCCCGGGATGCAGCGAGGAGTTGTATTTATCAGGTGCCGCCTCAATCATAAACACTAATTTGCCGCGGCTTTCCACACTGTAAATAACAGGAGGAGTAAACTCGGTCTGCGAGGAAACAAAAGTTATTGTCGCCCGGGTTGGAGCTTCGCAGCCGTCGCAGTTTATGTAGACTTTTTCTCCCAATTTTAATTTTGGAAAAAGTTTTTGCGACACAAAAAATCTTGCTTTGATGTTTTCAGGCGGCAGAATGTTGACAACAGGAGAGCCGGAGGTTACAAACTCGCCAAGGCGGTAATAAACATCCTCAATCTTACCGTTTACTCTAGAGGCTGGATGGCTGTCATCGAATCTTTTCTGCGCTTTTATAAGGCTTTGCTTTGCCATTCCAATTTCAGTCTGCGCCATTTTTATTTCATCATCCCGCGCGCCGAGCATTGCGGTTTTAAGATTGGCGCTTAATTCGTCGATGTGACCTTTAGCCTGGTCATAAACAGATTTTTTCGCGTCGTATTCCGCCTTGCTGACATATTTTTCTTCCAGCAGTTTTCCTGCTCTGTCAAACTCTTGCTTTGCATTTGTAAGAACAGCTTCAGCCTGGTCTTTCTGCTTTAGAATTATCAGTATTTCTTCCGGTCTTTTGCCTTTGGTTAAATTGGCGTAGTTTGAATATGCTTTATCAAGATTAAATTTTGCGGAATCTATATCCGCCTGCAAGGTTTTGCTGTCAATGGAAAACAGCTTGCCGCCGACTTTTATTTCCTGACCTTTTACTATGAAAATCTCTTCCAACACTCCGCTTGCGGAAGGCGCGATATATACATATTCCCCCTCCATATAGCCGTTTATAATGTTTTCATCGCCATTTTCACAGGCTGGGAGCAGGAGCGCTAACGTTAGAAGGAGCAGCTTTCTCATTTTCTTTCTCCATTGGTTTTTATTATATAAATATAATACTATGGTTAGTTATTTTAAGTCAATTGATTGATTAATATTTGCATGCTTAAATAAAACTGCTGACGTAATCAATTTTTAATATAATTTTTGTAGAAATAAAAAATAAACTATGCTATGATATGGACAAAATAAGACAAAATATCCTAAAGGGAGATGTTAAGATGGCAGATCAAGTTAAAACGGGAAATCAGGATTTAGCGGCAAGACCAAAGCGTAAAAGGATTAGAATAGGCGGTCCAGGCAGCAATGCGACTTCTGCGGCGGATCTCGCGAGGATGGATCTTGAAGACCGTTATAAAGACCAGATAGAGATGGAAAAACTCAGAGAAAGTCTTGGGCTTAGAAGCGGCGGCGTGTCTGTGACTGACATGATTTCATCAAAAGTAAAAGCCGATGAAAAAAAACAGGAAGAAAAGAAGGCTGAAGTAAAAAAAGAAGCTCCCAAAATAGAAACATCATACTCCGCAGAAAGAGAAGAAGCTCTTGCCGCAATAATGGCGACCTTGAAAATGTTTAAGGAAATAACCAAAGAGTCCAGAGAAACGGGTGATAAGTCAAAGCTTGTGCATTTAAACAGTCTTGACGAGAGAGTGAGAAAATATTTGTCAAAGCTTGACGCTAAAGCTTTTAGCGATTTTGATAAGGATATATTTAAAGATATAAAAAAGGCTTATGAAAATTATAGCGACCAAAATACGTTTGATAGTTTTGCGGCTTTTGAGAAAAAGGTTAAATATGGAATTGACAGAGAAACAATCAAAAAAATAAACGAGCTTTCAACCAAGGTAGTAGAGACAAATTCTTCTTCGGCAGCTGAAGAGCTGGCAAAACTTTTGGAAGGAAAATCTGACAAGGATAAATCAACTTATATCAGTGAAATAGTCAGTGATTATAAAAAGAAAAGAACAGAGAAAAAATTTAAGGCAATGAATGTGTTTCTTAATGCCTGCGGAAGAGAAGTAGAAAGATTTACATATATAGAAACAAGTTATGACAAAAGAAAAGCAGCAAGGGCAGCTTTTGACGGTTCGTTTAATATTCCGGCGGATAAAGTATCTGATGACAGAGATTTTGATAAGAAAGAATTTTCGCCATACTCCGATGCGTATAAAAAGTTTTTGGGCGACAGGAAAGCCCGCAGAGGAAGAGCAACGGAAGAAAATCAGCCCGCTGCGTACAGCTTGTCGGAATGCGAAGGATGGACGCTTCTTAAACAAGCCGGCGTTGATATTAATGAAGCGAAACTAAATGAAGCTTTTTCCATACTTAAGCTGCCAAAATCTTTGATAAAAAACCTTAACTGCACAGATTTAGCAAAGGTTTTGTATGACGCCAGAATGATTAAGGAAAATGCTAAACATGATATGACAGAATTTCCGCCGCTTGGAGCAAGCTTAAACTTTAAAGACGTTGACGACAGGAGCCAAACCAACTTTAGAGACGATTTCTTAAAAAAGTGTTTTTCGGATGAAAGCATAAAAACAAGCATAACAAATGATTTGCTGAAAAAAGGCGTTTCGCAGAAATATATTGATGTCTTGGTAAAAAGCATTTTAAGAAAAGATAACCCTACGGCCAACCCTGAGCCGATTGATGAAAATGGAGAGAAAATTAAAGGTCCGATACCTTTCATTACAATCCATCATAAAACTCCGATACAAGACGCTGCAAAATTAGGCGATTTTTCTAAAATTAATGACTTTTCAAATCTTTTGATAGTCGTTGATATGCCGGGAGAATCCAACCATGAGCTTAGACATATTACCGACGAGCCGTTAAGCATTAATAAAAATCAAATATCAGAAGATGATGCTGAACTGCTTCCGGCATGGCAGGGAGCCGACGAAATTATCGCGGAGAGAATGGTGGATTTGTCAGACAGACGCGTTGCCGGTGTTTCTCTGGTTTACAGCAGCGGCTTTAATCAGGACAGCAATATAATGGCTGATATTATGACCGATAATAAGTCAGATAAGAAAAACAAGAACTTAAGTATTACGATTGAGCGAGAATAAAAATGCAGGATTTTGTAGATGTCTTAAAAAAGAAAAATAATTTGCGTTTAGGCAGAAGAGCCGATGTTAGAAAAATTATTGCGGCAAAACAATATTTGGAAACGGATAACTTTGCCAAAATACCAGACGATTATTCCTTATTTATAAAATATGTAAACGGCGTTATTGGAAATAATGTTAAAATTTATGGAGTTATGCCTGAAGTAGATATGGGTTTTTCCGACATTGTTTCAAAAAATGAAATAATAAACAGAAGCGATAAAAACAAGGTTATTGTAATTGGCAGCAATTCTTTTGACTGGCTGGTTTATGACTGGGAGCAGAACGAATATCAGGCGCGCGATTTGGACGACGGCTTCGTAGTTGAGCGTTTTTCAAATATTCAGGCGGCATTGGTTTATTTCTTATCTCTTGATGCCGCTTAGGTGTTTAAATGAGAGACTATGAGCATGAAGCAAAATTCGATGAAAAAGTTGAAGAGGTTCTGAAGTCTCGGGATTTAGACGCGTTTAAAACTCTTTTTCCTTCCGTGAAAAAGATGGTTTTATATTCTAATAAAACTCCGCCTTATCCGCATAAAAAAGACAGCGTATTAGCCATATTGGCAAAAATCGGCGATAAAAAGTTTTTTAATGAGCTTTGGGACGAGTATTTTCCTTTGGATGACCACCTGAGCTACATATATGGTCCAGATTTTCTTAAAGGCACGACGTCTTTGGGCGAGACAATAAACTATCACTATTTTAAGGACAGCTTGTCGGCAAAAGAAAAATGCGATGCCGAGATTTTTTGTTCAGGCAGTAAGACGGCAAAGAAAATTCTTATAAATAAAAGAAAAGAGATAACCGTTGACAGCAGAACCCGCGAGCAGAAAAAAAGAGCGGAGTTCTATTATAACCTAAGGGATAAATATGCTTCTATCGGCGGAAATGATGCGGCGGACATGTTTCGCGATATTGAGCTGCGCGGGGATGATTTGGTAGAAAATATTAAGGGCAAAGATTTTGTATTAAGACGAGATTTTAAAAAAATTGCCAGAGTGGAGCTTCATCATGTTCCGACAAAAAATAATACGCTTGATTATGTTTCCGTCGTTAATGATTTGGATATATCAATAGGCGCGGATAATTTATCGAAGCAGGTTTTTAATAAACTAGACTTTCCAGATTTGTTTTTTAATCTGAGATATGAAGACTTTCTTGCCAGGCTTGCCGACGCGTATGCTGTTTTGCCGAAGGCAGAGGTTCATAAAGATTTATACAGGTTTTCTTCAATAAACAACCATACTTTGGTAATTGAAAATGATAATAGTGTCGAGCATAGAGACGTGAGCGAAAACGCCTATGCCATATATTGTCATGATACAAAAAAGACATATTTAAATGCCAGGTTAATCGAAGATGATGATGACGACCTTTTAATAACAATCTCACATGAAAACACTCACGGGTTTGATTTTAGCCATAATACGATGACATTAAGCGATAATCTTATAAATCCGGCAATGACGTGGTTTTGTATAGAAAAAGAATTAAACGTAAAGCATAATTCCAAAATAGCTGAAATAGTTTCCAGTGCGATGGGATATAAAGGCAGTTTTAAATTTCCTATAGAAATGCTTCCAAGACTCATGGCGGAGGGTTATGGGGATGATAAGCTTGCCGAAAGCGCCGTTAAGCTGGTTAATCTGCTAAACCAGTATGAAAACAAAGGCTATAAAGCGCTTGTTAACAGATATGAAATGTTCGGTCATGACAATATATTCGCCGCGATGGCGGACAGTTATCTTTCAGAAAAAGACAAACCTGCTGCCGAAGATATTAATCTTTATAGCGCGGAGACCACATTGTCGGATCTTATATCAGAAAAGTCTTTTGCAGTTGTGAAAGAAGCGATTATATCGAAATACGGCAAGTTTGACGTTGACTTTATAAGGGAAGAAATAGCGGCAAATATAGATGCCGCGTATGGCGAAATGAAAGAATATGAGAAAGCTTTCGGCGGCAATGAGAATTTGAAAAAACTTGATATTGGCAGGAAGCTTTATGCTCTTGAGCCGTCAATTCTGTCAAAAGGGGCTTTGGAAGACTTTTATTATGAGACAGCGGCGAAGCCTTATGGATTTTATAGCAGTGACGGTCGTTTTAATCTGAGCAGGTTTTACGCGGAATTTTCTGCTCAAATGCTAAAAATAGAAAAAGAAAACAAGCCGAAAGAAAAAACAAGAGAAATATTAAGAACTTATATTTTGTTGAATGAAACGGGCAAAAGTGTTGGATTTAAACCTGATAAAAGAATAAATTTTGAAAAAATAAATATGTCGTTTGAAAGCCGTAAGGATATTGGCAGACATGTTCAAAATCTTAACAGGGGTATGCAGAGTTTGTATGATGATATTAGGGAAAGAAATTTAAGCGCTTCCGCGGCAAACAATGTGTTATATATAGGCAAGAAAGCCGCTTCAAGATAAAGTAAAGCCCGTTCTTTAACAGAGCGGGCTTCTTCTTATTTGTGAAATATATTTTATTGGTTAACCTGTTCGCCCTCAACTTCTATGTCTGGATGAACAAATTTGGTATTGCCTTTTTGGTAAAAATAAAAGTCTCTTCTAAGTCTTGTTTTATCCTTAATTGACAGTTCGTTCCATTCGCCTTCTGACATATCATAGGGATAAGTCTCTTTTACAACAGGTTCGACGACAGGCTTTGGGTCGCCGTCAAAACTGCATGCCGAAAGTATTAAAAACAAGGACAGTACAATGATTTTTTTCATATTTTTTCTCCGTTGGGGTTGCTTCACTATTTTATTTAGTCATCAAATCGCATTATCCAAGAGAGAAAAGTTTATAAATTGAGTATAAGTTTGATTGTTTAATAGATTATTTAAAAAGTAGGGCATATTATACACCCCATTAAAGGAAATTTAGTTAGGAGGAAAATATGCCTTTTATTAAAAACGTTGGTAGAAAAGGATTGTTCTTGCTTGCAGCGATGTTCGCCGCTTCAAATGCAGCCGCATCGGAAGTGGATTTAATCCTGCCGGAACTTGATGTTGGTTATAATATTTTTGGTTATAACATTCTGGGAACACAAATTTTGAGCTACGGCTTGGTGATTTGCGTACTTGGTTTATTGTTTGGATTATGCGAGTTTGTAAGAATCAGAAGACTTCCAGCACACAAATCTATGCTGGCGGTTTCTGAGACAATTTATGAAACCTGCAAAACTTATATGAAACAGCAGGCGAAACTTCTTGTTGTATTGGAGTTGTTTATTGCCGCGTGTATTTTCTATTACTTTTACTTTTTAAGCGGAATCCCAATGGTTAAAGTGCTTAATATTCTGCTTTGGTCAATTCTCGGTATTTTAGGCTCGTTCTCTGTGGCTTGGTTCGGGATGAGAATTAATACTTACGCAAACTCCAGAACGGCTTTTGCGTCGCTGAAAGGAAAAGCGTTCGATGTAATGAGCCTGCCTCTTCGTTCAGGCATGTCTATCGGCGTGCTTCTAATCTGCGTTGAGTTAATCCTTATGATTGTGATTTTGCTTTGGGTGCCAAAAGATTATGCCGGCGCATGCTTCATCGGCTTTGCAATCGGCGAGAGCCTGGGCGCTTCTGCGCTTCGTATCTGCGGCGGTATTTTTACAAAGATTGCGGACATCGGCGCGGATTTGATGAAAATCATCTTTAAGATTGACGAAGACGATGCCAGAAACCCTGGCGTTATTGCAGACTGCGTCGGCGATAATGCCGGCGACTCTGTCGGACCTACTGCCGATGGTTTTGAAACTTACGGCGTGACCGGCGTAGCGTTGGTAACATTCATCATGCTGGCTGTCGGCATGTTCTACTCTCCTAGCGGCGAGTTGGTAAGTATGGCTGGCGGAATCACTATTCAGGCTAAATTTATTGTATGGATTTTTGCTATGAGACTTTTGATGATTTTAACCTCTATCTTCTCTTACTGGTTAAATGCAAAGGTTTCAAAATGTCTGTACGGCAAAAAAGAAGCGTTTGATTTTGAAGCTCCATTAACCAGTTTGGTATGGGTGACATCTATTGTTTCTATCATGGTTACTTTTGCAATTTCATATATAATGTTAAAAGATTTTAACCCTGATTTATGGTGGAGATTGGCAACAATCATCAGCTGCGGAACATTTGCGGCAGCGGTTATTCCCGAGTTTACAAAAATCTTTACATCCGCAAAATCTAAGCATGTTTCGGAGATTGTAAATGCAAGTCGTGAAGGCGGCGCGTCTTTGAACATTATTTCAGGCTTGGTCGCTGGTAACTTTTCCGCTTTTTGGAAAGGTTTGGTCATGGTTGCCCTGATGGCAGTCGCATACTTTGCTTCCTTGGAAGTTGTCGGAGATTATATGATTTATCCGTCTGTGTTTGCTTTTGGTTTGGTTGCGTTCGGTATGCTTGGCATGGGTCCGGTTACTATCGCTGTGGACAGCTATGGTCCTGTTACGGATAATGCGCAGTCAGTGTTTGAGCTTTCTCAAATCGAACAGATTAAAGGCGTTGCAAAAGATATTGAAATAGAATACGGATTTAAGCCTAATTTCAGGCATGGCAAAGATTTGTTGGAAGAGAACGACAGCGCCGGAAATACTTTCAAAGCGACAGCAAAGCCTGTTCTTATCGGCACTGCGGTTATCGGCGCGACAACCATGATTTTTTCAATCATTTTGATGTTGGGCTTGAAGCTTGAACTTCTTGACGCTCACGTGCTGTTTGGTCTAATCCTCGGCGGCGCGGTAATCTACTGGTTCTCGGGAGCTTCTATGCAGGCGGTTTCCGCAGGCGCGTATAAAGCGGTGAACTATATTAAACAGCACATCAAACTTGACGGCAAAACGGCGGCTTCTATTGAAGAAAGTAAAGAAGTTGTGAGAATTTGTACTGTGTATGCGCAAAAAGGCATGCTGAATATCTTTATCGCAATTTTTTCATTTACTATCTGCTTTGCGTGTCTTAATGCCAGCTTGTTTGCGAGCTATTTAATTTCTATCGCAATCTTTGGGTTGTTTCAGGCGTTGTTTATGGCAAACGGCGGCGGAGCATGGGATAACGCGAAGAAAGTTGTGGAAGTTGACCTTAAAGAAAAAGGCACGGACCTTCATGCGGCAACCGTAGTCGGCGATACTGTCGGCGATCCTTTCAAGGATACGTCTTCCGTGTCATTAAATCCGATTATTAAGTTTACAACATTGTTTGGTCTTTTAGCCGTTGAAATGGCTGAAGCGGCGCCTAAAAATGTTACTATCGGCGCGAGCATAGTGTTTGGCTTAATCGCATTGTTCTTTGTATACCGTTCATTCTATAATATGAGAATTGAAGCGGCTAAAAAATAATAGCTGAAAAGAGCAAATAAAAAGGGGCTGGAAATCAGCTCCTTTTTTATGCAAATTCTATATAGCTTAACACCGCTTCAAATTCTGTTTTGTTTGGGCTGCAGATGTATGCGCCGGCATTGATTTTTTCCGTATCTTTTATGAAGGGAAATTTACGCAATGGAACATAATTATCTCCGTCCTTAGAATAAGAAAACTCGAAAACATCAGATTTTCTTGCCGCTCTGAGCCAGATATTTGTGTCTTCATAATCAAGCTGGATTTCGCTTATATCTGAGAGACCCAAATTGGTAACAGACAGGCAGACTTTGTTTTTGCCGTCGTCATCCCACATCGAATAGCACTTAGCCCAGTTTTCTTTATCTATTCTTAGCATAATTCCGCACTGAGCTTTAGTTGGTCTGGCTATCAGCGTCCAATTAACGGTTAGGGAAAAATCGCCTTGCTTGGGAGTATGAAAGAAATGTCCGCTGTCTCTGCTCAGGCTTATTTTTTTGTTCTGCCAGAAATTTGTTTCGGGATTTGCGACGACCTTCATTCCGCTGTCGAGGAAGAAAACGGCTTGAGGCTCGTTTAACCATTCAAAGTCGCGAAGTTGTTGGAGTAACATTTATGAATCTTTCCTTTGTTATAATTACTTCTCTTAGTATCATCAAATAGTAAAAATAAAATAAAAAAAGAGTTGGAACTTCCAACTCTTTTTAAAGCCTTTAACAGCGTTGGCGTTATTCAACATCCATCGCTTGGAGAAGCAGGCATTCTCGATCGGAAAGAGGAATCCCGACGCAGTAGACAACGTCGTTCGAGAACTTGCCTGTCGAAAGATTCAGAAATGCTTTATAAGCATCTTCATCGGTGTTGACCTCTTCCGCCAGCCAGCAGTCCGCATCGTTGGGGATGGTTTCAATCCCGAGAAGCAGCAACAGCTCGTTTATCCTGTCGATGTTGAAGTAGATGAAATAACCCTCTTTTGCGGTTATTTCACGGATTTTGCTTTTTTCTGGGACGTTTTTGGCGGGAAGTTTTTTCCACAAAGAAGGAAGCTGCAGGAATGCGCCGTCTAAGAGGTGGATAGCCTTGACATTTCCTTCATGGACAACACTAAAGTTTACAATAGTGCCATCGTTCAACATTAAGTCGCCGAAATTAAAGTTTTTTTCCATAAGAATTATATTTAGGTGAATGAATAGTATTTATTAGTATTCTTTCTATCATTTATTGGAAAAGTAGTCAATCCTCAGTTGCTTCTTACAGATTCATCCGCAGATTTTGCAAGAACTTCTTCCAGTTCTTTATTTTTGGTTTTTGGAGAAACAATTTTAAGGGTGATTATTTGGTCGCCCTGCGAGGTTTTGGAGTTTATGCCTTTGCCTTTTAATCTCAGTTTTTCTCCAGAGGATGTGTATGGAGGGATATTAACCGCAACTTTTCCCGAGATGGTTGGCACGGTTATTTTGGCGCCCAAAATAGCTTCTTTCATTGTTATCGGAAGTTCCAGAAGAATATTTAAGCTGTCCGCAGTAAAATACGGGTGCTTATCAACTTTTATTGTTATGAGAACATCGCCGTTTGGTCCGCCGCCGGTTCCTTCATATCCCAAGCCTTTAAGCCTCAGAGTCTGCCCGTCGACAGTGCCTGCGGGGATTTTAACGTTAATGTTTCTGTTATTAAGAGATATGGTTTTTTCGTCGCCATTTGCAGCGTCTAAAAAGCTGACGCGCATCGTGTAGGAAATGTCTTGTCCTTTGCGCGGACGGGTTTTTGTTCTCCCTCCGCCAAAGCCTTGAAACCCGCCGCCGCCGAAAATTGAAGACAAATCGTCGCCAAAAATTGAAGAAAAATCAAATCCGCTGTCTCCTCCTGTCGAGGAGTAGTTAAATCCTCCCTGACCAAAAGGACTGCCTCCTTGTCCCCCCCCAAAGCCGCCGGCTCCGAACCCGGTAGGTTTTCCGTCGGCGTCAATTTCGTTATTGTCGTATTTTTTGCGTTTTTCCTTGTCGCCTAAAATTTCGTAAGCGGTAGCGGCTTCTTTGAACTTGTTTGAAGCTTCTTCATTGTCTTTATTAACGTCCGGGTGATATTTACGCGCAAGCTTTCTGTAAGCAGATTTTATTTCTGCTTCGCCGGCTGTTTTTGAAACGCCTAAGACGCTATAAGGATCCTTACTCATAAAGCACGCTTTCTTGGTTTATATAATAATATATAGGAAGCATGGTTTATTGTTGCAAGTCATGGCAGTGAAACGTTGCCAATCTATAGTTGTTTTTATGTAAGGCGACGGATTTTAGGTGAGCGTAAGTATTGTAGGTTTCTTTGCAGTATTTAGCGGCAAAAACGGCAATATCATCAACTCTGATGTCTTTATATTCATAAGTTATAGAATATGGGCCTTTTTCTTTAATTGATACATTGTCTATAAAGCGCTGATATATTTCATCATCATTTTGGACAGTCTGTGTTTCATAATCCGTATTTGAAGAACTACATGCGGAAACTGCTAAGATAGTTCCAATTAAAAATAAAACTTTTTTCATCTTCTATTACACTTCTTTCTTTGGTTTATTGCCTTTTTTGTCGGCTTGTTTGGTATTTATTTTTTCTTTTGATTTTTTTTTGAAATCGTCTGCGGCGCGATCAATAGAGGCAACATCAAGGGAATATAATATATTTCTAAGATTATCCAGAGTTTCGCTGAAATCTTGGAATTTATCTTTCTGTACAGCCATTTTTAATTCCTTATAAACCTGTTATCTGATATTTAAAACATTATCAATATCTTCGCCCGCTTTACGTAGAATCCTGTCAATCCGTTCGCTTTTTGCATCTTTGCTTCTTGCATTGGAAGTAGCTTCAAGCATTTTTTGAAGCTTTTTATTAAATCTTTCATTTTCTCTTAAAGCCTCGATGTCGTTAATATATTCCGCATCGTTCATTTTATAATCAGCCATAACTTTAAGAATTATGAGATTCGCAGCGTTTTTTTGAGATGCGTACTGCGCATTTGCTGCGCTAATGCAAACGAAAGAAAACGCGATAATAAATAAACAAATTTTTCTCATGATTAACCTCTGAAAATTTTTGTTATTGCTTTTTACTCAAAGCCCGATGTATATTGTAAATCATTTATATAAATATTGCCACAAATTTTTTAGGTTAAAAAATATGAGTAAAAAGGTTTGGTTGCTGTTGGATAACAGAATGGGAAGCGTAGGGCAGGCGAGAGGCGTAGCCCAAGCTATGGATAAAAATATCTTTGAAATTGAAGAAAAAAGCATTTCGTATAACGGTTTTGCCCGTTTGCCAAACTGGCTGAAGGGAGTCTCTTTAATCGGCGTCGCGGAAAATAGCCGCAAGGAAATTAAGCCGCCGTTTCCAGATGTCGTGATTTCCGCAAGCAGAAGAACGGCTCCTATAGCAAGATATATAAAAAGAAAATCTAAGGGAGAAACCAAAATTATTCAATTGCTGCACCCGGGAAACAGCGGATTGGGTGATTTTGACTTATTATTTCTGCCCGAACATGATAAAGATAAAAAAAGTACTTTAAGGACAATTTATACCAAAGGTTCTCCGCATAGAGTTACCGAAGTTTCCTTGACCGAGGCAAGAGAAAAATGGACAAAAGTGTTTAAAGATTTGCCGAGACCGTTAACGGCTTTAATAATCGGCGGCTCAATCGGCGGCAAAGAATTCAGTATGGAGAATGCAAAAAAACTTGCTCAGGAAGTTAAGGCGTTTAAGAATAAAATCGGCGGTTCTCTTTTGACAACAAACTCAAAAAGAACAGGAAAAGAGCCGGAAAAAGTTATAATGTCGGAAATAAAAAACATTCCTTCGTATGATTATTTGTGGGGCAACAAAGGAGACAACCCATATTTAGGATTTTTGGCTTGTGCAGATAATATAATTGTTACCGGGGATTCTGTTTCAATGTGCAGCGAGGCGTGCGGCACCGGCAAACCAGTGTTTATTTTCTCAGGCGAGAATTGGCTTACTCCGAAGCATTACAGATTTATTCAGTCGTTGTTTGACGGCGGATACGCGACAAAGCTGTCTTCTGAAAATTCAAATTTTAAGTCATCAGGGAAACTAAACCCCGCAAATGAAGTTGCTGAAAAGATAAAAGAACTGTTTTAGGATTTCTTTTCTTTTTTTATTGCCACGACTTTTTGGTAAAAGCCTCCGAACATGGTGCTTTTGTGCCATGTGAAGTTTGTCTGCTTTGCTGATATTTTCTGTATTTCTTCTTCCCAAAACTCTTCGACAAAGGGTCTGTAAAGCTGGTTAAACTTTTTGAATAAATAGGCGAGAATCCCGGCTTTTTCTGGTTTGTGATAATCTATGAAAACAACTTTTCCGCCGTCTTTTACCGTATCAAGAAGGTTTTCTACCATTGCTTTTCTTGTTTTATGAGGAAGCTCGTGCAGAAGTAAAAAGCTTATGGCGCAGTCATATTTATGGTTTATTTTTGCCAGACCGTTTTGATTGGAGAAATTCATGTTTTGATTAACGCCCTTGTATTTTTTCTTACATCTGTCAAGCTGGGTTTTGCTGACGTCAACCAAATGATAATTTCCGTAGTAGCCGACTTTTGAAGCAACGTTGTCAATCTGGCTTCCAAAAGTCGCTCCAACCTGCAGAACGGTTTTGCTTTGCTCAACCTCGCGCAGCACCGCCTGAATCAGCTTTTTTCTATATCCGAAGCTTATTAATCCGAGCTTGAAGTCGCTGTCAAAAAATCTGCTGAGTTTTTTGTTTTCGTATACTCTGTATATATACTTTATGTATGGTGGCAAAGTTGGCGTGACTTCTACTTGTTCGTTAGTCATTTTTATTTCTCCAGATACATTTCAACTTGTTTTTTATCTGTTTTCAGCAGCATTTTACTCTCTTCAATAAAATCTTTCAACTCATCAATGTTTTTTCCTTCAAGAATCATTTCTTCGATTTTTCGGCAAAGCTTCGCAAAATTGACCATTCCAAAAACCAGACTCGCCGAAGCCAGACTGTGATAGGCAATTCTTAAATTGTCTAAATCTTTGTACGCCGTATATTTATCGATTTTCGGCATGTCGGTATTTATTTTTTCCTTATATTCGCTGAAAAGAAACAGCATCTTTTCTTTACTCAGCATGTCTTCATACTGCTTCAGCATTGTTAAATCGATTTTACCGCTCATTACTCTATCAATCCTTTTCTTTTTACTTCAATCAGCGCCGCCGTTCTATTAAAGACGTTTAGCTTTTTGAAAATTTCGGTTACATAAGATTTTACGGTTCCTTCGGTTATGCCAAGTTCAAAGGCGATTTGTTTGTTTGACAAGCCTCGGCTGATAAAGTTTAAGACATCAAGCTGTCTTTGGCTGAAGTTATATTCGTTTTCATAATCAATAACCTTTATGTCATTTGTAAGCGAAAGATTTTTCTTTGTTTCATCGACCAACAGCTCCGGCGGGACATACGAACCTCCGGATAAGACAATTTTTATAGCGGTTTTAATTTCATCGTTTGAAGAGGTTTTATGTATGAAACCAGATACGCCGGTTTCAACGGTTTTACTCACCACTCGCGGCTCAAAAACGGCGGAAATTATTATTATTGGAGTATGCGGCGCAAGCTGGTTTATATGTTCTATGCCATAATTCCATGACGCTCCGGGCATTGCAAGATCAGTGAGAATTAGGTCAAAGTCCCGCTCTTTTTCCAAGATGCCGAATACTTCGGTATAACTTTTTGCGAGATAAGTTGTGACGTCGTCATTCATATCAGCCAAAATAAATTCAAGACCTTTTAAGAAGAGTTCGTGATCATCCGCAATCAATATTTTCATTTAATTCCAATCTCCACAAATGCTTTGCCAGCATGCGACTGCAGAAACAGCGGCGGTTTCCGCGCGCAGAATTCTTTTTCCCATGCCGACGGCTTCAGTGTAATCTAATTTGCGCAAAAATTCTAATTCTTTTTCATCGAAACCGCCTTCCGGTCCAACTAAAATTGCGCATGGGGCGGCAGCGTTCTGAAAAACCTGATGAATTTTTCTGCCATTGCCAGTCTCGTCAAGAAAATAAAGTTTGCGGTTTTTATCCCATGTTTTGAGAAGATTCTCAAGTGTGACGGCATCGCTTATTTCTGGAATATCAACTCTTCGGCACTGTTCGCTTGCCTCAATCGCCTGAGCTAAGAATCTGTCGGCGCGGACTTTTTCGCTGATGGCTCTTTGAGTTATTGTCGGAATTATTTTTTTTATTCCGAGTTCAGTCGCTTTTTCGATAACAAAGTCCGTATTGTCCTTTTTTAAGGGGGCAAACAGGAGCCATAAGTCTGGAACAGATTCAAACTCTTTGGTTTTTGAAAGAACTTTTACCTGACAGCTTTTTTTGTTGATGTTTTCTATATGACAATCAAACTCGCCGTCTTTGCCGTTAAAGCATAAAATGCTGTTTCCCGGTTTTTGTTTCATGACATTAAAAAGATAGTGCGACTGCTTTTCCGAAATATTAACAACTTTTCCAATAGATATTTCAGATGTTTCGATGAATATTCTGATTTTTGCCATTTATTAACTTGCCTTAAGGTGAAATTTTTGTATAAAGTTTATAATAGTTAGCTAATAATATATCTCATATATATTAAGAATATATAAAAAGGTTTGATTGCTTATGATTGTTACTATCGATGGTCCCAACTCCGCAGGCAAAGGAACTCTAGCCTCAAGACTGGCGGAATTTTATGGTTTTACATATTTTGATACGGGCATGGTGTATAGGGCCGTTGCCGTTGAGATGTTTTTAAAAAATATCGACTTTGCCAATGAAGCCGCGGCAGAAGAAATAGCGAAAAATTTAACCTTTGAGAGAATGACGGAGCTGTCGAAATATCCCGAATTTAGAGGACCTGCCGGCAGCAATAACTCTGCGGTTGTGGCGTCTTATCCAAAAGTTAGAGCCGCGCTGCTTAAGATGCAGCAAGACTTTGCAAAAAACTCCGCGACAGGGGTTGTATATGACGGCAGAGATACAGGAACAACGATATGTCCTGACGCGGATATAAAAATATTTGTCACCGCCGCGCCGGAAGTTAGGGCGGACAGGCGGTATAGATATTATCAGTCGCAGGGGGTCGATATTTCCTATGAGCAGGTTCTTGCCGATGTGACGGCGAGGGATGAACGGGACATGAACAGAGCTGTCGCTCCGCTCAAGCCAGCGGAAGACGCAATAATTCTTGATACCTCAAATCTAAATGCCGACGAAGCTTTTGTTGAAGCCTCGGAACTTATTAACAGCAAGCTTAGGGCATAAACGAGTTCCTTGAAATTTTGTTATTTATGGTAAATAATTTACTAAATGTTATAAATTTTTGGGATGTTTTTTATGATAATTACAATCGATGGTCCAGCTTCCGCAGGTAAGGGTACATTAGCGGCAAATTTAGCAAAAAAATATAAGCTTTCGCATTTTGACACAGGGATGGTTTACCGCGCCGTGGGATTGGAAATGTTTCTGAACGGCTTGGATGTCAACGATGAAGCCGCGGCTGAAAAAATTGCGAAAAGCTTGACTTTTGCAAAGATGATGGAGCTTTCAAAACACCCGGAATTTCGCGGAGCTAACGGCGGGAACTATGCCTCAATTGTTTCTGCCCATCCTAAAGTCAGAACCGCATTGCTTAAGATGCAGCAGGATTTTTCCAAAAATCCGACTTTCGCCGACGGAACACCGGCTAATGGAGCGGTTTATGACGGAAGAGACACGGGAACGGTTGTTTGTCCTAATGCGGATTATAAATTCTTTTTAACCGCGTCAAGCGAAATTAGAGCAAAAAGAAGATACCTTGAGTTCGTGGAAAAAGGCATTGATATTGCTTATGAAAAAGTTTTGTCGGATATTGTTGAAAGAGATGCCAGAGATTCAGGGCGCTCCACCGCGCCGCTTAAACCTGCGGATGACGCTGTAATTGTTGATACTTCCGATATGACGGCTGAAGAAGTGTTTGACAAAGCATGTCAAATCATTGGCTTAAAATAGCATTTTTTGCATGGGCTTTTGTTAAGAACATCTTGCTTCGGAATGTTTATATATCATCATTCCAAGGTTGCTTTTGTCTTCTTTGAGGTCTTTTGCGGAAGTTTTCATTGCTATCTTCATTAAGTCTTCCATGTTTACATTGTTTGACAGGGAAGCATAATATTTTTCCAGCTCGGGGTCATTGAGTTTTCCCATGGCTACCGTCGCGGGCTTATAAAGATTTTTGCCGGCGTCTTCAATGTTTTGTTTGTCGGTTACGATTTCTAAACTTTGCGTTGCAATTGCAAATCCGCACATTGACGCAAGCAGAGCGGTTTGCTGGGCTTTTTTAAGCCAGGATGGTTTTTCTTTATGCTCGATTTTATCCGCAAAATAATTTGCCACCGCAGATATTGCAAATAAACCAGCGGCGGTAGCGGTAAGATTTTCTTTAGGGATGTTCAAGAAAGGAGATGCTGCAGCCATGGCGGTGGTCGCAAAGCCAAGCCCGGATAAAAACCGCGTGCCGCAATAAGATACGACTTCTTTTACTTTTGATTCTTTTTTATCTTTTGTCATCGTTATATCTTGCCTTCTTCTTTGTTAAGTACTTTATCCCAAGAGCTTAAACCATATTTTTCCCATTGCAGCGGTATGTTTTCAATATTTTTGATTTTTGCTGTGTAATGGCTGAGAATTTCTTGCCCTCTTGCTTCGACAACGATTACTTCCCCGGCATTTGACAGGATTTCTCTGATGTCGGGATTTACGTAATCAAGAATAATGCTGAGTTCTTTGTTTCTTGAAAAAACGGCATGCTCCTTGCCGTCATACAAAATTACCGGCTCTTTTGGTTCTCCGATATATGCGGGCAGAAACAACAGGACATTTCCATCTTTGTCCTGCTTTATTATGTAAAACCCTGCTTTTGTTGTGCTGCTCATTTTTTTATCTCTGAATTTTTATTCATATTACTATTTTATATGTGTTTTGTCAAATATATTCGATTTTTGGCTAAAATATATGTAGATATAATTAAAAGACATTGTATAATGCAGTGGCATAAGAATTAAAGGTTTTGCTATAAATGGACGATTATTACCAAATACTAAGGGTTTCAAACACTGCGACAAAGGCTGAGATAAAAGCGGCTTTTCGCCGTTTGGCGCGAAAATATCACCCTGATGTCAATAAAGATAAGGACGCTTCAAAGAATTTTCGGCTGATTAACGGGGCGTACGAAGTACTATGCGACGACGCAAAAAGGGCGGATTATGATAGGAAGTTCGGAGAGTCTTTTGTTTATCCTAAGCGGACTTCGGCGGAGAAAACGGCTCCAGGTCCCAGAGCTAAAAGAGCTTCTCCAGTCTCTGAAAATAAAAATAAAGCTCAGGAGGCTAATCAAAAATTTCATAGGACAGCGTCTGTTCGGTCAGGTCAATTTGCAGAAGATGAAAAGCTTTCAAGATTTTTTCTTATAATTTTTAGCGTTTTTGCTTTTCCCCTATTTTTTACAATCGCTTATTTAGCCGTTAAAAACTATGAATATCCTATAAAAGAGTTTAGCCAGAGAAAAATTTCGGCGTACGATAATGTGAGCGAATCGGTATATAAAGTTGCCGGTGCGGGATATTCTGATTTTTATGACAAGTTTTCTCCGCTATACGTTGCCATGAAAAAAGGCAACCATAAGCGTAGCAATGACATTTTGGAATGGGAAAGTTATAACCTTGAGGAAATAGAAGATAAGGCGTTAATAATGTACGCAATATATTTTGGCTGGAAAGATACGGCAAAGCTTCTTCTTGAAAAAGGGTTTTCATGCAAACCATCGGGGATAGAAAATTTAGCCATCCGCGAGTATGTTTCCGAAGAAGATGAAAAATATTATGAAAAGCTTCAAGCTGTTTCTTTTGAAATATATAATCCCGCGGATTATGCAAAAGAAATGAAAAGAACAGAAATTGTTGAAATGCTGGAGAAAAGAGGTGTTTATGCAAATGATAATCCAAGAATAAAAATGGATTATAAAAAAGCCTTGATGATATACAGCGAAAGACGAATGACCGAGACTTATGAAGAGATATTGGTGGATTTATATTTGGAAGAGATTATAAATAAAGATTACAGCCGGCATAAGTTTATAAATGATGTTATGGTTGGGGGTTAACTTTTTATATGGCGAACTACTACGAAATTCTTGAGGTTTCAAAAACAGCTACGGATGCCGAAATAAAATCGGCTTTTCGCAGACTGGCGCGCAAATACCATCCGGATACAAATAAAGAAGATAAAAATGCCGAGGAAAAGTTTAAGGAGCTTAACACCGCGTACGAGGTGCTGAGAAATGCTCTTAAGCGAAAAGATTATGATAGAAACTTAGGCAAAAGCCATGCCTCTTCCAAACAAGAAAATAAATCGCCTGAAGCCGACACCTCTAAGCCGCGGAGTAAAACCCGGACGCCGCCTGAATATAGTAAACATGATGCCGCGGAAATTAAGTCTATGGGATGGGTGGCTAAAATATTTACCCTTTTAATCGGTTTGTTTTTTTCATCATTGCTTTTGGTTATCGGCATACTTGTAGCCGTTCGCAATAAAGATAATCCGATAATTCAAAATGCCGTGGGCTTTTTTAACAGCATTGAAGTTTCGAGGGTTAGAGATAATTTTGAAAAGGTTGGGGAAACCTATCGGAAAATTAAAGAGATTGTCAGCAGCGAAGAAGAGAATGTCAATTATGATATTAAGGTTAAGCCGGATATGCCGATGCCCGAACTGAAGCTTTTTGATGAAGAAGATGTAATTTTACACGAAATAAAAGAGTTTATTTCAGTCAAAAAGCCAGGGGAAACGAAACCGGCGGAAGCAGAAAAGACAATATATAAAAAAGGCTCGGTAAAAAAGCGGCGGGTTTTGTAAACTGTTTTATAAGTGGTTGGAAAAATATAAAAAAAGCTTGAATTTTAAATATTTGCATGTATAAATTAGCCCATCATAAGCAATGGCGCGATAACTTGTGATTTTTTTAACCTCGCGCAAGTCCGCCCCGCCGTCTGAAGCTTTGGCTAAGGAGGCTCTTTAAATTGAGGGTTGGCATTTTTGAAATTAATTAATTAATGACAAATACAGCAGTTAAAATCCCTGAAATGACAGAAAGCTTTGAAGCTTTATTAAACGAACAATTCGGTGAAAATGATAATATTACCGGTTCGGTTGTTAAGGGTACGGTTATTAGACTTACTCCAGATTTCGCAGTTGTTGACGTTGGTCTGAAATCTGAAGGACGTATTCCTCTTCGTGAGTTTGGTTTAAATAATGAACTTAAAGTTGGCGACAAAATCGAAGTTTATGTTGACCGCTACGAAGACAAAGATGGCAACATCGTTCTTTCTCGCGAAAAAGCTCGCAGAGAAGAAGCTTGGACTGAGTTGGAAAAACACTTAGAATCCGGCGAAAGAGTAAACGGCGTTATTTTCGGACGCGTTAAAGGCGGCTTCACTGTTGACCTAAACGGCGCTATTGCTTTCTTGCCTGGTTCGCAAATTGACATCAGACCAATTAGAGACATCTCTCCATTAATGGGTATTTCTCAACCATTCCAAATTTTGAAAATGGATAAGGTTCGCGGAAATATCGTTGTATCCCGCCGCGTGGTTCTTGAAGAAACAAGAGCGGAAGCAAGAGCTGAATTAGTTGAAAACATCAAAGAAGGCTCAATCCTTGACGGTGTTGTTAAAAACATCACTGATTACGGCGCGTTTATCGACCTTGGCGGAATTGACGGATTATTGCACGTTACAGACATTTCTTGGAAAAGAATTAATCACCCGGCTGAAGTTCTTGGCGTTGGTCAAACTATTAAAGTTCAGGTTATCAAATTTAACGAAGACAACCAAAGAATCAGTTTGGGTATGAAACAATTGGAAAATGATCCTTGGGCTGGCGTCGCTGAGAAGTTCAAAGTTGAAGACGTATACAAAGGCAAGGTTACAAACATTACTGATTACGGCGCGTTTGTTGAGCTTGAAGACGGTATTGAAGGTCTTGTTCACGTTTCGGAAATGAGCTGGACTCGCAAAAACGTTCATCCGGGAAAAATCATTTCTACTTCTCAGGAAGTTGAAGTTAAAGTTCTTGAAGTTGATGCTGATAAGAGAAGAATTTCTCTTGGTATCAAACAATGCACTCCAAATCCATGGGCGGCATATATTGAAGAGCATCCGGTCGGCGCTGTTATCTCAGGCAAAATCAAAAACATTACCGAGTTTGGTTTGTTCATCGGTTTGACTGACGAGATTGACGGCATGGTACACCTTTCTGACATTTCTTGGGATAAGTCTGGTGAAGAAGCTGTAAAAGACTTCACAAAAGGACAAGAAGTTCAGGCAAAAATCATTGATGTCGACGTAGAAAAAGAACGCATCAGTTTAGGCATTAAACAGCTTACAGAAGACGCTGTCGGCGCAGCTTTAGAAGGCATCAAAAAAGGCGACGTAGTTAAAGCTACAGTTACTTCAACTGATGACAAAGCGGTCAATGTCGATGTTAACGGCGTTGCAGCATCAATCAAAAAAGCAGACCTTGCAAAAGAAAAGGCTGGTCAAGACACAGCAAAATTCAAAGAGGGTCAGGTAGTTGAGGCTAAAGTTACAGCTGTTGATAAAAAAAGCAGTAAAATTGGTCTTTCTATCAAAGCATTAGAAGTTGAAGAAGAGAAGAAAGCTTTAGAAGAATATTCTAATACTTCTTCCGGCTCCTCAGCTTTCGGTGAAGCCCTGGGCGCCGCCTTGAAAAACAAATAGGTCGGGCGCAGGCGGCGTTTGCAGACAATACGAGTTGTTGTCCGCGACGTTCGCAAGCTTGGGTCGCTTTCACGGTGACCAAGAAGAGAACAATAAAAAAGGCTCTGTTTTTACAGGGTCTTTTTTGTGCGGTTATATAACCGAAGTGTCCAAACTGTTTGACAATTTTGGAAAGTTGTTTATAATTTCGTCAACTCATTAATTATTCATCTAAAATTTTTATGTTATGAAGAAAATTGTTGTTATGGGCTATCTTCCGAAAGAAATTTGGAATGTATTAAGCGCCGTTAACGGAGCAACGTTCGTTGCCGGTTATCATGAAAAGAAAAGCGCCGTGATTTTTACCGAGTTGGTACACGACTCAAGGCATCCGGATTATTATAATCAAAAGATTGCTTTGAGGAGTGCTGCTTTTGAAGAAAAATGTCCGTGCATGTATCGGGATATGTTTTCCGATGGCTATGGAAGGGTTGCCGACATCCGTGGGGAACTGCGTATCGATGTTGCAACGGTTCCCTTTGACATTGTCAAACTGGATGCCGGGTATCGAGAGGCGTTTGAGCTGGCAGATAAACAGGGCGGTATTCAAAAAGTTAACGCCAAAATTTGTTTCCCCGAAGGAACAACTGTCAAAGACAGAAATTTCTGGACCAGAGAGTACTCGGAGCTTATGCGTTTTCTCAGCGACCGAGACTGGCTGTATACGACCGTTTTCGATGAGGACGAAGAGTTTGTCGTTTGCGGGCAGGGATCGGGAATTGATTATGAGTTTTCGGGTTCCATCGGCGAAGGGGATGAAAAACTTTTGGAGATATCCTTCGAGTTTTTCAATGGAAGCCGTTTTCTCATACACAATTGCGTACAGGAACATTCGGCGGCAAATGTCCTCACAATGAGAGAAACGTATCTTAACGAAGTGCGAAACCAAGTGCAAAACTTTGTCGACAGTCTTCCTTAAGAAAGTTCATGTTTTATGTTCAAAAAGGCTCTGGATTTCAGAGCCTTTTTTGTTGTTTGATATGGTTTTTTTATATATATTCAACTTATAATGATTAAGGAGAAAAAATATGAAAAAACTTTTTGTTTTGGTCCTTTGCGTTCTTATTTCAGCCTGCGCTTCAAATTTAGCAGTGAAGAGCGACAACCCTGCGGAAGCAACATTTAAATTTAAAACGCCGGATAATGACGCTGTTCTGACTTTTTGGAGAAGAATTGAACCAGACGGCTTAAAGAGTTCGCGTTTCAGCGTTGGCGTGCCGACTGCAACTTTAGCAATGAACGGGACTTTTCCCAGATATTATGAAGAAAGCGTT
Organism: Lactobacillaceae bacterium; assembly: GCA_031271345.1. Lineage (GTDB taxonomy): Bacteria > Pseudomonadota > Alphaproteobacteria > RF32 > CAG-239 > JAQWBS01. The sequence goes on from JAISVX010000001.1 coordinate 383,647, forward strand.
CAATTAGACGCAGGTACATATTATCTGGATTCATTCCAGATCCCTGTAAGTTCGACAGAGTTCTGCGTCAGCCAGGGAGGGCATTATATGCTTCGAAACGGCTGGGATGATGAAAACAACAATCCTTACTATTTGTCATTTACGGTCAAAGACGGAGAGAAAGCGGTTTTACCATTGGTAACAATGGAAACGGACTGCGAAACAGCAAGTTTCAGCGACCCAAATAAACGATTTACAGTAGGGAGCAGATTGTCTGTTAAATAAATAAAAAGCTCTGAATTTCAGAGCTTTTTATTTATTATCTTTCTTTGCTAAGCTCAATTTGTTTATCCAAATGAAATTCTTTTGCGCCTTCCGGCTCCTGGTGTATAATGACCTGGGCATCAGGATATTTTTGATGAATTTTTGCTTCGACCTGATGGGCGTGATTATGCGCGGCAACCAGAGAAATGTTTGGGTCAAGCTCAAGATGAAATTCAAACAAATCGTTTTCTCCAAGGCTTCTTGTTCTTAAATCATGCATGCCTTTTACATAAGGTTCCGACAGAATTATTTTTTCAACGTCTTCTTTAATATCATCACCCAGTTCCTGGTCCATCAGCATGCATACCGCATCTCTGGCAAGAATATACGCCGTATGGATAAGATACGCCGCGATACCGATGGCGACAACGCTGTCAATCCATGTTATTCCCGTAATCTTAATGATAATCAAGGCGATAATAACCGACATATTGGTTCCTATATCCGTAATATAATGCAGGCTGTCTCCTCTTAGCGCAAGCGAATTGGTTTTTCTTACGACATATTTTTGAAAAGCAACAAGGCTTATTGTTAAGGTCAGACTTATCAGCATGATAGTTATGCCTAAAAAGCTGTCGTCAAGCTCCTTAGGTTTGAAAAACCTGCTTATGCCGTCATATAAAATAAACAGTCCCGAACCCGTAATAAATAAAGCCTGGAGAAAAGAACTTAAAGCTTCTATTTTGCCGTATCCGTAACGAAAATCTCGGCTTGCCGGTTTGGTTGAGTATCTGATTGCGATGAATGTAATCGCCGATGCCAAGACGTCGGCTATGCTGTCTATCATTGATGACAATATTGACAGCGAGCCGGTACTTATGCTTGCGAGAAACTTTATTACGCTTAAAAACACCGCAAGGGAAACGCTTAGAAAACTTGCTATTTTTTTAAGCGTGCGTCCGTTATTTTTTTGTGTTGAATCTAATAACATTTTCTACCTTTTCTTTGTCTTGTTCATCTATTTCATATAAAATATTTTGCGAATAGCGCGCAAAAAGCTTTAAGCTGTCATTGTTGATATGTTCTGGAAGCTGATAAGATATATAATATTTATCTTTGCTTTTCCAAATGGTTATTTTAACCGTATCTTTGTCTTCTGACAACAGTACGATTTCTGCCGCGACCTTTGCTCCTTTAACTTCGCTTTTTGCCGCGATTAAATGTATATTCAGCATGTCTTTAACGAGGCTCGCCAATATGTCGGTATCTTTTATGCTGTTTATGTCTAAAATTCTGCCGAAGCGCAGGTTCCAGACAGTGCTATAAGTCCATTCTTTCCAATCGGCAGAAAGATCAATAAAATCTGCGGCGATTAACCAAACCTGAAATTTATCGTCAAACTTCATGTATGCGGCGCGTCCGCCCCTGCCGATGTCGACATCATATTTGCCAACTTCAAAAGCCGTAATTATTCCGTCATTTTCATCATATAATTCCAGCCTTGTATTTTCGGAGTTTTCTTCTTCAATCGGCTGAAGACCGAATTTTGATAAATATTCGGCTTTATCGGTTTTCTTTTCATAATATGCCGCCTCAAGCAGAGAGCTTAAGAAACTGCGAATTCTTTCCTGATAAACAGGAAAGTTTTCATGCTCGGATAATTTCCAAATTCCGTTGTCTTTTATAAAATGAAGTTCCGCCGAATGCGTCTTTAAGGTTATTTTTTCAACATTGTTTATATTGTCAGGAAGCTCTGCAAACACCGGTTTATCCTCATATTTATCAATGTCGTTTTTGTCGGATAAATATACGGATAAGAATCCGAGAGCCGTTAAAACCGCCGCGGCAAGAAGAAGCACGTAAAACTCTTTATTAAGCTGAAGTTTTTGTTTATAGGAAGATTTCTTATGGTTTTTTACAGCCCAATAAACCATAAGATATAAAAGGATTATAACCGGGATGGTATATATATTTAGGATTTTAAGCATGGTTTCAATTTTGCCCAGCTCATTGTTTGACGAGCTTTTAATGCCGCTTAAATCCTGGCGCAGTGTTTCAAGATTTTTGCGGATGTTTGCTATAACTGCAAGTTCGTCGGCAGTAAAAGTATTTCTTCCTTCAAAATCTTTTTTTGCCCATATCTCTTGAAGCCCGGATTTGGTTCGCTCGATTTTATTTAAGATTTCGTTTTCCTTTACGGAGAATTCTTTTTGCGCGTTTCTGCGCAGTTTTTCAATTCCCGCAAAATTTCTTATCTCTGGAGAGCGTCCGCGAAGTTCAATCAAGTCTAAGTCATCGCTTAAGATGTCGAGAGAGTTCATCACAAAATTGGCATTGTCAAGAACTGGAACCTGATAGTGATTGTTCAGCATAAACTTTGTTTCGCTCCAGAAAGTATCGTACATAAAATCCGTATCGCCGACAACAATAATATCAAAAGGCGTTTTTGGGTTTTTGCTTATTATTCTTGCCGCCGCGACTTTGATATATTTATCCGATTGGAACATTCTCAAAAGTGTTCCGGGAGCGATATTGTTATATACGACGTCAATGGACATCAGCTCGGAATTCGGGCTTGCCATAATCAGCGGCATAAAATATATATCGTTGTTTATCGGACTTACGGGAGAAACAGACGCCATAAGAATGGATTTTAAGTTTGCGGTCTCGGCAAACGTTCTGTTTAGCGATTTGCCCTGAAATTTCGGCTGAATAATATCCTGCGTAAACTTAGGGGTTGTTTTATAGTTTTGCGTCGCATCGACAGTAATCGAATTATCCAGGTCGGCAATTACCATGTCGTTATGAAATTTAAATCCCCAAAACTCATCCAGACCAGAAAGTTCCGACGGATAAAACTTGGGGCTGCTTGATATTAAAATGCGGTTTGTTTCCGTCGCCGCGTCGAGGGCGATGAAAAGTTTGCCATAATTTGCGCTGTAGTCTTTAATTTTGCCGACTATTTCGGGAGAAAGATTTCTTGGATGCACCAGCATTAAGATGTCAAATTTTGCGCTGTCAAAATCATCAATCGTATTGATAAAATGAATGTTATAAAGCTCGTTAATCTGGTTTATTATTTCCCATTTTTGAGAAATTACGTTTAAGCCGTCAATGTCATATTTTCCAGTTTCTCCAATGTTTAATGAAGATATTATTCCGACAGTTTTTCTTGGGTGGTATAACTGATATATCTTTTGGGTTATATCCTGCTCAATAAAGTTTTGGCGTTCCAATGAAAAAAACGGTATATAGTTTTTGTTATCCAAATCGTCGGTAAAACTAATGCCGAAAAAGCCGTTTTGGTTTAGCTCGACAACGGGTACAGGCTGAATGCCGTTGGCGATGGCTTCGTCTTCCGCTCTGTCTAAAAATTCTGGAGAATATATCTTATATGTAAACTTTCCGTCGGAGATTGACGAATATTTATCAAGCAATATTCTTATTCTGTCAAACATCAAACGGACGTCAGGGTTTCTCTGTCCCAATATCGGAGAGTAATAAAGCTTTGCGGTTATATCGTTAGGGATGTTTTTTAAGACTTTATCGGTCGAACCGCTTAAGGTGAAAAGTTTTTCTTCCGTATAATCGGACTGTATGTTTCTCAAAGAGTTGTTTGCAATAAGGTTTATGCCGATAAAGCAGATAAGCATAAGCAGAAAAGACAAGATATAATAATTTTTATTGTTTGACTTAAACAATTTTGATGTGCCGGATGTTTTGAAGTTTATTATCAGCGCTGTCGTAAAATTAAACAGCAAAATGATACTTAAGATGAACGCGATGTCTCTTAGTTCTATAATCCCTCTTGTCATGGTGTTGAAGTGGGTTAAGAAACTGAAAGAGGCGAACATATCGACAATTGAGACAGGGGCTACGGCTCTGACCAAGGATAAAACAAATTCCAGCCCGCTTAAAAAGAATAAGATATTTGCAAAGACTGAAAGAACCAGCGCGATAACCTGATTTTTTGTTAATGCGGACATTGTGCTTGAAATCGCGAGCATGCAGCCGGCGATTGCAAAGCTTGTTAAATATGCCGCGGCAATAACAGAGTTATCGGGGTTGCCTATAATATTGACCGTTATCCAAAAAGGAAAAGTCAAAAACAGCGCAATGCCGCAAAATGTCCAGGCGGCAAAAAACTTGCCCCATACCAGAGCTGCTATTGATACTGGCATTGTAACAATCTGGATAATTGTTTTGTTTCTAAATTCTTCCGCCCACAGGCGCATGGAAATCCCCGGAACGAAGATAAGATACAGCCATGGCTGAAACGCGAACATTGAGTCTAAGCTTGCCTGGCTGCGTCCGAAAAATCCGCCGAAATAAAACGCAAAAGAACCGTTTAACAACAAAAAGCTCAATAAATATACATAAGCAAGAGGGGAGGCAAAATATCTTATGAATTCATTTTTTGCAACAATAAAGAGTTTTCTCATTATTTCTTCTCCTTGCTGTTTGTGAGCTTTTTAAAAGTATCGGCAAGAGTTTTTGATTTTGTTTTTTTAAGAACTTCTTCCAAAGTTCCGTCAGTCATAATCTGCCCCTCATTAATTAAGATAATTCTATTGCATATAGTTTCCGCTTCTTCGAGCAAGTGTGTCGATATGATGATTGTTTTGTCTTTTCCCATTTTGGATATTAGATTTCGCATGTGTTCTTTTTGATTGGGGTCAAGACCGTCCGTAGGCTCGTCAAGCAGCAATATGGGAGGGTTTCCGATAACGCTTTGGGCAAATCCGACGCGCCTTGAATATCCTTTTGAAAGAGTTTCAATCTTTTGATTTAATATGTTTTTTACATTGGCAACGTCGGCGGCATTATCAACCTCACGCTTCTTCTCAATACCTTTAAATCCCCGAAGTTCAGCCATATATGTAAGAAAAGTTCGAACCGTTAAATCCGGGTACAACGGCGCGCCTTCAGATAAAAAGCCGATGTTTTCTCTGACAAAAATCGGATCTTGTTTTATATCTTTTCCTAAAACGACGACGCTTCCTGCGGTTGCGGAAAGGTACCCTGTTATAATGTTCATCAGGGTTGATTTTCCTGCGCCATTGGGTCCCAGCAAAGCAATTATATCTCCTTTGCGAGTGTTAAAACTTATGCCGTCAAGGGCTTTGATAGTGCCAAAATCTTTTATAAGGTTTTTAATTTCAATGGTTGCCGACATGTTTTTATTCCTTATTCATTTCATATAAAGCTATTGCGGCGGCGGTTGAAACATTGAGGCTTTCAACTTTGTTTGATATTTGCAGCTTGACGATTATATCGCAATTTTCTTCAACAAGCCTTCGCATGCCTTTGCCTTCGCTTCCCATCACTATAATATTTTTACCAGCTTTCGATATTTTATCAATAGTCGTATCTGCGGAGCCGTCCATGCCGATTGCCCAAAATCCTGCCTCTTGAAGCTGCTGAATTGTCCGCGAAAGATTTGTTGCTCTGCATATCGGCAAAGTTTCAATTGCTCCGACAGAGGCTTTTGCCATAGCGCCTGTTTCCGAAGGGGAGTTTTTATCCTGCACGATTAATGCCAAAGTGCCAAAAGCCGCGCAGCTTCTTATAATTGCGCCGATGTTTTGAGGGTCCGTTACCTGGTCGAGAACAAGGATGTGGCAGCGTTCTCTGCCTTCCGCAAGTTTAATTATATCTTCTACAGCAATGCTTTCAAGTTCTTTTGCATAAGCCGCAAAACCTTGGTGAACAGCGTCCTGCGGGAGCAATTTTTCTATTTCTTTTCTATCGACAATATTAATAAAATTTTGCGGAGCCTTATCCTTAACTTCGTTAAAATTTTCTTTGGTTACGAGCAGTTTATTTATTTGACGCTTGGGGTTTAATAGCGCAGCCATTACCGCGTGGCGGCCATATATTATTAATCCGGAACGATTGGGAGCGTTGTTCTTTGCCATGTTTTTACCTCAAATTATATAATTTGAGAAAATATTACCATCTATTAGTTAATATTCTTTTTATGAATTTTTGAATTTATACCTTGGAATTATGTAAATAAAGCGCAGCAGCAGGCTTAAAGATGTTAAAATATTGGCAAGCAGGATAAATAAAACGCCTTGAACCAATCCGTTTATCGCAAGCATTATAAAAATAATCGGAGTGTCCGCGATACTTTGATAGCCCAGGTGCAAAGAGTTATAATGCGCCAAGATTATTGAATCTAGGATACTCATAACAAACATGCCGACCCTTGAGATAAAAACAGGGAAAAACATTTTTATTATTTCTATCAAGTAGCAGGTGCGGCGTTTCATTTTAGCTTATTACTTTTCTTAAAATTCCGCCTTTTTCCTTTATTAAATTTTCAGCGTCTTCTTTTGATAGGTTTTTCATTGCCATGACAATGGCAGTTTTAACTTTTCCGCTTTTTTCAATATATTTTTGCGCGTCGTCATAAGATATTTTTGCAATTTCCGAAACTATTCTGGCTCCTCTGTCAACTAACTTTTCGTTCATCATGCGAACGTCTATCATATAGTTTTCATAAGTTTTGCCGATGCGAATCATCGCTCCTGTCGAGAGCATGTTTAGTATCATTTTCTGCGATGTGCCGGATTTCATCCTTGAAGAACCTGTAATAGGTTCTTCGCCGACGACAGGGTTGATGAATATATCGGAAAAAGCCTGCAGTTTGGCTTCGGGGTTAGAACTTATTCCGATAGTTTTGCAGCCGGCTTTTTGCGCTTCTTCCAAAACTGTTAAAACATATTTTGGTCCGCCGTTAGCCGAAATTCCGACCACAACGTCATTAGGGGTCGGTTTGAAGCTTTTTAAGTCTTCAAGTCCAAATTCCGCGCTGTCTTCGGAGCTTTCAATTGAAAATCTCAGGGCTTTGTCTCCTCCCGCAATATACCCGACGACCATACCGTGTTCAACGCCAAAAGTCGGCCAGCATTCCGATGCGTCAAGCACTCCCAGACGACCGCTTGTTCCCGCTCCAAAATATGCCAAACGTCCGCCTTTCAGAAAAGACTGCGCAATAACCTCTATAGCTTCTCCAATTTGCATCAACTGGGTTTCAATTGCCAGAGCAACCTTTTTGTCTTCATTATTTAAGGTTTGTGCAATTTCAAATGAGTTCATGAGGTCTATGTTGACAGTATCTGGATTTCTTCTTTCCGTTAACGCGATTTTAGTCATATTCTGCTCTCCGTATTTCAAAATTTTGTTTATAGTACTGTAGATAAATTAGTAAATAAAGAAAAAAAATGTTGACAAGTGGACGAAAATAAGGTTATTTGCCTGTTAGTTGAATATAAACAGCCCTCAATTTTTGGAGGGGTGGCAGAGCGGTCAAATGCAACGGACTGTAAATCCGTCGACTATGGTCTACGAAGGTTCGAATCCTTCCCCCTCCACCACTAAAATTTTTGGGCTTGGTTTTGAGTGGTTTTTGAAAACGTGCGGGTGTAGCTCAATGGTAGAGCAGAAGCCTTCCAAGCTTATGACGAGGGTTCGATTCCCTTCACCCGCTCCAAAATTTCCATTCATTTAGTAGTTGTTTTAACAATGTAAGTAACTTTAGGATGTTATAAAAATGGCAAAAGAGAAATTTGAGCGGAGCAAGCCGCACTGCAACATAGGCACGATAGGTCACGTTGACCACGGCAAGACTACGTTAACAGCGGCGATTACCAAGACGATGTCTGAGCA
>JAISVX010000005.1 GCA_031271345.1 Lactobacillaceae bacterium
CAAAAAAAATCCCAAGCTACCATAGTCGAAAATCTCTTCCAATCCGCTCGGTAAAATCGCTTATATACAAATCAATTTACCATGTCAATAACTTTTTTATCTTTTTTTTATCCTTTTTAGTATTGCAGGCAAAAACAATTTGTTAGCGAATTTTGGACGTTAAATATATCATTACTTTTTATACTCGTCAACAAAATAAGAATGCTCTGAATGCATATAAATTACACAACCAAACAATTATTTAATATATTTTTTCTTGCAAACATCGCATATATTAGTATTATATTTTTTGTGATTCGCATATATTATATATGTTTGGAATAATTTTTTGATGGAGGCTAAGATAGCAAAACTAAGTTTGAATGCGCCAGTACGCGAAAACACTGATGGACCGCGCATTAATGAGGAAATTAAAGTAAAAGAAGTTAGATTAATTGATGAGAATGGCGAAAATGTCGGAATCGTCTCCATATCAGAAGCGAATGCCAGGGCGGCAGCAGCCGGATTGGATTTGATTGAAATTTCACCGCAGGCAGAACCTCCTGTATGTAAAATTTTAGACCATGGCAAATACAAATACGAAATTCAAAAACGCAAAAACGAAGCAAAGAAAAATCAAAAAGTTATAAATATTAAAGAGTTAAAGCTTCGCCCAATGATTGAAGAACACGATTATGAAGTTAAAATCAAACAAGCGAAAAAGTTTTTGGCGGCTGGAGATAAAGTTAAATTTACTTTGCGCTATAAAGGAAGAGAAGCAAACGTTAACAATATTGGCGAAAATCTTTTAAAAAGAATCCTTGATGATCTGGAAGGCTCTGCAAAAGTCGACTCGGAAGCAAAAATGGAAGGTCGCCAGATGATTATGATTGTGGCGCCTGTATAAAAACATAAATTTATATAGCATATAACTTTAAAAACACCTATTATTTAATAGGTGTTTTATTTTAGAAGAAAGATTGAAAATGTTTGAAAGTCCTGACTTAATTGACGGCATAAGGCTTACAGAAAAAGAGTTGGAAGAAAAGAAAGAAGCGGAAAAAAAATTAATTGATATAACCCTAAAGTTATACAAGGCTGATATTTCATACTATCAGGAAGATAATCCATCTCTAACAGACGCTCAATACGACGACCTAAAAAACCAGTCTTTAAAAATATTAGAAAAATATCCCGACCTAGCCACCCTTATTGACCCGTCGAAAAGAATTGGCGCGGAAATTAAAAGCGGCTTCAAGAAAGTTGAGCATAAGGTTCCGATGTTGTCACTGAGCAACATTTTCAACACTGGGGAGATTTTTGAATTTATCGAGTCAATCCACAGATTTCTCGGAAATAATAATGACATTGACTTTTACTGCGAGCCAAAAATTGACGGATTATCTTTTTCTGCCAGATATGAAAAAGGCATTTTTGTTCAAGGTGCGACACGAGGCGACGGAACGACTGGAGAAGATATTACAGAAAATCTTAAAACCATCGACGAGCTGCCAAAAAGAATCCTTAACCACGATATTCCAGATATTTTTGAAATTCGCGGTGAAGTATATATGTCTAAAAAAGACTTCTTGGAATTGAACGAAAAAAATGCCAAAGAAAACAAAAAAATATTTGCCAATCCAAGAAATGCTGCGGCAGGCTCTTTAAGGCAGTTAGACACCAAAATAACCAGGGAACGAAAGCTCAGGATGTTTGTTTACACTTGGGGAGATGTTTCAAAAGTTGTGTGGAAATCTCAAAAAGAATTTATTGATACGATAAACTCGTGGGGTTTTCCAACGAATCCTAATAATAAATTGTGCGGTTCAATAAGTGATATTGAGAACTTTTATAATCATCTTCAATCTATAAGAGCAGATTTAGATTATGATATTGACGGAGTTGTTTATAAAGTCAACAACTTGGCGCTACAAAACCGTCTTGGTTTTCTAACCAGGACGCCGCGCTGGGCAACCGCCCATAAATTTCCTGCGGAAAAAGCCATAACCAGAATCGAAGATATAAAAATTCAAGTCGGCAGAACCGGCGCATTAACTCCCGTTGCGAATTTAGAATCCGTAAATGTCGGAGGCGTTATTGTTTCTCACGCGACTCTTCATAATGAAGATGAAATCAAGAGAAAAGACATTAGAATAAACGATTATGTCGTTGTGCAAAGAGCCGGGGACGTTATCCCTCAGGTGGTTGAAGTTTTGTTAGATAAAAGGCAGCCGGATTCAAAGGAATTTATTTTCCCAGCTTTATGTCCTGTATGCGGTTCAAAAACCATAAGAGAAGAGGACGAGGCGGTCAGAAGATGCACAAACGGGTTGAACTGCCCGGCGCAGGCAACCGAAAGCTTAAAACACTTTGTTTCCAGAGACGCTTTTGATATTGAAGGACTTGGAAGCAAGATAATTGAGGACTTCTACTTCGAAGGCATAATAAAAAACCCAACGGATATTTTTACTTTAGAAGAAAGAAACAAAGGACAAGCTTATGATCTTTTCTCACAAGCAGAAGGGCTTAACCTAGAGAATCGGGAAGGATGGGGGAAAAAATCTGTCGAAAACCTGTTTGCAGCGATAAATTCACGAAGAACAGTAGACCTGCCAAGGTTTATATATGCCCTCGGCATTAGGCAGGTTGGAATCGCTACATCTTTGCTTATTGCGAAAAACTTTCGCTCATTTAAAGAATTTATGACCGAGATGAAAGAAGAAAAAACCGAAAAGCTCTTATCAATCGATGGTATCGGCTCCGCAATGGCAAAAGACATCACCGTGTTTTTCAAAGAGCCTCACAACATTGAAACCATAGATAAACTTCTCAAACAGATTAAAATTGAAGATTATATTGATACAACTAATTATAATTCCCCAATTTCTGGAAAAACCGTTGTATTTACAGGCACTTTAGAAAAAATGACCAGAATAGAAGCAAAAGCCAAAGCTCAAAGCCTGGGTGCAAAAGTTGCCGGCTCGGTATCTAAAAGCACAGATTATGTAATAGTAGGCGCAGACGCCGGCTCCAAAGCAAAAAAAGCCGCGGAGTTTGGCGTAAGCACTCTGACCGAAGAAGAGTTCCTGAGCTTCATAGGATAAATTGACACTAAATGTTTTATAGATTAATATAGAGCTTAATTAAAATTAGTGTTAAATTATAAATTCTTTAAACCATGCCAAAAATTGTCTTTTTAATTGGCGTCTACGGAGCTGGTAAAACCCATCTGGTAGACGAAATGTTTCAAAAGAAAATTTGGAACAAAGATGATTACGCGGTAGTTTCTATTGATAAAATTCTGATAGAAGAAGCAAGAGAACAAGGCATAACGCATAACGAAGCCTTCGCAAACTCTATCAGAAACGACAAGACCGGATGGGATAATATTTTTAAATGCTGTGAACTTATAAAAAAGTATACCGCTGAAAATAAAAATATCATCGTTGATAATCCAAACTCCACAGTCGAAGTCCGTAAACGGTATTTCAGCGTCATTCCCAAACACTATGACGTTGAAGCAATTTATCTTGAAATTAAAGATGTGAATGTCTATTTAGAACGTTTGGAAAAACGCAATAACTTTGACAAATCAATTTCGAGAGGGCGGGCCGTCAGAGCTTTAGACCGTATAGAAGAACCAGAGTACGATGAAGGTTTTTCTAAAATAGAAACTATTTCTTCTGTTTGAGCTTAGTCATTTATAATTGACTAAGCTCTTTTTTATAAAAATCGACCTACTACTAGCAAAAGAAAAAAACAAACCCTATATAATAACGTATATAAAAATAATTAAGGATTAAACTTATGAGTAAAACTATACGACCATATACAATAAAAGAAGAAGTATGGAGCAGCATAATACACGGGGTCGGCGTTGCTCTCGGTATTGCCGCGCTGGTTATATTAGTCGTTTTTTCATCTATTTATGGAGATGCTTGGGCAATCGTATCAACCGCCATTTTCGGAGCCTCAATGATACTTTTGTATACTGCTTCAACAGTATATCACGCCATACCTTTTCCCGAGGTAAAAAAGAAACTCAAAAAATTTGACCACATAGCCATATACTACTTAATAGCGGGAACCTACACACCGTTTCTTCTTGTAAATTTAAGAGGGACAACCGGCTGGATAATCTTCGGAGTTGTGTGGGGGCTGGCTGTTGTCGGCACTTTTCTAAAGCTTTTATCGCAGGGCAGCGGAACAAAAATCTGGTCCATAGGATTATACCTGTTAATGGGATGGATGATTTTGTTCGCATCTAAATCGCTCGTTTCCGAGCTTCCTTCAATAGGCTTGGTTTTCTTAACTCTCGGCGGTCTTTTTTATACTCTGGGAATTTTCTTTTATGTCTGGAAAAGCAAGAAATATACGCATGCAATCTGGCACTTTTTTGTTCTTGTCGGAACAATAATGCACTTTTTTGCAATCTTATATTCATGCGTTCTTAATTAAAAAAAGCTCCTCTTCAGAGGAGCTTTTCATTATCCTTCCGGGTAAAATGTTTCATAAGACTTTGCCATGTATATATTATAAAAAACTATTATCGGAGAAGATACGGCAAACAATATCAAAAAATATGCATTATCGGTATATTCGCCAAATGGAAGAAGTTTTATAACAATTTTTGATAAGCCTTGAACCGCCACGGATGTGCCGTTCATTATTAATCCGAGCATTAGAAACTGCCAATAGTTTCCTTTAGTTTTCTCAAAAGCTATTCTTACGCTGCCTTTTCTTCCAACAATTGAAGCTATCCACGCATAAAACGGGCGGTAAAAAACAAACGGCGCAATTAAAATAAAGACAAAGCTCAACATAAGCTCAACGCCCGCCTTATCTCTTTCCAAAAATTCCACATAACCATCGACATATTCTATTAAATGCTGCGAAAGGTCAAACGGCAAAGCAAGAAACGATAAAAGCCACGGAAGAGATATTATAAAAAGCATTACCACGATGGTAAGCAAAAATATTTTAGTTGAAGGCAGCAGCGATTTTCTCAAAGCTCTTGACTGATAATATGGTTTTTTATCAAAAACATATCTAAAAAAACATGACCAGAAAATATAATAAAGAACAACCCAAACTAAAAACGCCGGGTTAGACGTGCTTCCAATAAGAAACAGGCCAACAGCAAAAGATAGAAAGTTTAATAAAGAAAACAGCCACATTTCTTTGTTTCTGCTCTTCCAATAGGAAAAGCTTGTTCCGAAAACCGATAATATATCTAATTTGTAGTTTTGTTCCGCCATTAGTTCATAACCTTAATTAACATTGCCGTCCAGCGGGTTAAACCGCAGGAGCATTGTGTTCCATAAATCATATTTATCAGCATATTTTTCAGAAAAAATGCCATAAGGCGCACAAATATACACCGCGCGTCTAGCGCTATCCGCAACCGAGCGGAAGTGCGGGTCGCTGTTGTATCTTGAGCTGTCGATAATCCTTGTGTCCCTGACTGTTCCGTCTTTGTTTAAAAAAGCTCTAATCTCTACTATCATATTTTGCGCGCCTTTAGCCCCCGGGTCTAAGTTCCAGCACGCTCTTAATCTGCCCGCAATCGCGTCTATTTCGGAAATTGTCAGCTCGCTAAAATATGAGCCGCCCGTTCCGCCCTCAATGCCCATATTATTTACTTCCGTCCCCTCTTTTATTGTCGCAACCTGGTTGGTATTGCCAATGTTTCTTTCCAAAGTATCAACCGAGGCAAGCAGACTTTTTAACGGGTTTGCCAAAGCCGGCTTTTCTTTATCACCTGGTTTTGCAGTATTTCCCGGCTTTGACGCGGGAGCCGGAGGCTTGGGCTTGGCACTTGGTTTTGGCGGAGTTTTTGGTTTTGAACTTGCTTTCGGAGGCTCTAAAAAATCCTGCTTAACTGGAGTTGCCGGACCATCATCAACAGCAGCGTCGGCAGGTTCGCCCTTTTCTTCAGGTCTAGTTTGCGGCACAGGCTTTGAAGGCTCGTCAGGCGTTTTATAATTTTCGTTCATTTTTCTTTTTATTGTGCTTGCGGCTTTATCTTCTTTTCCAAATTTTGCTTTTGGAGGAAGATTAGTCATTTCCGCCAGTTTAACATCCTTTAAGTCCACAATAATCGGAACCTGGCTTAATGTTGCTCTCTTACTATTCCAAAACAACGGCAGATTGATTGTAAAAACCAGTACTACCGCTATATGTAATGCCATAGATTTATAAAGAGCGTTTTTCATTATTTTGTCTTTTTACCCAAAGGTTTTGCTTCCGTTTTCAAACCGACCTTCTCAAAACCAGCTTCTTTTAGAATCGCCATCAAGCCGATAACGCGTCCATAGTTAGCCTCGGTATCTCCAGAAATCGTAACAGTAAGCTCGTTGTTAGCGCCTAAAATGGCTTTTAGTTTTTCCACCATTTCGCCGTCTGGTATCTCTGAATCTCCGATATAATAGTATCCGTCTCTATCAACGCTGATATTGACCGACGTATCGTTTCCTGTCATGTTTTTTCCGCCTACTCTCGGAAGGTCCAAAGAAATGCCCGTAGTCATTAAGGGAGCCGCAACCATAAAGATAATAAGAAGAACCAGCATAACGTCGATTAAAGGCGTTAAGTTCATTTCTGACTTAACTTTACGATACCTTTGGGATCTTCTTGAACTATTTGGTGTAAAACTCATTTTACTCTCCAGCTATTTCTGCTTGTATCGCAGTATTATCAATTTCACGAGATAAAATACTTGAAAATTCGCTAATAAAGCTCTCCAACTTACGCGCATATCTGTCAACGTCGGAACTAATTTTATTATACGCCACAACCGCAGGAATCGCGGCAATCAGACCTAAAGCAGTCGTAAACAAAGCTTCCGCAATACCCGGCGCAATTGTCGCCAGCGAGTTATTTTGATTGATACCCATAGCGGAGAAACTGTTCATAATTCCCCAAACTGTTCCAAACAAACCGACGAAAGGAGAAACCGAACCTGTGGTCGCTAAAAAACCCATTCTTGTCTCCAGCTCGTCAAGCTCTTTTTCCATAACAACCGCCATAGATTTTTCAATGCGCTGCTGCAAAGAAACACCTCTCAAACCCCTATCGTGTTTTGATTTTAATAAGTTGCTTCTTTTCCATTCGCGCATTGCGGCAACAAACATCGACGCCATAGGGTCTCTCGGATTGCTGCTTACAGAATCATACAGCTTATCCAGCGAGCCGCCGGACCAGAAATTTTCTTCAAACTTCTTGGTCATCTTTTTCAAGTGGCGCATAGTTCCTACTTTTTCGATGATAATCGCCCATGACCATACCGACGCGGACAAAAGACCGATTATGACAATTTTGATTACGAAGTCTGATGACGCAATCAAACTCCAAATAGATAAGTGCGAAGATACATTCGCAACTTCTGATAAAACTTCTGTTTCCATATTATATAAACCTTAGATTAGAGCCTATTAATTCCTAGCGTATAGTCTAGCTTAAAATGTTAAATATTATATTAACGCGGCTCGCGGGAGAGGCATAATTTTCTTATTAAAACTTGGATAGTCTTTACTAATTTTTTTTCCAAACACGGGTTTTGTTTTTTTCTTCTTTTTGGCGGAAAGCTTCTTCAACGTCAATATTATGCATATTGGCAATGCTTAAGAGAAAAATTAAAACATCGGCAATTTCTTCTTTTACATCTTCAGCCTTAGGATTTGCGGTTATATCAACAAAAGCGTCTTTAAGATTTTTTCTAACCGCTTTTATCAGTTCGCCGACTTCTTCGGCAAGAAGAAGGCTTTCATACACCTTATCCGTTGTATTAAAACCGCGCTCAATTTTTAATTTGTACACATATTCTTGAATGTCCTTTAACGTTGGATTTTCTTTTAAATATAAATTTGACATTCTATTTCCTCAATTCAAGATTATCCGTTGTTCTATCCGCCGATAAATGCTTTGACCATTTCTTCTGGCACTCTCATAGGGCGCATTTTTGCAAGGCTTATGTATACCGCCGTAACTTTAATCTTTACCCTAACCTCACCGTTGCATATAACATCTTGTTTACATACTATGCCGGCGCCTTTTATTTCTTCAATTTCACAGCTCACTTCAATTAAATCATCAAGCTTAGAAGGTTTCAAATATTCTACTTCCGCCTTGCGGACAATAAACGCGTATCTTTCTTCGCTGCTCAAATCTTCAGCCTGCTCAAACCCGCCCCAGCGAAGAAATTCTGTTCTAGCTCTTTCGGCAAATTTCAAATAGTTGGCATAATATACTATGCCTCCGGCATCCGTATCTTCGTAATAAACTCTAATCGGCAGTTTGAAAACTTCTTTATTCATCACTATCTCCCAATAAATCCATCTGCGATATTTTTAGCGAACCAACTTTCTTCGGCACCCCAAGATATTCGTAACCCGAGTCTGAAATCATGCGTCCCCTCGGCGTTCGCTGAAGGAACCCCAGCTTTAGTAAAAACGGCTCGATAACTTCTTCAATTGTGTCCCGTTCCTCGGATAATGCCGCGGCAAGAGTATCTGCCCCAACGGGACCTCCGCCATAATTACTTATTATGCAGTTTAAATATCTGCGGTCAAACGTATCCAAACCATAATTATCGACATCCAGCCTTTTAAGCGCTTTATCCGCAATTTCCGTATTAGCTTCATTCAGCCCCGACATTGCCCAAAAATCGCGGACACGTCTTAGTAAACGACCTGCAACACGCGGAGTTCCTCGTGAACGTTTGGCAATTTCAATTGCTCCGTCATCCGAGATTGGCATGCCCAAAAGATTTGCGCCTCTGACAACTATGCTTGCCAGCTCATCCGGGCTGTAAAAATCCAGACGAAGCGGAATGCCGAATCTTTCCCGAAGAGGCGTGCTTAACAAACCTGAGCGTGTAGTCGCGCCAACCAGCGTAAACGGCTGCAAATCTATTCTGACCGAACGCGCTGACGGACCTTCGCCGATAATCAAATCAAGCTGAAAATCTTCCATCGCGGAATATAAAACTTCTTCTATCGCGGGGTTAAGCCTGTGAATTTCATCAATAAACAATACGTCATTAGCTTCCAAATTCGTCAATATCGCCGCCAAATCTCCAGTTTTTGTAATCATCGGGGCAGACGTTGCTCTGAAACCGACGTTAAGCTCTTTCGCAACAATCGAAGCCAGCGTTGTCTTGCCAAGACCCGGAGGACCAAATAATAAAACATGGTCTAAAGCTTCTTTACGCATTTTTGCGGCATTGATAAAAATCTTTAAATTTTCGCAGACTTGCCTTTGCCCAACAAACTCATCCAAGCTGACAGGACGAAGATTTATCGGAGCATTTATATCTCTCTCATCATCCGGGTGTTCTTTGGGGCTTACTATTCTTTGTTCTTTCATAGTATATTAAATCCCCTTTCCCAGTTCTTTTAATGACAATCGTATCAGTTCTGCAGTTTTGGCTTGTGGATTGTCTTTTAATATTATGTTTATAATTCTATACGCTTCTATCCTTTGATACCCAAGATTTACCAACGCGGATATAGCGTCGTCCATACCCGAAGCGTCGCTTGTCGCAGGCGTTAAAGCGGTCTCCTCCATACCCGAAAACGAAGCCCTGCCGTCCAAAGACGCGTCTGCCATAGACACGGTTACGATTTTATTCTTCAGTTCAGTAACCAGTCTCGCCGCAAGCTTTGGTCCAACACCGTTAGCGCGGGAGAACGACGCTTTGTCCTCTGCCGCAACCGCTTGCGCAACCTGAGTTGGAGATAAGACTGAAAGTATTGCCAATCCTACTTTAGAACCGACTCCCTGAACTTTGGTCAATGTTATAAACCACTCTTTTTCCAATGGGTCAATAAAGCCGTATAGGGAAATGCTGTCTTCTCTGACAATTGTTTCAATATATAAACCCGCCGGCTCATTTCTTTCCAGCTTTGACAATGTTCTTGAAGACGCGAAAACTAAATATCCGACCCCGTTAACATCAATGATAAGATAATCTTCGCCAATGGTATCAACCAAACCTTTTAACTTAGCAATCATTCTAAAACTCTCATATTTTTAATCTATCAAAAGATTATACAAATATAACAAACTCTTCAAGACAATTCTTAGAGATAAGAACAAAAAAGGAACGTTATTTTAAAAACGAAACGGATATTTGGTGCTGCCAAATATCCGTTTCGCTTATTACATCGTTGTCGACTTAAGGCTTCAACCTTGCGAGTTCCGCATTGATTTTGTCCTTGTCTTTGCCTTCGGCAACAGTGTCCTTAACGTACTTCCTGAACACCTTGTGGGCATTTTTGGTTTTGAATTTTCCGCGTTTCAGAAAATACGTCAGAGTTTTGAAGTCACCTGCATCGACAAGGCTGTTGAGGTCCTTGCCACCGAGAACGAAAATGAAAATACAGGTCTTGTTTTCGTACGGACGCTTGTTGTCATCTCCAAGGAAGAAAAGCCTGCTTTTGCGGTCTTCTAAAAACTTGTGGTCGCCGAAGGCAAACCAGAGGTTGTAAGTTTCGCCCTTTTTCAGGTCGATGCTTTCGCCGTCCGCATAATAGTTGTAGTATCCGCTTTTACACTCTGCTTCGAGGTAAAGAGGATTTCCGAGCAGTTTTGCATTCTTTGCAAACGCCTCTTTTGCTTGATTTTCTGTTTTCATTTTTGATATGTATTAGAGTTTTAAAATAATCTTCTAAATTAATCGCATAAATTGTAGCTTGAATACACAACATTAACATAGACGAAAAATTTTGTCTAGACAAAATTTTCAGAAACTCTTATTTATTATTTTTTTCATAATTTTCCAAGAAATCCAGCCAATTTTGCAGCCCCTGCTCCCTAAAGAATTCTCTCAGAAAGAAGACCATTGAGTCATGCCTTTTCAGAGCTTCTTTTTTGCCGGATTTTGTAAGCATCAGATTTTTTAGTTTGAGAAGCTTATCAAAGTGATGGTTGATAAAGTTGTCTTCTCTTCTTTCTTTTTGCTTATATTCTTCAAGAGACAAGTTGATTTTTGGAAAAATCTCGGAATTAAAAACCCTGTCTTCGCCTTTTTTCAAAATTGTAAAGACCAATGTTCGAACGCTCCCGACCATACCGATTGACTCCATCATATCGGCGTCGGAAACTATATGCCCTTCAAGAGTTTTTGGTCTTATGCCCTGTATGGACTTGCTGTAGCCCATGTTTTTTATGATGTCTAAAACAAGCTCCTGCTTTTCTTCTGCAACGCCAAGCTTATTCATAATATTTCTGCTGTTTGTTAAATTGCCCGCAACTTCTTCGCCAAACATTTTATAGTCATCGCAATCATGAAGAAGCGCCGCGAGAGAAACTATTTCTTTATCCGCTTTTTCTTTATCCGCTAAAGCAAGCGCAATATTATATACGCGGTCGACATGGTCAAAACCATGTCCTTTGTTCACGTCTCCCATAATGACTTTAACTTCTTCTTTCAGCTTTTCAATCATTTCAAACCTTATTTGGATTTACGAAAATTGTTGTGGCATATCGCGATTGCCAAAGCGTCGGCTGAATCGGCATTCTTAGGCTTGCAGCCCGGGAGCAGAATTTTTATCATGGTTTGAACCTGCGTTTTTTCAGCATGACCAACGCCGACAACCGCTTTTTTAATTTTATTCGGCTCATATTCTGAAACAGGGATATTATATTTTGCGGGAGCCAGAAAAACAACTCCTCTTGCCTGCCCCAGTTTTAACGACGAATGAGGATTGGAGTTTAGAAACACTTCTTCAATAGCCGCTTCATCAGGTTTATACAATTCTATTATTTCGCATATTCCCTCATGGAGCTTAACCAGCCTCTCAGCCAAATCCATCTTTGCGTCGGTTTGAACGATACCGTCGGCAACATATTTTATTTTGTTGCCATCAACCTCAATAACGCCCCAGCCTGTCGAGGTCAGCGATGGATCAAGACCTAATATACGCAAAGTTTTTTATTCCTTACTCAATTCTGCCATTACTTCATCAGAAAACTCGGCGTTGTTATAAACCTGCTGAACATCGTCGTCATCTTCCAAAGTTTCAATTAATGTCATAAGGCTTTTGGCTTTTTCAATATCCGCCACCTCAGATTTAACATTTGCCTTCCAGTCAAGACGAGAAACAGACGGAGTTCCAAAGATTTTTTCCAAAGCCTCGGTTACAGCTCCCAAATCATCAGGAAGAGTTTCAATATCATGATGCTCGTCATCTGTCGCAACATCATTGGCTCCGGCATTTAACGCTTCTTCAAAAACCTTATCGACACCAGCAATGCTTAATGGATACTGGATAAAGCCAATTCTCTCAAAATTGAAAGCAACCGAGCCGGTTTCTCCCATGTTTCCGCCTCTTTTGCCAAAAGTAGAACGAACATTGCTTGCCGTGCGGTTTTTGTTATCAGTCAAAGCTTCAACTATTATAGCGACATTGCCCGGACCATATCCTTCGTAGCGGATAGTCGTATAGTCGTCTCCCCCGGCAGTTTGACTTGCTTTGGCAATTGCGCGCTCAATATTGTCCTTAGGCATGGACTCTGCCCTTGCCGCCTGAATAGCCAATCTTAAACGCGGGTTTTTTTCCGGGTCAGGAGTGCCGTTTTTTGCCGCGACAGTAATTTCTCGCGAAAGTTTAGCAAAAACTTTGGCTTTTTTTGCGTCTTGAGCGCCTTTACGGTACATAATGTTCTTAAACTGGGAATGTCCAGCCATTATTTTTCTCCTTAACTATCAATACATTTTGAAAATTTATAGCCCAATAACTCGTCTACTGCAAGGCTTTTTTAAAAACTAAAAACAATAAAGGCAGCCCTCAAAGCTGCCTTTATATTTTAGCTTAGTTTTGTACTATGATATAATCCAGCTTATGGTTGGTTGCTTTCAAGACTTTTATGCCAACGCCTTCAATCTCAACAACTTCTTGGTTGAGAGGGAAAGTGATGTCTTCAAAATAGCCTCTGTCTCCGCCGCCTATTTTGCTATAATCCATATATGTAAATACCATTCTGTCGTTCTTGATACCGCCATATTTGATGTCAAAACCTCTTTCTGGTCTGCTTTGATTTGATTTTGAGCTTGTTACAAGTTCAAACCTAAAACTGCTGGGAGAAACGATAAATGACGTATCAATCAAAACCAGACGATACCCTTTCAACTGACCAAGATTTTTATAAACTTTGCCTTCGCGGTTTATAAGGATAACATAATCCGGCAAATCGGCTGGAATCATAAGGTAGTTTTCTTCATCAAGATAAGCCATGCCGACAACCGCTCTTTTTTCATTTCTTTTAAATTCGACAGGAACAGCAGAGCCGCTCATTACGCCGTCTTTAGTCGCTCTAACTTCTTCTGTCGCATAAGTTTTCTTGCGATAAATTTTCTTATCAACCACGGTATATCCGACATAAGCCGAAAGAACCTGGTTAACAGGCTGCGCTCTTTCTTCCATATACTGGTCGTTTACCAAAACGGGGTCTTGCCCATATATCTCCACAGGGTAGCTGTTAAGGGTGTCAATATAGTCGTATGGCGAACAAGCTGCTGCTAAAACTAAAGTAACTAAAGCTATTATTTTTTTCATAATTCAACCTCTTTTTAAAGTAGCAATATTTTTTATATATAATATAATTCGTATTTAGTAAATAAATGATTATGATTAACAGGAAAAATTATGACAAGTATGGGAAATTATATTCAAATTATTTTTGAAGAACGAGAAATTTACAATGAAGATTTCATAAATTTTATTGAAGAATACTTTGATGTCGTTACATGCGACTATACAGACCAAGGTTTTGAACGGTATATAATATATGAAAATATGAACTTTAACGAAAAAGAATTTTTAAGCGCGGCAAAAGCGCACAAAATCAGCTTAGTTCCCTATACGGTCGAAATTATGGAAAATAAAAACTGGCTCAAAGAAAATGTTATTAAATTTGAGCCAATAGAAGTTGAAGATTTTCTTATATATGGAATACATGAAAAAAAACAGCCAAAAACAAACAAGATTCCCATTCAAATATACGCTGCAACCGCATTTGGCTCGGAACACCAGACAACAAAGGGATGTTTGGAGGCTGTCAGTTATTTAAACAATTTAAAAGTTAAAAAAGATAAAGTGCTGGACGTCGGCTGCGGCTCTGGAATACTTTCAATCGCCGCGGCAATGCTATGGAAAGAAAAAACAAAAGTCTTCGCTGTTGACATTGATGACGAAAGCGTTTTTGTAACAGGACAGAACGCAATAACAAACAACGTCGATGAAATAGTCAGGGTTCAGCACAGCAACGGATATTCTTCCGCTTTTGTTATGGCTAACGCTCCTTATAATATCATAATGTCAAATATTTTAGCCAGACCATTAATTGAAATGGCTCATGATTTATACGACTGTTTGGAAAAAAACGGATACTGCGTTTTATCAGGGTTTGTTGAAGACCAGCTTGAGTGGGTTGTAAACGCTCATAAAGAATATGGAATGAAGCTTATAAAAGTATTTGAGATTGATAACTGGCGCGCAGTGGTTATGGAGAAATAAAATGAATCTCGACAGCCTTCAAAAACAAATAAAAGAAAATGGTCTCGATGCTCTTTATGTCAACTTAAACAACATGTTTATCGGACAGGATATTCTTGACGAGGAAAACAACATTCTTAAGCTTACGGGCTTTTCCGGCTCTGCCGCCGAATTAATCGTCACGCCGGATAAGGCATATCTTTTTACGGACGGAAGATATGAACTCCAAGCCAAACGGCAGACAGACAACGAAAAAGTTGAGATTTTTATAAACAGCCGCGACTTATATGATTTTATCGAAAACTACAAAGGCGGCAAAGATATAAAAATCGGCTTCAACCCATGGACGGTTTCCTTTGATAAATTTGAAAAGCTGCAATTTTTAACCGACAAAAGAAAAGACGGCAAACTCGCCTTTGTTCCCAGCGGACTAATTAAGCATAATACATCTGTAAAAAAGCCAAAGGTTTTTGAGCTTGATATAAAATATGCCGGCGAAAGCAGAGAGAAAAAGATTAAAGATTTGCTCAAACATATAAAAAACGCGCAAATCGACGCCTATTTGTTCACAGCCGCAGATAGTGTTTCATGGCTGCTTAATCTTCGTTCCGACTATAATCCAAGCTCTCCCGTTTTAAGGGCGTTTGCGCTCGTCGATAAAAACTTAAATCTTACCGTGTTCAGCGACGATTTCGCACGGTTAAACAGCTTAACCGCCGTCAATATTGCAGAAATTGAAAATGAGATAGCAAAATATCATGGTCAGAAAATCAGTTTTGATAAGAACTCCCCTGTTGTCCTTCTTTCAATTATGGAAAAAAACAACATTGAAGCTTGTCATTTTTTTGATGTCTGCAATGAAAAAAAGGCAATTAAAAATAAAGCTGAAACAGCCTGCATGAAAAACGCCCATCTCAAAGACGGAGCTGCCGTGACCAAGCTTTTATATTGGCTTGAAAACAACTGGAAAGAGAAAACCGAACTGGATATAGCCGCAAAGCTTTTTGATTTGAGAAAAGAACAGGAACTGTTTTTCTCAAACAGCTTTGACACAATAGCAGGATATGGGGCAAACGGCGCTGTAGTTCACTACAGACCGAATGAAAAAACCAACAAAGAAATCAAAAACGGCTCGTTTCTTCTCCTTGACAGCGGCGGACAGTATTTTGACGGAACCACCGATGTGACAAGAACCGCAGCAATCGGCAATATTTCAGAGGAAATGAAAGATAATTATACTCTGGTGCTAAAATCGCATATTGCGCTTGCCAACGCCTCTTTTCCGAACAAAACGCCGGGAATGAAGCTGGACGCAATTGCCAGAGAAGTTTTATTAAAACAGGGAAAAGATTACAATCACGGAACAGGACACGGGGTCGGTTTTTTCTTAAATGTTCATGAAGGACCTCAAAGAATCAGCCCCAAAGAATCCGATTATCCGTTTCTGGAAAACATGATAGTATCAATTGAACCTGGATATTATAAAGAAAACGCCTACGGAATAAGAATTGAAAATCTTTATTTGGTAAAACAAAGCCTTGAAAACGGCATGCTTAAATTTGAAGCTCTAACGCTTATTCCAATCGAGGTAAAAAACATCAATAAAAAAATGCTGACAAAAGACGAGATATACTGGATTAATAATTATAATCAAAGCGTTTTTGAAAAGCTTTCTCCCCTATTGGGCAAAGAAGAAAACAACTGGCTGAAAAACCACAAACTGTAAGGGATTGAAGATGAATTTTAGAAAAAGCAGACTAATCTTAAAAGGAAAAATAAAAGATTTTTATTATTCTTTGGTTCTAAAAAATAAAATAAAAAAATATTTTAAAGAAATAAAAAAAACCAAACCAAGAAAAGTTATTTATACATGCTTTACAGGGGTCGATTATGATTCCATAAACGTAAACGAATATCTTGACAGCAATTATGAATATATATGCTTTACCGACAATGAAAAGCAAATTAAGAGAGGAACCGTCGGACCGTGGCAGGTAAGACCTTTGGTTTTTGCAAAGTTAGACAACCAGAAAAACAATCGTTATCATAAGTTTTTTCCAAACGAACTGTTTCCCGAGTTTGACGAAAGCATATACGTGGATACAAATGTGGTCGTTAAAACTTCAAAACTTTTTGACGCGGCGGCAAAGATAAGCAAAACTATGGCTTTTATGGCTATTCCTCCGCACAGAAGAACAAAATGCATTTATGACGAGCTGGAAAAATGCCTAAAAGTCGGAAAAGATAAAAAAGAAACCTTAGATAAACACAGAGCATTTTTAGAAGCCGAAGGTTTTCCAAAAAACCTCGGACTAACCGAAAACAATGTCATTTATAGAAAACATAATGACCCGGAGTGCATAAAAATTATGCAGCAATGGTGGAATATGATTGAGAACTACTCAAAGCGCGACCAGTTAAGCCTGTTTTATGTGTTATGGAAAAATGAAATGGAAATGACATATTTATTGGATAAAGCAATTAAGGATGACAAAAAGAACTTTCAGATAAACCATCACAATGTTTAAGGAAACAGTTTAATGAGAGATTTGCAAAAAACAAAAGGCTTTATGGGAGACCTTGCTCCTTCCGCCACTTTAGCCATTTCTGGAAAAGCGAAAGAGCTGAAAGCCCAGGGGCTGGATGTTTGCTCAATGTCTGCCGGCGAGCCGGACTTTGATACTCCCCAAGGCATTAAAGACGCCTGCATAAAAGCTCTTAACGAAGGAAAAGTCGGGTATACTCCGGCAAGCGGCATTATGGAACTAAAGCAGGCTGTGGTAAAAAAGTTTGAAAAAAACAACATCAAAACAACTCCCGCAAACGTCATAGCAGCTCCCGGCGCAAAATTTTCGGTGTTCAGCACCGTCTGCGCGTTATGCGGTCCCGGCGACGAAGTTTTAATTCCCGCTCCATATTGGCTGAGTTATCCAGAAATAGTTAGAGCTTCGGGAGCAAAATCCGTTGAGATTAAGACATTAAAAGAAAACAATTTTGAGCTGACTCCCAAACAATTAGAAGATCACATCACGCCGAACACGCGGTTGCTAATTCTTAACTC
The DNA here is from genome assembly GCA_031271345.1 of Lactobacillaceae bacterium. Taxonomy (GTDB): domain Bacteria; phylum Pseudomonadota; class Alphaproteobacteria; order RF32; family CAG-239; genus JAQWBS01. The sequence goes on from JAISVX010000005.1 coordinate 17,539, forward strand.
CCCCTGCAACCCGACGGGAACGGTATATAAAAAAGAAACGCTCGAAAAACTTGCCGATGTTTTGGTCAAACATAATGTTATGGTTATTTCAGACGAGATTTATGAAGAACTGATTTATGACAATGAGTATCCGCATGTAAGTATCGGCGGACTAAATGACAAAATCGCCGAGCTGGCGATTACGGTAAACGGTTTCAGCAAGGCTTATGCGATGACGGGGTGGAGATTGGGGTATTTAACGGCTCCGCTTTGGCTGGCAAAGAAAATTGCCGCTCTTCAAAGCCACGCGACAAGCAACCCGACTTCATTTGTGCAGTATGCCGGTTTAGCCGCGCTAAACGGTGCTGCGGATAAAGAAGTCGGCGAAATGCGCAAAGCGTTTGCCCAAAGAAGAGATTTAATCTGCGAGCTTTTAAGCAAAATTCCTGATTTAGAATTTATCAGACCAAGCGGTGCCTTTTATGTTCTTTGCGATATATCAAAATTTGGCATGACGTCAGAAGAGTTCTGCGCCAAACTATTGGAACAGGAACTGGTCGCCGCCATTCCATGCGGCAGCTTTGGAGCAGAAGGCTTTATCAGACTAAGCTACGCCTGCTCGGAAGAAAACATCAGAAAATCAATTGAAAGAATTAAAAATTTCTGCGCATCGCTTAGATAGTTCAAAGCCTCTCGGTTAATAGGCTTTTTGTTTATCTTATTTCTTTTATAATTTCCAGCGTTTCTCCGACCTTATTTTCTAAGGCTTTTATAACTGGTTTATCCATAATTATCTCCAGATATATATTTTATAAAAGAAGAATTGCACTTAAAAAAAGAGTTGCAAATTCATATTGTAATTTATCCAAATCGGAGTTATGTCTTAGTTCATGACTGACAGAGCTGATGAAATTGAAGAAAATAAAATGCCTCCCAAGATTGTTTCCTGGCTGATTTCCTGCGCCTTTTTTATGCAGATGATTGACGGAACAATCCTTAATACGGCACTGCCCGAGATTGCAAAAGACATTAATGAAAATCCGCTGGAAATACAGTCCATAATAATCGCATATATGCTCACTGTCGCGTCATTGCTTCCTTTATCCGGCTGGATGGCTGATAAAGTCGGGGCGAAAAAAATATTTATTTACGCTGTCGGGGTCTTTACTTTAGGCTCATTGTTCTGCGCTTTGTCTTACGATTTGACAACTTTGGTAGTTTCAAGAGTGTTTCAGGGTATCGGCGGCGCACTTATGGTGCCGGTCGGAAGGCTCATTGTCTTAAAATTATACCCTAAGGACCAGCTTGTAAAAGTTTTAAGCTTCGTGCTTCTTCCCGCTTTGTTTGGTCCAATTCTTGGTCCTCCTTTAGGCGGTTTTATTGTTGAATATCTTTCCTGGCACTGGATTTTTTTAATCAATCTGCCAATCGGCATAATCGCAATGTTTTTGATAAAAGCAAAAATGCCAGAAATTAAAAAAGAACCGACAAACAATTTTGACTGGGCTGGGTTTATATCTTTATCTTTGGCAATCGTTTTAATATGTATTGCGACCAACCGCTCGAGTTTAATCGCTTCGTCCTACATTCACAAAATAGTTATGATTGTGTCCGCCGCTATATTAATGACATTTTTCTGGTTTTATATCAATAAATCAAAAAAGCCATTATTCAACCCGGAACTCATAAAAATAAGAACCTTTACCACCGCTATACTTGGAAATCTGTTTACCCGTCTGGGATTTGCTGCAATGCCGCTACTTTTGCCGTTATTGTTTCAAGTTGGCTTGGGAATGTCGCCGTCAAAGTCTGGCTCGCTGCTGCTAACGATTGGTTTTGCCAGCATTTTAGGCAAATTCGCGGTTGAAAAGCTTATTAAGCTCATGGGCTATAGAAACGTGCTGACGCTAAATACTGTTTTTGTTGGAAGCATTGTATGCTGTTTCGCGTTTATCACTAAAGAAACAAGCGAAATTTCGATTATCCTGCTGCTGATACTAATGGGAACAATAAACTCTATACAATTTACAACCATGAACACCATCACCCTGATAGACCTGCCCAAGAGACGCGCCAGCGACGGCAACTCCGTTTTATCTGTCATCATGCAGGTTTCCATGGTTCTCGGCATAAGCGTCGGAAGCTCCATGCTCAATATGTTTGAAGGAATATATCCTGAAAACCTCTTAAAAGCCTTCCATATAACATTTATAGTTCTTGGAATATTTACAATCCTCTCGAGCATAACCTTTGTGTTTATCCCTAAAAAAGCCGGCGGACTCAAAAGGTGATTGCCTTTGACGAAACGCACAATTTATGATATATTTATTCTGCTTGGTCAGAGGAGAAAAACATGAAGATAAAAACATTCGCGCATAACATAAAAGCTAAAATTAAAGCCAAAGCAAAAAAAATAAAAACCAAAGTTTCAGATAAGGCAAAAGCTTCCAAGGCTTATGTAAAAGGCAAGGTTTCTTTAAAAAATAACAATGTTTACGGCTTTATTAAATCTCTTGATTTTATTGACGAAGGAAACACCAACTTAAAATACAGCAAAGCTGTCATCTTTGCACTTTTGGTTTTTTCGTGGTTCATCTTAAACCTTTTATATAATTACATAAGCTATATACAAAACCTGTCTTTTGCCAATCTTTTGGGAATTCCTATCGCAATTGTGAGTTTTCTTGTTATCGCGCTGCTTATATATTTTTTGATAAACGACATAATCGGCGTAATAACCTTAAACGAGCAGCAGTCTTTTCGAAATAAAGTAAATAAACTAATTACTGATAAAAACATCAACGGGCTGAAAAACGCTCTATTAAACCATAAACTGACAACTTCAAAATTAAAGAAAAAGCTTTCTGATCTTTTTGCCGGGACCGAAGATGAAAAGGCTATAATAGAAAATTATGAAAACCTGATATTAAAACAAACGGATAAAGAAATCGATGCGGTTATAAACAAATATGCCGGTTTATCTTCCGCAGCTAACCTTATATCATCAAAAATGTGGCTCGACTTCTTAATTACGCAGATAATATTTTCCAGAATGCTGATTGACATTGCGAAAATATACCGCATCAAACTGGGACTATGCAGTTTCTTTAAGCTGATGCTGGCGGGCTTGATGGGAGTTTCCGTTTCTGCTTTAACAACTAATTTAATCGGCAAACTGGTCAAAAAAATTCCCATAATTGGCGTTGCGAGCGATATTGTTATTCCCGCTTTGGTTATGAAACAGCTCGGGTTAAAAATTAAATATACCATAAGACCGATAGAAGCGAGAAATTCTTCAACATTCAAAAAAGACGAGCTAAAACTGGAAAAAGAACTTTCCACAAAACTTGAAGAACTTCCCGAAACCATAAAATAAGCGTTATAACGCTGGCTGCGATATAAAAACTTTATATGGACAAACTTAGCAAAAATAGATACGATAATTTTAATACTTCTTATTGTTTCTATTATAACCTAAAATGTCTCACCATGAAAACGATTAAACTTTTATCCGTAATTGCGATTATCGTTGCGGCATTTATATCCCATAGTTTCTATGGTCTTGAGAAGTCCTCGGCTGCCGTCATAAAACTTACCGATACTACACGGCGCGTCAATATTGATACCATTCCCGAAAAAACCAATATTGATCCCGGTCCGCTTATTGTTTTGGTTAGTAAAAGCGACAAAACTTTGACCGTATGCCATGAATTCTCAAGAGACACCGTTGTATGTTTTACGGTACGAACTGGATTAAACGCCGGCCCTAAAATGGTTCAAGGCGATAAACGCACACCTGTCGGCGAATATAAAATTATCGCCAAATACAGCTCAAAGCTCGTCCGTTTTTTGGCGCTGAACTATCCTAACGAAGAGGATATTGCCGCGGGAAGAACTGGAGGATCTATCGGGATACATTATCTTGGACAGGAAATGGTGCGCGGAAGCGTTCGCGCCGAAGGTTCGTCTGGATGTATCTCCGTATGGGATAAGCAGGAAATTTTTAAACTTGATTCGTTGCTGCCCGTCGGTACCCGCGTTTTTATCAGAGAATAATAAAAAATCCCTCACAAGGAGGGATTTTTTAATGGTGCCGGCTGAGAGACTCGAACTCCCGACCCACTGATTACAAAGCACACGCTTTACCAAATTTTTATCTTTATAAAACAAAGAGTTGGCTCATAGATACTTTAGGCTTTTCTAATCGGTATACCACCGAGCTACTACGCCCTAAATGTGTGCTTAAAAACAACAGAACTCTAGGCATTGTTTATAATTTTAGTATGTAGCTGAGTCTTTTGTTGAGTCGATATAACACCCTTTGAATATAAAAATTCTAGATGCTCATCTGTCAATACATTATATTCATCAATCATATTTTCAAATGTTTTGTATTGTATTGCTCCGCGATTCATCAATTCTCTATACATTTCTTGTATAGCTTTTTCTGAACCACGATGGAGTTGTGTATGTGGCGTAGGTCCTAGAACCAATAAATTATCTAATATATCAGGTCCATTTTTGCTAAATTCAATTATATGGTGAGCTTCGACATAATTACGTCCATCAGGTCTTTCAAAAGTATTGGTTCCAGCCTGACATTTGTAATCCTCCCTAATCCTTGCAAGCTCTGCGATAAATTGATTCCTTGCTCTTTTATCGCCTTTCATTGTAGGTTTAGAAATTACTAACTTATTTATTTTCTTAATTAAATCCTGATTAGCAACTAGAGTTTTTAAAGTATCTAAATTGGCTCGAATGAGAACATCTTTCATGGTAGTATCAGAAACACTACCACCATCTAAATCCAAATCATTAATAATCTTATTTAGATCTAAAATAGATGCAGGCAAATCACCTAGTAAATTTTTAGCATGATCAGTTAAGGAATAAGTTTCATCTGCTCTATTGATAGAAATTAAGCCAAAAGCTTCTAAAAATATAAGATATGTTTGAAATTTAAACCATGGTTCTTGAGATGTTCTGTAGGTAAATAATGACTTATCATTATTTACCCATCCCATCTCTTTGAAAAACTGTTGCTGTTGTCCATTCCTATTTGTGGATGTAAGCCATCGACCAATATCTAAGGCTCGTTGCAAAATAAGATTTTCAAATTGCATACTATCGATGCGACCAAGCAATATAGAAAGTTCAAAATCAGTAACCGAACGGTTAATCTCTTTCATATATTTTAGAATAGCTAATGTAGGATGATAATTAGCATCGGCGCGTATTGTTTCTATACCAGTTAGGTTTTTTATTAAATCATTATTTTTTATATTTATATCTAGGCTGATATTTTCCAGAAAAGTTGAAATTTGTTCTTGTTCAAGGACTACGAATGCCATACATCTGTCAAAATCAATAACTTTCTTTTGCCTGGATATTGATTTTATCATGCCCCAAAAAGCACAAGCTCCCATAAGATGTCTAAACATACGACCAGCTTCGTCGTAATGGACATCAAGATTTCTATATTTTAGATATTCATTCTCAAAATTTATATCTCTAAATTTTATATGTTCAATATTTTTAAGGCAAGCTTCAGAAATAAGTCCCATTATCTCTTTATAGTTATTACCATTGGAAGCAACATCATTTTTTATTAACAATAGGTAAGAAGCCAAGACTTGTAATTTATGCAAATAGTTTCTAGAGAAAGTATCTCTAGGCATATTGATTACTTGATTATGAAAAGTAGTAAAGCCAGTTATTGTATCAACATAAGACTTATAATAGCTTCTAACGGAACCCGGCATAATTATACTCCTGCTTTTCTGAAATTTATAATATTCTGATGCATATGGTTTATTTTAAAAGAATAGGGATAGCCAAAAGGATATAGAGGCTTGTTATCTTGCAATAGGGCTATTGTGCCAACAAATTCGAATCCTATTTCAGTCATAAGTTTTACAATATCTGCCTGCACACAAATTTCTTTTTTATCAACTGTGAAATCGCTTATTATTATTGAACAATATTTATCATTTCTCAGACGATTAAAGCAATGTTTCATAACTTTTTTAAGAAGTTTTAGAAAATCTTCATAAGTATCTTGATTGCCTAAATCATTTTTATTATCAGAGTAGTATTCAACACCAATCCTTGAGCCACTTCTAAAGCCTTTGGCAGAGGAGTCTTTTCTTAAGCCCTTGGCATTGTTTTTTAAAATATTGTGATATGGGGGAGAAGTTATTACAAAATCCACCGATTCTATATTGCGTAGTTTTTCTGTAGAATCGCCAACGATATATTTATAATCTTTATTTTCTTGCATACCTTTTTTTGCGAATCGCTCAGTAGCAAGTTTTTTATATTCGTTACTTAAATCAATTCCAATAGATAAGCGTTTTAGATTATAAGCGGCAATAGAGGTTGTGCCGGAGCCCATAAACGGGTCTAAAATAACCATACCTTCCTTTGTAAACAAGGAAATCATTTTTTCAACATCTTTAATTAAAAATGGAGCGGGATGCTTAAATGCATCTTTGTCATCAGCACACTTCTCGGAAAACAAGAAGCTTTTTGTTAGTTTTAGCCATTCTGTTCCGGTTAAATTGTTTAGTTTATTTCTTGAATCATATTTTCCCTTTGATTCGGTCATTACACAGCCCCTTCCATCTGTACATCCGACCTTCCTAATGACAGATAGAAATCTGTTATTCCCAAGCCTAATTTATCACAAATATTGGCTTCGCTTGACCTTTTATTTTTTTGGTGCAATTTTTCTTTCAAAACCATTTTTGATTTATTGATTGCCGCCTCAAGGGCTAACCAATCATTATCATCATTGCTGTTGAATGTTAAGATCATTGTTCCATCGGGATATAACAATAGCTGACAATTACTCAATACGCTCGTCATATCCGATATATATTGGCTGTAGTCTTTGTTTTTATTAACAATGATTTCTTTATTCAAAGATGTCTTATATTTATCGGAATATCTCTCAAGCCATACATTCCAAACTTGTGATAATTCCCCATATTGGATTATGGATCCATACGGTGGATCTGTTAAAACTAGTTGCGGTTTAAATCCAGAAGTTATTTCTTTGCTATCTTGCAGCAGGACAATTCCGTCAACTTTATCAATATCTTTTAAATCGGTAGAATATGTGTATTTGGGCAGATATGTATTACGAGACTTCAAACATTTAATAACACCAGAGTTTCCAAATATTGCTCTTTCAAACTGTATAGCAGGGTTTTGTTCCATAAAAGATTTCAGCCCTAAGTACGCAGGCCGCCCCCAACTTGTTGACAGAGGCCTGTTTGTTTTCTCACTTCTCAAAGCACACATTTTTGTTGTTAAGTGCAAAATTTGCATAAAGGCAAACATTAACGCATCTTTTTCTACTACATTGAGATTATTTATTTCATCAAATATAAATGATAAAATTTCCAAATTGCGAGCAGTCCATAAATTAGCTATATTCTTTCCGCCAACTGTTTTTATAAACGATGGGGATATTGAAGACAAAACCTTCATATCGTAATTTGGTTTCCATAAATTGAAACTTTCAAAACTGATATTTCCTTCATACTTGTCCGTGGTAGTCCTACCACAATGCTCACATTTATATGAGAGCGCAAAAGGAGTCGTGCCTTCGACTCTATAATTATAAATATCCGTTTCTTTCGCACATCTGGAGCAAACCGTTCTGAAGTTTTGTTTGTATAGTGGGCTATCTTTGAGTTTATCGACAATATATTTAGCTAGATTAGCAACTTTATTTAAGTTGAATTGTTTTGAATATGTATCAACCAAAAATAGAGTTATCGGATTTATATCGGCTACAACAGGTTTCCTGCCGGTTTTTATGGATTCAAAAAATGTTAAGGCGCTACCCGCGAATGGATCATATACCGTATCATTGATATTTGTATTGCGGACAATTATCTCCCGCCAAATATTATGTGGCTTTTTTCCCCAATATTTTAACCCTCTGTATAAAGTAGGCCTAGTTGCCTCTTCCATATCATGTGGCAGAATAGAGTTTATACGGGTCAGCCTAGATTCCGTCTTTGTTTTCTTAATTTTATCTATAAAAACATTCGCTTTTTGCGACATTTCTGCCCCGACTCTTTGTGTAAATTTCTTCATAAACTTCTCTACAAATTTTTATACATTATTAAAAAAGAAATATCTACAAGATTAATTAGCCTGTATACATTTCCCATTTAGTTCTATTTTTGTTCTAGCATAAGTTTACTTAATAGTATATTAAAAAATATAATCAACATTATATTTTCTTAGTTTATTTGTGTAAATCAATAAGTTAGATAAGCGGCGCTGTTTTTTAATCGCCAACCCATTGATTATATTGTGTTTTTTGCCAACTTTGGTATCTCGAAGTGGTATTTTTTGGTATTTTCAGGTCAAAATTTGTTGATTTTGATAAATTTTACAAAACTTAAAAATGCAAAAACCCTTGATTTACAAGGGCTTTGGAATGGTGCCGATTGAGAGACTGCGCCGTTACGAAAGCTAAAGCTTTCTACTTGCGCGAACAACTAAGTTGTGCTTCGGCTCCGCCTTGCAAGACTAAGAGAAGTTTCAAACTCCCTCGGAAGTTCGTACCTCAGCATGGACCATTAAAAAATCCCTCACAAGGAGGGATTTTTTAATGGTGCCGGCTGAGAGACTCGAACTCCCGACCCACTGATTACAAATCAGTAGCTCTACCAACTGAGCTAAGCCGGCGGCAACGTGGTTTTTATATATAAAACTTCTTTCCTTGTCAATACAAAAAGTTATCATTTCTATAAAATATTTTACATTTGACCAAGCCGGCTCTTTGTAATACCATTTTACATATTTTCTATGGAGAAAGAAATTGAGAAAATACGGCGTAAAACTTTGGTCATCAAACATAATAAAAAGCCCTGATTTGGTCAAAGATATTGCCAAAGCAGTCAACGGCGGAGTTTTTGACTTTGTCGAGCTTTTTGCCGTGCCTGACACTTTTGATGAGACCGCCAAAAATCTTTTTAACCTGCTTCATAAAGCAAAAGTAAACATTCACGCTTCGCACAGCGGTTTTGGTTTTGACACGGGAAACAAAGAAAAATTAAACCAAAACTTAAAACAATTTAATGAAGCCCAAAGATTTGCCGACTTGTTTAACTCTCCGATAATCGTTACGCATACCGGCATGGGAAACTTGCCGGAAAATATTGAGGAAACCATAAGGCAGTTCAAGACGTTCAATGATAAAAGAATTGCCGTTGAGAACCTCCCTTCATACTGCTCGGACACCTATCTTCCCCTTCATGGAATTACTCCCGAAGAAATAAAATATATCAAAAATGAAGCCGGCTGCATGTTTTGTTTTGATTTTTCTCACGCAATATGTGCCGCCCACGCTCTTAAAATGGATAAGTTTGAAGCATTAAAAGGATACGCGGATATAAACCCAAGCGTTTATCATATCAGCGACGGAGATTTTAACAGTGATTTTGACGCGCACGACCATTTTGGAGAAGGAAATTATCCCATAAAAGAAATCGTTGAAAAATATTCTGCAAACGACGCTTTACTGACAATTGAAACAGGCAGAGATATGCCTACGGGAGTTGAGCCATGGGTTAAAGATATGAATTATTTGAAAAATATTTAAAATCAGTGTTGCGAATAAAAGATAAAAATGCTATTGACTTACCAATAATTTTTATTTTTTGCACATTATTGAGTTAGTTAAAATAAAGTTTAATCTTTTAAAACCCTAAAGTTATGTTTAGTAAAAAAATTGCTGAAAGCCTTTTAAAAAACAAGGCCGTAACCCTGCACCCGACGGAACCAGCGCAATGGACTTCCGGGCAGCTGACCCCGATTTACTGCAACAACAGAAAAAACACTTTCTACGTGAAAGACCGAAAACTGATTGTTATGCAGTTAGCCTCCCGCATAAGAGAACAGTATCCCGAAACGGAAGTTATTGCCGGAGTAGCGAATGCAGGAACACCGTGGGGCGCAATGGTTGCCTATGAAATGGAGCTGCCTTACATCAGCGCCCGCGGAGAAGAAAAGAAACACGGAGCCAAAGGCAAAATCGAAGGCGAAGTGTGTCCTGGAAAAAAGGTCTTTGTTGTCGAAGACCTAATCTCTACCGGAGGTTCCAGCATAAAAGCTATCGACGCGCTGGAACAGTCTGGGTTTGAGGTTATCGGCTTGGGAGCCATTTTCACTTATGAGTTCCCGAAGGCGACCGAAATCCTGAATGAGACAATCGGCTCAGCACATTTCGCCCTGTCCTCCTACGGTACCCTGATTGACGTGGCGCTGGAAACGGAATACATCAATCACGACCAGTACCGAATGCTTCTGGACTGGAAAACCGACCCCAACAAGTGGAGTTCTGACCGAGGCGGTCCCGAGATGTTGTAGAAAGATTTAATCTTTAAACGCGGACGAGTGCAAACCAATTGGTTTGCACTCGTTGTTTTTTAACCGTATTATCGGTTAAATCTCCGCGTCTTCAAGGAGCAGATTCATCTCCTCCTGAAGCGCTTTCGCTTCCATTGCCGCCCTTGTGGCAAAGTCTTCGCATTTCGAGGCATATATTATGCCGCGGGAAGAGTTTACCAGAAGACCGCACTGCGAATTCATCCCGTATTTCGCCACTTCCCGCAAACTTCCTCCCTGCGCGCCGACACCGGGGACGAGCAAGAAATGGTTCGGAACGATACGGCGAATTCCTTCGAGCATTTGCGCTTTTGTGGCTCCGACAACATACATCATGTTGTCTTCGTTTCCCCACTCCTTCGACGTTTGGAGGACTTTCTCGTAAAAAGCGCAGCCAACCGCATCGGTTTGCATTTGAAAATCATCGGAACCTTCGTTTGAGGTAAGCGCCAGCAAAACGGCGAACTTGTCTTCAAACTTAAGGAACGGAGCGACGCTGTCTTTGCCCATATAAGGCGCGACCGTCACTGCGTCTGCCGGCAGATTTTCAAAAAACGTTTTGGCATACATTTCGCTGGTGTTTCCAATGTCTCCGCGCTTTGCATCGGCAATAACGAAGATTTCGGGGTAGTTTTCCTTGATGTACCCGATTGTACGTTTTAAAACATCCCAGCCGTACGTCCCCATGCTTTCGTAGAAAGCCACATTAGGCTTGAAGCAAACCGCATACGGAGCGGTCGCGTCGATGATTGCCTGGTTGAAACCGAGCATGTCGCCGTCAAGACATTCGGGGATTTTTTTCACATCCGTGTCAAGACCAACACAAAGGAATGATCTCTTTGCAATGATTTGTTCAAATAACGCTTGTTTGTTCATCTTAAATGATTTTTTAGTTAGACAATATAAATATTAAAAATAGCTGATTGCCATCAACTATATATAAAACATACTAAAAATCAACAGATAAAACTTTTGCCTCAATAGCTTGCTTCAATTATTCTGCTTTTGCGCAGTTCATCAATATCGTAGTTCGCTTTGACATTAAGCTGCGGAGCGATGGCGCTGATGATGTTCGATGCCGTAGGCACGGTATTCCAGCCCGAGGTTACAAAATCCCAGGTTTCTTTAGAGCCTTTTGGCTCGTCAAGCATAACATATAAAGCATATTTCGGATTTGACGCGGGGAAAGTGGCAACAAAGGTTGTCATAACTTTTTTGTTTATATACTTGCCGTTAACCAGCTTATTTGCGGTTCCTGTTTTTCCAGCCACCTCATAACCAAGAACATTTGCTCTTTTGCCGGATCCCTCAACGACAACTTCACGAAGAAGTTTCCTCATGGTTTTTGAGGTTTTTTCCGAGACAACCCTTTTGCTTCCGCTTTTTTCCGCGCCCTTCACAAGTTTGGGAGGGTTATATATACCGCCGTTAACCATCGCCGAAAACGATGTTATCACATGCAGCGGAGTGACGGATATTCCATATCCGTAAGAAACCGTGGCAATTGTGGACTCTCTCCACACTTTTGGCACAATCGGATTAGCTTTTTCCGCAATTTCAATATTTAACGGAGACAAAAGCCCGACCTTATCAAGAAATTTTCTTTGTTCGTCTTTTCCCAATTTCAAAGCTATCTGAGCCGACCCGATGTTTGAAGAATATATCAAAATTTCTGGAACAGACAGCCACCTGTTCTCTCCTCTGTAATCGCTAATTGTATTGTAGCTGATTTTAAGAGGTTTGGTCGCGTCGAATTTATCCGTAACTTTTATTTTGCCGCTGTCTAAGCCCAAGGAAGTATTGAACACCTTAAACACGGAACCTGGCTCGTAAACGCCTTGAGTGGCAAAGTTAAACATCGCCTTATCATTCGGCAGAGTTCCCGCATTTGGGTCAAAATCAGGCAGAGACACCATAGCGACAATCTCAGATGTGTTAACATCCATCAAAACAGCCACGCCGCCTTCCGCATCATATTTTTTAATGCCCGCCATCAATTCTTCCCGAATCGTATATTGAACCGCAGCATCAATAGTCAGATGCAAAGGAATATCCGATTGGGTCAGCCTGTCGTCAAGCTCTCTTTCAACTCCCGACAAACCTATATTATCAATATTTGTCTTTCCGATAATGTGGGAAAATAAGGATTCATGAGGATAAACTCTTTTTTCTCCATTTTCAAAATCAAGCCCCGGTATTCCCAAATCATTAATCTGCTTTTGCTGCGAGGGAGTTAAATTTCTTTTTATATAAACGAACGTCGCTTTGCGCCGGAGCTTCTCAAGCAGCTCCTTTTCATTAAACTCGGTTAGAACTTCGCTCAGTCTATACGCGGATTCTTCCGGCGAAATAACTTTTTTAGGATTCACAAATAAATTTACCGTAGGAAGAGATGTTGCGATTATGGCGCCGTTTCTATCGACAATATCCGCTCTTTTAATTGGACGATGAGCAAAAAAACCATTTTTCTCAATAATTTCTCCAGAAGCATTTTTATTTATGTTTGGAACCACGCATATATCGAAAAGCCTTATAGTTATTACAAAAAATGCCAAAATAAAAAGAGACATGGCAAAAAAGATTCTATTTTTGCACATATAAACATGGTCTTTTTCAAAACCATAATTAAAACTGCTGTTTTTATTTACTTTTATTTCCTGTCCCAGAGAATAAAAACTTCTTCTTTTTTTTCTGGGTAATATATTTCCAAACATTCAGCCTCTGTAAAAACTATCTTTGAGCATTTACATAAACCTTAAGGTTTCTTTTATGCTCAGCATAATTACCAACTTTTTTCCGGGCAATCATCCGCCTATTATTGTCGAAGTTCCCATTTTCGAATGGTAACGCAGAATAGTTAATAATTTGTTCAGCTTTCACGGGATTTAATGAAATATGTTTATCAACAAGATGTTTTAGCCTTGAAGGAGAGTTCAAGTGGCTCCATTCCGCTTTCAAAACATGGATGGATTTTATATCGCTCTGAATATCGGAGTTTATTCTTTGAAGTTCTTTTTCCAAAGATTGAACCTGATTTTTCATTATAAACATGCCGAAACCAACCAGACAAGTTAAGGCAAGCCATAGACTTATTGTCGCTGTTCTTGTTCCATTCATCTCTTGTTTCTCCTTGAAGCCATGTTATTTTACTCCGTACCGCAATTTTGCCGAACGAGAACGTCTGTTCGCGCTTAACTCATCCTTTGACGGCGCGATTGCTTTCGACACTTCGCTCAACACTGCTTTTTCTTTTGTAACTTCCGGCATATACCTTGACGCATTCGGGGTTTTTCCGCTTTTTTCTTTGAAAAAGTTCTTAACAATTCTGTCTTCCAGCGAATGGAATGTCACAACAACCAGCCTTCCTCCGACATCTAACAGAGAGGCCGCCGATTCCAAACCTCTTTCAAGCTCGCCAAGCTCGTCATTAACCGCTATTCTTAAAGCTTGAAAAGTTTTTGTCGCGGGGTCTATATCTTTGCCGCCGCCTACAACTGTGCGGATTATGCTTGCAAGCTCAGTGGTTGTTTCTATCGGATTATGTTTTCTATAATCGGCAATTTTCTTTGCTATTACTCTTGATTTGCGTTCTTCGCCATAATTATAAATTAAGTCCGCCAAGTCTTTTTCCGACAAATCGTTTACCAAATCTTTTGCGGAGATTCCATCGCAAGACATTCTCATATCAAGCGGAGCTTCTTTGGAAAAGGAAAAACCTCTCGCGCCCTCATCAAGCTGCATAGATGAAACCCCAATATCAAAAACGAAACCATCCACCTGCACATCGGGAGCGATTAGTTCCGCTATATCGCCAAACCGACCCAAAATAAAATTGAATCTGCCGCCATACGCCTTTTTAAGCTCATTTGCTCTTGAGATAACATTTGGATCCCTGTCAACCGCATAAACTTTGCAGTCCGCAGATTTAAGTATCGCCTCCGAATAGCCGCCATTGCCAAATGTGCAGTCCACATAGGTCTTGCCATCTTTTATATCCAAACTTTGCAAAACCTCTTTAAGCATTACTGGAAAATGTTTTTGCTTTTCGACCATTACTTATCTCCTTTGCCGAGAGACGGACGGTTCTTTAAAGCTTCTTTGCGAATTCTGTCTTCTTCTTTTTTCCAGTTTTCTGAATTCCAAATTTGAAACTTTTTGCCTTTACCGACAAAAACAGCGGTATCTGTAATTTCCGCATGGGACAGCAATTTTTCCGTGAGCAATACTCTTCCTGTACTGTCGAACTGAAACCTCCTTGCGTCGCCAAAAATTATGCTGGTTAAATCATCCTGCTCCTGGGAAAAGAAATCTAACGAGGTTTCAATATCAACCGCAAGCTTGTCTAAAAGCTCTTCCGTGCAGCCCTCAATACATGGCGAAGTCAAGCTTCTGTAGCACACTATTTCAGTTGATAAATCTTTAACTATCGCACGGTAATCCGCAGGCAAGGAAACCCTGCCTTTAGAGTCTACCTTGTTTATTACTGTATCCATGAAAAGAAAATTTCTTCTCAATATACGTCTCCGCAAAAAGTTAAAATATATTTAAATAGTATATCATGGGATTTTATGGTATGCAATGGGAATTTTTGGAATCATAACTATTTTTTAACCGAATAATCAATATTTGGTATATCCATAAATAAAAAACACCATATATTGACCAGCGGCATTTAAGAAATTTTAATAAATTGTTGATAAGGCTGTGCATAACATTAAAACGCGGATAAAAATGCTCAAAGAACAACCACATACACTGTATTTGTTATTCCGAATCGGAAATTAAAAACTTTAGAGCAGACAATGACAATACGGCGCATGTTTTATAAAAACACTTGCTTTTATTTACCCAAAATATTAATCTTCGGAAAGGTGGTCGGATAGCTGCGCCAAACATATCTCGAAAGAGGTTTGGCGAGGAAAGTCCGGACTTCATGGAGACAAAGTACCAGATAACGTCTGGCTGGGGAAACCCAAGGGAAAGTGCCACAGAAAATTACCGCCCGCCGTCGCGAAAGCTATGGTGGGTAAGGTTGAAAAGGCGGGGTAAAAGCCCACCGCAGAAATGGCAACACTTCTGGCAAGGTAAACCCTACTTGAAGCAAGACCAAGAATGGAGATTATGCAGAGCGTTTCCACTCTGTTCCTAATGGTAGGTCGCGTTGAGCTAATATGGCGACATTTAGCCCAGATGAATAGCTATCGCTTGAAAAAGCACAGAATCCGGCTTATAGACCACCTTATTTTTTATTGATATGGAGTTTTAATATGCAACAGCAAACTGTAAAAGAATTTAGCATTGACGATGGGATAGGACTGCATTCCGGAAATATTGCAAAATTAAGATTTCTGCCCGCAAAAGAAAACACGGGCATTGTTTTTAGAAGAGTCGATTTAGAAAATAAACCAGAAATCAAAGCTTTATACAGTAATGTTGTCGATACAAAAAACTCTACGAATCTCGGATTTGACGGCAAAATGTATGTCAGAACAATTGAGCATTTAATGTGCGGTTTATATATGGCGGGCGTGGACAATGCAATTGTTGAAATAGATAATGAGGAAATGCCGATTTTTGACGGAAGCGCCTCAATATTCAGCGAAATGTTCAAAAAAGATAAAATCATTGCCCAAAATGCCCCAAGAAAGTTTTTAAAAGTAAAAAAAGCCGCGGGTTTTACAGATAACAATGGAAACACCGTATCTATCAAACCTTATAACAACGGCTTAAAAGTAAATTTTGAAATAGAGTTTCCCTCCCCGATTGTCGGACATCAAATGTTTTCGGCAAAAATTGATAATGATATTTATCAAAAAGAGATTATGGATTCCCGCACTTTTTGCGAAAAATATCAGGTGGATTACCTACAGTCGATAGGCTTGGCAAAAGGCGGAAGTTTAGATAACGCCGTTGTTTTAGACGGAGATAAAATCCTCAACCCCGGCGGGCTTCGCCATGAAAAAGAATGCGTCAATCATAAAGTTTTAGATATAATCGGAGACATGTATACTTCGGGATACCATATTATCGGTGAAATAACAGCTTCTAAAACTGGACATTTTCACAGTAATGAGTTATTAAAAATATTGTTTAGCGATACTGAAAATTATGAAATAATTTAGGGATAAAAAATGCCAAAAATAAAAGCTTTATTATCTGCGCTGCTAGTTATGTTTGTTATAACTGGATGCGCAAGCACCCCTCAGGAAAAAAAGGAATATTCCGCCGAAGGTCTCTATATGAGAGGTTATAAATATATGGAAAGAACGTCATATAAACAGGCGGCGACGTATTTTGAGAGGCTTGAGATTGAGCATCCGTATTCCAGATGGGCGGTAAAAGCCAAAATAATGACCGCTTACGCACATTATAAAGCCAAACAATATGACGACGCTGTTATGGCGCTGGACAGATTTATCAGGTTTCACCCGGGAAACAAAGACGTTGCTTACGCATATTACTTAAAAGCAAGGTGCTATTACGACCAAATCGGCGTTATAGAAAAAGACCAAAGCGTAACTGAAAAAGCTTTTGAAGCTCTAAATCAGGTAATTTTGCGTTTCCCATATACCGAATATGCCGAAGACGCCAGAGCCAAAGCCGTTCTCGCATTTAATTATATGGCGGGGCAGGAAATGGAAGTCGGATACTATTACTTAACGCAGAAAAATTATCTTTCCGCATTAAACAGATTTTCAACCGTTGTAAACGAGTATCAGACAACGACTTATATTGAAGAAGCTTTGTTCCGCCAAATTGAAGTATATGTTACTCTAGGTTTAGGCGATGAAGCCGACGGCAATTTAAGAGTTTTAGAACATAACTATCCAAAATCCGAATGGACCAAAAAAGCTCAACAGCTTCTTAAAAAATAGGTAAAAAATGCTGCTATCGCTCGCTGTCAGAAATTTAGTTCTTATCGATAAGTTAGATTTAGACTTTAATCAGGGTTTAAGCGTGCTTACCGGCGAAACAGGCGCGGGCAAATCTATTTTGCTTGATGCTCTCGGTTTGGTTCTTGGAGACAGGGCAGAAACATCTTTAATCAGACACGGTGAAGATAAACTGACTGTAAGCGCCATTTTTAAGGTTAACAACGCCCATCCCGTATATGCTGTTTTAGATGAATATGAAGTTGATACCGACGGCGACGAAATAAGCATTAAAAGGACTTTGGACAAGGAAGGCAAAGGGAAAATCTTTGTCAATGACCAGCCGGTTACCGCAAAGCTTTTAAAAGAAATCGGCAAACTGCTGGTTGAAGTTCACGGGCAATTTGACAACCACGGTTTGTTAAACCCCGCCAATCATCTGGGCGTATTAGACGCTTACGGAAACTATCCCGAACTTCTTGACGCGGCAAAGACCGATTACCAGAATTATAAAATCAGCAGAACCAAGAGGATTGAAGCTTCCGCCATTTTGGAAAAAGCAAAAAAAGACGAGGAAAATCTACGCCACTGGATTAACGAGCTGGAAAAATTGAAGCTGGTTCAAAACGAGGAAGAAGTTTTAGCGAAAAAAAGACTGGAACTAATGAATGCGGAAAAGCTGATTGAGGGTCTAAATTATGCTTATAACGCATTAACTCAGGGAACGGATACTCCTTCCGCCATCAGGCAGGCAGCAGCGGCAATCTCAAAAGCCAACCAGTTTGTCGAGGGAAAATACGACGATATTATTGAAATGCTTGACCAGGCGCTGATACTTGTCAGCGAAGCGGCAAACTCTATTGAAGGCTCTGCGGAAACAATATCGTCTGACCGAAACGAGCTTGAAAATATTGAAGGCAGGTTATTTGCCCTTAAAGCCATGGCAAGAAAACATAATACCACCGTCGCCATGCTTTCGGATACTCTGGCAAATTTCAGAAACCAGTTAAGCACAATCGAACTTGGAGAAGAAAATATAAACAGCCTTCGCAAAGAAGAAGAAAAAAACAAACTGGAATTTTTAAAAACCGCAAAAGAGCTGTCGAAAAAGAGAATTGAAGCGGCAAAAAACCTTGATAAAAATGTGATGCTGGAACTTGCGCCATTAAAAATGGAAAAAGCAAAATTTATTACCATTATTGAAGAGGTCGATGAAAACTCTTGGTCTGCCAGCGGCATTGATAATGTATATTTTACCGTTTCAACAAATCCTAACTCTCCTCAGGGACCAATCAATAAAATTGCGTCAGGCGGCGAACTCGCAAGATTTATGCTGGCGCTAAAGTTAAACCTCGCGCAAAGCTCAAGCGTTAAAACCATGATATTTGATGAAATTGACACAGGCATAGGCGGAGCAACCGCTCAGGCTGTCGGAGACCGACTGGCTAGGCTTGCGAAAGACGTTCAAATTTTGGTCGTTACGCATTCCCCTCAGGTTGCCGCCAAAGGCGACAACCATTTTAAAGTTGAAAAATTTACAAAAAACAATATCACCACTACAAAAGTCGTTGAACTTGACAAAAAAGAAAAGCAGGAAGAAATCGCGCGCATGTTAAGCGGCGAGCAAATATCCGAAGAAGCAAGAGCTGCTGCGAATGTTTTAATCGGATAAAAAAATTGACAAAAATTTTGTTTAATGATATTATGCACTCAATAAATTTTACTATTGATAACCTAAAAATATCATTATGATACTAATAAGCTACGAAGTTAAAAACTCTGCTGTTCATGGAACTGGTATCTTTACAAAGGAACGCATAAAAAAAGGCTCGTTGATTGCAAAAGCCAGCCCTATGTTGGACCTGAACATACCGCCTTCCGTTTTCGAAACTCTGGAAAAAAGAGAAAAAGACGAAATTCTTTACTGGGGATACTACGACAAACGCAGCGGAAACTACCATGTTGATTTCGACAATACAAAGTTTATCAATCACTCAAAAGATGGAAATGTTACCTGGGACCCGGCTCATCAAGATATGCATCTAATCGCAAAAAGAGATATAGACATCGGCGAAGAGCTAACCCAAAACTATCTGGAGTTTGAAAGTATTGAAGAGCTTCAAAAAAGAGGCATAAGCCAGTAAAACGGCGAAAAGCTGAACATTAAAAAGAAACTTCCCCCCAAAAAAGGGAAGTTTCTTTTTTAAATTATGTCTTGCGTAAATGTAAATTTAATATAATATTTGGGACAAAATAAGACTGTTTTAAGGATTTGATGAGATGAAAAAAGAGTTGGTTGAGAGATTAATTGGCAAAGATGTAAAAGACCTTTCTTTTTGGGAAGAAAAATTTCCTCAAAGAAGCGCGGGAATTGTTACCAGAGTTGCGCCAAGCCCAACAGGTTTTATGCATATCGGAAACATGATTGCAGCTGTCATCCCAGAACGGTTCGCGCATAAAAACAACGGCGTGTTCATGCTTCGCATAGAAGATACGGACACCAAAAGAAAAGTTGACGGCGCTGTTGATTTGGTTATTTCATCGCTTAATGATTTCGGCATTGTCCCAGACGAAGGTCCCGTCTCCGAAACAAAAGAAGTCGGAAACTATGGTCCATATTTTCAAAGCCAAAGAACAGACATTTATAAAAGCGGCATAAAATATCTTCTGGAAAATGATTTGGGATACCCATGTTTTTGCACCGAAGAAGAACTCGACCAAGCAAGAAAAGAGCAAACAGCTTTAAAAATGCGTCCCGGATATTATGGCAAATGGGCAAAATACCGCAACGCGCCAGAAGAATTAATCGAAAAGCTTCTTGATGAAGGAAAGCCATACATCTTCCGTTTCAGAGCTGGCGGCGAATGGGATAAAAAACGCTATTTTGACGACGTGACCAAAGGCAAGGTTCTAATGCCTGAAAATGATATTGATATTGTAATCATGAAGTCGGACGGTCTTCCAACATATCACTTCGCTCACGCAATTGACGACCATTTTATGAGAACGACCCATGTTATCAGGGGCGACGAATGGCTGGCTTCTCTGCCTTTGCACATTCAGCTGTTTGAAGCTTTTGGCTGGACGCCTCCAAAATATGCGCATATCGCACCTATCCAAAAACTTGATGACGGCAACCGCCGCAAGCTTAGCAAGCGTAAAGACCCAGAAGCAAATATTTCTTACTATTTCGAACAAGGCTACCCTGTCGAAGCAATCAAAGAATATCTAATTAATCTGGCAAACTCTAATTTTGAAGACTTTAAAAAAGCAAACCCTGTCAATCCTATTGAAAACTTTGATTTCAAGCTGGAAAATCTAAACAACAGCGGCGCATTGCTCGACTTTAAAAAGCTTGATAATATTTCCAAAGAGTTTATCGCGACTTTATCATCCTCCGAGCTATATGACAGGCTTCTTATCTGGGCGGAACAATATGATGAAAAGCTCGCGAAAAAGCTAAAAGAAAACAAAGACTATATCAAATCTATTTTGGCAATTGAACGCGATGGAGTAGAAAAGGTTCGCAAAGACTTTTACATCTTGTCAAAAATTAATGAAGAAATCAGCTTCTTCTTTAATGATGAATTTTCCTTTGATAAAAAAGATTTTCCTGTCAGCGAAGAATTTGTAAAAGAAATTCTCAACGCATATATTCCGACATATAATCACTCTGCGAATAAAGAAGAATGGTTTGAAAATGTCAAAGAAACCGCCGCAAAATCAGGTTATGCAAAAAATGCGAAAGAAAAAGACAAAGACCCTGAAGCATATAAAGGAACAGTATCCGACGTCGCCACAATTTTGCGCGTTTTAATTACCGGCAGAACCCAGTCGCCGGATTTGTATGCGATTATGCAGATTTTAGGAAAAGACGAAACCTTAAAAAGGCTCAAAGCCGGACTATAAAATAAAGCTCCTCTAATGAGGAGCTTTAAAAAAACATGAGGCGCAAATGAAAAAGAAAATTAATGTATCCGCAGCCATAGTTGTCGACAATGGAGAGATTCTTATTGCCCAGCGCAACAGAGAAAAAACGGCTGGATTAATGTGGGAGTTTCCCGGCGGGAAAATTGAAGATGGCGAAACCATTGAACAAAGTCTGGTTCGAGAGTTTAAAGAAGAGCTTAATATGGATATAAAAGTCGGCAAGTTTTTCAAAACCGCCGAATATGACTATGATTTCGGATACATAACCCTTCATGTTTATTTTGCAAAAACTCTCAGTGGAAGAAATGTAAATTTAACGGCGCATGAAAAAATTGCCTGGATAAGACCGAGGCAATTTAACGAATATGACATTGCGGCGGCAGATGTTATTGTTGTGCGCGAACTGCTAGAACGCCTCCGAAATAATTCTCTATCTCTCTCTTAACCTGACGCGGTGAACGAACCATGCGAAGCTTTACTTTACTTGTACCCGTGCCGGAGAAAGTAATTGTTCCATAGTTAAGAATTCTGCCAATTACCGTCTGTTTGATTTCTATAGATTCAACGCGGCTTAAAAGCAGCTCTTCAGATTTTACCCAGATTACACCGGTTTTTCTGATAACGCGTTTGTTTGTCAGCGCCATTTCAATCACGGCGACAACAAAATATTTATAAATTGTTATTATCAAAAGAACAATAAACGGTATAATTGTCGGATACGGCAGCGTGGTAGCATATAATGACGCCAGCGTTGCGAAACCCCATAACCATGTTTCAAGCCAGACAACGATATGCATCCTTATATATACAAGTATGTATTCATCAAAGGAAAGCGAACTTCTGATATAACTCGCGTTGTAATACATAACATCTCCCCATAGTATATTTTTTTATTTTTTTTAGTTCTTTTTTTTGATAAAGGTATTATATAGTATAAATAAACAATTTGTCTATTTAAATAAAGGAGTTTTTTAATGTTTAAGAGTTTTTTCAGAGAATTTAGAACTTTCGCAATGCGCGGCAATGTTATTGACATGGCGGTCGGTATCATTATCGGCGGCGCTTTTGGAAAAATAGTCGATTCACTTGTAAAAGACATATTGATGCCGCCAATCGGACTATTGCTTGGCAAAGTAGACTTTACAAACCTATACGTAATCTTAAAAAACCCCAACCCGGAAGCTCATTACGCTTCTTTGGCAGCCGCGCAGCAGGCGGGCGCCATAACCATTAATATCGGAATGTTTTTAAACAGCTTTATCAGTTTCTTAATTGTCGCTTTTGCCGTGTTTCTTTTGATTAAGGGCATAAACAAGCTTCAGGCGGAAGTTATGAAAGGCGAAGAACCTGCGGCTCCGAACACTAAAACCTGCCCGTATTGCTATTCTATCATTAATATTAACGCGACAAGATGCCCTAACTGCACATCAGAGTTAAACGTCAGCAATACGCCAAAGCCAGCCAAATAATAGGAAACTTACATGGAAATTGACGTTAGTTTTGTAATGAGCGTATACAATAAGGAATATTATCTTCCTCACGTATTAAAAGCGCTGATAAATCAGACTGGAGTTAAAAACCCGGAGTTTATTTTTGTTGACGACGTATCAAGCGATAAATCTATCGACATAATTAAGGATATGACAAAGGGTCTCAACAACGTAACTCTCAAAATTAATGAAAAAAATATGGGAATAAGCCCGACTGTCAACAAAGCGATTATGCTGGCAAAAGGCAAATGGGTCAGAATGCTCGACAGCGACGATATTTTTCCATTAGACTCAACGGAGAAAATGATTGAGCTTGCGGAAAAACATAATGCCGATATTGTTTATGGAAACTTTAAAAAAACAGGCAAAAAAGCCGAAGAACTGACAAATATTTACATGGATAAAGATTTTGATTATAAGTACAGCGGCGATACATTAATGACTATTCTCAACGGTCGCTTTACCAGAATGGGACAGCTTATAAAAAGAGAAGTTCTTCATAAAGCCAAAGGCGCGGATGAAAGAGTTTTTATCCAGGACGAGACTATCCCCCTCAGGGTCGGCATTCACGGTAGCGGTGTTATAAAAATTCACAGCGAAGTCGTTCTGGTTCCCGAAGAGATTGGAAACTTTTCAGGAAACAAAACCCAACTAAATGCCGATAGGTTTTTAGCGTATTATCATACAATAAAAGACAATCAAAATCTCCCGCCAAAAGCTTTGAAAAGAATGTATCAAAAAGCAGTTTCAGCATATTGGAAAGAGGTTAAGACCACAGCAAAACTTCCATATTTTACCGGCGCATTTTGGAATTATCTTGAAAATAAAATGTTCAGACAAAAGCCAAATATCAAATATTTAGAGAAGATGAAAAAATACTTTGACAAGAAAACCAATTTCCGGCGAACCGCAAATTATACTTAAATTCAAACAGGCGGGTTGAAATTAATTAAAAAATATGTTATATATTAAGAGTGGTGGTAAAAAACCGCCCTTAATATTAACAAAAGAGAAAGACAATGAGGAAACGAAAATCAAAGTCAAACAACAGTGAGGGCCGAACGGGTACCTTACATTTCTATTCAACGGTAAACTCCGTAAGTTTATCTAATTCAACTAGTCTAAAGGCGCAGACCAATGAATTGCGCATGGTAAAAGGAAGTCAAATTCTGAAAGGAGTGTAATTATGCTCTCTTTTAGAAATAAACTGACTCCGCAAGACCCTGAAAACATTAGAGTTATTGCACAATCTACAGGTTTCTTTGATGAAAAAGATACCGAACTTAGCGCGGATATTGCACAATATATATTAGAAGAAGGCGACGACGAGGAACATGAGTTCATCTTTGCTGAGGATGACGACAAAACCGTAGCATTCGCATGTTTCGGCATGGTTCCTGATTCAGAAGCTTCATACGAGTTATATTGGCTGTCTACTCTCAATGAATATCGCGGTAAAGGAATTGGCAAAGAAGTTATTGCAAAATTGCTTAACGACATCAAAAAAGCAGGCGGCAGAAAACTGTTTTTGAAGACCTGCGGCACTGATAAATATGCCCCTACCCGTATGTTTTATGAGAAATGCGGCTTTAAGCTGGAAGGCGTACTAAAAGAATATTATGACGAAGATGAAGACTGTTATATATATTCTTACAAATTTCATTAGAAAAAGCCCCTCAAATGAGGGGCTTTTTTATTGGTATCTCCACATTCGTGGATCAAACATCGCATTTGTTGTCACAATAAGCGCGCCATAGCCAACCGTATATAAAAAATCTCGCTCACTGTAGCTATATCCTTCCACTGGTTTTTCATGCTTAACATAAACATTTTTCTCTCTGCTCGCGCAGGAAGATATTAGAATCAGCATAAATATCAGTACCAGTTTTTTCATAGTCCTCCTGTTTGGATTATACCGAACATTATCGCCACTATAATTAGCATTTAGGGAAAATATTATATGATGATGGATTGAAAGTCAAACAATCCCTAAAAATGGCGGGTCGCCCCGCCAATCACTCGTTCTTTCCGATTATTCGCGCCGTCAAACAATCCCTAAAAATGGCGGGTCGCCCCGCCTGGTGAGTTTATTAGTGCTTATTATAGCTAGTCAAACAATCCCTAAAAATGGCGGGTCGCCCCGCCTATAGCTCAAAGTATGTCACGAGGTTTACAGTCAAACAATCCCTAAAAATGGCGGGTCGCCCCGCCTATAAAATCAACAAAAGCCGCCTTGTCAAAGTCAAACAATCCCTAAAAATGGCGGGTCGCCCCGCCCAATTCAGAGCAAACTGTTAATATAACAGCGTTTGAACATAATTCTTCATTAAAAAAATAAATTTTTTCGAATGAATTAAACATAAAATACCTCATTTTTTTCTCAAATTCAAGTTCTTGTTCGTTTTTTTTGAACTTCTCTGGTTGACCTTTTTAGCTGCTTCAAATTCTTTCTTAAGAACCTGCCGCAAGAAATTGAGCCATTTCCATTTACCAACTTTAACATCATCTTCCCTATTATTCAAATTCTCCCGTAATTTTTCCACCTTTGCCTTTACCGCAGTTTTGATGTCTTTTTTTGTTGTCCTAATTCCGCCTTCCGGCATTGGAACACCAACCCGCACAATTTTTTTGTTTTCAGCGTAATCTTCTCGCCTTTGCTTATCGATTACCAGATACATCCAATCTTTGCTATTAATCTGCGCCTTCAATGCTTTAAGAAAATGATTTTTTATTTCATTTGGATTCCTTAAAATATGCTCCCTATAAAACGTATCGAAAAAATCCAAAATAATTTTTATATTATTACAAAAATCTGTGGCATAGGAAGTATTTTCTTTAGAAAACAATCTGGAATGAGAAATATTGTTGCTTAATGAATGGCTTGGTGAGTTTTTTATTTTCTTTATTATGGGCTTATTCTCTTCTTTTTTCTTTTCTAATGTGTCTAATATTCCATTTTCATAAACAACAAAATAACGCCAAAAAACAGCATTTATTTCCAAAATAAACTCGAATATCCTTACTCTTTCATCAAAAGAAATTTTATCTATTTTCTTTTTATCGGGTTCCAAATAAATTTTTTTGATAATTCCCTTGCATTTTGCCAGATTATACTTACCGATAAACTGATATTCCCGAATAAAACTTAGCAATGCATAACTTTCAATACATTTTTGCTTGTATTTGATATTCTGATATTCTTTTTTCGTATTCTCATCAATTTTTAATGCAATATTTTCAATATGCTTTCGCTTTATATCTTCTGCATTTTTACGGATTTTTTCCAGACGTTCATGAAATTTCTTATATAGGCAGTCTGATTTGACTTTTTGATTAATCTCATTCGAAAACCTGCCTGGCAAAAACACAAATAAAGACTGTAACGATTTTTCAAAATTGAATTTTTTGACAATAATTTTCTTATCATTGTTTAATGTGACTTTGCCATATTTAAGAAGTCCATGCTCAAGAAGTTGCCTCAACAAGTAGACATGCCCTATCATCTCCATGAACTTGTCTTTGCGATTTCCGTTATCAATTAACAATTCTTTATACACATATTCCGCAAAATCCTGTGAGAAATAGACCGTGTCATAATATTTTAGAAAATTTGTTGTTCCAAAAATATCCAAATTATCTGGATACTCCGCATTTTCCAAATCTTCTTCGGAATCTATCCAATCTTCAACTTTTGGATATTTTTTATAAACTTCATCTTTCCTGTCGTTGTTTTTTGCTATAAATTCAAAGAAATGATAAAGCAACATTCTATCCAAACGAGATATAATCGTTATAATATAAGAACGAGTCTTTTGGGAAACAATCTTCGTCATATCTTAAACCAATTTAATACGAAGTTCCTTAAGTTGTTCTTCTGAAACGACGTTTGGCGCCTGCATCATTAAGTCTTGAGCCTTGCCGTTCATCGGGAACAAAATAACCTCGCGGATGCTCGGCTCGTCGGCAAGAAGCATAACGCTTCTATCAACGCCGGGAGCGCAGCCTGCGTGCGGTGGCGCGCCATATTTAAATGCGCTAATCATGCCGCCAAATTTGCTGTCAACGACCTCTGGTCCATAACCGGCAATCTCAAACGCTTTATACATAATCTCCGGTCTGTGGTTGCGGACGGCTCCTGACGAAAGCTCGACGCCGTTGCATACAATGTCATACTGATATGCTAAAATATCCAGTGGATTTTTGTTCAGCAACGCGTCCATACCACCCTGGGGCATGGAGAACGGATTGTGGGAAAACTCAATTCTTCCTGTTTCTTCATTCTGCTCAAACATGGGAAAATCGACAACCCAGCAAAAACGAAAAGCATTTTTTTCGATTAAATCCAAATCTTCTCCAAGTTTTGTTCTTGCGCGTCCCGCGAATTTTGAAACTTTTTCTTCTTCGCCAATAACGAAAAACACTGCATCGGTATCACCAAAATTCAAAGTTTTACAAATCTCATTGAGCTTTTCCAACGAAAAGACTTTTGCAACACCTTTTACAGTTTCTTTTGCAAATGCAATATATGCCATCCCCCCCATATCGTTTTCTTTTGCATAGGCATCCATTTTATCAAAGAATGAACGTGGTTTTTCTGCAATGCCTTTAACAACAATTGCTCTTACCTTTTTACCTTCTTTAACCATATTATCATATACGCCAAAACCGCTGTTCCCAAACAACCCGGTCGCATCCTGGATTATCAGCGGGTTTCTCAAATCTGGCTTATCGTTGCCGTATTTAAGCATAGACTCTCGAAACGGAATTCTGACAAAAGGATAATCGTCAACCTTTCTGCCGTTTGCAAATTCTTTAAACACTCCTCCCATAACGTGTTCTACCGCAGTGAAAACATCTTCCTGCGTTGCAAAAGACATCTCTAAGTCGAGCTGATAAAACTCTCCCGGAGAACGATCCGCGCGGGGGTCTTCATCTCTAAAACATGGCGCGATTTGAAAATATTTATCAAACCCAGACACCATTATCAACTGCTTAAACTGCTGAGGAGCCTGCGGAAGAGCATAAAATTTCCCCGGATTAACGCGGGAAGGCACCAAAAAGTCTCTTGCACCTTCTGGAGAAGAGGCCGTTAAAATCGGCGTTTGATATTCGACAAACCCCTGCTCTGTCATAAGCCTCCTCATCGCGGCAATGACTTTTGCGCGAAGCAAAATATTGTCGTGAAGCTTTTCGCGTCTTAAATCCAAAAAACGATACTTCAAGCGTAAATCTTCCGGAGCATAGTCATCTATCGCTATTTGAAAAGGAAGAACATCCGCTTCCGAGTGTACTTCGACTGATTTTACCTGAAGCTCAATTTCGCCTGTCGGCATATTTTTATTCGCATTGCCTTCTCTCGCGACAACGGTTCCTGTCAAACCGATAACAGACTCTGCTCTAATATCCTTGATACTGGAGAAAATATCTGACGAACTATCAATTACACACTGAGTAATGCCATAATTATCACGCAAGTCAATAAAACATAGATTTCCCAAGTTTCTTTTGCGATGTATCCATCCCGCGATTTTAACTTCTCCGCCAATATCTGACAAGCGAAGTTCTCCACAATTATGCGTACGATAAGCGTTCATTTTTTTCCTCTTTGGTTTAAGTGCTTAGACCTATATTTCTATTATTAAATTATGCTAAAAGCAATTAAAAAATATGAATTTTTCCTTGCTTACAACAACAAAATGGGGTTAATTATGAGTAGAAAATATATTTTAGGTTATACGATATGAAATTAATTGAAAAAACTAAAGATTTAAAAAGCTTTTGCAAAGAGTTAAGCACGCAAAAATTTATTACCGTCGACTTAGAGTTTTTAAGAGAAAAAACATACTATGCCAAACTCTGCCTTATACAAGTCGCATACAAAGGTGATTCCGCAATCATCGATCCGCTTGCGGAAGATATAGACTTGACTCCGTTTTTTGAAGTTTTGGACAACAAAAGAGTTTTAAAAATCTTTCACTCCAGCAGACAAGATATTGAAATAATATATAACCTAACAGGAAAAATCCCGTCGCCGTTATTTGATACGCAGATTGCGGCTATGGTCTGCGGGTTTGGAGAATCTGTGGGCTATGAAAGTTTGGTAAAGAAAATTTTGAAAACCGATTTGGATAAAACATACCGCTTGTCAAACTGGAGCAAAAGACCTCTTGATGATACGCAGCTGGAATATGCTTTGTCGGATGTTACGCACCTGGTTAATGTTTATGAATATATGCGCGATTATTTGGAAAAAAACAACCGAATACACTGGCTGGATGAAGAAATGGAACACCTGATGGATCCAGAAACATATATTACCAATCCAGAAGAAGCCTGGCAAAAAATCAAACACCGCTCCCACAACCCCAAATATCTGACGATGCTTAGAGAACTGGCGGCGTGGAGAGAAAGAAGAGCGCAAAGAAAAAATGTTTTAAGACAGTCTGTAATTAAGGATGAGGCTCTCTTGAACATTGCCGCGGTTGCGCCGGAAACCCATGAAGAGCTGGAAGAAATAAGAAACATGAGAAAAGATATTTTATCAGGCAAAATTGCTGATGAAATAATTGAAACCGTAAAAAAAGCCAAGGAAATTTCGCCTGAAAATTATGTGAAATTAAAAAATGAAAAAACTAACCCGGCTTTTTCATTCGCGCTCTATGAGTTATTAAAACTTCTGCTCAAAATTATCAGCCAGGAAAAAGGCGTTGTCGCAAAACTTATTGCCTCTGACGAAGACATAAAAGAGTTTTCTTCCGCAAATGACGATGAGACATCAATATTAAAAGGCTGGAGATATGAAATTTTTGGAAAGGAAGCCTTAAAACTTCGAGAAGGAAAAATAGATATTTCTTATAATCCGAAAAAAAAGAACATAAATATGAAAGAAGCCTCAGTTTGAGGCTTCTTTCTTTAGTTCCCATAATCCTTATTACATCTTATATGGTTTATTATACATTGTTTCTATAAGCGTTATCAGCTTTATTGCTTTATCGCTCTGTACAGAGTAAAAAATTGTCTGCGCAGCGCGCCTTGTTTTAACAATTTTTTCAGTCCTTAATATTGCCAAATGCTGCGACAGTGAAGATTGGCTTAAGCCTACTATCTTTCCTAAATCCGTCACATTTAATTCATTTCCCATCAAAGTATAAACTATTTCCAATCTCTTTTCATTAGATAGAGCCTTTAGAAGTCTTACTCCCGCTTTAAATGCCGTTTTCATATCTTTTCCCCTTCTATAACAAGTATTTCTAATTTAGCATATAATGAAGGAGCAGAACAGTTGTGGCTCGACCAATTGATATATGTACTTTATGGTCTAGACATAAAGTTTATATGAATATAATATATCATCAAAGGAGACAAAATATGGGAAATGATGATATAAAAAACTTAAATTTTGAAGACGCTTTGCTGCAGCTTGAGAATATTGTCAGAGAGTTAGAAGCGGGAAGAATCAAACTTGACGACGCCGTAGAAGCTTATGAAAAAGCCGTGAAATTAAAACAATTCTGCGAAAATAAATTAAAAGCGGCACAGTTGAAAATTGAAAAAATTGAAATAAAAGACGGCGAGATAAAAATATCACAATTTGAAGAAAAAGAATAAGATGGAAAATATACAAGAAATTATAAAAGGGTATTCAGACAAATTTAATTCAAATCTATTGGAACTGTTTAACACCACGCATGGATATGAGAAAAAAACCGTTGAGGCGATGCTTTATTCCTTAACAAACGGAGGGAAAAGGCTGCGGGCTTTTCTTGTTTTTGAAACCGCAAAATTATTTGGCATTCAATTTGAAAAATCTTTCAGAGTTTCCGCCGCATTGGAAATGATACATGCATATTCACTGATACATGACGATTTGCCGGCTATGGACAACGATGTTATGCGCAGAGGAAAACCCACATGCCATATCCAATTTGATGAAGCCACCGCGATTTTGGCCGGGGACGGTCTGCTAACATATTCTTTTGAAATATTAAGCGATAAAAAAACCCACGAAAACCCTGAAATAAGATGTAATCTGATACAGCGCCTCGCAAATGCCGCCGGCGCATATAACGGCATGATAGCGGGACAGACTCTTGATTTATACGCCGATAACTGCCCAAAAGAACAAAAAAATGAAAGCCTTATAAAGCATATTGAAGAGATGAAAACCGGGCGTTTAATAAGATTTGCCTGCGAGGCCGGCACAATCCTCGGACAAGCCAATGAAGAACAGTTTAAGGCATTAATAAAATATGCGCGAAATATCGGCATGGCTTTTCAAATTGCCGATGATATTCTTGATGCGGAAGGAGACCCAAAGCTTGTAGGGAAGACCCTGCAAAAAGATAAAGACCAGGGAAAAGTCACTTTTGTAACTTTATACGGCATAGACAATGCAAAGGAAACCGCTAATCAATTAATTAACGAAGCGAAAAACACCGTTGATATTTTCAAAGACAAAGCCAAGAACTTAAAGCTTTTGGCTGACTATATAATAAACAGAAAATATTAATAAAAAAAGCTCTCAAACCGAGAGCTTTTTTTATTACTTGAACGTTCTTATTTCAAAGCGTCAATAGCACTTTGAAGATCTCTTGGTTCAAAAGACTGAACCACTTTGTTGCCAAGAATAACTGTAGGAACGCCCTGAACTTGAAGAGCTGATGCTAAAACAGAATTTTCGGTTAAAACAGCTCCGACATTTTCAGAATTCAAATCAGCTTTATATTTTTCAACATTAACGCCGACTTTTCCAGCCAACTCGTCAATTTTCTCTTCAGTTAATTGTCCTTCATAGCCGAAAAGAGCATCGTTAAGTTCTGCAAATTTTCCTTGTAAATTTGCCGCCATTACAGCTTTAGCCGCATATTCAGAAATAGGACCTAAGAACATTAATGGTTTAAATACAAATTTAGCGTCCGGATTTCTGTCAGACAACTCTTTAATTGTAGGATATAATCTGTGGCAGTATCCGCAAGAATAGTCATAGAACACAACTAAAACCGCTTTAGAGTTTTTGTCTCCGATAAAAGGACTTGAAGCGTCGTTATATAATACGTCAGCATTATTTTTTATTGAATCTTCCAAAGCCTTTAATTGTTTTTCCATTGCAACTTTTTCATAGTTTTGCAAAGCATCTATTACTAATTCAGGATTTTTACTTAAAACCTCGGCAATTTTCTTTTCTTTTGACAAGCAGCAAAGAGTACACATAGTTATCGCTACCAAAGATAAAACCAAAGCCAAAGTTGATACCAAATTACCTTTTTTCATTATATAATTTCCTTAAGGTTAAAGTTTATTTTAAATACCTATTTAATCTAATCAATTATATATTTCTTTACAAGAGAAATTTATAAGATTTGCCCCCCTATTTTTGATAACTGTTTTTTCATAAATATTATATATAATAAGCTAAAACAGACTGCGAAGAGGGAAAAAATGTTTGATATAAAATTATCAATATTCTCAAAGAACAAATCTCTAGAGAAAAAAATAGACTTATTTCATGATAAGCTGATTGATGTAACGATGATTTTTAAAAAAGCGATAAAAATCTTTCTTACAGAAAAAAGAAGCGAAGACTATAAAAAGCTCAGCAAACAAATTAAGCAGATAGAACATGACGCCGATATATTGAGAAGAGAAATAGAAAACGACTTATATACCAAAAATCTGATACCCGATTTAAGAGGAGACGTCCTGCAATTGGTAGAAAATCTTGACAGGGTTGTTAACAGGTTTGACGAGGTTACGTACAAATTCTATATTGAGCAGCCAGACATTCCATCCGAATATCATATAAGGCTGTCAGAATTATGTTCTCAGGTTTCCGAATGTGTCGAAAACATGGTGATTGCTTCGCGCTCTTTCTTCAGAAACACCAGCGCCGTGAGGGATTATGCCCAAAAAGTTTATTTCATCGAAAATGAAACTGATATTTCTTCTGGAAAATTAAAAGAAGCTCTTTTTGACTCTCCGCTCGCTTTAGCCAACAAACTTCAAATTAATGCTCTTGTTTCTGCCGTGGCGGATATTGCCGACATTGCTGAAGACTGTATTGACGAACTACTAATTTTTGTTATTAAAAGAGATGTTTAATGGGTTACAGCTTTTTCTTTTTTCTAAGCAGCGGCTTATTTCTTGGATGGTCACTCGGAGCCAGTGACGCCTCCAATGTTTTCGGCACGGCGGTTGGAACAAAAATGATAAGGTTTAGAACGGCGGCAATAACAGCGTCCGTTTTTGTTATCATCGGCGCTGTATACGCTGGTTCTGGAACAAGCAAAACACTCGGCGAACTCGGCAGCATCAACGCGCTTGCCGGCGCTTTTATGGTTGCTTTCGCCTCAGCTTTGACCATCTTTTTAATGGTTAAAGCCAGCCTGCCCGTATCCACATCCCATGCGATTGTCGGAGGAATTATCGGCTGGAATATATACAGCGGAAAACCTACCGACGTAGCCGTTTTTTCCAAAATCGTAAGCACCTGGATATTATGCCCCATACTCGCCGGAATTATTGCGGTAATTTTATATCTGATTATCAAATTAGTTCTTAGAAAATCTAAAATTCATCTAATAGCCCTTGACTATTATACAAGAACAGGCTTAATTCTTGCCGGCGCTTTTGGCGCCTATGCTTTGGGAGCCAACAATATCGCAAACGTTATGGGCGTGTTTGTCGACTCAAGCCCTCTTCACGGGTTTAACTGGAAAAACATTATCGAATTAAACAGCACTCAAGTCTTGTTTCTTATCGGAGGAATATCTATAGCTCTTGGAATAATAACATACTCGCAAAAAGTTATTAAAACCGTCGGCAATGATTTAATGGCAATGTCTCCGATTATCGCTCTTATTGTCGTAATTGCTCAGGCTCTTGTATTGTTTATATTCTCTTCTACAGATTTGAGAGACTTTTTGGTTTCTCTGTCTCTTCCAGAAATCCCTCTTGTTCCTGTCTCAAGCACACAGGCTGTTATCGGCGCTATTATGGGAATA
The DNA here is from genome assembly GCA_031271345.1 of Lactobacillaceae bacterium. Taxonomy (GTDB): domain Bacteria; phylum Pseudomonadota; class Alphaproteobacteria; order RF32; family CAG-239; genus JAQWBS01. The sequence continues at coordinate 51,220 of JAISVX010000005.1, forward strand.
GGAATAGCTAAAGGAGGAAAAGGCATAAAATGGTCGGTAGTCGGAAGAATCGCCATCGGCTGGGTTCTAACCCCCACATTTGCTGCTTTATCCTGCTTTATCCTTTTGTTTTTCTTAGAAAACGTCTTTAATCAAGTTGTCTTTCTTCCATAAAAAAGCGCCCTTTTCATGGCGCTTTTAAAATTTGATTTCTTTACAAGTTAAGGTTATTCCAACCGCCTGTTTTGGGAGCCGGCGCTTCTTTAACTTCGCTTTCCCAGTTTCTTATCGGACCTGTCGCAGAGCTTGAGCTGCTTTGTTTAACCTTGTTTTTTTGGTCATCCGTCTCGGCTACGCCGACAGGAACCATTTGATCAAGCAATGCTGGAGAAACGAAAGGAACGGCAACATCTTCAGCGGCAAAGATTGAAACCAATTCATCAATAACTCCCGAGCCATTGCTGAAATTATAGGTTTTTAGCTTTCCGCCGTAGAAAATTGTAAACGAATAACATGGGGATGACAGAAGAACGTCCGTATAATCCACGCCTCTTATAAATCTAAACATTAATTTTGGTCTTATAGCACATTGTTCAATCTTTGTTGATACAGCTTCTTCATTTCCTAAAATTGAACCGACGAAAATTGATTTTAACTCCTGGTCAAAAACACCGCAAAATGATTTAACCGCCATACCGTCTATTGCATAACCTTCATAGTCTGGGGCAGCCGCGTCAACGACATAACAATATATCTGCTCGGAGTCCGTAATATTTTTCATCGCTATATTGCCCATGGAATCATATATTGTTCCCAATATTTCAGGACCTTTTGCGGTTTGCCTGCGCCATGAATCTCTGTCTTGCTGGAAAGAGGTTACGCCTTCGCCTGTCTGAGCTGACGCGCTTACAGAAACAAACAAACTTAATATTAAAACCGTAATAGATATTTTTCTCATTTATAATAACTCCATATTAAATACATAAAGAAATAATAAGCCCCTTACCGTGAAAAAGCAAGGGGCTTATCAACTTTTTATGAACAAATCCTACCAAGGATTTTTGTATTCTAAGTTTGGATCATCCAACCTGTCAACGTTTGTTGCCTTATTTGCAGAGTTGCCATAGTTTCTGACCTTATCGGTAGGATACCTGAAAGCTTTAAGCTGATCATAGTTTGTATCTACAAAATCGCTGTCAAATCTGGTTCTGTTAAAATAGCAGTATACTGTAGAATATGCTTCCAACTCTCTATAATATACCGGGAATAAGTTCCAATAATAGTTATTCGTATCCTGCACGATATTAGCCGCGCCATAATCGTTGCCCCATTCGCTTGTTGGATAAACGAAGCCCATCAACACATACCATCCCATAAATGAAGCCTGGCTTCCAATTTGCTGCGCCCTGGTTTTAAGCCACGTACTTTTTTGGAAGTAAAGCGGATATGGGTCATTATCTGTCAATGGGTCTGGATACTGCTCTTTCGGATTAGTATGTATATAGAAATCCGTACGATTTGGACCTGGAACACCAGCCTGGGCAATATTAAAACCATAAGGGAACACCTGAACCGCCTTGTCATATCCGGGAGGACACTGCGGAGTAGGGACAACTCCCAACCATGGAGATGTAGGACATTCATAAGGATTTGCAGGATACCTTGTCGAGCAGTCGTTAGCATCCTGTCTGTTGCCTTTTACTTCTGCCGTTCCGCCGCTGGTAGAGATGCTGTATGACATGCTACCCCAGTCGCCCATAGTTTCCGCATAAGTATTATCGGCAAGGTAAATACCTTTATTTATAAAGTCCGGCAAAATATCGCTTAGTCTTGCGCCGCCGCGGGAAGTAAGTTTAATATCATGCATAACGGATGTGTATGCCGGGTTTACCATGAAAATATCATATTGCAAGAAATCGGTTCCGCCGACATTCGCAGCACCGTTATAGAAAGTTGAGTTAGCGTCCAGACCTTCTCCAACTTCCTGCGAAATCAGCATGTCCGCTCTAACATATCCCTTATCTTTTTCGTCTTTAAATGCCGGAGTAATATATTTATCTTCATGGTTGCTTTCCAAATCAACCACGCCTCTGCGAATATATACCCCGCCTCTGCTGTCTTCAGTGTTAAGCCTGTCTATAGCAGGGTTTTCCGCATCCACGCCTTCCGGGTCAATATATAATAAAGGACCGGTATTCTCGCCAAAGACTTTAATGCTTGAGCTTTTTCTCAAAGTTAAATCAGCAGAGCCTGTGTTGACTGCATTCTGCTCCAACTCAATATTGTTGTTAGCTTCCCCAGAAGTAACATCCGCCGCTATTTTTTTAGTTGTAACCTCAATAAACGCTTCATCGGCGCTGTCTTTTGTTGAGAATCTGCCCTGGCTGTCTTCCAAATATAACCTCGAGTTATTGTCTCCCGATTCTTTTTGAACCAACGAAAAGTCATTGTTAAAGTCAAACAATGTTCCGTCTGAACTGTCATAACCGACTATATAACTTGATGTGTTTTTCAAGTTCATTGTTATCGCGCCTGCATCGTCATTTGCAACTTCTAACGGATATATAGTGCCATCGGGAACGCCTGCTCTTAACCCTGAAGCATAAGTATACTGATCCGCCTGGCTGACCAAAAACAAATCAAACGAATCTGCGTCATCAGAAACTAAAAGGTCGCCGCCTTTAATTTTTGTGTCGCCGGTATCATTTTGAACTGTAAATCTATCTCCGCCGACACTTAATTCCTGAGTATCAACAATAAGAGTATAGTCATCATTATTATTGCTCATCACATCATTAACGCCCGCTCTAAGTACTCCGGCGTCTACATTGTCCGCCTTAAAATGTTTAACTCTCAACAATCCTCTTATGAACGCGTTATCATTAACAGTCAGCTGAAACCCCGGCTCCGCCGCAGACACGCCGGAAGCAGTTAAACCTGCCAGAGCCGCGTCTCCAGAACCAACCACCGCAACGCCTTTTACGCCTAAATCTTTTTCAAAGACGCCGCTCGCTTTTGACAATAGGTTACCCCCTGCGTCAACGCTAAAGTTTGCAAAATTGCCTCCGGCTCCATCGTCGCCGTTTATTGCCGCATCGAAACTACCATCCGCGTTGACCTTAAATTTGCCATCCGCCGCTTTTACCGCTCCATCTATAGCTGTCACCTCAAATCTGGCTGTCATTGTCGTTCCATCACCGCCAGTTACACCGCTCTTAACAGAACCGTCCTGTTCAACCCTAAATGCAGGAAGATCCTGACCATTGGCGCCAACACCTAAAACTCCGTCAACAAAAGCGCCTGCTCTGTTTTTCAGCCACAACGCTTTTTCTATGCCGCCGTCAATCGTTTCATCTGTGGCAGAAGCTTCGATTACCGCCTGATTTATGTTGACAATGTTTCGACCGGCGCTTGCGCTTGCTCCCATCAGCAATGTTGTTTCCATAGTGTTCAACTCTCTATTCGCCTGCCATTTTCTATATAAAACAGCATCGTCGTTCGAACCGCCAGAGCTTATCGGAGTTACGGAAGACGCAATAACCGCGCCGTTTTCTATATTATCAAGACCAAGTTCGGCTTCTATATTGGAAATTCCCCACATACCCTGAACGCCGAGAGCCTCGCCGTTTTCCACATAACCGCCGTTTCCGCCGATCATGGAAGAAATTCTTGACGCTCTTAGCCTAGGAAAATCCGCCCCCTGGTGAGGACTTGCGACGACAAAGCCCGTAAGAGTTTTTCTACTGTCGTTCAAACCGCCGGACTCAACTTTTTTTATCGCTACTCTAAAATTTGCATTAAAGATTTTATTATCATTAACATCACCGTTTTCGTCCAAAAAGCCATAAGGCAGATATTCGCAGAAGTGGGCAATATCAATATCAATATAATCGCCCGAAGAATTTGCGGTAAAGTCTGTATACTTAACTTCATCTTCCTTTGGACAAGCGTTTTTCACTGTTTCGGCGCCGGTAATTTTACCATAGTTATCCGTAATGTATTCATCCACCGCTTTTATTATGTTTCTTAATTGAGAAGCGGCGTTAACATCCTGAAGCTCCATGTTCCTCTCGGCAGCTTTTTTATAGACAATCGGGGTAACCATGGAAATCAAACCAAGCATAGCCATGGCTTCTACCATCATACTTCCTAATTCGCCTAATTTAGAAAATTTTCTTTTTAACATGGTTTACTCCTTTTCTTAATAAACTGGGCTGATGTAAACTAGACATTTATCGCAGCCGTAAGAAAGCATTTGGCCGTCTTCATCTTTTCTATTATCACCGCAAATGTCGCTGAATGAATATTCAACTCCCGCTAATTTTCCTTCAACAATAAATTGAGGAATTGAAATCAAATTTATATTTCTGGCTCTTATCGCCATTTTGGAATTATGAACGTTTCTGCTGTCGCTGAACTCTTCCTCGTCAAGATACTCGGCATATCCAGTTTCTGTTCCGTCAACCGCAATTCTGTGCAGCGCTTTGTAAAACTCCGGTCTCGGTTTTCCAGTTCTAACATTTCGCCATTTTCTTGGTATGCACCCAAAAGTAACAATATAGTTTGCCGAATTGGGGTCGGAGCAACAGCTGACCATGTTATTGCCGCATCCCGGCAGCTGGGTCGCTCTGGTGGCATCATTTTTATCCAGACAGTATATCAGCGTTCTATAATCGCCCTGCTCGCGGTTATTTATAAACCCGTAAGGCAGATAATTTTTAAGATCGACCTCGGGGGTAAGCTCGCCGGGAAAATATGAGACGACATCCTGACCGTTATACTGCGGGCTGTGTCCTTCAACATATTTCTTGGCGCCTCTTTGCTGGGTAATCATTTTTCCAATAACCGCTTCCGCCTGAGGCAAAGTAAGCATTTCTTTCATATCTGCCCGATGTGAAAGATTAAATGAATAAAGCGCGACAATAAACGTTGCCAAGACAACCCATATATACATAGGAAAACCTCATAGTATTTTAATACTTATTTGTAAATGTAGCACAAAAACTAAAAACTTACCATAAAAAAAAATAAAATTAATATTTTTGTAACATACGCTTTCTCTGGCAAAATATCACTAAATCAATAATTAATTATTAAGAATATTTTATAATTTTTAGAAGTTTTTAATATTTAAATTTTTTATGCTTTAATTATATGAAATATATTATAAAATATGTTTACATTTAACCCTTTTAATTGTAGGAAATCAAAGTGTTTATATTAAGAAATTGTTTGGCAAAAACAGTCTTCGCCGTCATAACCCTGAGCTGTTTATGCGTCAATGCCGCATACTCCCAAAATAACAACCGTACGAACGTCGGCATAGTATATGGGAAACATAAAGATTTTGACCGTTTTGTTTTCGAATATGATAAAAAGCCAGAATATTCAATAAACAGCGACAGTTATCTAACGACATTAAAGTTTTCAGACAGCGTCAATGTTTTTGAAAAAGACAACAGTTTTGAAAACTATCCGAGAAAAGATTTATTGAACAAAGAAACCTCCAGCAGCGGGATTTCTTATATAATTCCCGCGCCAAAAATTAAGAGCTTTGAATATCAAAACAAAATTGTTGTGGACGTAGTATCTTATAAAAACATCAAAAATGAAGAGACTCCCAGCAAAAAAGCCAAAACAATGGAAGCGCCAAAAAGCTTGGAACCAAAATTGACTTTTGAATGGAATAAGGAAGTCGGATTAGCGGTTTTTTACAGAGGAGAAAACATCTGGATTGTCTTTGACGACTATAGGCAGCTTGATATAAAGTCTTTTCCCAATCCAAACAACTATATTGAAAGCGCTATGCAGCTTCCAAGCTCCAACATCACTGTGCTGATACTTAAATTAAAGCCATTGCTGCATAACATCGACATCCAAAAAGACGGGCTTAACTGGACGATAGATTTTAGCGGAAGGTCTCCTAAGCAGAAAGAAACTCTTTCCGAAAAGATAATGACCGATAACAATGGAAGCTATTATCTGTCAATACCGACCAAAAGCGTAAAAAATGTGATTATGACATTAGACCCGATAACCGGCGATATTCTTATGATTACGCCCGCTGTTAAAGAGAATCTCGGTTATGATAAAAAATATAAATACGTGGATTTAAGCACTATACAGACTTTTCAGGGTTTTGCCATAGAAGCATATACCGACGATATATTAATTTCCAAGGAATCGGACGGGATAACAATCCGAGGAATTGACAGAAGCTTAAATATATCTCCAAACCTTGAAGATTTGAAAAAACAAGCTTTAACAAACAAATAATTTAGGCGCAGTTCAAAATAAATGTCTAATATGTTTAAAATCGAAAGCCCTTTTCAACCTGCCGGAGATCAGCCGCAGGCAATTAAAGAACTCGTTGAAAATCTAAAAAATGAACAAAAAAATCAGGTCCTTTTAGGCGTGACAGGGTCCGGCAAAACTTTTACCATGGCAAAAGTCATTGAAGGAACCCAGCGTCCGGCGCTGATTATGGCTCCGAATAAGGTTTTGGCAACACAATTATATACCGAAATGAAAGAGTTTTTCCCAAGTAATCATGTGGAATATTTTGTTTCGTATTATGATTATTATCAACCCGAGGCTTATGTTCCGAAAACCGATACTTATATCGAAAAAGACTCCTCGATTAACGAACAGATAGACCGTATGAGGCATTCGGCAACGCGTAATATTTTGGAAGAAAAAGACGTGATTATCGTTGCTTCGGTTTCATGTATTTATGGCATTGGAAGCGCGGAATATTACAGTTCTCTTGTTTTAAGGCTCAAAGTCGGCGACGTCATAGAGCCAAAAGATATTTTCAAACAGCTCGCGGCTTTGCAGTATGAAAGAAACCAAAACAACTTTATCAGAAGCACCTTCAGGGTCAGAGGCGATGTTTTAGATATATTTCCCGCGCACTATGAAGACAGAGGATGGAGAGTGTCTTTCTTTGGAGACGAGATAGAATCCATTCACGAATTTGATGTTTTGACTGGCAAAAAAACTGATGATTTAAAAGAGATAACCATATATCCCGCGAACCACTATGTGACTCCTCGTCCGGCTTTATCTCAGGCTATTCATGAAATAAAAAAAGAACTGGCTGAAAGACTGGAATACTTCAAATCAAACAACAAGCTTCTCGAAGCTCAAAGACTGGAGCAAAGGACAAGATTTGATTTAGAAATGCTGGAAACAACAGGGCATTGCAAAGGAATAGAAAACTATTCAAGATTCCTGACAGGCAGGTCCCCCGGGGATCCTCCTCCGACAATGTTTGAATATCTGCCGGGAAACGCTCTGGTTTTTGTTGATGAAAGCCATATTTCAATACCTCAAATCGGCGGAATGTATAAAGGAGACTTCAACCGTAAATCTACTTTGTCGGAATATGGATTTAGGCTGCCTTCCTGCGTTGATAACAGACCGTTGAAATTTGAAGAATGGAATAAAATGAGAGGCGACAGCGTTTTTGTATCCGCGACTCCCGGAGATTGGGAACTTGAGCAAAGCAAAGGCTCATTTGCGGAACAGGTTATTCGTCCGACTGGTTTGGCAGACCCTGTATGCATAATAAGACCTGTTGAAAATCAGGTTGACGACCTGATGGAAGAATGCAGAAAAATCTCTCAAAAAGGAGAAAGAGTCTTAGTTACTACGCTTACGAAAAAAATGGCTGAAGATTTGACTGAATATTTAAACGAAAACGGCGTAAAAGTCCGTTACCTGCATTCTGATATAGACACACTTGAAAGAATGGAGATTATAAGAGACCTGCGTTTGGGAGTTTTTGATGTTCTTGTCGGAATTAACCTCCTGCGCGAAGGGCTTGATATTCCCGAGTGTTCTCTGGTTGCCATATTAGACGCTGATAAAGAAGGCTTTTTGCGTTCCGCCCGCTCGCTAATCCAAACCATCGGTCGCGCCGCCAGAAATGCGGAGGGACGCGTTATTCTCTACGCCGACAAGATAACCAGGTCTATTAAAGAAGCGCTTGATGAAACAAACAGAAGAAGAGACAAGCAGGTTAAATTCAACATTGAAAACGGCATAACGCCTAAGACCATCAAAAAGAGTATTGCCGCCTCAATTAAGGAAATGAGCGAAGAAGACTTCATCAAAGACGACAGCGGAAGCATTCATGATTTGAAAAATGTTGATAAAAAAATCAAAGAATATACCAAGCTTATGAAACAGGCAGCGGCTGATTTAGATTTTGAAACAGCCATGGTATACCGCGACAAATTAAGAGAGTTGGAGCTTCTCGCGATGAAAAACCTATAAAACTTCTGAAAAACTAAAAGAAATTGTTTGCAACCACAAGCATATATAACTAAACTTCCATGTATAGAAAATTGGGAGTTTAATTTTATGATTAAGAAAATTTTATTTACTGTTTTAGGATGCGCAATCTCTTTTAACGCGCATGCACAGCAAGCAGCAGAAGCACAAGAACCGCAAAGTTCATTAAGAGCAAACTTCAAAAGAATCTCTCTTGATTTATCCAGTACGGAAGTAAAAAATGCGGACTTGTATCAAAATTCTTCCGTATCCGCATTAAGCGCCGACGGAGAAAGCATTGTCAAGGGCGTCTTTGATTTTGCCTTAGAATATCAAAAAGCCGATTCCAGATGGGACAACAGTTTGTACATGATATATGGAAAAAAGAAAACAAAACCATACGACGGTCCAAACATAACCAACAAAAGCGATGACCAAATCTTACTCACAACCGATTATGCCCACGGAATTTGGAACTATCACGAAGCTAAAGTCGGTCCTTTTGTTAACCTTGGATACGAAACAAATTTCACAACCGAAAACGGCGCGGCGCGCAGAAAAATTTTTCGTGGCAAGACAGGTCTGAAATTGTTTGATGGAAAATATTTTTCCGATTTATATATAGCGGCGGTCGGCGAGTATGACATGACTTATGACGATAACTCCAAGTTCGGCGCAGAGATTGGCATGAAAGCAAAATTTCCTGTGCGTGACGGGGTTGATTTTGAAGTTAACGGATATTACAGGGAGTATTTAGCTTACAGCAAATATGAATATGAAGACTTAAAATACGACCTAAACGCCGAGGTAAGAATGAACGTTTTGATAGTTGACGATTGGAAGCTCAGCCTTTCTCCTTTTGCCAAATACAGAATGGCAGAATCAAGAGGAGCGGGAAAAGCTGGAAGCAACTTCAGCATTGGCATATCGTTAATGTTTAACGATATATACAATATTTGGTAAAAAATATACATTAAGTAAAAGCCTCTATTGAAAGATAGGGGTTTTTATTGTATAATATGGGCAGCAAAAAAATTACCACTGTTCATAATTTACTCAAATATAAATTTAAAACTCATTCATAATGAAAAATTTATTTATTATTTTCATCGCCGTTTTCGCTCTGTCTTCGTGTGTCTCAAACAGCCCGAAAGAAGAAGACAAAGCAGCCGTAGCTGAAGAAAAAACACAAGAAACCACAGAGAAGGCAAGCCCGTATCTGGTGAGTTTCCGTCCTATCTCCAATAATCTGCAAATCTCAGAAAATGCAGTAATTATTGATGTCAGCATGTGCTGCCCTTCTCTATCGAAGTATGAAGGATACTACGAAAGAACCCAGAACATCAACGTAACCTTTAAGGATGGAGACGATCTCAAAAAGAAATCGTTTCAATATGCCATAAGGCTGCGTCCCGAAGAAGCTTCGAGCTTATCGGATCTGAGAGTTTCAAAAGAAGACAGAACAAAGTTTAACTTTCGTGTCACAGTTTCAACTACTACGGAAACAAAAAGGTTCGTTATTCTCGAAACCATTTCAGAAACCCGCAGCCTGTTTGACTAGATGCAAAATGGCTCCAACAACTCCTATCACTTTGATAGGAGTTGTTTTTTATTTGATTGTTGATTTTTGAGCAAATCACATTTACAATACAACCATGACATACAATAGCTGGACAAAGAAAGACCTAGAAGAAAAAAATGCACAGATGTTTGCGGCTGGAGCATTGTTAGCGCCTGTGTTTGTCGATTTTATAAAATGGTCGCTGGAACAAACCAAGCGCCCTGCCTATTGTTTATTGCGCGATGGGCAGCCTATCTATGACATAGCGCAGCTTCTTAAAGATACGCCCGAATTTGAGCCGGTTCGCAAATGGAAAACCAAATTTCTCACAAGGTCAATGGTAAACTCATTAGAAAACCAAGATGCCGCAAAAACTTTAAATTATTTAAAATCCGAAGGTCTGACTCAGGATAAATATGTTTTTCTTGACACTGGATACCAAGGAAGCATACAGAGAGCATTAAAAAATGACTATAATGTCAATTCGCAGTCTTTGTTTATGTTTTACTTCCGTCCGGGCGAGCATAATGACAGCAATGACATTATAAAAGGATACAGAGATAAAACAAATTTTGATGAAAGAACAACGGTTAAATTCTGCTGCCAAATATTTGAGAATCTCCCCAAGATTCATAATCCTCACCCGGGACTTGCGCTGAAAGAAGAATCCGAAAAAACGAACGAGGAATCCAAAAACGAATGGCTAAAAAGAAGAATATCGAAATTGAAAAAAGCCATAATCGGTTCCGAAGACCTCGAGACTGTTTTGGTTAGCAAGCCTGTGCTGGAATCTTCAAAACAAGAGCAGGAGTTTTATAATAGCTTTATAAAAGGAGCCGCCGCTTATGTAAGCTTAATAAAAAACCAAAGAAAAATTTCTGAAACCGGCAAAATGGCTGAAGATATTTTAACCGACACAAAAATCCAAGATGTTTTAATAGATGTTTTGCGCCTGGAAGATACTGCCAGCGAACAAGATGATAAAATGAATCTTACAAAAGGCATATATAAAAAAGCAAATAAATCTACCGACATTGAGGAAATGCAAAAAAATACATTCTTAAATTGGGGAATTCTAAACAAAGAATACTCCGCATTATCAGGAAAAAGCTTAAGAGATAAAGAACTTTTGTAAATTTTATTCCCTGTGATAAGGATGACCGAAGATTATTGTCTGCAAGCGGTATATTTGCTCGACTAAAACCGCTCTCATCAAGATATGAGGCAAAGTAAGCTTTCCAAAAGAAAGAATTAAATCGGCTTTTTTTCTGGTTTCTTCAAGATGCCCGTCCGCACCGCCGATTAAAAAACATATTTCCGAAGTTCCCGATACCTGCCATTTTTCTATTTTTTTTGCAAGCTCCATGCTGCTGAGGTTTTCGCCTCTTTCATCAAGCGCTATTACCTTAGCGTTATTAGGGATTGAATTTTGCAAAAATTTCGCTTCTTCCGCCTGATTTGCATTGTCCATTTCTTTAATCTGCAAATCCCAGTTAAGGCGTTTTTTATATTCTTCAATAACCTCCGCTTCGGGAGATTTCTTTTTTAATTTACCTATTGCAAGAATTGTGATTTTCATTTTTTATCCTCTCTAAGCCTCAGTTATACATTACATTTTGAACAAAATCCATTGAATAAAGTTGACAAAACTTTTGGCAAATGATATTCTTACACTACAAAAATATTACTAATTTAATCTCACAAAACTATGTGCATACAATTTTTGGAAAGAAAGCGGGAAGTGAGAAAAACGAACAACCTGCGTATGGGAGCAATTGAGAGAATAAATCTCTATGCCGGACTTGAAAAGGAAGTTATTGCCAAGAGGAACTCACTGCTCCGCAATGGCACGCCCGAAAAAGACATCATCGGTCTTGACTATCCTGAGCCAATGCTGATTATCGCCCTTGATGAGCCGATTTTTAACAAATTTGAGTTCATCAATGCGCTCAAAATCTTTATCTCTGGCCATATCAGCGATGAAGAACTCTGCATGGGAGAGAAAAAAGGATGGCGCTACGGCAAATTCTATTGCCGCGTAAACGACAACAAAATTTACTGCGATGCCGACGTTTCTCCAGACACTCCCGAAAACTGTGAAAAGATGAGAGCAGAAATGTTCTGCTATCCTGACGACTCTCTGTTTTTTGAGTTCAGCTTTTGCGACAAAAGAAAAGAAATCACTTCAATCTCGTTAAAGCAAAAACTAGGTAAAGACAATATTCGCACGCTCTTTACCAAGCAAAACACGGAAAGGTTATCCGCTGAGGAAATTGACGCGACAGCTTCGGTTTATATTTAAACAAAACGAAGTTTTCATAATAAAAAAGCGACCTCTAAGGCCGCTTTTTTATTTTTTATTTAACTTTCTCAGGTTTTGCTGTAATCAGAGCTTTCCACATTTTTTCCAAATTATAAAACTCTCGCACCTCCGGCTTAAAGATATGAACAATCACATCAAAAGCGTCAATCAAAACCCAGTCTGCTTTTTCTTCGCCCTCGGTTGAAGAAACAAAGCCCTGTTTTTTCAAATCTTCCTGAAGATGCTCCGCTAAAGAAGCTACATGTCTTTGAGATGTTCCGCTTGCCACAACCATATAGCTTGCTATAGAAGTTTTTCCCCTCAGGTCAATAACTTCAACATCTTCAGCCTTATTATCATCCAAAGATTTTTTTACAATCTCTAAAATTTTGTCATCCACCGCCAATTCAGTTTCAATTTTTTTAGCCGCGCTTCTTGCCAAGTCTCTAACTCCTTATATTATACTGGAGACCAGGTTTTTTTAACCTGCTCGTCGTATTCTTTACTATCTTCTTTGTTTTTTTTCAATCTATCTCTTGTTATATATTTATTTAGTTCAAGCAAACATTCAAACACGCCCTTTCTTGCCACTGCCGAAATTAAGAAAACCTTCTTTCCTATTTTCTTTTCAACTTTTTTAGCAATTTTTTCCGCGTCTTTATCTGAAAGAGCGTCTATCTTATTTAACGCCACAACCTCTGGTTTTTCCGAAAGCTTTGAACTATAAAGCTCAAGCTCTTTACGAATTACTTTATATTCTTTTGCGGGATCTTCCGCGTTAATATCTATTAAATGCAGCAAAACGGAACATCTTTCAACATGTTTTAAGAACCTGTCCCCCAATCCCACTCCCTCGTGGGCGCCTTCAATCAACCCTGGAATATCCGCGATAACCATTTCATAGTTGTCAACAAAAGCAATTCCCAAGTTTGGATGCAGCGTTGTAAACGGATAGTCCGCAATTTTTGGTCTCGCGCGTGTTACAGATGACAGAAAAGTAGATTTTCCCGCATTTGGCTTGCCGATAAGACCTACATCCGCAATCATTTTCAGCCTCAGCCAAACCCACATTTCATGCCCTGGCCAGCCTGGCTCGGCATATCTCGGAGCCTGATTGGTAGAACTTTTGAACTGCGCGTTTCCGCGTCCGCCGTCTCCGCCTTTTGCTATCATATAAGTTTGTCCAGGTGTAATCATGTCGACAATAACTGTTTCCTGATCATCTGCCAAAACTTCTGTTCCTACGGGAACTTTGATAATAACGTCTTCGCCTTTAGGACCAGCCATATCGGAACCCATGCCGTGAGAACCTCTCGGAGCCTTAAAATGCTGATGGTATCTAAAATCAATCAATGTATTAAGATTCTCGACCGCCTCAATATAGACGCTTCCGCCTTTACCGCCATCGCCGCCGTTTGGACCGCCGAATTCTATATATTTTTCACGACGAAACGAAACGCAGCCCGCGCCTCCGTCTCCCGATTTTATAAATATTTTAACCTGATCCAAAAACTTCATAACTCTTCCTAAAATTAAAGGGGATGATATTCACCCCCTCCAACCTTTATTTTTTTATAGTCGAATTATTCTGTAACTACGGAAACAAACATTCCTCTAGCTTTTCTTTTAAATTCAACTTTGCCTTCGGCAACAGCAAAAATTGTGTGATCGCGACCTATACCAACATTATCACCCGGGTGATATTTGGTACCGCGCTGACGAATGATTATGTTACCTGAAATAACCGCTTCGCCGCCAAACTTTTTAACACCTAAACGACGTCCGATTGAATCGCGTCCGTTTGATGAGCTGCCGCCTGATTTCTTATGTGCCATAGTATTATCTCCTCAATATTACTCGCCAGCTGCTTCAGAAGCTGAAGCTTTCGCAACTTTTGGTTTGCTAGCTGTCTTACCAACAATGTCGGTAATTTTAACTAATGTAATTTCTTGTCTGTGACCATTTTTACGACGATAATTATGTCTTCTTTTCTTTTTGAAAATGATAACTTTTTTGTCTTTAGCCTGCTTAACAACCTGACCTTTAACAGAAGCGCCGGAAACCAATGGAGAACCAATAGTTTCACCAAGTGCTAAAACTTCGTTGAAAACAACCTCTGAACCTTCGTCGCCAGTGATTTTTTCAATTTTAATGAGGTCGCCGCCGGCAACTTTGTATTGCTTTCCGCCTGTTTTAATTACTGCGTACATCTTTATATCCACCTAATTTATTTTTAAACATAAAACGTTGTTTGCAATATACATAAGATTTTTAAGCTGTCAACAAGAATCTATAAGAAATTTTTATCTTTTTTATTTCTATTTAAAACCCTGTGGAACTCCGGCTTCATAAAACGTCCCCTCCACAGTCCTCTCTTGTTTTCTCTCGCTTCCCGCTGTGCTTTGACATAAGTTTTTTCCTCGCTTCTATATAGCACCGCCCAGCCGGATTTTAAGAGCTCAATATTTATGTTAAGCTCTTCCGTAAAACACTCGCTTAAATTTCTGTCATAGATGTCTTTTCCAAGCTTGACACACTCTATTTTCCCGCCGTTTATAATTTCAACCAGAGCGTTTTTTGCTTCTTCGCTGCAGTCATAAATGATTTCTTCCTCGTCAAAACATATCTGACGATATTCTGGAGCGTCGACTCCTATCAACCTTACTTCGCTGTCGTTAATAATCAGACTATCGCCGTCTAAAACTTTGACATCCGCAAAAGCGGTCAGCGGATAAACTAAAAATACCAGTAAAAATTTTAAAATATGTTTCATATATAACTCTCATAAATTTCATTATTTCTCTTCTTATATTATATTTTTTGCAAAAAAACAAAAAAAAGTAATATAAGATTAAGAGTTTAATGCTAGAATGTGTTAAAATTACTGCGTAATAGCTAAAAATCTTTGTCATTTAAGATTTTTTGTATTATGCTTAAGCTGAATTTCATAAAAAAGGAATAAGAAGTCGTGTATAAAAAAATATTAGCTTTATCTCTGTTAGCTTTGATGTCTACCGGCTGTGTGGATTATCAAAACAATGAAAACTTTGAAAATGGAAACCTTAAAATGCCAAGCTCTGTGGTTGTCTGCAGGGCAAAGCAATGCGCTCCTGCCAAAGCTGCCATGTCCAGTGAATATATCTATAATAGTTTATCTCACCTGTTGACCAATAATAACCGTTCAAAAGCTCTGGTTTGCGAAAGTGATGGAGGAAGCAGAGTTTGTACCGAAGCTTTCGTTTCGCTTCCAGTAAAAGTCGGCATAACTCCAGCTCACATGTACATTGACTCTGTAAAAATCACTGATGTAACGCTTGTCAAGGGCGCTCCTCAAATGAGTCTGGTTCTTAACTATAATGTTTCCATCAACGGTCAAACTCCAGAATGTACATCTTCCAAAACTTTATTATATGTAAAAAGCTCGGACAATATAATTATGGAAGACAGCGGATACAACTGCAAAATGACTTCCATCGGCACAACATCAGTTAAAACCTTATTTGCGATTGACTATATTGATTTGGATTATGGATATATCGGCGGCTACTACTCAATAGGTCTATCCGGACCGGCAAGCGGCGGCGGAACTGGATATATGCTAATAAGACTTGCCAAAGACGCTTACCCGTTAAGCCCTGCTTTGACAGCAAAAGGTGTAAACAAGCCAAGAGGCGGAGCAAACGGCTCAAGCATATTAAACACCGGACCATCTGAATCAACAGGCGGCGTAAAAATGTATCCGATAAAAAGATAAATGGATTATCAATAAAAAAAGCACCTTATCGGTGCTTTTTTTATTATTATTCAAAACTTAATACTAAGCCGAAACCGCCCTTCTTGGAACAAGAATGTTTCTAACGCCGATAAAATACAATATCGAGGCATTAGGACCAGCCAGCATACCTGAAACATAATCGTTAAAAATGATTTTCTTTCCTTCGTAATCAGATAGAGAAATATTAATGAAATCCGTTGCAAAAAACTTGCCGTTATCCGAATTAGAATCACCTAAAAACTCCAGCGTCTCATCGCCGGAAACAAATTTTGCATATCTTACGGTAGATTTTAGAAAAGGAAACGCTTGCTTTTTCTCGGAAGAAGGAGAATCAACAAGCTTTTCGTCAAAGATTATAAGTTTCCATTGTTTTAACTCGTCTTTTGAAAAATCCACGCCGCCGATAAACAGGCTGTTTTCCGCGCTTGAAGCTTGAAATATTTCAACGCGTCCGCTCTTTGTTACGATTTTTGTATTACCATAATCAACAGCCGATAATTCCTCAACAGCCATATTCAGACTATAATTAAAATCCATGGACACATCTTCGGAAACATACGTTTTTTCTATATTAACGCCTTCGCCGCCAAAATCATCAATATCTATTTCTTCAATTTCTATTTCGTCAAAATCATCTGCTGAAACGCCGGCAGCTTCAAGTTCCAGAGGAGCGTCAACTGGAACCTCAATATACTCGTATTCAGAATCCTCAGGCAGTTCGTCGCCCTCTGAAATTTCGACGTATTCATATTCCCATTCTTCAGGGTTTTCTGTATTTTCAACTTTATCCGCTTCATCAGCCATGATTGTTTTTCCTTAAAAATTATTAAAGAAGTATTTTCTAATATTATTACTATAAGGGAATTGAGATGAGTACCCTCAAGCCTCCTAATGGACTATCAAGCAGTTCTATTTTTCCTCCGTGGGAGGTTATAACGTCTTTTGCGATAGACAATCCCAGCCCGACACCGCCAGTCTCTTTATTTCTTGAGCCTTCCAGGCGATAAAAAGCTTTAAATACTTCGTCGCGTTTGCCAGCCGGAATCCCCGGACCATCATCGTCTACTTTTATTTCCATTTTGCGATTGTTGCTTTCTAAGCTAACAGAAACTGTTTTTCCATAAGTGAACGCGTTTGAAATAATGTTTGTCAAAGCTCTCTTCAATGCCTGCTCGCGACCTTGGATTGCGCTGACCTGATCATTGGTCGCATATCTTATCATCGCCTTAGTATTGCGGAATTTGTTGATTATGCTCAAAATTGTTTCGTTAACATCAATAAATGTCGATGGCTCTCCGCCCTCTCCGCTTACAAATGACAAGTATCCGTCAAGCATTTTTTCCATTTCGGAAATATCGCTGATAAAATCGACCTTGTCTTCGCTGTCAGGTATCATTGCAAGTTGAAGCTTCATACGGGTCAGCGGAGTTCTCAAATCATGAGAAACACCAGCCAGCATTTGGGTTCTTTCTGACATCTGGCGTTGAAGACGCTCTTTCATTTTTATAAACGCAATGCCGGCGCGCCTGACTTCCGACGAACCATAAGGTTTGAAATCTTTGTTATCAATACCTTTACCAAAATCTTCCGCAGACTGCGCCAACTGCGCGATTGAGCGAACCTGTACCCTTAAAAACAACGCCGCGACAACAAACAGCAGCAAGCCGGAGCCAATCATCCATGCGACGAACCCAAATGTTGATGTGCTGAAAATGTTTTTTGAAGATGTTGAAAATTTATACGCGCCTTCATTTGCGTCAATCAAGACCGTTAAATCATGCCATTCTTTTGAGCCTCTGTTCAGATGAATGCTTGATATTTTATTTGGAAAATACTTTGCAAGAGACCCTTCCAAAAAGCCGGTAACAATTTTATTTGTATATGGCTCTCTATCAATATTTATTTCTCCATCTGGATAATATGTAAAATCAATATCCAGTTTTTGACTGGCAATAACACGCAGGCTGGCAATCTCTTCTGGATATTTTTCTGACAAAGCCACGATAAAAGACATATCGGAAACCAAGTTGTCAGATAATCTTCTTCCAACTTTTGACCAGCTGCTGTCAAAGAACGCAAAAATCGAAACAACCTGAACAACCATCAGCGGAACAAAGATTAACAGCATTGTTCGGAAAAACAATGTCCGCGGCAAAAATTTATATTTTAACGCCTTTAACGAAGAATTTAATTTGTTTGGAAGTTTAATACGCATTCTTTAACTCCTAAGTTTTAATCTGTAAGTAACATATATCCTTTTCCTCTTACAGTTTGTAAGTATCGAGGATTTTTCGAATCAACTTCGATTTTTCTGCGAAGTCTTGCTATTTGAACATCTATTGAACGAGGGCTTTGTCCTGCGCCAAGAATCTCCGCAAGCTTTTCTCTCGTAAACACCTGAGCTGTTTTCTGCCCTAAAATAATCAACAAAGACTGCTCGACAGGCGTTATGTGTACGATATTTTCATCAATATCCATAAGTTCTTTTTTGTTTACGTCAAAGACATAATTGCCCAGCTTGAGCCTGTCTATTGGCTTTGCTTTTTCCGCAGGCTTTCTTTTTATTACATTTTTTATGCGCAGAACCAGCTCTTTAGGCTCAAAAGGCTTTGGAATATAATCGTCCGCGCCAAGCTCAAGACCGTTAATCCTGTCTCCAGTTTCACCCATGGCTGTAAGCATTATCACGGGAACGAAGCTTTCTTTTCTTAAATGCTGCAAAAACTCCAAACCTGTTTCATTCGGCATCATAATATCAACCACCAAGACATCAAACTCATAATCTTTCAGCCGGCTTCTCGCCTCACTGGTATCTTTAGCGACAGAAACATAAAAGTCATTGTCTCTCAAATATCTTTGAAGCAAAGAACGTAATCTGGTATCATCATCGACTACTAAAATATGTGATTTTTCAATGTGCATATTTTACAAAGCCTTATTTTGCCGTCTTCTTTACTGCTTTTGCAGATTTTGCTTTTTTAGATGGAGCCGCCTTTTTCTTTGGCGCTTTGTCTTTCTTTACAACTTCTTTCTTTGCCGCCGCTTTTGCCTTTTTAGCCGAAGCCTTAACGCTTTTTTTTGCGGCGTCTGTTTCGCTTACAGCTTTTGCAATTTCCGCTTTTTTATTTGATTTAGCTTTCTTATTGACCGACTTAACATAATCCAGACTTTTTTGAAAATATTCATATCCGGTGATAAATGTTAAGATACCCGCTATCCAAAGCAGCCCTTCGCCAAGATACCCAAAGAAAATAAGCCCCGGAACATATTTAAATAAAATCATCGCTAATGATGTCATTTGAAAACCTGTTTTCCATTTGGCTAATCTTGTTACAGGCATGCTGACTTTTACGTTTGCCAAAAACTCTCTTAAGCCCGAAACCAAAACCTCGCGGCATAAAATTACCATAACTGGAATGTAGCTTATCGGATGCACCATACCGTTTGCAACTATGATTAATAAAGCGGATATTACCAAAAGCTTATCCGCTATCGGATCCAACAAACGACCAAATACAGAGGTTTCGTTTCTAACTCTTGCAAAATATCCGTCAAAATAGTCCGTTATTGCGGCCACAACAAAAAGAACAGCGGCTAACAAAGACCACCAAGCGCAATGAATATATACAGATAAAAAAATTACTGGAATTACAACAATCCTGGAAATTGTTAGAATGTTAGGCAAATTATACACGGCTGCTCCTTTATAATTATTGGTTTTTAAATATATGTAATGTTAAATTATTTTTTTCAATTATGGAAGTAATTATATATCTTTTCAGCCGTTTTTTTGCTGATTCCATCAACTTTCATAATATCCTCCACCGACGCTTCTATTATCTGTTCAACGGATCCAAAATGATTTAATAAATCTTTTTTTCTTTTTGCGCCGATACCTTCCACGTCATCCAATCTTGATTTAGACATTGATTTTCCGCGTTTTTTTCTATGCGTTCCAATAGCAAAACGGTGAGCCTCATCACGCAGATTCTGCAGATAAAAAGCTATCGGCGACTGAAACGGAAGCGAAAAACTTTCTCTTCCTTTGACATGATAAAGCTCTTTTCCGGCATTTCTGTCCGAACCTTTTGACATCGCGATTACGGTTATCCCATCAAGGTTAAAACTTTTTAGAGAATCGTGAACAGCGTTTAACTGACCAAGACCACCGTCAATAATTATTACATCCGGCTTGTTTTCAGGATTGATTTTTGCAAACCTGCGGCTTAAAACTTCCCGCATCATTGCAAAATCATCATTGGTTATCTCCGAGTTTTTAATATTAAAAGTACGGTATTGTTTTTTATCAAACCCTTCTTTTGCCGCGACAACCATGGCGCCTATCGCATAGCTTCCCTGTATATGCGAGTTGTCGTATATCTCTATTCTTTCCGGCTCTGATGAAAGCCCGAAAATTTCAGCAAACTCATGAAGATTGTTTTTTATACTGCTTTCTTCGGCAATTTTTCTATCCATCGCCTCTTTCGCATTCTTCAAAACCAGCTCCGTAACTTTTGCCTTATTGCCTTTTTTATAAACGCTGATTTTTGCCTGAATGGCGTCTTCTATAAAATCTTTATTTTCAAGCCCTAATGATATTATAACTTCTTTCGGCGGAATATGTCTTGTATAAAAACTGCTTAAAAAAGCTTCCATAATTTCTTCGTCCGCAGCGCCTTTTATCTGCTTGGGAAAATACGGCGCATTGCCGCAGTTTTGCCCCGAGCGGATGAAAAACACCTGAATACAGACTAAATCTCCTCTTCTTGCCAAAGCAATAAAATCCGCGGATTTTATTGCGGCATATTCCAAATTCTGACCCTGCTGGATTGTAGTTAATGTTTTTATCCTGTCGCGCAGGCTTATGGCTTTTTCATAATCAAGATTTTCGCTGGCTTTTTCCATTTCTTTGGAAAGCTCCTGCTGGAGATTTGAGTTTTTTCCTTCCAAAAATGCCGCCGCCTCATTTACTAAATGCCGATATTCTTCTTTGGTAATTTTTCCCCCAATGCAAGGCGCGGAACATCTCTTTATCTGATAAAGCATACAGGGACGATGGCGGGTGTTGAAAACGCTGTCCCGGCAGGAGCGGATTAGAAAAGCTTTTTGAATCAAGCCCAAAACATTATTTACAGCGGGAATACTTGCAAAAGGACCAAAATATTTGCTTTTGTCGTCCCTTTTTCCCCTGTATTTTCTTAAAGCGGGAAATTCTGACTGAACGTCAATAACCAAGTGGGGAAACGTTTTATCATCACGAAGAAGAATATTATATCTCGGCTCCAAACGCTTGATAAGCTCATTTTCCAAAAGCAGCGCCTTTGCTTCGGTTTCAACAATGATAAACTCCATATCCTCTATTTCGGATACCATTCGCTGCAAACGCAGCGGGAGCTTTTCAATATGCGAATAACTTATAATGCGTTTTTTTATGTTTTTGGCTTTTCCGACGTAAAGAACTTCGCCGTCTTCTCCAAGCATTCTGTACACGCCCGGCTTTGACGGCGCATTTTTTATTTTATTTTTTAATATTTCCAGACCATGGTTTATATTTATCATTCTATGCTGAAAATTCCTTTTGCCATTAGGATTTGAGAAATTATGTAAACAATGTAAATAAAAATTAAAGCCAAACCGCCGGCACGGCTCACTTTTCTCTGCCGCCAAACCAAAAACATAAAGAAGACCGCGACGCCAAGCATAACCCAAAGGTCGTATCTTATCAGCTGAACGGGAACATCAATGTTGACAAAGCTTGCGGAAGCGCCGATTATAAATAAAATATTCCAGATATTTGAACCGACAATATTGCCTAAAGCAACATCGTTTTGTTTTCTGATTGCCGCCATAACCGAAGTCGCAAGCTCTGGAAGAGACGTCCCCAAAGCAATTATTGTCAGCCCGATAATTGTTTCCGAAACACCAAGCAGCCTTGCCAAATCCACAGCCCCTGTAACTAAAATATCCGAACCATAGATGATGCCGATAAATCCAAGCGCTGTAACAGCAATTACAAACCACCATTTTTTTTCCGCTATAGAGCTTACGGCATCCTCCGGGTCTTCTCCGCTGACTTTTGCATCCTGATAATTAAAATAAATAAAACCCGCCATTATTAGTATAAACACTATTCCATGCCACAAGACCAATTCCCCCATCAAACAAAAAATGAGAAAAAGCGCAGAAACAAAAAACAGCATTAAATAGTCAAAGCTAAAAACTGGTTTTTTTGATAAAATTGGATGAATCAGAGCAGCCAAGCCCAGAATGAACGCTATATTCGTTATGTTGGAGCCGACGATGTTTCCCAAAGCTATGCCGGAAGCTCCTTCAAACGCCGCTTTTATGCTCACGACAAACTCCGGCGCCGAGGTTCCGAAAGCGACGATTGTTAATCCCACTATCAAAGTTGGAATCTTTAGTTTATTCGCGATGGCTACCGAACCCATAACCGTATATTCGGCGCTTATCGTAAGCAAAACAAAACCAACAAGAATCAACGAAACAGCTATTAACATTATTTAGTTCCCCAACACAAAATTATTCTTTGAAAATACAATAA
This sequence comes from Lactobacillaceae bacterium, assembly GCA_031271345.1. Lineage (GTDB taxonomy): Bacteria > Pseudomonadota > Alphaproteobacteria > RF32 > CAG-239 > JAQWBS01. The sequence goes on from JAISVX010000005.1 coordinate 73,676, forward strand.
ATCTTCGAAAATTACAATACCGATAAAATCTTAGAAAAACAAAACGGCGATAAAACTTGTCATAAGCACGCTGCTTAAAATAAGCCTGAGCGCAGAGCCAAAAACCATAAAAGACAGCTCGGCATAATCTATTTCTTCGCCGCCAAACTTATATGGGCGCTTGAAAAAGAATATATAGGTAAACGCGATTAAAACCGCCATAAAATAGATGTTATAGTCTTTATATACTTCAAAAACTTCCTCATAGGAAAACGATGTGTTGATAAGTATTGAAAAACCAATGCCTATCAACACCATAGGATTAAAAATAAGACCTGATGTAAACAAGGAAATAACGCCGTTTATCAAACCTTTTATCATCTATTTTCTACTTTCGAATAATGTTGTCAGTTTATATGTCATGTTATTGACGAGGTTTTCATCTTCCGCTTGCAGACACAGCCTTATTACCGGCTCTGTCCCGGACTTTCTAATTACGACAGAACCGCCCTTCATTGCATCTCTTACTTCTTTTATAACTTTTTGAGATTCTTTGCCGTCAACAGCTTCGTTAACCTGGTCTTTATTTTCAAATCTGATATTTGTCAGCCTCATTGGAAACGGTTTAAACACAGGAAAAACTTCGCTCATTTTTTTGCCTGTTTTCAACAATGCTTCGCAGACCTTGATACCGACAATCAAACCGTCAACGCTTCTCGAATAGTCTCTCAAAAATATGTGACCGTTTTCTTCGCCGCCGACATTTCCGCCAATCTCGCGCATTTTGGTTATAATATTATATTCTCCGACATCAACGACATGATAATCCAAGCCGAGAGATTTTACATATTTTGCCATGCCGAGATTAGAAAACTCTGTGGTTACAACGCCATTGCCAGTTAATTTTCTTTCAGATTTTAAATATCCTCCAAAGAATCCTATCAACTGATCTCCCGCGACTCTATTGCCTTTTTCGTCGCAGACAATAGCTCTGTCGCCGTCGCCGTCAAGGGCTATACCAATATCGGCATCATTCGCGACAACCATTTTCTCCATTAAAACCGTGTTGGTTGAGCCGCAGTTTTTATTTATATTATAGCCGTCGGGAAGATTGCCGATTGCAATAACTTCCGCTCCAAGTTCTTCCAAAACCTTTGGAGCAATATTTGAAAAAGCTCCGTTAGCGCAGTCGATTACAACTTTCAGACCTTTTAAGCTTGAAAAGTTTTTGAAGATTTTTTCATAATCTTCGGAAGCATTTTCATAATATATTACCTTGCCGATTTTATCCGCATCGATTTTTATCTCCGCCTTCGCGATTTCTTCTTCAAGTTTCGCCGTTATTTCGTTTGAAAGTTTGTCGCCTTTGTGGTCTTTCAATTTAATTCCGTTATCGAAATATGGATTATGCGACGCGGAAATTATAATCGACATATCGACGTTAAGACTCTCTGTCATTGTTGTCACCGCTGGAGTTGGAAGCACTCCCAGCAAAACGACGTCGACGCCGACAGAAGTAAAACCCGCGGTCAGCGCCGCTTCAATCATATCTCCAGAAATTCTTGTATCTTTTCCTATAGCGACTCTTCTTTGTTTTTTCGCAACTATTTCGCCCGCAACCTGACCAAGTTTCAGCGCAAACTCCGGGACCATAGGATAAACCCCCGCTTTTCCTCTAACGCCATCTGTTCCAAACAACCTGCCCGCCATAATCAATCTCCTTTAAGTTTTCTATAATTTTTATAATTCTGGAACCGATGATTTAGTTCTTTTTTCTTCGCTTACTGGAGCTTCGTCAGACTTATCTATTTTCTTTCCAGCAATCACGTCCTTGATTTCGTCCCCCGTTAATATCTCATACTCAATCAAAGCGCTTGCCAAAAGCTCAAATTCCTTATCATTTTCCTTAAGAATTTTTGTCGCTTTATCATACGCGTTCATAACAAGCTTTTTAACCTCAGAGTCCACAACTTTCGCAGTTTCTTCGCTCATATTTTGGTTTTGGGTAAATGTCTTGCCTAAAAACACCTCGCCGCTGTTTTCCGCATAGCGGACCGGACCAAGGACATCGCTCATTCCCCATTCCGTTACCATCGCTTTCGCAAGGTTAGTCGCCGCATTAATATCCGAAGAAGCGCCGCTTGTAACTTTGTCATAGCCAAACTTAAGCTCTTCAGCCACACGCCCCCCCATCATAATTGTCAGGCGCGACAGCATTTTTTGTCTTGAATAAGAATACTGATCTTTTTCTGGAAGCTGCTGAACCATGCCCAAAGCTCTGCCGCGAGGGATAATTGTCGCTTTATGTATCGGATCTGTCTCTTCAACATGCAGCGAGCAGACGGCATGACCGGCTTCATGATAAGCCGTAAGCTTTTTCTCGTTTTCATCCATTGCCATCGAACGTTTTTCCGCACCCATAAGAACCTTGTCTTTGGCATCGTCAAAATCTTTTGACGTCACTTTATTCTTGTTTTTGCGAGCGGCAAGAAGCGCCGCCTCGTTTACAAGGTTTGCTAAATCTGCGCCTGAGAAACCTGGCGTGCCGCGCGCGACTATCGACAGCTTTACGTCTTTAGCCAGCGGAACATTGCGCGTATGCACTTTTAATATTTCTTCCCTGCCCTTAACATCGGGATTTGAAACCACAACCTGCCTGTCAAAACGTCCTGGACGAAGCAGCGCAGGGTCTAGAATGTCAGGTCTGTTCGTTGCCGCGATGATAATAACGCTTTCATTTGCGTCAAAGCCGTCCATTTCAACCAACAATTGGTTTAAGGTCTGTTCGCGTTCGTCATTACCGCCGCCAAGACCAGCTCCGCGATGACGCCCCACGGCATCAATTTCATCAATAAACAATAAGCAGGGAGCATGCTGTTTTGCCTCATTAAACATATCGCGGACACGAGAAGCGCCAACGCCGACAAACATTTCGACAAAATCCGAACCAGATATTGAGAAAAACGGAACGTCAGCCTCGCCGGCAACAGCTCTTGCCAGCAATGTTTTACCTGTTCCCGGAGGACCTACTAACAAAACTCCGCGGGGAATTTTGCCGCCCAAACGTTGAAACTTGCTTGGGTCTTTAAGAAAATCAATAATCTCTTCCAAATCTCTCTTTTCTTCTTCAACGCCAGCGACATCTTTAAATGTAACTTTCTTTTTATTTTCAACCAATTTTGCGCGGGAACGACCGAATCCCATGGCTTTATTGTTGCTTGAGTTCGCCTGGTTCATAAAATAGAACCACGCGCCGATAAGCAAAATTGCCGGCAGCAGAGAAATAAAAATGCCAAGCAGCGTTCCTGCCTTGTCTTCCAACGGCTTTGCCTCAATTTTTACATCTGCTTCCCTAAGTTTTTTTATGAGATCAGGGTCATCTGTGGCATAAGTATAAAACTCTTTTCCGTCTTTTAGCTGACCCGTTATGTTCGACCCCTCAATAACTACGCTGACGACATTTTTATTTTCAACATAGTCGAGAAATTCCGAGAACATCATTCCTTTTTGGTTTAAAGTTTTTTGACCTGTTTGATACGCATTAGCTATAACAGAAAGCGCAATAATCAATATTGCCCAAATGATTAAATTTTTACCTTGTCTCATTTTTTTTCCTTTTTTGTAACCTTTAATAATATATAGGTCTGCTTGACTTAAAACTCAATGGTTTTTAAAAATTTTCTAACCTTATAGGGGATTTTATTTTTTTTATACTCGGGATTTCTTTCAACAAAAGCGTCCCAGTCTTTTTTTAGTAAAACTTTGCCGTCTTTAATCTCGGGAATTATCCACAAACTTTCGTCCGAGTTGATTATCTCGCACCCGCCTAAAGTCCTGCTTTTAAAGGCTTTGCCGTCAGCCGTTACAGCGGCGACAACCCGCTCAACATCGGAGGCTCTCGGAATATATGTTCTATCCGCAATGTCTTTTATCAGCTGACAAAGTATCCTAAAGACCATTTCTTCATGCTGCTTTTGGATTAATGATAAAGAAATTTTCGCCGCTTTTTTACCGCCAAAAAACTTAACATTATTATTAATAAAGCTCTTTACCTGCTTTTCCAAATAGTCTTTTGTCCGCGCAATAACTTTTGAGGTCGCGGCAATTCTATCGACGCCGAGTCCGATTTTTTCATCGAGATACGGAATTAAATTTCGAATCCTAACCCGCAGAAAATCTTCGTCATAATTTGACCCGTCAACCATCCAGCTAATGTTTTTTTCTTTAAGATAGCGTTTTAACTCTTCTGGCTCAAAATCTAAAAGCGGGCGGATAACTTCCAAATTTCCAATGCGGGAAACTTCCGACATCGCGCTTAAACCATCAACCCCAGAACCTCTCTGCAAACGCATAATAAACGTTTCCGCCTGATCAAACTTATGGTGCGCAATCATCAAATATTTTATACCGTTATCCATGCAGTATTTTTCAATCAACCCATAGCGCGCCAGCCTTGCAGCCTCTTCAATTCCTGTTTTCGGCTTGCTGCCTTTCCATGTCAGGATATGATGTTCGACGTCTGATTTCTTCATCAGCTCGCCAACATACAAAGCCTCGTCCAAAGACTCTTTGCGAAGTCCATGCTCGACCGTCAGAACAACTAATTTTTTCTTATTTTTTTTTGCCCACGGAATTAAAAGATAAACTAACGCCAAAGAATCTGCGCCGCCAGAAACGCCCACAGCAAAAACTTCTGTTTTTATACTTTTCTGTTCCAATAGTTTTGTAAGATTTTTTTGAAATTTAGTTTCTAAGTTTTCCATTGTTCTTACTTGCAAGAATTTTTCTTTGCCAGCTCCAAAGCTTTTGATTTTAGCGCTCCGTCAGCGTTAGGAAACTCTTTTGGCAGATTTACAAACGCGACGCACGCTTCGTCTTTTTTCTTTAACTCCACCATGGACATACCCAGCTTAAGAAGGCTGTCGGCGCCCTTTGAACCGTTTTTATATTTTTCGTATCCCTTTGCAAAAGCGACCGCCGCTCTTTGAAAATCTTTTTGAACATAATATGTTTCGCCAAGCCAGTATTGCGCGTTTCCAGCCAGCTTATGCTCGGGATTGTCCGATAAAATTTTTGTAAAAACATTTATCGCGCTCTGATTATCTTTGGCTTTAATAGCGTCTAAGCCTTTTTGATACAGTTCGTCAATATTAGCGTCCGTTACTTTTGCCGGAGCTTGCACCGCAGGAGCTGGTTTTACCGAAGATTTTTCTTCCAGCATTTTAAAACGAACGTCAAAATCCTTATTTATCATCTCAATTTTATCTTCAAGAGATTTAATTTTATATTCTAATTCTTCAATTTTACCTGAGGTATTGCGAAAAATCTCATCCATCTGCCCTATTTTCAACTGCACATCCGACGCTTCATTTATTGAAGAATCACTGCTCCTGTACGCGGACCTCTGCAGCGCTTCAACTTCTTCCTTAACGGCGTCAAGCTGCGTTTGCAGCGACCTGATTGTCTGCGCGTAAACCGGAGACACTGTAAATACAAATAAAAAAGTAAAAATTGATAATTTTCCAAGTTTCATAACAACCTCTTAAGTGTGAATTCTAGCTTATATTTAGATATATAATAAAATGTTTTCAATCACAACAAAAATAAAAATTTTTCATTTGACACAAATAATTAGTTTCATATAATCATGGCACAAATTCATTATTATAACCACTTGAAAACTTTACGTTTTTTTTAATATAAACTTTTAAAATTTCATTATTATGACAAGTGCAATCACTAAAACAGATTTTTGCTTTAACGAGCAAACAGGTATCTACAACGGCAAGGTTCGCGATGTATACAACATCGATAACCGTCTTCTCGTAATGATAGCGACAGACCGAATTTCGGCGTTTGATGTCGTTCTGCCCAAGGGAATCCCTTACAAAGGGCAGGTACTCAATCAAATCGCCGCAAAGTTTCTGCACGCTACAAGAGACATCGTCCCCAACTGGATGTTATCAACCCCCGACCCGATGGTAACCGTCGGACACAGGTGCGAGCCATTTCCTGTTGAGATGATAGTACGCGGATACCTCACAGGAAGCTCGTGGCGTGACTACAAAGAAGGAAAAAGAGAAATATGCGGCATCCTCCTTCCCGATGGAATGAGAGAACACCAAAAGTTTCCTTCGCCGATACTCACCCCGACGACAAAAGCAGAACTCGGAAAGCACGATGAGAACATCTCCCGGGAAGAAATCATCGCGCAGGGTCTAGTCTCCGAGGAAGACTACGAACAGCTCGAGAACTATTCTTTGGATCTGTTTCAAAGAGGCTCGGAAATTGCGGCGGAACGCGGTCTGATACTCGTAGACACAAAATACGAGTTCGGGAAAATGGACGGCGCCATCTACCTAATCGATGAGGTGCATACTCCCGACAGCAGCCGTTACTTCTATGCCGAAGGCTATCAGGAACGTTTCGACAACGGCGAGCAGCAGAAGCAGTTGTCAAAAGAGTTCGTCAGAGAGTGGCTCATGGAAAACGGTTTCATGGGCAAAGAAGGACAGCAGGTTCCCGAAATGACCGAAGAAATCGTAACGGACATCAGCGAAAGGTACATCGAGCTGTATGAAACCATCACCGGCGAGCCGTTCACGCGGGAAAGTTCCGAAAACGTGCTGGAACGGGTGAAAAACAACGTCGAAGAAGAACTTCTGCACATTTTCCAATAAAAATGTGCAGTCCTCACAAGACTTTCCTAGAAATAGGAAAGTCTTTTTTTAATCATAAATAAAAAAACGCGCCTCATAATTAAGGCGCGTTTTTTATACTTTTACCGTAAGATTAGTTAACTTTAATTACAGTAACTGCACGACGGTTTTGAGCCCAAGCTGCTTCATTTGAACCAAGAACTTCTGGTTTTTCTTTACCATAAGAAATTGTAGAAATTCTGTCAGCTGCAACACCGCGAGAAATCAGGTATTGTTTAGCAGCGTTTGCACGACGCTCGCCAAGAGCCAAGTTGTACTCGCGAGTACCTCTTTCGTCGGCATGACCTTGAACAACGATAGAAACGTTTTTGTTATTGTTTAACCATTTTGCTTGTGCTTTTAAGCTGTCAGCAGCATCAGAAGAAATAGCTGAGCTGTCATAAGCGAAGAATACTCTGTCTCCAGCATTCGCAATGAAATCGCGAGCTTCAGCTGAATCGCATTCAGAACCGCCGAAAAGACCGCCGTTAGAATCTGAACTAGAACATCCTGCCAGCAATGCTATCGCACAAAACAAACCTAAAATTTTTTTCATCTTATTTATCTCCATGGGGTTTAATTTGTTTACAAATTTGTTTACAACCTCTAACTTACGCAATAAAAGTAAATATTTCAATAAGAAAAACATGAAATCAAGAATATTTTTATAAAATATATAAAAACCTGCTGAATTAAAAAACCAAAATAAAAAAAGGTGTATTTCTACACCTTTTTTTACTCATTTTGTGAAAACGCTCTAGATAATTTCTATTATCAACGCGCCGGAATATTTTACCACCTGAAAAATTCCGCTGTGGATGTCGACGCAAAGAAGCCTTTGCGAATATCCACCGGTGTCTTCCGCGGGTTTTCTCACCCTGATGGCGCAAACGAGGTAGTCCTTGCCCTTGATGAAATGCCCATAGCTTTCATCCAGACACAAAGAACAAACCTTGATACCCATCTCGCCTGCCGAAACTCCTTCCAGAGGCACCAGCTCAAGGCTGTATTCCTTGATGTAGTCGGCAAAAACCTTGCGGATTTTTTCCCTTTTGAGCCACTCGAAGTTTTTGAACTCGAGCGTCACGCTCTGACCATCCCTGCTCAGGCGGTACACTTGTACGCGGCTGAAATGATAGGGCTGCTTTGTTTTCGACCGCGGCGTAATCTCATAATCGCTCGCGCTTTTGATGAGCTTGTCCCGCTTCTCTTTTATCAGCGCGCTCTGCGATGATGTGAAGTTTGCATCGATAGACCTGTTAGGTATATCCGCCACCAGACAGCTATAGCCGCGTACCTGCGCGTTAAAGACCTCGTCGGGCGTAAACTGGCGATAGTCGGCAACGAAAAGATTTGTCATCGGAACATTCGGCGGCTGTCTGCTCGGATCAGCGCATAAACCGACGCAAAAATATGCGCCCGGGTTAATGTCTGACAACAGCAGTTCCAAGTTTGAAAAGTTTTCAAACTCGATAAAAGGAGAGTCTTTTCTTGACCCTTCTCCTACAAATTTAACATTTTTCATAGTTTTTGTTAGCTTAGGTGTTTTAAAAAAATTATGATTTTAAGTTTAATAAAAGACAAAGTTAATCACTAAAAACCAGAATCCAAATATTGCGGAGTAAGCTTAATAATGATTAATATAATTGATTTGATGGATTGAATATAAGATAATAACAAATTAAAGTCAATTGTCTTAAAAATAAAAAAGGGAGTGAAAACACTCCCTTTAATCTTTGCCTAATATATAAATTAAGCCGCTTTCTTCTCGCCTTTTTTTGCCTTAATCGCAGCTTGAGCAGCGGCAAGTCTGGCTATAGGTACGCGGAACGGAGAGCATGAAACATAGCCCATACCGCAAGATTGGAAGAAGTTGATTGATTCCGGGTCGCCGCCGTGTTCGCCGCAAACGCCTAATTTGATGTTTGGACGAGTAGCGCGGCCTTTCTCACAGCCTGTTCTTACCAGCTGACCAACGCCTTCTTGGTCTAAGGTTGCGAACGGATCGCCGACATAAACGCCTTTAGCGCGGTATTCTTCTAAAATTGCGCCGGTATCGTCACGGCTCATACCCAAAGTTGTCTGAGTCAAGTCGTTGGTACCAAAGCCAAAGAATTCAGCTGTTTCAGCAATTTCGTCAGCCAATAGGCAGGCTCTTGGAAGCTCAATCATTGTGCCGACCAAATATTTAAGAGTTTTGTTTTTCTCGCCAAACACAGTTTGCGCTGTTCCATCAATGATGGTTTTGCAAATATCAAACTCTTTCTTTGAGCCTACCAAAGGAACTTCAATTTCAGGAACAACTGAAATACCTTCTTCGCCAACTTCAATTGCAGCTTCAATAATAGCTCTAGTCTGCATTTCGGCAATTTCAGGATAAGTAATTGCAAGACGACAGCCGCGGTGACCTAACATCGGGTTGAACTCATGCAGCTTTTCAGCTCTTTCCTTAATTTTTTCAACAGTCACGCCCATTTTATGCGCAAGTTCCTGCATTTCAGCCTCAGTATGAGGAAGGAACTCGTGCAATGGCGGGTCTAACAGACGTACTGTAACAGGCAGACCATCCATAACTCTGTAAAGTTCCTTAAAGTCTTTCTTCTGATGTGGAAGAAGTTTAGCTAAAGCGCGTCTGCGGCCTTCTAATGTGTCAGCCAAAATCATTTCGCGCATGTCCTGAATACGGCTGGCATCAAAGAACATGTGTTCTGTACGAGCCAAGCCAATGCCTTCTGCACCGAAGTCGCGAGCCTGTTTGGCATCGCGAGGAGTTTCAGCGTTTGCGCGGATAGTCATTGTGCGTGCTTTGTCAACCCAAGACATGAATGTGCCGAAATCGCCGGTCATTTCAACTTGAACAGTCGGAACATTGCCTTCAATGATCTGACCCTTAGCGCCGTCAATAGATACCCACTCGCCTTCTCTGACAATTGCGCCGGAAGTAGTTGTAAATTGCTTTTTAGCATAGTCGATTTTAATATCGTTTGAGCCGGAAACGCAAGGACGACCCATACCGCGGGCAACCACTGCCGCGTGAGAAGTCATGCCGCCGCGGGCTGTAATAATACCCTGCGCAGCATCCATGCCGCCGATGTCTTCCGGAGAAGTTTCGATACGAACAAGCATAACTTTTTCGCCTTTTTTGTTCCATTCTTCAGCAACATCCGCAGAGAACACAGCCTTGCCGACAGCAGCTCCCGGAGATGCAGGAAGACCTGTGGCAATAACTTTTTTATTAGCTTTAGGATCTAACATTGGGTGCAGCAATTGGTCTAACTGCTCGGCGCCAACTCTCATTACCGCTTCTTCTTCGGTCAAAAGCTTTTCCTTAACCATATCAACCGCGATTTTTACCGCTGCTGTCGCAGTTCTTTTACCATTACGGGTTTGAAGCATCCAAAGTTTGCTATGCTCAATGGTAAATTCCATATCCTGCATATCTTTATAATGGTTTTCTAAGGTTTCAACGACCTTGACAAATTGATTATAGACTTCAGGATTATCTTTTTGAAGATCACTAATCGGTTTTGGGGTACGAATTCCCGCAACAACGTCTTCACCTTGAGCGTTAAATAGGTATTCACCATATAGGCCTTTTTCGCCGGTAGCAGGATTTCTTGAGAATGCTACTCCAGTTCCTGAAGTATCACCTTTATTCCCAAAAACCATGCACTGGACGTTAACAGCAGTACCCCATGAGTAAGGAATTCCTTCACGCATACGGTAGATATTGGCCCGTGGATTATCCCAGCTTCTAAAAACTGCTTTTACAGCTTCAATTAATTGGGTATGAGGGTCTTGAGGGAAAGCTTCATTTTTAAGTTTACGATATTCAGCCTTATATAGTGCGACGATTTCTTGTAAATCACTAGCGGTTAAATCCTTATCTAATTCAACTCCTTTTTGAGCCTTAACTTCTTTAAGAATCTTTTCAAAATAACTCTTACCAAGGTCCATGACAACATCAGCAAACATTTGAATGAAACGGCGATAGCTATCATAAGCAAAACGAGGATTGCCAGTTAATTTTGCTAAACCTTCCGCTACTTCATCATTCATTCCTAAATTGAGGATGGTATCCATCATTCCTGGCATACTGGCTCTTGAACCAGAACGCACTGATACTAATAAAGGATTCTTAGGATCTCCGAATTTCTTACCAATAACTGTTTCGAGTTCTGGAATCGCCCGATCAATCTCATCAATGATATCTTGACCAATTTTCTTGCCATCATCGTAATATCTGGTGCAGGCCTCAGTAGTAACCGTAAAAGCTGGAGGAACTGGCAAACCAATGTTAAACATTTCCGCTAAGTTCGCGCCTTTACCACCTAAGAGTTCACGCATTGAGGCATTAGCCTCATTTTTAAATAACAAGTACACATATTTTTTCGACATAAAAACCTCCTTAATGTCCTTTGATATTTTATCATATTTTAAAAAATCTTTATATTAATAATATAAAAAGCCCTTTTTCTTATTTGTTAGCTTGCAGATGATGTGTCACTAGTTTGAGGGTCATGTGAATTAGACAAACTTCATCCTAAAATTGATTCAAAACGCCACAGATGTATCGGTCTGTGGTTTTTTAATTTAAAAGGAGGAAATGGCGAATTGTTACTCTTGAGGAAGGCATATCAGAAAGATGGCCAAACAAGGTTCATGCACTATGTCATGGTGAACTTTGATGGCGAATTTGTTGAGTGTGTTCTTCGACCAATCAACATGAATGACGGATATAAGCTTTTAAAATCCGGATTTCTGAATTCTGGAAAGTGTAGTGATAATAAGCCAGGAACTCTTGATTTAGTCGTGAATAAGGCTAAGAGAAGCATCGAGGCTAAAGGATTTGATAGTAAAGGGAATCCTTTTTTGGTGCCTCTTGAAGCCTCGCGCGGCCAAGATCAAATTTATCTAAACCACGTGTTTAGTTAATGACAAAAGGAGGAAAAAAAATGTCAAAAACAAAAAAACACCAAGAGGGTTCAACCAGAACTCTGAAGCGCAAGAATAAGGGATTGGCCATTACGGCGATCACCCTCGCTACAGTGCTGCTTGTTGGATCAGTATTGGGAATTCTAAGTCGGGGGTTCACTA